>NZ_PKLA01000009.1:70641-71580 GCF_002858875.1 Bacillus sp. UMB0728 | reverse complement strand
AAATAGTCTGGTGGCGATAGCGAGAAGGTCACACCCGTTCCCATACCGAACACGGAAGTTAAGCTTCTCAGCGCCGATGGTAGTTGGGGGCTCTCCCCCTGTGAGAGTAGGACGCTGCCGGGCGAAACAAAAACATTCCGCCGCAGTAGCTCAGTGGTAGAGCATTCGGCTGTTAACCGAACGGTCGCAGGTTCGAGTCCTGCCTGCGGAGCCATCCTTAATACCGCTTAAGGTATTGGGCTAATGCTTCCATAGCTCAGTAGGTAGAGTGCTTCCATGGTAAGGAAGAGGTCACCGGTTCGAGCCCGGTTGGAAGCTTATAGAGATCATAATTTCTTAAATTAATAGCAAGGCCCCTTGGTCAAGCGGTTAAGACACCGCCCTTTCACGGCGGTAACACGGGTTCGAATCCCGTAGGGGTCACCATTTCGGAGGATTAGCTCAGCTGGGAGAGCATCTGCCTTACAAGCAGAGGGTCGGCGGTTCGATCCCGTCATCCTCCACCATATTTGCCGGTTTAGCTCAATTGGTAGAGCAACTGACTTGTAATCAGTAGGTTGGGGGTTCAAGTCCTCTAGCCGGCACCATTTCCTTTACTTATCTGTAATGGAATGTGGAGGGGTAGCGAAGTGGCTAAACGCGGCGGACTGTAAATCCGCTCCCTCCGGGTTCGGCGGTTCGAATCCGTCCCCCTCCACCATTTTGAATAAAAACTGCAGATTTGGACAATCTTATAAATGTCCTTTTTATTTTGACCGGCAGGTCATTGATTAATGGGCTATAGCCAAGCGGTAAGGCAACGGACTTTGACTCCGTCATGCGTTGGTTCGAATCCAGCTAGCCCAGCCATTTTTTGAGCCATTAGCTCAGTCGGTAGAGCATCTGACTTTTAATCAGAGGGTCGAAGGTTCGAGTCCTTCATGGCTCATCATAGCAGGG
>NZ_PKLA01000009.1:0-70144 GCF_002858875.1 Bacillus sp. UMB0728 | reverse complement strand
TATGTTTAAAAACGTTATAACTTCTAACAGCTGTACATGTACATCGAATCTAAATCTGCAGCATCATGTGTTATCCGCGGGTGGATCATGCCATTTTCGTTATAATTCTTACTGCCGATTCCCCCAGGAATTTACCTCTATCTTTTTATCCTTTTGATTTTTCAGAAAAGTACGCATATATATGCATGATTTTGTCGAGTTGAGTCATTGCTTTGAAAGCGGTTAAAATGAAAGCAGAACAGGGGTGAAGGAGGAACATAGAGAGATGAAGAAACTATCGATTATCGGGATGCCGATGGATCTTGGGCAAATGAGGCGAGGCGTTGATATGGGGCCAAGTGCTATCCGCTATGCCGGTGTAAATGAACGTCTGAAATCTTTATTTGAGCACATTCATGATCTGGGTGATATAGCGATTGGACGCCCGGAGGTGGAGATAGATCCAGATACCAATCTGAGGAATCTTGAGCTTATTGCAGATAAGACCGGCCAGCTGGCAGAAAAGGTTGATGAAGTAATCAAGGGCGGTTCATTCCCTCTTGTGTTAGGCGGGGACCACAGCATTGCCATCGGGACGCTTGCAGGTGTGTCGCGGCACTATAAAAACCTCGGCGTCATCTGGTATGATGCCCATGGAGATCTGAATACAGCAGAAACATCGCCTTCCGGGAATATCCATGGCATGCCGTTGGCAGCTTCGCTGGGCATCGGCCATCCGCTTCTGACCGGGATTGGGGGCTACTCACCGAAGGTAAAGCCTGAGAACATCGTCATCATCGGAGCAAGGGCCCTGGATGAGGGTGAGAAAGAGCTTGTGAAGGAGAAGGGCATCAAAGTATATACAATGCATGAGATTGACAGGCTCGGGATGGCAAGAGTGATGGAAGAAGCAATTGAGTATCTGAGGGACCGGACTGATGGGGTTCATTTATCATTGGATCTGGACGGGCTGGATCCCAACGATGCACCAGGCGTGGGGACTCCAGTCATAGGAGGCATCAGCTACCGTGAAAGCCACCTGGCGATGGAAATGCTTGCAGAAGCGGAGCTGATCACTTCCGCTGAGTTCGTGGAGGTCAATCCGATCCTCGATGACAAGAATAAGACGGCATCTGTAGCCGTTGCGCTGATGGGATCGCTTTTCGGCGAAAAGCTCCTTTAAAGAAACAAAAAACGGTAACTTGATTTTTCAAGTTACCGTTTTTTGACCAGATGATTGTATTTGTTCAGCAATGAATCCAGCCTTGTACTGGCTTCAATTACATGATGGCTGGACAAAGAGGTACGGGAAGCCAGTTGGACCATTTCCTTGCGGCACTTTTCAATATCCTGCAACAGTTCTTGAATGCCCATTCAAAAAAACCTGCCTTTTCCTCAGCTTAATTAGTCCCTTTATACCCCATTTAAAACTTTTTAAACATGAAGAAGTAAATTTTTGTTAAAATAATAGTTATTGAGAAATTTTATATAAAAAACGAAACCTTTTCCGCTATCGATCCGTAATATCGTATAGCCGCATTAGAGCGGAGGTAAATAGAAATGGAAGCAATCGTAAAGAAAAGGATCAAACAGGTATTAAAAGGCGACCAGAATGCTTTTGGGGAAATTGTGGAAATTTATAAAGACAAGGTGTTCCAGCTTTGTTTCCGTATGCTCGGCAACCGCCATGAGGCGGAGGATATTGCACAGGAGGCTTTCCTGCGCGCATATGTTAATATTCAAAGCTTTAATATCGACCTGAAGTTTTCCACCTGGCTGTACAGAATTGCAACCAATTTATGCATTGACCGGATCAGGAAGAAAAAGCCCGACTATTTTCTGGATGCGGAGGTTGCCGGGACGGACGGATTGACGATGTATTCGCAGATTGCAGCGGATACCAGACTGCCCGAGGAAGATGTAGAGAGCCTGGAGCTTCAGGAAACCATTCAAAACGAAATTTCCAAGCTTCCTGAAAAATACAGGTCAGTAATTGTGCTGAAATATATCGAGGAGCTTTCTCTCAACGAAATAAGCGAGATTATGGACCTGCCGCTCGGGACGGTTAAGACCCGCATACACAGGGGCAGGGAAGCTTTAAGAAAGCAGCTGCGTCATGTGTAGAGATGAATGGCTATGCCATCTTCTTTTGCAAAAATGAATTCAGCTTATCATTTTAAGAGGGTGAGAACTTTGAAATGTCCAGCAGAGATTGTCGAGTATATGCACGAGTATCTAGATGAAGAGATCTCAGCCGAGCATGAACAGCAATTAAGGGAGCATTTGAGCAGCTGCGACGAATGCCGCTCTTATTTTCATGAATTAAAGAGAGCTATTGCACTGGTGCAAAGCACTTCACATATACAAGCTCCGTCAGGCTTCACAGCTGGTGTGATGGCGAAGCTTCCAAAAGAAAAGAAGCAGGTGGGCTTCCAGCGGTGGTTCAGGCATCATCCCCTGCTTACTGCTGCTTCCCTGTTCCTCATCCTTATGATGGGAAGTGTCGTCTCCACCTGGAATAAGGACCATAATTTTTCGGTCTCCAAACAGCCGAACCTTATCGTCCAGAATGACACGGTCATCGTACCGGAAGGTGAAGTAATCAAGGGTGATGTGATTGTCCGCAATGGCAAGATAAAAATCGAAGGCCAGGTCGATGGCGATGTGACCGTCATCAATGGAGAGCAGTATATGGCTTCTGCAGGCCAGGTGACTGGTGATATCAAGGAAGTGAATGAAGTGTTTGAGTGGCTCTGGTATCATATCAAGAGTCTTGGCAAAGATCTTGTGAATGTGTTCGATGAGAAAGAAAAAGAGCCTGAAGCAGGCTGATTGAATAGAGAGAGCAAATCCCTGTCAAACTAGAAATATCCGGCTGAGCCGATATTCATTTGGCAGGGATTTTTTTTTAGATGAATGAGAAGGCACGCCAAGAGCTTTGCAATATATCCCATGTCCATATCATTGGTTTTCAGAGTATTTATGATATAATATGTGAGTTACATACATTGAAAACAAAGCTTATGCTTTTTGGAAAAATATATTTGGAGGAAGGGATAATGTCGTTTGCAGATTTCTCAATTTTGAAATACCTGGCTAATATTGTTGACATTCTCCTTGTTTGGTACGTCATCTACAAACTGATCATGATTGTGAGGGGCACCAAGGCCGTACAGCTCTTGAAAGGGATTTTTGTTATTCTGATCGTCAAGGTGATCAGCGATAAATTCCAGCTGCAGACACTTGGCTGGATGATGGAACAGGTTCTGCTATGGGGGGTCCTGGCCATTATCATCATCTTCCAGCCTGAGCTCCGGAGGGCGCTTGAGCAGCTGGGGAGGGGAAGATTCTTTTCGAGAAGCAGCTCCCAGGAAGAAAATGAACAGGAAAAGATGGTGGATTCCATTACAAAGGCCGTTGATTATATGGCTAAACGCCGGATTGGCGCCCTGATTTCGATTGAGCGTGAAACAGGGATGGGCGATTATATAGAAACAGGCATTCAGCTGAATTCAAAAATATCATCAGAGCTCCTGATCAATATTTTCATCCCGAATACACCTCTTCATGACGGGGCGGTCATTATCCAGAGGAATTGTGTGGAAGCTGCAGCCTGCTATCTGCCGCTGTCTGAGAGTCCGTTCATTTCTAAGGAACTTGGCACAAGGCACAGGGCCGCCCTGGGAATCAGTGAGGTCACAGACAGCCTTACCATCGTTGTATCTGAAGAAACGGGAAGCGTCTCACTGACTAAAAACGGTGAGCTTCACAGAAGCCTGAGCTCTGAGGCATTCAAGGAGCTCCTATCCAATGAATTGATTGTCAGCCAGAAGGCGAAACAGTCTTCTTCAGCCCGCTGGAATTGGAGGGGGAAGAAAAATGGATAAGCTGATTGATAAGCTGGTGGACAACAGGTGGTTCATGAAAGCTGTGGCCCTTGTTCTGGCTTTGCTCCTTTTTGATGCTGTCTATGATGGATCCGACAAATCGGGCGAGGTTAATGTTCCCGGGGATCAGGACACTGAGCTGATTGAAGATGTCCCGGTCAAATCCTATTATGATACCGATAATCTTGTCGTCACCGGAGTTCCGGATACTGTGGATGTGAGGGTGTCAGGGCCGAAAAGCCATGTCCAGATCGCCAAGACGCAGCGGGACTTTGAAGTATATGTAAATTTATCTGATGCTGAAGTTGGCGAAAAGCAGGTCCGGATCCTTGTAAGGGACATTTCGGATCGCCTCGATGTAACAGTCGATCCGTTATATGCTACAGTCTCTATCCAGGAGAAAGTAACGAAGGAGTTCAAGGTAGAGCCTGAATTCAACCAGTCCCTGCTTGGAGACGGATTCACATCCGGAGCACCATCTGTTAAGCCTGAAACTGTTAAAATAACGGGTGCCAAGGACGTAGTCGACCGCATCAGCTATGTGAAGGCAGCTCTCGATGTCAAAGGTCCGATAGAGGAATCTGTCACAGGAGCTGCAAGCATCAGGGTGCTCGACAGGGATATGAATAAGCTGAATGTAGCTGTCGATCCAGAGACGGTAGAGGTTACCGTCTCTGTGAAAAGCCTCGCTAAGACCGTGCCGATCGATGTCGTCCGGAAAGGTTCACTGCCTTCGGGTGTGACGCTTAACAGTATTGATCTGGATACAGCTGAGGCGAGAATCACCGGAAGCGAAGAAGCGCTCGGCCAGACGGAAAGAGTTAGGGTTGAGATTGACCTGGGCAAGATCACCAAAGATGGTGTTCAGACCCTTCCGGTCATCATCCCGGACGGCATCACATCTGTCGATCCGAAGACAGTAGAGGCTTCCGTGGATGTGACAGCTGAAAGTCAGGAAGATCAGGAGGACGCCGGCTCAGAAGCAGAAGAAGATGAAGCTGAGACGGCGACTCCTCCTGCGGAAGAAACAGAGAAGGATGAAACCAAAACCTTCTCGAACCTTCCGATTGACCTGACTGGGGCAGCAGAAGGATATACCGCTGCTTTCGCTGATGGATCAGGGAGAACAAATCTGTCTGTCCAGGGGCCGGTCGGTGTGGTCAATGGCCTTGGTTCTGCAGATTTCAATATATTCGTCGATGCAAGCAGCCTGTCAGAAGGGGAGCATGATGTGCCAGTAAAGGTCACTGGCCCCGATAATGTAAGCTGGAAGCTATCAAGAGAAACAGTGAAGGTTTCTATTACTAAAAATAACGAAGAAGCTTAAATAAAATGTCACTATGGTTAGAAGGAGCGATTTTTAATGGGTAAATATTTCGGTACCGATGGAGTACGAGGGATTGCAAATAGTGAATTGACCCCGGAGCTGGCTTTCAAACTGGGCCGGTTTGGCGGATATGTGCTAACAAGAAATGAGGACCGCCCAAAAGTATTGATCGGCCGCGATACACGCATATCAGGGCATATGCTGGAAGGGGCCCTTGTCGCAGGACTGCTTTCCATTGGGGCTGAAGTCATGCGCCTTGGCGTCATTTCAACGCCTGGAGTAGCGTATCTGACAAAAGCCCTGGGTGCACAGGCAGGTGTTATGATCTCTGCTTCCCACAACCCTGTAGCTGATAATGGGATCAAATTCTTCGGGCCTGATGGCTTTAAGCTTTCAGACGACCAGGAGCTGGAAATTGAAGCTCTCATGGATAAGGCAGAAGATGAGCTTCCGCGTCCGGTAGGGGCAGACCTGGGCCAGGTGAATGACTATTTTGAAGGCGGACAGAAATATCTTCAATATTTGAAGCAAAGTGTTGATGAAGACTTCTCAGGCATACATATCGCGCTTGACTGTGCGAACGGGGCTACCTCTTCACTGGCAGCACATTTATTTGCGGACCTTGATGCCGACCTTTCGACAATGGGCGCATCCCCTAACGGCCTTAACATCAATGATGGCGTAGGATCGACTCATCCTGAAGCACTTTCGGCTTTTGTAAAGGAAAAAGGGGCGGATGCCGGTTTTGCTTTTGATGGTGACGGAGACCGTTTGATTGCTGTAGACGAAAATGGCGACATCGTTGATGGAGACCAGATCATGTATATCTGCGGAAAATACTTGAAAGAGCAGGGCCGCCTGAAGCACAACACAGTTGTGTCCACAGTCATGAGCAACCTTGGCTTCTACAAAGGGCTTGAAGCAAATGGCATTGAAAGCATCCAGACTGCAGTCGGAGACCGCTATGTGGTGGAGGAAATGAAAAAAGAGGGCTACAGCCTTGGCGGGGAGCAATCCGGCCATATTATATTCCTTGACTACAACACCACTGGTGATGGCCTTTTGACGGGCCTTCAGCTTGCTAATATCATGCAGGCGACCAAAAAGCCGCTGTCAGAGCTCGCGAATGAAATGAAGAAGTTCCCGCAGACGCTCGTCAACATTAAAGTTACAGACAAGCACCATGTAACAGACAATGATAAGGTACATGCTGTGATTACAGAGGTTGAAAATGAAATGAACGGAAACGGGCGCATCCTTGTCAGGCCTTCCGGCACAGAGCCTTTGGTCCGTGTAATGGCTGAAGCGCCTACAAAGGAGCAGTGTGAGACCTATGTGGAGCGCATAGCCGCTGTTGTCCGCGAGGAAATGGGTTTAAAGGAGTAATAGAAGGGAAGATATGCATAGAGGAACGCTTTGGCGCCTCTATGCATATTTTTTTATATGGAGCTCCTGAAGCTTCATGGGAAAATGTGTATTTTTTATGATATCAGTTGACGGATTCTCGCGTGGTGATGTATGATTATCCTGTTTTTGCAAACCATAGTGCAAAGCATATTCAATAATAGAAAGGTGGGTCGTCAGGGTATACTTTTAAAGCGCCTGAACTAGCCATGAGAGGGCTAGTTGACGAGGAGGAGGTTTATCGATTTTTCGGCGGATGCCTCCCGGTTGATCAAGCACAACCGAAAATCCTTCTTTAAAGCATCAAGGCAACTTGGTGGACAAAGAGAGGGATATGCTCTGAATAAACAAAAACTAGAGATAAGGGGGCAAGTATGCCCTCTAAAAAAGGCTTCTTGCCCCCTTTATTGGGAGGACACAGAAGTATGTGCGGAATTGTAGGATATATCGGAAACAGTGATTCAAAGGAAGTATTGCTAAAAGGCTTGGAAAAGCTTGAATATAGAGGCTATGATTCAGCAGGCATCGCCGTCATGAACGAAAACGGCGTCCATGTTTTCAAGGAAAAAGGCCGCATTGCCGACCTGCGCAGCATCGTTGATGGAGATGTGGAAGCCCACACCGGGATCGGACACACGCGCTGGGCGACACATGGCGTACCGAGCAAAAAGAATGCCCATCCTCACCAGAGTGCAGGCGGGCGCTTCACGCTCGTACACAACGGCGTTATTGAAAACTATGACCAGCTGAAGCGCGAGTTCCTGAGCGGAGTAGAGCTTCAGAGCGACACTGACACAGAAGTCATCGTTCAGCTGATCGAGCTGTTCGTAAATGAAGGAGAAGCAACAGAAGATGCTTTCCGCAAGACGCTGCGCCTGCTGAAGGGCTCTTACGCTTTGGCGCTCCTTGATGAGCAGAATGATGAAACAATCTTTGTAGCGAAGAACAAGAGCCCGCTCCTTGTCGGCCTTGGCGACACATTCAATGTGGTTGCGAGCGACGCAATGGCTATGCTTCAGGTGACAGACCAGTATGTCGAGCTGATGGACAAAGAAATCGTCATCGTCAAAAAGAACGAAGTCATGATCCAGGATATGGACGGGCAGATCATTGCCAGAAATCCTTACACAGCAGAGCTGGATGCCAGTGATATTGAAAAAGGCACATACCCTCACTATATGCTGAAGGAAATCGATGAGCAGCCGCTTGTGACACGCCGCATCATCCAGAAATACCAGAATGCAAGCGGGGAGTTGGTCATCGACCAGGACATCCTTGATGCGATGAATGAAAGCGACCGGATCTATATCATTGCAGCTGGTACTTCTTATCATGCCGGCCTTGTCGGCAAGCAGTTCATCGAAAGAATGGCAAAAATTCCGGTAGAGGTCCATATTGCCAGCGAATTCGGCTACAATATGCCGCTTCTGTCAGAAAAGCCGCTATTCGTCTTTATTTCACAGAGCGGTGAAACAGCTGACAGCCGTGCCGTGCTTGTAAACATCAAAGAGATGGGATATAAAGCACTGACAATCACGAATGTACAGGGATCAACCCTTTCCCGTGAAGCTGACTATACACTGCTTCTTCATGCAGGGCCGGAAATCGCGGTTGCTTCAACAAAGGCATATACTGCCCAGCTGGCTGTTCTTGCCATCCTGGCAGAAGTAACAGCGAAGAGCAAAGGGCTTGGATTGCCATTTAACCTGGTTCAGGAGCTTGGAATCGTTGCTAATGCTATGGAGGTCCTCTGTGACGGCAAAGAAGAATTTGAAGCGATTGCCCGTGAATACCTGGCAACAACACGCAACGCTTTCTTCATCGGCCGCGGTATTGACTTCTATGTGGGCCTTGAAGGCTCACTGAAGCTGAAGGAGATTTCTTATATCCAGGCTGAAGGCTTTGCCGGCGGAGAATTGAAGCACGGCACCATCGCCCTGATTGAGGACGGTACACCAGTCATTGCCCTTGCTACACAGGAAAGCGTCAACCTGAGCATCCGCGGAAACGTTAAGGAAGTTGTATCCCGCGGCGCCAACCCATGCATCATCAGCATGAAGGGGCTTGAGCAGGAAGAAGACCGCTTCGTTATTCCAGAAGTAAATGAATTATTAACACCTCTTATCTCTGTTATACCATTGCAGCTGATCTCTTATTATGCTGCCCTGCACCGCGAATGCGATGTAGACAAACCGCGCAACCTGGCTAAATCAGTTACGGTTGAATAAGCGGATTTAGGATTATATATCGTTTTGTCAAATCAAAATAATGTTTGCAGAATGAGAAGAAAGTCTGCTTAAGAAGAAAAAAGTTTGCACGAAGCCTCATGAATGTGTCCAGTATATTGGATATATTCACGGGGTTTTTTAATGTAGAAAAGTGGTAGTATAGAGGTGTCCTTCAAGGCTTAAGGTTTCCCTTACGGGATAATTAACCCTTGAATAGGTATAAGCAGAGGGGGCGTTCCTCTCTGAAGGGATACAGACGGGCAACCAATCCAATCAACGAGTGGCACACTCTGTAACGTTTAAAACGCTCCATGTGGTTTAAATCCTATAGGAAGATAAATAAATAAATATATAAATATTTTGGGATAGGTCGTGTAAGAGGAATCCACCAGATATCGGGTTCCTGTTTGTTTAAAGTGTGGATATCACTGTATGACAACCAACTCCTGCAGAGGTTTCCCGATTGCCTGTAGGATTCAAGGTTTCTCATATAGAGAAGTAATCCCTGCCTAAGACATCTTTTTATAAAGGGAACAATAGAACCAAGTGAAAAATGTAGTAACAGGTGTCACCGTAAGGTGCCTTATGCGTTCACTTTCTTATACGCACAGTTTAATGTAAGAAATATCAATTAGCCTACCAAAATACCCTTAGAAAAATATTACAATTAACCAAGTTATTAAATATGGCTTTAAATAAAATGCCATTTGGCCAATGAGTAAAATTGTTATTCCCCTTATAAGTAATCACTCCCTCCCACATGCAAGTTAATAATTAAGCATGAATAAAAAAGGAAACTTTTAATCAGAATAAGATAGCATTACCCTCTAGGTTCAAGGAATAAAGGAGTTACTTAAATGAGTGAAGAACAGAGAAGTTTTTTTGAGAAAATAATTGAAGACTATGAAAACCTAATGCAAGAAGGTATTGATTATTGGCTTGAATTTTCATCCATAGATACGTGGCAGTTTTGGGTTAATGTTGTAATCCTCATTCTGCCTTTAATTTTAATATGGTTTTTAATTGATAAAAAGAGGGCATTATTATTGGGATTCTACGGTTTTAATGTGCACGTTTGGTTCACATACATAGACAGTATTGGTGTTAATTATGGAAGTTGGGGATATCCATATAAGGCGATTCCGCTATTTCCCGTTAGTTTTGCCTTAGATGTATCATTAATACCAGTTGTGTATATGTTGGTTTATCAATGGACTTTAAACCATAAGAAAAATTATTATTTATATTTAACGATAACAAGTGCATTTCTTGCATTTATATTTAAACCAATCTTGGTGTGGTCAGGCTTGTTTATTTTATTGAAGGGGTTTAATTACTTTCATTTATTTTTGGGTTACTTAGTCATTATGTTGGTATCTAAATGGATAACCAATATATTTGTACATTTTCAAAGAAATGAACCGAAAACAAGTATCTGATGTTTTTATGAATAATTAATCATAGGTCATGTAGGAAGTATAGAAATCGTAAGATGTCCTATAACTTCCTGTAGTCTAAAGTGGAGGCAAAGTATAACATGAGGCTAATAGATTAGTCTAAGAATCGGGAAACGTATCTACGATACCTCTTCTCGGCTTTTTTTTTAGAGAAGGAAGGGGGGTGGACGCTTCCTGCATAAGTACAGCACAAGGGACGTTTCTATGTTTCACTAAAGGGAGCATAGCACCGACTGGATCAAGGGAAGCACACATCCAGAACTATAACATGCTTCAGACAGAAACTCGCTCATAAAAAATAAATAAAAATAACTAATTAGAAAAGGTAACGTGTTAAGTATGGGAATGACGGTGGTATAGGAGAAACCGTAAGGTATAGTAGTGCGTCCTGTTACCGCAGTTTACAACTCTCTTTTATATTTAGTAACTGTATAAAGTAGGGGAGGAGGGAACCAGACTATGTATGAGGCTGATGGGTTAGACAATCGAATCGGGAACGTATCTTTGATATCCCTCCTTGGTTTTTTTATTTGGAGGGACGGGGTGGGTAATTCCCACATAAGTACAGCATAAGGGATGTTCCTGTATCCCGCTGAATGAGGAGCACTAGAACCAATCCAATTAAGGGAAGGCCACGTCCAGCAACGTGTTATACGCTTTAGACAGAAGCACACGCCCATAAAGATGTAAATAAATAAAAAAATAAATAATTAGTCATAGGTCACGTGGTAAGTAGGGGGATGGTGGTGGAACAGGAGAAACCGTAAGATATAGAAGTGTTTCCTGTTACCGCAGTTTACAACTCTCTCTTAGTAACTGTACAAAGTAGAGGAGGAGGGAGCCAGACTATGTATGAGGCTGATGGATTAGACAATCGAATCGGGAACGTATCTACGCTATCTCCCCTCAGTTTTTTATTTTGAGAAGGACTGGGTGGTAATTCCAACATAAGTACAAGACAAGGGATGTTTCCATGTCTCACTGAAGGGAGCATTAGAACCAACCCATTTAAAGGAAATCCACGTCCAGTAATGTGTAATACGCTTTAGAAAGAGGTACTAGCCCATAAAAGAATAAATATATAAATAATTAGGAATAGGTTACTTGGTAATCATGGGAATGATGGTGGTATAGGTGAAACAGTAAGGTATAGTAGTGTGCTTCATCTTTCAAGGGAAGTCCACGTCCATCAACGTATAACAGGCATCAGACAGAAGCACTCGCCCATATAAAAATAAATACAAATAAATAATTAGGTGATTGGTAACGTGGTAAGTAGGGGAATGACGGTGATATAGGAGAAACCGTAAGGTACTATGTATGAGGCTGATGGATTAGACTATCGAATAGGAAACGTATCTCCGATACCTTTTTTCGGTATTTTATTTGGATAAAGGTGAAATACAGAAAACCCTTTCTCCTCAATCCTTAATTCACCTTATAAGTCTTAGTTCTATTTTGAAAAGAAGAAAAAGAGTAAAAGGAAAATGAAGAATTTAGGGGGATAGTCGTCATTGTATGGCTTTCTTTCAAACTCACACCTATACGGTTCAGGACACCCCCTTCGTTCGTTGATTCCCCTTCAATGTATTCTTATCTTTTTACTCTATTGGCGAGGTGCAAATAACATTATTGAAACACCCACTAAACATATACCAGCGCCTATCCAATCGTATAAATCGGGTGGTTTTTTATCAATACCCCATCCCCACAATACAGAAAGAACGATAAATACTCCTCCATAGGCAGCATATACTCTGCCGAATGATGGGAATGTTTGAAATGTGGCAATAACACCATATAACGCCAAGGCTATTCCTCCGAAAACACCCCAATAAAATGGCTTACCTTCTCTTAACCATAGCCAAATAAGATAACCTCCACCAATCTCTGCAAATCCAGCAAATATAAACAATACAATTGCGTAAAACATTTAAGCCCACCCTTGATAAATTAATTGACATGGTAATTATACCGTATCCCAAAGGTAGTAAAGAACTGCATTACCATAGAACAATCAGAAGGCTAGAATCGGTTGTGGTACAGGGGTCACCGTAAGGTGCCTTCATGAGGTTTAGGTGACTCCCTTTGTTTGGTGATCTCTCCTCTATGTTTAAGCAAACTTTATTCTTATCTTTTTTATATATTGAGTTCATTTACGGGTGAAAACGGTCAAATCTTTGAGCATACTTTATTCTCATGAAATAAGTTGGATAATGCCCTTGAGGTCAGATATAGCAAGGGATGGACGTGTTTACTAGTTTCGGCAAACTTTATTATAATTTAACATAGTTACAGAAACTAAAATTCAGGAATATATGTCAAATCTAAAAAAATGAAAATAATGTTTGCTTAAAATCATAAAAAAGTTTACTTAGTTGACAGTACCCAATAGATTGCTAATAATGAAATTATTAGCACTAATTGAAAAGGTGATGGAGTTCACCACAAATCGTCGTATTAAGGCTAATGACTCCTGTCGAAGATATAGGTACCCCTATGCCTTTGGCAGGTTTTTTTTATTAAGGAAGGTGATTTAATTGCGGTTGTTATTAGTAATAGTTGGTGGCTTTTTCGGTGCTATATGTAGATATGGATTGGGAGAATGGGTCCATGTAGATAATGGCCTTCCTTTAGGCACCTTATTGATAAATCTTATTGGGTGTCTGTTTCTGGGTTGGTTCCTAACATTTATGAGCAAAAAGGGCAAAAACAGTGAACAATTCACTTTAATTGTTGGGACAGGATTTATAGGCTCCTTTACAACCTTCTCAACATTTTCAGTAGAGACCATTCAACTTTTGCAAGAGGGCTTTGTAGTTATTGCATTATTTTATGTCTTAACATCAACAATATTTGGTTTAATTATGGTCTATTTGGGCTACCGAATGGCATTGTTCCACGTTGAAGTAGGTGATGTAGAGTGATTTGGTTAATAGGTGTAGGTGGTTCATTGGGTGCAGCCACTAGATTTTTATTAGGTAAATTTATAAATAAAAAGGTACAAAGGTTTTCCCTATTTCCAACGGGTACTTGGGTTATTAACATTACAGGTTCATTTTTGCTTGGATTCATTGCGAACCTCCATCTGACACACCAAATTCATGATTCGTTATGGTTTCTTTTGGGAGTTGGCTTCTGTGGTGCATATACGACTTTTTCTACCTTTGGATATGAAACTATAACTTTAATCGGATCAGGAAAAATTAAAATAGCAATAATTTATGTAACAACATCAGTATTTTTAGGTGGTATTTCAGCAACGATAGGTTTAATTATTTAAACGGTTCTATGCCTTTTACCCTTATAAAGAATAAACAGAGAACCTCATGGTTGTATTTTTGTTAGAAATGCATTCATGGAGGTTTTTTTGTGTACTTTTTTACAAAGTCAAAAACCTATTTTATTTAGGGTAACAAGATTGAGAATAAAGTTCTCTTAAACTCATAAAAAAGATTGCTGAGGATATTGAATGTGTCTAGCCGGCCCGTTAGAATCGAGTTACTAAAAATTCACTAGAGTACTAGATACTTATCGCAGTAGAGGATGTGGAATATGACTAAACGTAATCAATCTTGGAGTGAGAATAAATATAATCGGTTTGTTAAAGAAGGAAGGGGACAAGGAGCAGGTAAAGAATATAAACCGTGGTTGACCATTCAGGATTTCCCTTCTATGGGAAGGGTATCTCGAATATTAGGGTGGAAGAGTGGTAGAGTACATCATTTATTTTCAGATTTGCAGGCTCGCTATTTTTATATGTTGGAGTGGCAAGATACAGTTGTAGACATACGAGAACATTTTCCCCTACTGGATCTTGAAGATACAATACAACAGAAATCAGATTTGAAATTCAAACTATTTACGGATAAGGAAAGTGGATACCCATATACACTAAGCACTAATTTCCTAATAACGATAAACAGAGCCGATGGTAATTTGTATTTAGCAAGAAGCATAAAGATGGCTTCGGAACTTGAAAAGAAAACGACATTGGAAAGGTTAGAGATTGAACGCCGATATTGGACGGAAAAAGGAATAGACTGGGGAGTTATTACTCAAAAGGAAATTTCTAATGTGCTTGCAAAAAATATTGAATGGGTGCATTCCTGCTTATATTCATATGCTGAAAGAGGCTTTACAAAGGATGAACTGATTTATTTAGGTAACGCCTTAGTAGAAAGATTAATAGATGCCAAGCATTCAATTAGAAAGATAACTTCCGAATTTGACAAGGAGTTTAATTACGATTCAGGTACAGGATTATTTGTGTTCAAGTTCTTAATTGCTTCAAAACAGATTGGAATAGATATGACTAATCAAATTGACGTAAATCTATCAAATCCAATTATTGAAGTAAATCCACGAATTACGCATGAGGAGGCTGTAAGAAAATGCTTGTAGTAAATAAACTTATTTCCTTTACTACGTCAGGAAACGAGAAAGTAGTTGAAAGGATATTATGGCTTAATAAAGCACATGATTATGGGTACTTTTTCAATATTTATTCCACCTCTCAACCCTATGAAAGGAATATTTCTGACGTAGAAGACGGGCTAAACAAGGGGAGCATAGTTATTGTTGAAAAGGACCCTTTCAGACGGCTGATAAATGAAAATGATATTCCTGAAAAGCATCTGTCCTTACGTGACTGTGCTTGGGAAATCATAAAGGACATTGTGAAATTGGAGCCATTTGTTTTCCACTCAACTGAAAGAAGAAAATTAATACTAAAAAAATGTGAAGCACACAATGTCCACGAGAGTACTGTTATACGCTATTTAAAAAAGTATTGGCAACGTGGTAAAACAAAAAACTCCCTTTTACCTGACTATTATTTGTGTGGAGGTAAGGGTAAGGAAAAGAAGGCTAGTGAAGTAAAAAGAGGGAGACCTAGAAAACATGGACAAGTAACTGGCGAAGGAATAAATATTGATGAAAATATCAAGAAAATATTTAGAACGGCTATAAACAAACATTATTACTCTTCTGCAGAAAAGTCCATAACCCTTACTTATGAATTAATGTTAAAAGAGTATTTTAGTATGGATAGTAAGGTGAAAGGGAAAGTTGAAATACCCATTATAAAATCCTTTGGAGATTTACCATCACTATATCAATTCAGGTATTGGTTTGAAAAGGAAAGAGATATCAAAAAAGAAATTAGCCAAAGAAAAGGTCGGAAAAATTATGATCAGAATCATAGAGCAATTATAGGTGAGTCAACAACAGAAGCACTAGGTCCCGGTGCAGTTTATCAGATTGACGCAACAATTGGCGACTTGTACCTGTTATCAAGATTTAATCGTGATTGGATAATTGGACGACCTGTAATTTATTCTGTAATGGATGTTTATAGCAGAATGATTGTTGGTCTATATATTGGATTGGAAGGTCCATCTTGGGCGGGTGCAATGATGGCTTTGGCTAATGCTGCTTCTGATAAAGTTAGTTTTTGTCGGGACTTCGGAATTGAGATTGAAAAACATGAGTGGCCTGCCGAACACCTTCCAGAATCTATTTTGGCTGATCGGGGGGAATTAGAGGGAAGTAAAGTTGAGCCCTTAATTAATAACTTCGGAATAAAAATTCTGAATACACCTTCTTACAGGGCTGATTTAAAAGGAATAATTGAGCAACAATTTCGGGTAACCAATACAAGAACGAAGGCCTTTCTACCGGGTGCTGTAAAGCCAATTAAAGAACGTGGGGATCGTGACTATCGTTTGGAAGCACAATTGGATATTTACCAGTTTACTCAAGTGATTATTAAATGTGTTTTATATCATAATAATCAACATTATCTTACAAACTATCAGCGAGAAGAAATGATGGTGGAGGACGAAATAGAGTCAATTCCAATACAACTCTGGGAATGGGGGATAAACAACAAATCAGGAAAGTTACGTCATGCTTCGGAAGATGTTGTAAAACTCAATCTCATGCCAACAGGCAAGGCTACTGTGACTGCAAAGGGAATTGCGTATAAAGGGTTACTCTATGGTTCAAAACAGTCATTAAAGGAAAGATGGTTTGAAAAAGCACGGAACCGGGGCACTTGGAAAATTGAAATAAGTTATGATCCAAGAAATATGGATTATATATACTTACGGGATGAAAATGGTTTGGGTTTTGATAAATGTTTTTTATTGGAACATCAACAACGTTATAAGGGCAAGGTAGTTGAAGAAATAAATTATTTACTAGAATACGAGAAACAAAAGGAAAGGCAACACAAGGAGAAAACAATACAGTCAAAAGTTGATTTGAATACTGAAATCGAAGAGATTGTAAAACAGGCCAAAATGGAAACATCTCAAAAACAAACGGATGTAAGCAGTAAAAGGAGCAGAATAGGCAGCATTCGGGAAAACCGTGCTGTTGAAAAAATGATTCAGCGTGAAGAAGAGGCCTTTGAATTAAATAAAGTTAATATAGAAAACACTAAGGTTGTTCCTTTTAATCAATCTGATAGTAACGAATTTATGGGGGATACAGGGTTTGATTTGTTGTTGAGAAAGCAGAAGGAGGCCTTAAATAAAAAAAATGAATAAAGTTATCATTCCAAACGGTTGTGATGCTGTTGTTGCTAGATACGGGGAACAGGTTATCAAGGAATATAGTGGGAATCCTTTCATTGAAGCACTTCCTTCAATCCTCTCTACAGAAGAAGCGATTGAAAAAATGGCTATATATGCTGAATACAATCCAAAAGAAAGAATGCTAGATAAACATTATCGAATTCATTTGGTTCAAAGATTATTCCAATGCTTTCAGCCGTTATGGATACACTTGGATTTGGAAAGTAGAATCTCTAGGGTAATTCGACAGGGATATTTGGCAAGAAATCCTTTTCGGCCCGGGTATGCGCAGGGCTTGCAGGAAGGACATCGAAATATCAAGGGCTTGCAAAGTGAATTAAGCAATAACAGTGTTTTTAGAACAACCGCAGCAGGTTTTACTATAATCGGTGTGAGTGGCATGGGAAAAACAACTGCTATAAATAGAATTTTATCCTTATACCCTCAAGTTATTGTCCACAAAGACTATAACGGAACAAATTTCAGTATGTATCAACTTGCATGGCTTAAACTCGATTGTCCTTTTGATTCTTCCTTGAGAGGATTAGCATTGGAATTTTTCCGTAAGGTAGACGATTTGTTGGGAACAGAGTATCACAAAAAATTTGGTCTAGGTAGAAAAACAATAAATGATATGCTGGTGATTATGTCTCAAATAGCAAGAAACACAGGGCTTGGTGTATTAGTTATAGACGAGATTCAGCATTTAAGCAAAGCCAAAAGTGGTGGAGATCAAAAGATGCTGAACTTTTTTGTAACACTAGTTAATACAATTGGAGTTCCAGTTGTATTAGTAGGAACACCCGCTGGATTGTCTATTTTGCAAAGTGAATTTAGACAGGCAAGACGGGGAAGTGGTCAAGGAGATATGATTTGGGATAGGTTGAAAAACAATCAAAACTGGGAGTTATTGATTAATGCACTTTGGGGTTATCAATGGACAAGGAAGCAGATTCCTTTAACAGATGATTTTAAAAATATCCTGTATGAGGAAAGTCAAGGTATTATTGATATCGCGGTAAAACTCTATGCCATGTCTCAAATTGAGGCCATTATGACTGGAAAGGAAGGAATAACACCGGAATCAATTAGTCAGGTGGCTAGTAAGCATTTACAACTTGTTAAGCCAATGATTCAGGCCTTGAAGTCGGGCGACATTAGTAAGATTGCAAAGTTTGAGGATATCAGTACAGTGGATGTAGATTTTTTAGGATTTATGGATAGAGAAAGGGCTTCTATTGATTTGCAAATGAGGATGGAGGCAATAAAAAGAACGCAAAAGAAAAAAGAACAAGAAATGAGTATTTCAATAAAAGAAAAGGCAATTTTGAAACTTATAGAATTGGATTTTGAACCTACCGAGGTTCAAAAGGTTGTAGAAGAAGTTACTGAAAAGGAGGCGAATTTGGATATCAACGAACTGGTTGTTAAAACCATACAGGGTATATCCGCTTCAACTAAACGAAATAAAAAGCGAAAGAAAGAAGAATCTTTTGTAGAGAATGATATAAGAATCTTAGTTGTGGAAGGTCGAAAGGAAAACAAAACAGCCTATGAAGTTCTTGGTAATGGTGGTTTTATCAAGAGTTATGAATGTGATTTTGGCAAGACAGGGTGATGTGAAATGATGACATTCTTTCCTGTGCCGTATAAAGATGAACTTTTATACAGTGTTTTGGCGAGATACCACGTTCGTAGTGGAAACGTCAGCATCAAAGCAACACAAAAGGATATATACGGAATAGACAGTATTACAGCAATAATGGACTTACCTTCTCATATATTTCGTATTATGGAAAACCTTCCTGTTGGACACCGCTATACTTCCGAATACTTAATTACAAACCATACACTGTATCCATTCTATGCTGCATTCCTTCCTGTTGGACATGCCGCTAAGGTTAAAGAGTCTATGATTGGGGACACTGGGGGCAGTATTTACAATAGGATTGGTTTAATGGCAAGTTCAGTTAAGTTTAATCAATACTTTAAATTTTGCCCCAAATGTGCCAATGAGGAGATGTATAATCTTGGTGAATTGTATTGGCATAGAATTCATCAAATACCGGGAGTTCTTGTTTGTCCAGAGCATAATATCCCATTGTATGATAGCCAAGTACCTGTTAGGGGTTATAACAAACATGAATATAGATTAGCCACTCCTGAGACTTGCAAAATAAATACACCTGAAATGAATTACGCTGATAAAATCACGGACAAGGTAATCAATTTTACAGAAGATATTGAATTTCTGTTAAATAATAGTGTGGCAAATAAGTCATTGAATTGGTTTAAAGAGCAGTATTTAACTAGGTTAAAAGAACTGGGTTTTGCAACTGTAAATGGTAGGATAAAACAAAAGGAGTTATTAAGGTCTTTCCTAGATTTTTATGGCCATAGATTACTGGAGATAATGCAATCGAGTATTGATAATTATAACAACAATTGGTTAAATGACATGCTCCGTAGAAACAATAGGACAAGCCATCCTATAAGACACCTATTACTTATTCAGTTCCTTGGAATATCTATTTCTGATCTTTTCAATAAAAAAGTCGAATATAAACCGTTTAGAGAGAAACCATGGCCATGTTTGAACCCTGCTGCTAGTCATTATTTAAAGCCTGTCATTACCGACATGGAATTAAAGTATGGCGTGGATAGTAAAAGTCCCATAGGGATATTTAGGTGCAATTGTGGCTTTGTTTATCTCAGAACAGGCCCTGATCACAATGATGAAGACAGATACAAAAAAACAAAGGTTAGGGAATATGGACCGGTATGGGAAGCCAAATTAAAACAACTTACTGAACAAAGGTTAAGTTTAAGGGAAACAGCAAGGCAATTGGGAGCAGATCCAGTCACAGTCAAAAAATATGCTAAGAAATTAGATTTAAAAACGTATTGGATAAAAAGAAGTGAGAAAGTGGAAAAAGGTAAAAGTCCCATTAAGCAGGATTCTACTGTTGAGAAGAGAGATGGATATAGAGGAGAATGGCTTAATCTAAAAAAACAGTATCCTAGCAAAAGTAAAACAGAATTACGACAACTTAATAATAGGGTCTTTACATGGCTGTACCGAAATGATAGAGACTGGTTGAATAGGAATTCTCCTAAATTAAAATCAATAGCCAATGATAATTATAGGGTTGACTGGGAGCGTCGGGATGAGGAAATTTACAATAATGCATTAGTCGCAGTCAATGATATGTTATCTGTCGGGAAGCCTATACGTATTACGATAAGTTCAATAGGAAGCAGAATAGGAATTAGACCATTATTGGAAAAACACCTCGATAAATTGCCAAAAACAAAATGGTATTTGGAGGGGAAAACCGAGAGTATTAAAGATTTTCAAATTAGAAGGTTACAATGGGCAGTAAAGGAGTTACAGGATGATGGAAAGGACTTATCTTTATGGAGAATCTTCAGGAAGGCTGGGATCAGGGAAAACTTTCAGAAAGAACTTATGGAAGAAGCCATAAAATTAGTTATTGGACAAAACGATATGTAATTATAGATTGACACATATCTTATCGTGATAATTCTGTAAACAGTAAATTAGCACAATGATAAAGAGCAGGATGGAAGTAAAGTAATTCTCTATCCTGCTTTTTTTTATTCCTTTTTTCCCTGTAAGCATCTTATTGCAATGTTCTCCTAACTTATATAAATCCCTTAAAAATGACGGAAAAAATGCCTTTGTAATCGAAGTTATGGGCTTTGCTATGTAATGGTATGGGCTTGAAATAAATCCCGTTTAAATGGCATTTTCTGCTACAAATAAAGGTCATTTGGTACTTACGGTCTAAGAGAGTATTATGCCCTGTGCTTAGATTGCATTTTTAAGGGAGAAGCATATTAGGTATCTTACAATGGCGTAATCCCCGACCGAGATTATTGTTTTTCGCATTTTCATATTCAGAAATCCCATTTATTGTAACTAGGCTCTACATATCTGGAATTTTACTTTAAGGAACATAGTATTTAAGAGTATAATAGAAAGGAGAAATATATATTTGAAGTGGGAGAGGTCGGTTTGCGTACAAATAAATACAGAACAAAACTGAAAGGTTTTAGGGGAATTTCAAATGAAAATATACCTAAGATGCATGAAGATATAGAATTAATAAAAGATACTAACGAACTCCTATCGGAATTATTTAATGAGATAGTGAAGAAAAATCAATACTATGGTATTCGTTGGTTAATGGGGCTAGAGAGATACGTAAAGGACCAATCTAAGCGTATATCTCACGTCTTTAGAAAAAACCTGTCGAGGGGCCATATAGTTGAAGTAGAATTGTTTGGGCATTTTAATAGAGAACTAACATTTTTACATCCAGCAGTGGTTCTTTATGATAATAATAAAGGGCAACTTCTTGTTGCACCGATTTCCTCAGGAAAACATGGAGATAACGATCCCCTTCATATAGATGTTGATTCTGCCGATGGATTGAAGCATGGAAGTGGTATTTGCTTAGAGGCTATTCGCGGAGTAGATAAAAATAGGATTTTATATCAACATGAAAAAGACGGTAAAAAGGCAAAGGTTAGACCAGAAGTGCTCGATAAGATTGATTTAGTAATCATGGAGCATTTTATGCCAAATATGTTTCATATATACTCTGAAACAAAAGGTAAGTTAGTCGAGGAGCAACAGAAAAATAAAGCGTTAATTGAAGAAATTGAAATATTGAAGGAACAATTAAAACAAAACGCTTATCAAACAACGGCTGCTACAAAAGAAGAATAAAGTATTGCAATTAATTGGAATATGTAGTACACTATTGGTGTATAATATAGTATGTTGTGCCTTAGCGCACCGCGTAATCGAACGCATTCAATGTTTGGGAACATTGAGTCCTAGCACTCCGCGCAACTGAGCGCACCGTTCCCATGGAACCCTCTTCATCATCGTATGAGGAGGGTTTTTACGTACATAGAAGTGTATTATTAGGGGGAACATTAAAGTGGAAGTTCAATGGAAGTCTAGAGAAGATGTATTTAATTACCTCGAAGAATACTCCCAAAGTACAAAAGAACAAATTGATAATTATAAAATGAAAAATACACTCTTAAAATCATATGTCTTTGAAACATTTGATGAGAGTCTTTTTGGTTCTGAGGTTGTTACAAAAGGGTTATTGGACTTAAAAAATTTATTTGCAGATAGCAATCACTCAATTCAGCAAATAGATGAGGAACTATTTTCCTTATACGAAAGTGATAAATTAATTGGGTTTATTGAACAAATAAATTCGCGTTTTTGTACATTATTTACAACAGAATCCTCTAAGTATTCAGATCATCTTGCACGGTCATATGTTAAAAAGTCCACAATTTTGGATTCATTATGGATCTCTGGAAAAATGTATGACAACTTTTTGGAGGAAATTACATCATACCATCATCCTGAACGCTTCACAAAAATGAAATTTGAGTTTAATGCTATGTTTGAGAAGAATCACCTGAATAAAGATGAAATCATTGAACATAAAGTCTCGTCAGTATCATTGGTAGAAGAGTTAGGTGGAATTGTTGATAAACTACAAGGAGTTAGACAATATTTTTCTTCTTTCCATTCAGTAGGAAGTTTAAGATTTCCAAGTCATGTTGGAAAAGGTGGTCATGATGTATATCAAAATGGAAAGTTTACAAATCGCTCTGATAGTTTTTCTGACCATCGTATGCAATTGAAACAAATTGTTTCAATCTATCAAAATATGACTGAGCGCTTGGAAAAGAAAACATGGGTAGAAGTAGAAAAAGTAAAGAGCAAAGATAGTCCAATCAATAATTCATTTAAGGCTAGTCCTGTTACAATTAGATTTAGTAAACCGTTAAGTACAAACGTATTTAATAATTTTGTAGAATTTACCTTTCCCAAAGGTAGAGAACCATTTAAAATTTATGGAGAAGTAAAAAGAATTAATGAAGAACGGGTTCATATTTACGGGGTAGACCTTCACCTTTGGCAAAACGTTGTTCTGGATTTAAGTCTCGTAGAATTTATTTTATTTCTACCAAAGGGTACATGCGGGAATACAATACATCGTTTAGTAACAAATATTCAGAAGTTCTTAGACCCACAAATTGATGTATTTATTGGTGACGTTCCCTATGAAAGCATACTAAACCAAGTAATAGGAGGTAAAGATTAATGAAAACGGAATTATCTCCATTATTTCAATTGAATTTATTAATACATTTAAGTTTGCCCTATCCTAACGGGTCTAATTTTTATCCGTATTTTAATAGACAAGGTTATACTTTAAAACATATTGAAAGGCCAATTCCTCTTGAACCGGTAAGTATAAAAAAACTTAGAGAAGTTTTTGGACAAAAAAAGGCAGTGACACCTGAGGTAATTTTATATAAAGATATTGATAAAGAGTACCTATTAATTGAATGTAAAGTTCGTACCTTTGATGTTGATTGGAGTCATCATGGAACAAGACAGGCTGCTGGATATTTAAGTCTTACACCCAATCATTTAAAGGACTTTTTTGGATTAGAAAGTAAGTCAAAAATAAATGCCAAAATTGTTTACGGTGTTACTCAGCAGAAACAACAAAAAATGTCTCATACATTGCAATCTATAAGCGAAACAGTTAAGGATAAGTTAGGACATGCTATGGACCATGAAATTTTTGGGATTGAAATTAAGTCTGATGGTCTATATCTTACTGTAAGAAAAGGGGAAAGAGTAGAGAGTTACAAGGTAATCAATGAAAAAACTTTGTTAAACAATGGTTTAATTTATATTGTCCCAGTTGATATTAATGGCCAGTTAGAGAAAGAGAATGAAGATATTTTACAAACACAGGTACGAAATTCTTTAAGGAGTGTTATTGGAAAAAATATTGGATCAAATCCTTTTTCTTTTAATAGCACAAACATTTGTGAAAAAATAAACCCCGTTTGGGGACAATTACCCGCTCCGTTTAAGCAGAAAATGAAGCGATGGGTCCATAATTATATAAAAGAAATTATCGAACAAATTGTTCAAATGGGGATAAATATTACAATTCATGAACAGAATTATACGTTTGGATCTGTTGAAGAGAAAAAGGTAAATAGTGTAAGGAGATACCTTCTTTCAGAAAGATTCCTTGAAACTGGGCAGCATATTTTTGAAAACTATGAGCAAATGACTATGGATGAATTTTTAGATGTTGTCTAAGATTGTATTATGATAAAAATGATTAGGTAAAACAATTCAATTATTTTATTAATACATTTTCGTGGAAATCAACAGGATATATAAAAGCCGTTAATTAACAAGTTCCCATACACTTGCTTATTAACGGCTTTTTCATACATCTATAAGAATGGTTTTTCAATAGTATTTAAATTACCAAAAGTCAGTGGTAAATAGCCTCTTAAATCAATTTTAGGGATCAAGGTAATACTAACCATTTGAAACATTTTTTCACTGTACGTCTACCAATAAAAGCAAGGTTTTTCCTTCATTATCTTGAAGAGTCGCATGTATAAATTTTCAAAAGATAATGGAGGAGATGAACATGCAACAAACAAATCACTCAAGAAAAGTAATGGAAAATGAAATTGTTGAATTCCATCATGAAGATTACCAATTTATTATTACACGCTTTAGAAAAATCAACTGGAAACAATACAAGGGGTTCGCTCAATATCAGTATTTTTTATTTGTATTCGACAAAAGGTTAGCAAAGGTTAATAAGGAGGACTCTTTAACCGAAGTTTTCAATACTGAGATTAGAGACAATGTTTTTGAAACCTTTGAAAACCTTACGCAAAATATAGATGCTATTTTGAGCGAGTATATTCTAGATGAGGATGCGATCTTAGAGTGTTTAAATGTAGTTGAAAAATTGAACCCCATTTATTTGGACAAAGACGAGGAGTGAAATCCTTGTCTTTTTGATTGCTTAAATTGCTAGATAAAATCAAAAAATGGCTTATAGTTTATTTATCTTAAAAAGAAATAATTGAATTTCACTATACCTCACAACCTAAGAATAGACCTAAATAAGGGGGAAATAGCCCCAAAATGGCCTCTAGAATGTGTTTTTTACAAGCCTTAGTGTGTTTGTATGTCCAAATGATTAATGATTGTTTAACCCCTTCTAAATATGTATATTAGCCTTCTAATTCTTTAGGAAAATCCCACCAGATTGAATATAATATAAATAATAAGTTCTTGTTAAACCATTCGGGGGTGGCGAAATGTCAATCAATCTTATTAGTAAGGATTTTGGGGAAAAGTTTTATAGTTTGCTAGATTCAACTGAAAAGAAAATTAATATTATTTCACCTTTTATAGGGCTTAAAACAGCGTTTGGTTTGGCTGAGTGGATAGAGGGTTTAGACGATATTAAGTGTTGTATAATTACTAGATTCAATAGGGAGGAATTTATAAGAGGTGCAAGTAGTATTGAGGGATTAGAGCATCTTGTGAGAGCAGGCGCTAAACTTTATGCATTACAGGATTTACATACAAAGTTATATATTTTCGATGATCAATCTGTAATAATGGGATCAGCAAATTTTACTTTTAATGGGTTTTATAAAAATCATGAATTTGGTCTATATATGGAAAATGAAAGAGATTTTACTAAACAATGCCAAGATTATTTTGATGGCCTACTTAATAAACTGACATCAAATGGAGATTGGCAAATTTCACTGGATAGAATTTTAAAAGAAAGACACTATGTGAATATAAGTGTAAAAAATCTTAAAGGCAAAAAGGGTATGAATGAGTATAATATTGCTAAATGGGGAGCAGTGTTAAATGATGTACCACAGCCAACACCAACTGATAGCAAAGAAAATGATATCCTAGAAGATGCTATTAGCGATATTTCGATTAGTAATGGAAAAACAGGGATATGGCTCAAGTTTGAAGGAACTAGTCAAGATAGAATACGTAATGATGAAATTTATCTTAATAGAAAAAGAAGAATAAATGAATATGTAAACAGAACATTTTTTCCAAAGAAGCCAACTGGTATTAAGACTGGAGACACTATCTTTTTAACTGTTGTTAGCAAAGATAAAGATGATAATGAAGTCCCGATTATTATTGGCTATGCGGAAGCCAGAGGTTTTACCGAAAACAATAAAATAGATGATACCGACAGTAGATATCTAAAATGGAATAAAAGATTTCCCTATTATATTGAATATACAAACGGAAAGTTTCTAAATGATAGAATTATGTATGGTATTTCATTGAACGAGTTATATAGGGAATTAAACCATAAGGTCTATCCCGCTACAGTTAATCAACCAAATATACGAATTGAAAACATAAAGAAAAGACACCATCAAAAATCACATTTACAAATAACAGAAATCGCAAAAGAATATTTAATAAAGAAACTTAATCTTTTATTTGGAAAACACGGGTATGAAGAACTATAAAATTTATATATTTCAGCCTCTAAAAGGACAGAAAAATTATTCTGTTCTTTTTGTTTTTCAGCAATATACATTGAAATAAAGGTATTTCTATTTTGCAAAGAACTGGTTTAAAGTTATGATAAAATAGTAGGTATATGGAAATATAAAGAAGTTTAGGTCGGAGGTTTCAAAATTGACTGTTAAAGCAGATATAGAGTTCCAGAAAGACTTATTTGATGCAGCAAATAAAATGAGAGGGAGTGTGGCTCCTTCTGATTATAAACATTATGTTTTACCTTTAATTTTTTTAAGGTATTTATCGAATAAATACGAGCAACGACGTAGCCAATTAGAACAAATGGTTAAAGATCCCGATAGTGATTGGTACACGGAAGACAATGATATACAGATGATAATTATTGAAGACCATGATCAATATAAGGCTGAGAATGTATTCGTTGTTCCAGAGGAAGCACAATGGTCTTATATAATGTCAAATGCAAAACAGCCCAATATTAAAGAAATATTGGATAATGCAATGAAACGAATTGAAGAGGAAAATCCCGAATTAGAAGGAATGCTACCAAGAACTTTTCATGGCTCTAATCTTCCTGCTGAAAACATTACAGGGCTAATAGAAATATTTTCTCGAGAAATTTTTAGTGCTAGAGCAAGTGAAAGTGTGGATGTATTAGGTCGTACTTATGAATACTTTATAGGCTCTTTCGCCTCTTCAGAAGGTAATCGTGGTGGAGAGTTCTTTACTCCATCAAGCATAGTAAAACTACTCGTAGCAATGCTTGAACCAATAAGTGGAAAAGTCTTTGATCCCGCTTGTGGTAGTGGTGGAATGTTTATACAGAGTGAAGAGTATTCCCCACGTAAAAACGCTCTCTCTTTCTATGGGCAGGAGAATGTGACAACAACTGTTCGATTAGGAAAAATGAACGTACTACTGCATGGAATAAATGCAGAGATTCGCTTGGGTGATTCTTTGCTAAACGATCAATTTCCAGATTTAAAAGCCGATTTTGTTATTGCTAACCCCCCATTTAACCAAAAGGACTGGGGAGCAGAGCGTGTCGCAAAGAACGATCCACGTTTAATTGGTCCAGTTACAAATAGCAATGCTAACTATATGTGGATGCAACACTTTTTACATCATCTTAATGATAATGGTACTGCCGGATATGTAATGGCAAATGGGGCAATGACTACAAGTGTTAAAGAAGAAAGGGAGGTCAGGGAACGTTTAATTGACGATGGGTATATTGACTGTATTGTTCAGTTACCTGAGAAACTATTTTTTACAACTGGGATTCCATGTTGTTTATTCTTTTTAAGTAAAAACCGTGATGGTAAAAGTGATTTCAGGAATCGTAAAAATGAAATTTTATTTATTGATGCCAGAAAACTTGGTTCTCAGGTTAGTCGTAAACAAAAAGCCCTAGCAAATGAAGAAATAAATAAGATTGCCTCTATATATCATTCTTTTAAGAATAAAAAATCAAATGGTTATGAAGATATTTCTGGTTTTTGTAGAGTAGCAGAATTAGAAGAAGTAAAAATGAAGAAGTATAAACTAACTCCGGGTATTTATGTAGGAACGGAAATTGAAGAAAATGATGATGTTCCTTTCGAAGAGAAATTTGTAGAATTAAATCAACAACTCTTAGAACATTTTGAGGAGTCTAATCGCCTGCAACAGTTGGTTAAAAGGGATTTGGAGGATTTACTTAATGAGTAACAATTGGATTAGAATGGAAATAAGAGATGTAATTCTAGACTTATTCGATGGTCCTCATGCAACTCCTAAACCTTCAGAAACAGGACCTGTATTTTTAGGTATTAAAAACATTACAGAAGAAGGAAGAATCGATCTAACTGATGTTAGGCATATCTCTTATGAAGAATTCCCCAAATGGACGAAACGAGTTACTCCAAAGGGTGGAGATATTGTGTTTACTTATGAAGCAACATTAAATAGGTATGCAATGATTCCTAAAGACTTAGAGTGTTGCCTAGGAAGAAGAGTAGCATTAATTCGCCCTGATAAATCAAAAATATATCCAAAGTTCTTATTTTATTACTTTTTTAGTCAAGACTGGAGAGAAACCATTGAAAAAAATCTTTTGATGGGTTCTACAGTTGATCGAATTCCCTTAAGTAATTTTAAAGACTTTAATATATCTGTACCAACATATTCGATTCAAAAACGAATTGGTGATATTCTTGGAAATATTGATGAGAAGATTCGAATTAATTTAAAAACCAATGAGATTCTAGAAAAATTAGGACAAACATATTTTCAAGGGTATTTTATTGATTATAAGTTAAACCAAAATTCAAATTTCAAAAATTCAGAGTTAGGATTAATACCTAATGGATGGAAAGTAATTAATCTTAGGGATATATTTCAATTTGAAAAAGGCAAGAAACCCAAGGAATTAAATACAGAAAAAGGTGAATCTAATTTACCATATCTAAATATTGAGGCATTAAATAGTGGAATTCCACAGCAGTTTGCCAAAGGTGAAAGACTAGTTTTTGCTGATCATAGTGATCTCCTTATGGTAATGGATGGTAATAGTTCTGGTACTATATACTCAGCCTATAAAGGTATTGTGGGTTCTACTTTATCTAAATTGAAAATTAAGGATAATAGTATATCTCCTTACCTATTATATTTTGTTATTAAATATCATGAAAGCAATATTAGATCAAATTTAACTGGGTCAGCAATTCCACATACGGATAAAGATTATGTATACTCCATTCAGTTTGCAGTTCCAACCGATGATTTGCTGATAAAAATGAATACGGTATTCAAAAATATACAATTACAGATTCAAAAAAATAAGAATGAAAATATTTATTTACTAAATCTTAAAAACCTTTTAATACCTCGATTATTTTCTGGTGAGATAAATTTTTAATGATATAAAAGATTTGAGTTTAAAGTTAATAATTTTGTTTTTATTACTAAGGAGGTGTATATCATCATGTCCAGACCTCTAGGTGAATCAGCATTTGAAGAAACTACAATAGAAAGATTGAAAAGGATTGGCTATGAATATCTTTATGCACAAGAATTGTTCCAGCGTGGCGAACGTGAACAACTGCAGGAAGTAATTTTATTTAATAGGTTTGAAGCCTTCTTAAGGAAGGCTTATCCTACTATACCAGAACAAGAAATAAGACGATTGACAGGCATATTTACTTCCCCAGATGGAGTGAATCTAATTCAGCGTAATCAAGAATTCCATCAAATGTTAGTAAAGGGAATAGAGTTTAGTTATGAATTGAATGGAGAGAGAGTTACTTATCACATTTTCCCTATTGATTGGGGAAACCCTGAGAACAATGATTTTCTAGTAGTTAATCAACTTTCAATTGAAGGAAGAATGTCGCGTAGACCAGATATAGTAATTTATATAAACGGTCTTCCGCTTATTGTTTTTGAATTAAAAAACCCTAATAGTGAACAGGCAACGGTCAAAGACGCTTATACACAAATTCAAAACTACACATATGATATTTCGCAATTATTCAATTTTAATACTTTTACGGTTGTATCGGATAATGTAGAGACTAAGCATGGAATGCCGTTTGCTGATTATGATTTCTTTGCTTCATGGAAATCAATTGACGGACGTAATGTAGATAATAATCGCGCTAATACAATGCGCACATTAATTGAGGGCCTTTTTCCTAAAGACCGTTTACTCAACTATATTCGGAATTTTATAGTCTTCCTTAAGGCAGGCGATAAAACTAAGAAAATCGGGGCAAAATACCACCAATTTTTCGGGGTTAATTTTGCAGTTAAGGAAACCGTTCGTGCTACAAGACCTGAAGGAGACCGTAAAATTGGAGTAATGTATCATACTACTGGATCTGGTAAATCACTTAGTATGCTTTTCTTTGCCGGAATATTAAGCAGACACCCTGAACTAAAAAATCCTTCCATTGTTATCCAAGTGGATAGAAATGATTTGGACGAACAATTGTACGATACCTTTGTTGAGGGAGAATCATTGATTGGCAAGGTTGAAAGGGCAAGCAGTACCGAGAAATTAAGGACAATCCTTAGAGGGGAAGCAACACCTGTTGTGTTTTCTACTATAGAAAAGTTCCGTTTGAAAGGTGAAGAGACAAAACACCCTGTGCTCTCAGAACGAAGAAACATTGTAGTGATAGCAGATGAAGCACACCGTACACAAGCAGGGTTTGAGGGTGGTTATGCAGCACAATTACGTTTTGCACTTCCTAATGCCTCTCATATCGGGTTTACGGGAACACCAGTTGATTTTGTTGGGAATAATACAGAAGAAATATTTGGTCACACCATTCACCGTTACGACATGGCTCAGGCTGTTGCTGATAAGGCAACATTACCAATATATTATGAAAGTCGATTAATTCCGTTAGATTTGACTGCTGAGGATATCGATGGTCAGTTAGAAGACATATTTGTTGATAATGGTGAAAATGATGACGCAGAAGGCTATAAAAGAAAATGGGCCGCTTTAGAAAAAGTCGTGGGAACTCCAAAACGGCTCAAACGCCTTGCAAACGATATCGTATCACATTTTAATTCATTGGCCAATCCTTTTCAAAAGGCAATGATCGTATGTATGAGCCGCCAAATTGCTGCTGACTTATATGATTGTTTAAAAGAAGTAGAAGGATGTCCTAGAATGGAAGTTATCATGACAGGTGATGTCTCGAAAGACCCACGGGAATGGAGAGAAATCCAAGAAGGAAGCGAGTATTCCCATATTAAGTCTAAGAAAGAACAAGAAGATGTTAAGGCTAAACTACGTAATCCAGAAGACCCGCTTAAGTTTGTTATTGTTGTTGATATGTGGTTGACTGGTATGGATGCTCAGCCACTGTCTTATCTGTATGTTGATAAGCCTATGAAGGGGCATAATCTAATGCAGGCTATTGCTAGGGTTAACCGCGTGTTCCCCGGTAAAGAAGGTGGAGTGGTTGTAGATTATATAGGGATTGCTACTTCACTTAAAGAGGCAACACATAAATATACTAATGGTGGAGGCACAGGTAATCCCGCTTATGATATTGCTGAAGCAATTCGGATTTTTAATGAGAATTTAGAATCAGTTAGAAATTATATACCTTCCAATATAAAAATAGACGGTTGGAGACAAAAAGGACAGATTGATAGAGAAGACTTTATAGCAGATATTGTAAATGTTTTATTAAACACAGATACAGAGGATTATATACAATATGCAACAAAACTAGAAAAATCATATCAACTTGTTAAAAGCCAGCCAGAAGTAATGGTACTAGCAGATGATGTAACTCTTTACTTAATGTTAAAAGCACAGTTAAGAAAACATCTACGTCCTCCGGGTGAAACTGCAGGAGGAAATAAAACTTTAGAGGAGCAATTATCGGTATTACTAGACCAAAATCTCCTTGCGAAAGAAACTGTGGATGTCTTTAAAGTGGCAGGAATTGAAAGACAAGATATTAGTATCCTTGATGAAAAGTTCTTAGCAGATTTAACAAAGAAAGAGCACGAGGATTTACGATTAAAACTTCTAAGAAAACTGCTTGAGGATAAAATTAAAGTTACATTTAAGCAAGGTAGTTCTCAATCTAAAACAATGCAAGAGTTATTGGAGAAAACGCTGACAGATTACCATAATCGTGTTATTCAAGCAGCAGATGTCGTTAGAATGATGATTAAAATGCGAAAAGAAATGGAAGAGGAAATTCGTCGACGTCAGGATTTAGGGCTTTCAGAAGAAGAGGTTGAATTTTACAAAGCCATTTCTTCATTAGAAGAAGGTGCCTTTTCAAACGAGTTCCTTGCCAACATAATTCATAAAGTTGTTAAGGAACTAAAAAAGAAATTAGACGTTGATTGGACTAGCCCGCACCGTCAAGATGTATATTCTAAGGTTAAACTTGCTGTGAAAATGGTTCTAATAAAAGAAAAAGTTAATGGCCAGCAATTGCAGTTTCTAACTAACCGATTTATGGAACAGGCTGAACAACAATATAAAGATTGGCCAATTGATGCATAGATAGTTATTTCAAAATCAGGGGAGGTGGTACTTACCGCTTGCTCTGATTTTGTTCTTAACAGAACAACAAATTTGTTAAATTTATTTTGGAGGAGAGCACTTAATGGATAATGAGTTTCTTTCTGCTTTTAAGATGTTTCAAAAAAAGCAAGACATGCTAAATAAGGCTCTAAGAAATCCAGCAATTGAAGCAATGCAAAGACAACAGGATAATATAAATAGATTAATAGGTAATTCAGCGACAGTGGGATTTGATCGATATCAGGGGATTGCCTCCATTATGAACAACCCGGCATTTAGGGAATTACAAAATCAACAAGATACTTGGAATAGACTAATTGGGAATTCTGCTGCAATTGGATTGAAAAAGTACCAGAGTGTTGCAAGTGTAATGCATAGTCCAGCATTTGATAATTTAGTTAAACATCAAAGTACTATAAATGGGATTTTTAAATCCTCAGCATTTGAAGCAATACAAAAGCACCAAGATACTTGGAGTAGGCTAGTAGGTAACTCAGCATTTACTGGATTAGAGAAGTATCAGGGGATCACTAGTGTAATAAGTAATCTTGGTTTAGATAATTATCAAAATAGCATAACTCAAGTCATGAATAATTCCACTTTTGAGATATTACAAAAGCACCAAGATAGATGGAGTGAACTTTTTAACAAGATTTCAGATTTAGGTATTAACTCAAGTACTTTTTCAGAAATGGTTGAAGAATTACAAGAGGTATATGACGAAATAGACAGTAGTTCATCAGTTTCTGAAGAAGAGAATATAAATGACAAGGAAATCAAAGAAGTTATTCAAGGGATTATTTCGTATTGTATGCATATTGTTACAGTCTTCCATGTGGTCGATACAAAATATATTTGGGATATTCTAACTAAAATATCAGTATTAATGACAATTCTATTGCCTCTCGTACCTGTGGATGAACCGAATACGCAAGAGGAAAAAGTTCAGATAATAAACGTTAATGGGGATAATAATACAATTAACATTGAAAATACCGATTCTGGAACTATTATCATTAACACAGGTGATAGAGAAACTGATGTGAATGTTATTAAAGATAATACCGAAAGTGTAGAGGAACATGGAAATAAAGTTGAAGAACTGGAAAAGGACAAACTTGATATTTCAGCAGGGCTAAAAACATAGACAAAGAGTGGGACTGTTTACTAATTTAAATTGATGCCAGAAGTAGGCTCTAGTAAGTTACGTTTTCACTAGAGCCTTAAATATTCCTAAATACTGGGTAATTGCTTAGAATACCTATCCTAAGATATATAGTCTTTCTTATGAGGAACTAGGACAATGTCCGCTACTTCGTATCTAGCATTTATGTTTTTTTGATCCCAATTCAAGGGCATCACCCTTCTAGATAATGATTTGTGTTCTTGTGAAGTTACTGTCGCTGTCCATAAATATCGATCTAATAAACTCCTAATAAATTCCTCTGTTAAAGTTCCGTCTTTTGCTTTTTGTTCACAAATATCTTGTATGTATTTTTTCTTAGGTATAAGATGTTCGTATTCTAACCCAGTTACCGTGTTAGTCTTTAATACTTCTAATGCAGTAGGAGTTGCAAAGTCAGTTGAATAGCGCTTGTCATTCCACTTCTTTGGCAAGTCCTTTGTGGCTAAATAGATATGGAGGTTAGCAAGAAACTTACCTTTTCCTTCATGAATTCCCTTCATAAAGAGCGTATCATCAAATGGCAGTGTATTTAAAAAATAATAATATTTGCTGGCTAATGTATTAATAATAACTTCTCTTCTTTTATCCACTAAAAATCATCTCCCTCTTAAATAAAGAAAAGCCAATTAACATTATACAGTATAAATCTAGTACCTTTATTTTTATGTTGATTTATAGCATCCTAATTGCATCCTAGTTGTAAAATACTAGAAAGGTTTTATGATAAAATAAGAATAAAATTGCTCGTGTTAATATTATTTTGAGGTGATTCCATTTGGTAGGTAAGAAACAAAATTTTATAGGTTCTCCAAGTTCCGTAGGAGAACAAGGCAATTGGCAACTTAAGCCTTATACACCAAAAAAGATCGTAAAAGAATTAAATGAGTACATGGAGCATGAAAAGCCTGAACTACCAATAAAAGAAATAGAGTTAGCAGAACTAGATTTTAAAGCATTCTATAATATTGAGAAATACCTATTCGATACCGTACATGAAAGATTTAAAGATCAAGGCCATTTAAGTGCTCCTGATTTTTTCTTGATTGTCATTTGGAAATCAAACCGTTCAAAATCGAAAATTGCCAAACGCTTATTAGAGATGGGTTATTCTAGCATACAGGAGGCTGTAAAGTCGATAACGGCTGAAGTTAATAAATTGAATGATTCAAAACAAAGATTAAAATTTCTAATGGCAAATTGCGAACTCAGGCTACCGATGGCAAGTGCTATTTTAACTGTGTTATTTCCCGAATCATTTACTGTCTACGATATTAGGGTGTGTGATGTTCTTCAAGAAATGGGGTACCATTTTCATAGTTTAACGGACCGAAAGTTTTCAGAAGGATTATGGGATGATTACACGGCTTATATAAATGCCGTTTCAGTTACCGCTCCTGAAAAATATTCTTTAAGGGACAAAGACAGATACCTATGGGGTAAATCCTTTTATGAGCAGTTAGTAACAGACATCAGCAACAATTTTAATGTATGCAATGAGGGTGAGTAATGAATATCGATACGATAAAGACAATAGATAATGCTATAAAAGAAATCTGGTGCAATAATATAAAATATGACTATGAAAATTTTAGTTTACTCAAGGAGGACACACTAAAGAATTCATTTTATTTCCATCTAAGAAACAAGTTGACTGATAAGTTCTTAGAAGAAAATATGCTGAAAATATATACTGAATACTATCATGATGGATTACGAGCAGATCTAGTCATAGCACAGTTATGTGAAGAACCCGGTTTAAATGGGCATTTAAGGAATGATGTGGTTGATATTTTAGCAGTGGTTGAAATGAAATATAAGTACGATACTAATGATGATCCTTTCAAGCAGGATATTGTGAAAGTACAAAACTACATTAAAAACCTTAACTATAAAAATTGCCTGTATTATCTAGCGTTTATACATGAGGTTATTAACCCCGATAAAGAATATACATGGTTAACTCAAAAAGACTTGAAGTGGGCCGTGGGTAAAGTAACGGAACTTAATGGCTATTTTATTGAGGGAAACGATGCTCCATTATTCCAAGTTACTTCCTATTAATACTTCAAGATGATATTCCCGGATTTAACCAAAATAATTCAAAGGATTAATAAAGATATATTTGTAAACTTGTGAAAAAACAATGAAAAATTAAATAGCCACATTTCATAGGGTAGGCAAATAATTTCTACTCTTTGAAATGTGGGCTAAAAGGAAAGTGATTATTGACATGATTAAATATGACTGAATTAATTTACATACAAGTACTTAATTATTATTCTTTAGATTGTTTTTCCAGCGCTATATTCAATAACTCACTAATATTCCACCATTCATTATTAGGGAATAACTTCAAGATGAGTTGAATTCGCATATTACGATAGGACTTTACATTATCCGCCATGACACTAATAGAAACTTCCTTATCTACATTTAGCCAATTAAGATTTAGTTCATAAATATTTGGATGGCTTTCAAGTTTGTTTCCTCTTACATATATAGGTGATCTTGTAACCCTAATAATGCTTTCTTGCTCAAGTAACTTAATATGGTTTATGGCTGTTTTGATGGAGCAATTAGCAGCCAACGCGATTTGTTCGTAAGTCATAAAAAACTCATTATTTCTATCTGCAAACCGTTTTGAATGAATAAATAAAGCAGTAAGAGTTTTTTGAAATTTTTTTGGATACTGACACAGTGTTAACAATTCACTTCTAGATATAATAATTTCTGATAATCCTTTGGAGAGCACAACATTTTTTTTATAAACTAAATTAACGATTCTAGTAATTTCTTCAAAGCATTCTTCAATTGGGGTCTTAAAAAAGACCTTATTCTGTCGTCTCATCCAGTCCCTTAATTTTTGTTCACATTCATATTTGTTTTCATTTAAGGTATTAAAATAAACTGCCAGTTTACAAGTAACAGCATTTCTAGTGCCCGGCTTCCTTAAGCCATTTTTGTATAAATCCTCTAGGGAATCTAGTGTATCCTCCGACAAATCTATATTTCCAAAAGCAGAATTCTCTAATTTTCTACCTTCACTGTCTGTATCTGGTAGGTTCTCGTCATCTTCCTGTAAATCCAATATTAAACTCTTCACAATATCAGCATTCATGGGTTCAATGCCTAAAAAGTAATCAAAGGATTGAATATTAGTAAAATTATTTTGCACGTCAACATACCAGCAGATGTTATTACTCTTATCTTTATTTTTGTAATTAATACTGAGTGGAAGTTTCAACCCCTGTGTGGGTGTTGGACGGAGTTCAATTTTCCCATTTATTTTTCCATCTAGTAAGTTATATGCTTCTGAAACTGCTGCATTAAAAAGTACCCTCATTAAGTTGTAAGGGATTTCCTCTGAGAAATAAACATCAACGTGATATCCCTTTGTACCGCTCCAACTAGTGAAAATTTTATCCGAAGGTATTCCGATAGTGTTTAAAGACTCATGGAGAGCCAATACTACTTTTTTAGCCTCAGGTATATCTGGAACGTCTACATCAAAAGTGACAAATTTAGTGTGAGTTTTTCTGCAAAAAATACCGTAAGTGCTTTTTCGTAGTATATGTGATGTTATAAACCCATTGTGAAGAGAATCGTGATTCTCGTTATTATATTTATTAAATGTGTAGTAATTACCATCTTCATTAAGTTTAATATATTTGTATCTAGTAGTAATAAACAATTGATTCACTTTTTCAACAACTTGATTTATATTGTCTTTCATTAATCATCCTCTCCTTTCACATGCCAAATTAATTGGCTTATATTTGTTATAGCATAAAAAGAAAAAGACGAGGTGAGCATGTTGCGAGATTATTGTAGTGAAAAGTTAAGAAAATATGAAAATCATAATTACACATGATATTCTTATATAAAACCTATTTAAAGAATAGTAAATAATAATAATTAAGTACTTGTATGTAATTTTTTTCAATTATATTAAACATATTTATATTGTATTGTGTAAAGGAATTGATCGAAGCCGAATAAAGGGATTTCTGATGAGTTCTTTCTCTTTGTATTGTGGAAGACATGAGTAGGGTATACGGAAATTAATGTTACTAAATAAATGAGGTAAAAGTGCTGGCAAAGGGTTTCAAACGCGCTATAATACGACCAAATAAGTTTTGTCAGATAATATGGTTTATGCGACATGATTACTTCATTTTTGTATTTTTTCTCGTCGCATAACACCTATAAAAGAAACACTGTTTTCGTCGTATAACATAGTAGGGAGGATTATTATAATGAACTCGGTTCCAGCCACTATTTCACAATCACTTGAAAGTTTCAAAACATATCTTTTAGAAAATGACAAAAGTTTAAATACCATTAAAAGTTACTCGCAGGATTTAAGCCACTTCTTTAAATGGATTCATCAAAGATATGAACCACCACATTTAATTTCGATGCTTACTTCTACTGATTTGAAAGATTATGAACGACAACTTAAATCAGATACTTCAATTGCACCAACCACTGTCAATAGAAGATTGGTTTCATTAATGAAATGGTCAGAATTTCTATTAATTATTGGATCAACAAGCATTAATCTTTCCAATAACATTAAAATCAAAAAGATCCAAAAACAGAATAACATACGTTGGCTTACAAGAAAAGAAGTTGGGAAATTACTACATGCAATTGAATTGACTAAGCAACAAAATTACAAAAAAGGCATGCTTCATCAAATGATAGTGTATTTGGCTGTAAATTTAGGTCTTCGTGTACAGGAGATTTGTAACGTCAGACTTTTGGACGTAGATATAAAAAGGGAAATTCTTAGAATAAATGGCAAGGGTGATAAATATAGGGTGATCCCTTTGACCGAAAATACTAAAGAGGCAATTCTTAACTGGTTAGAGGAAAGGGATCAAGAATCTGATTTTTTACTAGTGAGCAGCAAAAGTAACCATATTACTACAAGAGCAATTCAGCATATATTTAAGAAATATAGTAATCAACTAGGGATTGAGATAACTCCTCACTCATTACGGCATACATACTGTAAACAGTTGGCACAGCATGGCGTAGATATCCAATCTATTGCCGAACTTGCTGGCCATAGCAGTATTGAGACTACAAGAGTTTATGTAACACCTTCAATTCAGGAATTGCAAAATGCTCTGAAAAGAACAGAGTTTTGAATAAATAGGAAAGAAGGATATTTATGATTGAAAAAGTATGGGATAGAATATTAGATTGTGAGGGGAATACTTTTAGACAGATAAAAGGTGGGGAATTTACATACACCATTAAAGGAAATGCTATTCATTTAAGTAGGACTAACCGTTTAGTATCTAAAAGTACAATTAATGAAGCGCTCAAATATGTGCCTATTAAAAATACAGTTCCTCTTCAGAATTTACAAGCACCTTCATATCTTTATGCCATTTTAATGGATGAAAGAATTAGACAGAATGATTGGTAAAACAAATGCAATACAAATATTCAATGAAATTATAGATATATATAAAGTAAAATCCCCTCTTTTCTATAACTTAACTATAGAGAGGAGGGGATTTGTTTTGGGTGATTATATATTGTTAAAAGATATTGAGTTACATGGGCAAAAATATCGATTTGCTATTTTCGACAAGCAGGAGAATGGTGTTTTGTGGTATTATACGGCTTTTGCGGAAATTTTTGAAGAAGATGATTTTGAACTGATTCACGGGGGACAATTTAAAACATTAAAAGAAGCCGAAAACGATATCAAAGCATTAATAGACCTTTTGATAAATTGAAATATCTTTGCAGGAATTATTAACGGGTGAATTTATTAGGAAGAATTACAAGGGGGAAAGGATTCAAGAGTCTTTCTCCTTTTTATTTTTCAGCAGGTTACGATTTATATGCTTTCGAGTATTGATTATCAATGATTATTAATAATTATTACTGTTATTTCCATTATAAATCATTATTATCATTATAACTATTATAACCACTAGGAACTGTTAATGTTATTTATAACTGTTATTAATCATTCAGTTTTGTTATTAACTAACCTAGCCATTCTACACAAAGCATTATGAAAGTTTGATTTGAATCATCAATAATTTTTGGAAAATATTCAGGTGAAAAAAATAAATTTCTTCAAATGAAAAAAATCCATACATAGTAGTAAGAAATAAATAGTTGCTACAGGAAAAATGGAGAAAATAGAATTAATTAGATTTAGAACGACATTTAATCTAAATCACCCGACAGGGCCTAAAATCGTTGAAGATAAGAGATTCTGGGGAATTTAGAAATGACATAATTTAAGTGGCATGAAAATCCTATTTTCATAATTACTTTTGGTGCCTCTCCATTTTAATAGATGTAAATCATAAAATTCATGTGTAATTGAACAATCTTTTATCACTATTCCTCTTTATTTTAAAAATTCTAGCAAAAAACTTGCGGATGATTAGATTCGCGCTATAGTTATCATCAAACTAAATTGGAAGGTGATCTTGTGGGAATGTACTTTGGTTTAACATTCAATGGAGAGAGGTATCCAGAGGAAAAGTTCAAATGGTTTTCCAATTTATGGGGGAATTATGACTTGGAATATAGCATCATTAAAAAACATTAATCTCCACAGTGACATTGAAGTCCCCATTTATTACCTTACAAGCATTATCTAAAAGAAGACAAAAGACAATACTAGGACAAAAGACAAGGTGTTGATCATAAAATGGAAAATCAATCAGAGTATACAAAAGAACGAGTGGAAAAAACAAAAAACTTGGTGCAATTGCTAGAGTTGCTGCAAGAACTGAGAAAGAAATATGCTCCATTTTTAATGATAATGAAATATTATTTGTAAAAGATATTTGGTGTGGCAGTGAGAATCCAATTGGTTTGTCATTTAGAAACCTATTGCTATATAAAATTGTGGATTCTAAACATAAGGAAGTATTGAGCACTAAATGGGATGTTATCAAAAAATAATTTCGCGAAAAATTAATGACCTAACTGATTATCAGGCTTTTACACTAATTCGGATTTCGGTTCAACAACTGAATTCTTAAAGATGACGCCTATCTGATCGTTAGGATTCATACTTCCTCAGAAGGATGTCGCAAATTTAACGATATGAACACCGTAAAGTAGAAATAAACGAAGAAAAAGGGAATGAACATATTGGGGATCGTAGTAGAGAAGCAATGGCATAAAATAACCTTAATAGCAATAACGATTTATTTTTCTTTAATTTTTACAACTATATTCTTGCCAGCAATGTGGATACATTATAGGATTCCAACCATTGACTACTATCTCAACTCATTTGTCATAATGCTTTTAGGAGGAGTACTTTTTAATATCGTGTTATCCACCAAATATCATGCGGCAAAGAGAGATTTAGATAATGGCATTCCTAGAGGTTTTGTAATAAAAGTATTTGGTGGTAAGTTGATTGCATATATGTTGCTATTTGTTATTATGGCTTCTTTAACTGGTGATATAATACCTTATTTATATTTGATGATTTTTCTTATGAGTGGAGGATTTGTCTGGTTTTGTACTCTTCGAGGTTACATACATGCTAAAAATAACAAAGAAAAGGGTGAAAACGAAGAATATTATAATCCTTGGCTAGGGAGGTTATTATTCTCAGGTATTGCTTTGTCATTACTGTTGGGGTATCTGTACTTAACCTTAATTGAATAAGTGTTCTTATATAAACACTTAAAATTCTGTTTTATTAAAAGTTTCCCCTTAGACTCTTAGTTGTACCTCTAAATATCTTATGTTGATCCTTTCTAGGATGTCGAAAAGACCAAACAGTTTAAGATGTTTGGTCTTTTCATATAAAGTGAAGGACTCTATTAAGAAATGAACAGTAAATAACCATTTTTAACAGTTAATCGTCTTCGGAAAGTTCCTCTAACATTCTTAGTGCTTTCTGTCCATTAGCAACGTTTATCCCTATATAACTTTTTAATAATTTTATTTTCTCCTTACGTGTTTTGCTGCTATGTTCTTCTAATTCTTCAAGAGTTATTGTATCTCTAAAACTATACTCCCCATGAACGGATTCAGTTAACCTTTTTGATAGTGCCTGCAATTCATCCCTATTATTGTTTTCTTCATTTTTTGCGAGAGTAATCGCACTAAAAAATATTGTGATTAGCAATTCATATATTTTCCTTCTTTCCTCCCTTTCGTTAATTGAAAGATCCTCCAAAGATTTATTGAACTCTTCTTGAAATATTGCTTCGAGAATTCCAAATAGCGATTTAGAATGTATGGTTTCTTCAGAAATATCAATAGTGTATCTTTCCTTAAAGTGATCCTCAATCTTATCAGAAGAATATTCAAAGAACTCTTCTAAAAATTTATGATCAAAAATGTCCAGTGCGTATTTCGAATTGCCAATTAAATAATCTACCGATGTAAAAAAGTGATTTGCTATTTTTACAATATCCTCCAATGTAGGTCTTCTAATGTCATTTAAGTATTTTTGCAAAGTAGAACGATTAAAACCGAATTCCTCCACTAGGGTATCTTTGGCAACATTGAATCCATTATCCTCCAATAGTTTCTTCAATTGCTTTCCAATCATTATTTTTGATTCATTACTCAAAACAAAATCACCCTCACAGTTAATTTTCTTATATGTACATTCTAGTTCACTGAGCCAAATTGTGCAAACCAAATCACATTTTGGCTTTACATGCAATTTTTTGTGTGATATCATGATCACAAGTTGTTAGTCACAAAATGTGAATGGATAATCACAAATTGACTAAAAAATAAATCCGGGGGGAATCATAATGGATAAGAAAGTCAGGGAAATAGGATTTTTGAATTTGATTGAACTAGTCACAAATGGTGATGGAGATACTGCTGAGGGTTTAGTGATGTTAGGTTGTGGAGGAGACTTGAACGATTGGGTTGATGGTGTGTCTGAAGAACTTCATAGTGCTGGAGTAACAAATACAAACGATCCCAGAATCCTTTGGGGAAATATCTATAAGACCATTACTAAAGATCAAAGGATTGATTTAATCTTTATGTTTAATAAAGACTTTAAAGAAACATTCAATGTATCGAAATTAGCAATTTGGAGAATCAATTGGGGTGGCGCTAGTTGGTTAAGTGATTATTTAAGAAACTTTGCAAGTGATCATGAGGATGATGAAATGTCAGGGGGAGAATTAGATGTTCACATTAGATGAAACGAGTGAATTAAGAAAGATGTTTCCTAATAACGATGATGTACTAACAGATGAGGAATTCAAAGTAATGGGGTGGTACATTTATTCTCTTTGGGGTAAGAACGATTTTAAGAATGAAGAAATTATCTACCGTAAGGAAACAGGTGATATCTTCAACTACTTCTTTGAATATGATAATCAACTCTTCATGCTGTCAGACGAGTCCATTTACTGGGGGCAAGGTGAAATTAGTTTAAGGAAAGTTTGTGACACTAAAGGGGAAATAAGCAAGAATTACATTAAGAAGTTTATAAGGAATGTGGAATGGGCTAATGAATATGACTACTTTGAAGGCAAAGAGGACGAATTTGACTTTGATTTGCACGGAGAAGGGCATGAACACCATGTTGAGATGGCATATGGTCTTATTGAAATTCTAAGAAACAAGGGCTATAAAATTTCAGATTAGAAATTGCAAATCAGATACGAGAAGGGCAGTATGTAATCCTTTAAGGGAATTTGATTGATATTTCAAAGGGGGAAAATCAGGGCCAGATCATGTAATTCCCCTTCAATAAGGAGGGATTTTTGTGATAAGCAATGAGGAGAACAAATTCCATGTTGGAGAAATAACTGCAAGTTTTGGTGTGAATATTGCAGGGATAGATGTTTGGCATAATCAGGGTACTTTAGTTTATGTCCTCGCAGAAGTTTTTGACGAGGAAGATTCTGATTTTATATTGTGGTATGTCATTATGAAACCTGACAGTAAAGTGGTTCAGAGAATAAATTCTGACTACATCAATATTAAAAGCCGTGGTATTATACCAAGATTTCCACATTTTGTAGAAGATTAGTATTGCAGGTGCTCGTTTGCCGGAGCATCATCTGAAATCAATTAGCATTAGGATTTTTAATAATAGGAATTCAAATGATCTAATGGGAGGTAATTTCATTGTACAAGAGTCTAGAAAATTATGTATGTAAAGGTTTAAATGGCTGCCTTAATCATGCGGTTCCGTTTGGTTATAGGTTTGATGAAAATAAAATTCTTCAGGTTCATGAAGATGAGGCGATGATAGTTAGGGAGATTTACAGATTGTATCTAAAATGGTGCTCGTACCAAAAGGTGAGCAAGGAAATAAATAAAACTTCATTGAGTTGGTTTGATTTAAAAGTACGATTCAGTCCATATGAAGTGAAACAGATTCTTCGGGATATTGTATATACGGGTGACTATATCTACAGGGAGTATTCGCACGGAGGAAAAATAACATTTGAAAAGTATTTTCCCTTTCACCATGATTCCATTGTTCCTAGAGAAATCTGGAATAGAGTTAATAATTCTTATCTTTATTTCTAAAATATTGTTAAGTCATGGAGGAAAATGTATGAACTGGCTTCGAAAAACAATAATCGAAATGAATTATAAAGGAATAGCATTATATTCACTCATAATGGGAGCAATATTAGGATTAGCATCAAACTACATAGTGGATAAGAAACCCGGCCTTGCTATTACGTTTCTTATACTTTTAATCGTATCCTCACTAAACACAAGTGCGGAACGCTGGACAAAAGCAAATGAAAAACGGGAGGTAAGAAAATGATAAAACCACGGTTCAAGAGTGAAAAAACTGCAAAGTTCGTCTTGCTAATTGGAAAAATCGTTACAATGATGTTCACAACCGTTCTAACTTACCCACTCGTACTTTTTTTAGGCGAGTTTCAAATGACACAAGAAAGTTGGCTTTTATACATCGGGGGCACGGCTGCGGGAGTTCTGTCAGGGAAGTTAATACTACATGGAGAGGTAAATATAAAAAAGACCAGATGGATTATATTCTTGTCGTGTTTAACCATGATACTTGTGGTTAATATTCTAATGAATATTGATGACAAAGCGCTTATCACTATTTTAGGATTACTTGTTGGAATTCCAAATTATGCAAGTCTTAAATACCATTTTAGTGATCTTGAAAAGGAAGTAAAGAATTATTTTAAAAGGAAAGATTATAGAAGGTATAGGGTATTCCGAATCTGAATTAGAATCGATGAAAGCATTATTTTTTAACTATGTCGAACTTCAAAAAAATTATTAGGAGCGTGTTAATATGAAGGAAATCAGAGCACTATCTGTATTGATTAGAAAGAACAATACTGAACATGAAGTTCAAGAGGAGTATAGTGAACATAAGCATGAACTGATTAAATTTTCGGAAGAGAAGGGACTTGCCATCAGCAAGTTTGATATTTTCTCTAAACCACTGCAAGAACTCATCTATTACTATAAGCCGCAGGATATGACGGAATATGTTACATCTTTAAGGTTTAATGAAACTATACTTATATTCAGCCCAATTTTCTTAAATGTGTTTAGTTTACAGACACTTGAAAGAATGTCTATGAAAAATATTGACTTCATATTTGCTTTCTATGGCGAAAATAAGTCAATGATAATGAAAGAGATGACAGCGAAAGAGTATGTGAAGTTAAGGAAAAGAAATAAAATCCCGAATCTTTGTTACTTCCCAATTAGTATAGCAACTAATGAGGGGGTGGCAATATGAAAACAAAATATAGTAGACCAATTATAAAAATCGATTGGTCAGGTCCAGAGGGAAATGTCTACCATGTAATGTGGAAGGCGGAAGCGATGCTTGAATATTTAGAGGAATTTGATAAGAGTGAGGAACTTAACTATCGGTTTCAACATGATGGTTTGAAAAGTTATGAGGAAGTTCTGGATTTGGTCAATGAGTATGTAACAATTGAAAATATGGATGCCTATTATTCTCTTAGAGCCCAACTTGATGGGGAGGAGAATTATGATGAGTAAATTGTATTTAAAATTGGTTTCAATGGAAGACAAGCGTGTGGAGTTTAGTGTTAATTTTCATCGTGTTTCAGAGTTATGTTGTGAATTGCAGTTAGTTGATGGAAGGGTAATTGACATCATAAAGAAAATTACAAATGAATTATCTAATATAAATATTAGAACTGACGAAGATGCAGAACGTGCTATGAAAGTATTAAGGAAATACGTGGAATTTGAATAGATAAGAGGTAGGGAGATAAACTCCTTACCTTTTTGTTGTATTGAAACAACACAAGCATTTAAAGGTGGGGATGGGCAAAGGTGGACTAACATTTCTCACGAATGTCTATCGTTACGATAGGTTAAGATGGAGAAAAGTTATTAACACACAGATTTTAAATTTTCTGAGTGTTTTTGTTTGCTATTTATAATAAAGACTTCTTACCATAATTTTATAGAGGTTGGCTGCTTATTTATGCTAATGTTAAATGGTGGATATTTCTAGGGCTATTGGAGGATTTTGTTTGGTGATCCTACCTACTTACTAATATAAGCAAACTTTATTCTAATTAAACACTTCCCCATATGCATTAATTAAGTTCTGCCTGAACATCTGCAACAAGATTGTCAATTTGCTTATACGTAAGGTTATGATTAAAAATACGATTAATTATTCTTACAGGAGTTTCCCCGTCTTGTTCACCAATATAACTACTTGTTACTAAATCCCACTCTCCACTTTTCCAAACAATAATCTTGTCATAGTCCTCACCTCTTAAAATACGTTTTAATTGTGTAATATCTTTCAACTTAATCATATAAATCACTCTCCATTTCTTCTTCATTGCATTGTTAGTTTGCTTGTCCCTTTTTTATCTTGATAATTTCTAGATAAAATTTTAAATTTAAAGGAGCAGAAAACCGCTCCTTTAAAGAAAATAAGATAAAATGAAATTAATATATTTGTATACTTCAGTGAACCCACTTATCCTATTAATCTTTTGGGGTTCGATTCCTTGTTTTTAGTCAAAAATTTTATTTTTTGATAGTATTTTCTGCTCTTCAATTCTGGCTGCATTGGCTGCTAATCTTGCAATTTCAGAACGAACATACTCCTTTTCTTTCTCAAAATCTACCTTTGAAAAAGATGGAGTAGAAGTACCCTTTACCATTTCTTCACCTCTTCCTTTAAAAATCAGCGCGTTTATATCGTTCATAATATAATTTTACCGTACATAAAAAGACCATTAAAGCATGGAAAAATATAACGGTAAAAACAAATACAGGTTTTACCTCCTCTATCTTTAAGTGTACCAGTGTAATATTAATTTTTAGGATAAGGGGAGAATACTCATGAAAGCCAAAGAATTATTTAGTTTCGTAAAGAAAGATGAGTTTGAACCAGCATTTGTAGAGTTTTATAGTGCGGATCATAATATAATTTTAACCCGCTTTGAGAGGGTATTAAAAACGGATAAGAACAAGGACCAATGGATGTACTTTGTATATATTTTCAAAAGAGAACCAACAAAAGGGAAAAAGGACAATCTTGGAATTTCCGTTTATAACAAAATTTTTCACTCTTATGAGGAATTTATGGAAAATCTATATTTTATATTAGGGGAATATTTAGTAGACAGTCATGAACTCATAAAGTGCATGAATTTAGCAAAAAAATTAAATCCAAATTATTACGATGGACAGGGGATATAATTCCCTGTTTTTTTACTTATCTGGGGCTCTAAATAACCCTAACCTACGTTATCATATCTGTATAAATTAATTATCAGGGAGGAAATATTACTATGATTATAGATGTATATTTAAAACATAACGTTCCCACTATTGCAGCAGTAAGACTTGCATTTATGCACCTATACAAACAAATCCAATTAGGTATTGCAGATCCCGTTCAAGTTGAAGAAATGATGTTTAATATCATGAATAATGAGGATTTTTATTTAGAATTTAAAAAAGATGACTTAATGTGGGGTAGGCTGGTTTCATTTGAAAAATATTTATTTCGATTTGGTGTAATTTAAGTGTGAAACCCTACTTATTAACTATCATATTTTAAAAATGTTGAAGGAATTAGACCTTAAATGTTTAACTGTGATTCATATAACTTCCCCTCCAATGACAGTAAGTCATCAATGATAGTTCGAGTTATAAAGGGGGTGGGATACTATGGAAGAAATGAGTATACAGAATTTGATTGAGGTAAACAAAATGTATAAATCTGCAGCAAGTATTAGGGAATTAATCCAGAATGATTGCGTTATTATTACATTGTACGACAAATTGGGTTATGAAGATGATGCAACTGTTCTTACTTTTGAAGAATATGAACTTGTTAAGAATGATTACTATATTCACTTAAACTGAAATGTATATCCTTTAGAATATAAGTTGCATTATTATTTTATGAAGACAATCCTTTGGTTCTCGTGACAAAAGGAAAAGACCATTCAGTTCATAAAGGCTGACTGGTCTTTTTGTATGTAAAATATCTAATTAAAAAGATTCTTGGATGACAATCCCTTGATCGCTAAGTACTGCCCTAGCCAAAAGGGATGTCGCAAATTAAACTATATAAAAAACACGATTTCAGATAATTTTAAGGAAAAAACGAGAATTATGGAAAACACATAAGAAGAAAGTACAGGCGGGAGCACATACTAAGAAAGATCACTATAAACTACTTTCTAGTAAAGTAAATGTCAGGGAAATACCCAATTATAAAATTTTTTTAATCATGGCATAGTATTTATTTCATTATTTGATGATATATTTTAGTGGATTTAATATTCTTATTGGGGTTGGAAAAATGAAGATTTTAATATATAAAAACTCCGCGTTTTGGATTCTAGTTGTTTTCTTTTTGATTTTACCCATTATTTTAGAAAGTTTTTTACCGATACACTTCTTTAGCAGTTATTGGTTCTTAAGTTTCCCTTCGATTTTCATTGTTTTATTTAGGTTTGGTCCCAAATCAGGTATTACAATACTATGTATATCTTCGGTTATACACGTTTTTTGGGAAGTGTTTGAGTTTTTTGGAACGGGAAAGTTATTATCCAAAGAAGAATTTGAAATGATTACTATAGTTAATTTGGTTAAAGTTTCCGTTACTGTACTTACCACTGTCTATTTGATGAAGATAAATCGACAAAAGAAAGAATTACAAATATTAAATGATAAATTAGCAAAGTTGGCCCATATGGATCACCTGACCGGCCTACCCAATCGATTAATGTTGCAGGACTACATTAATCAGGAAATAAAGAATAGTAAAAAATACAACAAGAAATTTTCTGTAATGTTCTTGGACCTAGATCGATTTAAGGAAATCAATGACACTTTGGGACACGCTACTGGCGATTCTTTATTAATTCAAGTTGCTGAAAGACTTCAAAGAAGTGTGCGAAAAAATGATGTCGTTTTTCGATTAGCAGGAGATGAGTTCGTTATAGTTTTGGAGGATATAACTAGGGAGGAATGTATAAATGTGGCGGAGAGAATAATTAACGTAATGTCCGATTCATTCATATTGGAAGGAAAGGAATCGAATATTTCCCCTAGTATCGGAATTAGTTTTTACCCTGAAAATGGTGAAAGTTATCAGGTGATATTAAAAAATGCCGACAAAGCCATGTATATCGCCAAAATGAAAGGAAAAAACAATTTCCAATTTGTTTAACTAATAACAATTAAAGGGGTAAAACTCCTTTTTTATTTATGTTACATAAAAATACAACATTAAATTTTTTTAATCCTTCCATACTTAAATTTTCATTTTTACTTGTTACTCTCATTAGGTATCCAGAACACTATTTTATTGATAAATGAAAGTAGGAGTTATCGAAATGAAATTAAAAGGGCATTTATTAAGTGCTTTTCTCATAGGCCTTGTTTCACTAATTGGTTTTAGTTGTATGGCGATTCTAATTAGTGCTCAGAAAATTGAACGGTTTGATCAAACGTTGATTTCTTTTATTCGGGGTTATGAATCACAAGCATTGACCACAATCATGAAGTTTTTTACATTTATAGGGTCATTTCCTGTGGTGCTGGTTTTATTTTTGATAGTGTCATTTATTTTATATAGTGTACTAAGATGCCGGGCCGAAGTTTTTTTGTTAGGAACGGTCATTATAGGAACGCAAGTAATAAATCAGACTTTAAAAGTAATTTTTCACCGGGCCCGTCCTGATTTCCATTTGTTAATTGACGTGGGTGGGTATAGTTTTCCAAGTGGACATGCAATGAGTGCCTTCGCCGTTTATGGTATTTTGGCATTTATATTTTGGCGGCATATTCTCAATCGTTTTGGGCGAACAACAATTGTGATATTTAGCAGTTTACTTATCCTCATAATTGGTACTAGCCGTATTTATCTAGGGGTACACTATCCAAGCGATATTATCGGAGGATATTTTGCAAGCAGCGTCTGGTTAACAGTTTCTATTTGGTTCTTCCAAAGGTATAAAGAGAAAGAATATACAAGAACTAACCTATATAAGAACAAAGGAATTTACTAATTTAATTTTCCTTAGCAGGACGAACATAGGGGATTTACCAATAAACAAGGAGTGTTTTTAATGGAAAATTGGATTACGGAAATAATGAATAGTTTTGGTTACATGGGGATTTTCCTCCTAATTATGTTGGAAAATATTTTTCCCCCTATTCCATCTGAGGTCATACTAACCTTTGGAGGATTTATGACAACAACCACAAATATGAGTGTTACAGGTGTTGTGATAGCCTCGACTGCCGGCTCAGTAGCAGGTGCAGTTGTTCTTTATGCGATTGGGACCCTTCTTAATGTAAACCGTTTAGAAAGAATTGTTGATAAATGGGGTCACATATTGCGTCTTACTAAAAAAGATATTCATAAGGCACAGTCTTGGTTTGATAAGTATGGTGTTTGGACTGTTTTCTTTTGTAGATTTATCCCCTTAATCAGAAGTTTAATATCGATTCCAGCAGGTATGGCACGTATGAACTTTTGGTTGTTTTTCCTTTTAACGACAGTTGGAACAATGATTTGGAATATAGTCTTAATTAAAGTTGGTGCAGCGGTTGGTTCTTCGTGGCATGATATAGTCAATTTTATGGATGTTTATTCTAAAATTGCTTATATCATCTTAGCCTTCATTTTCATTATTTTATTAGGAATCTATGTAAAAAATAAACGGAAAAAGAGCAGGGGCTAAGGAGGTATGATTGCGCATGGATTCAGGGAATGTGATTGAACTATTAAAATATTTATTTTTAGGACTTGTTCAGGGGATTACGGAACCAATCCCTATTTCATCGAGTGGGCATCTAGTATTATTTGAACATTTTTTTGGCTTAGAAATTTCGGGATTAAGTTTTGAGGTTCTGGTCAACTTTGGTTCTTTACTAGCCGTATTATTCATTTACCGGACAGATTTAATACAATTAACAAAAAATAGTGTATCCTATTTAGTCGTTTCAGATAAAACCGAAAGTATGAAGAAAGACTTTTATTTTGTCCTTTATCTGATTATCGGTACCATCCCTGCTGGAATTATAGGAGTCCTATTTCAAGACCAGATAGCAGCCATCTTTAAAGGAGTAAGGGTTATTGGCTTTACTCTAATACTAACGGGGATTGCTCTTTGGCTAATCCGAAATTTAAAGGGTAGTAAAGGCGATGGTGAATTAACTCTCAAGGATTCTATTATAATTGGGTTATCTCAGGCAGTGGCATTAATACCGGGGATCAGTCGTTCAGGTGCAACCATTGTATCTTCTATGGCCCTAGGAACAAAACGCGAGACTGCACTTAAGTTTTCCTTTTTTCTCTATATTCCTGTTAGTTTAGGTGCGATGATATTATCGTTTACCGATTTAATTCACGATCCAAATATGGGACAACTTTTCCTTCCATATACACTAGCATTTATTGCTTCTTTAGTTGCTTCCTATTTTTCGTTAAAGTGGTTCATTAATATTATGAAAAAAGGAAAACTTGGTTATTTTTCAATCTACTGTTTTGTAGTTGGAATTGCAGTCATTATTTTAGGGTAAATAAATTCTTGTATTTCTACTCCACTTAAATGGTGGAGTATTTTATTTTGTTGATTATGAAAATATTTTCATCAAAATTTTATGTTGTGTTTTTTAATCCTTCGGAAGCCGTTCATAGTCTTCCTTTATGTTAAGGATGTACTTAAAAAGTTGGGTATTAAGGGAGGGTTTAGAATGATTAAGGCAACAAACTTAACAAAACAATACGACAATGGTTTTGTGGCTGTTGATTCTTTGAATCTTCAGGTAAATAAAGGCGATATATACGGATTCTTAGGACCAAATGGTGCAGGGAAAACGACGACTATCCGAATGTTAAATGGATTAATTGAACCTAGTGACGGGTCCGTAACCATTGAAGACAAGGAAGTTAAGAAAGAGAACGCATCGGTGAGCAGATTAATTGGGGTATTGCCAGAATCGCATGGTTATTATAATTGGATGACTGGGAGAGAGTATTTAAAATTATTTGCCGAACTTTATGGTGTTGATAAGAAAAGGGTTAAGTCAAGGGTTGAAGAGGTTCTTGAGTGGGTAGGCATGGCCGGGAAGGCAGATATTCCAATTGGACAATATTCACGGGGGATGAGGCAGCGGATCGGTATTGCGAAAACCATTGTACATGAGCCCTCTATTATCTTTCTTGATGAACCTACGTTAGGTTTGGACCCACAAGGGCAAAAGGATATACAATCGATTATCACGAGATTAAATCAAGAACAGAATGTTACTGTTTTTATCACATCACATTTATTAAAGGAAATATCGGAAATCTGTAATCGTGTGGCCATTGTAAAACAAGGGAAACTGCTTGAAGAAGGGTACTTAGACGAATTAATAACAGGGTATCGTTTAGTCTTAAAGAATGAGAATCCTACATTAGAGGATATATTCTTTAGTCTAACATCCGATGAAGTTGGGGGGAGCATCTAATGACTAGTTTGATAAAAAAGGAGATTAGGGAACATGTCTTTTCCCGAAAAGGAGTTTGGATTTTCCTTGCCATTTCCATTTTGTTCAGTGGTTTAACCTATAGTTTTATATCAGTGAAGGAACTGAGTTTACTTGCTCAGGTCGAAGTAAATATGACTTTTATGAAAGCATTAATTGGTATCAGTATTTTAGTATCCATCATATTAGGGTCAACTATGGTTTCCGGTGAAAGGGAGCAAGGAACTTTAGAAAGTCTTTTATTAACCCCCCTATCAAAAGTGAAAATAATCCTTTCGAAGGTAGTAGGAATTTTAGTTTTCTGGCTGATCATCTCAATGATTTCTATCCCCTACTTCTATGCATTGACATATGGAACGAATATGTTGCCTACGATTTTAGGTTATTTATATCTAATTGGATTACCGTTGGTAATTAGTTTTTCATTACTGTCATTAGCCTTTTCTTCATGGATAGCATCAAGTAAAAATGCAACCCTTTTGTCGATTGTCCTATTTTTGGTGACGGCCATACCAATGTTTCTTTCAACAACAATGAAAAAATCTGGATTTGCTCATTTAGTTGATCTGTTGAGCCCTGTTTCCGCTAGTATGCTGACTTTAAAGGATTGGTTAGTAAATAAATTAAGTGTTTCCTCTATCTTTATGGATAGTTTGCCTGTGTTATGTTTCTTGGCTATATCCATCATTTGCTTATTCTATGCAAGTAAAAAAATGGACTTTTTAGGAGGGGAGTAATTTGCTAAAAAAAGCAGGAATCGTTTTAGCGCTACTTCTAGTATTTGTAGTAACCGGGCAAAATGCTTTTGCTATGGAACAACCAAACGTTGAGGTGAAAGTAATCTCGCCTAACCAAGTAAAAGATTATCCGGGGAAAGAGACAACGGTTAAAGCGCAGATAACGAATCATACCAACCAATCTATAAAGGATTTAGTCGTTTATATCACTATGGCTGATATGGGTAAAAAATGGACGGTTAATTTAGAAGACTATAGTGCAGATAAACCGGAACAAGTGAAAGAATTAAAGCCGGGGGAAACTAAGGAAATTTCACTGCCCATACGCTTTGTGTATACCAGCAATTATTATCTATACGTAACGGCTGCTAGTGCTGATAGTTTAGATATTAATTCAAGTAATGGAATTCCTATCGAAATTATGGGTAATACAAAGATTAATCCGACGATTATACAAGTTGTATCAATAGGAACCCCACTTATTATTTTGGTCTTTGTGGTATTGAATTTTACAAAAAATAGAAGGAAGAGAGTTGCTTAAGGAATAATATATGGTTCTGGAAAAAGACTCAATTTTACTAAAACAGGATATTGAAAAAATGATGGTAGAAAAGCAACAAGAGTTAAATAATGTAGTGTTGAAATATGGGTTAAGAAGTAAAGAGGCCCTATATATAAGTCAAGAATTGGACATTATGATCAATCAAGTAATGAAGGAAAAAGCACTCACATAATTACTTATAAGAAAATGAAAATTTTTTCACGTAAAGGTTAATTAAATTTTAAATTCAATTCAGACTTACTTCATGGTAGGGGCTTAAGATAAGGATGTACCACAGTTTAACAATATGAGGAGGAAGACAAATGAAGAAAAAGTTTATAGTACCAGCATTGGCAGCAGCAATTATTGGAGGAGGAATAGCAGGGACTGCTATAAATACCTCGGTATTTGCAGCAAGTGCAGACACTAGTAATAGTAAAGTAGAGGTAACAGATGAACAGGAGCAGCAGCAATTGGCGAAAGAAGCAACCATCACTAAGGAAGAAGCGATTTCAGCCGCATTAAAAGAGGTTGCTGGAAAAGCAGCAAAGACAGAACTTGAAGACGAAGATGGAACCGTTGTTTATGGTGTTGAAGTTACTGACGATCAAGGAAAGAACCAAGATGTAAAAGTAGACGCCAAAACAGGCAAGGTTTTAAAAGTAGAGGCAGATGACGAAAATGAAAAGGCTGATAAGGAAGAAAAAGAAGATAAGGATAGTGAAGTTTCCGATAAACAAGAGCAGCAACAATTAGAAAAGGAAGCGACAATTTCGGCTGAAGAAAGTACAACCATTGCTTTAAAAGAAGTAAAAGGCCAAGTAACGGATACTGAACTTGAAGATGAAGATGGAACTGTTGTTTATGGAGTTGAAATAACAGACGACCAAGGAAAGAAACATGATGTAAAAGTAGACGCCAAAACAGGTAAGGTCTTAAAAGTTGATTTGGATGATGAAAATGATTCCGAAAGTGACAGCGAACAAGAGTAAAAAAGTAAATTGAAATAAGTCCTACTTGCTTGTAGCAAGTAGGACTTATTGATTTTATATGAACCACTAATTTCAATTAAAATGCATTTTGTATCATAACCTTACTTTTTGGTTTAAGATAATAGTGTCATTTTAATCAAATCTTGAAAGTAACGCAAAATAGACAAAGAAACATTTGGAGGTCATGAATTTGGATATTTTAGTGATTGAAGATGAAGAAGCACTATCAGAATTTATCGTTCTTGAGTTAACGCATGAAGGATACAATGTAACGGCTGCTTATGACGGTAGAGAGGGGCTTGAACTTGCATTAGAAAGTAATTGGGATGTGATCCTTTTAGATCTAATGCTGCCAAAGTTAAACGGTATCGAAGTTTGCCGAAGATTAAAGGCAGTAAAGGATATTCCGATTATTATGATAACGGCAAGAGATAGCGTAATGGACCGGGTATTAGGGCTGGATAGTGGCGCTGATGATTATATCCCAAAACCATTTGCGATTGAAGAATTACTAGCGAGAATTAGAGTCATTATGAGAAGAGAAGAAAAACGAAATGATTTGCCTACCCTGCTTTTATCATTTAAAGATTTAGAATTAAATATTGAATCAAGGTTATTAAAAAAAGGCGAACAATTGATAGAATTAACGAAAAAGGAATATGACTTATTGTTTATGTTTATGAAAAATATTAATCGTGTCCTAACAAGGGAGGTTCTCCTAGAGAATATTTGGGGTTATGATGCAGAAATTGAAACAAACGTCGTTGATGTTTATGTAAGACATCTTAGAAATAAACTAGATTCTGTAGATAAGGAAAGTTATATTCAAACGATGAGAGGGATGGGGTATGTGATGAGAGAATGAGAAACGTAAAAGATTTAATTCCAAAAAGCATTAACATTAAATGGAAATTAACCTTATGGGCTGCCCTTTTAATGCTATTTTTATTTTTTTCTTATAATATTTTGCAGTATTTTGTCATTCAGAACTGGGTAGTTAATCAAGAAAAACAAACCATTCAAAAAAAGATGGACGAAGTAACCGCGTACATTCAAGATTCAAATTTTAAGGGGAATGTTTCGGAAAGTGAACACTATTTAGACGTTCTGAACGAAAAATATCAACTGATAAGGATTGTGAAGGAAAACAATTCTCCACTATTTACGATATCAGACGAGGTACCACAAGGTTGGGTATCTCCGAAAAACGTAACAAAAGAGGAACTGGTGGAATTTTCTCCAAAAGGAGATCGTTTGTTGATATTTAGGAAGCCAATCGAAGTAAATGGTTTTAAAGGAACAGTAGAAATAGTTCGTAACTTAGAAAACTTTGATAGTTTGATTAATCAAATATTTATGTTGGTTATCGTAGCAGGACTGGTTGCTATTCTCCTTAGTTTAATCGGCGGCAGACTTATTTCTTTTCAACTACTAAAGCCAATTAATTCAATGATAAGAACAATGAAAGGAATAAAAGAAAATGGTCTAAAAGAAAGGGTTCATATTAACAAGCAACGAGATGAAATGACAGAGTTAGGGATTATGTTTAATGAATTAATGGATAACTTAGAAAAGTCATTTCAGCAGCAACAACAATTTGTGGAAGATGCCTCCCATGAATTAAAAACACCGTTGTCCATCATACATGGGCACTTATCGCTTATCAATCGTTGGGGAAAGGATGACCCAAAAGTATTGGAACGCTCCATTCATTTAAGTTTACATGAAACCGACAGACTTATTCACCTTGTTTCGGAATTATTGACTCTATCAAGAGCGGAAGAATCCACTACAAATACAAACTCATTGGAAGAAGTCAAAATGAAGGAGATTATGGAGGATATTGTTGAAAACTTCCAAACAATAAATAATGATTTTAAAATATCCTCCACTATAGATATTGAAACGGATTTTACTATAAAAATACTGAAGAGCCACCTTGAACAAATTATGATCATTTTATTAGACAATGCCACTAAATATTCAACAGATGAAAAAGTCATACAGATTAATGTAAGACATTCAGACAGGCAATTGATGATTGAGGTAAAAGATTATGGAGTGGGTATCCCAAAAGAGGAATTGCCTTTTGTGCTTAATCGCTTTTATCGTGTGGATAAAGCAAGGAGTAGAAAACATGGTGGGAATGGGCTAGGACTATCGATTGCAAAAAGGATACTGGATATTTATCGAGGAACTTTAGAAATTGATAGTGTGTATGGGAAATGGACGAAGGTTCAGATTACCTTTCCATTAGATTGATAAGAAATGAAATTTTTGTTTCTATGTTGTGTCTGGAAAATAAAATGAGCAAAGCATCTATTTCGAAATTACAATGTTATGAAACGAAGGTAGTAAGTCCATTGATTATTATAGACTTTTCTGGAAATCTAATTATATAAGCACCCCTATAGACAAAGTAAAAACAGAAGCATTATGCTACTGTTTTATTTTGTCTTACTTATTTATTCTACTTTTCTTGAAGAATTAAAATAAAAGGGGAGGTCTATTTAACTGGTATATTGTTTATTTAATTCCTTTTCATCGGGTTCAACGTGAATATGGACATAATTAATATCCTTTTCCTTCTTTAACTTATCTTCAATCAAATCTGCAATTTTGTGTCCATCTAAAATTGAAATGTGTGGATTTACTTCAATAATGACGTCAATTAAAGGACTACTTCCATGATACCTTCCTTTAATATCTTTTAATGAGACTACTCCGGGTGTTTCAGTTATTAAATCTTCTATATCTTTTAGGTCCGCCCCTTCAAAACTGTCTGTAAGTGAAAGTGAGGAATCTTTGAAAATTTCCCATGCAGTTTTACATATCAAAATTCCAACAATAAATGCAGTAATAGTGTCAATCCACGCAAAACCAACTTGAGAGCCTATTATACCTATAAATGCACCGATACTTACCAAGGCATCTGACTTATTATCTTGTGCTGCTGCCATCATGGCATGACTTTTAATATTTTTTGCTAATTTAAAATTATATTTATATACACCAAACATTACAAAGGAACTAAATAAAGCAGTCCAAGCAGCAATAATATCAGGTGATTGATCCTTTGGACTAATAGCAGATATGAACGCATCATAAAGGACATGCAAGCCCACGGCCATCATGATAAAGGATGCTAATAGGGCAGCAACTGTTTCTGCGCGGAAGTGACCATATTGGTGATTATGATCAGGTGGTCTTCTTGATATTTTAAGCCCAATTAAAACAGCAATTGAGGCAATAATGTCAGTAGAGTTATTCAAACCATCAGCCGTTAGTGCTTCTGAGCCAGCAAAATAACCAATTATTAATTTTAAACTGGAAAGGATTATATAGGCTATAATACTCAGCCAAGCACCACGTTCCCCTAATTTTAAATTTTCAGTTTCCCCCATGTATGGTGTTACTCCTTTCAATTAAAAATTACTCTTACAAGGTTAACATTTGGAAATCGAGTGTGTCTATTGAAAGATTTTTTCCTTTAGGAAAAACAGTTAGTATGAAATTGAAATATGTTGTTAGGTTTTTATACCTATATAAACCAAACTTCAAAATTTCATAATACAGGGTGGTTCTAGTTTAGAATGTTTATTTCAAAACTACAAATTTTCTATGTTACAATTACAATTGAAAAAAATACTTTTTTGGGAGGTATGTATGTCTAATAATGTACAAGCATTAAACCCTATAGCAATTGAACTCGGACCAATATCCGTTCATTGGTACGGTATTATCATTGCTTGTGGAATTATACTAGGGTTATGGATAGCGACACGGGAGGCTAATCGTTTAGGATGGGATAAAGATATTATAATTGACTTCATTATGATTGCCGCACCAGTTGCAATCATTTGTGCACGAATTTATTATGTAGCATTTGAGTGGGAGCATTATTCACAATATCCGTCTCAAATTATTGCCATATGGCAAGGTGGAATTGCTATACACGGTGCGTTGATTGGTGCCGTTTTAACTGCAATCATTTATACAAGAAAGAAAAATATTTCTTTTTGGAAACTTGCTGATATTGTTGCACCAAGTTTGATTCTTGGACAAGCAATTGGTCGATGGGGAAATTTTATGAACCAAGAGGCGCACGGCGGGGAAACAACAAGAGCATTTTTGGAAAGCCTCCATCTACCCAAATTTATTATTAATCAAATGTTTATTGATGGAACTTATTATGTACCGACCTTTCTTTATGAATCTTCATGGGACCTTTTAGGATTTGTTATTTTGTTCTTTGTACTTAGAAAGTTAAAGTTGAAGAATGGTGAGTTATTCTTAAGTTATCTTGTTTGGTATTCCATCGGAAGATTTTACGTTGAAGGTTTACGAACTGATAGTTTAATGCTGACATCACAACTACGTATTGCCCAAGTGGTCTCTTTGGTGTTAATTGGAATTGGTGTAATCGTATTTGTGTATCGAAGACTCAAGATACGTACTTCAGGGTAATGATATGAGTATAAAGCAAAAAGATAAGCAAGAACAAAAGTACTTAATAAATGAAAATAATCAATTAAAGTATGCCCAACAGCATTTAGCGAATGAAAGAACATATTTGGCATGGATAAGAACCGTAGTTTCAATTGTTGGCGTAGGGTTTCTAACAACAAGTTTGCATTTTACGATTGGTGTTAGAAGGAATCCAACTATAGATATGATCAGTATAATTTTAGGGATATTTGCATGTATTCTTGGAATTGCAGTCATTCTTTTAGCAACAAAAAATTACACTAAAAAGAAACGCCAGATTTTAGAAGAAAGGTTCAATCCTTCGAATACTCAAATAACGATGGTCTCTACTCTAATGATTACATTAATAATTATGGTTATAATCTACTTCTTATTGATAAAGTTTTAAAGTGCTAAGGGTTTTAATAATCATTATTAATCTTCTATAGTTAAGTAATGGGAAATATGATAAGAGGGGGCTTCCCTACAAGTTATTTGTTATGACTTATGGGAAAGCCCTATTTGTTTTAAAATTAAAGGAACTGTACATTTTGTTTGTACCTATAAAAAATACTTCCTTTACCTTGTTCTATATGGGACATAGTTCCCCCTGTCTCCAATGGTCATTTATTTAAACATTTAGTTCTGTAGATCTAACCCATTTATTATTGTGAATTTTAAGGAAAAGCAGAATTGCCCTGAATAGGTTGTCTAAACCTATTGCGATCCATATTCCAGCGATACCCATTCCAAGCCATATACCTAATACATAAACACCAACTGTCCGAAGAAGCCAAATGCCAATTGTTGTGAGATAGAAGGGATATTTAGAATTTTCCGCTCCTTGGAATGCCCCTGTTAGGATAAGAACAATGGCTAGAATTGGTTGAATAAATGCGTCAATCTTTAATGCGATTGTAATTTGTTGAATTACAAAGACATCATTGGTAAAAAATGAAGCAGTCCACTCCCCAAATACAAATAAAAACAATCCGAAAATTGACATGACACCTACACCTAGTAAAGTAGAATAATAGGCTATTTTTTTTGCTAATTCATATTGCCTAGAGCCTAACACTTCACCAATTAAAGTGGTTGCTGCTGTTGCAAACCCATAACCTATCATATAGGAAAAAACCTCTATATTACCTGCAATTTGGTGAGCCGCAAAAGTATTAGTCCCAAGTTGGACTATAAATCCAAAGTACAAGACCTGCCCAATTCTCATTGCTAGACGTTCAGCCATGGCTGGTGTCCCCAGTTTAATAAGTTCTTTTTGTTGTTCTTTATCCCAAGACCATTTTGATAAATTTATTACACTCCCGACTTTTGATCTTTTTAGATGGAATAAAAGTAGTATTACTCCTATTAGTCTAGCGATAACTGTTGCCCACGCGGCTCCAGCAAGACCAAAGGAAGGAATCAACCAAAAGCCAAAGATAAAGACGTAGTCCAAAATAATGTTAACAATATTGATAAATATAGTTACTTTCATTGGTGTTTTGGTATCTTTAGTCCCTCTTAATATACTACTTAAACCAAACATTAATGAAATTAGTACAGAGGGTATAGCAACGATTTTAAAATACATAACACCTTGGTTTAATACAGAGTTTTCTATTCCCATAAGTTTCAAAAGTGGTGCAGCAAAGAAGAAGGTGATGATTCCAAATAATAGTCCTATAATCACACTTAATAAGATTGATTGTTGGGCTATCTTACCTGCTTTCTCAATTTGATTTGAACCTAGATATTTTGCAATATAAACATTAGTAGACACTCCAATTGACATAAATATTGCTAAATAAATTGCAAGTATGGCATTTGTCACTCCTAGTGCAGTAACTTCATTAATCCCAATTTGGGCAACAAAAAATGTGTCAACAAAACCTAAAATAGTTTGAAAGAAGTTTTCGATTATTGCAGGTATAGCGAGAACCATAATCATTTTTAAAATATCTTTTTGTGAGTATTTAATATTCTCAACCATTAAGTTTCTCCCTATCTAATAAATTTGTCTATTGCATCATTTAAATCCTTTAATACCTCTTTATCCCCCTTAATTATGGCTTCGGTGACACATCCTTCTAAGTGATCTTTTAATATCAGTTTTCCGCAATTATCTAGAGCCGAACGTATAGCCGCTATTTGTATAAGCAAATCGCTACAATCACGGTCATCCTTGGCCATTTCCTTTACAGAACGAACATGTCCCTCAATTCTTGCAAGACGGTTCACAATACTTTTTCTATGTTTATGATGATCAGACATTTCTTCCTCCTTTTAACCCCCTAGGGGGGATATTTTATATAAAAAAGTTTAAGTGATTATACAAAAAAGGTCAATTGAATATTTCCAAACTTTCAAATATCCAACAGTGAGTAAACTAAGGGTTGGCCAATAGTTGAGACGGGAAATATTATAAATCAAACGTTATTTTAAAACCGTGTGGAATGGTTAACTGTTAATTCTCTAAAAGGTTACTATCATTAATAAATATTGGCCCGTGTCTTTTTTTAAAAATGAAGAAATTCATTATAAATTTACTTTAAAATGATAATATAAAAACAAAGAAGTTAAACAAGTATGGGGGTCAAAATGGAAGAGCAAGTACTTTTTTACTTTGAGAAGTATGCTAGTTTTGCAATTATAATAAGTTTGTTAATTAATATTTTTATTAGCCTTGCTGGTGTTATCCCAAGTGTGTTTTTAACCGCTGCAAATATTATTTTTTTCGGTTTTTGGTACGGTCTGGCTATTTCATTTGTGGGAGAGGCATTAGGTGCAATTGTTTCTTTTTATGTGTATCGGCAGGGTTTTAAGAAATTACCGAAGGCAATTTCTATGGCGGGGATTCCAAAGGTCAAAAGATTATTAGAGGCAGAAGGAAAAAAAGCCTTTCTTCTTATTCTTTCCTTGAGGTTGCTCCCGTTTATCCCATCGGGGGTAATTAATTTATTTTCGGCTATGGGAAAAGTATCTTTAATACTATTCTCACTTGCTAGTTCACTTGGGAAAATACCTGCATTAATTATTGAGGGATACTCAGTCTTGCAAATTACTGAATTTACATGGCAGGGGAAAATCATATTAACTGGGATTTCCATATACCTTTTGTTGTACCTGTTAAGGAAAACCATTAAGGCTAATTCATGATAAGTTTATTTAGTATCTCTAAGGGAAACAAATCATTATATGTGAACATGAATTGGTAGAAAACCCTGAGATTTAAAGTGTGATTATAAAAAAAGAGCAGTTCCATTTGGAATATGCTCTTTCTATTGCATTTATTAAAACATTACTCGTTTTCAAGTGGTGATAGTTCGCTTTCTGTTACCCATTTATGATTGGTCACTTTTTCTCCACCAGTAGTTGGAGTATAGTCAATCATATAAACAGTTGTCTTTTCGGCTGAATCAATTTCAGCAGTTGCACCATCCATTCCTGACATATGTGAAGCCTCTAGCGTAACTTCTGTGCCGGGTTGTAATGGTTTTGCACCTGTCTCTGGAGTTTCTTCATGGATAACCCATTTGTGATTTGTTACTCTTTCTCCGCCAGTTGTGGGATTGTATGAAACTGAGTATGCAACGGTATCATAGGCACCGACAACTGTTGCCTCTGCACCCTTCATGCCTTCCATATGCCCTTCTTTAATAATCACTTTACTTCCTATCTTATATGTTGGGTTTTCTGCTGTTTTTAGTCCATTAGGAACTTCACCTGAACTAGAGTGATCCATATTTGCATGATCCATTTGAGTACTTTCATCTGAAGTTGTCCCTTCATTTGCCTTTTCCTTTTCAGTGTTACCACCACATGCAGATAGAGAAAACGCAATAATCAAAGAAACAGCAATAAACATTATATTTTTTCTTTTCACTATTACTCACCTCAAAGATAAATATTAATGAACTTAGCAATGAATGTCAAAAATATGAAATAAAAAACCTCATATCTTTCTTAAAAGAATGTTAGTTATTTAATCTTTTATGTTGTGAACTACAATTAGTTTATAGAAGGGTATCTGACATCATTAAGAGAATTTAAATGAACTATCAGATATAAGTATTAGAATCAATAAAGATACACAATTTCCAAATTGGGATTGTAAAGTTTGTATATAAAATCACCTACTTCTTATCCTTAGAAAATGCCCTTTTTTCTTTGAATAACAATCTTCTTTGTAACTCACCATTAGTAAATATCTTAAATCAATTCTAATGTGTATTTTAGACCGATTTTTAGCCAAATATAAAAGAATCGGCCTCATATAAGCCGGTTTTATATCGGTGGGAGATCCGGGGAATAAAAACCTTTATTATGCCTTTCTTTCTCGTCAATGTTTTTAGTGTAGCAGTTTTTAGAGAGACAATATAAGGAGGTAATGCCATGCAATTTGACTACACTGTTGAAACTAAGAATGATATCCAAACAGCCATAACCTCATTGGAGGAAACTTTAAAGGAAGAGAAATTTGGTGTGCTATGGGAATTTGATATTAAAGGCAAGTTACAAGAAAAGGGATTAGAATTTAAACAGGATTATAAAGTCTTAGAAGTATGTAATCCACATGAAGCCCAACGAATACTTAGTGAAAATCAGATGGTTGGGTACTTTCTACCTTGTAAAATTGTTGTTTATTCTGATCAGGGTAAAACAAAAATTGGTATGCCGAGGCCTACAGCATTAGTGAGTATGGTGAATGACGATAAGATAAAGGAACTTGCCAAGGATATCGAGCACCGTTTAATTGGGTGCATTGATAAGAGTATCGTATGAAATAAATAAGAAATGAAGGAGATGTAAAACCAGTTTATATCTCCTTTTTAATTGACAATATACTATAGGGGGTATAAAATGTGACTTGTTAATTGCTCCTTGTCAAATAAGGGAGAGTGTGAGTATCTTGATGAATTTTGTTTTTATATTATTAGGTATACCTATCTTGATAGGTTTATATAATAGATACATTCCTGTTCTGCGTATGTCATATCTTGAAATAAGTGATATTAGTAAGGATAGTAGCAGGATAATAATTGATATTAGGGATTATAACGTTACCTATAAACAACCAATAAAGGGAGCAATTAACATTCCAGTTGGTTATTTAAATAGATATTATGAGGACATTCCTTATCAAACGATTCACCTAATATCGTCAAATGCTCTGGAGAAAAATGTTGGAACTCGTATATTACGCAAAAAAGGATTTAAAGTAGTCAGTTATTCGTTATTCGAAGAGATATGTGATAAGAGTTACAATCGTAATAACATAGAGCAGTTTTGTTAAGGTTTAGATGTTAGGTAGAAAAATAAACATTGCCTTGTTGACAATATACCTAGTGGGGTATATGATAGGTCTATCGAATCACAAACCTAGTTTCTACAATGGCTAGAAACATATGAATAAAAGGATTTTGCTTATATTACAAAGAAATGGAGGTGCCACTATGGAATATGATGTTCAGACGAAGAATCGTTTAAAAAGAATTGAAGGTCAAATAAGAGGTATCTTACGGATGATGGAAGAACGAAAAGACTGCAAGGATATCATTACTCAGTTGTCTGCTAGTAGAACAGCAATTGACCGTACAATCGGAGTTTTAGTGAGTACCAATTTGATTGAGTGTGTAAGAAGAGCAGAAGAAAATGGAGAAAATAGTGATGATTTAGTAAAAGAGGCTGTCAGCATGCTTGTAAAAAGCAGATAATAAATGTTGACATACTTTTTTATTTACAATTAACTATACCCATGTGGGTATCATGAAAATAAAACCTTTAAGGAGGAAAATATAATGAAAGTAGAAAAAGTATTAGACGCAAAGGGGTTAGCGTGTCCGATGCCTATTGTTAAAACAAAGAAGGCAATAAATGAAATTGAATCAGGCCAAATATTAGAAGTTCATACAACAGATAAAGGTGCTAAAAGTGACTTAACGGCTTGGGCAAAATCTACTGGACACGAATTACTTGATTATAAAGAAGAGAATGATGTACTTATCTTCTTGATTAAGAAAGGCTAAATTCTTTTAAAACAAAATATACACATTTGGGTATTTTGAGTATAAACGAGGAGGAATCACAATGTCAGATAAAAAGAAAACAACGATTGTTCTATTTAGTGGAGATTATGATAAAGCGATGGCAGCCTATATTATCGCTAATGGAGCAGCCGCTTATGACCATGAGGTAACAATTTTCCATACATTCTGGGGACTAAACACACTTAGAAAAGATCAACAAGTACCTGTGAAAAAAGGATTTTTAGAAAAAATGTTTGGTAAAATGATGCCACGTGGTGCTGATAACATGGGACTTTCTAAAATGAACTTTGCGGGAATGGGTCCAAAAATGATAAAACATGTCATGAAAAAGCACAATGCTATGCCACTTCCACAATTAATTGAAATGGCACAGGAGCAAGATGTGAAGTTAATTGCATGTACAATGACAATGGATCTTCTTGGATTACAAGAGAAAGAGTTAATTGATGGACTCGATTACGCAGGAGTTGCTGCCTACATCGGTGATGCTGAAGAAGGCAATATAAATCTGTTTATCTAGTAACAATAAGATTTGGAGGTTGTGAGATGAATTTCTTTAGTGTGGACACGATGATTATATCAATTGTTGTTATTTTTATCATCCTACGTTTTATCCCAGTTAAAGGCGTGAAGCAAATCAATACAAATGAATTAAAAGAGTTATTGAAAGATAAAGGTCTTCAATTTATTGATGTACGGACACAAGGAGAATTTGGCCGTTACCATATTCAAGGATTTAAAAATATTCCGTTACATCAACTCTCAAAGAAAGAAAATATGTTGAAAAAGGACAATGAAGTTGTTGTCATTTGCCAAAGTGGAATGAGAAGTAAAAAGGCTAGTAAGGAATTAAAGCAGATGGGGTTTAAGAAAGTAATAAATGTAAAAGGTGGAGTAAGTACTTGGAGAGGATAAGGAGGTTTTATTAATGAAAGAATATTCTACAACACAGGTTCAGGAATTACTTGATGAAGGTTTAAATCTAATTGATGTTCGTGAAGTCCATGAAGTTGCACAAGGGAAAATTCCCGAAGCAGTAAACATTCCGCTTGGATTATTGGAATTCCGTATGAATGAATTAGAAAAGTCCAAACAATATATTATTGTGTGTCGTTCGGGTGCTCGAAGTGCCCAAGCAACAAAGTTTCTAGAAAGTCATGGTTTTAATGTGATCAACATGTCTGGTGGAATGCTAACATGGGAAGGTCCAATCGAATAAATTTTTTTAGAAAAACCAATACCCTAATGGGTAATTTAAATTAGGAGGTTGTTTTAACATGGAAATGATAAAAACTGATTTTGTTTTAGATGCAAAGGGATTAGCATGTCCGATGCCGATTGTAAAAACTAAAAAAGCAATGAATAACCTAGAGGCCGGTCAGGTACTAGAAGTTCAGGCAACAGATAGAGGTTCAAAAGCAGACATTAAAGCATGGTCAGAAAGTTCAGGTCATCAATATTTAGGAACAGTAGAAGAGAGTGATGTGTTAAAGCATTATCTTCGTAAAGCAAATGGAGAAGAAAAGTTAGAAAAGAACCATCCTCATGTTATTACTAACGATGAATTAGAGCAAAAACTTTCTTCCAATGAGGAATTGATCGTACTAGATGTGAGGGAACATGCAGAATACGTCTTTCGTCACATTCCAAAGGCAAAATCAATCCCACTTGGTGAGTTAGAAAACCGATTAGATGAATTAAATCCCGAAACTCCAATTTATGTCGTTTGTCGAACTGGAAATCGTAGTGATTTAGCAGCACAAAAACTTACTGATAAAGGATTTAAACAAGTAGTAAATGTAGTACCGGGTATGAGTGGTTGGGAAAGTCAAACTGAAAATGCACTAAATTAGTGGGTGCTAGTCTTCGATCCAAGTACTATCATGAGTTTATTAAAATAATTCAAAAGAATCAGGAGGAATAATAGATGTCAAAAAAAGTAGCAATTATTGCAAGTAATGGTGGATTGTTTGATGCGTATAAGGTATTTAACATTGCGACTGCGGCTGCGGCAACAGATCAAGAAGTGGCAATATTCTTTACCTTTGAAGGATTAAATCTTATTCATAAGGAAGGATACAAAAGCCTTCCAATGCCGGAGGGGAAAGAACATTTTGCAGAAGGATTTTCTAAAGCAAATGTTCCTTCCATCCCAGAATTAGTGGACGTGGCAAAAGAGATGGGTGTTACGTTCATTGGGTGTCAGATGACAATGGATGTTATGGGATTAGAGAAAGATGCTTTCATTGATGGAATTGAAGTAGGTGGAGCCGTAACGTTCTTAGAATTTGCAAAAGATGCTGATGTAACATTGACGTTTTAACTAATAATAAAATTAATTTATATTTTAACTTAAATTTTTTTTAACGAAAATTATACCATTGGGGGTATTTATGATGGCTGTAAAAGAAATGACTTCAAGAGAAGTGACACAAAAAGTGATCAATAAAGAGGAGTTATTTATCTTAGATGTCCGTAATCAAAGTGACTTTAATGATTGGAAAATTGAAGGTTTAAACTTTAATTATTTAAATAAACCATATTTTGAGTTATTAGATGGTGTAGAAGGTATTTTAAATAAACTACCATCAGATAAAGACATATTAGTTGTTTGTGCAAAAGAAGGTTCATCTATCATGATTGCTGAGATGCTTTCTGAGGAAGGGTTAGAAGTGTCCTACTTAAAAGGTGGTATGAAAGCATGGAGCGAACACTTAGAACCTATAAAAGTAGGGAACTTAAAAGATGGCGGAGAGATTTATCAATTTGTTCGTATTGGAAAAGGTTGTCTATCATACATGGTCGTTTCAAATGATGAGGCTGCAATTATAGATGCAACAAGAATGACAGATATCTATACTAAGTTTGCTGAAAATATTGGTGTAACAATTACACATGTATTTGATACACATCTACATGCGGATCATATTTCAGGCGGTAGAACAATTGCTGAAAAAACGAACGCTACGTACTGGCTACCTCCAAAGGATGCAACAGAAGTCACATATGAGTATCAATCGTTAGAGGCTGGCACAGATGTAACTATCGGTAATACAACAATCAATATTCACGCTTTATATTCTCCCGGTCATACGATTGGATCAACGTCTTTTGTTGTGGATGAAAAGTTCTTACTTTCAGGAGACATTTTATTCATTGATTCTATTGGTAGACCCGATTTAGCCGGTAAGGCAGAAGATTGGGTAGCCGATTTGAGAGAAAGTCTTTACAAACGTTATAGGGAATTATCAGAGGAACTTATTGTTCTTCCCGCTCATTTTATGATCATTGACGAATTAAACGAAGATGGCAGTGTTTCAAAAAAATTAGGTACTCTCTTTGAACAAAATCATGGTTTAAATATTGAAGATGAAAATGAATTTAGAAAATTAGTGACTGAAAATCTACCACCACAACCAAATGCATATCAAGAAATCCGTGAAACAAACATGGGTATAATCAGTCCAGATGATGAAAAACAACGTGAAATGGAAATCGGACCAAACCGTTGTGCGGTTCGATAAAAATATGAATCTATTAGGAGTTTTAACATGAATGTAGCAAAAGTATTAGACGCAAAAGGTTTAGCGTGCCCTATGCCAATTGTAAAAACTAAAAAAGCAATCAATGAATTAGAAGTAGGAGATATTTTAGAAATTCATGCTACAGATAAAGGAGCAAAAAGTGATCTTGCTGCTTGGGCGAAATCAGGTGGCCATGAATTGTTGAAGGATTCAGAAGTTGATGGCGTGCTAAAGTTCTGGATTAAAAAAGGTTAATACAAATTTGGAAGGGGACTAAGATGGTCCCCTTTTCTACTACAGGAGGTGTAAGAATGGACTTCATATTTATAATGACTATTTTTCTCCTTGGATTTTTAGGATCATTTATATCGGGAATGGCTGGTATTGGGGGAGCGATTATCAATTATCCAATGTTATTATATATACCTCCGCTAGTAGGTGCAGGTGTATTAAGTGCTCACGAAGTAGCAGGGATAACTGGAGTGCAAGTGTTTTTTGCTACCATTGGTGGAGTATGGGCTTATAGGAAAAGTGGATATTTGAATCGAACATTAATCACGTATATGGGGATAAGCATATTATTAGGTAGTTTCATAGGAAGTTATGGGTCAAAAATGCTGACAGAGGAAACCATTACTCTTGTATATGGGATATTAGCCTTGCTAGCAGCCTTTATGATGTTTCTACCTAAAAAGGGCAAAGAAGACATACCTCCAGAACAGGTTTCATTCAATAAATGGTTGGCTGGGATAGCCTCGCTAATAGTTGGTACCGCTGCAGGAATCGTAGGTGCTGGAGGGGCATTTTTACTAGTGCCAATTATGCTCGTTATTCTTAAAATTCCAACCCGTATGACAATTGCTTCGTCGCTGGCCATTACTTTCATTTCTTCTATTGGTGTTACCGTAGGTAAAGTATCAACTGGACAAGTAAATTTGTTTCCTTCTCTGATTATGGTTGTTGCAAGTCTAGTCGCTTCTCCATTGGGTGCAAAATTGGGTCAAAAAGTAAACACCAAAGTTCTCCAATGGATATTGGCCCTACTAATCTTGGGTACTTCAATTAAAATTTGGGTAGATATTTTATTCTAGGGTTTGGAAAAGGCAGGTTACCTCTCCTTTCCTTCTAGAGTAACAGATACTTAGGTATTAATAACTTTCACCTGCTAATAAAATGCTATAATTCGAAGTAAGGGGACTAAAAACTTGTATTTTATTTGAGAATTGTTAACATGTTATTATTTGTATCTATGTCAAATCAAAATAATGTTTGCAGAATGAGAAGAAAGTCTGCTTAAGAAGAAAAAAGTTTGCACGAAGCCTCA
>NZ_PKLA01000008.1:0-123147 GCF_002858875.1 Bacillus sp. UMB0728 | reverse complement strand
CACGCCGCCAGCGTTCGTCCTGAGCCAGGATCAAACTCTCCATATAAGAGTAAGATTTAGCTCTGATAAAAAATCAAGATTAACGTTGACGTTTTTGTTCGTTCAGTTTTCAAAGAACAATCTTTAAATTGGAGCGGGTGATGGGAATCGAACCCACGACATCAGCTTGGAAGGCTGAGGTTTTACCATTAAACTACACCCGCATATTAAACTTAAAATACTCATGGTCGGGAAGACAGGATTCGAACCTGCGACCCCTTGGTCCCAAACCAAGTGCTCTACCAAGCTGAGCTACTCCCCGTAAAATATGGCGCGCCCGAAAGGAGTCGAACCCATAACCTTCTGATCCGTAGTCAGACGCTCTATCCAATTGAGCTACGGGCGCATATTTTAATTTGCTTTTTTAGAAGCAACTTTTATATCTTATCACAACCAACTTCGGTTGTCAATAAGTTTTTTTGGTGCGGCCGAGAGGACTTGAACCTCCACGGGGTTAACCCCCACTAGGCCCTCAACCTAGCGCGTCTGCCATTCCGCCACGACCGCATATTATAAGTGACAGCAAAACTTAGTATACCAGGTAATTAAGTGAATATCAACTGGTAAATAATGCTGATGCGGGTGAAGGGAGTCGAACCCCCACGCCTTGCGGCGCCAGATCCTAAGTCTGGTGCGTCTGCCAATTCCGCCACACCCGCATATAGAAATTAAATGGTGAGCCATGAAGGACTCGAACCTTCGACCCTCTGATTAAAAGTCAGATGCTCTACCGACTGAGCTAATGGCTCAAAAATGGCTGGGCTAGCTGGATTCGAACCAACGCATGACGGAGTCAAAGTCCGTTGCCTTACCGCTTGGCTATAGCCCAATGTTTTTTTGAGAAAAATGGCGGTCCCGACGGGAATCGAACCCGCGATCTCCTGCGTGACAGGCAGGCATGTTAACCGCTACACCACGGGACCATCTTTAAGAAAGAAAACAATATATTACAAGTGACCCCTACGGGATTCGAACCCGTGTTACCGCCGTGAAAGGGCGGTGTCTTAACCGCTTGACCAAGGGGCCATCATAAAACCAGGTTGCATCTGGCGGAGAAGGAGGGATTTGAACCCTCGCGCCGGTTGCCCGACCTACACCCTTAGCAGGGGCGCCTCTTCAGCCACTTGAGTACTTCCCCATAGATTGGCTCCGCAGGCAGGACTCGAACCTGCGACCGTTCGGTTAACAGCCGAATGCTCTACCACTGAGCTACTGCGGAATGTCTTTAACATCTTATCGACTCTTACTATTATAAGAACCCAGAAACCAAAAGTCAACTATGTTTTTGAAAAAGTTTTAATAGGACTATTTAAACTTAATCTGCCTTGATTTCTCCTGACTTCACGAGCCTTCCCCTGCACTTTCCGCATACATATTTTGATGTATTGATCGACCGCCTTCTCTTATAGAGCTGGCCGCAGCCTGAGCATGTATAGGCAATTACTTTAGCCGCCTTCCTCTTTGGCCTGTCCGGTAAAGCAGAGCAAAATCTTGGTGCACCCACTTGTTCTAACAGCAATCTGAAATCCTTGTCTTTATGCTGGTATCCCCTCCCCTCCAGATGGAGGTGATAATGGCATAACTCATGCTTGATGATGCCGATCAGCTCTTCTCTTCCCAGCTGATCAAGATAGCTTTTATTTATATCAATATTATGGGTGCTTAAAATATATCTGCCTCCGGTTGTCCGCAAACGAGGATTAAAATAAGCTTTGTGCCGGAATGGCTTTTGAAAATATTCTTTTGAAATCCTTTCGGTCAGCAGTTGGAGTTCTTGATCGTTCATTCCTTTGTATCCTTTCTAGTTATGCCCTTTTTACTTTGTTTTATCAGCACCGCAGGTTCACGTGACAACCTTGCCCTGCATAGGCTATATATACAGATTTTACTACAGGAGGGTTCCTATGCCTACATGGTTTCAAAATCAGATTCAGCGTGCATTCCTGGAGAAAAACCGATATCAGATTAAATTGCTGAACCAGTGCTGGTATTTCTATAGAAAGAAACACTTGCAGTGAATTAATAAAAAGGGGGAGCGCATACTGACACTCCTCCTCCTGTAATTGATTATTGATCAGAAAGCATGGTCAGGGCCACTCTTCCCTTTTGGCTGTCAATACTGTCGACCCACACTGTCACCACATCTCCCACCGATACAACATCCAGTGGATGCTTAACAAACTGTTTTCGCAGCTTTGATATATGGACAAGCCCGTCCTGCTTTACGCCGATATCGACAAAAGCACCAAAATCCACTACATTCCTGACTGTTCCCTGAAGCTCCATGCCAGGCTTTAAATCTTCAAGCTTCAAAACATCTGTTTTAAGGATAGGCTTAGCGAGATCATCTCGCGGATCTCTCGCAGGGCTCCTAAGAGCATCAATGATATCCTTGAGCGTCAGTTCACCTGTTTCAAGCTCTTCCGCTGTTTGTTTGATATCAATTCCGGCAAGTGCTGCTTTCAGCTCTTCTGATCCAATATCAGTTGTTTTAAACCCAAGCCTGGACAGAAGCTTGACGGCATCCTGGTAGCTCTCCGGGTGGATACTCGTCCTGTCAAGCGGCTCCTTTCCACCCGCAATGCGCAGAAAGCCGATAGCTTGCTCATAAGTTTTGGCTCCCAGTCTGGGAATCTTTTTCAGCTGGACCCTTGATAGGAATTTGCCTTCTTCCTCTCTTTTCTTAACAATATTATTGGCAACTGTCTTTGATAATCCTGCCACATACTGCAAGAGAGAAGATGAAGCCGTATTAACATTAACGCCGACCTGGTTTACGGCTGTTTCGACGACAAATGTAAGGGATTCGCTCAGCCTTTTTTGAGATACATCATGCTGGTATTGGCCTACCCCTACAGATTTGGGATCAATTTTCACCAGCTCGGCCAATGGATCCTGCAGGCGGCGGGCGATAGATACAGCACTGCGCTCTTCCACCTGGAAATCCGGAAATTCTTCCCTGGCAAGGTCTGATGCTGAATAAACACTCGCCCCGGCTTCGTTAACAATAATATAATAAATATCGCCGCTCAGTTCTTTTAGGATATCTGCAATGAATTGCTCGGTTTCTCTTGAAGCTGTACCGTTTCCGATCGCTACCATCTCGACTTTGAAAGTTTTAATGATTTGTTTTACTTTTTCTTTTGCATCCTTTGTTTTAGAGACCGGCGGATGAGGATATATGACGCCAATGTCCATTACTTTTCCCGTCTCATCAACAACTGCCAGTTTGCAGCCTGTACGGTACGCAGGATCCACCCCAAGAACAACCTTTCCTTTAAGAGGCGGCTGAAGCAGGAGGTTCCTCAAATTCTCCGAGAATATATGGATGGCCTGTTCTTCTGCCTTCTCCGTCAATTCATTCCGGATTTCCCGCTCGATGGACGGCTGGATCAGCCTTTTGTACCCATCCTCAATCGCTTCGCTTACCGGTACAGCAGAGGGGGAGGAAAGATTCTTGATCCATTTTTTCTTCAAATAGCTCTGCATCATATCTATATTCGGCCGGATTGCCGTTCTGAGGATATCTTCCTTTTCTCCGCGGTTTACAGCCAGTATTCTGTGAGGAACGATTTTACTGATCGGCTCCTCATATTCGTAATACATTTCATAGACCTTTTTCTCATCATTGTCTGCATCTTTTACAGAAGTTTCAATTTTACCGCTTTTGAAGGTTTCCCTTCTGATCCATTTTCTGCTTTCCGGATCATCAGAGACCATTTCAGCAATGATATCCCTGGCACCAGCAATCGCTTCTTCAGCTGTATTCACACCTTTTTCCTCAGAAATAAATGCAGCCGCTTTCTCTTCAACCGGTTCTTTAGTGAACGCTAGCATCCACTCTGCAAACGGCTCAAGCCCTTTTTCCTTCGCCTGGGTAGCCTTTGTCCTCCGCTTCTGCTTATAAGGGCGGTACAGATCCTCTACCTCCTGCAGTTTGACCGCTTTTCCGATTTGGGCAGCAAGCTCCGGCGTCAGCTTACCCTGTTCCTCTATCGTCCGCAGCACTTCTTCCTTCCGCTGTTCAAGATTCTGTATGTATTGCCATCTCTCCATAATGTCCCTGATTTGCACCTCATCCAATGCACCAGTCTGCTCTTTCCGGTACCGGGCAATAAAAGGAACCGTATTCCCATCCTCGAGCAGGCTGATGACACTTTTCACCTGTTTGCTGTTTATCTTCAATTCAGCTGACACGAGCTTTAACATCTCTTCCTGTTTATGTGCAGTCTTCTCCAAATTCAATCCCCCACAACCTTCGATTTTCTACCACTATTTTATCAAATGTATTGAAGTTTCCCAAACAAAGAAAAAAAGCCGGCTCTCATTAGAGCAGGCTCCCAATAATAAAGGTTGAATCATCAGTGCTGTTTGAATATTTGCTTTTAATTTCTTCGGCAATACAATCAATCGGCATAAAACTTTTTAGCAGCGATTTTACTCCGCTGATATTAAAGCCATCCGAATGGATGAGAAATTTTGATTTAGCTTCATAATTGAACCGCTGTGTATTGAAAACCTGCGGCCTTCCGGACAGATAGCCTGTTACTGGGAGCGGATACGTCAATTTGCCTGCTGCTGAATACAAAAAGAATCTGATATTCCCGACACAGCTGTATACAAATTCTTTATTGATAAGATCAACCTTGAATACCGAAACAGCAGCTCCCCTTTTTTGAACCAGTACCTTATTGCACAGCTTCATAAGGGTATCAACATCTTCCTGGTGGTTCTCTTCTACCACCTGGATGACAGCAGAAGATGCTTCATGGGCATATTGGCCGCTTCCCAGTCCATCTGCCAGGACACAGACAAAGTATTCCTCTGTTGCTGTAAAAAAATAGCCATCCCCACATTGGGACTTTCCTTCTTTTGCTGTCTGATGAGCGAGGACCTCGAGATTATCTTTGACAATATGCGTCATGAAAGGCACTCCGAGTTATTGCTTTCAGCATTGATCGCTTCCTGGAGCTTTTTAATGGCCCTTCTCTGCAGCCTTGAGACATGCATTTGGGAAATGCCAAGCTTGTCGCCGGCATCTTTTTGGCTCATATTCTCCAGATAGGTGTATTGAATGATTTGTTTTTCGCGGTCTGTCAGAACATGAAGCACTCTTTCAAGTACCATACGCTGATTGACCTTTTCAAATCCTTCATCCACATTGCCTACAATGTCTAAAAGGGTAACCGTTCCGCCATCAGAGTCGGCTTCAATGGAGTGATCGACAGAAAGAGCCTGATAGCTCTTGCCCATTTCCATTGCTTCCAGTACTTCTTCTTCAGAGACCCCGATTTCATCCGCTATTTCATCAACCCTCGGCGATCTGTGAAGCTGGGTTGTCAGTTCTTCAACCGTTGTTTTTATCTTCGGCCCCAATTCCTTGATCCGGCGCGGAACATGCACACTCCATGTCTTATCGCGCAGGAATCGCTTGATTTCCCCGATGATCGTCGGGACAGCAAAAGCTTCAAAGCTTTTCCCGAAGGTTTCATCATATCGGCGAATGGCTCCCAGCAGGCCGATGATTCCCACCTGTGCAATATCCTCATGGTAGGAGCGTCCCTTAGAATACTTCCTGGCAATCGTCTCAACCAGGGCTTTGTAGTTTCTTACGAGTATTTCCTGGGCTTCTTCATCCTGATTTTCCTGGTAGGCTTTGATTAATTCATTAATTTCTTCTTTGGATCTCTGGTTAGGTTGAGATTGTTTCTGCATCCCTCTCCACCTGCTCTCCTTCCAGGTACTTGGTCATAAAGACCGTCACACCCTCTTTATGATGGATTCTAACCTCGTCCATCAATGTTTCGATCAAGTAAAGGCCCAGTCCTCCTTCACGCAAAAATTCAACAGAATCGGTTTGGTCATAGGGACCAATGCCTTCGCGTGCAGATTGGAAATCAAAGCTTTTACCGCTGTCAGCCACCATTACCTCAAGACGGTCGTTATATAGCCCAAAGCCAATAACCACTTCACCTTTTTCACTCGTTTTATAAGCATGCTGCACAGCGTTTGTGCAAGCTTCACTCGTCGCGATCTTCAAATCTTCTATTTCATCATAAGAAAATCCCATTCGGCTTGCGATGCCTGACAAGGTCAGCCGGATAACCCCGACAAACTCAGGCTTGGCCGGAATTTTCATCTCTAAATAATCAAACGGTTGACTCATTGTACCCCACCCTCAATCTGGCTGTTAATGTCAATAATATCGGCTAGTCCCGTAATTTCGAACAACCTTTTAAGACGTTCAGAAAGGCCGACAATCTGAAACTTGCCATTGTTGGAGCGTACATTTTTGAAAACCCCGACAAAAACACCTAATCCTGTACTGTCCATATAAGATACTTCCGAAAGGTCCACAACCATTTCAACTGCCTCTTTTTCGGAAAGCGGGAATAATGATTCTCTTAGCTTCGGAGCTGTATATGCATCAATTTCTCCGCTGATTTTAGCTTGTACCAATGTATCATTCTCTTTCAAATCTATCGTAATATTCATAACTAGACCCCACCTCTTAACATGTCAATTGCTCTTACCTTATACCCGGCGCGATGAAACGCTAAACATTCCTTTTTAATATTATTAAAGTAAAATCATCACGCAATTGAAAATGCTGAAGCTTTTCAAGTTCTTTATAAATATTTGTAACTATCTCCTGTGAGCTGAGATGGATGTATTTGCGAATATATCCAATCAGCGTATCCTTTTCAATGAATCCTTCATCTGTACGGCACTCAGTCACCCCATCCGACATGAGCACAATCATGTCCCCGGGATGAACCTCCTTCTCGAACTGCTTATACTTCGTCCGCTTATCGACCCCGAGCAGCAGTCCCTTGGCCGTCGTCTCGCTGAATTCATCCTTTTCGGCATTATAATAGAAACCCGGTTCATGGCCTGCAGAAGCGTAATGGAAAAGATGGCTTTCCGTATTGTACATTCCGTAAAACATGGTAATGAACATGCTCGGATCGACATTCTGCTCTACGACCCTGTTCAGGTTCTCAAGCACACTGCTTGGCTCATGCCGGTTTTCCGGCAGGCTGTCCATGGCATATTTGATCATTGACATGCACAAGGCTGCTGGAATTCCTTTGCCGATGACATCGGCAATGGCGATGCTTATGTTATTATGCTCATCCTGAACAAAATGATAATAGTCCCCGTTCATATGTTTTGCCGGAACGCTGATTGCCCCTATATCAAGGGAATCGACGGCTGGTACGCTCGTGCCGAGCAGAGTCTGCTGTACGTTCGCGGCAATTTCCATTTCGGACCTCAATTCTTCCTGTTTATGCCTTAAGCTCTGGTGCTCACGGTAAGCAAGTCCGTAGCCGATCATCACTTCAAGCAGTACATCAAAGGAATGAAGTACATTTTCGGGAAGCTCAGGATAAATTTCAAACAAAAGACTTTTGTGAAGACTGATGATTTCCTCTGGTGATATTTTATGTTCGATGGATTTTCTACTGAATTTTTGACCTTGATACAGAGTCTGTTCTGACTGGTCTTTTAAATAATTCTCTAGAATATCCCGATACTTTGATTCCATCATTTCTCGGAAATCCATAATGCCTCCCCCTAACGAAGCCATTTAGTCGCTCTTATATCTGTACCGTCTCCGGGCGATGAGTTGATGTAGAATTCGTCCATCAACCTTTTTACTCCAGGCAAACCGGCTCCCAGTCCGCCGGAGGTAGAGAATCCGTCTTCCATGACTTGGCGCATATCACTTATTCCAGGGCCGCTGTCCACTGCTACGATTTGCAATCCCGCTTTGCCGCCGTCATAAATTTTCTCTATACATATTTGACCTTGACCGGCATATAAGTATATATTCCTGGCCAGTTCACTGATGGCCGTCGTAATACGGGCCTGGTCCACTGTACCGAACCCAAGCTCCTTTGCAACATTGCGCCCCAGCTGGCGTGCTGCTACGATGTCCCATTCATTAATGATTTTTACGCAGGATTGGATACCCATACAGTTTAATCCCCCAATTCCTGTTGAAGTTTCTCCAAACCTTTTTCTAGATCTAATGCAGTAAGGACATCATCTAACCCTATGCCTAATTCGATTAGCGTAATAGCTACAGCTGGCTGTATACCGGTAATGACGACTTTTGCACCCATCAGTTTGGACATGTTTATAACGTCGCCAAGGACCTTGGCAATAAAAGAATCGATAAAGTCAATAGATGTTAAGTCTATAACAACCCCGTTTGCACTTGTTTCATGGATCTTATGAAGCAAGTCTTCCTGAAACTGAAGTGCTGTCTGGTCATCAAGCTCCCATTGAATGGACACTAGCAGACAGTCATGCAATTTTAATATAGGTATTCTCACTGTTCTCCCTCCACAGCTACAATTTTACGGCTAGTCAGCTCAAGTGCTGCTTCAATTCCCTTTTTCAGTGTGTTCTTCGTTGCAAATTGATTCAGGTCGATCCCCAGATTCACGATGGTCTGGGCGATTTCAGGCCTGATCCCGACAAGCATGCACTTGGCGCCCACCAGGCGGACGGCATCTGCTGCCTGGATGATATGATGTGCTACCATTGTATCAACGACTGGCACACCTGTTATATCTATTAAAACCACTTCAGATCGATGTTTGACCACTCCATTCAGGAGATTCTCCATGATTTGCTTTGCACGTTCCGTATCTATGGTGCCCACCAGGGGCATTACAGTAATACCTTCAAAAACAGGGATTAATGGAGCAGACAGCTCTTGAAGGGCGATTTTCTGCAGGGAGACGGTTCTTTCCCAGGTCGAGGAGTACATATCGACAATTTCATTGGAGACAGGCGTCATCCAGCTCTCAAAATCCTTAACGATGTCCAGCTGGTTCTCAGGCGTAATCAGCCCTTCCTCCTGCATTCCATCAGAAACGATCTTACCGAAGGTCTGCAGCCCTTTCGTCACAAAACTAAGCGGCCACCCGAGCCTGACTACTTTTTCGGCAAAATCGGACAGCTTGGAGGCGAACTCCTCATTCGTCCCCTTTATATTCGATATGATCAAATCAATGAACTCATAGCTCGTACCTGTAAAAACCTGGTCTGAAACTACGCGTATCACCCGTTCATCCGCGTTTTCCTTCGTGCTGCTAACCCATTCCTTGAAGATCTCATCTTTTCGAGCTTGAATATAATCCAAAACCTTTTTATCCATTTGATCCTCCCCATTTTAACATACAAATATTTCTAAAGATGGAGTCACCCGGCACTTGTAAACCAAATTTAAAAATGTAAACAAAATATATATATATATACCATTTAATGATAACAGTTAGGCACAGTCAAATAAAACCTCTAAGTATTGGAACTAGAAGAAAGACTTTTATTTATACCCGTTTTCCGGAGGATTAAACCTTTGCAATCTTTCCTGCCCCGTGAAAAAAAGACATAATAAAAGACAAGCAACACACATGCTTGTCCTCAGCAGATACACAATATTAAGTAGGTTAAAATTTGATATGTACCCGAGATAAAGCAAATCCTTTATCTCTTGGTTTTCCGGAAGACACAGCGAATCTGTGTGTTATAAAAAGACACCCTTGAAAGAGCGTGCGTGCTTATAACTAGAATTCAATAAGACCCAAGCTTATTTGCAAAGCTTCATCCACTTTTTCCATCATTTCGTCATCGAGATGGGTTATCTTATCGGTTAAGCGTTGTTTATCAATTGTACGAATTTGTTCCAACAGAATGACAGAGTCTCGTTCAAAACCGTAACGCTTCGCATCAATTTCAACGTGAGTAGGCAGCTTAGCTTTTTGAATTTGGGCTGTAATGGCTGCAACTATTACTGTGGGACTGAACCGATTCCCGATGTCGTTTTGGATGACAAGTACTGGACGTACGCCGCCTTGTTCTGAACCAACAACTGGGGATAGGTCTGCAAAATAAACGTCGCCACGTTTGACAATCAAAGGATTATCCTCCGCTTACTAGACGTTCAACTGTGTGTTCTGCCTCATATTCCGCTTGGAATGCCTCAGATGCAATCGTCAGATTAATTTTTGCCATTTCCATGTAGCCTCTTCTCATCGACTCACGAATTTGTCTCTTCTTCCGCTCACGCAAATACATTTTCGTTGCCTGATAAATGAATTCGCTCCGATTGACATTCTCCTGCTTAACAAAGCTTTCTAACTCGGTTAAAAGATGCTGCGGTAACTTTACCATGATCTCTGTTGTTGCGCTGGACTCAGACACAAACATACACCTCCACCATCACTACACACCATTTTTTATCTCTACCATTTTTTATATTACCACTATTCAGCTGCTGTGCAAAGGACTAATCAGCAATTCCTCTGTATTATCGGCCAAAAAAATATCCTTTTATGCATTAATACGCATTTATTTCCTGAAATATGAATGAAATGGCTGAGCTGGAACGGGATAAGCAGGGATCTCCCCCGCTCAATGCCTGCTCTGCCTGCCAAGAAGCGGGTTATTCAGATCCACAGTCATTTCTTTCTGCTTATATACGCGCGGCACCCGGCTGGAGATCATGCAGGTGACCTCATAATTAATGGTCTCAAGCTTTGCCGCAATTTCATTGACAGAGATCATACTGCCTTCCTGCTCACCTATCAGGGTCGCGGCTGTTCCAGGCTCCACCTCGTATGGCAGGCGTATCATGCATTGATCCATACAGATCCGTCCGACAATGGGGACTCTCCTCCCGTTCACCAGCACTTCCTGTCCCTGCAGCCTGCGGATCCAGCCGTCGGCATAACCGATCGGGAGGGTACCTATCCATTCGTCGCCTTCTGCTTCATAGGTGGCGCCATAGCTGACTTTATCCCCTTTTTGGAGCTTCTTCACATGCACGATCCTGGCATGAAGCGAGAAAGCCTCCTTTAGCGGGAATGGAAGCTCATGCTCAATTTCCGGCGATGGGGTGAGGCCGTACATGCTGATTCCCATCCTGACGGCATTAAAGCGGGCTTCAGGATATCTGAGCGAAGCAGCACTGTTGCTGGTATGGACAATCTCCGGCACCTCGCCGAGCCACGACAGCATTTCCCTGAATCGGCTGAGCTGCTCCTGGAAATAAGAATCGTCCAGCTCATCCGCTGTTGCAAAGTGGGTGTAGATGCCTTGCAGCTCAAAGGCATCCTCCCGCCCGGCAAGCTTTTCAATGGCAAGCAGCTCGTCCTTCTCCCTTACGCCGATCCGACCCATTCCGGTATCGAGCTTCACGTGAAAAGCCAGTCTTTTCCCCTGCAGACAAGGGAGTGCCTTCTCGAGCCAGCTTTCCTGGAAAACAGTCAGGGTTATGTCCGCAGATGCAGCCAGGGATGCATCTTCAGGCCTGCTGGCACCTAATACCAGAATCGGGGCCTCAATTCCCCTCTGTCTGAGGGAAAGAGCTTCATCCATAAAGGCAACAGCCAGGCAGTCCGCCCCAGCCTCAAGGGCTGCCCTGGCAGCCTGGAAATCTCCATGCCCGTATCCGTTTGCTTTTACCACAGCAAAGAGCTTCACATCTCCAGGAAGAAGCTTCTTCATTGATTTCACATTTTCTTTTATATGATCAAGATTTATTTCAGCCCATGTATCCCGGTAAAAACCTGTGGGATAATCCATTGCAACTCACGTCCTTTTCCTTCCGTGCAAAAAGTATACAAATACGATTATCAAACTCTCGAATCTTAATGTCAACCGAAATGCGGAGGCGGCTTGCCCAGAGCCGACAAGCATAAGACGCACAAGAATAAAAGGCGTTCTTTGCCTTTAATTCTTGGGTGGCTTATGACTCGAGGCTTTAGCCGCCGGAGCTGGACAATACGAAATGCGGAGGGCGCTTGCTCAGCCCCGACAAGCATAAGACGAGCAGGACGGAAGGTTGTTCTTTAACCTTCTGGCCTGCTTGGCTTATGACTCGAGGGGCTAGCGCCCGGAGCTGGACAATACGAAATGCGGAGGCGGCTTGCCCAGAGCCGACAAGCATAAGACGCACAAGAATAAAAGGCGTTCTTTGCCTTTAATTCTTGGGTGGCTTATGACTCGAGGCTCTAGCCGCCGGAGCTGGACAATTCGAAATGCGGAGGGCGCTTGCCTAGAATTAAGGAACGCAGGCTAAGAACGCCACGTCCTGTGGCAACGCCTGCATGACCCGCGTCCTGCGGGCCTCAAGCATAATACGAGCAGGACGGAAGGTTGTTCTTTAACCTTCTGGCCTGATTGGCTTATGAATCGAGCACCTAGCACCTGGACAACAAGAAACACGAATGACAAAAAAGGCAGCTGCCCGTCCCCGGGCAACTGCCTTTCCATTATTTCACTGCATCTCCCTGCACTGATTGTGCAAGCATGACCATTTCTTCCCTTGTCAGGTCGCTGGATGCGATGATATATTCAACCCCGCCGTGGGTCCAGCTGATTTTGTTATCGTCAATCGCCCCAATTGTAAATCCTAGGTCTACCGGCTCCCCTGATTCAGAAGTATAGGAGGTGTTTGCCGGCATGACATTTGCTTTTTCCTGGATGAGCGTAAAGGACTTGTCGCCGCCGTAAGTCAGGATAAAGCGTTTGCCGTCCTCCATGCTGATTTCTTTTTCATCGATCAGGCTGACATTTTCAAGCTCGGCCTGCGGATATTTGACAGAGAATTCCTCGCTGGCCGCTTCTTCTGCCATGACTGGAACCTCAATCTGGGCCCCGGTCATATTTTTCTGGGTGTCGAAATCTTTTTTATCAAGGGCAGCCTTGAAGTCAACCTTGGAGAAGTCGACGGTCACCAGCGGATTTCTGTCTGAATCCATAACCTTGACGCTCACGGGGGCAAGATCCTTTTTATCAAGGGTGATTTCCTGGTAAGGAAGCATCTTGTTGTTCTGGTATCTCGTCTTTGTTTCAAAAACATAATGTTCCTTAGTAGCGTTGAATTTCGCCTCTTTATCTTCGAGGATATCCTGCAGCAGGGACTCATACAGATATGCCTGGCTGCTGTTCTGCGGCCAGTCGCTCTGGAACTTGAAGCTCTTGTTGAGGGCCGGTGTCAGGACAAAAACGCCTTCCTCATTGCGGAGGATCATCTGGCTTTGGTTCTTTTCAGGATTCTTCAGGCTGACGCGATAGTAATCAGGTTTTTTATGCCAGATCTCAATTGCATAAGTCTGTGGCTCAGTTCCCATCTGAAGGGTCATTTTCGCTTCTGCTTTATATCCCTTCAGTTCCTCCACTTTTCCGCCAAGCTCCTTCACCACATCCTCTTGTGATTTAGTTCCACAGGCAGTTAAGGCAAAGATGGCCAAAAGCCCGGCGAGAAGCATGAACAATCTTTTCTTCATTCCTTCAACCCCTTCTGTCTCATTTCATCAATTGTGCGCTTCCTGCCTGCATACAGACATTCCGCTTTCTGAAGGAGAGACAGGGCAAGCCCGGACAGCTGGTTCCGCATGAAAATGCCGGCTGGCAATTCGGGGCATAGCCTTGTCTCTCCTGTCGCACTATGAATATATGAGACAACCTCCGGGAATATGACTTGGCCTATGACAGCTTTTTAGTACCGCATTCCCGGCAGCGGGGTTTCAATGACAACCTGGGCAACAGCATAGCTTTCGCTGTGGGATATGGAAAGATGGAGGCCATCCCTTTCAGGCTTGCTGAAGAATGGCTTCCCTTTGCTGTCATTTGATATCTCAATATCCTGAAAAGACAGCTCGCTTCCTATCCCTGTGCCATTAGCCTTTGAAAAAGCTTCCTTTGCCGCAAACCGGCCTGCAAGGAATTCAAGCTGCCTCTTTTCGTTCAGCATGATGTATTTAGCCATTTCCCGCTCTGTCAGAATACGTTCTGAAAACTTAGCCCGATTGGCCATCCTGCCGATTCTTTCGATTTCAACGATATCAATGCCGATCCCTTCAATCACATGCATCATCCTTCTAATTGGTTTGCATCTCGCATACACAATAGTATACAAGCAGTGGCCATTTCCGGCTCTTTCAAGCTATAGTATAATTAACCTTCCATTACAGATAAAAACAGAAAGGGGACTGTTATGTTCACAAGGACAGAGAGCTTTAAAGAATTCATCCGCTTCTATCCCATTGTCTCCATCATTTTGCTTTTGAATATACTATTCTATTTGCTGACTGTATTGCCTGTATTCCCGAATTCCTACATATTTGAAAGGCTCGCCGGAGTCAATTTATTCATAAGGGAAGGCGAGGTATGGCGGCTTGCCACCCCGATGTTCATGCACAGCGGATTTGCCCATGTCCTGTTTAACAGCTTTTCCCTTGTCCTGTTCGGCCCTGCCCTGGAGAGTATTGCAGGAAAAGCGAGATTTGCCGGCATCTATCTTATCACCGGCATCTCTGCCAATGTGGCCACCCTGCTGCTTGAGCCGCTCACCTACACGCATGTCGGCTCGAGCGGGGCCATTTTCGGCCTGTTTGGCTTCTTTGCAGCGGTCGCATACTTCCGGAAAGACTTGATGTCACGCGAAAACTCACAGATTATCATCACTATAGCCGTCATTGGGCTTATTATGACCTTCATCCAGCCAAACATCAATATTTCGGCGCATATCTTCGGATTCATCTCCGGTTTTCTTATAGGAGCCCTTTCATTAAAAAGGAATAGATAATGCAAAAAAAGCGCCGGCTGGCGCTTTTCTTTATGGCTGTCATTTTTCTCTGGAGTACCATCTGTAAATCTGTTCTGCATCACTTATATCCAGGTCAGCCGCCTTTCCGCCAGACCCGCCCGAGCCGGACTTGACGGCAGCTTCCACTGTCGCAAGCTGCTTCCGTTTTTGAAAGCGGCTTTCCTTCAGGCTGAGTGACTGCACCTTATTTTTCATCATATAGACTGTATGCTTGCTGAACGCCCTATAACGGAGTGTCAGCTGGCTGCCGCTTATATGCCACCCCGCCGCCCTGAATTTCAATAAGGGCCAAGCCACAGCCGGCAGGAGCAGCAAAAGGGACAGGAATCCCCATGGACGAAAGATGGCCGGCGGAACAATAATGAATAAAGCTGCGGCAAGAAGCCCCCTAAAAAGGTACCGGGGCAGTGCCCTTTTCGGGAGCCCCGCAAGCTGAATTCCAGCATTATAATCTGTAAGATGACGACCAACCAGTTCCTGCAAGTCTTTTTTCTGGATAAGCGGGAAAAGCATTACCTTGGCACTATCCCTATCTACAGCTGACCCGCCCGCGCTTTCCACATATAAAGTACCGAACCCGAGCGGCTGCCTGGCAGGATTTTCACTGAAGCGGAGCGCCTGTATTCTGTGCAGGGGAATCGTGAGCTGCTTTTTCTCCAAGAGCCCCCGGGAGATGACCAGGTCATCTTCCTCTCTTCTGACGGTAAAGCCTGCATACTTCAGCATCGTCCCGATGACAGCAATGATCCATGCCAATAACAGGAGAAGAAACACAGCGCCGCTGATGAAAATCACGCCATTTTCTGCGAAATGCTCAAAACGGTGAAAAAGAGCTTTATAGGGAATAATCTCTTCAAACTGAAAGAAAAAAGCAATCACTGCGGAAATGACCACCCCCGCCCCGCCCGAGGTGGATGCAAGCAGCAGAAGCTGTCCGAGGGAGATCTTATAGATGTCTTGCCCGGCTTTGAGGGTCTTTTCCTTCTCTAAGTCCCCGACGGCCTTCTCCGCTGTAAGCTCAGCCTGGATGGCGGCAGCCTCCGCCTTGGTAATGGCTGTAAGGGTAGCCTCTCCCTCCTGGGTCCCGCTCGTCCCTGCTGTTTCAACCTTAACCTTCACAAGCCCGAACGGCCGGTGCAGGATGCCCTCGGAAAAATCAAGGCTCTGAATCCTTTCAAAGGGGATATACCTTTTTTTGCGGACAAAGACCCCATATTCGATCCGGAGCTCGCCCTCCTCCACCCGGTAGGTAAAGCGGAGCCACTTCAGGATGCCGCCCGCCAGTACAAGGAGGACAACGGCTGCAGAGCCAATAAGGTAGAAAAGGTCCCAGTTTGAATTTTTGAACCCGAAAACAATGAATACCAAAAACGGTACAATAAGTTCTTTAAGCTGCTTAAAAAAGTTGGCTGCCGCAGAAATCGGATGCAGCCTCTTAGGCTCAGACATCTTCATCAGCCACCCTTGCCAGCTTTGAAATGGAGAGGCGCAATTCTTCTGCTTCGTCCATATCAAGAGCAGGTATCTCATGGACAGTAGCTGCCGTAGACACAGCGATAGTGGCCAGCGCATATTTCCTGAGAATCGGCCCCTGCCTTGTATCAACATGCTGCACCCTGACCATCGGGACCAGCGTCCTTTTGACAATGAATATGCCATGCTGAAGCTCGATCTCCTGCTCCCGCACCTCATAGCGCCATCTTTTCCACTTCAGCGAAGGGAAAAGTATAATAAAAAAATACATATACACGCATGCCAGGATGACGGCTGCCGGGATGATCCATCCAGGCCCGTCAAAAATAAAGGCAAGTGCCGCAGCCCCTCCTATTGCAAGCACAAAAATGCCTGAATGGATTGCCCCTGATATCCTCCATACAGGGAGAGCCCTTTTTGAAATCCATTTTTTTGGTCCGGTGCTCATAAATAATTCCTCCTGAAAAGGCACTTTAGGATATAAGCCGTCCTTCAGGCTTCATACCTTCCAGTATACAGGACTTCAGGCAGCCCGTGAGGAAATTATTGCTGCATTTTAAACGCTGCCTGGTCCACCTCTTCCATACCCGCCTCATTCCGGAGATAGTCCGCCAGCTGGAAAAGGGCATCATCCTTCTTTTTCGCTTCAATCATGCAATGTATTTCCGGTACGCTCCCATTGATGTTCTTCAGGAAGTCCATGAACATCACCGGATCAACATAATCAGCGTGAGCCCGAAAGTCCTTGGCGGAACGGGGGCTGGATATATGCATCTTGATGGGAAGCTTTGCATGCTTCCAGGTCGCGGTGACCCTCTCCCAATTGCTTATCCAGTCTTCATTTTCGAAATGGGCCAAATGATGGTGATAGTCAAAGACAAGCGGAATGCCAAGCTTTTCGCACAGATACAATGTATCGTCCAATGTGAAGGCCGTGTCATCATTCTCGAGCATGACCATCTGCTGGATGGCTGCCGGGATCAGCCCCCAGTTATGGATGAACTGCTCCAGCGCCTTCTCCTTGTCATTGTAAGCCCCGCCAACATGCAGGACGCAGCGGTGCTCCGGTTCAATCCCCATCCCCTTCAGCAAAGCCTTATGCATGGAAAGCGTCTTGATCGACACATTCAGGATTTCCGGCTTCAGGGCATTCAGGAGGACAAAATGGTCCGGGTGAAAATCAACCCTCATTCTATGGTCTTTAATATAGTCCGCCAGGTCCTGCAGAGCCGGCTTCAGCGGCCTCATGTATTTCCAATCAGCCAGCTCCTCATGATTGGCGAGCGGGATCAGCTTGGAGCTGAGCCGGAAGAAAGAAATATCATGGGCAGCATTATGCTTCAGGAGGCGCAGGCAGTTTTCCAGATTGGAAATCGCAATCCTCTCAAGCCTCCTGATGGCTGCTTCCCGGTCCTTAATGCCGGAAAATTGTTTATAGGTCATGGTCTGCGAAGGCGAGCAATTCTGCAGATGCACGCTCATCGCCACATATCCAAGCTTTATGATCGTCAATGAGCAACCCCCTTTAATGATCCTTATCCCGCTTAGTATGCGCCAATTTTTTTTAAAAAAAGGGGAGCTAGTTTCTATGAGGTATTTGGGAATATATGTATTTTATGTAGAATCAGTTTGCTTTTATGTAGAATCCATCTCTTTTTATGTAGAAAAAAGCAAATTTTATGTAGAATACTCCCGAAAACGGGATGGATAAGGCAATAACAGGCCTCCGCACGCCAAAAATCCAATAAAACAGCAAAAAGGAGTACGGAATGATATAAATTCCGTACCCCTTTTGCTTAAAGCACTCATGGTGCCCATTTTCTATATTCTATTAACGGCTGCTGTCGGACGTACGGTTGGAATAATTGCCTTGACGGCGTCCGCCGCCCTGACCCTGCCTTGGTTTATACTGGCCGTCTTTCCTTTTGGAATCATAGCCTCTTCTGTTGTCGCTGCCTCTTCTATTATCATTGCTTCTTCTGCGGTCATAAGGCTTTCTGTCCCTTTTGGATGGAAGCGGCTTTTCTTCTGTCAGCTTGACAGGAGTGTCGTCCGGCTCTTTCGTCAACAGCTTCAGGACAGCTGCCACAACGTCAGAAGCATCATGCTGCTCAAGAAGCTCGTCTGCTGCCTCTTTATAGCTTTCCAGGTTATTGGCACTAATGGCCTGTGAAATTTTATCGACTGCAGCCTTTTGCTGGCCTTCAAGGGCTTCAGCAAGCGTTGGCGGAACCATTTTTTCCATCTTGCGCTTTGTTGTTCTTTCAACGACAGAAAGATAAGATCTCTCGCGTGGCGTGATGAAAGTCATCGCCATTCCTTCTTTTCCTGCGCGCCCTGTACGGCCGATGCGGTGAACATAGCTTTCAGGATCCTGAGGGATGTCAAAATTATAAACATGCGTTACGCCTGAAATATCAAGGCCCCTTGCAGCAACATCAGTCGCAACAAGAACATCGATGGATCCTTCCTTGAACTTCCTCAGTACAGACATACGCTTCGCCTGGCTGAGATCTCCGTGAATCCCTTCTGCAAGAAAGCCTCTCAGATTCAGCGCCTCTGCAAGCTCATCAACACGCCTTTTGGTGCGCCCAAAAATGATGGCAAGTTCCGGGGACTGGATATTCAGCAGGCGTGTCAGTACGTCGAACTTGGTTCTTTCCTGTACTTCTACATAGAACTGCTCAATAAGCGGAACCGTCATTTCCTTTGCTTTGACACGGATGACCTGCGGGTCTCTCATGAATCTTTCTGCCATTCTCTGGATTGGTGCAGGCATGGTGGCAGAGAACAAGAGGGTCTGCCTTTCCACAGGAACGCTTGACAGGATGGATTCGATGTCTTCAATAAAGCCCATGTTCAGCATTTCATCTGCTTCGTCAAGGATCGCTGTGTGGACATTGTCCAGGCGGAGCGTTTTGCGGTTAATATGGTCAAGGACCCTTCCAGGTGTTCCGACGATGATATGAGGTGGCTTTTTAAGGGCGCGAATCTGACGGTTGATATCCTGGCCTCCATAGATGGAAAGCACGCGCGCTCTTTTTCCGTAGCCGATCTTATAAAGCTCTTCAGATACCTGGATCGCAAGCTCGCGGGTCGGAGCAATGATGATCCCCTGGATAACATCCTTGCTTGTGTCGATTTTATCAATCAGCGGAACCCCGAATGCAGCGGTTTTTCCCGTACCGGTCTGTGCCTGGCCGATCAAATCTTTATTAGCAAGGCTCAAAGGGATTGTTTCCGCCTGGATTGGGGTAGCTTCTTCAAACCCCATTCTTTTTAGTGATTTCATTGTAGCAGGACTGATGCCTAAATCTTGAAACTTTGTCAATGTATTCTCTCCTTTGTTTCTTGGCAATTATTTATGGTGATTAGCGTCAGATCAGCAGGGTCAGCTGCCGCTCGGACAATACATGGCAAAACATGCTTTCCTGCACAAGACTTGGCAGGCAAGCGTTTTGGAGTGTTCTAAGAGGACCGAAGATCTTGTATCTCTGCCGGGATCTAAGTGGAGGGATCCTGGCTGAAACCCGGTAAAGGAGATGGCAGCTTATTTAGCTGGCTATATTTCATTCAGTATTTGAACAATTTTTATAATAAAGCCCCTTGCAGTCATACCTATATATTAAAGTGAAAAAAGACATTCTCCAGGTGGAGTATGTCCGGGTTTCAAAGAAATTTCTCTTTGGCACTTTAGGGTTTATCTTACCATTTTTAAGGGCGCTTTGCAATAAAGTGCCCACCCTGGCAATTATGCCTCATGCTGCAGAAATTCCAATATATCCTGGAACAGCCCTTCACATTCGCCGCTGTGGCAGATCAGGTGCTTCGATTCTTTTAGAAAAATAAGCTTTTTGGACGATGCACCTATATTTTCATATAGGTATGTGGCACTGCGCGGCGGGACGACTCCGTCCACTTCTCCCTGGGCAATCAGGGTAGGAATCCGGATCTGGTTAATGATCGGCCTTACAGAAGACACCAGCCTCCTGAACTGCAGCGTGGCTGCAATCGGGGTTTCCCTGATTTTCCGGTTATATCTCAGGAACATTTCATTCTTGAAAAGATTCCCTTTAACGGTGTCCTTTATCATTTCTCCTATATCTTTCACAAGCTGCTTCGGGTTCACATAATAGGCGGCCGCACTTAAGAGGATCAGCTTTTTCACCGGGTAATGCACCGCCAGATAACTGGCAATGATTCCGCCCATGGAGAAACCGATCACATAGACTTCATCACACTTCTCCATCAGCTTCTGCAGCTCATCTTCAGCATGGCTTATCCACTTTTTATACTCAATGCCTTTCAGCTGCAGCCTGTCCCCATGTCCAGGCAGGGTAGGGACGGCAACCTCCCACGCAGTATGTTTCCTGAGATACTCCGTCAGCGGCTCGAGCTCAAACGGAGCACCTGTAAATCCATGTATACAAAGACACCCGATCATGTCCATCACCTTCGTCTGTATGATTTGCTCTCACAGTTCCTTTATTTTACACTTTGCCATGAGTATTATTCCAACAAAATTATCCGCCCGCAAAGGCAGTCACCATAAAAGAAAAGACTGCCTGAAAAATGGCAGCCTCTGTTTGTATCTATCTTTCCCCTGTTTATATAATCCTTTATGCTGTCATAAGTGCTGCCTTAAAGGCTGAACCAATGAATTCACCAATCCCGGGTGCTCTCCAGGAGCTTGTCTATCTCGAATTGGCCTATCGCATAAAATATATTCTCTTCTTGTAATTCACTGGTTTCATCGAGCAGCCGGTCAATATCCAGATAATGCGCTCTCATACGAAACCTCCTATGCCTCTTATATGCGCCTTTTTCAGGCCAGGCTTTTCTATCTCTAGTATAACATTCTCTTCAGCAAATCGGATTATGGGGGTCGGCCGGATTTTTCATTTTATTTACCCCTTAAAAATTCTTTTAAACATTTATCTTTCGGAGCACATATTTCATTTACCCACTCACCATCCTAGTAAGGGACTACAATAATGAGGTGAGGATCATGAACCAATCGCTGGGCTATCTGCGTGAACTGCTGTCCAATTACACGGACCGCTCCCATGAATGCCGGGAGCTGTACCATAAAATCACTGACGATCTTTCAGAAGGAGATAATGCGTTTGTAAGCAGACTTACCGAGCAGGAAGCCGCTTTCCTGAACAGCATACTCCCCCCTGAAATCCAGCACGCCAAAGAAGAGCTGGATTATAAAAGAGCCAATAAGCTGAATGAAATTTATGAGCTTCTTACTTAGCCGGGAAAATATTTTTCTCGGGAATTGTTTAAAGGGATAGGTAAACCTTTTAATTGTTATGAGAATTATCTCCTGCTTTAAACGGGGATGTTGATTTCCGTTCCAGGCACTTCGCTTCCCGCGGGGCGACGCTGAGCCTCCTCAGAGCAAGCTCTTGCGGGGTCTCAGCCTTGCCGCTATCTCCCGCAGGAGTCTACGTGCCTTGCACTCCAATCAACAGGTTTTCAAACTCTTTTTGCCTCTTTCTGCAATATCTTCAAAAAAACGGCCTCCGCCGTTTTTTTATTTTTCCATTGAACCTCCCTCCCCCTTCATTTGTATAATAGATACAATGCAAGCAAGGGAGTGTCTCAAATGGGGACTGGATTCATCGTTTCAATGATTGTCACAGTATTTATCATGATCATTATCTTCTCTATCGCCATTCCGTTTCAGCGGAAATATATCGTCAAAGAAAATGGCAAGATCAATTTTCGCAAGTCGCCTGTCCTGCTCCGCTGGAATGTTTTCGACGGCCTCGCGATCGGAGTGGCCGCCTACAGCATCATCTGCATCCAGATTTTAAACTTCATGATTTCCGGAGGAAGCACCATCGAAAATCCTTTTGTCCAATTTTTCACAAACCAGGGCCAGGCCTGGGTGATTGTCGGGACAGCCTATCTTATTTCACGGCTGGCCATGGTCATCAAAGGGGTCAAGGAGCTTCAGCGGGATGACTGAGCATGCCGGAAGAGCCAATCAATTCATGATAGCCTTCCAGGAAGGGAGCGAAGAGGCATTTGACCAGTTGTATCTTTCGCTTAAATCCCCCTTATATGCTTTTCTGTTCCGCTTCACGAAAGAAGAGCAGCTCAGCATCGATCTTGTCCAGGATGCTTTCCTGAAGCTCCACCAGTCAAAAGCAAGCTATGACCCAAAGAAGGCAGGCGTTAAAACCTATCTTTTTCAAATCGCTTATCATTTAATGATCACCAAGCTGAATAGGCGGAAAAAATGGCAGAAGCTGATGCCATTCCTGCTCCCCTCATCTGAAGGGCAGATGGACCAGGCAGATAAGATGACGGTTCGGGAAGCCATCTCCAGCCTCCCTGAGGCACAGAGGGCAGTCATTATTTTAAGCTATTATCATGATATGCCTCAGTCAGAGATTGCAGAGGTTGTCGGCATCCCTGTCGGCACGGTGAAGTCACGGCTCCATCATGCCATAAAAACATTGAAAACTGTCCTGGAGGTGGATGAAATTGAACAAAGAAAAAGCCAATGATGCAGAAGAATTATTAAAACAGAATCCGTTTTTAAAAATGCATCTGGATTCCTACCATGTAGATACACCGGAAATCCCCAGGAAAAAGAGCAGTTTCGACAGAATTCTCTCTTTTTTGGCATCACCTGCGGCCAATCCGCTTGAAAATTATATTAATAAAGGGGGAAGCTTAACCCTTCTGACCGCTTCCCCTATAGCCGTCGGCGCAGTATTGGCTATTGTCCAGCTCTTGCGTCTTTGACCCATATAGTTATAAGAAAATCCCTGTTTCATGTGAAACAGGGATTTTTTTCCTTATATCATTTCAGTGCTTCAGCTGCTTCTTCCAGCTTCATTCCCCTGGAGCCTTTAAACAGCACAATTGTTTCAGCACTCGTCAGGCTCTGCAGCTTTTCGATCAATGGGCCTTTCTCAGAAAAAGCAAAAACCCGGTCCTCTGAAAACGCCTCTTGTGCCCCTTCCGCGATAACGCGGCCGAGGGATCCGAACGTTAACACATAATCAATCTTTTCCGGGTCGATCGCTTGGCCAATCTCGCGGTGAAATCTCACTTCATCATCTCCAAGCTCAAGCATATCAGCCAGCACAAGCACCTTTCTGCTATATCCTGAAAGCTCTGACACGAGATCGATTGCCGCCCTCATTGAAGTCGGGCTGGCATTATAGGCATCATTGATGATCTTTTCGCCTCTGCTTCCTTCCGAAAGCTCCATTCTCATCGCTGTCAGCTTCAAGGAAGCAAACCCTTCATTCATCTGCTCATAAGGGACTCCGAGGAAACGGGCAGCCTCCATGGCGCAGAGGGCATTCATAACATTGTGGACACCGAGCACCGGCAAATGATACTCCATATCTGAAAGATTCGTCTGGAAGACGCTCCCCTTCTCTTCCTGATTGATCTTAACAGGATAGATGCTATTAGAAGAGCTTTGGCCGAACGAACGGATTTCTGCCGGGCCGCTATAGCCGGCAAGCCTGTCTTTCAGGAGAGGCTCATCCCCATGATAGATGATCATTCCATCGTCCTTCAGCCCTTCAATGATTTCAAGCTTGGCCTTTGCAATGCCCGCTCTTGAGCCGAGATCCTGGAGATGCGATTCCCCAATATTGGTAATCATGACCACGTCCGGACGGGCGAGCTTTGTCAGGAACTCAATTTCCCCAAAGCCGCTCATCCCCATTTCAAGGACCGCAACCTCAGTATCTTCCTCCAAAGATAGCAAGGTAAGGGGCAGGCCAAGATGGTTATTGTAATTCCCCTCTGTTTTTTGGACCTTGTATTTTAAAGACAGAAGGCGGGCAGTCATATCCTTCACTGTCGTCTTTCCATTGCTGCCTGTTATCCCGGCCACCTTAATATCCAGCTCATTCCGGTACGCCTCTGACAGCTGCTGCACCGCCTTGAGCGTGTCCTCTACCATAAGGATCGGCAAATGGAGCGGCGGATTCGGAACATCCTTCTGCCAAAGTGCAGCTGCCGCCCCCTTTCGAAGGGCATCCTCTACATAACGGTGCCCATCAGTCTGTTCCCCCTTGAATGGAACGAACAGGTTGCCGGGCTCCATTGTCCTTGAATTTATAGAAACTCCCTTGATGCTGACATCAGAAAAAGCCGAGTGGTCATTTAAAACGGGGATCATCCCGGCAATCTGAGCGATTGTACGCTGAATCATCTGCTGCGCCTCCTAACTGATTCTATTAATAGAAAAGGGACACGGCCCACATAGCCGTGCCTCTATCTAAAAGTTTACATTGTATGTTTTATGCTCTGTTTTTCCGTATGTCTTTCAATAGCCAGATTTACCAGCTTTTCAATCAGCTGCGGGTATTCCACGCCAGTATGCTTCCAAAGAAGCGGGAACATGCTGAACGGTGTAAAGCCAGGCATTGTATTGACCTCATTGATCATGACCTTGCCGTCACGTGTCAGGAAGAAGTCTGCCCTTACGAGTCCGGAGCAGTCAAGAGCCTTGAAAGCCCTGATCGACATCTCGTTCAGTGTGCTGTATTCCTCTTCTGTGATTTCAGCAGGAATGATCATGGCTGTATCGCCATCCTCATACTTGGCTTTATAATCATAGAAGTCTTTTTTCGGTACGATTTCGCCGGCCACAGAACACTCCGGCTCATCATTTCCAAGGACGCCGAGCTCAATCTCTCTCGCTGTTACGCCTTCCTCCACAATGATCTTCCGGTCAAACTGGAACGCTTCTTCAAATGCTGCTGCCAGCTCTTCCCGGTTTGAACATTTGCTGATCCCTACACTGGACCCAAGATTGGCCGGCTTGACAAAGCAAGGATAGCCAAGTTCATTTTCTACCTTCTCATAAGCTGTTTCTCCAGCCTTTTGCCATTCGCTGCGGACGAACCATACATATTTGACCTGCGGCAGGCCAGCCTGGGCAAAGATATTCTTCATGATGACTTTATCCATGCCTGCAGATGAGGCAAGCACACCATTGCCGACATAAGGAAGGTTAAGGAGCTCAAGCATCCCCTGAACCGTGCCGTCTTCACCATTCGGTCCGTGAAGAAGCGGGAAGATAACGTCAAAGCTGCTTTCTTCAGCTGACTTGAACATTGCCGGAGCGAGGGCTGCAGGCGACATAGCCTCTCCCTGGGAGAATTCCAGCTGCTTGACGCTCTCTGCCGGCGCTTCAAGCATGGGGCCCTTCACCCATTCCCCTTCCTCGGTTATGTAAACAGGATATATATCGAATTTCTCCAAATCCAAGGCTTTAATGACAGCAAGGGCCGTCTGCATTGATACTTTATGCTCTGCGGATTTTCCGCCGTATAATAATCCAAGCTTCTTTTTCATCAAAAGGAACCCTCCATTTATTCAATCACATGTTTCATTTTACCACTCCAAAAGCGAAAAAGGCGTGATTGACTATTGTTATTTGCAGGAATTTTTTTCTTTCCCAGTCTGCCCTGCTTTCTATATATGTATGATTTCCTATGCCCATTTGCAACCCATTCCCCTTAATTCCTCCAGCCTCCCGGGTAACTGGTTCTAAGGAATTATTCTCGAATAGTTTTTTAGATGTTATTGTTAGAATTTATAGAATATTTTTATTTATTCACTTTTAAAAATTTCCACTTAACAAGAAAGGTATACGACTGTATAATCCACGTTATACAAACAAATGTATTTTTAAGGAGGACAATGATGAAACGGCTAGGACTACTCCCCAGAATTATTCTTGCAATAGCTTTAGGCATTTTAATTGGTTCTTTTTCTCCAGAAGGAGCCATTAGGCTGTTCGCTACATTCAACAGCCTGTTCGGAAACTTTCTCGGCTTTGCCATCCCTTTAATCATCATCGGGTTCATTGCTCCCGGGATCGGGACAATGGGAAAGGGTGCCGGCAAGCTTCTCGGCATTACGACAGGGTTTGCTTATGCCTCTACCATCGCTGCGGGAACAGCCGCCTATTTTGCCGCTGTCAGCCTGTACCCTGCCCTGCTTAAGAATCAGAGCTTAAAGGAATTCGGAAATCCAGAGGAAGCGCTCGCTGCCCCCTTTTTCCAGGTGGACATGCCGCCGGTCATGGGCGTGATGACAGCACTTCTGCTTGCTTTTACAATCGGGCTTGGACTTGCCGGCCTGAAAAGCAATGCCCTGCAAAATGTGATGGATGATTTCCGCGGCATCATCGAAATGCTGATCGAAAAAATCATTATCCCTTTGCTGCCATTTCATATCTTCGGAATTTTTGCGAATATGACGTACGGCGGACAAGTGGGAAGCATCATCAGTGTATTCGCAAAAGTATTTATCATGATTATTGCCCTTCATTTCTTATTCCTGCTTTTGCAGTACACAGCAGCAGGGGCTGCCGCCAGGAAGAATCCTTTCTACCTGCTGAAGTCAATGCTTCCTGCTTATTTCACTGCGCTCGGGACTCAGTCTTCTGCGTCTACAATCCCTGTGACACTAAAACAGGTCAAAAAGCTGGGCGCACGGGAGAAAACAGCTGATTTTGCTGTACCTCTCCTGGCAACGATTCACTTATCCGGAAGCACCATCACACTAGTGAGCTGTTCCATTGCAGTTCTTATGCTCCAGGGTGAAGCAGTATCCTTCGGGCAGATGTTCCCGTTTATTATGATGCTCGGGATTACAATGATTGCCGCGCCAGGCGTCCCGGGGGGAGCCGTCATGGCTGCGCTAGGCCTGCTGGAATCTATGCTTGGCTTTAATGGGACAATGACTGCTTTGATGATTGCCCTCTATCTTGCCCAGGACAGCTTCGGTACTGCCTGCAACGTAACAGGTGATGGCGCCATCACAATCCTGGCAGACAAAGCAAGTGGAAAGAAAGCCGTTCCGCTCAAAAATGAAGCAAAAGCTGTATAGCCTGAAAATTACTTTTGACATCTCCTGGATAATCATCTAAACTGTTTCTAACATTCAGTAAACAGTAATTAAATAGATGAGTTATGACAGGAATCAGTAGGGTTTGCTTCCCTGTTTGAAGAGAGCCGGTGTTTGGTGCGAACCGGTACAAAAGCAAACGTGAATTACCTCCTGGAACATTCTTTGTGAACCTTAGTAGCAAAGGACGGACGGTCCGTTATCCGAACGAGCGGAAGACAAATGTCTTCAACAAGGGTGGTACCGCGTGCAAAACCACGTCCCTTTTTACAGGGATGTGGTTTTTTTGTGCATTCAAAACTCATCAGGAAGTGCCGCAAACAAAAAAACATAAGGAGGATATATCGTGGAGAATTTTATAGAAAAGCTGAACCCCAATCAGGAAAAGGAGCTTGAAAGGCAATATCAGCTTTACACCAGCGGCACTCAGGATGTGGTGCCCCCTCAGGAGCTGAAAAATAAAATCGCCAAATCACTCTTTCTCGGCAAGCCGCTGAAGGTGAAGCTCGGGCTTGATCCGTCCGCACCTGACGTCCACCTGGGCCATACGGTCGTATTGAATAAGCTGAAGCAATTCCAGGAAAATGGCCATACCATCCAGCTGATCATCGGCGATTTTACCGGAAAAATCGGCGATCCGACTGGGAAATCTTCAGCAAGAAAGCAGCTGACCGACGAAGAGGTAAAGCATAATGCGGAAACCTACTTCCAGCAATTCGGCAAAGTGCTTGATATGGGCAAGGCCGAGCTTCATTATAATTCCAAGTGGCTGTCCTCCCTCCATCTCCAGGATGTCATCGAGCTGGCCGGCAAAATCACTGTGGCCCGCCTGCTAGAGCGGAATGATTTTTCTGAACGGCTTGGGGCAGGGAAGCCCATTTCCCTCCATGAGTTTTTCTACCCGCTCATGCAGGGCTATGATTCAGTAATGCTCGAAAGCGATATTGAACTCGGCGGCAATGACCAGCATTTCAATGTCCTCATGGGAAGGCATTTGCAGGAGCATTATGGCAAAGAAAAACAAGTGGTAATCCTTGTTCCACTACTGGAAGGGCTCGATGGAACGGAGAAAATGTCAAAGTCCAAGAACAATTACATTGGGGTGGACGAAAAACCGGAGGACATGTACGGCAAAGCCATGTCGATTCCAGATGAGCTGATGGAGAAATACTTCCACCTTGCAACAAGCCTGCCGCTCGCTGAGAAAAGGTCCATTAAGGAAATGCTTGAAGAAGGGTCGCTTCATCCACGGGATGCTAAAATGCAGCTTGCCAGAACCATTGTCAGCATGTACCACGGACATGAAGCTGCCAGCAAGGCAGAATCCCATTTTAAAAGCGTATTCCAGCAAGGCTCCATACCGGAAGACATGCCCGTCCTTACATGGGTTGGCGGTGATGAACCAGAGCTGCTGGAGCTGCTGATGTTTGCCGGCCTCTTTTCTTCCAGAAGCGAAGCAAGACGGATGGTTCTAAACGGCGGTGTCAGGATGAATGGCGAAAAGGCTGAGGATATCAACACGAAGGTTTCTTTGCAGGCAGAGCTGATCCTGCAAGTTGGAAAGCGGAAATTCGTCAGGATTAAAAAGGCTTAGAATAAAATAAGGGAAGACACCATTTAGGATGTCTTCCCTGTTTCTATTTTAATGGCCGGAAAGCTTGGCTCCATCCTGTTTGTGGACAGCCAGCTTATCAACCAGATGCAGGCTCGGCTCGTTGAGGCCGATCAGCTGGACGCTTGTTCCATTTTCCCGGAGCTTCATCACAATTTTATCAATGGCAGCTACAGCAGAGTCATCCCAGACATGTGCTTCAGAGAGGTCGATCACTACTTCCTGCGCCGTTTCCTTCAAATCAAAACTGCCGGCAAAATCAGTGACAGAGGCGAAGAACAGTTGTCCTGTCACTTTATAGGTGCGTTTGCCTGCTTTTTCATCTAGGACTGTTGACACCTTCACCTTTGAGATTTTGGCAACGAAGAATATCGCACTCAGGAGCACTCCCGCAAAGACGCCTTTAGACAGGTCATGGGTAAAGACAACCGTTACAACCGTTACGACCATTACAATCGAATCGGTGGCAGGAACCTTTGCCATATTGCGGAGAGAAGTCCAGTCAAATGTACCAATGGATACCATAATCATGACTCCGACCAGCGCAGCCATCGGAATCTGGACGACCAGGTCGCCGAGGACCAGAATCAGGAACATCAGGAACACACCTGCTGTTAAGGTAGATAACCTTCCTCGTCCCCCAGATTTCACATTAATGACGGATTGGCCAATCATCGCACAGCCGGCCATCCCGCCGAAAAATCCGTTAATGATATTGGCAATCCCCTGCCCTCTGGCTTCACGGTTTTTGTTGCTTTCCGTGTCGGTCATATCATCGACGATGGAAGCAGTCAAAAGTGACTCAAGCAGGCCGACAATGGCTAGTCCGAGGGAATAAGGGAAGATAATCTTCAGTGTTTCCAGGTTCAGCGGGATATCCGGAATCAGGAAGACCGGAAGCTTTCTTGTCAGCTCTCCCATGTCTCCTACTGTCCGTACATCCGAACCTGTCGTTATCGCAATGATAGAAATGACAATAATGGCAACAAGCGGCGATGGGACAGCCTTTGTAATGCGCGGAAACAAATAAATGATGGCAAGCGCACCGGCTACCATGGCATACATGACCCATGTAGCACCGACAAACTGTTCAAGCTGTGCCATAAAAATCAAGATGGCGAGCGCATTTACAAACCCGATCATCACGGACCTTGGAATGAACTTCATAAACCTGGCCAGCTTAAAGACACCCAGCAGCAGCTGAATGATCCCGGTCAGGATGGTGGCAGCAAACAAGTACTGAAGCCCGTGGTCTGCAACAAGCGTAACCATCAGCAGGGCCATGGCCCCGGTTGCCGCTGAAATCATCCCCGGCCGTCCCCCGACAAATGCGATAATGACCGCAATGCAAAAAGAAGCATAGAGACCGACCATCGGGTCCACACCTGCAATAATGGAGAAAGCAATCGCCTCGGGAATGAGCGCAAGCGCTACGACAATCCCGGCCAGGATATCTCCTCTGACATTGCCAAACCATTGTTCTTTAATTGATAAACCTTTCAAATGAACACCCCTTAGTTTATTGGATTTATAGTGTGACTTTGAACTCTCATCAAAGTCCGGGCCGACAAAAACATAGAGTATCATACCATATTCCAGATAATTTACAAGAGCTGGTGTAAGCGCCGAATTAATGGGTTTCCACTGTTTCCCTTCGATTTTCTTCGAAATACTTAACCGGATAAATCTTGTTCACGCAAAAAAATAAGCCCTCTAAAAAGAGGGCCAGGCATTTTTAGCCGATGGGTGTGCAAATCTCAATATAATGCCCATCCGGATCTTCCATATAGGCGACAGTCTGCCCCCAGGGCTTTTTCACGGGTTCCAGCAAAATGCGGACTCCTGCCTTGCGTGCCTTTTCGATTGTCCCTTCCACATCCTCCGTCACAAAGCCCAGCTCCATCGTCTGCTCTTCCCGGAAACCTGCTGGTATTGGAAGATCTGTCAGTTCACGCCCATTTTCCCTTGTGTTCATGGAGAGGATCGTGCTGCCTGTGTCATATTCTATGTAGGTGCCAAATTCATTTTTCAGCTCGAGACCGAGAAGTTCGCCATAAAACCGCTTCGTCTTTTCCAAATCCTCAACATATAAAATGATATAGCCCAGCTTCAAACTCATCTTTCCGCCCCTTTCAACAGGCCGGCCCTTCCGGCCGGCTGATCTGTCAGCTTTTCTTTTGCGCTTTTATAATGAACCGGTGCGACCGGACTTCCGCATAGCCCGTCCGCTGGATTTCCCCGTGCAGCTCCCTTAGCTTTTTTTCGTATCTTGCGGCAGTAAACCCTTCTATCTGCCAGGGAATGGCCTTCAAATAGTCGAGAATAGCGCCGACATCATAGAATCTTGTATAAGGGTATGCTTCATAAGAGTCGGCAATATGGAAGCCGGCATCTTCAAGCTGGTGAATGGACTTCTCAAGGTTCCAGCCGGCATATCCGAAGTCCTCTTTAGCGCCAAGCATACGGTTCAATCCTAAGTTATCAGTTCCGCCAACCTGCTGGGTTACAAAGACCCCGCCGGGCTTCAGGATGCGGTTTACTTCCTGCGGATCATATGATTCATGGCGGTTAATAATGAGATCAAACAAACGGTCACCAAAAGGCAGTCCCGAATCATCTTTTACCTCATAAACCTCTATTCCCAGCGGCCTTAGACGTTCTGCTGCAATCTCTATATTTGGCCCGTAACCTTCTGTGGCAGCTGTATAGGACGGAAGCGGGGATAATAAGGAAAGAAACTCTCCCCCGCCGGTGCCCATATCCAGCATGGATGCCGCATCCAACATCTCAGGCAGCACCCAGTTCGTATAATTCCAGCCCAGTGGCTCAGAGGCCATCCTCCCTGTTTCCGTCAGATAAGAGAAGTCCCATCCTGTAAATTCCTTCTCAGCTTGTTTTACTAAAAAATCAAAATATGCTCTGTTCATTCCGTCTCCTCCTGTCTATTGTTTATTAACTTGGCAAAATAGAAGGAAGGCGGCCCCCGTTTCGGGTTGCTAGCTGTCGGTTAGTTGGCAGTACATTGGTTATGGCTCCTTTTTACTTATATTTTAGCATTTATGTTGTGTTTTTTTATAATTTTTCGAATTTTTTATGAGGTAAATTGGTAATAAATGTTACACGGAAAAATTATCACTATTTTTAGGTAGAATCCAGCCGATTTCAGGCAGAAAAAACAAAAATTCAGGTAGAATAACTCTGAAACCAGGTAGAAACAGCCGAAAAAAAGCAGCCGCTCTAAATTTTAGAGCTGCTGCCTCTGCTTAGCTGATTGTTTTTAAGCCAATAACACCGCCGATGATCATCCCGATAAATACAACCCGCTTCCAGTCCCGGGATTCACCGAAAAACAGCATGCCAAGCAGCACGCTTCCGGCTGCACCGATTCCGGTCCAGATCCCGTAGCCGGTGCCAATCGGAATCTCCAGCAGTGCCCGGGAAAGAAAATAAAAGCTGATGAAGCCTGATAACGCGGATAAGATTGTATACTTTTTTCTGGTAAAGCCTTCTGACAGCTTCATGAAAATGACAAAGCCTATTTCACCGAAGCCCGCCAATACTAAATAAAACCACGACATACCTACTCAGCCCCCTTTTCCGTCTCTTCTTCTTTGGAGGTCATTTTCAGCCCGATGATGCCGCCGAGCAGCAGCGCCAGGAATAAAAGCTTCACAGCCCCGCCCGGCTCCCCAAGGAACATCATACTGACAATTACAGTCCCTGCCGCTCCAATCCCAGTAAATACTGCATAAGCTGTTCCGATCGGGATGGTCTTCATCGCATTTGAGAACAGCATAAAGCTGATGATGATCAATATAACCGTGATGGCAGCGGGCAATGGCTTTGTGAATCCTTCTGAATACTTAAGCCCGAAAGCCCAGCCTATTTCGCATAATCCTGCTGCAAATAAATATACCCAAGGCATTGATGCTACCCCTCTTTCTTCATGATGATTCCGGCCAGGAAGATCTTCCATGCCGATTCTCTCCGTTTGTTGTATTCCTCCCGGCTGTAATAATGCTGTTCAACCAGAAGCCCGTCAATCAGGCAATAAAAAGCAGCAGCCATTTCGCCGCTTCCGGCCGCCGTGAACATCGACTCTTTTTTACCGTGCTCAAAGAGGCCCTGCAGCATGTCAGTGGAATGCTTTTCATATTCAAAAAATTCTTCTTTCAGCTTTGGCCCGAGATCAGCCGGCGGAAAGAATATCGCCCGTTTAAAAAACTGGATATTCTCATTTTCTTCCCTCAACTTGGTCAGCGCATCAAAGATCGCCTTGATCGTATCAAGAGCATTATCAGAGCTTTGATCTTCCATGGCTTCCTTAATTGTGAGCAGCTCCAGGGAAACAGTATCCCGGAAAACCGACAGGAACAGCTCTTCTTTTGAAGGAAAATGCGCATATAAAGAAGGGGTTTTAATGCCAACCGCCTTGGCGATGGCAGAAAGCGGCGTTCCCTCGTATCCTTTTTCAGCAAAAAGCTTTAGTGCTGCTTGTTTGATCTGCTGTGAAGTCATCCTTCCTCAGCCTCCCTAACTATCGTTAGTTAGAAGTATAGCAAAATCAATCTCTATATTCAATAGAGAATATTGTTTCTGCTGCCTCACCGGCATATCCTCTAGTCATGCATCGGTAAACTTTTTTCTATACATGACTGTCTTCTTTTCCTATCAGTCATGTATCGATTAACCTTCTTTCTATACATGACGGCCTTCTTTTCCTGCCAATCATGCATCGATTAACCTTCTTTCTATACATGACCGCCTTCTTTTCCTGCCAGTCTTGCATCGATTAACCCTCTTTCTATACATGACTACCTTCTTTTCCTAACAGTCATGCATCGATTAACCTTCTTTCTATACATGACCGCCTTCTTTTCTTACCAGTCTTGCATCGATTAACCCTCTTTCTATACATGACTACCTTCTTTCCTAACAGTCATGCATCGATTAACCTTCTTTCTATACATGACTACCTTCTTTTCCTGCCAGTCATGCATCAATTAACCCTCTTTCTATACATGACTACTTTCTTTTCCTGCCAGTCATGCATCGATTAACCCTCTTTCTATACATGACCGTCTTCTTTTCCTGCCAGTCATGCATCAATTAACCCTCTTTCTATACATGACCGTCTTCTTTTCCTATCAGTCATGTATAGATTAGCTTCCATTCTGTACATGACTTTAAATTTCCACTAAAAAAGCTGAGGGTCCTAGACTCTCAGCTGATTGCCGTGCGCACTTCCCACTCCCCGGCAAGCTCCACTTCACGGGTTTCTATGCCCAGTTTCTCCCCCAAAATGTCCAGAAGCCCTTTGCTAGCGGCCGTCCCATGAATCATACCCTCATCCACCTCATAAAGTACCACGGAAATAGATTGGAAATACCGCTCTTGTGATGATTCACCTATCAGACTATCATGCAGACTAGACATCAAATAATCGTAGCTGGCCCTGCTCTCCCATAAACCAAAGATAACGGCATCGGCATCCCCTTCCGGTCTGGTCCAGCCGCCGAACTGCCGGATAAATCCGGGGACGTGCTTTAATGGCTCCCATCCCATTTGGGCGAAGCTGAATTTTTCCCTGTAACCTGACTCAACCCCGCACCTGATATATTTCACGAGCATTCAGCCTGGCACTCCGATATGGGAAAGATCGCCGGCGAGTACAAGCTCGAGCACTTCGTCCCTGTATTTCATATGGGTGAGGCTTGTGCCATGGATGAACGGGGGCTCCCATATTTCATTAACTGTCACCTTATTGGCGAGCATGACCGCTGTTTTGATGACAACCGCGTGGGTGACGATCAGGATTTTCCCTGTGCTCCGGCTGTCCCCGAGCTCCTGCAGGAACCCGGCCAGCCTGGTTTTCACATCGGGAAAGGTTTCTCCCTCCGGGTTCTCGAACTTTGCCGGCTCGTTCCAGTAATAACCGTACTGTTCAGGAAAGAGCATCTTTATTTCATCGCCCGTTTTTCCCTGCCACTGGCCAAGATGGATTTCCATCAGTCTTTCGTCCGTACGGATGGCCGCAGTGCTTCCGGCAAGCTTTTCAGCAGTCTGGATGGTCCGTGAGCTCGGGCTTGAGATGATTTCGTCGAATTGCATTTCCTGTAAATGTTCTCCGAGCCTTTCAGCTTCCCTCAGGCCCTTTTCGGTCAAATTTGAATCGAGCCTGCCCTGCATCCGTCCGGCTTTATTCCATTCCGTTTCTCCATGCCTTACAAAATATAAATCAAGCAAGTTTCATTCCTCCTCTAGTTGATCTCCAGCTGATGATAAAAGCTTCCCGCCTTCACCAGTATTTCCTGCTCAAGCTCTCTGGAATAGGAGGCGATGAAGCAGCAGGAAGGCCCGCCTGATTTTAAGAGGTCCACGCCCTTGCAGGAAACTTCATCTCCAGTGAACTCCCTATTGGAAAAAAGCTGGTTCAGCTCATAAAGTATTCCCTTCGAGCCGACAGGCAGTGTACGGATCCCATCCATCCTGCCGATTTCCTTAAATAGAGAAAGCGGTGCGATTGCCTCTTTTTTGCTCAGGACCTCCTCACCGACAAGGGGCAGCCCGATGACAGCCAGCTTCTCCCGGCCGGTGTAAAGGGGAGGACCTTCAGGGCTGCCTGTCTTTTTTCCGATAACGATCAGCCCGACCGCTGATTGGAGGAGATCAAAATTGCTTTCGGTGCTTCCTGTGACAGCCAAGCCTTCAATCCCCGCTTCCTGTGCACCATTCTCAATGCCCCCTGCAAGGGCATTCCAATGCTCTTCCCCAGCAAAATTGTGCAGGACGGCTGCAAAAGGAGCACCGCCGGCTGAAAGATTTTCCATGACAGCCGTACGAAAAGCAAAGTAAGCAACCGTTTCATACGGGACCTTTACATGGTCAGCCTCCTTCAGGCCGATGCCGCCGCTGTTGTCGCTGCTGATGACCAGTGTTTCCCCGTTTCCGCCTGGTATGTATAATACGTCCCTCATTCCGGCACATTCCCTTCCCTCTGCCTCTCACCAAGCACCCGGCTGATGCGCGGGACTGCCCAGAAAGCCAGCAACCCATTTAGAAGCGAGCCAATCAGAAGGGAAGGGACAATCGCGATATAAAAACCAGTCCCCATTAAAAAAAAGAACGGGAGCGGCGCGGCAAATGTGTTGCCTGCTGCAAAAACGGCGAAAGCAGCCTTCCTCCGGCCGCTTCCCCACAGTTTTCCGTACACCCAAACCAGAACGGCCATTTCGGCTGCAACTAGAAAGTGAAGCGGGCCAAGCGGCATACCGCCGACAAGTGCAGACAAGAGGTGGCCGAGCCCGGCCACCACGCTGCCGGCCCCTCCCCCCAGCAGGGCAGCGGCAGCTAAGGCAGGAAAGGTATCGAGTGCCACACTCCCTATGACCGCCGGAATCTTGACTGCTGCCCCAATGGCTGAAAAAGCTATGAACAAGGCAGCCAGCATCATCTTTTTATTTTTCACAATCAGTTCTCCTTGCGCTTTCCGCCGCGGAAAACCTTCGCGCTCCGAACATATTCCACATCCTTCACTTGAAGGCGGAAATTGATCACCCTTGCCAGTGCGAAGAAATAGTCAGAGAGGCGGTTCATATACTGCAGGCAAACCTCAGGAACCTTTTCTTCTGTTTTGATGAGTGTGACGATGAGCCGCTCTGCCCTTCTGGATACCGTCCTTGCTATATGGATGGAAGCAGAAGGCTTTGAACCTCCAGGGAGGATGAAGCGTTCTAGCTCGGGCGCCTCTTCAATGAATTCATCGATCCTGCTTTCCAGATAATCGATGGCTTCCTGCCCAAGCTTCAGTTCCCTTTTAGCCGATACATTGGCCAGGTCTCCTCCGCAGTCAAACAGCTCATGCTGAATCTTTTCCAGATCATCAAGCACATCCTTGAATACTTCCCCATCCAGCTCAGTCATGGCCTGTCCGACGAAGCAGTTCACCTCATCGACTGTGCCATACGCCTCAACCCGGACATCATCTTTGTCCACCCGGCCGCCAATGATGCTTGTCTGTCCCTTATCGCCTGTCCTTGTATAAATCCTCATTTTCATTTCCCCTATCTTTTTATTTTAATCTCCGGCTGATGCCATACCAGATCAGATCTGCCCTTTCAGCAGCTGCAGCAGCATCCTGGAATATCCACCCGGAGGCATCCCGCCAGTCCCGGTCTTCTTTTTCAATCGGTACAATCCCTTTGGTGATATCTGTTCCTATCAGCACCAGTTTTCTCTCCTGCACGCCGGCTTCCCAGCGGAGCCAATCATCCAGCCGCTCCTTCCACAGGGCTCTTGCCTGGCCCTTATCCATTCTCTTTATATCTTCGCGGATCCACTGTTCGATTCCTTCCAGAATGACGCAGTCTGTCGCTGCACCAGCACCTTCAGGAAAACACTCGCCCTTATAGGCACTATGCCAGGAAGCCTCTTCCTCTGCATACTGTCTTTTCACCCAGGCAGCTTTCCCATTGAAGCTTCCTCCAATAATAAAGTGCATCTTCCACCCCTCCTGAAACCATTGTTTTCCCAGACCAATGTGGTGGCGCCGGCATGCGGGGCTTTCCACTCCCAGAATGGCCTTTCCTCTGGCGCAAGCCTGGTCAGCAGCTGACGGATCACCCCGCCGTGCGTGACGACAGCAGCTCTTGTTCCTTTATCCCGAATCAGGCTGGTCCTGATTTTTCCCCAGCCATACATGACCCTTTCAGAAAACTGCCCATAATCCTCGCCTTCCGGTATCGGGGCAATAAAAGGATCATTGAGCCAGGCCTGGTAGGCAGGATCATTCTTCAGCTCTTCATAGACACTGCCTTCCCATCTGCCAAAATTCATTTCCCGCAGCTCCTTCAGCTCTCGGGCTTCCCCTCCGGGCAAAAGGCTGGCAGTCTCGAGGCAGCGTCCCAGATCGCTTGAAAAAGTGAAGGGATACTCTGGGAGGGATTGTGCCCAGGCTTCAAACCGCTTCTTCTCTTCAGGGCATAAAGGAGAATCTGTCCAGCCGAGATAGGCATGCCGCTTGTTTTCTTCTGTCAGGACATGGCGAAATAATGTAACAGCCACAGTACCATCCATAAAAAGCATTCAGCTCCTTCTGCAGATGCACCAAGTACATCCCCTGTAATTCCGCCAAACCATTTAACCGACTTTACAGCGGCAAATGCGAGAAAGCCTGCTGCAGCCAAGAGCAGGATCGCCGCTTGGACTGCAAGGCTGATATCCGCCATAGCATACAGCACGAACACCAGCAGCACTGCTGCCGGGTAAAAGGCCAAATCCCTGGCACTGGCAGCTTTTTGAAACAGTGCCCCCAGTCCTTCAGGCTTTGCCGGGCGCACCTGCATCAGGAGGACGCCCATGATCTGCTTTCCGAGAAAGGGAATCAGGGCAATGAGCCAATATGTCTCCGGCTCCCGCTGCAGCGCAATTTCATAGATGAACAGAAAGCGCGCGGCAAGAAGCACAATGACAGAAAGAACGCCAAACGCACCTGTACGGGGATCTTTCATGATCTCAAGCCGCTTCTCCCGATCCTGATAAGAGAAGAAGGCATCGCTTGCATCCATCCAGCCGTCAAGGTGGATTCCCCCGGTCAGGATGATCATCACAAGCCATAGGGCAAATGCCGAGGCGAGCGGCGAAAACGGGGTCCATTCCAGGAATCCATACAGCACCAGGCTGTAAAAGAGTCCCTGGAGAAGCCCGAGAATTGGAAAAGTGATCACGGCTCTTTTCAAATGTGCTTTATCCATAGGAATCTGCATCGGCACCGGGATGCTTGTGAAAAATTGAATGTTGATCAGCAGTCCTTTAATGGTTTTCATATGCTTTTTTATATCCTATTATTTCTTTGATTTTGTCCCACTGAAGATGCTGCTTTGCCTCACTGGCAAGTTTCTCAAAGCGTTCGTCCTTCATGTCTCCGATCCGTACAGGCTCCTTTTGCGGCAGGCCTTTTTCCTTCCGGATGCTCTCAAGCCATCTGTTTCTGAAGGTGTCATTATGAAAAACATGGTGCAGATAGGTCCCGATTATTTTTCCGCCGCTATAGCCTTCCTCTCGGCCATCTTCCATCAAAAATAAACTCCTGCCTGCATCTATGCCTTTTTTGGCTGTTTGGCCAAGGTGAATCTCATAGCCTTCAACACTGCCGCTGCCAAACCCGGCGGATGCTATGTATGAACCCTTCGCCTGGACGGTTAATTTGTCTCGGAAGAAGGTCGTATCAGCCGCTATCAGGCCCATTCCCTTTTCTTTCAAACCTATCGTACCGCTGTCAGTCCCTTCAGGATCATACAGCTGCTCCCCTAGCATCTGGTAGCCGCCGCATATTCCGGCAATCCTGCCGCCTTCCTCAGCAAAACAGGCAATAGAGCGTTCCAGGCCGGAAGACCTCAGAAACTGCAGGTCATGGATCGTACTTTTCGTCCCGGGGATAATGACGGCATCCGGTTCTCCAAACTCCGCTGCATCTTTCACCCAGCGCACCGACACATCTTCTTCGCAGAGAAAGGGTTCAATATCACTGTAATTCGAAATGTATGGCAGCCTGATCACAGCAATGTCAATCCTCCCTCCAGCCTTCTTGTAAAAACTGCCCTCGAGTGAAAGGGAATCTTCTCCATCAATCATATGGTTTTCAAGATGGGGGAGAACGCCGAGAACAGGAATCCCTGTCCGCTCCTCCAGCCAGGAGATGCCGTCCGCAAACAAATCCGGGTCGCCCCTGAACTTATTGATGATCAAACCCTTCACCCGCAGCCTCTCTTCAGGAGTGAGCAGCTCAAGGGTGCCGATGATGCTTGCGAACACGCCTCCGCGGTCGATATCCGCTGCCAGGATGACCGGGATGTCAGCCAGATCGGCCACCTTCATATTGACCAGCTCCCGATCCTTCAGGTTGATTTCTACCGGGCTCCCGGCACCCTCCGCAACAATGACATCAAAATCGGCTTCAAGCTTTTTCAATGATTCCTGGATCACAGCCAGGCCCTTTTCATAGAAATTCTCACGGTAGCTGCGGCCGGAATAGGTTCGAACAGCTTTTCCGAGCAGAACCACCTCTGAGCTCATATCAGATTTCGGCTTCAGCAGGATCGGGTTCATCCAGACTGTTGCTTCAGCCCTCGCCGCCTCTGCCTGAATGCCCTGTGCCCGGCCGATTTCCCTGCCGTCCGCCGTCGCATAGGAATTATTGGACATATTCTGAGACTTGAACGGCGCCACCCTAAGGCCTTCATTGGACAGCAGCCGGCAGAGAGCAGTAGCAATAAAGCTCTTCCCCACATCTGAAGCCGTTCCCTGTATCATGATGCCTTTCATGGTTTCCTTCCTTTCATAAGAAGCGGGATTCCCGCTTCCACAAGATAAGCCTGGACTGCCATCCCCACAATCTTCTGATGGAGCTGGCCAAGCAGCCTGGCGTATATATGGGACACACTCCCTGCTTCAAACGTTTCATACTGGACTTCATTGCTGACAATAATCAATGCTCCCGCACTCTCATTCAGGGAGTCGATATCAGCAAGGATCCGCTCCTTGACCGCTTCCTGGAATTCCGGACTCTCACACCTGCCGCCTGTGCCGAATAATTCATTATTCAATAGAGTGGTCAGGCAGTCCAGAAGCAGCACATCCTGCTTTGTAAAAGCGGCAGCCAGCTCCCCTATTCCTGCAGGCTGTTCCCAGGTTCTCCAACCGCTTCCGCTTTCATCCCGCTGCTTTTGATGCAGCAGGATCCGCTCGGCCATTTCTTCGTCCAAGCTCTTCCCTGCAGCAATATAATGAAGACGGCCAGTGGAGGCGGCGGACGCTGCTGTTTTTTCCGCAAAGGTGCTTTTGCCGCTGCGGACGCCTCCTGTAATAAATATCAGTCCTTTTGCATTGTCCATTCGTCGATCGCCTCCATCAGCTTCTGGTTATCTTCTGTCCCTTTGACGGCAAACCGCAGCCAGCGTCCGGAAAGCCCGGGAAAGTTATAGGTATGGCGGGGGACAAACCCTTTTTCAAGCAAAAAGTAAAACAGCTTTTCCTGATCACCAAGCTCCGGGTCACGGAGAAGATAGAAGTTGGTTTTCGATTCGGACACGTGCAAGCCTTTATCCTTGTAAAAGCTAAAGAGCCTGCTTCTTTCTTTTTCCATATAAATCTGTGTTTCCTCTATGTATAGATCTTCTTCCAGGCAAATCAGCCCTGCCTGCTGGGCAGCGGAGTTGATGCTCCAATGGTATTGAAAGCGGGCCATCCCCCTGATCAGCTCAGGGTCTGCCAGTGCATAGCCCAGCCGCAGGCCCGGGATACTGAACATTTTCGTCATGCTGCGGAGCAGGATGAGGTTCTTGTATTCTGAAAGCAGCGGCACGAGAGGTTCATATTCCGGCAGAAAGTCATAAAATGCCTCATCTACGATGACGAGCGTTTCAGGGCAACCCTCTAATAATGAAACGATATCTTCACGGCCATAGTATCTGCCTGTCGGGTTGGCAGGATTGCAGAGAAACAGGGCATCCGCTATTTTGGCGTCTTCGCAGAGCCTCATTGCATCCAGCTCCCAGCTCCCCTCATCCAGCTGAAAATAGCTGATTTCACAATCATTCACCTCACAGGCCTGTTCATATTCAGAGAAAGCCGGCTGCACGATGATGACTTTTTTACCGGCCAGAAGCCTCGCTGCCAGGCTGATCAGTTCAGAGGCACCGTTCCCGGCGAGTACATATTCCTTCCCGACGCCTTCCTTTTGAGCCAGCCTTGCAGTCAGGTCTGCTGCAAAAGGATCAGGGTAAACCGGCAGTTTCTCGAAAAATTGATGCCAGCCTGCCTTTAGCCGTTCAGGCGGCCCCATAGGATTGATATTGGCACTGAAGTCCAGCAGCTCCGATGGCTCCCGCAGCCCAAGTGCCTTAAATAAATGCTGCGGATTGGATCCATGCGACGGCCAATTCAAAGAGCATTCCCCCCAGCCATAAGAATAATAGAAATAATAAAGAGGTCCTTTTCATAATCTCAATGACGGACAATATATGGCCTTTTTCAAGGATAACAATAGGGTCGCCCATTCTTGCCCTGTCAGAAACGATCCCTTTATAGTAATTGATGCCCCCGAGCTGGACGCCCATCAAGGCTGCGGCTGCCGCTTCTCCCCAGCCGCTGTTCGGGCTCGGATGCTTCCTGCTGTCCCGGAGGAGAATGTCCCATGCTTCCTTAAAGCTGGAATGCTCCGGCTTTTTCCCGAGCAGCATCAGGAGGCCGGTCAGCCGGGCAGGAATGAAATTCAGCAGATCATCGAGCCGCGCAGAGGTCCAGCCAAACTCAAGATACCTTTCGTTCTTATAGCCTGCCATAGAGTCGCAGGTATTGGCTGCACGGTACAGGAGAGCCAAAGGTGCTCCGCCGATGAGCGCCCAAAATAGAGGAGCGGTGATCCCGTCACTCGTATTTTCCGCAACCGTTTCTACTGTTCCTCTTACAATTTCCGGCTCTTCCAGCTTTTCTGTATCACGGCCGACAATATAGGAAAGCTTCAGGCGTGCTTCAGATAAGTTTTCTCTATGAAGCGGACTATAGACCTCAAGCGCCGCCTCCTTCAGGCTTTTTTGCGCGATTGCGGTGGAAATGAGGATGGCTTCGATTATGATTCCTGCCAGAGGATGGATGTAATAGCCGGTGTATGTGATGGCACTTGCAGCAAGGAATACAGCACCAAGGACAGCCAGGACCATCATTGCCCCTTTCAGCTTCCGCTTTTCGCCGCGGTTCCACTTTTTATCCAAAAATAGAATAAATGACCCGATCCACCGGACTGGATGGGGCCATTTAGGCGGATCTCCAATAAGCTGATCGAGCAGAAATGCAAGGGTAAGGGCAGCCAGATGATGGACAATCATGATGACACCCTCTTCCGGTATTTGCGGAGCGCTTCAGCTGTACAGTCATATACGGCTTTGCTGATCAGCTTGCCAAGCGGTGTAATTGTTCCTGCAAACTCCAGCTTTTTCCCTGACTGGGCAGCAGCAATCAGGATGCTGTCTGTGCTTGTGCCTGTCGCCAGAGTGCCTGACACCTTATCCTCAATATAATGGTCATGAAGCACCTTCACCTTTGTTTCTGTGGCTGTCATGATACTTTGAATGAAGGCTTCCTCTGTCAGGTTTCCGTTGATGAAGATCCATGTGTTGATCGTGCCTGGAGAAAATTCAAAGCTGTGCAGGCCGCTGCGGGAAGCGTCAACAGCATTCCCTGTTCCTGCGGTGACAACTGCGAGGAGAGAAAAGCCATCGGACTCATAGAGCCTATAGCTAGCGTCTGCCACCTGGACGGCTGTCATCATGCCTACCGTCTCGCCTGGCTCATAGCCGTTCTCCCGCAAATATTCTTTCATTTCTGCCCGGTGGTCGCTGCAGTCATAATGGTTCGGCACCTGGCGGTTAACAAACAGTCTGTGCCAGCCGACCCCGGATCCTGCCACCCCGGAGGACATCGTACGGAGCGGGAAGGGAGATTTCACAAGCACATGGTCCTCGTATACCTGGACATCATTTTCGCCAATAGCGGCCGGTTCAGCACTCAGGTCCCCTGGCAGGATTGCCATCTGCGGGGCAGGGACGGCAGGATGGGCATGCTTCATGATATCCGTCTGATAGACTGTGCGGATCCGGTCCTCGCGGAGTACCTCATTCGGGACATCCGCCGCGACTACCTTCCCGTTTTCCATTAAAAGCAGTCTGTCGCAATACAGTGCTGCAAGGTTCAGATCATGGAAAATGGAAACAACAGTCATCCCGCATTCCTTCGCCCATGTCCGCAGCAGGTCAAGCAGCTCTTTCTGGAAAGATAGATCAAGATGGTTGGTCGGCTCGTCCAGAAGCAGGATCTCGGGCTCCTGGGCCAGCGCCTGGGCAAGGAATACCCGCTGCCTCTCCCCGCCGGACAGCTCGTGGATATAATGATCCTTGAATTCTGCGACCCGCGTTTGTTCCATCACGCGCTGGACGGTCTTTTCATCCTCCTCCGACCAGGTCTGGAACCAGCCTTTCTGATGGGCATACCTGCCCAAAGAAACTGTTTCTTTGACTGTATAAGAAAAAGACTGTGATGAATGCTGCGGCAGCACCGCAATGACCTTAGCCAGCTCTTTCACTGAGAACTCCGGCAAAGGCCTGCCTTTTACAGAAATGCTTCCGCTCTTATAGGAGAGGATGCCGCTCAGCATTTTTAAAAGAGTCGTCTTTCCGCTGCCATTTGGCCCGAGGATGCCGAACAGCTCCCCTTTTCCCACTGAAAAACTGACCTCTTGAATGATGCTCTCATCCCCGTAGCCGCCGGTCAATCCTTGTATGTTCAGCATCAGACCGCCCTCCTATTTCTTCTTTTCAGCAAAATAAGCGCAAACACAGGCGCTCCGATGATGCTCGTAATGACGCCGATCGGCAGCTCTGTGGGCGAAATGACCGTCCGGGCGACCAGGTCAGCAAGAATCAGGAAGCCGGCGCCAGTCATCATTGACAGAGGCAGCAGATGAATATGGTCAGGCCCCCAAAGCCGCCTTGTCAAATGCGGAATTACAAGGCCGACAAAGCCGATGGTGCCTGACACCGCGACGGCGGCGCCTGTCAATATGGACCCCGCCACAAGGACCATCATTTTTCTTCTCTGCACATTTACGCCAAGATGCTGGGCCCGTTCTTCTCCAAATGACATAGCATTCAGCTCTTTCGCATTTATCATTAACAGCAGGCTTCCTATTATGAAAAACGGCAGGATAATGCGGATATATGCCCATCCCCTCATCGAAACGCTCCCCATGATCCAGCCGATGATCTGCCTGAGCTCTTCGCCAGTCAGGGCAATCATAAGCGAAATAAGCGCGCCCAGAAAGGAGCTGACAATGATCCCTGTCAGGATGATAGTCTCCACCTTCATGGCCCTGTCAATCCTTCTTGCAAAAAACAGCACGGCAAAAATGGTTAAGAATGAGAATACCATACTGAGAATAGGAAGCGTAAACAGTCCGGCAAACGGGATCGATATTTGAAAAAACAGCACCAGCACTGCACCGACGGACGCACCGGATGAAACCCCAAGTGTATAAGGATCTGCAAGCGGATTCCGCAAGAGGCCCTGGAAGGCTGCCCCCGCAATGGCGAGGGAAGCTCCTACAAGCCCGGCAAGAATGACCCTGGGCAGGCGGATATTCATCACAATATTGCTGTGCATCGGGTCAACCGAAGCATCAAGCTGAATCGGCAGGAGCTTAGATCCAACTATATTAATGATAGAAGGGATCGGCACAGAGACTGTACCGATTGAAATCCCCACCAGCATGCATATGACAAGAAAAGCGGCTGCAAGCACATAGGCTGACAGCTTATTCTTACTTAAATACGTCCGGATAGACAGCTTTGGCAAATTCCTCTACTCCTTCAGCAAGCCTTGGGCCGGAGCGGCTTACTGTGTCTGAATCCACACTGAACACCTGCTTGTTTTTAACGGCATTTACATCCTGCCAGCCTTCACGGGCGAGCACCTCTGCCACAGCATCTTCATTGCGGTAACCGGAAGTGGAAATAATCACGTCCGGATTTTCCTTGATGATGGCTTCAGGATCTACCTTTGGCCAGCCTTCTTCTTTTACAATATTCTCTGCATTAATCATCGTTAGCATTTCATCCATGAATGTATTTTTCCCAGGCGAATAAATCTCCGGCGCTGGAGACACCTCTACAAACACTTTCTTCTTTTCTGTTACTGCAGCAGCTTTTTCTTTGATTGCCTCTATCTTCTCTTTCATGCCGGCAATCACTTCTTCAGCTTCTTCCTTTGCACCTGAAGCGGTCCCGATCATCTCGATCGACTCATATACCTGTTCAAAGCTCTGGGCATCATTGACAACCAGCACAGCAATGCCTGAATCCTTCAGCTGCTGCAATCCTGCTGTTGCATTATGCGCACTTGAAGCGTGTGCAAGAACCAGATCCGGAGCAAGGGAAATGATTTTTTCAACATTGAATTCCATTCCGCCGATCTTCTCTTTATCTGCTGTTTCTTCCGGGTAATTATCAAAATCAGATACCCCGACAACTTCTTCTCCCAGACCGAGTGCAAACGCTGTTTCCGTGTTGCTTGGAATCAGGGAAACAATCTTCTCCGGCTTTTCTTCAATGACAACTTCTTCACCGGCGGCATCTGTGATTGTAACCGGAAATTCTGCTTTTTCTGTTTCTGTCTCTGTCTGTTCAGTGCTGCTGCCATTGTCCTTTTCAGGCTCTGCCGCTGAATCGCCGCAGCCTGACAGAATACCCGCTGCCAAAAGCATGCTGAATAATAATGAATAAAGCTTTTTCATGGTAAATCCCCCTGTAGAAATAAGTGTCGCAAAATTCATGCTGCAAAGGTCTTATGCCCAAAACGGGACCAGCATCCTTCGGAACCAAAAAAAGCATCCCCAATAAACATGGGGATGCTTGGCACGGCGTGTGCAGATTCAAAATAAAAGATTCCAAAAGGCTGCCGTACACCTCCCTATCCTCGTAGGTTTATGGGTGCATAAGAATCAGGCAGGTCTCCTGGCTCATGGTCAATGCTCGCTGCGCCTTCCCATACATCCCGTACAGTGGCTTCTGCAGCTTGCTCCCATTTACAGTGGCGGGACCGCGTTGGAATTGCACCAACTTCCCTTTTAAGTCTTTCAAAGAAAAACACCTGTTTCTGCATATGTATGAAATTTTCCGCTATCGCCATTATACACTATTTCTTCTTTAAAACTAGCAGAAAAAGGGCCGTCCGGAAGAAGACCGGGCGGACCCTTTTTGCTAGACGGTCGGACTGCTGCTTCTTGCTGACCGCCTGCTCTTCAATCCTGCCATCGAAACAGTGGCAGCTCCAAGCGCGAAGAGGATGAAAACTCCCCCTGCCGAAGCGTTCCACTCGACTGAAGCCTGCTCAATTACTATGCCCCCGATCAGAGATCCAAAGGCAATCCCAAAGTGCAGGGCTGAGTTATTCAAGCTTTGCTGGATATCCGATGTTTCCGGCGAAGACTCTATCAAATAGCTCTGCAATGCCGGTGTGATCGCCCAGCTCAGCATGCTCCAGATAATCATGACCGCAATGAACAGCGGCAGGGAAAAAGCAGTATGCGGAATTGAAAACAGTGCAGCTGCAAACAATATGATAATGGCTAGGATTGTCGGTTTTGTCCCGAAGCGGTCGGCAAGATATCCGCCTGCACCGCCGCCGGCGACCGCGGCAATACCGAACAGCAGATACATGATGCTTACCCAGTTTCCATCCATGCCGAGTACAGTTTTTAGGAAAGGTGTCAAGTATCCATACAGCGTCAGGTGCCCTGCTAAAAATAAGAATGATGCCAGCTGGGCAAATAAGATTTTCCGGTTCTTCAACGCAGCGAACATCTGCCTGATGGATATGGCAGCTTTCGGTTCAATACGGTCCATAAAAAAGTACACCCCTGCTATCGACAAACATGTCAGGACTGTAATCAGCAGGAACGGTGCCCTCCAGCCAAATTCATTTCCAAGCATAAGCCCCGCCGGGATACCAAGAACAAGGGAAGCGCTCACGCCCATAAACACGATGCCAATCGCCCGTGCGCGGTATTTTTCCTGCACTATATTCGATGCGATCGTGATGCACAGCACAACAAGCAAAGATCCGCTTGCCGCTGATATAACCCTTGCCAGAAAAAGAATACTATAACTCGGGCTCAGGAAAGCCAGGATATTTCCTGCAAGGAAAACGAGCAAGGCTATGAGCGTCAGTTTTTTCCTTTCCACTCCCCCGGTTGCTGTCAGCAGAATCGGTGCCGCGACAGCATATACAATCGAAAACACACTGATCAAAAGGCCGGCTTTGCCGATGCTGACATGAAGATCGGCCGCAACCAGATCAATGATTCCTCCTATTATAAGCTCGACCATCCCGACTACAAAGGAAACGATCGTCAAAAGATACACACGTTTATCCATTTTATACACCTCTCAATTAGTTACCACCACAATGGTAACTTTTTATAGGGATAGGTGCAAGTGTTAATTTTCCCAGTGCGATTTAGCGGAAAAGATATGATATTATTAAGAAAAAACTGACTCAGGAGTTCTGTCTATGCTGCAGCAATTCGGGTTTACCCAATATGAAAGCCAAATTTATCAGGCGCTTATTTCCGCGGACCAGCCGCTGGACGCCACAGGGATCGTCAAGCTCTCTGCCGTCCCCCGCTCAAAGGTGTATGAAGTGCTTCACCGCCTCGCAGAGAAAGGCATCATCCTTGAAACGACGGTCGAAAAAAAGCGTTTGTACACCGCCCTTCCCGTGGAATCGGTGATCAGCAGGCTGAAAGCAGATTTCGAAACCAGCGTCCAGGAGCTGCGGGAGGCAGCCGTCAAAAAGCCTGTCGCGGATGACCGGGTGTGGACCTTGAAGGATAATCACTCCATCCTCTCCCTGCTGGAGGAAATGCTCGGCAGGGCGGAAAGAAAGATCATCCTCTCTGCCTGGGGAGATGAATTGGAGAAGTATGCGGAGCTGCTGGAGGAAAAGCACGAAAGCGGCGTCAGTATCCATGTCCACTCTATCGGAAAAATCGAAACAAGCCTTCCGTCCGTCTCGGTCCTGATTCCGGACAAGCATCACGAAACCCTTGAAAGAAGCAGGATTGCCATCATTGACGAGGAAGAGATGCTGTTCGCCGGCATGGAAGCCGGCAAGTGGAATGCCATCACAACCCGTTCAAGGCCGCTCGTGAAGTTTTTCGCTGAGTTCTTCTACCATGATGTCGCCCTTACCGAAATTACACAGAAATATAAAGATACCATCATGGAGGATAAAGCGATCCGGGATGTTCTTTTGAAATTGCGGTATTAGGGGCGTGGCGGAGTGCTGGTGCTTTTTGGAAAACGGAGGGGATTTGGGGTTCAGATGCTTGCAACGGATCCACTGGCATCCTCTGATTGGAAAAAACTCTTTTAGAGGGTCCTAGTTGTTCTCACTGGCACCCTCTGTTTAGCAAAATCTCTTTTTGACGGCTTTAGTCATGATCACTAACACCCTCTGTTTAGCAAAATCTCTCTTAGACGGCTTTAGTCGCGATCACTAACACCCTCTGTTTAGCAAAATCTCTCTTAGACGGCTTTAGTCGCGACCACTAACACCCTCTGTTTAGCAAAATCTCTCTTAGACGGCTTTAGTCGCGACCACTAACACCCTCTGTTTAGCAAAATCTCTCTTAGACGGCTTTAGTCGCGACCACTAACACCCTCTGTTCTTCAAGATCTCTCTTAGACGGCTCTAGTCGCGACCACTAACACCCTCTGTTTAGCAAAATCTCTTCTAGACGGCTCTAGTCGCGACCACTAACACCCTCTATTCTTCAAATACTTTCCAGAAGGCCTCACCCACACTCACCAGCACCCCATCATCCCTCAAAAAAAAGCCCGGCACGTCTGCCGGGCTTTCCTCATCTCGCATACAGCTTCCATTCTCGTGTTTTTTTATCAAAAACGAGCTTGGCTTCGCATTTTTCTTTTGCGATGCTTTCGTATTCTTCGTACATGTCGTCCATATTGGCAAAATCGCCGATTACCCAGATGGGGATCTCAATCCGCGCACGGTTTTGATCGGTCTGTCTGATGGAGATGACTGCACCTTCCCTCATCATATCCTTCATGTAGGAAATGGCCTCTTGCGGCACCGGCGGGAATGAACCTTTCTTCCGCAGGCCGAGAAGTGATTTTTCCGGCTTGATTTCGCTCAGCTTTTCAGGGATCAGCTGGCTCAGCAGACGGTAAAAATCAGCCATATCCCGGTAATAGGTTTTGTTATACCAGCCGTCATCATGGGCCAGATAGACAAAGCGGTTGCCAAGATAGTTATAAAATGGCGCTTTCAGGTGCTCCTTCAGATGTCCCAGATACAATAGCTCTGCAATGGTCTGGCCCGGCAGCTCGTTCAGCCCGTCAAGTTCTTCAAAATCAATCCAGCAGAAGTCGCCATAGTTATAGACTTCATCAGAAAGCAGCTTATTCAGCTTTTCATACGGAACATACTCCAGGAGCGTATGCCGGTTGAATTCCCCATCATCAAATCCGTGCTTCAGCAGCAGGAGATTCGCCATTACATCTGACAGTGAACGGGCAAACTCTTCAAATTCAATGCCGTATGACAGAACATAATTTTCCTGTTCATTTAAGTGGACATATATGAGATCACGCGAGCTGTTATGATTCTTTTTCAATAGCAGAACCTCCGAATAAAAATAAAAAAGATGATTTCTGAGCCGATGGAGCGCGGTACTGAACAGTTGTCGAAGTTTTTAAGCATCTTCTGATCTATTATAGTGCACAGCCTTTCTTCACGCTTCAGCTGCCATGCCCGTCCGGATACAATATCCCTATTTTAGCAAAAAACATTGAAAATTTCTTAGTTTTAATAAAAATATAAATCAGCAGACTATTTCCAATTTATGGTGACCGATACAATGCAAGAATAACGGCACTCACTCATTTAACAATAAAGCATCAGCAGATAGAGCAGAAAAGTTTGATCATCATAAATATTCTATTTCCCCTAACTAAATTGAAAAATTCCCCTTTTAAGGAAACAATATACCTGGCAGAAACGTCTATACTATTAACCACTTTACTTGTTCAAAAAACTAATCCGGACTTTTGCCAGAATCCACTCGCCTCCCTCTGCAGAGGGGCGGCTTATATAACAATGGCCAAACTGAAATGAAACAGGGTGTATTTTATAATGGATCGTTCACTTAAGCCTTCCGACCGTTTTGACTGGACGCTGAGCTTTCTGCTGCTGTTATTTGCCATAGTCAGCTGTACAGCGATTTACAGCGCCCAAACCTTGCAGCAATATGATAAAAACTTCTTGCTCATGCAGATTTTCTGGTATGGTGTCGGTGCCTTTATCGCGGGTGTGACCATGTATTTCGACAGCGACCAGTTCAGGAAGCTTTCCTGGATTCTTTATGCTTTCGGCATACTCCTGCTTGTGGCACTGGCTCTTGCTCCGAAAGAGATTGCCCCTGTCATTAAAGGGGCAAAAAGCTGGTTTGTCATCCCCGGCGTCGGTTCGATCCAGCCATCCGAGTTTGTTAAAGTATTCCTGATCATGGCGCTCAGCAAGCTGATCGCCTCCCATCACGAGAAATTCATCCAGAAAACACTGAAGACCGACTTTTATCTTTTGATCAAGATTGGCGCTGTGACCGCTTTGCCGCTCGGCCTCATCCTTGTCGAGGATTTGGGGACTGCCCTCGTCATCATTGCCATCATGCTCGGGATCATCTTCGTTTCCGGGATCTCATGGAAGATTCTGCTGCCCATTTACAGCGCAGGCATCGGTTTTGCCGCCAGCGTCCTTTATCTGGTCATTTGGGCGCCAAGTATCATCGAGAAATATCTGAAGGTCGATCCTTACCAGTTTGACCGGATCTATTCGTGGCTCGATCCCGAGAGCTACGGGCAGTCTGCCGGCCTCCAGCTGCTGCGCTCGCTCCAGGCAATTGGCTCCGGCCTTATTACCGGAAAAGGAGTCGGCGACAGGCAGGTCAATATTCCCGATAATCATTCCGATTTCATCTTCAGTGTCATCGGAGAGGAATATGGGTTCCTTGGGGCAAGCGTCGTCATCAGCCTTTTCTTCCTATTAATCTATCATTTGACCAAGACGGCCATGGAAACCAAGGATCCTTATAATACTTATATTTGTACAGGGATCATCAGTATGATCACCTTTCACGTGTTCCAGAACATCGGCATGACCATACAGCTGCTGCCGATCACAGGGATTCCGCTTCCATTCATCAGCTATGGCGGAAGCTCGCTGATGGGCAATATGTTTGCAATGGGCTTGATCTTCAGCACCCGATTCCATCATAAAACCTATATGTTTTCATCTGATTCACAATAGTCTTGCAATTTTAATACTATGGGTTATAATACGTTTAATATTCAACGCAGCGATATATTCAATCAATGATGAAGAGAGTAGTAAAGGGCGGTCCCCTGAAGCGATGCAGGGATGGTGAAAGCCTGCAGGGACCCTTTTATGAAGCGCACTTCGGAGATGCCGGGCCGAAAGTCAAAGTAGGTCCTGCCGGGGAAATCCCCCGTTATCATTTCAAGAGGTCCTATGGACAATCAGAGTGGCACCGCGGGTATAACAGGCTCGTCTCTTTTATAAGAGGCGGGCTTTTTTGCGTTCAATCAAAACAACTGGAAGGAGAAAGATCCATGATCAAACTGAAAGCCATTTTTACTGAAGCGCTTATGGAACTGTTTGAAGGCCGGTTCACAGCTGCTGAGCTTGCCGGCTTGATTGAAGTGCCAAAGAATACGGCGCACGGCGATCTCGCATTTCCCTGCTTCACCCTTGCAAAAAAAATGAAGCAGGCGCCTGCAGTGATAGCTGCTGAAGCCGCTGGAAAGCTGCAGCACAGCCTCATTGACCGGGCAGAGGCACATGGCCCGTACCTGAATATTTTTCTATCGAAGGAGAAAGTTGGCTTGAAGATCCTGCAGGTCCTTCTTGAAGCCGGCTCCCTCTACGGCAATAGCGCCACCGGCACAGGAAAGACTATCACTATCGATTTCTCAGCCCCCAATATCGCCAAGCCGTTTTCAATGGGCCATCTGCGTTCAACAGTCATCGGAAACAGCATCAGCCTGATTGCTGAAAAATGCGGCTATGAAGTCATCAGGATCAACCATCTCGGCGATTGGGGAACCCAATTCGGCAAGCTGATTACCGCCTATAAGAAATGGGGCAGCCCCGGCACTGTAAAAGAAAAGCCGATCGCCGAGCTGTTTAAGCTTTACATCCGTTTCCATGAGGAGGCAGAGAAAGATCCTGTTCTCGAAGACGAAGCGCGCCGCTGGTTCCGGGAGCTTGAACAGGGTAATGAAGAGGCTTTTGCGCTATGGAGCTGGTTCAGGGAGGAATCATTGAAAGAGTTCAACCGGATCTATGATCTTTTGGGCATCTCTTTTGATTCCTATAACGGAGAGGCCTTTTACAACGATAAAATGGAAAAAGCCGTAGAGCTCCTCCAGTCCCAAAACCTCCTCACCCAATCCCATGGAGCAGAGGTGGTTCCCTTGGAAGAACACGGCCTCCCTCCCTGCCTGATCAAGAAATCGGATGGAGCGACCCTGTATGCAACCCGCGACCTGGCCGCTGCGATCTTCCGGCAAGAAACCTATCACTTTTCCGAAAGCCTGTACATCGTCGGCCAGGAGCAGTCAGTTCACTTCAGGCAGCTGAAGCTGGTTCTGAATAAGCTTGGCTTCCAGTGGGCAGATAATATGCATCATATACCTTTCGGCCTCTACCTGAAAGACGGAAAGAAAATGTCGACGAGAAAAGGAAGAGTTGTCCTGCTCGAAGATGTTTTGAAAGAAGCGGTCGATCTGGCCTATCAAAATATCTGCCTTAAAAATCCTTCGCATGAGCAGAAGGAAGAAACTGCTGCCGCTGTCGGCATCGGCGCTGTCCTTTTTCATGATTTAAAGAACGACCGCCTCAACCATATCGAATTCTCATTGGATGAGATGCTCACCTTTGAAGGTGAAACCGGTCCTTATATCCAGTACACAAATGCCAGGGCACACTCCATCCTTCAAAAGGCCGGGACAGCCGGCAAAATGGAGCAGGGGCTCAGCGACCCATACAGCTGGGATCTGCTCAAGCAGCTCAGCCTTTTTCCCGGGAAGATTGAAGAAGCCCATAAGCATTATTCGCCTTCAGTGATTGCCAAATATATCACCAATGTGGCCCAGAGCTTTAATAAATATTATGGGCAGATCCGGATACTGGACGATACGCCGGGGCTTGAGACAAGACTAAGCCTTGTCCGGGCTGCTTCTCTTGTCATGGAGGAAGGACTGAGGCTGCTTGGGATTGCGGCGCCAAAGAAAATGTAAAAAAAGAGGAGGGCAAAACGCCCTCCCCCTCCTGCTTTTATGCTTCTGCTTCCTTCTTCCTGATGATCTTCGACAGGGACAGGAAAAAGAAATAAGCAATAAATAGGCTTAGCAGGACTATTCCGATCAGATTGTGATGGATCAGCTTGAAAACGACGCTTAGGAGAGTCGCGATATACAATCCTGAAAGCAGCAGACTGATGTCCTTATTTTTATAAAAATTGGTCAGCCATGCGCCAGCCTGTGATCCGACAAGGCCGCCGGCAACTAGCAGGATGGCAGTCAGATAGCTGATCTCCACAGCAGATGCATACGATAGGAATCCAGTGCTTACAATCAGCAGGACAGCAAACAGGCTTGTCCCTACTGCCTTTCTCGGCTGCAGTCCCAGGAAGGCAATCGACAGGGGAACCATGATGAATCCTCCCCCAACACCTAGAGCTGCCGAAACAAAACCGCCTGAAAATCCGATCAGCAGCATTCGCGCAAGGGATGGCCTGCCCTCATGGGACTGTTCATTTGACTTTTTGCCCTGACGGAACATGGTGAACGCGAAATAGGAAAGCAATATAATATAGCATGCCGGAATAACGGTTGCATCAAGCCCCTTTTCACTCAGTAACAGCACCAGCGGCTTGGCGGCCTGGGTGGCAAGCATACCGCTCACCCCAAGTATTGCCCCTTCCTTCCATAGTATATTTTTCAGCCGGAAATGGGCGCCGATCCCTGACAAAGAAGTGCCAATCGAGAAAAAAAGACTGGTAGCAATCGCTTCAAGGGGCGCAAACCCGATCAATAGCAGTACAGGCGTCAGGATGAATCCTCCTCCTACTCCGAAGAAGCCGGACAGGACGCTGATCACTCCGCCCAGCAATAAGAAAAGTAAATATTCCATATAAAAACTCCTTTGGTTATCTCTATACCCATTGTAACTGATTTCATTACCCTTTGCCCTTTACCTTGTATTACAATGTACATTGAAGTACAATGTATATAAATGAACCTGGGGGTACACTTCGTGGATAAAGAACTTTTAAAAGGAAGCATCGATATACTTTTATTATCCCTTCTTTCTGAAAAAGATAGCTATGGCTATGAAATGACAAAGGAAATCCGCAAAAAAAGCGATGAAGCATACAGCATGAATGAAGGAACTCTCTATCCGGCTCTCAAGCGGCTGGAGGCAAAAGGGTTTATCACTTCCTACTGGCATCAGGAGCTTGAAGCCAGCAGGCGGAAGTATTACAGCATTACCGAAGACGGCCGCAAAGAATTACGCAAAAAGCTCAAAAACTGGAACAAAATCAGTGATTTGATCCACAAATTTTCGGAGGGCTACTCATGAAGAAAATCGATCAATATATTGATAATATCGTTGATGGGCTGCCAATGGACAATACTGAACGGGAAGAACTGAGGCTTGAGATGACCTCTCATCTTGAAGAACATGCAAAAGAGCTGATGGCCTTCGGCTGGTCCGAGGAAGAAGCAGCCGGGGAAGCTATCAGATGCTTCGGGAATGAAAAAAGGATCAGCTCTGAGCTGAAGAAAGCTGTTTTTCCTTTTTATAAAATAGTCAGGTTCCTCTTCAGCACGATTTTTTTGACGGCTGCCCTTCATCTCCTATCATACGAGGCTATGGTGTATTATAACCCGCAGTATGAGTTCGGCCTGGAACCAGGCTACCTTTTTACCACTTATATGCTTGTGTTCTTCCTGGCAGGGACCGCAGAGATATTGTATGAAGCTGTGTCACAGGCTTATAAAGTGAAGTGGCTGCAGAGCCCCTGGGTGGTCATCCTCGTCCCGGCTGCTTTTATCTCGGGATTGACATCGCTTGACTGGTTCAAGCAGCCTGAAAGATACCAGAATGGGCTCTGGCTCGACCTGTTCGCCATCCTTATCGGGGCATTCATTTATCTTCTTGCAAGGCAGCTGTATACCCTATTATTCTTAACCACTAAAAGAAAAGCCGGATCAGCCGGCCAGCGGTAAAGCCCCCTTGCCTATTTATGAAAATTAATGTAATTATCGGACTCCTGCATGACTTGGCAGACAGTAAATGATATACTTCTCGTGTGCTGTCCTTCAGCTCTGTACAAGGGGGCTTGAGGATATTTAACGAAGCTGCTAAAGGAGATCCGTTATGTCAGAACTGATTCACACGATTGAAGAATGGCTTATGGAGTATGGTATCTTTGGATTGTTTTTTGTATCCTTTGCCGACTCATCCTTCTTCCCTATCCCTCCGGATGTACTTTTAATCCCAATGGGCATTTCCAATCCGGACCGCGTCATCTGGTATGCGTTCATTACAACCGTGGCATCCGTCCTGGGCGCCATTCTCGGATGGATCATTGGAAAAAAACTGGGCCGCCCTGTTTTGCGGTTCATCATCTCTGAAGAAAGAATCCAGAAAGTCGAGAACTATTTCAATAAATACGGGCCAGTAGCCATCCTTATCGCAGGCTTTACCCCAATTCCTTATAAAGTGTTCACCATCTTTGCTGGCATTACAACAGTGCGGCTCCGGACCCTCGTCATCTGGTCCATCATAGGCAGAGGCGCCCGCTTCTTTCTTGAAGCTGCCCTTATTATGGTGCTTGGCGCCCAGGCGCGTCCATTCATTGAAGAGAACTTCGGGATGCTTACACTCGTAGGCGGCGCCCTGATCGTCATCGTGTATATCATCTATCTGGTTATGCGTAAAAAGAAAAAAACTGTCTGATCGAAAACGGCCCTTGGATGGCCGTTTTTTTATACTTATTTTTTATTTATAATAATTATAAATAAGTATTGATTATAAAATAATATTTGATATAATATAACTACAGACAAAACGAGGAGGAATATTTATGACTTTGACAAACAGCCTGAATAAACAAATTGCCAACTGGAGCGTCCTTTACACAAAACTTCACCGTTTTCACTGGTTTGTAAAAGGACCGGCATTTTTCACCCTGCACGGGAAATTCGAAGAGCTTTACAATGAAGCGGCGGCGAATGTAGATACAATTGCAGAACGGACATTGGCAGCAGGAGGAAAGCCGATTGCTGCCATGAGCCAATTCCTTGAGCAGGCGTCCATCGCAGATAACGGCAGCGAAGAAACAGCAGAAGAGATGGTCGCTTCCCTCATCTCGGACTACGGCACAATCAGCTCTGAACTTAAGCAGCTGGCCGGCATTGCGGACCAGGAAGGAGATCCTGTAACAGAAGATCTTGCTATCGGACTGATTGAAGACTTGGAAAAGAAAATCTGGATGCTGAAAGCCTTCATAGCCTAAAAAAAGAGCCCAGCGGCTCTTTTTTTGTATACTCCTATAAGAAAATAAAGGAGTTCTCCCTTCTATGGGGAATATTTATGAAAGGAAATCTTTTGTAAAGGCAGGAACAAAATAAATGCAGAAAAATTCAATGGTGCTCGACATTCTCTTTTATGTTGTGCTCCCTCTTGTTGTTTGGAATTACGGCCGGGACATGCTCGGTGATTACTTGGCGATGATCCTGTCATCTGTACCTGGCATCATCTATACACTGTACCGCTTCTTTCAGCTGAAAAAGGTCAATTTATTCGGCCTCTTCCTTCTTTCTAACCTGGTGATCGGCACCATGATCGATGTGCTTGCCGGGTCAGCCCTTCAGCTTCTTTGGAATAATGTGATTTACTCTTATGTGCTGGGCTGCCTGTTTTTATTGACGATTGTCCTGAAAAAGCCAGTCTTCCTCTATTTCACTCTCGATTTTATGGAGTTGCAGGGAAAAGACAGAGGCAGCATGAAGGAAGTTTTCTTTAAAAGCAAAACCTTGATGATCTTCAGCCTGATCACGGCGGGCTTTGCTCTGAAGTTTATTCTTCTTGCCTCCATTAAGGTCTGGCTCATTGGAAAATACGGCGTAGATGCCTTTGACCAGGGAATCGTGCTGAGGCAGATCCTGAACTGGGGTTTTACCATTGTATCCGCAGGCGGTTTTTATTTTATCCTGAAAGAAATCGGAGCGCTGAACGAGCCTCCTGAAACAACCATAAGCCAGGACAGCCCTTAGAGCTGCCCTGGCTTTATCATTTGCAGATGTCCGTCATGGACGCTTATCCGGCAGGGAGTTGCCGAATACACCTCCCCATCCATATCTGCCTCCATCCTCTTGTCTGTGCTTACTAGTATTTCCTTCCCTTTATAATGAAGGATGTTCTCGTTCGCTTCCATGCTGTCTTCTGTAAGTGCTTGTTTCATTAAAGAAAGATTGGCATCTTTTATAATAAATAAATCAGCCAGTCCGTCATTATATTCGAGATTCCTGAAAGGCAATGCATTGGTCCCTATATATTGGCCATTGGCCAGCAGGATCATGACAGCATCCTCCTCTATCTCCTTCCCATCGATTATAATGGATGCATGGAATGGCTCCATTTCCTTGATTGTCCGCAAGGCGCTCAGGAAGTAGCTGATCCGCCCAAACAAGTTTTTTTCTGTTGCCTTGATATTTTCCGAGGCCTCTGCCACCAGGCCGATGCCCCAGAAGTTGAGGAAGTAATCTTCATTGGCCTGCATGACGTCAACCCGCTCCATTTCTCCTGCAACCATGCTGAGCGCCGCATCACGGATATTCTGGGGGATATTCAATGTTCTTGAAAAATCATTGCAAGTACCTCCAGGCAATATGCCGATGGCCGGCCGGGTCTCAAGCGGCGCCAGTCCATTGATGCATTCGTGTACCGTCCCGTCTCCGCCCAGGATGAAAACAACATCCACTTCAGATCCATATTCCCTGCAAAGCTCCCTTGCATGCCCTTCCCTTTTCGTTGGCAGCAGAACCAGTGAATCCAGTTCTGCAGACAAGATCGGAACACAGGCTGCCAGGGACTTTTCCATATTTTTTTGCCCGGCATTTCCATTATAAACAAGCATTCCTTTTTTAAACTCCATCCTGGCCAAGGCCCCCTTTTCCGAACAGTGTACTGCTATTACATTTACATTTACCCAACTTTTGATGTTTCAATTATTCTTGATGTTTAAATTGCTGAAAGGGATAAAATATCTATTTTTAAATGAGCGGTATTGGATTATATTGTAATTAGGAAAAGCCAAGGAGGAGTACGAATGGATGCAATACGGTTCCTGCAGGGAGAGCGGATTTATCTGCGGCCCATCAGTACAGAAGATACGGATATATATGTGAAGCTGCTCTATAATGAACAGTCACGAAAGCTCACTGGGCTGAAAAAAGCTTTTTCGAAAGATCAAATCTTCTCTTATATTAAAGACAAAGCGGAGGATTCATCTTCCATCCTCTTATTGATTGTCCTTGATGGAACGAATGAAGTGATTGGTGATATTGCCCTTCAGGATATAGATGCCACCAACCGCAATGCCAATATCCGTGTGAACATCAGTGAGGAAGAGAACCAGGGGCGCGGCTATGGAAGCGAAGCAATGGAGCTTATGCTTGGCTATGCTTTCGGTGTGCTGAATCTGCACAGGGTTGAGCTGAATGTTTTTGTCTATAATGACCGGGCGCTCCATGTCTACGAGAAGCTTGGCTTCAAGCAGGAAGGCGTCCAGCGCGAGGCTTTATTTTACGATCACCAGTACCATGATTCCATCATGATGAGCATTCTGGAGGATGATTACCGCAGAATTCATCTGGAGGAAAAATAGACCTGCAAGTCCGTGCAACCTGCACGGTTTTTTAAAGAGGAAAAATTCACAATTTCCTGATTGACTTTGCGAATGAGCGGGAGTATTTTATAGATTATAATCACACTTGAATTTAATACCTTTGCTGAATCTTATTTTAAGAACGGGGGAACCAATATGGCAGGAGGCTGTTGCGCCTGCCCGGGGTGAATCCTGGCTCAGGCCAGGAAGGAAGCTCTCAATTCCTAATCCGGCAGCTAACTCCGTAAGCATATTGAGAGAAAGGCCAATAGACATATTGACCATTCTTTTCCGTGGATAAGAATGGTTTTTTTATGGCCAAAATTAAATTTGCTTTTCACCATTTGAGGAAAAAGGAGCTTTATCGATCATGAAGCGAAAATACCTGAATATCACGCCGCCGCAGCTTTTGACCCTTATATTCCTGTTTTTCATCCTGCTGGGGGTCGCCTTGCTGAAGCTTCCCTTTTCAACCGTTCATGGTGTTTCATGGATCGATGCCCTGTTCACAGCCACCTCGGCTATGACCGTGACAGGGCTGACAGTGGCTGATACGGCGTCTACCTATACCTTGTTCGGCCAGATTGTCATCATGTGCCTCATCCAGCTCGGAGGCCTTGGAATCATGTCCTTCGCTGTGCTGATTTACTTGATGCTCGGAAGGAAAATCGGGTTCAAGGAGCGCCTTGTCCTGCAGCAGGCATTGAACCAGACGTCGGTCGGCGGAGTCATACGCCTCGTCCGCTACCTGTTTATTTTTTCCTTTACGATCGAGGCCATTGCTGTGTTCTTCCTCTGCCTGAGATGGGTTCCGCTGTATGGGTGGCAGGATGGATTTTATTACAGCCTGTTCCATTCTGTTTCCGCCTTCAACAATGCAGGCTTTCAGCTCTGGCCGGACGGACTCAGCCGGTTTGTCGGCGATCCTGTCATCAATATTGTCATTTCCATGCTCTTTATCATTGGCGGTCTTGGCTTTACCGTACTGGCCGATCTGTGGAAATCAAAGCAATTCAAAAGGCTGTCGCTTCATTCCAAAATGATGATTGTGGGCACCTTTGCGGTCAATATTGTATCAATGGCCGTCATCTTTTACCTAGAATATAATAATCCGCAGACCCTCGCCCATCTGACCAGCTGGGAAAAGCTTTGGGCATCCTATTTTCAGGCCGTTTCGCCGAGGACTGCCGGGTTCAATTCAGTGGACATCGGCGGGCTTGAGGATGCAACTGTCCTGTATATGCTGCTGTTAATGTTTGTGGGTGCGGGGAGCGCGTCCACCGGCGGCGGAATTAAACTGACGACCTTTATCATCATTATCATGGCTGTCATTACATTCATACGCGGCAAAAAAGACATTGTCATTTTCCGCCGCACCATCAGCGTCAACTATCTGACAAAAGCGTTGGCCATCTCAATGATTTCCATCCTGTTCGTCTTTATCGCCATCTTTGTCCTGAGCATCACGGAGGATTTGCCATTTATTAAAATTATTTTCGAAGTAGTATCCGCCTTCGGAACGGTCGGCCTGTCCATGGGCATCACTGCCGACCTGTCGGAAATCGGAAAAGAAATCATCATCTTCATCATGTTCCTGGGCAAACTCGGCCCGCTCACACTCGCCTTCTCCTTTGCCAAACAAAAACCGGAGAAAATTCGGTATCCTGGTGAGGATGTTTTGTTGGGGTAGGGGAATACGGTGGACGCTTGCTCAGATTTAATTTGAGCAGCCATTTTCATTCCATAAAACCAGGCCAGAACTTACCGTTCTGGCCTGATCTTTTACAAGCTGATTGCTGCTGTTTTTTAATTTCAAATAATCGGAATTTCCCTGCTTAGACAATACCAGCCGTCTTCTACTCCAGCTTAATCTTCACTTCTCCCTCTATCCAGGATGGAAAGGCTGATAACTCCAGACTGATAGGATTCTTATAATTAGCAGGGTCTGTTTCAGATAAGGAAACGCCAAACTCCTTATAAAGACCATCGCCCCCGGATCGATAGAAGGAGCTTCCGCCATCCAGATCTCTGCCTTCTGCATCTTTTGCAGTCGTAAAGAGCTGATGATTGTATTCCTTCTCTGCACGAACTTGAAATGAGAGGCTTCCCCCTTCCAAAACCAGTCCTGATAATTTATCACCCTTTGGCTGCTTCACAATCTCTTTCGTTTCGGTATTAATGACCACTTCCGCATCCTCTTTATCCACGGCCATCACTTTATTCAGTACCAGATACAGCTCCTTCGGTTCTTTAAAATAGTTGCTCTGCAAATAAATGATCTTCTCATTTTCTTTAATATCCTGTGATGTAACACCATTAGCAATGCCAGACCAGGCTTCTCCATTCTCATCAACAAGCCGCAAATCTTCCAGAGCAAAGATTTTCTTGCTGTTCTCCGGATCAAACACCACATGGATGGCCACGCGCAATGGATAAATGGCAATGTCCTTAAATGTGATTTTCTGCCCTTCTATTGAAACAGTTTCATTTAAGGGATATACCTTTTTCTTCACTTTTGGGTTTTCAACCGAAAAGTTAATTTCGAATGTTTCTGTGCCATTCTTTGTTTTGACCTCTGCCTCTGCCTTGAACTCTTTCCCTTTCAAGTCTTCACTGAATAGATAGTCAGCTGTTCCATTTACAGACTTTACTGGTTCATCTGTGTAAGAGCTATCACCAGAACCGGAAAAGCTGACAGGAAGCTCCTTCCCATCACCGCCAGTGATTTCAATACTATTTGTATGCAGCACCTGCTTCTCCTCTGACTCAACTGTGTAAAATACCACCAGCCCCCGCTCATCCCGTATAGCACCATCAAGCGTAACCCGGATCCCGTTTTTCTCCTGGGATATGCCGAGCGGCTGCATATAGTCATTCTCCACAGCGGATATCCATCCCTTGTCAAAACGGATAAGGTCTACCAGCTTTTCCATACCCGGCATTTCTGCTACATAGTGGGCAAAGGCCGGGGAAACTCTGATGCTGGTCAAAAATCCGAGCAATAGCAGGGCGGCCGCAATACCGGGCAGCCAGCTCCTTTTGATCAATCGCTTCTTCGGTGAAGCAGCCTTGGCTTGCTGGAACCCTTTCATGATCGCTTCTTCCAGCCGTTCATCCGGCACAGGAAATTCCTGATACCGCTCTCGTATAGCCTCAAGCTTTTTTTCTTCCTTCTCAAACATCCATCTTCCCCCCGCTTTCCTCGAGCTTCTCTCTTAATGACTTCAACGCTTTATTGAGCCATGTTTTTACAGTTCCTTCCGGACGGTTGTACAGGGCAGCCACTTCCCTGATTTTCAGATCATGGAAGTATTTGAGCGTCAGCAGTTCACGGGAGCGGTCATCGAGCGCCTCCATCGCATCCTGGACTTCGAATAGAAGAGTATTCTCTTCCCCGCCTGCTGCGAGGAGCAGCTGTTCGTTATATACAAGCCTGTTTTGCTTCTTGAGCCTGTCGCAGCAGTAATGGATCATAATCCGGATGATCCACGTTTTGAAATAGGCAGGCTGCTTCAAATCTTTTATGCTCCTGTAAGCCCGGAAGGTTACTTCCTGCACGGCCTCAAGAGCTTCTTCCTCATTTCGCATATAGGCAAGTGCGGTTTTGTACAAATCCGCCTTACAGGAACGGATGATATCAAGAAAAGCTTCATCATCCCCTTTTATGGCTTTGCGGACAATATGCTCCAAAGCTGATCGATCCCCCTCTTGTTTTCCTGAATATTAGACTGCTCCTTAGGAAAAAGGTTTTGCTTTTTCAAACTTTATTTTCCAATTCAGCTGCCTGCAGTCTGTTTATCTGCTAACTCACTGGGTAAATGTAAATATCTATGATAAGGAGTGGATCTAGTTGGATAATAATTATGCATTTTGGAATGGCTGGAATGGCTATCTGAACCAGCTTCCCGACCTTCTGCTGGCATTAGTCGTCCTCCTGTTGGGATGGATCATTGCAAAGGCGGTTGAAAAGGCGGTCCTGAAAGGCCTCCGCAAAACCAATCTTGATAACAAACTGTTTGCCGAGTCGGGAAACAGAAAGTATTCCCCTGAGAAAATCATAAGCAAAATCGTTTATATTCTCATCCTCATTTTTGTCTTTATTTGGTTCTTCAATATCCTAAACTTAAGCTTCCTGGCTACTCCGCTAGTAGGCATGTTCTCGACTATTACAGGTGCCATCCCAAGTATTCTAAAGGCTGCTTTGATCCTGCTGGTTGCCTGGCTGGTGGCATCCGCGCTCAAGTTTCTCATCAAGCGTGGAGGCAGAACGCTTCGCGTCCATGAAACACTGAACAAATATAAATTCATTAAAGGAGATCACGACTCCTCCAATATCGTCGATAAAGCCGCCAATATCGTATTCTATCTGGTTCTGCTGATTTCCCTTCCTGCCGTGCTGTCAGCCTTGAATCTCGAGGGAGTCTCCGGACCGTTTGCCGGCATGCTCAATGATATTCTGGCTTTCCTTCCTAAACTCCTTGCCGCTGCCCTTATTCTGTTTATCGGCTGGTTCATCGCCAAGCTGGTCCGTGATATTGTCACGAGCTTCCTGCAGAGCATCGGTACGGAAAAGCTTGTCGGGCGTTTCGGCCTGTCCAAGCTGTTTGAAGGGACCACCCTTTCATCTGTTGCCGGCTATATCGTTTTTGTCTTCATTATGATCCCGGTCGTAATCGCGGCACTCGAAGAATTGGATCTGGAAGGAATATCACAGCCTGCGATTGCCATGCTGAACGATGTCCTCACCATGATCCCGAATATCATTGTCGCCATCGCCTTTATCCTTGCGGGCATCTGGCTCGGAAAATGGGTCAGGGGGATGGTTGCCGGCCTTCTTGAACGAATCGGCGCAGATTCATATTTTAATAGCATAGGATTCACAAAAAATAAAACCAGGGCTGCAAAAAGCGGGATTTCCCAGCTGATTGGCTATATTGCCCAGATCATTGTTGTCCTCTTATTTGTTGTACAGGCTCTGAACCTGCTGAAGCTCGACTTCCTTGTCACACTGGCAACCGGTGTCATAGCCTATCTGCCTCATGTTCTTGCAGCCCTTGTCATTCTTGGCGCAGGATTATGGCTCGGAACCCTGGTAAAGAAGCTGCTTTCAAGCCTGCTGGAAGGCCCTCATTTCCGCCTTCTATCATCTGTGGCGCAATATGCGATCGTAGCCGTTTCCATCTTTATGGCCCTGGACCAGCTTGGCGTCGCCCATTCCATCGTCAATTCTGCCTTTATCCTTATACTCGGCGGACTGGCTCTCGCCTTTGGCCTTGCCTTCGGATTGGGCGGAAGGGACTTTGCTGCTAAGTACCTGCAAAAGCTTGACCGTAAAATTGAGCAGACGAGCATCAATAAAGATGCCCGCACCGCCCAGATTAAAGAATCAATGACTCCAGATGCCTCTATGGGCAATCAAGCTGGTGATTCCGGTCCTGCCCGGCCGATGACGCCTGATAACGCTGATCCGATAAATCCGGAGCATAATCGCATGAATGAAAACAGAGAAGAATAGCAGCCGCGCACGAGAGATATTTTGAAGCACGGGATGAAGCCGGCCTCCTGCGGGAAGCCGGCTTCTAAAAATCATTTTAGGAGAGCTGATTATGAAAACAATTCAAAAAGCATTGCTGAAAAAAGAAGATATGACCAACCCTGACATTGTGCCTGCCTGGGTCATTGAAGAATATAAGACGTTCCATCAAACTGTCACAGACAAGACCTTCCCATGCTATTTCGGCATGACTGCTGAAAACCGCGGGGAGCTGCGCTATGCATATATTTCACAGGATGACTGGTCACAGCTTCCAAAGGCGCTGGAACAGTTCATTGACCTTTTTGATGCTCCCAAGCTTATCCGCCATGGCCTGTTTGTGTTTGTGGAGCCGGAAAAAGAAGAGAAGGATATCCCTTACTACCGCGAATACTTCTGGAACATCCTGCAGTATCTTCATGATCAGGATGAAAAGCCTTGGCCGAAGGATTATCCAGAGGACCCGGACCACCATCTATGGGCATTCTCATTTGCAGAAGAGCCATTCTTTGTGTTTGGAAACGCGCCTGCCTATAAACAGCGGAAAACGAGGGATCTCGGAAACAGCCTTGTGCTGGGCTTCCAGCCGCGGAGAATCTTTGAGGGGCTTGAAGGCACTTCTAAAGGAGGAATCATGTCCAGGGAAAAAGTCAGGGAACGAGTGGAAAAGTGGGATGGACTGCCAAAGCACCCGAATATCAGCCATTACGGGGACCCTGAGCATCGGGAATGGAAGCAATACTTCATCGGCGATGACATCGAGCCAATCGAAGGGAAATGCCCCTTCCATTCTAAGTGATAGAATGGGTCAATAATTTATGCAAACAGGTTTCATTTTCCTTTTAAAATGGTATCACTATATTAAAATATCATTAAGAAAGGAATAAAAAAGCATGGTACAAGTAACTGTAACCGTTAATCACGGCGGAAAAAACTATATGACAAATGTAATCGCACATAGAGGAACTCAAGAAGAGGAAATTGCCCGCCTTGCACAGGAACAGGTGCAGAGGCAATGGCAGACTGTAAATTAAAAAAGTGAAGCGTGCGCGCTTCACTTTTTAGATTCCCCATTTAATATAAACACCCAGTGCGACGATGGAAAGCAGAATGACTACTGCATAAATTACAGTCAGGTTGACCGTATTTTTCCTCGCTGACTTCGAGTAGTCAGCATCACTTTTGCCGGCCAGCATAAGGGTAAAAATTAAAGAAAGAATGATAATGGCGATAACGATGATTAATCCCAGCTTCATGTTCGACTCCCCGCTTTTTAAGAAGGCTGCTTAATAGATTTCCCTTCAACTGTATATGATTAGTGTATCACTTTATATTTAATTCGTTCCCCTTTTATATATAAGTTTCACACAAATATCACCTTTTAGTTTGTTCGAATCCCGCTGACATCAGCGCCTGCTTAAGATTTGCCCTTGTCGGGATTTCCCGGAACTCTATTCCGAGAGCCACAATCGTCTGGGCGATTTCCGGCCGTATTCCGGTCATAGTTGCCTTCACACCGATCAGGTTTAATGACTTTACAATCTGGAACAGATTATGGGCGACCATCGTATCTATCATCGGTACGCCGGATACATCAATGAACAGCTGCTTTAGTTGAAGCTCTGTGCTGTTTTTCAGGCATTTTTCCATAATGAATTTTGCGCGCTCTGTATCCACTTCCCCAACAAGCGGAAGAACTGCTATATCCGCTGAAATCGGGACAACCGGAACGGACAGCTCCTGCAGGGCAGTCTGGGCGACTTCAATTTTCCTGGTGCTGTGGTTCATGTAAATATTGCTGAATATATATGCGACCTCATCCAGGAGCGGGTTGATGATTTTGCTGACATCAAGCATCGTGACTGCAGCAAATTGATTTTTCTCCAGCTCCTCAGTGAAAACGTCCCAAATAACCGATCTGAACAGGGACAGCACACGCAGGGATTCGTCCAGGGGAACGCCGTTTTCTATCGCCGTTTCTCCTGTTTCACGCGCCCATTTTTCAATTCTGCGCCCGCTTTCCTCCCGATCCGTATACAATGATTCACCCAGGATTTGAATCAGGGCTTTGCGCCATTCAGCTATCTGATCTCTGGCGACAGTCGATTTCTTAAGCTTTTCCTTATAAAAAGGGCATTCCCTTTCAAATATATGTTTGACGAGCTGCTCTTTGCTCTCTACTATCCTTGTGCCAATCTTAATCAATTCGTTTTTCAAAGCAATCCCTTCCCCTGTGAAAAAGTCTGACAATTATATCATAGCATTTCCGTGCAGTATTGCAACGCAGACCTCATCTGAACCCCGGCATGGAGGCACTTTGTGACATATATTACAGGCCGGCTGAGGTTTAGGCCATTTTCACCTGAGGGTATGTACTCTAGTAGAAACATTTTTAAACGATTAAGGAGGAATGAACATGGCAGATGATAATAAACGCGTAGTAGGCTCATATGCAACAGAGGATGAAGCGGTTGAAACAATTGAACGTTTGAAAGCGGAAGGCTACCGGGCTGAGGACATTTCGGTCATCAGCAAGAACCGTGATGATCTTGACGCTGTGAGCGAAGAAACCGGAACGAAAACAGAGGAAGGACTTGCGGCTGGCGCAGCTGCCGGCGGAGCATTGGGCGGGCTCACAGGGCTGCTCGTGGGCATCGGCGCCCTTGCAATCCCTGGAATTGGACCGATCGTTGCGGCGGGTCCGATTGCTGCAACACTGACCGGGGCAGCGGTTGGCGCCGGGGCAGGCGGACTTGCAGGCGCATTGATCGGCATGGGCATTCCGGAAGAAGAAGCCAACCGTTATGAAGCAGAGGTAAAAGAGGGCAGAATCCTGATCCTCGTCGATCCTGACGACCGGAACCGCGACCGCCTGACGGATGATGAAACGATCTTCACCGGAGGAGCTGTCAATGACGCCCGCCGCACTGACGAAGATTTCGTTGGCACAACAGACAGGAATACAGCCATCCGGGCTACGGACCAGGAAGATAGGTATGACAACTATATAGTCGATCCGCTTAACCCGGGCGAACTGGATAAAGGCGAAAATGCATTCCAGGACCACAATGATCAAAACCGCCCGTATACGGATGAAAATATAGATCCAAACACCCCTCTCAGTGACAAGGTGGTAAGCAATCCCTTTGCAGATGAAGACAGGCTGAGAGATGAAGTGAACCGCGATTATACTGACCCGCGCCAGCCTAATTCAGACTATCCTAAAGGATAAGGTCTCAGCTGGCCAACAAGGACCTGGCAGACTAACCCGCCAGGTCCTTTGGCTTTTTCATTTTTGCCCTGCTGAATACACTGAAAAGGTTCATGATATAATAGAGGCAATCCGCATGTTGAAAGGAGAAATAGTAATGAGGGACCATATTTTTTCCGGATTTATCGGCACCTACACAAAAGGCGACAGCAAAGGCATCTATTCTTTTGAATTGAATACAGAGAACGGCAGGATTGAAAACGTCAAGCTCGCCGCAGAGCTTGAAAACCCTACATATGTGACAATCAGCGAAGATAAAACCCGACTTTATTCTGTCGTAAAGGAAGGGACGCAGGGCGGCGCCGCCGCGTTCTCCATCAGTGATGGCAGCGGGCTTACAGAACTGAACCGCCAGCTGTCTGACGGTGCCTCCCCATGCCATATCAGCGTAAATAAAGACTCGAGCTATGCAGTGACTGCCAACTACCATAAAGGTACGATTGAAGCCTACGGACTGACGGGGGACGGTTCCCTGCTTTCAGCTTCATCTGTTGCCCAGCATGAGGGCACAGGACCAAACCCAGACCGCCAGGAAAAGCCGCATGCCCATTATGCAGGCTTTTCGCCAGATGAGAATTATATTGCCGCCGTTGACCTGGGTACAGATGAAATCATTACCTATGCGTTAAATGATGGGCAGCTGAAGGAAGCGGCCAAACTGGATGTAAAGCCTGGCAGCGGGCCGCGGCATCTTGTTTTCCACCCGGAAAGGAATATTGCCTATGTGATGACAGAGCTGAGCTCCGAGGTGATCGTGCTCGAATACAGCCCGAATGACGGCAGCTTCAAGGTAATGCAGACAGTACCGGCCATCCCTGAAACATTCCGGGAAAATAACCAGGGAAGTGCCATCCATATCTCTTCTGACGGCCGCTTTGTCTATGCTGCCAATCGCGGACATGACAGCATTGCCGTGTACTCTGTAAATGAAGAAACCGGCACGCTGGAGTTCATCGAGCATACCTCCACTGAAGGAAACTGGCCGCGCGACTTTGTGCTCGATCCTTCAGAAAGATATATCGTTGCCTCCAACCAGGAAACCGGAAACCTCACTTTGTTTGCTCGTGACGCACAAAGCGGCAGGCTATCCCTGCTGCAGAAGGATGTTTCAGTTCCTTACCCTGTATGTGTGAAATTCTTATAAAAAGCTTTTAAAAAGGGATATGCCCTGTTATCAAAGTATTCATAAGCGCATGGATGTTAACATCCATGCGCTTATTATATGGTCCTGATCACCATGTTGGCTGTACTGTTACCTGGATGAAAAAGGGCGTCCTATATAAGAAAGCAACAGGCTTCTGATACACCGCAAAAAAAATCCTGCACTTGCAATGAAGGCCAATGCCAGTAGAACCCGTTCATTGATAGGCAGCTCAAAAATAAGGCTTATACCCAGCAAAAGGATACACAGCAGGCCATTTACTCCAAACAGAATACCCCAAAGGATATCTTTTACATACTTATAGATCCTTCTTCCTTTCACGTATTTGATATAAAGGAAACAAACTATGCATGCACCTGTCATGATAAGCACAGTCTTTATAAAAGGCAGGGAGGTACGTTCTTCCCAAGGCATATCAATTATGACCATGTTTACGTAATAAGTTAGATTAAAAACAATCATAAAGAGGACAGCATAAAAAAACACCACCCACTCACTTATATAAATAATAGGCATAATAAGCTTCTTTAACATAGTTCCTCCATTGATTATAAGCCAGGCTGTTTTCTTTCTATCGTAACAAAATCACTTTGCCATTTCATGTTTTTTCAGGGTAAAAAGACTTTAATCTAAGCCCTACGTGATGCTAGTCTTTTTCATGTTACATAACCATATGCTATAATAGGATTAAGTTACATTGGAGGTGATTAAATGAAAACAGTCGGTGCAATAACTGACAAACAAAAGATCCTGATGATGAAGGAATGGCTCCAATCCCGCTCTTCCCGCGACTATTGCTTGTTTCTGCTTGGCATCAACACCGGAATACGCATCAATGACCTGCTTCACCTGCAGGTAAAGGACGCAGCAGATGAAAGCGGAAATATCCTTTCCTATCTGCATACCTCTGAGGCTTGCTTTCCCCCTATCTATTTCAATCTGCAGGTCCGTGAAGCCCTCCACACATGCATCCAGGAGAATGGCCTCAACTGGGAAGACCCGCTCTTTAAGTCAAGGAAGTCCAAAAATTCAATCACGAGGGTACAGGCGTACCGGATCATTAATGAGGCTGCCCAGGCCGCCGGCATTGAAGAGCCTGTCGGCACACACACACTAAGAAAAACCTTTGGCTATCATGCTTATTCAAAAGGTATTGCCGTGTCGCTCATTCAAAAGAGGCTCCAGCAATCCTCCCCTTCAGAAACCTATAGCTATCTGGGGATTTCACCTAAGAACCCTCCATCTGTCACTCTCGACGTCAATTTATAGAAAAGGAGCTGATATCAATGATTAATGTTTTGCATACAGATACATTCATCCTGCTTGCGGCCATCCTGTTCATTACCGGCGTGCTGACAACTAAGTTCTCCTCACGCCTCGGCGTTCCTTCCCTCGTGCTATTTATGGCAGTCGGGATGCTGATGGGCAGTGACGTACTGGGCATCATTTATTTCGACAATGCCAGCACAGCCCAGATGATCGGTGTCCTTGCTTTAATCATTATCCTGTTTGAGGGCGGCCTGCAGACTAAGTGGAAAACACTTCGCCCTGTCGTCCTCCCATCCTTGTCACTCGCCACCCTCGGCGTCATCCTCACATCCGGAATCGTCGCAGCCGCAGCGAAGTTCATTCTGGGGACAGGCTGGCTCGAATCGATTTTATTCGGTGCCATCGTCGGATCAACAGATGCCGCTGCCGTTTTCGCTGTTCTTAAGGATAAGAATATCGATGAACGGATCGGTGCCACTTTAGAAGCAGAATCAGGCTCCAATGACCCGATGGCTGTCTTCCTGACAGTCGCCATGATTGAATTGATCACCCTTCCGGAAGCAAGCATCTGGTCGCTGATCGGAACCTTTTTCCTTCAGATGAGCATCGGCCTTCTGTTTGGCCTGATTTTCGGCAGATTGGCCGTCTTTGCCCTTAACCGCATCAATCTTGATTCTGGCGGCCTCTATCCTGTTTTTGCCACAGCCTTTGCACTCTTAACCTATGGTATTACAGCCTTTGCAAGCGGAAGCGGACTCTTGGCCGTCTATATCGCTGCCATTATCATCGGAAACATGGAACTTGCCTACAAGCATACCATCTTCCGTTTTTCTGAAGGATTTGCCTGGATGATGCAGATCATGATGTTTGTGATTCTCGGCCTGCTGGTGTTCCCTTCAGAGCTGTTCAGCCTGGATATCTTCCTGAAAGGCATTGCCATTTCTGCGATCCTCATATTGATCGCAAGGCCTGCAGCCGTCTTCTTGTCTACCGTCAGGATGGGATATAAAACGAATGAACTCATCTTCCTTTCCTGGGCAGGACTAAAGGGAGCTGTCCCTATCGTCTTGGCCACCTTCCCCCTTCTTGCAGGAATCGAGGGAAGCCAGCAGATCTTCAATGTCGTGTTCTTTGTCGTCCTGACCAGCTGCCTCATACAAGGCTCAACGATTACAGCGCTCGCAGCTAAACTGAAGCTGACCGGACCGAAAAAAACGACGCCCATGCATTCGCTTGAGCTTGTGTCCATCGGAAAAGCCGATGCAGAGATGATTGAATACGAAATGGAGGATGATGCCCAGATCATCGGGCAGACCCTGATTGATATCCCGTTTCCAAAAGGTGCACTTGTGAATGCCATCATCCGCAATGATGAACTGATCACACCGGCCGGCAGCACCATCATCCTTCCAGGGGATGTTCTGTATATCCTGGCAAGCCGCAAAAGCAAGCCGCAGCTCAAAAAGCTTCTCCTGCAGAAAAAAATAGAAGAAGCGGCCGAGCCGACTGCTTAAGAAGGTCCCGCGTTCACCCGGTCCATCAAAAAACACCGTCCTTATCCGGACGGTGTTTTGCTTTACTCTATTATCAGGTTAATTCCCTGTTTTTCTTTTTCTCGGATTCACCGACGATGACTGCACAAGCAGCATCACCTGTAATATTAACCGCTGTTCTGGTCATATCCAGAAGCCTGTCGATCCCGATGATCAGGGCAATCCCTTCAACAGGAAGGTTAACAGACTGAAGGACCATCGCCAGCATGATCAGGCCGACGCCCGGCACACCTGCTGTACCGATGCTCGCAAGGACGGCAGTCAGGACGACCGTCACTAGCTGCGTGAACGTCAGGTCAAGGCCATATACCTGAGCGATAAAGATGGTTGCGACACCTTGCATGATCGCTGTTCCATCCATATTGATTGTCGCACCAAGCGGCTGAACAAAACTGCTCACCGATTCAGGGACCTTCAGGTTCTTCTGTGCCACATTCATGGAAACCGGAAGTGTGGCATTACTGCTCGATGTACTGAAGGCCACGCTCATGGCCGGGGCAAAGCCCTTGAAGAATTCGATAGGGCTGCGCTTGGCCAGGAAGTATACCGATCCTCCGTACGTCACAAGCGTATGGACGATAAGTGCCGCAAGCACCACACCCATGTACAGCCCCATCGCTTTGATCGCATCAACTCCCTGGGTGCCGACTGCCGATACGATCAGGCCGAAGGTTCCATATGGCGCAAAACGCATGATCAGGTTCACAAGGTACATCATCAGCTCATTCCCCTGGTCAAACAGCTTCAGGACGCCTCTGGTTTTCTCGCCAAGCATAGTAAGACCAAAGCCGACGAAAACAGAGAATGTAATGATCTGAAGCATGTTACCTTCTGTAAATGCCTTGATAGGATTTGTCGGAATGATATTCAGCAGGGTTTCAGATACAGGCGGAGCTTCCTGTGCTTCAAACTCTGCACCAGTGGTATCGAAGGTCCCGACATTCCCCGGCTGGAAGATGTACGCGAAGACGATCCCGATGATCAAGGCCATACAAGTAGTAGCCAGGAAGAAAGAGATTGTCTTCAGGCCGATCCTTCCGAGCTTTTTAGGATCCCCGAGGCCGGCTGTGCCAAGAGTGATGGAGAAAAACACGATTGGCACCACGAGCATGTTAATCAGGTTGAGGAATATTTTCCCCAGCGGAGTGAACAGATAAATATTCAATGTTTCAAATAAATCCGGGGAATATAGATTCAGCAATAAGCCGACAATGCCCCCTGCAATCAGAGCGATGATAATCTTTGTTGAAAGTTTCATGCTGCAAGCCTCCTTGTCAAATTCTGATTTTTTAGCATAGAAAAACACAGAGAGCGAGTCTCTGTGTTTGAACGCAGACTTGTCCTCCCAAATAACGCTTACGAGGTTAGCTGTCGGATTCGGGCTTTGAGAGTGCCCTACCTGTAAAGGATTCACCCCGAGGCAGATATATGCCCGTTGGATCCCCCGCTCTTTAAAAAGATTAAGCGCATCTTTCGATAATTTTTTTTAATTTTACTCTATGAACCTATCGTCTGTAAATATTTAAATACTGGAACTGTACTTTTTCCCTCACAGAAAAACAAAATAAATGACAGCCGCGAGGATAATCCTGTAAATGGCGAACGGCACCAGCTTGATTCTGTTGATGAGCGCCAGGAAGAAACGGATTGATGCCAGGGCGAACACAAAGGCACTGATGAAGCCGACTATAAAGAATGGGATGGCATCAGGCGTGAAGTACTCCCAATTTTTCAGAAGCGACAGCCCGCTTGCCCCAAGCATGACAGGCACCGCCATGATAAAGGTAAAATCAGAGGCTGCCCTGTGGCTGAGGCCGAGCAGCACCCCGCCCGAGATTGTGGAGCCTGACCGTGAAAAGCCCGGCCATAAGGCGATGCACTGGAACAATCCAATGAGGATTGCCTGCCGGTAAGTGATCTTGTCCACCGTCTCGATGGCCGGCTTCCTCTTTGAATAATAATCAGCTGCAATCATAAGCAGGGCGCCAGCCACCAGGCCGATTACCACTCTGTTAACCGAAAACAGATACTCATCTATATAATCCTCAAACAGAAGCCCCAGAACCGCCGCAGGCAGCAGGCCTGCAATCACCTGCGTGAGCTTCAGCTTCGGTCCATCCGATTGTTCCTTCCCCCCTTTACCCAGCCCTAAGAGCTGGATAAACCGGTCCTTGAACACAATCACCACCGCAAGGATCGACCCAAGCTGAATGACAACCTTGAATGTATTGGCTACTTCCTTTGAGAAAAGCTCTTTTGACTTTAATAAAATATCGTCCACTATAATCATATGGCCGGTAGACGAAACGGGTGCAAATTCAGTAAGACCTTCAACAATGCCCAATATCAGGGCAACAATCATCTCTTTCATTATTTTCCTCCAGAACAAAACAGCTGCCCCGCACGCAAAAGCTGCTAATATGAGCTCTCATCGGCGGAGCAGTCCTGCCATCTATTTATTTTTCTTTCTCTTTATCATCTTCCAGGATGCCTTTTGTTGCCTTTTTGAATTCACGCAGCGTATTGCCGGCAGCCCTGCCAAGCTCCGGAAGCTTTTGCGGTCCAAATATAAGCAGCGCAACAAAAACAATGACCATGATTTCCCCAAAGCCTAAATTCCTCATCTCTGCACCTCTTTTTTCAGTTTAGTTTTATTTATTACTACCAGAGGAGGAGATAAAGAACTTAGAATGAAAAAAGACCGGTGTAAGCAGGATCCTCAGCTTTTCCAGCATAATATCCATCCGGAAAAACCTTCGGAAAAGCAGCATGCCGGCCGGCGATGCCAACAATGGAAGATACGCGGCCGTCCCAAGGAGCTTTCCTTTTCGCTCAAAAGGCTTTTCTTTCGAAAAAACCTTGCCGTCCTCCAGGACCAGCATTTCAAAGCGCTTCTCATCACCCGAAAGCAGGCTCGAGAAAGGATCATGCCCTAATCCCCATAGACTATAGACACTGATTGCAAATAGGAAAAGGAGATTCATTCCCGCCATATTGTCTTCCCTTTCAGTTTGATAGAATTATCATACTTCGTCCGCCCCGGTTTGGAAAGACTGAAAATCAATAACCAATCCCCTTTTTATGGAAAAAAGAAAAAGGACAGGCTATCCTGTCCCCTCCTATCCTAAAACAGGCAGGTTCCGCTGGCAGTTCAAAAACATGGCCACCCTTCTTTTATGATCCAGCCTGAACAAATGAACTCCGGTATCTCCTGTAGCAAAGAGCTGGCGGCTTGTATTGGGCAGCCCAAGCAGCGCCAGGATCAGCATGGAAATCAATCCGCCGTGCGAAACTGCAGCAACCCTCTTATACCCTTTTTGTTCAGCATCATCCAGGATCTCTGATAGAACGGTCTCGGCCCGGAATCTCATTTCAAGCATCGACTCCCCCTTCTCGATGCGCACATGCGGCTTTCTGCCCTCAGGCGGTTCTGGATAACGGATGCCCGCTTCCTCCCGGGACATCCCGGCCAGAACGCCATTATTGAATTCCATCAGCCTTTCATCCTTCCTCAGCCTGCACCCTGCTCTATCAGCTGTAATAGCCGCTGTTTCATAGGCCCTTTTCAGCGTACTTGCCCAGATGATATCAGGAGGATAGTGTTCAGTGATAAATTCAGCAAGGAGTCCCGCCTGCCTCCTTCCCAAAACGGTCAGCGGAAAATCCGCCCTGCCCTCGTGTACGTCCAGCAGGTCAGCTTCTGACTGGCCATGGCGGATCAGCAATAATTCAAGCATCCACTCCAACTCTCTTTCTTTTTTATGTATAAAAAGATATTACCCTGCCAAAATAAGGATGCATTCTTACTAAGAGATTCAATTTCTCTATAAAAATAATCCTGATTGAGGTGGAACATGAATATTCCAGAAGTGCTTATAAGGATTACCGTTTCTTTTCTTGTGCTTTTTGCGCTTGCCAGACTGATGGGGCGGAAAGAAATTGCCCAAATGACCTTTTTTAACTTTGTATCAGCCATTGCCATCGGTTCTATTGCAGCCAACCTTGTCCTCAGCCCGAATGTGACCATTCGAAATGGGGTCATTGCCCTGGCCGGCTGGGCCGCGTTCACCATCCTCATGGGCTATCTTGATATCAAATCCAGGAAAGCAAGGGTATTCCTGGAGGGCCAGCCGCTGATCGTCATAAAAGACGGCAAGGTGATGGAAGACTCCCTCCGCAAAGCCAGACTGGATATTGATGCCTTAAGCGCTTTGCTCAGGCAAAAAAATATCTTCTCCATCTCAGATGCAGACTATGCGGTCTTTGAGACGGACGGCAAGCTGTCGGTGCTCAAAAAAGAAGGAAAGCGCCCGCTGACACAAAGCCATGCAGCCCAGGGAAACCCGGTGCCCAAAGATGCCTATCCGGTCGGCACCGCCGTCATTTCCGATGGCCAGCTTGTCTCCCAGAATCTTGACGGCTTAAACCTTTCCCAGGAATGGATTGAAGACCAGCTCCAGCAAAGCGGCGCCTCCCTGTCTGATGTCTTCTACGCTGAAGTCCAGCAGAATGGCACCCTTTACGTTGACTATAAGGATGATCAGCTTCAATAACCGGAGGCGAAGATCTTCAGAACTGCCCCAGCGCGGGCTTTACTGCAAAGACAGGGACCTGCAACCAGGCCCCTGTCTTTCTTTTGTGCTATTTCACCAGCTCAACAAATTGCTCCAGCTTCTCAAGACTGGTCAGGTTCTGGTTGCATTTTATGGTGTCGCTGCAAATATAATTGCCTTTTCTTACGTAAGTCCCCTGAACGGCGCCCTTCTTTTGGGAAACAAACAGTCCTGCTTCTCCATGTTTGCCGCAAATAGAACAAATCCCTTTTTGGCTGATCGGCTTGAAGGTTCCTGACAAGCCGGCAAGCTTATTTTTATTCAGCACGGCCATATACCTTCTCCCAGTGCCTTTGTCGTCCCAGGAAAAGTAGGAAATGCCTTTCTGCTCTTCCAGCCCTACTTCAGGCACCTTCAGCTTTTTAGCCTTGGGAAACAGCTTCCTGGCTGCCTGTTCGCTCACTGCCGGAAATGGAATGATATAATCCTGCAGGCCTTCCAGGTACCGGTCTGCCTCTGTCCTGTCCTTTATATCAGGCAAAGGGGCAAGAAGCTCCTCCTGTTCAGCAGTGAGCTCTGGAAACAGTGCTTTAGCCTTCTCAGAGGTGATGGCTCTCAGTGCATTCAAAACCCCTTTATCATTTACAGAGCTGTGCCCGTTCACAAGGTGGGCTGCCTGTTCTTTTATAAAATTATACTGGTCGTTCCGGATAAACGGCTCCATTGCATTCACTCCTATTTTGTCCCGGATCAGGCTGTTGACTTCTCAAGATAATTATAGATAAAATCAGCAGCCGGGAATAGGCAGAGAATGACTCTGAACCAAAGTGTACCTACTGCCTGCTTTTCTGTTTTGAATAGACTATCTTTTTGATTGTTTCATTGGCCAGGAAGTATTCGCCCGCCAGCACTTCGACCGGCTTTCCGTTCCGGAATGCCTTCCTGATCTCCTCATTGCGTGCATCGATCTGCTTCCGGCCCCCGGAGGTTTCCCCCCATTTTCGCCGGGCAGCCTCAGGCTTTGGAATATAAATCATTTCACCTTGAATATATTTCTGGATCTCCGCTATCAGCTCTTCAGGCAAAACAGCGGCTGCTTTTACATAGCTCATTTCGGCCAGCTCCTTATTTTAATGGTTTCTAAATAAGGGGCAAAGCCAGTAATAGAAATGAGATCACATTGTAAGGGCGATTATATGAATCTTCTCCCCATGCAAAGTATCGCCTTTCCTCTTACAGGCTTTGCATGAGCCGCTCCAGTATCCGGCAGCCAGAATGTTTCTGCCATTATATCCACCTCCCGATTATCCTGATTTTGGTATCCATTATAGTACAATTCGAGTGTATTTGCATGATTTTTTCATATGAACAGGGAAGATGCCCTCTGCTTCCCCTTTCCGTCTCGAGGAACTGATCAGGATTAAATGCTACAAAAAAAAGCACGGAAAGAGCAGAAGCCCATTTCCATGCTTTCTTATTCTAGCAGCAATTGCCCGTATTCCCCAGCAGTACAAGTCCTTTCTTGTCTCCGCTCAGATCAAGGACCAGGTCCTCTACATTCGGTTCAATGATTGGATCGATTGCTACTTTGATCTCATTGATTGTGGATACGTTATCGTCCTCTTCCGGCTCATCCAGAGCCAGTCCTACTTTTGGCTGTCCTCAGCCATAGCCTGCGAAATATATGCGGATATTCCGGGCATTTTCTTTTTCAAACATCTGCTTTAGGATATCGCGTGCCTGATCAGTGATTTGCATTTGCATTTCCTCCTTTGCTGTTAATATTACTTTACCATACAAACACCCGGGCTGGTATCAAATCAGCCTCTGCACCACCCTAAGACTGCCATCCAATTGATTCCTGCGATTGCATTTTTGCCCCAAGACTGTCAGACTAGGATTGACAGATTATGAAGGCGAAGGTGAAAAGCTTGATTGAAGTTAGAATCTCAAACATTACTGATGACGAAACCAATAAAGGTGTGTTCGCTACCCGTGATATCAAAAAGGGAGAGCTGATCCACAGAGCCCCGGTACTTGCCTATCCAAATGAAGAACATAAATATATTGAGAAAACCAGGCTCGCCGACTATGTATTTGAGTATGGGACAAACCATTCTGCCCTTCTCCTTGGGTATGGAATGCTGTTCAACCATTCCTATGAGCCGAATGCCGATTATGAAATCAGTTTCGAGAATCACTCTTTTGATTTCTATGCTTACAAGGATATAAAAAAAGATGAAGAAATCATGATCAACTATAACGGCGATCCTGATGATGATGCTCTCCTATGGTTTAACGGAGGAGAAGAATAAGGAGGGGCAGCTTCCCTCCTTATTCACTCTGCCATCCTGTTGTTCACATAATATACAAGCCCCATCATAATGGCTATACAGAGCATGATTAGGAATTTCGGTGAACCCACACCCAGAATGCCGCCGATAAGGAGAACAATGCCAAGAACCGCTTCCGTTCCTCCGACCAAATGGGCCAGTTTCTTTTTATCCCTCACCCTTTTTTCATTAAACCCTGATAAAAGCCACGTCATTTTCTTAACTCCTACCAAAAAACCAAGCACAAGAAAAATAGTCCCAAAAATAATCAAATCCTGATTCATTCATTCCATCTCCTTAAAATTTCTTCACTATGGCCGGAATAATGTAAAACGGAATAAACAGGGTTGCCAGCAGATAAATTAAGATTGTTTCTTTACCCAGGACCTATTGTCCAAACGTTTGATAAAGCCATATATACCTCGCATCAGCAGTCCAATTATTACCCTTAATCAAACGTTTGATTAAAGACTTATACACTTTGCATCAGCCGTCCATTTGCTTTCCTTAATCAAACGTTTAATTAAAATCTTGTATACGGTGGCAGCATATAATTGCTGCCCTTGATTAAACATTTGATCAATTACTTTTCTCCAACTATGCAAAAAGGAGGCATCCAGAAAGGAGCCTCCTTAGACAAACGTGTAGTCGCAAAATTAAAGTGTATTCTCCCCCTTCTCTCAAACCCTTGTCATTACTGCCTTTCTCCCATTTTCCCAATTTTTGTAGGCGAATTAGTTCTTCCCTAACTCGCTCCTTTTTTCTCCTATTTTTTGTAAGAATCCTGTTTTTTTAGGAAAAATAGTTGTTCCCTGAAAATCAGGGTGAAGGAATGATAAATGATGGGATTTTTCTGCTTTTTCTCTTGCTTTAACCCTTCTTTTTCTTGTTTTTCTCCTGCATTTCCCCCTGCTTTTTTCCACTCTTTTTCTCATGCTTTCTTTCTTGAAATCCTTGATTTAACAAGGATTATCGTACTTTCAGTCAATCGTTTGATTAACTTTTTCTGACATACCAACGGTACGTTTCCCCGCTTTTTTCTGGCCTTTTTTCATGTTTTACCCATGTATCTTTCTCTGCTTTTGGATACAAAAAAACGAGGAAAACAGGAGGGAATTCTCCGATTTTCACTCGTTTTAGGGAACAACTCATTCACCCAAGGGAATAATTTATTTGACTTGGGACGTACGTCATTTTGCTATAACATAGAAAGGCAGGTCTTAGAGATTAAAGGGTTAAGTTAATACAAGTCGCTACTATATAAGGTATTTTAAATAATCATTAAATTTCAAAGTCTGTTGAAGTCGCAATCTTATACTGAACATCTTATGCATTCGTACTGTATCTGGCAATTACTAATCTATGTTTTGGCAGTATGTTTATTAATCTTTATGCATCATTAATCAGGGGAAAACTGTATATACGCTAATTTTTATTCATATTTGTGCATGTGTACATACGTTACTAACGGGCAATTTAGTGTAAGAAGAAGTAGTATTTTTTATAAGTAAAATAATAAAACTCTCCTAAATAGTAAGGAGAGCCTGTATTATTTCAGTAATCGCATCTTGATTATTTAGTTAAATCGTTCCTATCCTGCATTGAAGGTGGTTCTTCAAGCCAACCATTTTTCGCCATGATTTTTCCACCGTCTTGCCCATAAGTTAATATGTCTTTTGCTTCACTAACCATTTTTAATGGGAGGTCACTTCGTAAACTAAATGCTGTTCCTAATGCACTGCTTCCTAAACCAAAGCTACAAAACATACTGGTACAATACAACATTAGTTTATCTGAAAAAGGAGCGACCTTTGAGTCTGTTGCATTTGCCCCCCACGTTGAAGGCGGTTGAATATCACTTTGAAGAAATAATTGCGTATTATCGGTTACAATTTTTTTTGCCAATTCTTTTCCTTTTATGAAGTATTTTTTTACTTCTGGTTCATTTGCCACCTGTGCAAACCCCGTTATCAATTGCATTCCAATAATATTCGATTCAATTGCATGGTATAAATGAGCTACTTCCACAGTATTCAATGCTCGTTTTTCAGAAAATAAATTAAAACCACTCATATAATTAGTTCCATCAGCAAACTCAACTGTTTTTGGCATAGTTAAAGCAGGAGGGCGTGGTAAAACATCTTTCTCTTGCAAATAGTCCACGCATTCATCGTAAACACTTTGGGTAAATGCAGTTAATTCTTTATAAAGAAGCACGATATCTTTGCGATATGCCATACCTATATGGAGCGTATGTAATCCCATGCTTATTTCTTTGAGAAGACGAAGAAACATAATATCAAACATATTATCATACAACTTAGGCACACCAATATTAACATCTTGCTCTGTGTATCCAATAGGAATAACAGCACCTTCATTTTTAAGGATGTTCTTTATATCTTCAAGATAGTTAATAATTTTCTTATGAGTATTTTGCATTATCTCTTTAGCTCGAATATCATCCGCTTGTTCTATAAAATATTCAAGTATTCTCTGTGTCATTGTTTTTTGTTGATAGGTCATCCATAATGTTCCTAATTCACTTGAACTTAAAGCCTGTTTTTGAGTCATAGTATAAGCCTCCATTTATATTTAATACAAAAAAACCACTTTCATTGAACCTTCATTCGCATTAACAGACACTTTAAAAAATATCCAATCAATAAACCTGGGAATAAAGACAAAATTGGAAGCCACACAGGGCCAAATAATATCTGTCCTAATTTTAGTGAAGGTGAGTACATAAGCCCAATGGTTACAAAATAAGCTCCAAATACAAAAGGAAAATATGAATAAGGAGGAGTTTCTCCTTTGGCATCTCTATATGCATCCCACATAGCAAACATATAAAGACAGGGATAGAACATTAGCCATTGGTAATTTGTTGCTTCGATTGCTTCCCTAATGTTTCCTTGAAAGCTATATAAAATCACCATGTTAAAATGACTATTAACATTAACAAGGAACTCTAAAAAAATTAAAACTATTCCTTTCAAAAATTTTCTGTTTAATAACTGAGCAAAGCCTGGGAGAGCTATACTCCATAGAATAGCTTCTAACTTATCAGTCATAATCATATTGTCCTTATAATTTGTAATAGTTTTAGTATTACCCATGGGAGATAAACTATGTAGTAAAGGAAGTTATGTGTCTTTCCTTATTCAATTAACGGGGGCTTGAGTTCAACAATGCTCGGATGCTATGGTAGCCTGTTTTATTTGTTCCACTATCGTTTGAAATTTAGTTGAAGTAGGGATTGTAGAATAAAAATGACATAATTAATCCTTCTCTTTGTATTTTATTGGTTTCTTAGATAGTTTCTTGATTTTTAAACAATAAATAACTGGTAAATGGGGAGGGGGAATTGGAGGAGCTGGAGGGAATATCATGCAAGTATGTTTTTTATTGCTACAGGCGGTTTGCTTTATGAGTTCATTGTAAAAGACTTTACCTTATGGAAGTATCATCCTGATTTACTATATGGACATGATATGACAATAATTGTATATGCTCTTATTACAATGCCTGTTAGTATTTTTTTATTTCTCTCCCATTTTCCCGAAAGATGGTTTTATCGACTGCTTTACATATTGCTTTGGTCTGGAATTTACATTTCCGTTGAGTGGATATTATATGTGTTTAAGAGAATTTCATATCAGAATGGATGGGAATTTGTATATTTTTTTTTATTTGATATCGTTATGTTCTCGGTCATTGCATTACATCAGTATTATCCATTCCGAGCATATATCTTATCCGTATTTGTTATCATTTTTTTGATATTATACTTCAAAGTTCCTTTCAAGTTTGCTTAATAACTCGAATTTGATACCATCAACCAATGCTTGTTGAGCTAACGTGGCAGTTTAATACAATAAGGAATAAAATTAAAGAGCCTAAAATATGCAAGTTTTTATGCACTACTTGCGTATTTTGGCTCTTTTACATTCATAAAAGACACTGCCATTTATAGCATTTTTAAATTTCCAAATACAACTAAATATCTAAATAATTACCACTTTTTATATGATTATAGCCGAGGGCCTAAAATGTATATAATCATCATGGTAGCCTGGTTGCCAGAAGTAATTCCTGTATCAAAATATATTGAACTTTCCTAAATTGCCTGAATTTAGTGAAAGGATGTTTTCTGTTGAGCAGTATTCTTCTTGCAGATGATTCTCGTTTTATGAGGAGTTATTTAAAAAAGATTTTAAATGAATCCAACTTTAAAGAAATAATTGAAGCTGACAATGGTGTACAAGCAATTGACATGTACAAGATATATCTACCCTCTATTGTAATAATGGATATAACAATGCCTATACTTAATGGAATTGATGCCCTAAAAGTAATTAAAAAAATAGACCCAAAAGCAAAAGTTATTATGTGTACAGCATTGGGTGGTCAACAATCTATAATTCAAAAAGCGTTAAAAATTGGAGCAAAAGATTTTATAGTTAAGCCTTATTTTCACAATTTAGTTTCAATAGTAAATAAACATTATTAGGAGAGTATAAAGGATTATGATGAATATATTAAATAATTGGTTGAATCACCCTTCTTACTTTCGCTACGGTTTTTTTATACTTTTTATATCAAGTGTCCTTATAAATAGCTTTATTCTAAGGGATGAAAGTAATTTTTTTATCCTCTACATTATCACCGTCATCTTTTTAGGAATCGGCTATTATAACAAGCCTACCTGGTTTTTGACCTTTTTTACCTTTTTGGTGGTTTTATGTAGATTCTTTCTCATATCAGAAATAGAAGATAACGCAGTTACGTTTATCATTTATCTTTTTACCTATATTCTAATCACCTTTATATCGGCTGGATTAATGAGAAATGTTCAAAAAGTAAAAAAGGATAATTTAGAATTAACCACAGCTCTTGCGAACGCCTTAGATTCCAGAGATGCTTATACATTGCATCATTCTGAAAACGTAGCAAGATACTCTGTAGAAATAGCTAAAAAAATGAAGTTGTCTAAAGACTTATGCAATATCATTCGCATAGGAGGGTTGCTACATGATATAGGAAAAATTGGTATTCCAGAGTATGTATTGACAAAACCTGGAAGGCTAACGAAGGAAGAATATGAGCTAATTAAAGCACATCCAAAGATTGGGTATGAAATCATAAAACATGTTGAAAGTTTTCATAAAAATGGCGTTTTAGATATTGTTCTATATCACCACGAACGATATGATGGGAAAGGTTATCCTTCAGGGTTAAAAGGTAGTGAAATACCATTAGTAGCCCGAATTGTGGCTATTGCCGATACATTTGATGCCATGACTTCCAAACGTATTTATAGACAGGGGCTTGATTTGGAATATACTCTTAACGAAATTCGTAAAAATAAAGGGACACAATTTGACCCTGAAATTGTTGACGTATTTCTAAGTCTATTCGATAAAAATAAATAAAATATATCAATAGCACAAAAACACGCTTGGGTACAGATTCTCAAACGTGTTTTATTTTACCTATTTTCAATTGCTATACATATGCAATTTCCTACTTTATCCTTGTTTTTTCATGCTTTTTAGAAAACAAAAATAAGTGAAAACTGGGGTTATCATCCAATTTCCACTCTTTATTAACAAGGATTATTTAATTGGTAACACAACTTCAACCGCTGTCCCCTGGTTCACTGCACTTTCAATGTTAATTGTCCCGCCATGTTCCCGAACAATTTTATGACTAATCATTAAACCTAATCCCTTTCCCTTTTCTTTTGTACTGAAAAAAGGTTCTCCAATATTTTTAATCCGTTCTTCTGATATACCATGACCTTGGTCAATAAATCTAAACTTGATATAGTCCGTACTGTCTAAGAGTATTTGAATTTTAATAATGCCTCCATTTGGCATAGCTTCAACTGTAGTTGCAAAATTCAAGTGTATTCTCCCCCTTCTCTCAAACCCTTGTCATTACTGCCTTTCTCCCATTTTCCCAATTTTTGTAGGCGAATTAGTTCTTCCCTAACTCGCTCCTTTTTTCTCCTATTTTTTGTAAGAATCCTGTTTTTTTAGGAAAAATAGTTGTTCCCTGAAAATCAGGGTGAAGGAATGATAAATGATGGGATTTTTCTGCTTTTTCTCTTGCTTTAACCCTTCTTTTTCTTGTTTTTCTCCTGCATTTCCCCCTGCTTTTTTCCACTCTTTTTCTCATGCTTTCTTTCTTGAAATCCTTGATTTAACAAGGATTATCGTACTTTCAGTCAATCGTTTGATTAACTTTTTCTGACATACCAACGGTACGTTTCCCCGCTTTTTTCTGGCCTTTTTTCATGTTTTACCCATGTATCTTTCTCTGCTTTTGGATACAAAAAAACGAGGAAAACAGGAGGGAATTCTCCGATTTTCACTCGTTTTAGGGAACAACTCATTCACCCAAGGGAATAATTTATTTGACTTGGGACGTACGTCATTTTGCTATAACACTAATGAGGAAACATCTTGAATCTTTAGCCATGGCCGGTAGTCTGTACCTGTTCCTGTACCACGACCTTCTGTAGTCGCAAAATTAAAGTGTATTCTCCCCCCTTCTCTCAAACCCTTGTCATTCCTGCCTTTCTCCGATTTTCCCATTTTCTGTAGGCAAATGAGTTGTTCCCCCGTTCGCTCCTTTTTTCTCCTATTTTTTGTCAGAATCCTGATTTTTTAGGAAAATAAGTTGTTCCGTAGGAACAGGGATAAAAATGGGTCAGGGCTAAGGGTTTTTCCTGCTTTTTCTCCTGCCCTTTTTCTCTCTTTTCCTCTGGTTTTTATCTTGAAATCGTTGATTTATCGGGCTTTATCAGACGTTTCCTCCTGCCTTTATTCATGCCTTTCTCATGCTTTTTACTGGCTTTTTCTCCGCTTCTGGACACAAAAAAACGAGGAAAACTGGAGGCTATCCTCCAATTTTCACTCGTTTTAGGGAACAACTTATTTAACCAAGGGAACAGTTTATTTGCCTTGGGTAAAACTTCTTTTTGCTATAACATAGAAGCAGGTGATAGGAAAAAAGGGATTAGGGATTGAGTGCTAACATTTTTCCATTATTCCTTTACTTTCAATAATCTTAAACTGTTTAGGGTAACAATCAATGTTGCTCCCATATCTGCAAAGATGGCTAACCACAATGTCAACCAGCCTGGAACAATAAGTACCAAGGCAAGTAACTTAATGCCTAATGAAAAAGTAATATTTTGCTTAATGATTGCCAACGCTTTTCGACTTAGTTTGATTGTATATGGAAGTTTACTTAAATCATCAGACATCAAAGCAATATCCGCAGTCTCTAATGCTGTGTCCGTTCCAGCTCCGCCCATTGCTATACCCACTGTTGCAGATGCAAGGGCAGGTGCATCGTTTACTCCGTCTCCGACCATTGCTACTTTATCATATTTACTACGAAGCTGTTTAATATAGACTAACTTATCTTCTGGTAAAAGTTCAGCTTGTATCTCCATGACACCAACTTCTTTACCGATTGCTTTAGCTGTTCCTTCATTATCTCCTGTAAGCATGACCGTCTTTTCAATGCCAATTTGATGAAGTTTACGAATTGCCTCTTTAGAACTCTCCCTTACTTCATCTGCCACTGCAATAAGAGACATAATCTCTTTAGAAGTTCCTAAGACCATCACTGTTTTTCCTTGCTCTTGCATATTAGTTATCTGTTGTTTAATATTCTTTTCTATGCTATATAATTCCTCGAATAAATTTGGACTACCTACATAATAAGTCGTTCCATCGATATCTGCTTTTACACCTTTTCCTGTAATCGACTGGAAGTTCTCTATATTCACATCTTTATAAGGTAAATTATCGGCTTCAGCTTTTCTTATAATGGCTGAAGCTAACGGATGCTGTGACCCCTTTTCAATTGCAGATGTAATCGTCATTATTTTTTGTTCTTCTTCATTAAAAGCGACAATATCTGTAACAGAAGGAAGACCTTTTGTAAGTGTTCCAGTTTTATCAAATGCAATAACTTTTAATGCCCCTGTTTCTTCTAAGTGAATTCCACCTTTTATCAAAACACCATTTTTCGCTCCATTTCCTATGGCAGTTACAATGGATACTGGTGTTGAAATGACCAACGCACAAGGACAACCTACAACAAGAACTGCCAAACCTCTATAAATCCACTCCTGCCAATCTCCGTTTAAGAATAGGGGAGGAACTACTGCCAGTAATAGGGCAATAATAATAATTCCTGGTGTATAATACTTTGCAAATTTGTCTACAAACGCCTGGGATGGTGCTTTTTCCGCTTGTGCTTCCTCCACCATATGAATGATTTTGGAAAGAGTGGTATCCTCAACACGTTTCGTAACTTTTACCTCTAATAATCCTTCTTCATTCAACGTACCAGCATATACCTCTTCATTGACTTTTTTTACTACTGGTACAGATTCACCCGTAATGGCCGCTTGATTGATAGTAGATGTTCCTTTTACAACAATCCCATCCATTGCAAGTTTCTGACCTGGTTTTACTATCATAATGTCGTCTATTTGAATGTCATCAACTTGAACCGTAATCTCTTTATTTCCTCTACGAATAAGAGCTTCTTTTGGTGCTATATCCATTAGGGATTGGATAGAATTACGAGCTTTATCCATTGAGTATCTTTCTAATGCTTCGCTAACTGCAAACAGGATAACAACAGTTGCTCCTTCGCCCCATTCTCCAATAGCAGATGCTCCTAATATGGCTACCGTCATCAAGGTATTCATATCAAACTTTAAATGAACTAAATTTTTAAGTCCTTTGATAAATAGGGAATAGCCACCAATCAAAATAGAAAGTGCATAGCCTATAGTCGGAATTAGACTTTCCTCACCATATTGTTTGGTCATCATCCAACTTATCAATAGTAAGACTGCTGATATATATACTTTTATATTTTCTTTTTGTTTCCAAAGAGATTCTTGCTTAACAACTTGCTCTCTTTCATTTCTTATCTTTAAATTTTCAAATGCCCCTGCTTTTTCTAACTCTTCAATAGTTGCATTTCCAATAACATCAACTTTCGATGCACCAAAATTTACTTTCGCATCTTGAACTCCTTCAAGTGCTTTGACGTTGTTTTCAAATATTGATGCACAATTTGCACAAGTAAAACCTTGTACTCTATAAGTTTTCGTTTGTTGTTGTTCAGACATGTGCTTTCACCTCCTGATTATGTTCCAATGCAATAAGGATTAACTGTTTAATATGGTCATCGTCTAATGAATAAAAAGCCAATTTCCCTTCTTTTCGATGCCTTAATATAGAAAGTTTATGAAGAGTACGAAGATGATGGGAGGCTGTCGCTACAGATGTACCTAAGATATTGGCAACATCACAAACACATAGTTCATCTTCTTGACAAAGAGCATACGCAATCTTAGTACGATTTTCATCACCTATTACTTTAAATACTTTGGAAATATTACTGATATCTGCCTTCTCGATTTCCTCTTGAACTCGATTTACTTTCTCTTCATCGTAGCAATAAATTTCACATGTATCTTTTTTACTCACATTCACTTCTCCTTTCTCATTCAAATGTTTATTTGAATATATTATAACTCTAACCCCTTTGTTATTCAAATATATATTTGAATGAAACGAAAAATTATTCTTATCTTTATGAAAATCCCACAAATTAAAGGATTTTATTAATATTCCAAAGAATACAGATACACAATAAAGTTTTTAAACGAGGAGTTCTAAAATGAATAGCACATGGAATCAAATTATCTATAAAGTATGGTCGCCATTTTATGACCAATTTTTCAATAAAGGAATTTTTTTAAAAGCAAGAAGAGAGGTATTTAAGGATATAGAATGGGTTCAGGAGGAAAGGGTACTCTTCGTAGGTTGTGGTACAGGTGCAGATTTAGAGTATGTCCCTCATAATGATATCGACATAACAGCCATTGATTTTTCCAGTGACATGCTGGATAAAGCAAGAGAAAAGTTTCATCATACAGATATTACATTCCTGCAAATGGATGCACAGGATTTAACATTTCCTGATGAATCTTTTGACATTGTAATAGCAAGTTTACTTCTTTCTGTTGTCCCAAATCCTCATAAGTGTATGGAAGAGATGATTAGAGTAACGAAACCTAAAGGGAGAATATTGATATTTGATAAATTCGTTCCTGAGAACCAAGAACTATCCCTTTTCAAAAGGGGAATAAGACCGCTTATCTCCTTGTTGGGTACAGATATTGGATTGAGATTTGAACAAGTGGCTAATCCATTTTCTAAGCAATTATCCATACAAATGGATTCACCAATTATGCTAAATGGTATGTACAGAAAAATTATTGGAATTAAAATCCAAAATGATAAAAAAGTAAGGAATTAAATACTCAAGGTTAATTGAATAAAAAATGCTTTACTCCTTATTGAAGTAAAGCACCATTTGTTTAAGAAGAACATGTACAGACCTTCTATCCTGCACAACAAGATAATTTTGAAACGTCTTTATCAAACGTAAGAGAAGCCAACTTTAACCCTTCTGCCATTGTTAAGTATGGTGCAAGGCTTTCCTTTAAGTCTTCAACAGTTAGACCAAATTTCACAGCTAATGTTCCTGCATAAATTACATCACCAGCATTTTCAGATACAACATGGACTCCTAATATCTTTAATGTTTTCGCATCTGCCACTATTTTGAATACACCTGTGGTTTCACGATTCACAATTGCTCTTGGAACAGCTTCTAAAGGTAATACAGATGTTTTGACATCATATCCTTTTTCTTTTGCTTGTTCTTCTGTTAAACCAACGGTTGCAATCGAAGGATTTGTAAATGTAACACCTGGTACAACCGATAAATCTAATTTTTTATTTAACCCACCAATTGCATTATCAGCGACAATTCCACCTTCATAGGCCGCTACATACACAAATTGTGGTCCAAGTGTTACATCCCCAGCAGAATAAATCTTTTCATTACTTGTTTGAGCATATTCATTTATTTTTATTTCTTTGCGGTTTCCCACTTCAACACCTGCTACACTTAAATTTAGAGAATCTGTATTTGGTTTTCTACCTGTTGCAACAAGGAGTTGCTCTGATTCAATTATTTTTCGTTTTCCTTCAACCGTTACATAAACCTTTTTTATTTCTCCTTCTTGTTCCACACGCTCAAAAGTTGCCCCTTTTATTAGGTTTATACCCTGTTCTGTTAAAGCTCTTTCCACTGCTTCAGAAATCTCAGGGTCATATTCTTTTAATAGACGCTCACTTCTTTGCATAAGTGTAACTTCCGAACCTAAATGATGAAAAAGTTGCCCAAGTTCCATTCCAATATACCCTGAACCAATTACCGTTAAGCGTTTTGGAACTTTTTTTAATTCAAGTAGCGTTGTACTTGTTAAATAATCTACTTCTTCAAGTCCTGCAATCGGTGGTAAAGATGGAGAAGCACCTGTTGCGATTAAAAAGCGTTTTGCTGAAAGTTTTCTTCCATTTACCTCAACTATACTTTCATCAACAAATTTAGCTTCACCCTCAATTAAATCAAATCCATATTTATCAATTAAATTAACATATTTTTGATTGCGGAGTTCACTAACCAATTCATTCTTTTGCTTTACTAACGGTGCTAATTCTACTTCTCCAGCAGATGTTTGTAACCCAATAAATGGATTTGATTTTGCTAAATGATTGATTTCCCCAGCTCGTAAAAGGGTTTTTGAAGGAACACAACCAATATTTACGCATGTTCCCCCAACCGTTCCACGCTCAATCATCCCAACTTTTGCCCCATATTCTATTGCTTTAATGGCGGCCGAAAAGGCCGCTCCACCAGAACCGATAATAAGCAGGTCATAATCACCTTCATTACCTAAATCCACATCTTCCTTTGATAACACATCTTCTATTTCACCAGGTTGATATTTTGCTTCATTGATAGCTCTTTTGGCAGTTTCAATCTCTTTATTATCAGGTAATTCAAATACAGCTTCACCACGACTAAAATTAGCTTTTATGTTTTTAGCTCCTATATTTTCAAGTGCGACAGCTACATGCTCTTCACACCCTGTACAAGTCATTCCCTCAATCTTTATCCGATATTTTTTCATGTGTTTTATCCTCCTTTATTTTACACCGTAACCTAAATCCAAAACGGACTCTTGAATGATTTTAATATCTGTTTTTACATCATCATAAGAAACCGTTACAGTTCCCTCTGTTCCTTTTGTTTCAATAATTACATTATTTACCCCATCCACTTTATTTATCGCACTTTCTACGACAAATGGACAACTTGCACAATACATATCTGTTACTGTAAACGATACGGAGTTACTATTATTACTTGTAATAGTTTGTATCTCTTTTTCATTACTACACGCAGAAAGAAAAAGTAAAAACAACAATAAAATGATGGCTAAAACCTGTTGAACCCGCACAATAAATACCCCTTTCCTACAAGTACCCTTTGGAAATTAGCGTATAAACAAACATCCCAAATACCAAAACCGTTGTAATCCATAATCCAATAATAGAACTTTTCTTTTTACACTTTCGCCCATAAATCAAATAAAATGAGTAAGCTAATAAAACCAACGTAACCGTTATTAGCATCGTTTGATATTTCGTTGCATAAATTGCTAATCCTCCAGCAAAACCTGTTAAACCAAGAGGAATCAAAATTACAGGTCCTAAACAACAACCTGCCATCAGAAATCCAGAAAATAGTGTTGCTACTTGTGAAACTTTCTCTTTCATCACTATCACCACCTATATCTTAAGAGCAACAAGAATCATTCTTAGAATTCGATTTATTCAACTTATTATAAGAGTAGAGAGTTAAGGCAAGAAAAATTGCTAAAACTGGAATTAGAATATAATCTAAATAGCCAGTTATCGCCCCTAATCCAATAGCACTTAATAAAATAACTAATATAGGTGTAGCACAACATAGTAGAACAACAAATATCCCTACCATTCCTACAATAAAGCTCTTTTTATGTTTCATAAAAATCTCCCTTCTTATTAGTCCTCAATCAACGCTTCAATAATGGGGCATTCATGTAACTCCTTTTCATCTGGACATCTTTTCTTTAAATCTTTCAACATGCGTTCAATACGCTTTAAATCTTCTATTTGTTTTTTAACTTCTTCTTCTTTTTTTGATACAAATTCAAACATGTCCTGGCATCGAATTTCATCTTTATCTACAACCCCAAGTAATTTATAAATTTCATTCAAAGAAAAACCAAGCTCTTGCATTCGTTTAATAAACCCTACACGCTTAACATCATCCTCTGAATATGTCCGATAACCTGAATTTGTTCGAGAAGGTTCTTGTAATAAATTCTTTCGTTCGTAGTATCTAATGGTTTCTTTATTAACCCTACACTTATCCGCAAATTCACTAATACGATAACTCAAATTATTCACCCCATATAAAAGTATAAACCGTGTACTATAGTACACGGTCAAGGATAGTGTTATACATTTTTCTTAAGACTAAAAAAGCAATACCCTTCTATTAAAGGAATTGTTATTGGCGTGGTGCAAACAACATCACTGAAACACCAACTAAACATATACCTGCACCCACCCAGTCATATAAATCTGGTGTCTTTTTATCAATACCCCATCCCCATAATACGGAAAGTATTATAAATACTCCTCCATAGGCCGCATAGACTCTTCCAAACGATGGAAAGGTTTGAAATGTAGCAATAACACCGTATAAAGCTAATGCAACACCTCCAAATATACCCCAATAAAACGGCTTACCTTCCCTTAGCCACAGCCAAATAAGATAACCTCCTCCAATCTCAGCAATTCCTGCAAACAGAAATAATGCGATTGTATAAAACAAATATAAACACTCCCTTGAACAATTTAATGAATAATAACCTTTTAACATTCCCAGTTACTTGAATATTTATAGAAACTTCCTATTTTAAGGAAGTTTTGAAATCCCTGTTGAAAAATATTTAAATGAAATAATATTATTTTCACTTCTGGAAATCTTTCGTTTTGGTTACAAAAGACTGCTGAATTACGTCTTTATCTTTGTTTAACAGCGAATTTCTTTCAAGGAGAATCTCAATAAATTCTTTAGCAAAACCAATCAAATCAAAGTAATCAAATATATCATCAATATTGATGTAAACATATCGACAAAATCTTGAATTATAAATAGCCAACTTATCTATTTTAGGAAAGGAAGGTGTAAAGAGAGATAAAATATAATATCCGATAAGTTGCCTCATATGGTCTGCTTTATATCCAAACTGGGACTCAGTTTTTATCTCAATCAACGTGCTATCTATTAAAATATCAGCATCTGCTCCTCCTACTAAAATAGATGCTTTTTCAAATGAAGGATTACATATAAGAGTATGGTTCATTATGAAAAGAGAAGAAAACTTTTGAGTCTCTCTTGTTAAATTTAACAAGTCTGTGATATCCTTTTCTGACACATAAAAAACACCTTGTTCATGTATATAATTAGAACGATAGAAAGCATCCAAATTCCCCAGTATCATACAATCTTCCATCAGTTGAGTATCATCAACTGATTCCCCTAAAATGTAAGAATTTCTTCTTTCAATAATATTATCATAAATAATTTCCCCTTCAGAATAATGGGTAGTTATTGTAAAGTCCCCAAAAAACTTTAGCTCCATATTTTCAAGGATTTCATCCGTGTATTTTTCATGTATTTAATCAAGGACTGCTTCAAACCATTCATCAGTTGTTTTATTCTCTTCTTTCATTTCAAATAGGTCTCATAATAATAATTACCGAACTCTTTTTCTTCTTCTTTTATGAATGGAAGGTGATATTTGTAAGCATCTTTATCGAAAAATTTTTTCTCTGTAAAAAGCAAGGATAGACCCTGATAAGCAACTAAATTATCATTTTCTTGTAAGCGGTTATTTATTCGTTGTATAAACGCTCTTAACCAATAATCATATGCGTGTCCTACAATGGGGTTTGCTCTACCATCTGATTTCACAATAATTGGTGCTTTCACAGGAAAGGCAGGACCTTCATTAAGTGTCTGAAAAAACTGTTTCATATTTGGAATTGACTTGAAAAGTTCTTTTATCTGCTTATTATGGTTTAGTAATCTCGTCAATGACATTTACCGTACTCTTTACATATTTCAATTAAGACTATCGAAGAAAAGAGTTACCTTAGCAACTTTACTCAATTTGGTAAAATAAATACTTCTCCCTATTTTTATGTCAAAAAGGGAATTTTTGCCTTCCTGCATTAATACACACAGTAATGAAAACAACCACCTTTAAGCTCCGCAAAAAAGGTGGTTGTTTCGTAAAGCAAAAAGGGTGCTCGTTCTCATAAAAATATCCTTTCGATGCACGAAAACCCAAAGCTCCGCTATCATATTTTACCAAAACTCTAAACAAACAGAAAGTAAATGCAGGAAAGTTGTGTAAATTAAATCATTCTTTCAAATCTTGTTGAAGCAAACACAATAATTCTTCTTTTGATTCCTGTGGAAGAATACTGATAAATTCTCTGATGCCCATATTGAATAAGCACAACATCAACATTTTTTGTCTTTCATTGTTAAAAGGGAGGAAAACTCCTTGAAAGAATTCTAACTTGTTTAATGTAGGAGTATATTCTTCGTAAATCTTATAATTAATAAGCTGAGCTTCTATCTTTGGGATTAACATAAGGTCATAACTACCTCCTCCAGGTTTTAGTACAATAAGGACATTTCCATGCAAAGATAGAATCCCAATTGGAAACGCCAATTTTCTCACTTACGTATCGAAGTTTGTATTTCTTTTGCTCTTGTTCCGAAAGAATTCTTATCAAATTCTTGCCACAATACGGACAATATTCTTTTGGTATTTCTTGCTCATTCTTCATTTTGTTCTTTTCCCCACTCAACTTGTTTACAAATATTTTTCCTTACCAGTAGATGGGCATCTAAACACGCACTGGAAAAATCAGATTGGCTATATACCTCTTGTGACCAGAAGTTCTCATCATCTCTATCTTTATTATTGGAAACAACATGCAAATTCTCTAACATTTGATAGTAATTCACTCTTCCCCCTCCTCTTTAACGTCTAAATCTTGTTCAGTTAGCATCTTTCGCAATGTCTTCCTTGTATCATCGGAGATGAGTTCTAAAAATCGCTTTAATCCTGTGGCATGTAAACCGAGCAAAAGCATATTTTCAGCCCCATCCAGTTTTCCCTTCTTTAGAAACATGTCTTTTGGTAAGCACAATGAAATCACATTGTCCTCAAGAAAAGCTGGTTCTTCTGTTATCTCTAATTGTTTTGCGAACTGCCACTTTTTATGGTCTTCTCTAAATTGCTCTATTTTGTAAATAGGCACTCCAAACCTTTCAGATATTGGTTCATCATCATAATCAGTGGTCTCCAGATAAATTCTTGCCATTTCTTCCGCTATCTCTTGCCTTGCTTCCTTTTTCATATCCTCCAGAAGTTCTGCTCTAAACTTTTCCATCCAATCTTGTTCCATTAAGACTTCCCTCCTTTATTTGCGATTCTTATTTCATCATCTCTCCAATAGATATTCTGAAATCTCGTTTAGTGTTGCAAAATACTCCTCTTCCCTTTCCACCTCATATCCATAATTCTGCAATTTAACAGGCGGTGTTTGTAACCATTCTCGAATATCATTATCCAATTCTAATTCAGCATTAAATGATAACACCTCCATCAATTCGGTAATATCAATTTCCTTTTCCTGCTTAAATCCCTTATTCATTCTTATATCCTCCTTGTTCCTATTCATCATCGTTCTTTAAGTTGTAATCTGACCTGTTTATAACATCCACGAAACTCATTTCATTCACAAATTAGTCATCTCCTTTTGATTACAGTCTTTAATAAAGCTAACTACATAAGAAAGAAAACTTTCACATAGTAGCCAATGACTAAAGAAACAGCAATAGTAAGTGCGTCTCCAATTAATTCAATAGAAAGATTTTGTAAAGACCCTTTCAACTTTTCCAACAACATTCTCTCTCCTCCTTTCGATACAGTTTGGAAACAAACACAATTAAAAACGCCCAGTCCTATGACTGAGCGTTAATTTATGCAATATGGACTTTTGCGATTAATATAAAAAGTCGCCATTTTGTTTCCTCATTTCAAATAATTATTATTTTCTATAAATTTATGATACCTACAGCTCTTCCCAATATCAAGCCAAACCTTGCTAAACTAATCTTATGAAATAATGCTACTTATCCTTTCAAACTCCACTTCTAATTCCTCTATCCATTCACCCCGAATACCAGCTACCCTCGCTACTCTCCACCATTGCACATCATATCCTTCTCGTTGGCATTCTTTAATCGCCCATTTGATTCTGCGAATTTGAAAATCTCTTACCGATTCAATATGTTGTAGCAAGTATTCATTGGTTTGAGGCAACTTGAATAGATGCTTTTCCAGCAAGGATAATTTGCCTACTTTCTTCCCAACTCTGCTTATCGTTACTCTTTCAGGCTTATTAGGGGAATTAAGTATTTCTTCTACAATTTCCTTTACGGACTCATGAGTTTCCACATCTCTTTTATCCCAATCCACCCGATTATTTACCATAGTAATTTGCTTCTTTTTTGGAGAGTTTGAATTTAACCACTCCCTATCATTGCGATATAGCCAAGTATAAAGACCACTATTAACCTTCCGCAGTTCCGTTTTACTCTTTTCGGGATATCGCTTCTGCAAATCCAGCCATTCATTACGAAAACTATCCTTGTTAATAAGATTGTCTTTTCTTTTATAACCGAGTTCCACTTCGGTTTCTCCTAAATTCTGACCATATTTCTTTACCGTATTTACATCTACCTTTAATCTTCTTGCGATTTCTCTCATACTTAAATTCATTTGAAAAAGTTCTTTTAGCTTTGATTTCCATACTTCTCCAAACTCTTTTACTCTTCCAACCTTGTACCTATCATCTTCACTACTATCGGGTCCCTTTCGTGCGTAAACAAACCCACAGGAACAGCTAAATGTCCCAACTGGCCGCTTGATTTTACTGTCATACCGTATAGACACTTCAGTAATTACTGGCTGTAAATAATGGTCTGCTCCCGCATTTAAACATGGAAAAGGACTTTTGCCAAAAGGTAAATACTCATTTTCCTCATTCCATAAGTCTTCCAACATAATTCCTAAAAATTGAATCATCAGCAGATGTCTAATTGGATGAACAGTTTTACGTGGTTTTCTAACCATCATACTTAACCAGCAACTTTCATTATTAGTAACGGATGATTGGACTATCGTTAATAAATTCTCCCCATAAAACTCAAGAAACTGCTCTCGAAGTTCTTTTTGCTTTACACTTCCATTTATATTTGCTAATCCCATCAACTTTAACCTCTCTATATATTGAGAGAAAAACCATTCAGGTGGCTTATTGGAATAACGATTGTTTAATAGTTTATCCACATTATCTACAACTTGAATATAATTGGGGATAAATTCAGATTCTATAGCATCTTCTATATTCTTTGAGGTTGTATGTTCTTCGGTTAAATTGCAATTGTCTACAGTTGCTGGAACAAACTCATTTTTGTTAAAGTGATGTACTAATACTTTGCTGTTGTACAGTAAGGTCTTATGCTTTGAACAAATAATAATCCCAGGAATTTGGTGACTTCTCACCCAATACACTTCTCCATATTTCTTTAATGACTCTGTCGCACACTCTTTGCACATCCTAATATATCTATTCTCTGCAATTGTACTTGCCATAACACCTATTCGATTATGGATGCTTCCACCGCTGTTACCCTTCATAGATTGCAAGATGCTTTTGGCACGTTCTGGCGGAAGAAAGGCACTATAAAATGGATATAAAGTGTTCTCCATTATCAAATTTTCCACAGTATATGCACTTCCAATCGGTAAATTGCTTATCAAGCTATCTATGTTGGCTGGTAAATCGACAACAGTAGTGACAGAACGAGAGCCAAATAACTCTTCAATGGTTGCCTTGGGGCTGATGTTCCCACTTCTTATATGGAAACGTGCTAATGTACTATATAACAACTCATTCGGATACGGTGTTGGAAAAAAACCAACCATTATTCTCACCCCACACTGAAGAAATCATTTTCTATCACTTTAATAATTCCTTTTTCTTTAAGTGCTTCATGGGCAGATAGACCATTTGCTTTTCCTTCCGAAACAATCAATCTTAAATCTTGCTTGTTTTGCAACTCCATTTTCTTTGGTAATTTAGTCGGTATAGGGCTACTTTCTTCTATATTTATAGACAGCTTAAACGCCTCTTTTACAATCCCCTTTATATCAAATTCTTGTCCTTGCTTTTCAATCACAGTATCAATACACTTTTTTGCCTTGCCTGGTTCAACATCCAACTCAATTAACTTTAAGATAGACTGTTCCCTCACGTTTTCCTTCCAATTTTTCTCCTGCTTTTTCTTCGCTTTTTGAATTTCTTTTATTTTATTGTTCATAGAAACAGTAGAAAATTCCTGATTAATAAACCCTTCTACATCTATAGGTGCGATATCTTCGTATCTCGAAATAGCTTTAATGTCGCCACTTCTTATAGCATTAATCATCGGCTGAATTAGTTGCAAATTCTCTCTTGCCACTTTTCTTATTAATGCAGGAGTTATTTGTTCCTTACCACTGGAAATTGCCTTTACTTGAGCCATGACAAAAAGTTTAATCGCAATATCTGTTATTCCGCCAGATTCATCATATAAAATATCTTTAAACTCTTGTGTAAGAGCAGTTGGCTTTCTCACCCACTGATAATCCCACATTCCTTCGAGAATTAAATCCCAATTAAAATCCTTTTTCATGCGTTCTATCACCATATCCCCCTGACCACTGCCTCTTCGTGCTTGGCGGAGGTCGCCTCTTAAATAAGGAAGTGCCTTTGGTGTTCCTATCAAAAGAATAGGAGTTCCCATATTAGATAAGTAATGAAAGAAGTTCATCATTTTTTCTGCTCCACCAGATTTGGCAACGCTCAGCGACTGCACCTCGTCTATTACCAGTAGTCCAACCCCATGAACCCTAAGCATTTGAGATAAAGCAGGTTGCATGGAGGCTATGGGCATTCTTGCTGAACCAAACCGCTTATAATAGCTTGTACCCAATAAACTATCCAAGCTCCTATATGCATCAATACAAACACCTTTAATATTTCCATCGAATGAACAATCTAATTTAAGCCAGACCAACTGATACATATTAAAATCATTATTCTTATAGCGAGAATGAACAATAAGTTGTGGTAGAGCTGATAGTACCACATTTATCATTCGGCTTTTACCGATTCCTGATGGTCCCAAAATCGTCATTGCAGAAGACGTGCTTTTTAAATTGCCATTGTACATATCTATGTTTGCGTTTAGAATCGACTTGTAGTTTTCGTGCAATCCTTGAGCGAATTCTGGTTTAAAAGGATTTTTATGAACATAACCCATACGAATCATCCTGGAGACCCTTGACTCCAAATCAAGCGTTTGAAAAATTGGCTGGTAATATTGGAATAATCGCTGGACAAGGTGCAGTCTTATATGACTATCCAAGTTACGTTCATTTTCATTAAAAGGTGGATAATAGGCTAATTTATCAACTACCTCCTCCTTTGAAAGAATGGGAGGAAGAGCTTCGATAAAAGGATTGTTTCTGTATTCCATCACTTCCTGGTCTCTATATTTTGCCATTACAGCTTCTCCACCGTTTGGAATTATTACTTTATTCTGTTTTTCCATACGTTCTCTCCTTCTGCTTCTTTCTTAATAGGGCCATTTCATTTTCAAACTCTTCTGGTCCCTCTTCAGGTTCTTGATTATTCATTCTATTAAATGAAAGAACTTCTCCCTTTTCGTTCGTCACTTTCTTATCAAGTTCAAATGCCTCATTTTCTTTGTTAATCATCTTTTCTATTTGCCTATTTTTACGAATTCCCTTTAGTTTTTGTGTCTTGCTCTCAGTTTCATCCTGCTGTTCCCTCGTCATTTTCTCTGCTTCTTGAACGATATTTTCTATCTCTGAAATTAAATCAATTTTGGATTGTAACTGTTCATCCTCTTTTTGCTTTTTCAGTAACTTTTCATATTCCTGTAAGTATTCAAACTCTTCAATACTCTTGTTTATGTGAACTTCTTGGTAATCCAGAAGGTGGCATTTCTCAAATTCTTTTCCGTCTTCCTTCTTTATATATATGAAGTTTAAATTTCTTGGGTCATAGGATATATGAATCTTTTCTCCACTACCACTTATACGAACACGTTCAAAACTACCTTCTCTAATAAGATTTGAAGAAGTGTAAAATAACCCTTTGAATTTAATTCCTTTACCAGTTATATAAGCATTTGCAGTTGGCATCAGACACAATTTCACAGTATCTTCTGAAACAGAACGCAATAAACCAGCACGATTTTTCATTCCCCAATTCCATAACTTTATTGGAATAGGCTCTATATCATCGCTAATCATCATTTCTTCACGATTATAATTAGAAAGCCAACTTTGGTTATATTCGAGAATCGAATAAATCATAACTTGGGTAAATTGGAACAAATCGAGAACGCTATCAAGACGATAATCTCGGCTTCCTCTCTTACGGAAATCTGTTTTCACAGTTCCAGGTAAAAATGGTTGTACGGATTTCTCATTAATAATTTGAAATTTTCTTTCTACAAAAGGTTTCATATCGGCTCTATAGGGACTTGTGTTCTGTACTTTAACATGTAAGGAACTAACAAGTGTCTCAACCATCTTACCCTGCAACTCTCGGTCAGCTATCAAAGTATCGCAAAGATGGCGGGATGGCCATTGCTCCTCTATAATCTCAATATCGTACTCTTTGCAAAAATCCACTTTATTACTTGCCGAATTAGCAAGAGCACTCATAGCCCCATTCCAAGAAGGTCCTTCTAAGCCCACATATAGTCCTGTAATCATCATGGAAAACTTGTCCACACAGAGGTAGATGACGGGCCTTCCGATTATCCAATTTCTGTTATATCTGGAGACTAAGTAAACATCAGCAATGGTGGCATCAATTTCGTAATAACCTGGTCCATAAGCCTCTACTGTAGAGTTACCCAATAATGCTCTATGATTTTGCAAATACTCTTTCGACCCCTGCCTTGAGTATATTTCCTTCTTCAAGTTTCGCTCCTTATAAAAGAAGTATTTAAACTGTCCAAAGGTTGGAACTTCACTGGATGGTTTTAATATTGGCTTCCTAATGCCTCCATCTATCCTGTAACCATCTGCATAAAATTCCTTCCTCATTAACTGGTATGCAGTGTTTAAGGAGTTACCAGACTTTGTATAGTAAAATTTATTAAGTGCTATCCTAAATATCCGTTTCGTTTCTTCATTGACATTTACACCTTCACCCACAATATCTTTATATTTTTTTGGTCTCCCCCTTTTTTTACCTGTTGCTTGTTTTTCCTGAGACCTCCCTATATTCTTGTAATCTGGCAAAAGGGCATTCATGTGTTTTCCCCTTTGCCAATATCGCCTTAAATACTTGTAGACTGTTTTATTACTTACTCCAAATTTTCCACTTGCCTTTTTAACAAGTTCTGCACGTTTCTTTGCATTAAAAACTTCTGGTTCATTTTCTTTCTCCGCAATGGCTTTTATTATCTCCCATGCTTTATTCCGAATCTCCTTCTCTTTTTCATTAATCTCATTATCATTTCTAAAAATTTGGAAAGGGTCATCTTTAATAACGGTTGCACCTTTAATCTCAATATCATTAACAATGTCTTCTACATTTTTATATATTGGAGTGCTCTTGTTAGCATAAATATCAATCAAAACTGCAACTGTATAATCACTGCTAATCCACAATATTCTTTCAACGGTATCCTTTAACGAATCTCCCGTATAACCGATTAACGTATTAACGGTCAATAGCAATTTTTATTTCACCCTGCCTTTCTTGCGGAACTATCTCTAAAACTTCTGCCGATTGGTTTAATTCAATCTTCTTATTCATATCTATTTTTATCTGTTTTGTTGTTAATAAATGTTTAAATAACAACAACCCTGAACCAGCTTCAAGATTTAGTTGAGAATCAACTGAACTTGTTATCTCCCGAACTGGTCTTTTATTTTTATAGAGTGATTCCAAAAGAATTCCTGAAATATACGAAATATCACCTTTAGTAAAATCCGTTGTTTCCTCTAAAAACCTCGCTGGATGTATCCACTCGATGTTTTTCGCCTTAACTATTGGAAGCTCCTTTTGGGTTAATAACGCCCAATCAATACCTTTTTTCCAAAAATAACGTCTTATTAACTCGAAGCGTTCAATCACTGCCTTTCTTTCCAATTCATGACTTGCTTTAACACTCCTTGCAACATCATAGGTATTTCCGTCATTTCCCCTAACTGTAATTAGAAAGGTCGTGGTTAAAATGTAGGGAAATCCCGATTGTTTATCCTTAAATTTCCTTATATCTATATCTTCTTGCTCCCCAACTACTTCTTCAAAATCGTATAAAGGCACATGCTCTTTCACTTGTAAAATTGAATCGTCAAACTCAGTTAGGTAGAAGAATCGTGTTTCTATATCCGACAGTAGGTGGACAATCCGATTACATCGCCAAGTTCTTAAACGACTGCTTCTGCCAACCGAGCCGAAGTCCTGCACTCGAATAAATCCTTTATAGGATTCAAATTCTCCCTGTCCTCTACCTTCCTTTATATACCTTTGTAATTTTTCCTCGTTCCACTCACTTCTCATTTCTTACACCAGCTTTTCTGTTTCTATTAATTAGAGCTTGTACTTTCCCAAATACGACCTTATTTATCAACGGTTTATGATTCCCCTCGATAATCAAATCACTGTGTCTTAAAACACCTTTATAAAAATCATTCTTTAGTATCCCAACCAAGGCCTGTTTGCTAAATCTGTTCCCCCTACTGCTTCTTACCCCAGAGTTGTCTAAATACTTTTTAAGTTTCCCAAGACTGCGTAACTCCAAATACTTTTTGAAAATCAATTCGATAATGGCCGCTGTTTCTTCATCAACAATAATCTTTGCTTTATCATTCCACTTATAGCCAAGAGGAGCATTCCCACATGCTTTATCGCCCATTTTAATTTTTGTTCTACGGCCTTTGTTGAGCTTCATAGCGATACTCATTCTCTCATATTGGTCGAGCAATTCCATCATCCCATTAACCAAAAAGTCATTTGGATTTTTCGTGTAAATTCCGCTGTAATTAGGCTGTTCAATGCTGATAACGTCAGCCGAATGCTTCTGAAATTCTCTGTGAACTAAAACTTTGACTGTATCACTTCTCCAAAGTCGGGAGGTGTTTAATACTACAACTTTCTTTACTTCACCAAAAGAACTAATTAAATCATTTAATCCGTCTCTGTTTGCAATCGTTCCAGAGATTCCCTCATCTCGAAATACTTCAATTAAGTCGTATCCATTCTTTTGGCAAAAGTCTATAATTGCTGATTCCTGCGTTTTTAACCCATACCCATCCATTTGAGTTTTTGTACTAACCCTTATATATCCAAAAACATCCAACTTGTTCTTCCCCCACTTATATGTAGTCAATTATTATTCATAACATCTGACTTAAAAGCTGAAAAAATATAGGACTATCAATGTCCAGTCGCTTTTAAAGTCGTTTATTAATGAATTGGTCATCTCATTAGTTAGTTGCAAAATCCTGTTCGGCATCACCCCCTTTATCTAAAAGCAATATGGGTCATTGACAATATGAATTGCAGACAAAAAAATAGCATTTAGTCACTATCCAAAATTTTTTTTGAATAGAAACTAAATGCTATTTTTGACTGGCTTTTAAAATATGAATTAACAAATTGAACAATTGATTGGCTGGGAGTTGAATATTCTTAACTCTTTATTTTGCATCTTAACTTAAGAGTGGAAATAACTCAAGCCCTTTTTTATTTTCATTTCTACCCAAAAATTGTTTCGTAAACTAAAAGTAGATAATTTCGATGAATTAATGTTTTGTGTCATATTCATTCTTAATCCGACTAACATTGAATTTTAAATTTGACTAACGTTTCTTATAAGGGAAATACTTATTCAAATGGCTCTATTTATGCCGATATAAAAATATAGAAGTTTATTTCCAGTAGGAATGAGGCAAATCATGTTTTTAGATTTTCTATTTAAAAATAAGAAGAAAAACAGCACAAGTAATGTTGTGGAAGAAGTCCCAGGCACTGTAACAAGGACAAACGATGAGGTAAAAAAAATAAAGAATGAACGGACTGCAATTAGAAAAGGTGAACTGGGAGAATACAAAATCGACATACAGCTATCCCAACTGCCCAAAGAGTATTTGCATTTAAGTGATTTACTAATCAAAAATCCCAAATCATCAACAGGATTCTCCCAAATTGACCACGTTATCATTACTCCGTATGGATTATTTGTAATCGAGACAAAGAATTATCAGGGAACTATTTATGGAGGAAAAGATAGAAAAGCCTGGTTGATTAATGGCAAGTTCAAAATGATGAATCCATTAATGCAAAATTACGGTCACATTCAAGCACTTAAAAATTTTATCGATGGGAAATACCATCAATACTTTGTTTCAATGGTTTCCTTTACAAAGAGATGTACTTTTAAAATTGAAGAAGAATTACGAAAGATACATTCTAATCAATTAGTAATTTATGATGTGGAATTGACTGAATTTATTAATAGAAAAGTCGCTGTCCTTAAATTACAATACAAAAATCCTATTTTAATGGAAGATGATATTGAACTTATATATAACTCTCTCTCTAATTCCAATATTTTAGACGAATCAATTAGAAAACAACATATTGAGAGCATACAATTAAAGAAGAATAATATTGATAAGACAACTGACGAAAACAAGTGTGCAGTATGTCAGAAAGCTGTGTCTGATAAAGTAAAATCATTCTGTTTATCTAATAAGAAATTCCAAGGAAAAGTTTATTGTTATGACCACCAAAAAACTTTATAACTTAGGAAGCTGGATTCCAGCTTCCTAATAAGTTTAAGATTCAATATCTTGCTCAATTGAAAAGTTCTTTATCATTTCATATCTTAATTATTACTGGAATTATGAAGCACTTATCACCATCATTGACACTCCCGTTCGGCTTGAGTATAACAAAAATCTATTTCTGTAATGGTAAACATGTTAGATGATTAGTCTACCATTCACTCAAGTTCATCCAGATTAGTTAAGTAAACAGCATTACTACTATCATTTACATCTACAATAGAATCCCTGGTAATGATATATTTACTACTATCGAGCTTACGTCTTATGTCTAAGAAATATTTTTGAGCCAGGGATTTGGAATAAAAAGTCTCCGTTGTCACTTCAAGAGGCCAATCGCCCCAAACTTCAACTGCCCAATTCTTTTCCATTAATATTCATCCTTTTTCTTAGTTTCTTCTATTATATGTGTTATATATTTTATAAAATTGTGTTAATCTATTCAACATCCAGGTTCTTCAAATTGAACCACATTTTCTAATTAGGTATTCCAGCTCAATATTATAAATGAGAACTATACAAATAACAGGTAAAAAGAAAAGAACCGCATCATTTGATATGAAGTTCTTTCTAAGGATAACCTGTTACTCTAATCCAAGTTTACCTCAATTCTTGTTCCAATTCTTTTGCTTAACCTAAAATTAACAAATAGATAGCCTGTACAAACTGCAAAAATTACTCTCGAAAACAAGTTGAGAAATATACGAATTCTCTTTAGTAAGTATCAATCTATGTAACATCTAAATGCTCCAGCAATTCCCCATTCTCTACTTGATTCTCTTACATTATTTTCAATATATCTCAAGAAGAAATTATATCCTTCCATAAATATCTTTCCTTCAACAAAGAATACGAACATAGCTATTTCAATCTCCAACCAATTCCAAGCTGAAATCTTAATTTCATCGATAATAACATTCGATTGAAAGCAAGGGAAATTCCCCTCTTCTGCCACTTGTACTATTTCTTGAAATGACGATAAACCACCGATTGTTTCCACAGCCGATTTAAAACAATCAATATATTGCTGTTCTTGGGGATACATCGAATACTGAAACTCCATAAACCCCTGCAATTCTAATACTACCGATTCTTTAATCTCAAAAATGACTTCTTCATGAGTTTCATTTATTTCGTACAAGGTAATATCCAAGTGTTTATTTAACTCTTTTATCAATCTTTCTAATGTAACCTCTAACTTGTCCAATCTTTTTTTATCTACTTCCAATCTATAACAAATTCCCATTTGAAGATATTGTCCCATTATTATATCTCTCCTTTTCCTTCACCCTCGCTACTTGCCTTTTCTTGCTCCTCTATATATGCAATCAGCATCTTTTTCATGCCCTTCGCAGTAGCCTATTTTATATTCTTCAGTATCTCGTAACCCCTTTTCCGCTTCATATCTTTCAACACTATCAATTGTCCCTTCTGCTCCATGCCCTATTATTTTGCCTATGTAGGTACTGGATTGAAATAAAATTTCATTGTCAAAATCTACCCCATTTTCCCAAGTGACCGTACCAGAATTTCTATTAATAGTTGCTGTTCGGAACATATCTATATCATCACGAATCTCTGCTAACTTCCCCATATTATCATTTTGTAAGAATTGCTTGATATTTAAGAGTCGATACTCCCCATTATCAAATGCCAAAATTATTTTAAATGTGCCAGTAAATATCGATTTTACTCTCATACCTTTTTCTCTCCTTTCCTTCTAAAAAATCCACACTTCTTTTTATCCATTTCGTCTAATAATGCCAGGGCTTTTTCATTTTCCCTTAGAATGGGATGACCCGTATCAACAACGGACATCTTTTTCCCGAAATTCGGATTACTGCTCTTTTTATTCCTCTCGAATGCCATTAGCTTCTCTCCCTTTTTATTGGTGTACACAATAACTTTGCTTCCCTAACACAAATACATAGCATACAGCACCTTCTTAACGCTGTTCCTTCTTGTTTATAGGCAAAAACAAAAGGCATCTTGTTTATAAAATATTTCTCCCCTTTTTTTAAAAGTGAAAAATATCTATAACAAGATGCCCTTTATAAAATTGCTAATATCAGACCTTTATTTATAAGTTATAGCTGATTTATTAGAATTGCAATAAAAATCATGATTCCCAGTGTATTTAAAATCACTGCAAGTGGTCAGAAGCAAATTTATAAACGGGGGATTTCAGTTACTTTAATTTTCAAGGGATTTATTCCACAGCTAATTTAACCTTATTGGAGTTCTCTAATAGATTCATAACTTCACTTTGTACATTAATTTTTATAAGCTGTTCCAAAGAATACGTAACAAAATGCTCCATTTCACCGCAACACTCACAGATAACAAAAATAGCAAAATCTTTTTTGTTTACATGTTGGCAGACTACAGTATCCAAACCATATTTGTAACATAATAATGCTGAAAGATGATTTATTCTTTCTAACGCTAATTGTTGTCTCATTTGCCCAAGTCCCATGTTGTTTTCCTTCTTATTTACTTTATTCATATCAAAATTCTCCTTTTCAATCTAAATTTAATATTTAAACAATCTTTTTTTCTCTAATTAAAGTTCAATCATTGGAGACCATTAAAGGTCCCCACCTTCTCCAACATTAAAAATTGCACTTAATAGCTTTTCGTTCTGATTTTCCGTATCAATCGCTTCTCTGTATCGTGAATACAAAAATTCAAAGGCCATTCTTATTACCGTAAAAGCCTGGAACTCTGTTAGTTGATTCAATTTCTTCAATAGCTTATCGGCATCAACACCAAATATTTCATCTGCTAAATTAATTTGAATATCGTCTGCTACATTAGCAACTAACACTTTTTTATTGGGCAATTCAGGAGAATATAAGTGTCCATTAAACGCATTGACTATAAGCCCTGCTTCATTTAAATCAAAAACTCCTGTTAGTTCTCTTTTTGTACCTTGATAAACTTCATTCAACATATACACCATCTGTTTAGCTTTGAAAGAATAATCGTCAAGCTCTGTTTCCATAGGGAATTGATTAAATCCCCACCACTCAGGTTCAACATCAAGAAAATCAATTGTAAATTCGTGTTCAATTACTACATTTTGCATAAATTTATTCCTCCTTAAAATTCATTTCGACTTATGACTAAAGTTTCAGTTATAAGTCGGGGATAGTTAATCTCCAACTCTTTGCTCTTGCTATTAATCTTCATCTGTAAAATTTTCTTCAATCAAATACTTGGCTTCTTCCATCACATCTAATTCTATTAATTCATGGATTGAATACGATTCTAAGAAGTGAAGTTCCCCACAATTCTCACAGTCTTCATATAATGTGAATTCCCCTTCATCAAATCTAACAGCAATAACTATACCGAATTTAAGTGCGAATATCGTGCCAATATGATGGAGTTTTTGAAACCCTAATTCCCAACTAAGTTCAAAATTATCCCAACCACAATCGCAACACTCTTCTTCTTCATCAATAATCATTTCCCTATCAGATATCTGGAAGATTCCGTTTAATAGTTCCTCACTATCTTGGTTTAACTTTTCATCCAAATCCGTTTCAAGGAATTCAGAGACCATTTTTAAAGTGGTAAATGCCTGAAATTCCGTTAACTTTTCCAACTTATTTGGTAATAGGCTATGAACAAAATCTAATAAACCTTCGGCAATACCATGTTGGATATAGTCTTCAACAAACTCATTTACAATGAATTTTGCCGACTGTTCAGGAGAATATGGAATTCCATTAAGACTATCTACAATAATCCATAACTCACTCGTAGTAAAAAGACCTTGCAATTCTAACTTGGCCGCTTCGTATTGATTACCGATGAAAAATGACATCTGTTTTTCATCGAATTCTAATCCCCCACCAATTGAATAAGTTTGAAAATCATTTCCTTTTGTGATTACTTGGTTTTGCATAATTATTTCCTCCTCATATTAGTAAAATTCTTTATTATTGAATCCCATAGATTATTTTAAGATTTCTTCATATTCACCCTTTGACAGTTGTATAAAGTGCTCCTTCAAAAAATCTGTAAATCTAACGCCCTTATCCTCCGCCATTTCCCAATAAATCGGATTATCAACAAATACTATATCCACAATATTTCTAATGCCTAATTCTTTTTGTAATCTTTCCTTATCTCTTTGTTGACCTCTATCTCCTCCAACCACCGCTACCAATTCACCTTCATTAAAGGGGAAAACTTGTTTCTTAACCCTATCTACGCATACAATGCGAACAAGGTCGCTATCCTTTTCATATTTCTCATATCTTCTCAATTCTTGTACCAAAGTTTTTTCATCTTTGAATTTAATAAATGATTCTTGATATCCCATTTTTTATTCCTCCAATTTTAAAATTCCCGTAGTTTCCATACGTTGTTATCAAATAAAGACCTGTTCCTTGTTGAATCCTGACCAATAGCGGTCAATACAATAAAAGAGTTTCCATTATCAATTTTTCAAGGAACGACAAAAAGACCGAATCTATTTATTGTAAATAACACATAGGAATAAATAACCTTAAAGGAAAATCCTTTAGGATATATTCAAAACCTATATGAAGTTACAATAGATAGATTCGGCCTCTTACCGAAATCAGATAATAATACATTTTTAAAAATGTATGAATTAGTTTCAAAAAATCTTTTTTAGGCAACAACTCTATTTCCATTGCCTATGGACATACTATACATAGATTATAGTTATTCGTCAATACTTTTTCTAAAAAAATATTAATAATCCAATTTACTATAGATAGTTGCAGTGAATTAGCGATGGCATGGGAAGCATATTTTATAGCACTTAAGCAATCTCCCTTTTCACCTTCTTAATTAAAGAAATAAGCATTTTGATAATCTGGCAAACTTCATTCTCTAACTCCTCATAGGTTTCTAAATTCACATAGCCGACCCGATAAATTAGCTCTATCTGTGCTCTTACCTCGTATGCAGAACCGTTCGCAATTGCGTAGAAGTGGATTTCTTGATTAGGAAAGATACCTGCATATCCTTGTCCTTCCGCCAAATTGCATGAAATCGAACTGGAGCTACGCTCGATTTGCGACCTCAGACCGTACTGTTCATGTTGCGGAAATCCTTTCGCTAATTTATAAACCTTTTCTGTTAATGACACCGCCTTTTTCCAAACCTCTAATTGTTTAAAGTCTCTTGCAAAAAAGTTCTGTCCGTTCATATCTTTTTTCACCTATTTCTGCCTCCTTCTTTTCATTAAGCTGTTCTATATACGTTTTCGAGATTTCTAATATCGTCTACTATGTTCAGATGCAACCGTTCTTTTAAAGTGATAATGATGTTGCAACTAATTTCCGCTAACTTAAATCGCATTTCTTCCAGTTCCTCAACGCTACTACCTATAAAGCAAGTTCCTAAAAAGGCTTCTTTTAACCCCTTTACTTTCTCCTGCATTTGCTCCAACTCTTCTGTCGCCAGTGGTTGAAGCGAATGAATAAAGAACGTTCTTTCCAATTGGTCGATGTCCAATTTAATTTGTTCAGTTGTCAATTCTGTAAGCTCCCTTCATTGAAAATGATAAGTCTCATTTATATATTTTTGCTATTAACCTTTTCCTTGATAAATAAATTATAAGAAATATACAAGGGAAAAACGATAGCATAGCTGTTCTATATAGTCTGAGCTTCCATATAAATATGTTTTAAATACTATTTGGATGGAATTAATTCCGCTATTCGATAATCCGTTTATGCTACATACTGTTCTTTTGTTACCAAAAGAACCTTCCAACAAAAACCATTTAATGCAGTTGTCAAATTCCAAATGAATCAAGGGATATTAACTAAAGTCTGTTACATAAGCAGTAACTTGGTGTTATTCATCAAAACACTGCAAATTATTATTAACGAGATTTAAGGGATTCCTTCAAAATATTTAATAAGAATAATCTTGTTGTCAAAATATGATTTGAGGCAAACCGATTTCAATTTAATGACATAGAGCAGTTTGTTTGTTGGTTTGTCCTTCCAAAACTGTTTTGAATAAAAGTCTTCTTTTGTCTTTTGACTTTTCTAAGTTATCTTAGATTTAGTTGAATAAGACGAATAGTAGCCTTTAAAGGCGAAAAGAAGCCGAATGACATAAATATAAAATCTTGAATGTTTTTTTGGAATTTTTCTATAATAAAATATGATGTTCGTTTAGAGATTCCGAGATTTAGTTTAAAACATAATATAGTAGTTTTATTTATGCAGTCAGCGATATATACATAGTGTTTAATGAATCCCCTATTCTCCAACACAAAAAACCTGCCAATCAATCAGCAGGTTCAATATCATAATACAAATGTTCTTTTAAGGATTCCTCCAATAATTGTTCCCGAATAGACATGGGTTTTACATATACTTTCTCCGCAAATCCTTCACTAAAGCACTGTTCTATTTTCTTTTTTGAAATAAGCCACGTGCTTGTAATACCATGTTCATTTAATCGCTCTACACGTTTTTCTGCTTTCAAAAGAACTTGATGATTAAGGGCAGGAACAGTATAGAAATTAACTAATTTAAACTCATTTCGCCTTCCTTTAATAGCTTGGGCTACACTCATAAGGATACCTGGTGTATCTTCTTCCCGAATCTTCTTAATTAATCCTAATACTGCAAACATATTAACAGCTCGGCTACATATTGTTTGGTCTCTGCCCACAATCTTTTCCATATGCGTAGTAGATTGGAAGAAGACACTTTCTTCCTGAAAACTTTGTTCCTTTTCCAAGATATGCTTGAATCCCCATTCGTTTAAATGTTTCAGTAAGGGCAAATAACTTTGAATAAAGTTAAACAAATTTGGAAAATATCTTTGTATTTCAATATCTGCTCGTTGAATGATATCCATATTTTTTTCATACTTTTTCTCTTGCAAGATTTCCCACTGTCTCTCTGAATAAACGATACCTAAATTGGAAGCCAATCTTCTTCTGGCATTATTCATACTATATACAGAGCCGATTTCAACACCTTCACGTATTTCAATCAAGTCAAAAATATTCAAGCCATGAACCGTATGCTTTTCTGCATCTTTAGAATAGTATCTATATACACCTTTATCATCTTGCTTTATCCATGCCTTATTTCCTTCAAAAAATATACATGCTCTTGTTTCATTTGTATTCCAATTCTGAAAACCGCCAAAGTAAAATCGGAAATCCAAAGTCTGCATGTACTCCATAAATTCTTTATGCTTGGTAATCTTCTCTGGAATTGTTATCTTGTGCTCTGCTATACTGTTTGTAGTGGTTAATATTTCAATATTTCTATTTTGTAAAAGTTCTTGTCGCAAAAGGACTTTTACCTTTTTTGATGATGACTTTACGTATTTCGTTTGTGCTCCATTTTCTATCTTTTTATCTTCGTTTTGTTTTAACTTGAAAACAGCATTTCTAATTTCCTTCCCAGTTGCACCCTTGGCCTTCATTCCGTTTTTTAGCCTATCGATTCTAAGTTGTTTACGGTACTGCCTTTCTTTTATATTTCTTGAATTCCCTTGGTTCATTACTTGTCTTCACCATTTTTAGAGGCTTTCAATCTTGCAAACATAGCATCAAACTGTGCAACCGTTTTATTAACATGTTCAACTCTTTCCTGATGATTGTAGTCAAAAGCCATTTGCTCTATTCTCTCTCGATTTATCTTATCGTTTTTATTGCTCTCCATATTGCTCATATTCTTTTCAGTTTCAGTAAATGGTTTCATATCAAAAACCCTCCTTCTTAGATGTTATTATTTTTATAATATAATTTTACCTCTGTGGTTCATCATTGCCTATAGTAGAACTGTTCTATGGCGGTTGACTATTTTGTCACCCAAACGATATGAAATAGATTATTTCCATGTATCCACCTAAATTTTTGCCAAAATAAAAAGAGCCTTAAAGGCTCGTTTATTGCATACAACTTTATAAATTTCAGCTTTACCAAAAATCTCAAATTAGTTCATCTCTTTTTGTTGAATGCTGATATGATAGAATCTACATTTGAATAAGCACGTTCAGGCATTTCATCCCAAAATGTTTCTGTTGCTTCTACGTAGCTTCTAAAATCTTGTTCCGCCACCATAAGGGAATATGAATCTAACAATACTGCTCCTGCAAGTTCCAATGTATCTGTTCCTTTTATAATATCGAGTTCAAAATAATCTGGTCTAATCTTCCTAAGTTTTCTGGCTGATTCCCCATCACCATGTTTGGTTGTATTGACCAGTAACCTCATTTCCCTTATTTTATTCCAGGATAATAACTCTTTAAATATAACCCCATGTAATTCAAAAATCTTTTTGGCATCACCGAAAGATAAAGCATTATTATCAAATGATAAAAAGTGACGCATCTCTGTTACAGTAAACTTGATTAATTGCTGTTCCCAAATCTGACACATCATTGAAATTGTCATCAACAGATGATTCTTTTTCATTGTGTTCAAAAGTTCGTAAAGTTGTATCCCTTCATCATTAGCAAAATCTGCAACTGTGGCGGGGTCATTATTTTCGTCTGCTGGAAAGTTATTATAGATAGAATCAGCGTAATCAGTAGCCTCTTTCTCAATGTCTCCAAATGATGGTATCGTTCGATTGTAATATTCCGCAACCATAGATAACTCTTTTTTATACCTCTCCATTAATGGCTTCCAAAAGTAGAGTTGTGTATCCTCCATATTTACCACTCCTCCCGATTTGCAATCCTTTCATAAATCCAATAATACAATCTTGAATGAATGTAATCTATTTCCTTCTGCATATGATTGAAGTCAATCCCAAAACTTTCTTTCCCATCCCCCTGCTGATACTCTTCTAAATTTTTATCAAAGGGATATCTGAAAGTCATGGAGCTGTCATCAGTATTATGTAGTTCCATTATTAACTTACCAATTTTCTTAAGTTCGTTCTTAGCTTGTTGATTATCTAAAAAGCCATATTTATTCCTTACCTCATTATTTACCTTCGACCATAAGCTATCTAAGCTATGTCCTTCAAGTTTTTCCTTGAGTTTTTCGTAATCGACACCATTATCAAGATAAACTTTATAGAGAATTGCTTTTAAACATAACTCAATTGAATGTCGGTAAAGAAATAAAGCTGGATTGATAATACTATCAGCAATATGCCCTCGGTTCTCACCAACATCATTTATTAACTTATCCGCAGAATCTTTAAATTGAACGGAGTACAAAGCAAATTGTTCATCAAACTTTCTCATTGATTTTTGCCAATTTGGATAAGCATTCTTATAGATATCTGGATTCGATTTAAAAATCATTTTTCCCTCACCTTATTCCTCATATTCTTCCTCACGAAACATATCCGTATGGTCTATATTTTCACATTCGATTATTTCAATACTAAGATAGTCTGGTTCATTCCCTTCAATATACTTTCTTAAAGAGAAGTTATCGACATCCAATTCCTTTTCTATATCTACTGGAAGCAAAAAGACTATATTTTCCGTAACCTTTACCATATCAGTAGCATAACTTTCAAATTTTTCATCTAAATCATCATGAACAGGGTTATATATATAGATATCTACTTCCATTTCCACGTCAACATCTACTGAAACGGAAATGGAGTCACCAAATACATCTACTTCACTTAAGCGAATATCACTAATATTTCCGTATAATAAGGGGTCAACGTAACCTGGCATAAAATAATCCTCATGTATCCCATTCGGTTGCATATTGGAAAGAAAACTATAAGTTTCGGATGAAATTTCTTCTGCAAAATATTGATTAATCAACTCTTCTCCGATGCCATCTTCTAATTCTTCTACCAACTTATCAAATAACTCACTCGATAAAACTTTTGTATGTAAATCTTTAAACAATCTCTTTATCTGTTCGTCATTATGGGCGAGAAAATCATGTATATTTTTATATGCAGTTATCTTGCTATTCTTACTAATTTCAGGATGGAGGGGATATGGCATTTCCTTTGGACTGCTTTTAGAGCCAATATCGCCAAATTCTTTTGTATTATTAGAAATAAAATAGCAGTCTTCTAACTTATTTTTCTCTGCAAATCGTTGATACGAATACCAAATAATCGCATCCCTTATCGCCTTATTTACGGTTTTTACGTTTTGACCTTTATTATTAGTAATGTTCCCTTGCTTTATAAATGGACTTTTCTCATACATGTCAGCTTCAATAATATCTTCTAATACATCCCCATCGTACTCAATAATTTCGATTTGGCTTTCGTCTTGGAAATAATTAAACTGCTTATGGAAATCATCCAAAATGTCATCAAGTTTTATATCAATAATAAAATTTTGGGCTGTCTTATCTAAAAAAGGGCTTAATTTAACCATTGATTCATTGGCCGCTTTCAGTTGTTGCTCAATAAAAACCTTATGTGCTCTAAAAAGTTCGATATATACAGTTTTACATATGTTGATTTTTACGTCTTCATGTTTTGCAAAGTTTAATAGAATTCTATTTTTCCCCTTTTTAAAGAAGGGGTCATAATATATGGCATTCGTATCTAAAAAGATATTCATGTTCCCTCTCCCAACTTCCCATCGTTTCCTTAAAAAATATGCTGGAGAAGTTAATCCCCAGCAGTTCATATAATTCAATATTAACTTACTCCTAATGCTTTAAATACCGAACTTACTTGCTATCAAAGCCTTTCATATCCAAAATTCTATCTACAATCTCAAGTCGCCTTTTTCCGCATTGTTGCTTAAGAATAGTTGTAAAGTCACCGTTCTTTAGTACCTTGTTCGGATTATTTTTGTAAATATCCTCTACTTCTTTTATAAGAATCTTTTCATCTATTTAATTTTCCCAATATGCATCTATTATGGAGTTCAATGCCGAAGCCAGTTCCCTCTGTGTTTTATAAAAAAGTTTAAGCTCCAATTGTGCCACCTCAAACTAATACTTTATTTTTACCATACCATTATTTTATTCTTACTTTTTGGAATAAGCAATCATTCGTATTGAACGATTGCATGGAAAAACCGATAGAATATTCTATCGGTCATGTTTTTGCAAAACGTATCAGATTCTTGTATAAATAGTGATTGTTTTCAAAACCTATTTCAATAAGTGACGGATTGGGAAGAATGAATATTCCTACTGTTCCGTTTCCCCTTTTATTTTATCTCCGTGATAATCTATGCCAATTTCCCTACGGAAATCTTCCATATGCTTTGTTTCTTCCTCGTCTGAAGGTGGAAAAGGAATGTCGTTCCATTTACTATACCTTAAATCAGCATAAAGGGTAGTTCCAATTACAATATAATTATCCGCATTCAGAAGGTTTCCGTATTTATTTAGAATATATAGAACTCCATCCATTTCATTACAGGGAATAGCAATGTATTCACTAACAAATATATTTTTAATATCCTCAGTGGAAAACGGTAAAGGAGGATTTGATAGGCTAATTCCGCCAACCGAATTTAGCTTGGCTTCTGGACTAATCCAGATTACTTCAAATTTATCTTTATTTAAAAACGCAGTAACACTGTCATCATTATCTTTGTTAAATTCCGAATCAATGACAGCTTTGATAAAAGAAACCCCCTTCTTATATCTATCATGACATTTTCTGAAAGCAATTAGCTTTTGAAAAAAGAGATTATTTGTTTCTTCAAATAACTCCTCCAAGATTTTATTGGATATCGTTTTTCCCTGAATACCTTCTCTTCTCAATAACTTGTTATTAATAAATCCTATAACATCACGATTGCTTGTAAAATCAATTTCCGCATATTTTAAAAGGTCCACCCTTATATTTTCCTTTTCCGTTACCGAATGCTTTAACATTTCCTGGACATAGAATGGATTGATTCTATAGCCTGTATCGTTAATTCTATTTAAAATAGTTTCTACTGTGTACAACTTCGCTCTACTCCTTCCTTAAAATTTCTAATATAGCAATGTCATGTTGCTTGTTTATCGCAAATAAATTCTATTTGATTATATCTTTTGCTTTAATCAAGAAATAGCTTAGAGTGGTTCTACAACGTCTTAGAATGGTTCTATAGGTAATCAGGGGACTTATAGGTAAAGGATGATATTTGCTTTTTAAACGTATGTATTACCTTTAAAAACTGCTTTTTTAAAGGGAGTCACCGAAAAATATCCATTATACCGCCTGTAGAGGCTCCTATTTATTATTGTGTTGAAATAACTTAGATTATTTACAATAGAAGCAACCCCAAGAGATATAATCAATTCATGGAAAGGGAACTACGACAATTTTCATGTATGTGTTTTGCCCTCTAACAGATTTTAGTTAAAAGTTACTCTTGATTTTTTTAAAATACCATCGACCTTTCAAATAAAAACTGTTGAATTCCAATAGAAGGCTGTAAAGCCGAAAAAATGAATAAAACAGTAAAGCCCTAAAAAACTTTATTCCTACTTTAGATAAAGGTATGCGACATTTCAAATCAGTTTTTTCATTTTTTTCTTTGCTATATATAGGTTTATGTTTTCCGAAAGTTGTAAGATGCTGTGAAGCCTTATGTATCAAAGTTTAACTACCCTTTTCGCCTTAAAAATCCACTTTCTATTTTCATCTCAATTCATCTAATATTCAACCAAAAAACACAAAAGAACCTGTATCATTGCTACAAGTTCTTTTTAATATGCTGAAATCGTTTTGTATAATCAACCGCTCTTCGATTAACCTTAGACAGAGTCACTTCCAGTTCCTTTTCTTTCTTTTCTTCCTGCATTTTCTCCTGCTCTTTTTCCCTTGCTTTCATCCTTTTCTCAATATCTGCACCCCGTTTACCAAGACTTTTTCGATTAAATTCAGCCATCTTTCCATATTTCTTTGACTCAGAAAACTCCTTAACCGCTAATGCCTGTTCTGTTGTAAACAATCGTTGACCATTAACCACAAGGGGCTTCGGAATCAATCGTTCATTTCCACTGTCAGACAGTCTATCGCTGTACTTACACCATTTTACGATTGTAGCTGGACTACGGTTTACATATGCCCCTAAATCACCTGTGGTAAGGTATTTTTGCCCTTCAATGATTCTCACCTTTTCTCTCTCCCTTCTAATTGAGCCAGTTTTTTCTTTAGGCTCTCGTTTTCCTGCTTTAACTTTTGATAAGTGGTTTCTTTTCGATATTGCTTCAAGTCTCCCTTTTTTAGATTAGCAATACCATCTCGAATCTCTTTTACTTGCGATTTCTTAAAATGCTGGATATTGTTTATCTTTGTTACATTTGGTAAGAAGCCTTCCTTCCCTTCCTGCTTCATTTGGCGGTCATTCCTGATAAGGTTGAACAAGGTGGCAGGGGAAAGGTTTAATAGATAAGCAACTTCTTGAACCTTGTAGTAAAGCCCCCCATCTTTACGTTTCAAAGTTCTCTCCTCCTTCCTGTTTTTAGATATGATAGGGTTTTGATATAAAATTTGATATAGAAACTATTAGGTTTTCCTTAATCGGACAAATTTAGGAAAGGTGATTGCAGTGCAGTTTTATAGATTGATTGGGTTCTTGGCTTTGAATTCAGCAATGATTTCATTGAGTAGTTGGTTTTTCTTTTTGTTGTGATAAACACCGTATAGCTTCAAGTACATATCCAGACCAGGTTCGAGAAAAATAGTTTGCTGAATCCCTCCTGCCTTCTCGCTCCAGGGAAGATACTGTTCTTCTTCCACTGACTTAGTAACCTTTTCTTTACTTACTTCAACTGCTTTCGCCCCTGCATCTTTCACTACTGTACTTGTATCACCTTTAATATGACGATTAGAATAGCAATGGCTACAGTAGGTATCAAAGTAAGCTCGTTCTTTCCCTGCGTTGCACAACTTGTACGTTAGGTTTATATCAATCCATGACCCATCCACTAATCTGTAAACAGGATGCCAACGATTACAGGAAGAACAGTATATCTGAAGCTCCTTGGTATCCTCTACATATCTATGATTTACAACCGTCTTTCCCCTTTTCTCCAAGCTAATTTGCAAAGGAATTGGAAGACCAACACTTTCAATTAGAGTGTCTTTGTCTTTTAATTTTAAGTCCATGCTACGATTCCCTCTCTTTCAATTATTAGTCTTATATTATAGATGGATGTAACGTAATTAATTCTAAATCCTTGGTTTAATAACACCCGACATTGTTGTATCCCTGTATTGTGGAACGGATAACACCTCAAATTACTAAAAAGATAATTTCAGGAAAATAAAAGCCCCCTCCCTATAAAGGAAGGTATGAACATTTTCATAACTATTGTGCAAATTATTCGGAACTGTTGCCGAAAAGGTATGATGAATTTAAGCACTATTATGAAATTGGTAGGTACTTCTTTGGCAAATCTTCAGATATATTTATGTAACAAACGCTATTTGAACCTACATAATTAAAGAAAAGTTTAGAAAATACATGATATAATATGGATACAAATGGAATTCGTTCGGAGGCTATTGCATGAATAAATTGCTGGAAGTAATTGAGGTAAAATCTATTAATGGAATTTATCAGATTTTTCAATATGATGATGGCAACGCCCTACCTAAACTTGTCATTTATCAGGTAGCCGATGGAAATGAAATACTTGTGAAAAACATGTACAGGGAGCTTAAAAGATTAAATGAAGAGTTTTCTTTTGGGGTTGAATATGAACCCAATGACCGCATTAAGTTAAATACGAGAGAATTTGGTAGGGAATTTATCAAAAGATTTAAGGGTATATAAAAAAGCACTGGATTACCCAATGCCTTAACAATTTTTTATATCCCTTGCTCGTGATATTGCCACATCTCCTTTTTGTCCTGATAGAAATAATAAGTATAGTTCGAGAAAGCGATAATCATTTTCTCAAAAATATCCACCAATTTTTCAACTGTCTTCTCAATACTTTCTGAAGGCTTAATCGTCACTGATATACAGTTATCCTTAAATCGAACTGCTCCATCAAATCTCTCTTGAATAACATTTTCTTTTTCCTTGATAGAATCGTATATTTTTCTATTGTTATCACTAAATCTTAACTCTACAAAAGCGATATTTCTTCTATCACTCAACGATACATAATAATTACAATCACTACGACCAGCTCCAAAACTGATAATACGTAATTTTTGTAAGTGTGCCTTCTCTCGATGAAAAGGCAAGAAGTATTTGATACGACTTCTCAGTGAATTTAACAGAAATTCATTTTCCTTTTTTCTCATTGCTTCAAGGTCACTAAGGGTTTCCTGTTGCTGTTGTTCCAATCTTTTAGCAACAAACGGTTGTACAATACTTTCCTTTCTTAAAAGCCGAATAGGATTCTCTATATTTAACAAGTTTAGATTTTCGTAAACTTTTAGCTTGTGCATATGGTTCAATCTTTGTAGGGGTGCAAATATATCGGGATTTAGTTCTGCAAAGTATAGAGTAATCGGTTTACCAGACTTCTTGACTACATCTTGTAATTCTTTTAGGTGTTTACTATGAAATGCTGAAGCAATGTAAACGATAATGCCACTTTCAATCATCTCAATAATTTTTAATATCTTGTTTTGATGTGTCTTATTACTCTTAAGCAATAGGTTTTCCACAAATACTTCTACCCCTAAACTGCTTATAGCATACATATCAATTTTAAGACCTTCATAATGTTTTTCAAACTGGACACTTTCTAATTCCAAACCAAGTTCCTTTTCGATTATTCTCTTCCGACCTAAAAACAACGTCATTAAGAACTCTTTCTCTGACCCATTAAAACTCATATTTTTCTTCCTCCTGTTAAAAATAGGAGACCCTAAAAGAGTCCCCTAATTTCCAAATTTATTTACTTACCTCTTTAAAATCATCAATCAGTTCTGAGAGGTCGAATAACTGTTTAATTCGGTTATCTTCATCCCAGCTCATTTCGAGAATAAATTCAATGATTTGAATAAAAGATTCCTTCTCGTCTTTACTAAAAAGATTATCAGCATCCCGTTTACAATCATTATACAAAATCAACTCCGCTACTAAGGGAGCTTCATCAATCGGAGTGTCAGACGTTGAAATGTCTAATAACAACGAAAGTGGAATTCCAAGAGCATCTGCGAGTTTAGCAGAAATAGGAACACTTGGAGCTTTACGTTCTCCTCTTTCCAAACGAGAAATGTAGCCATTTGATACACCTGTTCTTTCAAATAGTTCTTGGAGACTTAATCCTTTTTTTTCTCTCCAGAACTTAAGGGTAGCCCCAAAATTATTACTTACTGTACGGTCATCTCCATTTTTACTCATATGATATGTGCCTCCTGTTTAATCTGCCTAATCCGTTTAATAGATTAGAACATCCTGTTTTAACTCTTCTTAATAGAATTCCTTGTTTTTATTAAGAATGATATATTATAGATTTCTCTTGAAAGAATATTCGATGATAGAACAGGGTTAAACAAGTAAGTAAAGATGACAAATACAAAAAATGAATGATTAAGGAGATGTTCAAAAATATAGAGCTATGCTGAAATGATTGGAACATCTATGGCAAATGAGGAAATTGAGTAGAAATTATTGAAACTCTATCATCTCCTTCCTTATTCTTGAGCATTCTTAAATATTCTAATATTTTCATGTTTAATAAATTATAATAATACCCAACAAAACACAACATATAGTATTAACTAAACCTACAAATAACTATATATTGTTAACAAAGGGATAAGGTGCTATAATTCTATATTGTGGGGGAACAAACGAAAAAGGATTACATAAGAGGAGGTGAACCATATGGTAAGGGTGAAAATCAATACTTCACAAGTTAATAGAACAATTAGAGAGCTAAATAGAGAAGTAGATAAACAAGTAAAAAGAGAAATGCAGAAGCTCGAACGAGAGTTAAAGAGAAAGCTAAAATAGAAAAGCCCTTATTTGTTTTGCAGAACAAATAAGAGCCATAGTGTTATATATCCAAGTTTATATTACAACAAATTTTATTTTCATAAAAGAGGACCTTACGTTCGCCTCCCACACCATATCAACTTATGAGGTGATGTAAAAATGAGGAAGAATCAGCATGTTACACCGCATTCTGGTGGTGGATTTCAAGTAAAGGGTGCAGGAAATTCAAGAGCTACAAAAATTTTCGATACCCAGCGTGAAGCTATCGCATATGGTAGGGGTATTGCAAAAAATCAGCAATCAGAACTTGTTATTCATAATCTAAAAGGAAGAATCCGAGAAAAAAACAGCTACGGAAATGACCCTTACCCACCAAGAGGTTAATTGAATGAATCCATAAGGATATTCATTAACTGACTTACTACTACAACAGGGAGGAATGTTATCCCCCTGTTTCTTTAAGTATATTATAGGCATTTAACTTAGTAAGCAAGAAATCGTTTCACTTTTTCTACACTGATGCTTATTAGACACAACTTTGTTCAGATTGAATTTTAGTTCAAATTTTCTTTTAAAATATCTTTCAAAAAAATATTATAGTCCTTCAAGATAAATCGCATCCTACATAATGTAAAGGAGTCGTTCATTTTTGACCGCTTTTTCAGAGACTAAATCCACTTCTTTTTCAAGTAAACTTTCAAGGTACAGTTTTAATCCCATGAAGTTGCGGAATGTTGTATGTCCTTCTTTAAAGGCTACTAAAATGTCAATATCACTATCTTCACTTTCTTCATTACGAGCGTATGAGCCGAAAATTGCTAACTTTTGAACGTTATAGTCTCGAATGGAATCTAAATTGCGATGCAATGCCTCAATTACTTGATTCATCCCACATTCCCCCTCTTCAAAAGAAAATCCGATAAAAGACTTATCAAACTCTCTGTTTAGTATTGAAGGAATTGTTTCATTTCTTCTTCATTTAAATCCTCTGGGTCAACACTATTTTCTTTACAGTAATCCCATAACGCTCTAACTTTTACTCTTGGGTCATTATGATTTCTTGGGATTGCAAATACTCCATCAGGAAATGCATCATCGAACTCTTCAATTTCCCTAATCAATTTTTCATCGGCTTTCATTTCCTCACCCACCTTTTTACATTGTATCAATTTTCCATTTAGATTTTCCACTATCCCTTAACCCTTTCCCCTACAAAGTTCCAAATCACCTTAGATTCTTATTTCAAAAAACCCTGCCCTTCTATGTAGTCGCAAAATTAAAGTGTATTCTCCCCCTTCTCTCAAACCCTTGTCATTACTGCCTTTCTCCCATTTTCC
>NZ_PKLA01000007.1:0-156904 GCF_002858875.1 Bacillus sp. UMB0728 | reverse complement strand
GCCTACCTGACTGGAACTTTTTTCGCTCTGTCTCCAGAGGCTGGATAAATGAAATTTATATAATAAAAAACAAAAAAAGAGACCTTCTCAGCACGCTGAAAACGTAATAAGAGAAAGGTCTAATTAGTACATGAATGAATGGATAGATATTGATTAAAATTAGTGGCAGCATAGGAAGAGTTCTTCCTACCCAATCTTAATCCATAGGTAAATTATACCACGCCAGGTCCGGAGAGTAAATAAATAGAATGCAGTACTCAATTAAAGATTATGATATAAAATCGGCAAAGGAGGGGATTCTAGCTTGTGTGTTCTTAGCAACATAATTCGTTGAAATCTCCGCCCGTCAATTATTGACACCCCTTAAATCAAATGTTCTTTTGGTTGACCTAAACTTTTAGTTAGTTTAGGTATAGTTCAAATCTATTTTCCACATGTTTTTTAAGGCCGTTTTTAAAAATCTAAACTTGGATGTATATCCTCTCACGATGTATTGGTAGCTAACAAAATCACTATTAAAGACCCTCGCTCCTGGCTCTTCGGATCAGCAATAATAGCATCACTGAGGAATAAGCTGGATTAGCCAACTGCTACAGCCCATCTCCTGGCCGAGCACCGGGCCATATACTTCATACTTTCAACCCTAGGCTCCTTGGCCATAGGAAAGTAGCTACGACATGTCCCCCGGCGGAACTGAGCACACTTAATCCTTTCGGCTGCGGGGAAGACAGCGCCGGTAACTCCCTAGGTGGAAGGCAGCTGCCCGGGCCATCTATATCTATATCTAGCTTTCAGCTCCTAGACACTCTCTGCCCAGCACTGCCCCGGACTCTCTCCGTACGGCAACAGAACATTATTGCTCAGCCTACCTGACTGGAACTTTTTTCGCTCTGTCTCCAGAGGCTGGATAAATGAAATTTATATAATAAAAAACAAAAAAAGAGACCTTCTCAGCACGCAGAAAACGTAATAAGAGAAAGGTCTAAATTAGTACATGAATGAATGGATAGATAGAGATTAAAATTAGTAGCTGTATAGGAAGAGTTCTTCCTACCAAATCTTAATCCATAGGTAAATTATACCACACCAGGTTCGGAGAGTAAATAAATAGAATGCGGTACTCAATTAAAGAGTATGATATAAAATCGACAAAGGAGGGGATTCTTAGCATTCCCGCTTTAGTAAAGTTCCTAACGATAGGCTGTTACCCTTCCAGTGCACCCTCAGGGGCATGGTTTAACCATTCCTGTCTGTACTAAGCTCTATTTTGGATGGTGGAGTAGTAATTTTGGAAAAAGGGTCTATAAAGGAGAGGGGAAGAAGTAGATGTCTCTTTAGATTAAATAGTGAAATTTTCTATTTAGTACAGAGTGGGGCTGACTATTCCGTGAAACCCATGTGTGATAATTAAGGTGGATGCCAGCTCACAGCAATTAATTAAACCCTACTACCACTATTCAAGGTTGTGCTGCAGTTTCAAATATTAACTAAAGGTTAGGGCATTCAAAAAAGAAAGCTCGTGTGTTCTTAGCAACATAATTCGTTGAAATCTCCGCCCGTCAATTTTTGACACCCCTTAAATCAAATGCTCTTTGGGTGACCTAACCTTTTATCTATAGTTTGTTTAGGTATAGTTCCAATCTATTTTCCACATGTTTTTTTAAGGCCGGCTTTAAAAATCTAAACTCGGATGTATATCCTCTCACGATGTATTGGTAGCTAACAAAATCACTATTAATGACGGTTTGACTTAGAATCTTAATCCCTTTTTTCATCATCATTTTTTTGATTTGAGAGGCTTCCTTTATAGCAATATCATGGAGATCTTCTAACAATTTAATGTATGAGCCCTTAAGCTTCAATTTAGATTGTTTAATGGAACCAATATCTTTATCTAAAGAACGAATTAGTAAGTCGTTCACTATAGATTCTAATGCCAGATCCTTATCCTCCGAAGGAAGAATTTCTGCCATACAAAACACCCCAAACATTATTTCATCAGTGATTGGACATGTACCTAAAATCAAAGTTACAGTTTTGTTGATTTGGTTAAAAACGTAATTTGAGACTGCCAGGCTGTTCAGTCTTACATATTCTTAGCATTTATATTTATTTTAAGCCCCTTAAACATGCAGGATTCTTATATGATGCCTAATTAATCAAGGTTTTCATGGTATTGTATATCCACGATACTCTCAATCGCTATTGCTTCAGTATGTTCAAACTTATCAACTATCTTTATGTAATTATCTAATTCGTTAAAGAAGTGAATATCTCCAATAATCAAAAATGGGGTTCCTTTATCAGCATATGTAATAATAACTGGCATATGAAACTCCATACTTTGACATATAATAGTTATAATTTTAGAACGACTAATTTGATCAAACTTAGGCTTAGTAAGCCACAAATGACTTTTTCCTTCTTTATTAAAAACTAGATAACTATTTTTACTCAAAATATAACTTCCTCCTATCCAGAACGTGCGTTCTCGTAAATTATGATTTATTTCTGCAGGAAAATCAATGGTATTTCATATGTTATTTTAAATTACGTATATCCTCACTCTAAAACTTGAAAGATTTTAAAGCTAGCCTAGTTATCAATAGAGAGGAGGCATATATTCTAACAGGCGCAGCCAGAAGGAACGCCTCTTAATCTAGTTAGCCAAAAAAGTTAGAAATGCACTAGTGGTTTAGGATGGTGATTAGAATAAGGAGTTTTGCGTAAGAATATAGGAGGGAGGCCAATGTATCGAACTAAATAAAAAAGCACCCATTACGGATGCTTTTATTGATTTATAAAGAATGTATATTAATAGGGGAGTTGTTCATATTCTTCTGTTTTCCATTCTTTAAATATTTCATGTATCGTAGGGTGGGTTATATCCTCTAATAATAAAGGAGGATATTTTGATGATTTTCGAGCATTTTGAATATCGGTTATATGTTGTATGATAGCTTGTTTTCTTTCTTCGACAAGTTCTTTAAGATCCGTTTGATCTGGATTTTGCAAGAGGAAATTTTCGAATCGTTTCAATGTATGGATTAATTCTTGATTATTATTGTTTGTTAATTCACTAAGCCTATGATCCACTTGGGTTATTATCACATTGAAAAGTGGACGTACTTCATCAGACTTTTCCTTTAACCCCTCATAATTAGCGTAATTTTCCTCAATAGCTTTTACTAAATAGCCTGCTGTATTTTTAACATTATATAAGTTTTGCTGTAAGGCATAACGAATATTTGCATCTAAATATTCATAAGTGAAAGTTTCCGCTAATGCTACAGCATAATCTCTTCTTACTCCATGGCGTATAAGCAAAAACAGAATAGATTGCATGTCTTGTTTGATTGACTCTATTTCAAGTCTTTCATTATGCTGGTTGTTTCGATTAATGTAAAAAATAAACTGATCAATATTACGGCCGTTTTTTTTATAAGTTTCGTAATCAAATTCAATATCTGTCTTTTCTTTGAGCTCTTTTTTGGCTTTATTAAGTACCACTGCTTTAAAGTTACTCATTTCTTTCAGCGTCTCGTCAGGAATCCCGAGTATATTCCGGATCTCTGATACTTTCATAATCCGATAAGATTTCCATTTTTTGATTCCTGTCTTTGTGTGCTGCTCAATCGGTCTATTTTTCCATTCGTATTCTTTTAGGAGTTCATAGATTCTCCAAGAATACTCACTATTCAGCTTTAGAACATTAATTAGACGGTATTTTGTGTAAAATTCAAGGTTTAATAAATACCTGGCAAGTGCATCTGAGAGCCTAATCTTAACAAGTCCTTGCCCCTGCATATAAGTAGCTTGTTGGACCCACTGGATTTTATCTACGATTCTTTGTTTACCATCTGTTGAATATATAACAATTTGCTTGTTCATGATTCCGTCAATTGCCTTTTCAACCTGGGAATATATACTTTTTCCTTTATAGCCAATCAAATCGGCTAAGTCCTTAATTCTTAAAAGATAGCTTTTAAAGTCTTTGTCATCAGGCTGCACTAATGCTATTAGAGTATAAATAATACGCCGTTCAGTTACATTAAGATTTTGGGCCATGTTAATAAGACTAGTGGATTGGTTAACCCAATAGGAAGGTTTAACTTCTGCTTCAAAAAGTTCTTCATCCATAGATAATTGTTCTTGTTCAACTAACCCTATATCTTTATCCATATAACGACCTCGAATAATGTTGTTTAATGTGTATTATTTTATCAAAGATCTTAAAATGGGATAGCATTTTGTTGAAACTTAATCAAATTGCAATATAGATATATAGATGGGGTATAAATTGCTAATTTATCCACTAGAGAAAAAAATAGAATTGATGTTATAAGATGTTTTTTCTGTTAATACTGTTTTAATTGTTTATTTGTTAAGAGACTATATTACGCCAGTAATATCAATGGATTGAGAGGCCATACCGATACTTTATTGGTACAAGTCACTATCTATTTGGACCAATATAACTTGTTAGTTGGACTCTTATCGATTGTTAATTGGACCGATACCACTTGTTAGTTGGGGCGATATCGGTATGAATATGGGGTTGGAATAATCTTTACACTATAAAAATGGGGTTATATCAGTAGTTATATGGGGTCAATTAGTGAGGAATATGGTTTTTTTGAGGCAAGAAGGAGGTCATTAACATGATATTTAGTATATAGAGGACAATAAAACGCTGCAGGTACCATTTAACTAGCGGTATGAGTTCAATGCCAGAGAATAAGGTTACATTTAATTTATTCAACAATCTGCATTGATATGCTACTAGGGTAGGGATTAGAAAGGAAAAGGTAATCTGTAGGTACCCTAGAACATTACAGGTTAATAAATATGGAAATTTAAACCATTATTGATATAATTAAAATGTTTAAACACAAAACTTTTTCTTATTATATGTTCACTATGTGGGTGGTGTATTAACGTTGTTTATAGCAGAAACTATAACTGGCAATAGAATTAATGCTATGGAAGTAACCGATACTAAGGAAATTAAGGTGCAGTGTAAAAATCAAGAAATCTTCTGCCCAGCATGTAAAGGTCTCCTAGAATTTAGAGCAGGAAAGTCAAAGGTCTTTCACTTTGCTCATAAAAATACATGTTCCTACCCTTATGGAGAACCTGAATCAGAGAGGCATATGAACGGCAAACTACAAATAGCTTCCTGGTTAACAACTTTATATCCAAATTCTAATGTGGAGATAGAGTGGTGGATAGAGGAGACCAACCAAAGGGCGGACGTAATTGTTATTCATCCTTCTGGAGAAAGATGGGCCTTTGAATTCCAATGTAGCACAATACCTGAAGCAATATGGAGAGAAAGACACGAATTATATAAAGCAGCAGGAATTAAGGACTTTTGGATTTTAAATGTCCACTTCAATGATTGGACTGCAAATGAGAGGCCTAATATTTATCTGAAAAAAGAACTTGAACGAGCTATATTTAATGAATACCATTATGTAGCATATTTAGCTACTCCTTACGAAAAGGATGCTACCTATGAATACTATATGTTGAATATAATTAGGGGAGGAGAACTTGAAAAGACGATTACGATTGGATCGGATTACTTCTCAGACGCACTTAATTCGATCCAAATAATTGACGATCATTATTGGAACAACGAAATGTGTAAGTATTATTCCAAGTATAATCGAATTAATAAGCTAATAAATATTCCTTCGCTATACGGGCTGGTAATGGACTTTATTAAAGAGAAGGAGAGCCAGAAAGAAAAACAAAAAAGGGAAAAATATAATGAATTTTATAAGCACCTATTGATACAAAGAAAAAAAGCATTTAATGCGTTGAGTTTTAAAGAGAAGGAACTTTTTTTAAAGCTATGCAATAAACATGGATTTTCTATTAAGACTCTACCTGGATTTCTAATGACAGAGGGACCGAGTGCTCATTTAATTAAGACTCCTAGCTTCGTGTGGCAGCTATGGGTTTACGACCAATTTGTGTTTAACCAAAGTTATATTCAGAGAAAAAAAGACTTCCCTTCAATCTATATTCCTACCTTGAATGAAAAATTCAAGGAGTTACGGAGAAGAGGATATCTGAGGATAAATGCAGTTAAGGATGATTACGGTAGTTATTATGTATTTGCTCCAGGTGATTTCATTAGTCTTTTAGGTAGTTTGGGTTTTACTATTCAGCTAAGTAGAAAAAACTCAAAGTTCCATAAAATTTTATTAGACAAATTTAAACCCTGTCAGAATATCACTGAAAGTGTCCTCATAGAATGGTATTCAGCAAATTTCCTATCTAACCAGTATCTGGAGCATGGAATACCCCAAAAAGTTATTGAAGCTTGGGAAGATTATAATAACAATCTCACATGAATTCCTTAATCTCACAGCTAATTTGGAGAAATAGTAAAGGGGATGTAAAAAATAGAATCAATACTTCAATGGATCGGTATATTGCTAGGTTTAGTACTAATTGTCAAGATATATGAATATTTTCAAGGTAGAAATGAAGAAAAACGTCGCATTAAGGAAGAAATCACACATTTAAATAAAGAGAATTTAAGGCTAAAATCGATGATCACGAATCAATGTCCTGCATGCGGAAAAGAAAAAACTGATGAATTTTTGTGCTCTTGTGGATTTACTTTTGTTGAAGGAGACTTTTGCTTTTCCTGCAGTAGATATTACCCGTATACAGAGTTAAAAAAAGGTTTGTCATTAATGTATCCAGATAACCCATATGTATATGAATGTAAGGGGTGCAAAGGTAAGGTCTTCTAAATAAGCAGCTAGTTTACCGGAGATCCAAAAAAAATAAACAGGAATGTCCTAAACAATAGGGACATTCCCAACTATATGTTTACTTGTATTATGCGTAAAATACTAATTTTAAGAACAATAGACCAAAAGTAGATAACATGGTAAAATCTACATAACCAGATAAATTAATGGATTGTATCTGTTATCTTTTACTAATAAAAAGGAGCTTATATAAATGGACTTAAACACATTAATTTGGAGTATTATTGGAGCATTAGTTGTAGCCGGGCTCGGATTTGGTGCCACCAAGTATTATATGAATAGAAGAATCAATATAAAAGGTTCACAAATTCAAAATGGAGATAATAATGAGGCGGTTTATAAGTCCAAATACGTAAATTTGAACAAAAGAGGTGAAGGCGTTGCTAAAAAAGATGCTGAAAATAAAAAATAGTGTTGTCCAAAATGGACTGGGTAATCTTGCTATATTTAAATCACCGAATGTTACAGTTAATCAAGTACAAGCATTAGATCAATTGCGCTCTTATACTAGTTCTGGAGAAATTAATCAAGCTGCCGATTTAATACGACAAATGAAGGATTTTGTAGACTCTCAGCATCCTGCTGCTCCCTACTATAAATATGAATTCGGCCTCACTAGTGAAGGTGAACAATATGTTAGCCATGTTCCAGCCTTCCCTGGAGCAGAAAAACTCCGACCCTTAAAAGGAAATGTTCGGTTAGTAATACCTGAAGAGTATAAACATTTTAAAAATATGAGGGAATTAATTAACTACTCGTATGGCATGCAACAACCTTTAGAGATGGATGTTAAAAGCTTAAAGACTTGGGTTGGAGAAGATATTCTTGAAGAATTTACTGAAGAAGATAATAAAAAATTAAGAATCAAGATGATTCCAAATAAGTTTCCTCCTCCCTCTCCTATGAAAATCTATTTAAAGGATAACTCTTGGAGTTTAGATTACATTGAAATCGGCGTAAAACAGATTAACGGAAGTAAAATTTTAATGGATAACTCCCAAAATGTAAGCTGCCCCTTCTCAATTTCCTTTGAGATTGATGTAGAAAGACTATCAGCGAATTTCAATATTCTAATCAGAGATGAATCTTTGAACTCAGTAAAGCAAGTTTTGAAATTTAAAGAGTTAGTTGAGGCAGGAAAACCAAAGAAAAAGCCCAAGTTGGCTCTTAAGTTGCTAAAAGATGATACCGATGTTTTAGTGGCTGATAACTGGAAGTTTAATGAAAAGGATAATGAGAATACTGAAGAATTTATAGTGTATTTACGAAAATTATCACAAATTGAAGAAAATCTCAATATTAATTTTTGTTTACCCGAACGGCCACTTGAAAATTGGGAGGTTTTAAATACTGAATTGATATATCTGTCTATGAAAGGTGAATTTCAGCGGCAACCTTTTACAACTAAATTTGAGTTTTATATAGACAGTGATAAAGATATTGAACGTCTATTCTCAGTTGCGAGTGTAAATTCAGCTTGCTTTAATGTCAATTTAGAACTTTCTAGGAACGAAAATTTAGAAATGTTCGGTGCTGATTTGATGATTAAGAGGCAACATGTCTATTTAGAGGGTATTCAGTTAGAAAATCTCTCTAAGCTTAGGAAGAAAAATGAGTTAAGAGAAAAAGATGAATCATTACGCGTTATTATACTACCTTCAAGAGCAGGTTCATACATTAGCACCAAATTAGAAGTTGTATCAAATTGATACTCCTTCTAATTATTTTTTATTTTGATATTTAAGGAGTGCAAATATGGAACACAATGATAAGGAATTGAAAAATATGACAATTCAGTTTGAGAATGATACTGCTAAGTTAATTGATCCTTCTGGAAAAGAGATACCTTTAGATGAATTCAGTGATTTGGTTGAAAAGTTTAAAAACTATTTATATGACCGCCATCAAGAAAAATATAGGAATAACAGACTTGAACCATTAGATGAGTTTACCAAAAAAAGATTGAATATTGAACATTATATCCTTCTAGAAGATAACCAGAGGGGTGAATTAAGAGACATTTATGAAGCTTATATTGAAAGGTTTTTAATACTTGATAATTATACAATATACAAGGGTAGGAGGGTTTCTGAATCCGGGTTTTACACAATCATGGATATCAAGGATGCTAAAAAAATACTACCTCTTATAGAGAAGTTTATTGAAGAAAATGAATAATGGTATTAACCCTATACCTGACTATATAAAATTTTACTTAAAAATTGGATTTTACGCATAATTCGACAATGTTCGACAAGTAGTAAATTTGGGACTCAATGGCTTCTTCTCAATGGGTCCCTTATATCTTTTACGTAGAGGTGATTTAAATGGCTTTATCTAGACAACATATGATCCACGAAAAGAAACTCGAAGAAATGGTCAAAATAATGCCTCCATACGTAGGTGAATATGTAGATGACAAGTTTGACATCCGCTCCTCCTCCACCCTTTTAAACTATTTGCATGACTACAAGATCTTTTTTGATTGGCTGATTGCTGAAGGAATTTCGGATAGATTACATATTAAAGACATTCCATTATCTGTCCTGGAGAATTTACGATTAGAGGACGCTAGAAACTTTTTTAAATACTTACAGCGGCGTGATATTCCTATTAATAAGAATGAGAGCAAAAAGGCTGAAAAAGTCTCCATTAATCGGAAGATTTCTGCCCTCCGCTCTCTCTTCAAATATCTTACTACTCAAACAGAAAATGAAGATGGAGAACCCTACTTTTATCGAAATGTCATGCTAAAAATCGAGGTCAATAAGGTAAAAGAAACCCTTGGTGCCAGGGCTATAAAAATATCCTCTAAAATTTTTCAAAACGACGAAGATGTTAATTTTCTTTACTTTGTCCAAAATATATATGAAACTGAGTTGCCGGACAATTCCCGAAAAAAAGCTTACTTTAAAAGAGATAAAGAAAGAGATATCGCTATCCTCTCTCTCTTTCTTGGCAGCGGGATCCGAGTGAATGAACTTGCAAATCTTCGAATGAGAGACCTGGACTTCCAGGAAAACACAATAAATATTATTAGAAAAGGCGGTAAGCTTGATAATATACCTGTTGTCCCTGAATCAATGGAAGATGTTCAAAAACTATTAGAGGTACGTAAAGAGCGTTATAATGCCTCAGATGAAGATTATGATTACGTATTTGTTAATAAGAAAAACAACATGGCTGTTCCTCTTTCCAATCGGGCTATTGGAGCCTTAGTTAACAAATATACTAAGGCCTTCAAATCAAATAAATCTATGTCCCCACATAAATTGAGGCATACATACGCGACCAATTTAATGGAGGAGACTGGGGATATTCACCTTTTAATGCGTCAACTGGGTCACTCTTCTACTACAACTGCAGCTCTCTATTCTAACCCTGAGCAGGAGAAAGCTAAGGCTGCAGCTAAACAGCTTGGTAAAAGAAGAAGGACTTAATGCTTGGAGTAGGTATTTTCTCTATATAAGCACTACTCAAATAATTTTCACGCGCTGCTTTTCGAAGTTTAACGGGTGACGGGCCGAGTAAAAATAAAAGAGCATCCGAAAAAATAGGATGCTCCTACAGTTGCAATTAATACCCGCCTCCACCTGGATCTTTCATGATAACACCTCGTTAAGTTAAATAATTTGTTGCAACTCGTTCAGATAACTAGCAATGAAAGCTATTTTCCAGTCATCTTTTTTCTTATGCCGTATAGAACTAAGCATGGTTCCTTAGAAATAGCGCCGAATTCACCCCTTATTCAATTACTCTGTTTTGGAATTCTGAGCTGCTCCTTCCTGCTGCCGACAAGGTTCGTTCGGAGGGTGCCGAAAGAATGAATCGTCCGACCAGGATGCTTCCAAAGCCAGGGACTTTCCTGAGCAGCCCTCCCTTGCTGCAGGGCCAGGAGTGTCCCATAGGAAGTTGAAATGGATGGTGGTTCTCCCCGTACCTATTTGGTACGTTTTGTTCCTTAGGTACCAGAAAATCTATTTTTTTTATGAGAAATTAGTGAAAGGCAATAAATCGTCAATGTCAAATAACTCTTCCATCCAGCTAAATGTCCCGGACTCATCTGTATAAAATATATACCAGTCCCCCTTATTAAAAATAAAAGAGTCATTATGATCATCCTTAGACTTTAACTTATACAAATATTGTGCTGAACTCGCGTTTTGATATACTTCCTGCAGCTTAAGTTGTTGAAATCGATTTGTTTCTTCGCCGGTTATATCGTCACCATATACATCCTCACTTAAAATAAGCGAGCGACTTTGATTATGATGTTTATATACATAAGCTTCTGTAATCATTACTCCCTCTGGAGGAATCATTTCTTGTTCAATTATTTCTCTAACAGAACGTTCTGCTTCTGCCGGGATCTTTTCTAGCTGTTGAAGATAATCTAATGACTCTCCCTTTTCTAAATTTGAAGGGAGAAAAGGTTCTAGAGCTTTATTTAAAAGCTCTGAAGTCCATTTGTCAGGATAAAAAATATATTCATAGTCATCAAAGGAAAAGAGTTCTTCTCTAATTAATGTTTTCTTGTGATATTCCCATTTATGCGGGGTTAGCAAATCTCCTTTTCTAATTGCTATATCCATGTTGAGAAACGCATATTTAAAAATCGCTTTTTCAGGAATGAGGGCATAACGGCTTTTTTCTCCATCTTGTTTAAAAATTCTCATTCCTCTTATTATGTTGTCAAAGTTCTCCATCACCTATCATCACTACCTTTATTAATGATTTTAATTACATGAACTTATGTATGGTTTATTCTTTCTATATGAAGCTGTACTTTGTCTGTAGCGTGGAATAAAGCAAAATTGGCAGTTTCTCTTTTGAGCCTCTCTCCTTTCCTGAACGCCTGGCCTGTTGCTTCTTATGCATATTTGTACTAGAATAAGGGTATAATTACAACAAAGACGCAGGTGCTGGTAACACCTACGTCCGATAGTCGCCCGCGTGAAGAGCGGCCAGCAAAATATAGGTAAGTAAAAGTAATCACCCAATCAGCCGGTCATAGCTAGGGGTGATTACTTTTTTAGTGTAATGAGCATGATCACAACCATCACTAGTGTTAAAACGAAAGTTCCGAACGCTAATATGACGTTTGCTACATCTGCTGTAATCACTGGGCCTCACCTCCTTTCGGAGGGCTATTGGCCGCTCACCCTGCTATATGCGACTATGTAACAATTGTACCATAATTTAATAATCTATATAGATATTCCCTTTCTGGATTGATATAGAGATACCATGAATTTATCTTAGGTGACTGCACTCTAATTAAAAATTAAAACTCCCATAATTAATGGAGGGTAATCTTCTTTTAAACAAGCATTCGCATGAATTTAAATATTTTCGTATTTCATATTCCCCTCACAAAGCAATCTGTTTTTACCATATTAAGCATGAGGATATATACGTTTCTTAATTTGTGATGTTAATTAGGACGAGCTATTAGGGTGGTAAATCTGCATTTTCCTGATGCTCTCCTAAATGGAATAAAAAAGGAAGAAGATTAACTTCTATTCTAAAAAATGCATTATTGGAGTATATCCTATTTATATATTTCCTGTATATACTAACTTTCCCTTTTGGTAATGACTTTATTAAGTTCTTTTTCAATCCATTGACTCATGGTTAGACTCGGGTCCTCCTCGTTGGCCAACTCTTTAATCTTGGTGATCATGCTAATTGGTAAATCAATATTGGTCTTCTTATAAGCGCTCCTTACAACAAAAACATCTTCAGCAAGATCGATTATGCCGTCAAATAAGAATGGCTTGATGTCTTCAAGTGAAAAAGGAACATTGCTAAATGGTTTTTCTCCTGCTCTTACCATGATCAGGATAGAATCCTTTAGGTCCCTGATACCTACATTTTCAATCCCCCAAATTGGATATAAATAATCTATAAATGGGTACAAAATGTCAGTCTTATAGGGTATTTGAAAGGTAGCATGGCCCTTATTAGGAAAAGGCTGCTGATGGATATCATAGGTTGGCTGCAGCTTATATTGGTTCAGTCCCTCTTCTATTGTGATCCATTTTTGACTCTGAGGGAGAGTGAATCCCCAATTCATCTCATTATCCAGGGTAACTCTTGCTGTCTGAATTAATGGGGACTGAAAGTGCTGGTATAGGGCTATGCCATGATTAGAATTATAATATTCCCCTTTTCGTATCCGCTCATAGGGCTGTGGGCCGAAAATTTCCTTTGCTTCCTGGAATGCCGGCTCGGTGATTATATAGGAGATCCTCTCGTCTCCGAATGGGACTTCTTCTGCTCTGATTTCTCCGTTCTGTATGTATTTCAAAACACTTTGGACAGACAATCCAAGATATTTAGCGACTTCAGATGGCTTGTAGCCAGTTGGTTGTTCAGCTAAAACAGCTGCCATCTGATCAATCTCTTCTTTATAGTACCTGGCTTCCTTATGCAAGCGATGAGGGTCAGGTATTTTTTTGATTTTACCTTGCTTTGAATAGTGATAAATCGTTGTTTTCGAAACACCTAATATTTCAGCAGCTTCTTTTTGCGTATACCATTCCATGTGCCTTCTCCTTACGTTATGATAAAATTTCTTCTCCGCTTCTCCTACTAAGAGACATTTCTATCTCTCGCATGCCCAGCCATCATCATCACGGTCATGCTTTTTTTCGTAAGCAGGATGATCTTGGGGAACACCATTTGGATGGACCTTTCTTAACTCTGTGCAGTTTTTGTATTTTTCTTCACCAGCAGGATTTTCTACTGGCTTAGCGTCAATGGAAGTATTCTCAGTTCCATTTCCCTCCGCTTCTATAATAGAGCTATCAAATCCACTAGGAGTGACGTATTCATCGGAAGACCAGATACCAAGTTTTTTCTCTTTTGCTCTTTCTTGAGCGGTTTCATAGGCCGTTAAGTACCTGGTATTCGGAGGATAAACGTATGCTACCCGAGCAAGGCCCTCTTCAATTAATTTTTCTTGTACACTAACCCCATCAACATATACATATGCCAACAATCTTTGGTATTTGTCGAACCGCTCCCCTACATCAAATTCGAGGGTCACACGCCCTCCGTTAAGAAGTTCGGCATTCCGTTCCTTTGCTTCTTTACCGAAGGGCTGTTCGCCTAACTTCGGGTGACTTGTTTCTGGCGTGTCCATTAATAAATATCGTACTGAGACATTTTCTCCATTGAATATCACTCGGATTGTATCACCGTCGACTACCTTTACTAGCTCAACCGGTATTTGTTCGGTTGTGCCAGCTGTAGAAATTGTGCTGTTATTTGTCTCTGAAGATTTCTCTAGCTCATTATTGTTTTTTTCAGTAGATGAGTTGTAGCTGCTCTCTTCTGCAGAAATGACTTCTTTAGTATTGGTCGCCGGGACCAATTCACAACCCATTAAGTTTAAAGTCAAAAAAATGCCACCAAGGCCAATGTATTTCTTAATCTTCACTATAATATCCTCCACGTTTTCTATAATTTCAAATACCGCAAAACAGTTATTAGATATTTACTTATATTAGGCACTTAATATCTTTTTTTCAAAAGTTATGTATACAAGCTTATAATTAATAAATCTCTAATCCTATACATGCAATATTAAAATTATTAATATTTTTATTTTATCATATATTACAAGTTTAGCTTGATATTAATAAATGTAGATAAAATATTAATTTTTAAATATTTATATTTAATTATACATAAACAAAGAGACTGTTTTTTTATATTATTAATATTCTATATAAATCTATTGAATGTTAATATGGACATATAAAATAATATTATTAAAAGACTATTTAAGTCTTTCTATATTTACAAAGTAATAAATACATAGGTAGGTGAATTAGAATATGCATGATTTAATAAAACCAATTAGTCAAATACAAGCTAGTGATTGGAAATTCCTTTTAAAGGATAGCTCTTATATTCCAGACTTACAGTCGAAGATTGATGAAGCTGAAAAAATGCTTTTGGTACCCTTCTCTGACTTTACCGATCCTGAAATGCTTTACTGGTTTCTTTATAGAAAAGAACACCTTAATTCTGACCACGACAAGTCTAAACGGACCATTAATGAATATAAGAGAGAGCTAACTCAGTTCATTGAACATCTAATGGAGTTCTCCTCAGATATTGACCTGGATATAGATACAGTGATAGAAGGTTCATTGTTTAAATCCCTCTCACGTCGCCACGTAAGAAGGTACCAGCAATGGTTAGCAAAAAGCAGTCCATACGTTAAAGCTAAGGGTTCCTATTCAGCAGCGACCCTGGCAAGAAAGACGGTCATACTCAAAAGTTTTCTCTCTTTCTTATATGATTCTGGATACATTAAGGATCCAATACATAAAGGGTTCTTATCGGCTACAGTACGAAAAGATGACCGGCCTAACCGTGATTTGGGGCCGAAGGAAGTTATCATGCTGCTTGATTACTTTAGGCAGCAGGAGCATCCGATTGTATTTGCTATCATCCATCTGTTAACGACCACTGGCCTTCGAAATGAAGAGTTTTGTAAATTGACTGTTGGAGATCTTCAATATGACTCATTATGCGATGGTTTTTATTTGAATGTGTTGGGAAAAGGGAATAAACGGAGACAGATACCTTTAAGGGAGAAATCACTAGACAGTATACGGATGTTCCGAAAGGCAAGGGGGCTAGAAGATTTGGCCGCTGACAAGCAGACAAGCCCTTTATTTACAACTAATACAGGTAAACCTTACACCCCTTCTTATCTATCTCAATACCTTACTAAGATGATTAAACGAACTGAACTGCCGTTTTTATCATTCAGAAGCTCCCAGGTGGGTCCTCATACTTTTAGACATAGCTTTGCCATCATCTCTCATATTAGTAACATTGATATATATAAGATTATGAAGTCACTGGGGCATGAAAAGATAGAGACCACGATGATCTATTTGGAGAAGGTTTTGGAGAAGGAGCAGCATGCAATACATGGGTGGAAGGAAGAAGTACTAGGAAAATATATTTAATATTATAGGTGAGGATGGTGGTTAAAAACCTTCATTCTTGCCTTTATTAGTTTTTCTAAGACTTATTACTCTCTTAGTAAATACATTTTCTTATTTATTAATTGTAGAATCCAGTCAAATTTTACTGTTTTAAGCTTCTTAGCACATGATTATTTGTAAAAAATTTCAATATATGTAATTTTATGATTGGGGAATCTGTTTATGAGTATTGAGGACAGTTTGAGCCAGCACTGCGGAGTTTTGAGCCACTTTATGCGGAGAATTAAGCCATCAATTGCGGACAAGAGATCCACCAATGTTTTCACCATAAATTGGTGGTAAATAGTGTAGCATTCATTAAAAAAAATACTACAGAAGCAGTGCACTCTTTTTTATGGCTGTAGTAGTCAGGGTGGGAATTAAAATGGATCTGTCCGTATTATTATGTCATTTAAGCATTTGTGTCTAGTGGGCATTACTTTGCCAGACCTGCGATTATTCCTGACATGGACAAAAGTTAAGTCATCGGTGACAGTCAAAGGGACTTACACAATTACCAATGGGTAATAAAAGCCTAATCCCTCTGTAATTTTTGGAGAGGAATTAGGCAAATAATCTTCCACTAAAGCACCCTTTAGTTTAAGTGTAACTATTCACAAAACAAGAATACAAAAAGGGCTAGCAGCTGCCAACCTAAAACGTTCTATCTATTTGAAATATACTTTTAGCTATTCATCACTGCTGTTAGGTAATGAAACTGGAATATATTTGACACCTATTCTTTCACTATTGAGAGCCTCATAACAACTTCGTTTCCTTCCATTTCTCCCGTTTCTGAAAAACCAACTTTTTGATAAAGTTTTTTTGCCACTAAATTTTCTTCAACATAATTTATTTGGATATAGTCGAATAAATTTTCTTGCTTCAAAAATTCTATAGCTTTGTTTAATGCTTCTTTACCATAGCCTTTTCCTTGATATGCACTCCCTAACATAAATCGCCAAATCTCTACTTTCCTATTTTCTATTTTATAGTCAAACATTATAAATCCTACAATTGTATCATCATTATAAATAGCATAAGGCTTGGCTCTTTCGTAAAATACCCAGGCTTGTGCCAACGATCTCATATTTGATGAAACAAAGTTTTCCTGTTCTCCTACAAGTTCTAAGTCAAAAACTTTTTGGTAGTTATCAGCGTTTATTTTCTCTAATCTAATCATCTTATACATCTCCGAGTTTTGTTTAAATACTTGTTCTTGCGATAATTATAACATAATTTAAAAGACTGGGCATGGGTTTATATATAACACTAAAATTTGTTGAAGTCTTAATATATATTTTAAATAACTTGCCTTTCACTAACCTGCTCCGTTTGTTTAAGTACGTTTCTTCACAAACTCAGTCTTATTTTAGGGCTTGTCTTTATTGTACAAGGAATGTAGTTTTGGCTAGCCTATAAACTAAAATGAAGTCAGACCTTTTTAAACTCAGAAGCCTTTATTATTAAAAATATACTAAAGAATAGTACGACAGTACCAGCAGATAAAAGGATAAATTTTATACTAATATGGAAAGAAAGCAAACTGGACACGACTCCATAAGAAATTGGGATTAATCCCATAGAAACCATAGTATTTATACTCATTATTCGACCAACAACTGATAAAGGTGTAGTTTCCTGAATCAAACTTACAATTGGAATGTTGATACTTGATACGCAAACTCCTATTATTAACAACACAATCGATGCAATCCAGACTATTTCGGTTTGACTGAATATTATTAAAAGAACACCTTCTAAAGCCACTAAAAAAATCACTAACTTTCCGCGGCCCTTTTTAACGTTAATTACTCCCATCAAAATCGCACCAAGCAGCATTCCCCCTGCAAATGAGCTCTGTAGAATGCTAAGGTCAACTGCTTTTCCACCTAAATTTTCATTAGCCATAATAGGAATGCTTAACATCAAAGGGCCGACAAAAAACAAGTTAACAACAATAAAGGTACCCATAACAGTTAGTAAGAATTTTGATGTCTTTACATAAGAAATACCTTCTTTTATATCAGTGAGAATGGCAGATTCTTTAATCTCCTTAGACTTTTCTTCCCTCAAAAACCATATTATTACCGATCCTAAGAAGAGTATAGCAGCCATTATTATGAAAGCGATCGAGTATGAAAAAAAAGAAATCAAAGCTGCTCCTATAAAAGGACCAAGCATAATTGTAATTTGATTAGTTGTTTGTATTAATGAGTTGGCCTTGGTGAGTTGTTCTTTACTAACAATTTTAGGGATTATTGAATCTCTGGCCGACCAAAAAAAAGCATCAGAGGCTCCAAATAATAATGCACAAGCAAACAATACCCAAAGGGACAGATGGTCGTTTATAAACAATATTGACATAACGATTAATATCAAACTTCTTGAAAATAAAGACATAAAAATAATTTTTGAACGTCTGTATCTGTCAGCAAACACACCCCCAAGCATAATAAGCAAGACTCTCGGTATAGTGGTAGCCATTAGGATCACCCCCAATGACTTATTTAAATTCAAATAATCAACAACATACCATTGTTCGATCGTTAGATACATAGATATTGATAAACTGGAAAAAACACTTCCTATCCACAAAAGTACCAGTTTTCCATTCCAAATAGACTGTTTATTTTGCTCAATCTTTTTTAAAGATAGCACAAATTCCAACTCCCATATACATTCTACGAACATCTAATTAGATATTAATCTAATTAGATGTTAATCAAAACTCCATAATATGTCAACTGAATATCTACCCTCCCGCAAAACTAAAAAAGCTGCCTTTTGGCAGCTAATCTTAATGATTTTATAAGAAAGAGAATTTTATCCTTAATGAATTCCAAATAAGATTTTTAGATTACTCCATGATTTCTAAGATCTCGTTCTTTACGATTACTTCATTCCATTTGCATTTTCATCTTAAACCCAATTCGTAATTGGGAATTACTCCTTTTAAAACGCGTTGTTATTTAATAAACCTGCCCCGTTAGTTTAAGTGTAACCCTTCACAATACCAATTGCATTATGTGATTTTACTAGCGACTCTCTGTTTCGCAAAGGGTGGCTCAATTTTCCGCATTGACTGGCTTAAAACTCCGCACAAGTGGCTCAATTCACTTGCAATATTCAAATTAATTGTAGGAGAACAAAAATGAAAAAAATCATTAGCCAAATTCTCGCTTTAACCCTTTTAATAAGTTTGATGCCTAACAGTCTTGCAAATGCTCAAACAGAAGAGGTCAAAAGTACTCTTAAAGTCTCTAATAATGAAACGATGGAATTAAAGGCTCTTAACTTCAATGAAGATACTGAGGAACATATTATTACAGTTGAAATTTATCGGGAAGAAACTAAATCAATATCAGTTCAAAAAGATTATAAATTAATATTAAACGATGCAGACGAGGAGAATTTTGAGGCGGTATTAATTGATCAGAAGGATGGCACAGAGTTAACGTTAAATGACGAGGAGTTTCAAACCCTTGCGCTTCCACTTGTTCCTTTAGTAGTCGCTTTTATTGCTAAACAGGGTTTGAAGGCTGCTATAAATAAATATGGGAAAACAACTTTAACCAAACTCCTAAAAGACAATGAATCTGTGGCTAAGGCAGTTTCAAAGGAATTGGGATATAATGAGGTGAAGGGGCAATTTTCCCACGGAGCTAAAGTTTATCAAAGAGGTAAAGGTAAAGGGCCCAAATTTATAACTAGGGATAAGGACGGCCATATCGGCGGCGCATGGAAGGGTGCAACTTCTGTAAAGAATCTTAGAAATTAAAAAACTCGGTCTGGAACCTATGATATTGAACTAAATCGGATAGGTGATTAATTATATGATCCAGATTCACAATCTTAATATTGACTTTACTAACATCGACATAACTCCATTTTTTCAAGTAAAAGATGAAAATAGAGTTAGATTTGGATTAGAGATTTTTGAAACACAGGGGACTGAATTACTTAAGAATTTAATAATGGATATCTTACCGGCAGATAGTTCAGTCTCTTCCTCTTTTATTTCAGGGTACTTATATAAGAATAAAAGAACCTCATTAAAAACAGGTCTAGGAAGAATACTTAAAATCTCCAACTGGAAGGAAACAGAAGTTTCCGATAATGAAAAGACCACTATTTTCGGAACGGTCAATGGGTTACGTCCTGAACATATCTTTGAATATACAAAGATGATTATTAATGGGCTACCCCAGTCGTATATTATCTTTTATAATGATCAAACTCTTATCTATGTTAGCAGTGATGTAATTGATATTATTTCCGAAGTGGATCTGATAAATAGTCTTAAGTCTAAGTACAATAATATATATGAAAAGGGTTATGAAGGATAATTTATAACCACTAATTTAAAATTTAGGCTGTCAAGTGACTTTGGACAGCCTTTTTTAATCTTATAATTTATAAAATAAGCTCGAAAGGGCCTTACCAAGTTCAAAATGTAATTCATAAGTCTCCTTATCAAATACTTTTAATCCGAACAGCTTTTTCCGCTTCTTTATATATCATTTTTAAAAGGTACCAGAAGAATTGAGGAGGATAAAATGAGAAAACATATAATAATTTTTATCTTGCCAACAGCGATTTTAATTTTTATTCTTTTCTTGGCACGTATTTTTTCATTAGAATATCCTGTATTTTATTTAAATGTTGGTACTAAAAATGGTGGAGTAAATCTCTTTTTTAACTTAGGACTGTTATTTTTGATTCCTTTTCTCCTTATAGCAACTATTATTTTTTTTAAAAGGGGAAAATTGAATTTCATTTTGTTGCTGCTTGGAACTATATTTTCTATTTTATTCCTTTGGGTAATAAATTGGCTTCTTCTTATTATCTCCTTCAATCAACAGCTTGGAAATTAATAAAATAAAAAAGCTTTCATAAGAAAGCCCACAAAATATCTATAGATAATTTATCCATGTAATTTGGAGATATTACTGTGAAGTAATTCTCTGTTCTATATTTATAGCGAGCTCTAATTCCTGAATTAACTGTTCCATTCCTTCTGGACTTAATACAATATTCCCATTCGCGAAAGTTCGATTCCTTGGTGAGACATCGCCGGTGACTGTGCAGGATAAATGTGGCTGATATTTTTGTAGTATAATCTTCTCTTCTTCAACAAAAACTTCGATCGGGTCCTTAATGTTTATCTCCAGAACCCTCCGAATTTCTATTGGAATTACAATCCTGCCTAGTTCATCTACCCTTCTAACTATTCCTGTACTTTTCACCATTCTCCCTCCTTTAGTAATTACATTATATACTAAATTATGAGGAAAAATGGTATTTTTTGGTGAGTAGATTATTTACGAGGGGTCAACTTTTAAAAATAGCGGAAATCTCCTCGAATTTTTCCTGTAACGTCTTTATTTTTGAAACAAGCTGCTGATTCTCATTTTCCAATTTATTTTTCACTTTTTTTAGATCAGTCACTCTCGGATCCTCACCTTCAGCAAAAGAATATAATAGCTTTATAGACTCGATCATAACTCGCATGTCTATGGCATCAATAGGACCGCTATCTTTTTTTCTCCGATCATTCTTTCTCTTTTTAGCTGCAGCAATTGCCTCTTCATATGTTTTTCGAACTGTACTGTTCCATCTAAATCCACATGCTGAGGCTGTTCGTGATAATAATTTTCCTACTACTTGAAAAGCATCCAGCTGAGTCCCACCTTCTTCTATTTGCCTTAAGACTTCGCGAGCTAAAATTGTATCTTCATCATTAGTCCAAGCGTCTTTTCTACTATTTTTCACCGTTATCCCTCCCTCCGGTAATGAATCTTACATTAAAAGTATGCAAAGGAAGCAGGCAATATACGATGAGCACTAATAACCATTAGAACTTTTTATAGTGGTAGCCTCTGCAAGGACTTTATCTACATACCACTGAGCATGGTTATAATGCCAGATAGCTTTTGCAGGATTTGTAGAATACCCGTTTTGAGCCAGATAGTAAGCTGCACTCTCTATAGAATCTGCTAAATTATACGGGTCAGCAATCCCGTCATTATCTCCATCTCTCCCATAGCCATTTCCTTTTTTGATGACATCTATATTGGTAATATCCAAATGAGCGGGAGGCTCTCCACTTCCATTGTCATATGAGTATCCAATCCAAGTTAATTTTAAGAATTGCATTGGCCCTATGGCTCCTGCACTGGAGATCATAGTTGGATGGGTTGAATAGGAAGTTTCTACTGAATGGATAGCCGCTAACACCTCCCAATCGACACCATACTTTTCACCGGACCGTACATAAAACTCCTTGTATTCTGAAGGTACACCTTGTCCGTTGCCTCTTGGGAAATTTGTTTCAACGGGTTGGATGCTTTCAAATAGTGTTGAAAGTTCTGCTTCTTCCTTTTTTAGTCTCTCTTGATCTTCCTGCAGTGTTCCTTTTTGGAGGAGTGCTTCATTTATTTCCTTTTGTATATTGGCCAATGTTATACTTTCATTCATCGTTTTATCCTGGAATTCAGCAATCTCTATATTTTTATTACTGTGAATATCTTGTAGATCGCGATATTCTGTGAGAATGGTCTTTATTTGCAATTCTAGATCGGTTTGGTCTTTGGCAGTCTGTTTTATAAGGTCCCTATCTGCCTCTACAACCTTTCTTAAGGCAGAGAAACGGTCAAAAAAGTTCCCTATGCTTTCAGCCTCTAGTAAGACTTGTAAATATAGGGATAGACCTGATTGATCCTGGAGGGCTACAAGTCTTTTTTTTAGTAAGGCTTTTCTCTGGACCAGGAGGTTGGCAGTACTTAATAGGTGCTCTTTATTATCGAGAAAAGATATCGACTTAGATTGTATTTCAGTAAATGTTTCATTTTTTTCATCATTCTTTTTGTCTATCGTATCTTCAAATTGATTGAGCAAATGCTTTGATTGCTCTTCATTTTTTCTCATATTATCAATTAACTCGTTCAGGTTGGAAAGGCGTGTGTTTAACTCATTTATTTCTTCCGCTACTTCTCCTTTTTTCTTAATTATCGGATGTAGATCTTCTGCAGCGGCATCCATAGGATTAGTAAGGAAAGCGGCTAATACTCCAGTTATCAAAACTGTAGCTATTCTTTTTTTCAATTATTACTCCTCCTAATAAAAAAAGACCACTCAACATAAAGTTGAGTGGTCCTTCCACTTTAATGAGCCGTATATAATTAATAATGTCATTATAACATATACTTTTAAGTCATAATAAAGTAAAAAACATTTTGGCTACTCTAGAAATTTATTTAAGTTGGAAATTTCAATTTCCAGCTGTTTAAGTCGATCTTGGATTGTCCTTGAAACAAATTCATTAGGATGACCTTCTTGTTCTATAAACTGTTTTAGAGATAGATATTCAGTTTCAGCAGCCTTTAAAGCTTTATTGAGTATATTGTTATCAACAATCACTGTATTCCATCCTCACATATTTTTTTAGATTGTTTTTTTCTTAGATCCATATAGATTCTTTTTATTTATTAATTCATCTAACTCTTTACTGGTCGATATAACTTGTTCATGAGTCATACCATGTATATCCGCTATTTGGTACATTAATAAACGTTTTTCATCAATTAAACGATTTACTGTTTCCTTTTTCAAAGAAGAGTTCCTCCAGAGTAGCTTATTATAAAGATTCGTTATCAGGTTCCATCTAAGTTAGCCTTCATAGTTTTTAAGTTTATAGATGTGATAGGAAAACTTCTCTTGCAGCTTAACTCTCATTTCCTTTTCCAGGCAACTTTTATAAAGCATTTCAAAATAGTTAGCTCTAATAATATGCCATCTTCGTTTTATGCTATTAAATCTTTTCGTGAGTTTAAGTAGATTAATATAAACTGCCATAGGTCACCTCTATCTACAGATTTTTTTATCAATATTCTTTTGATTGATCTTGGCAGCCTTTTTACTCAGCTAGACATAATAAGGAATCATTAAATTCATTTTCAGCAGTTATATCGAAATCTTGCAACTTAAAAGTAAACATCTTTTCAGTATAAAAGCATCTAAAAGTTACGTAAGTTTCTCCTGCTATAACATCATCTCTTATATGTATAAGTGAACTATAATCTTCGTGTGTTTTTGTATTTTGGATATTATATAAATTCATTTTTAAAATTCTCCTTTAAAAAAACGCACTTCAGCCCTAAGGCTAAAGTGCGTTCTTCGTCACTTAAAGAGTTATTTGGAATTATCTACTATTATACAGAAAAAAGCCTTATTAGAAAAGAACCATTTGTTGTGGCGTAGTTGGTTGTTTAAGCCTTTCTAAATTATGTACAGGGCTAAATTCTAGGTACAAATCCTTTTCTTTTAGCAACCAGTGGTCTTTAAAGGTTACTTGTTTGAAAAATACTCCCGAATTCAATTTTACAAAATTGTGTTTTCCTATTAAATCTAGTTTCCTTTTTTCATCATAAAAATCACTAGCAAGATTTATATCGACTATACTATTGACAACAAAATCTTCAAACAGACATTGAATAGGTCTAATATGATAATTGAAAAGGTCCCTATATAAATGTATATAGGATTCTATACTTGTTTTTTGGCGGCCATTTACGATTAATTCACCAGCTTGAGCTAAACCAGCTCTTTCTCCAATTACTTCCCAATGTGTGGCCTGGAAGCCAATGCTTAAAGTATCCCAGCCATTTTCGGTTTCAATTAGAGTTATTAAGTTTTTTTCTCCTTTTCTATTGCTTAAATAATTGGATCTACGATTTTTTTCTGTTTCCAATAAGATAACCTCCTATACCCTTTTAACTTTACTGGTTACTGTAAAGTTAATATCCAACTCGGTAGTAGAAATTAAAGATGGCAGTTCCTTTAAAATACAGAGAACCTTATAGACAGTTTGTAGCTCTGTTTCATATACAGTTCTGTTGGTCTGATAATAGTTAATCCCTTTGAATATTAAGCCATATTCCTCTATTATTCTTTGCATGCAGCTCTCTGTAACAGAGTCTTTAGGTGATTCATCATTCTGGACCACTAAGTGGATTTTAAAGTAGTCCATGAGAGTGTTTATAGCCTTTGCATGGGATATTTTAGATCGATATAACTTAACATATTCTTCAATATTAAATGTTGTTACATCGCTCCATCCAGTTGCTCTTAAGAGCTTTCCTCCTTCCGTGTATCCCGCTCTTTTCCCAATGAACTTCCAGATCTCTTTTTCGCTTCCGAATGCAGCAAGGACCCAATCCCTTTTTCTTAGATTGTTAAGATTAAAACTATGTGAATGTCCTTCCTTTAAAAACAGCAATAATTCTCCTTTTGCAGTTTTAAATACAACTCGATTGTATTCAATGATTGAGCTCAAAAGGGTCCCTCCTTAATGTTTTGAAAATAAAAAAACTCAACAAAGGATCATTGAGATTAAAAATGATCACTCTGTTGAGCGGATTTAAATATGTCTAGCCTGTCCCGCGTGGGTCAGGAAAATAAAAATGGTGAATTAAAGAAAATTATATCATGGGTTTTGCTTAAATTAAAGAACAGTCCCTTTCTTTTCAATAAAGAGCACGGGGGAGTATGACAGATAACCTCAGAGTATTTAGATGCTTTTTTACCATAGATTTGTAAAAGTTTTCTGAAGCTAGTTGCCAATAATCATGCTTAGTATCTTCTAGTGAAGCTAGTTCATAGTAAATGATGCCTGCAAATATCGAGTATTCAGATGCTTTAAGTTCATTAATGGAGCGAGTTAACCATTTTTTTTGAAGTTCTTTATTAGAAGTTGTTTCCTCCATTAATTTTGCTTTTAAAAAATAGGATAAAGCATTATCTTTTTCACTTTTACTTTCTAACGTTAATGCTAAAACATAATCTAAGAGTGTTTCTGCCTTTATTATTTCTTTTTTATCAAGATAATTGGAGATTAATGCCTGGAGCAGTTGGATAGTTAATCTGCTGCTAATTTTTAAATTGTTAGAGGTATTATTTATTTGATCAGTAATAAACTCATCCACTAAAGATATGTATCTTTCAAATGTTTTAGGATCCTTGTCAGCCATATACACAAAGAACATCTGGGTTCTCAAGAAAGTATCATAGTCTTTCGATTCAAATAACTCATTTCTTAAATCAAAAATCTCTTCTATAGAGTTATAATCACCATCAATGACATTCAATAAAAATGAAAGATATGTTAACTTAGGGTACCTAAAGTTTTTACGTTTATTTTGTATTAAACCTATTGTTATTCTAGCATCAGAAGTATGTCCCCTAGTAGCTTGGCATATGGCAAGATTAAAAAGGATTTTAAATTCTAATTGACGATTATTACAAATATCTAAAGCCTGTTGATACATATTTATTGATTTATTATAGTTTCCTAATTCGTTATATATAATTCCTAAAAGATTATATGCCTTTGAAATAGTTAGATATTCAAAACTATTACTGGGTTTATTGGTTAGCAAATTCTCCAATAACTCCATAGAAAATATATATTTCTCTTCTTCAAATGCAAGTAAAGCTTCTAAATAGGAAAGCTCAAGTAAATCCCTTCTGTGGATCTCCTGATTTGTCTTTAAGTCACTAATATGTTTCTTAGCTCGGTCATAAAAGCCCAACTCTATTGAATTTTCAATCTCATGAAATATTAACTTAATCTCATTTAAGAAGATACTTTCACTTTTTGGAAGTAAATCCTCACTTGAAATTTCTAATTTCTTACAAATCAATTCAATTTCTTCAGACGAAGGCTCTGTAATCCCGTTTTCTATGTAAGACATTTTTCCTATTGAACAAATTCCCTCTGCTAATTCTTTAAGTGTAATATTCTTTTTTTTCCTTATTTCGCGGACCCGATTCCCTAATAATATTTTGTCCATATTTTACTCCTTATTTCAGCTATCTCTTCTTTCAGTATATGTTTAATTGATTTTAGTATAAAGAGTATTTTAATTAGTAATCAATTAATATATTGGGTAATAATGGAATGGGTCAAAATGCTCTTACTAAGAGAATTAAAAAACCTCCTTACATTGGAATAGATATTTCCAAAGCAAGAAGGCAACTTTAAATATTATTTTGTAATTATTTATGGCATTTTCTCCGCATGGTTTTAATTAACTCTTGCATTTCATAAGCTATTTTCTCAACTTCTATAGCATTTTTTTCAATTTGATCTAATCTTTTATGCTTTCTCCCTATACCGTAAAAACTAATCTCTTCGTTGCATTCGTGTAATTTATCCATTAGCCTAAATAATTCTGTATTCTTTTTATCTGGCCTATACGTTCGCAAGTTATCCACCTTCTTTGCTTCTAAAAATAGAACATATATAACGACGCTTCCTAACTTTCACTTCTCTAATATGCTCAATTTTTTAAATTGCGACTTATCGGCCTCCTTATCGCATAATTTTTAATCCAGATTAAAAGGGAATCGGAAAATGTGAATTTTTTTATATTCCTATTCTGCATCTCCTCTACGATCAACTTTTTTTCCTCTTTAAATTCAGGTATTAAGCTTTTTGAAGGGCAATACTTTATATTGTAATTTACTTCTTTATATAGTTTCTCTAGTTCAATGTTGCTACTACTAATAATAGTATCAATCATGAGTTTTTTTTGTTTATCTTTTGTTGGAATATCGAAATACTTTTTCATGTTAATCCTCCGTTGATTCCTGACATTTTAGGTCTAGCTTATCGAAATGAATATCACTTAATCTCTCGTAAAAGTTCTTGAAGTTCATGAATTGATTGATTAATATGTTTCATTTTGGTTTTAAGTTCTTCTGGTACTTCTGTCAAAGCAGCAACAACAGTATTCGCCCAAGACATATGATGTGAAGCATTTCCCATATGAGCAAGTGCTTGGAAAATGTAGTCATCCCCTTTGCCGATTTTGATAAAATTCTCGTAGTTCGGTTGGTGGGATTGTAAGAAATCTTTATCTTCAATATTCGCTTTCATTTCTTCCTCCTTTATTTTGGACGCAGCATGAGTCCAATGCCGTTCCTTATCCGATATATACATTAATATGCCTAGACGGAACAAAACAATTTTTCTGGTATGATTTATTGATCTTTCACTGATTTCTGCCGATATTTAATTCCACTAAAAGAAATATGTTTATAGATCCTTGCTACATCATCAAAATCACAATTTAACTCGTCATTGGCTTGAGCTTTAGCAAAACCATGAAGTTTGTATCCTACCGAAAAATATAGCTGATCAGAGAACTTTTTGGCCTTTTGGTGGAGGAACTTATTATTAGAAGTACTTAATAAAGAGACGTAATAAAGCTTTGCAATGCTGACAGCAGCTTCTTCCTTTGATAATTGTAGCCATTTAATACGATCTATATCATTTTCGAGTTTAGCTTCTTCAATCAATTTTTTTGTTGCTGGATACTTGTCTAATTCCATAATTAACACCTCGTATGAATTGTTTTACATATCTTCTCATAAAAAGGAAACTTAGACAAAATCTGTAGTTTTTAATAGAAAAACCATAACCCTTGTTTGGGTTATGGTTTAAATGATTCAATGAGAAACCTTGATATTTCAACATCTTTTCCACGGTATTTTTTAGGAGAAGAAACATACAATTCGTTCATAGCTCGAGTGGCCCCTACGTATGCCAGGCGCCTTTCCTCTTCGATCGCATCTTCTTGTTTCTTTCCTTTATCACCGGCTCTATCCTTTTGCTCATCTGCCTTTTCAGCAGCTTTATGAGGCATGATACCTTCACACATACCTATCATAAAGACTGTGGGAAATTCTAACCCTTTTGAGGCATGAAGAGTAAATAACTGTACTGCATCAGCAAGAGGGTCTTTTTTAAGTTTGTCCATTTCTTGTTGCTTCTGAATGATAAGGTCCACAAACTCAATAAACTCCTGTATGGATTGGAATCTTGCTGCTGCAGCTTCCAACTCGTCGAGTGTTTCACTAACGATTTCTTTATGCAGAGTGAATGTTTTTCTATCATCTAATTCTAAATAATGATTATACCTAATCGGCCCGCTTCTTATAAGCTGAATAGCTTTAAGCGGTTCTAGCTTGTTAAGATCTTTTATATTTTGTATTCGATTTAGTATCTGTCCCTGATGATATGGTTTTATCCCAGGTAGTCTTAACAGCATGAGTAACAGATCCTGCTTATCTTGAGTAAAAGCATTAATGGTTAAATGTTGACGTACTTTTTCTCTACTTAAATACATTGTAGGTGATATGTTTGCTATTGCTTCTATGTTATTAGGATCCAGGGACAATCTCATATGATCCAATATTGGTTTTACCAGGTTGTTCTCATAAAAGGCTTGACCAGTTCCATGAGCTATAAAAGGAATGTCTCTTATAACTAATTCATCCCATACTGCACGAGAAAGACTATGCATTCGATAGAGGATGGCAAAATCTTTATGCCGGCTCCCACCATCTTCAACTGAAGAAACGATATTATCGACGATCATTTTTGCCTCATGATCGGAATTAATCGGTCGCATGTAAAAAGGCGTATATTCACCGTCTTTAGTTGATTTTAAAACTTTTCCTAAACGTTTGGTATTATGTTTAATTAGGCTATTGCCTAACCCTACAATACCAGTGGTAGAGCGGTAATTAACATCTAAGGTAATCTGCTTTAAATGCTTAAATTCATGTTTCAAGTTGAGTATAAAATCCGGATTTGAGTTCCTAAATTGATATACACATTGATCTTCATCTCCTACTGCAAATAAATTCTCGGTTTCTGGATTGAGGAGGAGTTTGATGATCTCATGCTGCACTAGATTTGTATCCTGATACTCATCAACACAAATATATTTAAAGCGTTGCTGTAAATTTTCTCTTATTGCCTGGTTATATTTTAGAAGAAAGTATGTTTCTAAAAGAATGTCATCAAAGTCTATGAAATTCTGTTTCTCTTTTTGTCTTTCATATTCATAGTAAATTTGTTTAATCTCTTTCTCAACAGGGTTCTTGGCTTCAACCTCTTTGGGAAGTATCATCTGAGATTTGTAAAAAGATATTGAACTTAATATGGTTTCTGGTTCATAAGAATCTCCTAAAGAGAGGTTTCTAAGTATATTCTTTACCATTACTTCCTTGTACTTTTCACTACTTAAAATATTTTGTTTAAAGCCATTAGAGCGTAAAAATCTCAAAAATATCGAGTGAAATGTTCCTGACACTATTCGATCACCAATCGACTTGGATATACCTGGTAACCTTTTGATTCGGTCAATCATCTCTTCAGCTGCCTTACGAGTGAAAGTAACAAGGAGGATGTTTTCTGGGGCTAAATCATGGTCAAAAGTTAAAAGGTAAGCAGTACGACATGTTAGTACCCTAGTTTTTCCGCTCCCTGCCCCAGCAATAATTAAATGTGGACCATTTTTACTCCTTACAGCGGCTAATTGATTACCGTTAAGGAAGATACCTTCTTGCTCTAATGAACGAAAAAAATATGAGTCCTCTTCAGTGCCATCCACTAAATTTATGGTTGAATCAGCTGAAGCTATCTCCGCTAGGGGAATAGCCTTCTTTACTGATTGAAATGGATATTTGAATGCCTGCTTCTCTTTAATAAACATTCTTTGTCCTCCTTATATGCTAAAGAGAGTTGGTAGAAAAAATAATAGTAATTTCTACCAACCCACCATCATTTTAGCCTACGTATTTGACCCAGCGTTTTTTGGGCGTTGTAGGCGCCTTATTCTCTCTTTTACGAGCTGTAGAATTCCATGAACCCCCGCTTGTAATGGCTTCTAACTCAAAACCACATGATTTTAAAGAATCTCCACTCTCGTGATCAAGTGTATAGGTAATGATCTTGGTGTAGCCCATTGCTTTTGCTACCTGATATACAGAACCAATCATTTTTGATATGCCATTTCTATATATGCTGCTTTTTAAACAACACCTGGTTATTTCCAATGTAAAACCATTGTTGTTATGACGAGCAACTGGTGAGCCGGCAATAATTACTCCAATAAGCACATCATGGTCCCAAAGGCCAATTGAAAATTTGTGACCTTGAGGAGCCTGGTTGTGACGATGAAACTTACTAATGAACTCTTGCGCAATTTTTAAGGTGATTGGGATCGTTTGGAGTCTTAATTGTTGAGGCTGCTCTAAAAATATAGACTCCAAAGGTATATCTTTTTGGTACCAGTCTAAAAAAGCAGCTATCTGATCTGCAGCATTTTCATGTGCGGAATCTCTGCTTAATGCACTGTCCCATACGATATGATAATCATCTTCAAGGAGGTCCCATAACTCACCATTCTTCAGGTCTTTTTCGGAAACTACAACATACTTATTGGTCTTAATCTTATAAAAGATCCAATAGAAATCTGATGTACTCATGTTAGTCCTCCATTAAATGGCTAGGATTAATTGGCCAGAACTTGAAATAGTGTATTCTGCTTCTAGCTCTACTTGATTCGTGTTTCTATTCTTAATACCTTCGCTTAATGCATCAATGATCAAGAAGTTCAAAGCAGCATCCTTTGATTTTCCAACCATTTTATTAAATGGCCGGCCATCGATGCCAGTTGTCATAATTCCTTCAGTAAATAACCATTTCATGACCAGGTGGTTTGCTTCTTCCTTCGACTTAATATCCTCTTGGCAAACAACAAAAATAGCTTTGTTCCAAACTAGCTTTTCTGATTCCATGTCTTCGTGATCGAAATAGCAAAAAATTTGGTGCTTTAAGAATTGCTGCCGCTCTTTGATATAAGCAACCATTTCATCAAATCCATATTTAAATTTATATTCAACATGAAATATGGGGTTTGGGTTGGTGCTCTCTTCTCGGTTCAGGCTCCAGTCCGGTCTAAAGACAATCGCTCCATCGTATAAATGATCAATTGGGAGCAGATCCTGTCTTGAGTACTCAAAGCCATCTTCTTCCCAAGCTTCCAGGATGGATTGAATTTCTTCTTCAGTAATAAGCGTGTACTTCACCTGTTCTTGCGTGAATAGAAGCTTCTCTAAGAGGATTTTACGCATTGTAATAGTAAAACCACCCGGACGATACTCACCAGCTTCATTCCCTCTTGTAGCTCGTTTGAAATCATCGTAGAACTGCTGGTATGGATCCATTTCATCAAAGATGCTTAAGGGTCTATATTGTTCGTTAGCCCTTCTTAAATGAGCTTTATATTCAGTTCTTCGGAGAGGCTCTCTATAGCGGACATCTATCGATACATCCCAAAGAAAAGCCTTCCACTTTGCTAAATAAGGTGCATCTTTATTTCCTTTTGCAGCTAGGATTTCTAACATTTCATCCCTTCTGCCGCCCTGCAAACAAGTCCAGCATCCATTTCTAGAGGAACCTCCACATGCTTTGTCATTTGCAGACTTTACAACAGGGCACTCTTTTCCATCTTCATACATTTCTTTTAGAGTTGATACTTTTTCTCCCCAAGGGAAGGTAACCACATAATTTTCGAGATATATCCATAAATCAAAAGTGTTTATATACCTAATAGGCGTGTATACTCTTAAGTTTTGAAAGCTATGGTGAGTGGAAAAGTACTCACTCGTTTCATGTTTTTTAATACTTCGAGCTCGTGCCGCTGATTCTTCTAATCTTGTTCCTATTGCAAGAGTGGCATCGTATCCATTCATATCAAAGTCAACGGAACTATGACTTAATACATGTTCAATAATCTTGTCCATAGGAGAAAGCTTTAATTTTCCTGTACACCATCTAAAACGTGAATTTCCTTTTGGTGCCGGTAACCCTTTACCAATGACATTGTAAAAGAATTTCTCTTTAGGATCGGGTACACTCAATATGGTTTCAATACCAAGATTTTTTCCTGCTATTTCGACTGCTTTTAAACTTTTCCTAATATAATCGGACATTACTTTTGTCTCCACTAATGTATCTGCAGAAACTATATATACCTTTTTAGTTCTAAGGCTTGGGTTAAGTCCCTGTAGCATTTGAAAGAGCAATGTCAGCATAAGAGCGGAGTCCTTACCGAATGAAACGGCAGCCATGAGCGGCTTATCATCAGCGAGGTAAACATCCTTTATGTGGTCTCGTAGATCATCAAAAACCTTTAGCTTCTCTTTTTCATTAAACATCCAATCCATTAGTGTTTCGTCATATGTTTTTATCATAAATCCTCCTGTATGATTCCAAAAGAAAAAGCTCATTTAGAAGTATAAGAGCTACTTCTCAATGAACTTCTTCTTTATGTTTTTATAATGAGCTTCTTTTAGAATGTTATAAAGAATCCATCCAGCCAGCTAGAAGAACGATTCCCACCATTACAGCACTAACTAGAGTACCAATAAGAATATTAGCTGTTATCTCTTTGAGTCTCTCCTTTTTTGCGACCTTTTCATTAATCCGAGCAGCAACCTCTTGCCGGCGACCATGCTCTTCATAAATTCTTTGTCTAAGACTTTTATTTTCAACATGATAAATATATTTCATGAAAAACACTCCTTAAAAAGTTATTTTATCCCCTAGGCAATCTTGGTAATGAATGTCTCTAGGGAAATTTGCTTAGGTACCTGGCCAGTTTTCATTTGATAGTCCAAATCACAAATGTCCGATAGGATTATTAGTAATTCCTTGGAGGAATATCCCTCTGCTAATTTCATATTCATACTTACTACAAAGGGAGGAAGCTTTAATTTGGATGCTATCTCACTACTTGATAAATTAAGTTTCTTTAATTCACCTATTTGGAAAAGTATCCGAAATTGCCTACCAAGAAGATTAACTATCATAATGGGATTTTCTCCTTGTCTAAACATATCCTCTAGCATTTGGAAAGCATCTTCAGCTTTTTTTGAAACAATGGCATTTATCAGCTTAAAGATATCTTGCTCGAGGGTACGGGAAACCAAATTTTCTACATCCAACGGTCCTAATGTTTTGCCAATACCAATATGCAAAGTCATTTTTTTAATCTCCTGCTCTAATTGATATAGATTTGAACCAACATAAGAAACCAGTAAACTGTTCGCATCTTTATCAATTAAGATACCCTCACGCTTAGCTTGCTTTTGTATCCAATTAGATAATTGAGAGCCCTTCAGAGGCTTTGCTTCAAATACAGCAGCAACCTTTTTTAACTCTTTGACTACTTTCTTACGATTGTCCAATTTTTCATATGGCACTTGAAGGATAAGAATTGAGTCCTCATTTGGTTTTTCTAGATAGGACTGTAGAGTATCCAGGTTATGATCGATCTTTTCTTTGTTTTTCTCACTGGTTAAGAAATAGCAATCTTTTAGGATGATCACTCTCTTGCCACCAATGAAAGAAAACATTTGGCATTCATTGATGGCTTCTTGTAATGGGATTTCTCTAGCATCATGAATGCTAATATTCATTTCTTGTTCCTCTTCCGAAAGCTCCTGAAAAATAATTTCTCTTTTTCTTTGTTCAATCAGATAAGTTTCTGACCCAAAGAGTAAATGGATTAAACTGCTGCTCATTTTCTTTGCTCCCTTCTTTGTAGCTTTGTAACCAATAATGCGAAAAGAACCATTAAAACTGAATTAGTCAGCATGCTCACTAAATCCCCGATCAAAGAATATACAGCGACCTGGATTCCGAGATATACCCACATACTTAACAAGTAGGACCTCATTAACATAAAAACACTCCTTAAAAGGTATTTGGAAACGCAAAAAAGCACTCTATCCATTGATTAATCCATTACTACTAAGAGTAGGTTTAATCACTTGAATAAAGTGCTTTAAGTAATAAGTTTCTCATCCCGCTTGGGTTGAGTATTGTTGCAATTAATTAATACTCCCATTATACGAGAGAAATAATTGTTTTAACAGTGGAAGTAGTAAAAACTGGCTTATTTAGATTTTGTCACTCAGAAAAATGTAAATTCTAAAGAGCGTGAATGCAGTAAATATGATACCTGTAAGAGTAGCAATGATATTTTTAACTACCTTAATTAAGAAAACTAATAAAATAATACCTATAAGAAAAAACCAGGTATATTGTAGAGAAAGTAAATCTAAAAGAACTGTCATCCTCTTCTACTCCTATCATTTAATTTTTTGTGTTAAAAAAAAACACTTTTTTAGTAAAAGAGTCAATTAGACACAATTGTCCTAATGGATTCTATCACTGAAAAAGTGTTTTTATACCGAAGGTTTCTCTCCGCGTGGAGTGAACTGAAATAAAAAGATTGATTTAGGATAATTTTACCTTCATTATGTTTCTTTGGCAATAAGAATAAATTCCTTTACCCTTCCTACTTCAACAAATGAACTAGGAGACAATACACACCTCTTGGCTAGCATTTGAGCTCAGATATTGGTTAACATTCTAAGCACTGGAATCAGAGAGAGTCTCATAAGCTGTTCCTCCGGGTGTTTGCCTACGATGAGCCACCCCAGTCCATTGTCTGACATAAGCAGACCATATAACTCCTCTTGAAATACAACCTTTACTTTCTCTCATTTTATTGGTACATTTCACCTATGTTGGAGGCGAAATACTAATGAATGTTTTTGAAGGTGTAGAACTTAATACAGCTCAATTTTTCTGGCCAATAGTCATATTAATTGCAATGATGATTGGGACAACGCTACTGTTTCATTTACTGTTCAAGTGGCTACCAAGAGGAGTTTATAACATTTTTATTGGCCTCGCGGCACTTTTTGGCGCCTATATTTGGGCTGTGCCTTTGAACTTAGGATTTTACGAACTATTCAAATGATCATAATAGCAAATTGCCTAAAATAAGCTATTAGGTTATAATTTTACTAGAGGTTAGACCTACGTGGACTATGGGAACACCCCCACCCACAATGTAGCTAACCTTTTTTTGTGCTTTTTGCGGTAAGTGATGGACCCGTCCCCACATCTATAACGCTTCCACTAATACAAACTTCACCTTGTGTCGGTATAGTGGCCTTATTATTACGCTTGCAGCAGCTGGACTGCAATCAATAGGGAACTCACCGGTATCCATTTTATTGATCTACTTGGTCGACCCCTTCAAGGGAACTTTTCGACAATAATCTCATAAAATCAAATACATCTTTCAAGAAGCTTCAGACTTTTAAAGGAGTTTTATTGAACTATGTCGAATATATTTTTAGGCAAGGAGGTGATCTGTATGATTGACACTTTCCTTACTAAATGCACTTATTTTTTCGGTTTTGTTTGTATCCTTGGTTTGTTTAAGCTAACTTTTTTAGTTCATGAAATTGCTAACAATATCATGGAATACTTTACTTTACCGTTGTCCTAACTAACTACATTCTTTGTATCAATCGGGGAGTACATCTTTAATAGATGTGCTTCTAATTATTAGAGATACTATATAAAGGTCTCATTTCTATTCTTTCAAACAAAGTTAGTAGTAGTTTATTTTCATATGAAATATGCAATGATTGGGGATGAGTTTATAATGCAGTTTGATGATAGCGATTTTGAAAGAAGTTACGAGGAAGAGATAAATAATATAAATGCTCAACTTGAAAAAGAAATTTTGTTTGCGTTAGTGGGGGATGTTAACGCGGGTAAGTCATCAACCATTAATCAACTTATGGGGGAAGAAGTTTCTGCAGTTGGTCCAAAACCTGGGGTACAGACTGTTGTTGAGGAATATGCTTATAAAGATAAAATTATTTTTGCGGATACACCTGGACTAAACGATATAAATACTAAAAACTCTGAGGAAACGCTAAAGTTTTATAAAGAAGTCGATATTGTTCTTTTTTTCTTGAATGCAGCGGGAACAGTATTTTCTGAAGTTGAAAAACAATCTTTTGAAAACATAAGAAAATTGAATAAGAGAATCATTTTGGTGTTAAACAAAATTGATGCAGCAGAAGATATTCCAGGGTTAATTAAATTTATTGAAGAAGTAACAAATTTTGATTATAAGGTTGTCCCGATATCCTCAAAAACTGGTGAAAATATTGAAAAGCTAAGAAGTGAAATTCTAAATATCCTGGAAGAGAAAAAAAAAGATATTTTATTCGCTAGGCTTATAAAGCAAAAATCATCTACAGCAAACAAGTGGATTATAGCTGCAGCAACCTCCGCAAGTGCAGTAGGTGCTGCCCCAATTCCAGGATCCGATATAGTTCCCCTTACTGGTATTCAAGTCAGGTTAATGGTTAAATTGGCAGCGTTATATGAAAAACCACTTACAAAAGAACGGGCAAAGGAATTGGCCATTGCATCTTTGACTGGTAACATAGGAAAAAGTCTATTTAGGCAAGCTGTCAAGGTTATACCCGGAGCCGGACCCTTAGTAGGTGCTGGAGTTGCCGGGAGTATGACTTTAGCGTTAGGGTATGGACTAAAATATGCTTATGAAAACGACATCGAATTAAATGCAGAAGTTTTAAAAAACCTTTCTAATATGTTTCTTAAAAAGAAAAGTAGCCAATAAGGATCCCATTTGGATCCTTATTTATTTTTAATAAAAGGCTCTATGATTCGATACATCCTGGACATATGGGGAGTTCCCTTTATACACGAAAAAGCAGGTCAATGGCCTGCTTTCTCATTAGAGCGGTAGAAGTTCTATATACTTGTTAGACTTAATAATCATTTCCGCTCTTTCGCCCTTATATGTATTTCTTTGTAGATAGCCATAAGCTAAAATTCTCCTACCAAGCAATTGATTCTCTGTATAAGTGAAATGTTTAAAATTTTTTTCAAATACCACCAAACTAAATGGTTGCTGGCTTTCAAAGTTCAAGTAATAGACCTTTTCACGCTTGATAAATTTGCTGATAGTGCCATATACAAAGTAGGGTGTCTTTTTTTCGCGATTCTTGATGAGATTGTATGCTTCTTCAGGTGAAATAATCAGCTGCGAGAGTGGAATGCTTTCTCCCTTTACACGAATAATTATGGAAGCTAGTAGTTCTAATTGATTTTCTTGTATAAGCTTCACTACTGTCTTAAGGGAAGAAATACTTTTTGGAGAGGATGAGCTGTCTGTCTTAATGATTATTTCAGAAGTATTCTGTAGTTTTTGCACCCTCTCAGTTGCTTTTGTTTCATAATCAGGGTCCAAACGAGCCAAATTCAATTTAATAATTACTTGATCCAGGTTTTTCTCTAAATATTCTTGTTGGTATTGCCCTATCTTCTTTAAAGACTCTTCAAAGCTGAGTTTTCTAGCAAAGCCACAGCTTTTTTTATGGGAAGAGTCTCCTTTTCCAGTAGTTTTAAAGTGAGGCATTGTGTTCTCACTTGCAGAAATGAAGATTATGGGGGATTTGCAGTCAATACAAAACAATTTAGCGCCATGCTTTTCAACCTGATATTCATGTGCAGACACGAGTTTTCCTTTACCCATAGAAGCGATATTCAATGATAGCTGCTCCTTTATAGAGAAGTGATCGGGTTCACATTTAAAAATCGACTTACTTTCTGGAAATGTTCTGGATTAGAGTTCGTTCCAGATTCTAGCCTAGCAACGGTGGTCGGATTCAGACCGCACGCCTTTCCTACTTCAATTAATAGCAGATGTTTAGACTTCCTAGCTTCTCTTAGCATTTGGAATGATTCTTTTGATACTATATTCATTTTGGTTCCTCCTTAAAGTAAAAAAAGAAGGACGCAAATAAGGTATGATCCCTACTTGCGGTCCTTCCGCTTTTTTAAATAATATTTGGTTTATAACATTAATTTTAGCATGTTAAAAGACAAAATAAAAGGATTTATTGGGTGATTTTACAGCAATACCCATTCCGGTTGAGTATTGCGAAACGAAACAGCCACTCGTGCGGAGTTTTGAGCCACTATTTGCGGATTATGTGGCCAATGAATGCATATTAGAGAGCCGCTGACCTATATTAACCAATGGCTCTCTTGTTACTTAATTAACGTGTGGCTACTAAACTGTGCCGTTCGCGCATGGACATATTCCCATCAATAAGAATCTTGTAGGAATCATGCACTATCCGGTCCAGTATTGCATCAGCCACTTGTGCCTGCCCAAGTTTGGAATGCCACCCTTCGGGGGCAAACTGTGAACAGAAGATAGTTGGGGTAGCGTCAGGAAAATGCGGATTTACAACGTTAAGGAAACCAAAATATAAAAAGTCTAATTTCTCGGTGTTATAAGTGAAAAATTAGGCTTTAGTTACTTCATTAAAGCGCCTGATTGTTGAAGACTAAAGTTTATATTCACCAAGAAAATTGATGTGCTCTTATCCTAACAAATTTTATTTAGGACTTACATGTATGCCTTCACTCTCTCGCCAATCTGCGTAAAGTATACGCTTTACATTATCATATCCATTGGTAGTTAATTGGTTATCTAACCACTGTTGATCAAATCCGAGTTCATGTAAATTATCCCATAAAATTTCCCCATCTATAATTAACGATGTTGGGAGGTCTACTGGACTTTCTGGAAGATTGAGATCTTGCTTGTCTGGTTTTTGATACTTGGATTTTAATAATAAACTTATTTGCCCATTAGCTTCCAATATACCGTATTTGACTTCGCGAACTGAAAAGACATTATTTTGACGGAGTATACTCAATACTTGATTTACATCCAATTTGTTCTTTGTAAGTAACTTTCTGTCCATAACACCATCTCGAATGATGATGTTAGGATTGCCTAATAAGAGAGAACGTGTCGATTTATTTTTTAGAGTCATAAACTCTATTCCCAACATAAGAAACGTCCACAATCCGATGGCATATAAAAAATGAAAAATCCCTACCTTATCTTCATAAATGTTATTTCCTAAAAAATCTCCAAGTACTAACACAAAAACTAAGTGAAACGGGGTTAACTGATAGATGGATGTTCTGCCTGTTATGATAATGATAAAAAATAAAGTTGCAAAACCAACGATGACTTTGATCGTCAGTAAACCAATATTAACTTCTTCCAAAGTTTTTTCCTCCAATTTAAATTTTACTTAGTTGTAAGATCTTGAGGTTTAGATAAAGAGGCTAGTTTTAGTATTAAAGCTCGAGTTACAATTCCAACAATGATGTAATATATGAATGAATATCTGTATCTCGACTCTAAATAATTAACAAGTTTGACCCACTCGCAAAAGGGTTCACCTATATAGGCATATGTTAGTGCCATAATGATCTGGGCTAAAATAAAAGATTTCCATGTTCTAAAATATTGATATAACAACATGTAAGCTACAGGTACCATTGAAAAATCAAAAGGAAAGGCCCTGGGAATAAAAGGTAGGAATGCAATGGGGTAATCCCAAAAACTGTATTGTGCACCAACTACATCTAATAAGGTTGTTGTTATGATAATTATGGTACCAAACAACAAAATTTCTAAAATAATGTCTCGTTTAACGAGTTTAGACCATATAATCCAAGGTACAACTAAAAAACCAACTAATATCCACCATTCCCAAGTTAAAAATTCATTCTTTAGCCAATTATTTAATTCTAAAAGGTACAGTTTATCCTCTAATAAACGTATTTCCTTATCAAATATATTATCTATTGATATCATCCCTTATATTTAAATTAAAAAGTAACAGATATTTTTGAATTCAAACACTTTGAGCAGCCTGTTTAGTATTACCGTTTTTTAGTAATGAATTTCCATCGTAAAAAAAACCATATTGAAAGTTCTTCTAACACGGGTTTTCGACTCTTTTCAAATGAATCAGAAATATTTTAAAAACAATGAAATTTTTTAAATCTAGATTTAACATAGAACAATAAAAACAGGATACATCAACTTATAATAATGGAGAAAGCACGCGAGCACCCTGTTCAACAATGCGCTCGGTCAGGGATCGTTGCAACAAGTCTTCAATTCTTAATGGTACAGAATCAGTAAGATCCCTCTCGAACTGCTCTGTGAGTTCCCTTGCCACATCAGCACTGTACACGACTTGACACACCTCATAATTCAGGCGAAAACTTCTCATATCATAGTTTGCTGAGCCTACTTCTGCAATCTCCTCATCGATAATCAACACCTTCGCATGTATCATTCCTTTGTCGTACTGGTAGATTTGAACTCCAGCTTCTATAAGTTCTCCGTAATAAGTACGGCTTGCAAGACCCACGATTTTTTGATTATTCTGGCGAGGAACCAGCAATCTTACACGGACACCACGAGTTACTGCTGTCTTTAATGCCATGATAATATCCGTTTCTGGTACAAAATAGGGTGTTGTTAAATCAATAGTCTTGATCGCCTGTGTTATACCTATAAAGTAAGCTTGCCGAATGACTGGGGTAGGAATTCCAGGGTTTCCTTCCAACGTATGGATATACGCTTTATGCAATGTCCTAGTTTTTCCGGATATGTCCATTTCTTTATCATCAAGGGTGCTCAACTCTGATCCCAATTCGGCTGACCATTTGGAATGATCTGCTCTGCCGATTGAATTGATTTTCGTTACCTCTGATTTTGTTTTCAAATTTGTTTTTGATTTTATTCTTTCCGGCACAGCGATTTCCCAATGAACATCAAAAACAGTCTGCAAGTCGCCTGTTGCTTCCCCTATAATTTGCAAATGAGTGTCCCTCCAAAATCCTACGTCTGGCTTTAATCCTGTATATTCATACCCAACGTTCATACCGCCAGTAAAGGATTCCTTTCTGTCAATCGTCACAATCTTACAATGATCCCGATAATTCCAATTGGACAAAATCCAGGGAAATCGCAGAGGAAATATTGTCCTGCATTCTATCCCTGCTTCAACCATCTGCCGGATTTTTTCACGCGGGAATTTATAACTCCCCAAGCTATCTCTCATAAAACAAACCTGCACTCCATTTAATGCTTTTTCGATTAGCAGTTCTGTGATTCGATTACCAATTTGGTCGTTCCGATAGATGAAATATTCCAGATCAATGGTTTCTTGGGCTTTTTGCAGGGATACAAGGAGTTGATCATATTTTGCTATCCCATTGTTAAACACTTGGACTTGGCCCATTCGAAGCCCATTCACAGTGAAATGCCGTAAAGCATTGGCAATTACCGATGCTGAAGCACCGAATGTCTCAGGTAATTTGTTAGATTCATTTTTAGAACAGGTCAATCTTTTTCGATGAATAAACTTAGGGTTTGATATGCTAAGATATAGCCAGAAACCAATGACAGGTAAAAAAAGGACGATTATTATCCAATTCAAAGCCTTGGCAGGCCGACGAACTTCCCAAATTGCTATGAATAAGATAAAGAACGTATTTAACAGGTATAGATAAAAAATCCACTCCAACTGGAATCCCTCCTTCTGTTTCTCTTAATATGTACAAACTATGTAACCAGTATACGTATGGAATATGAAGGGATTGTCTGTTATATATTATGGACTACCTTTATAAGAACTTGTATAAGATATTAAGAACGAAAAAAAGAGAATTAAGGTTGGGAAAGTTCTGACATCAAGAAAGGAGTAATGATCTGGGCACTGTCCTAACTAGAGACTTAGTGATTTTGAAAATTACCATCTGGTAAATTCCTAAATATAGGTATAATTTTTTTTAAATTTGGAAAATGAAAGTGGTAAATGCAATAAGGAGTAAATAAGAGAAAACATTAATTTATATTGGGAGGAAATCGTCTTAAAATTAGTCGTTAACATCTTTTTTGTTAATGGTTAATGAATGTTCGGTATCTCTAACAGCAGCATAAAAATATCTTTGATTTGAAGATATCCCTTTGCCTTTAGTTCTTCCTTTAACCACTTTTCATTTTTGTTGATTAATTTTAAATTACGCTTTTGCACTTTCCCTTCAATGACAACGGCTATGGGTAATCCGCGGTATTCCACTTTCATATGTAAATCTTTTGGAGTAATAGGAACTAATTCTTTTCTTGGAAAAATGCTAATTTCACCTGTTGCTTCCAAAATCGCATATTCAATATCGTGAATATCCGGATATCCTGATGTTCTTAAATTAGACAACAGCTCAGGTAAAGGATATCTACTTTCCTTTAAATTTCGATAGATAATTTTCCCGTGTTTAATTAGAATAGTCGGTTTTCCGATAATAAAAGGGTTTAACTTATTTAATAAACTTAACTTTAATATAAATAGATGAATTCATGTTATTACAATGATTCCAATAATCCCCTCCATCACTCCGTTACTTTAATAGAACCAAAAGCTAAATAAGATAAAAAAAGAATCGCTCCAAAATCATGAGGGGTAAGTTGGGCTAGAGCTGATTTCCCTAAAATTTTTACTGCTACAATAAACACAATGTAGATAAAAATAACTTTAACTAAAAAAATAGACACTTCTAACGCCTCGTAAAAAAATTCACCTTAGTCCGAAATTGGACTAAGGTTTTTAAACTTTTTCCAATTAAAAATGGTATCTTTTTTTCGTCATGTATGAATCTAAGCTAAATCCTTATCCTTTTAAAATAGGGGTCACTTTATCAATGGCTTCTTGTAATTTTTCACTGTTTAACCTATACATTTGTTTGGCCTCTTTTGATTCCGTTCCAAGAGCAAATAGTTCTAAGTCTGCTTGACATTTTTTCAAGGTTGAAAGAATTAAGGGTCTTTCTTGAGGGGGTGCGACTTGTAATTTATCGTCAAACAGATCAATCGTTAACTCTCCGTAAGAATTAACCTGACCAAGAAATACATTTTCAATCGTTACCCCTAGTTTTTCTAATTCAGTATGTAGCCAAGCCCGACTTCGTCCAATCGTGGCTAGTGGTTCATCCATTATTGCACCATCCATAATAATGGTCTGAGGCTCCTTGATTGAAGCAACCTTCAAGTTTATATCCTTTGCTGTTAAAGGTTGATTTTCTTTCTTTAGCATCACAGATAAATCACCTGTTGCCTCTAAAACAGCAAATTCTACATCAGAGACTTGAAAGACATCCTTCCTGCGAAGTAGCTCTAACAGTTCATCTGTCGTATATCTTTCCTTTTTTAAATTATCTTCCATAATCTTCCCATCTTTGATAAATACAGTTGCTTTTCCTTCTATAAAATTGCGAAAACGTTTACTTTTTAATGAAATTAAACCAGTGAAAAAGGGAATAGCCGCAAAAATGACAATTCCAATAATTCCGTGAAAAATGTTCCGTTCAAGTCCCATAGCTACTTCTGCACCAATATTTCCAATAGACATACCGGTGACATATTCAAAGAAAGATAGTTCTGAAATTTGCTTTTTCCCTAACAATTTTGTAATGAAAAATAAAACAGCAACAAATAATGCTGAGCGTACAGCTATATCTAACCATTCAGGCACTGCTTACACCCCCTGTAAATATAGTTTTTCTAGAAACCTTTGTACTGAAGTTCCTCTCCTTCTAGTTCTCCTACTCTTTTTGTTAAATCTTTTGTTACTTCGTGTACTACCATCATAGCCTCATGCAAAGTTCGCTTCGATTCATCATCAAGAGTCCGTAATGCTAAACTTGAGAGACTTGCTTCTACCCCTTTTAGACTGGCAAAACACTGTTTAACATCTGATCCTACTGTCATCCTAATTCTCCTTATCCTTTTGGCTTAAAAATTAAAGCTCCTATCATGCCGAAAACAATGGCAGCTGAAATACCAGAACTAGTTACTTCAAACATTCCTGTCAGTACACCAACTAACCCATGTTTTTCTGCTTCCTGCATCGCACCATGAACAAGCGAATTCCCAAAACTTGTAATCGGAACGGTAGCCCCTGCCCCAGCAAAATCAATCAAAGGCTCGTATAGTCCAAATCCATCTAAAAGCGCCCCAATCACTACAAGAGCACTTAAGGTATGACCTGGTGTCAATTTAAATACATCAAACATAATTTGCCCAATGATACAAATTAAACCGCCTACGACAAAAGCCCAAAAATAGATCATGTTAATTGTTCACCTCCGTATTCAATTGACACTGCATGGGCGATACAAGGAATTGTTTCATTTTGCTGAAAGGACAACGGTGAAAGCAAAGCACCTGTAGCCACAACTAACATTCGTTTAAATTCACCTTTTTTCATGCGGTTTAATAAATGCCCATAAACTACCGTTGCTGAACAGCCTGCACCGCTTGCTCCTGCAAGAACGGGTTGTCCTTCCCGATAAATCATAAGGCCACAATCTTGGTATTGTTCTTCACTAATAGGAGTTCCATGCTTTTTAAATAGATCCATGGACACTTCCTGTCCGATTTGGCCAAGGTCACCGGTTACAATTAAATCGTAATAAGATGGCTCAACATTTCGTTCCTTTAAATGGGCTTCAATGGTATCAACCGCAGCTGGCGCCATAGCTCCTCCCATGTTAAATGGATCTGTCAATCCCATATCGATTACACGACCAATTGTGGCAGATGTGACATGAGGTCCTTCCCCAGAATCACTTAATAGGGCTGCACCTGCACCAGTAACCGTCCATTGTGCCGTAGGTGGCTTTTGTCCACCATACTCAGTTGGATACCGAAATTGTTTTTCAACAGCTGTATCATGACTGGAAGCTCCTGTTAACAAATATTTCGCTCCTTTTGTATTTACAATATAAGCACCTAGAGCCAGTCCTTCCATCGAGGTAGAGCAAGCACCGAATAAGCCAAAATAAGGCGCTCCAATCGTTCTGCTAGCGAAACTTGTTGGGGTGATTTGATTGATTAAGTCCCCAGCTAGGATAAATTGAACTTGATCCTTTTGTATGCCCCCTTTTTCCATGGCTTTTTGGCAAGCCTCTTCAAAAAGGATTTTATGTGCTTTCTCATAGGAATCCTGCCCAAGCCATAAATCAGCATGAAGAGTATCGAAATCATCTGGGATAGCACCATTGGCTTCAAATGGTCCACCAACGGTTCCAGTGGAGATAATGACAGGCTTTTGTTCGAAGATCCATGTACGATGACCTGCTAGCATTATAAACCACCCCACTGGATTAAAGTGGTTTTAATTAAGGCAATGACAAAAGCAGAAAAAACACCAAATAAAATAACCGCCCCCGCTAATTTAAACATGTTGCCACCTACGCCCAGTACAAATCCTTCGGTTCGATGCTCAATGGCAGGCGATATAACCGCATTGCCAAAACCTGTTACAGGTACAGCTGTTCCAGCCCCACCAAATTGGGCCATTCGATCATATACGCCAAAACCAGTAAGAAGCATTGTAATAAAAATTAACGTACCCACCGTCGGATTTCCGGCCGTTTGCTCAGTAAAATCGAAATAATAAATGTAAAAGTCTGAAATAAGCTGACCAATCAAACAAATAAGTCCACCGGTTAAAAAGGCCTTAATACAATTTTTAACAACCGGTCTTTTGATCTCTCGTTGTTTTTGCAATTTTTGATATTCCTGTTGCACAGGAGTAAGTTGTTTCTTTTGATTGTTAGACATAACTCGATCCTTCCTCTTTAGGTTTGTTCCTTCATAAGACTTTTCAGTTTGTTCAAATCATTTTTTAAGTTCTTCTTATTCATATCGTTTTTTTTCAGTCTTTGCTCGACCTTTTCAAGCTCCCAGAATATTTTTTTATCAGTCGAAACAAAAACTTTATAGTCGGGATATTTTTTTTCTAAGTCGGATTTTACTGACTTCTCGATACTCTTTAATCGAAATCGATCAAAATTCTCAACTTTAATCGCTGCCATAAGCTCTTTATCAGTATTCACAGCTTTTACGTCTGTAATATCTTCCTTGGCAATTATCTTTTCTTTCGCATGATTGGCAACGGATTGATCAATTGGCTTACTTGTATGTACTTGTGAAATACCAAAAGTACTATTACCTTGAATAAATTCATTTTGATTACCATTACATCCTGATGCGAAACCAATGACCATTATAATAAAAAGTAGGTTTTTCAATGTGGTTATTTTATCTTTCAAAAAAATCACCTCCATTTTTTTTCATTATTTGAACAGCTGAAAAAAGGTTGGTTAAGAGGCCAACCTTTTTTCGCCTTACTAATTACTGTTGTTTGTATTGAGGTTCTTCTTGTTCGATTTGTTGAACACGTGGTTCAATGCTGTCTACAACGGATTGGGTTTGCTTAGCTGCATCTTGGTAAAGTTGCTTAGCTTGTTGATTATCTGTACCAAGAGCAAATGTTTCAAAACTTGCTTGAGCACTTTTCAATCCTGCTAGAGCTGTTTTAACGTCATTTATTACTGTCATGATAATTTCCTCCTTGAATTTTTTTTACTCTTTTATTTTGCTTTATGGAAAATTTTTTTATTCAATGATTTTTGGGAAATTTAAATCTAAATTATTTTTGACGTATAGCTCCATTTTTTCGATAATAACCCCTTTTCCATATCCCCATCAGTTCTTCTATTTCTCGTTGACAGCAATAGCTCTTATAACTTTTCATTTTTTCTTTTCTCAACTTCAATTTCTTTTACACCCTTACCTTTATAAAATAAGATGATTGTATTTCCTGAAAGGACTAATATTTTTCCCATTTTTCGGATATTATCCCAAAGTTTTAAGAGTTTCTCCCTCTTAATCATCCTATTTATGGGTATTTAACATTGAAAATGTAATAACAAAGATAAACGCATGCATTTGTTGAGTATTGCGAAACGAAAAGCCACTTGTGCGGAGTTTTTGGAGGTTAGTATAAAAAGTGGACATAGGTACTGGCGTCATGTTTAAATCGTATACAACAATAAAAAGGGCGTGTATAAACATGGCAGTGAACCAGAAAAAGTATGCACCAGAGTTTAGAGAATATGTGACCAAACTAATCGTTTTAGACGGTCGTAAGGTCGTGGATGTAAGCAGAGAACTTGATATTCCTTATCACACTCTTCAGAAATGGACCAGCGCTTTCCGTAAAAAACAGCAGGCGGCTGAGAAAGAAAAACAAAACCAGTATTTGACCGCTTCTGAATACAAAGAAATGTATGAAGCCGAAAAAGCGAGAAAGCTGGAGCTGGAAGAGGAGAATGCGATTCTAAAAAAGGCGATGCACATCTTCACGCAAGAAAAGAACTAAGGTTTGCCTTCATATATGAACATAAAAATGAACATACCATCGTGAAGATGTGCGAAGTACTAGGTGTATCCACCTCTGGTTATTATGCTTGGGAAAGAAGACAAAGCCAGGAGGAAACTGAAAGGCAAAAGCAGAGACGGCATCTGGACGAAAGAATCCTGTTTCATTTCCACGACAACCTGGGGACGTATGGAAGCCCGAGAATCCACCGGAAACTTGTCACCAAGGATGGCATGACAGTTTCTCTTAAAACAGTGTCAAACCGAATGAGAGATCTGGATTTATATGCCACACCGCCAATCAAATATACTCAAACCACTGATTCGGATCATCAGCAGCGTGTATTCAAGAATGAGCTGAACCGGGAGTTTAAGCCAGAAAAACCTAATCGTGTCTGGGCAACCGATATTACTTATATCCATACCGGCGAAGGATTTCTATATCTCAATCCAGTTTTAGACCTGTTTTCCCGCCGGGTTATTAGCTATGCCATTAATGATTGTATAGACGTCAAACTGCCATTAAAAGCTTTAAAGAAAGCACTCGAACTCCGCCACCCCTCCAAGGGGTGGATCCACCATTCTGACCGTGGTAGCCAGTACTGTTCCAAAAAGTATATTGAAGCCTTGGAAGGGGCCAAAGCCTCCATCAGTATGAGCCGAAAAGCCACTCCTTATGATAATGCTTGTGTAGAGTCATTTTTTGCCTCACTCAAGAAAGAGTATTTGTACAAGTTTGTATTTAAGACGAAAGCAGAAGCCATTGGAGCTATCCAGTTTTATATTCACTTTTATAATCACAAAAGATTGCACTCCACTCTCGGTTACGCCACCCCGATTGAATATGAAAAGGCGTATAAAGAGGCACAATATCAAGACGCCAAAGAAGACACATTGTCCTATGCTTGAAGGAAGCATTGCCTCTCAGATGGTTCCTTCAAGCATAGGCCTCCAAGCGAAGTGAAAACGGAGTGCGGAAGAAAAAAGTACGCCACTACCAGGCATAAAAGTGTCTACTTTATTGACAGAACTCCATTTTGAGCCACTATTTGCGGATTATGTGGCCAATGAATGCATATTAGAGAGCCGCTGACCTATATTAACCAGCAGCTCTCTTGTTACTTAATTAACGTGTGGCCACTAAACTGTGCCGTTCGCGCATGGACATATTCCCATCAATAAGAATCTTGTAGGAATCATGCACTATCCGGTCCAGTATTGCATCAGCCACTTGTGCCTGCCCAAGCTTGGAATGCCACCCTTCGGGGGCAAACTGTTAACAGAAGATAGTTGACGTTCTCTTCAGTCTCGCTTCCACAATCTCCAAGAGGTGGAGCACCTGGTCTTGAGAAAGCTCCGTCAGAAGCCATTCGTCCAATATCAATAAATCAATCGTTCTGTATTTCTGAATCAACTTTCGAAAACTTCCGTCCGCTTCATATTTCGCGACTGCCAGTTCGTCCAGTAGTTCAGGTAACCGAATATACTTCACTTTGTGGAATTGAGGACAAGCCTGTATGCCGAAGGCGTTAGATAGCCAGGTCTTCCCATTGCCGGATGCGCCCATCAGTATGATGTTGTGGTGCCGTTGGATGTAGTTGCCGGAGGCGAGTTCCAGTATTAGCTGCTTGTCCAGCTTACGGTCAGGGTGATATTCAATTAGTTCTATGGCTGCGGTAGGGTCTTCAAAAGTTGCCTGTTTGATTAGTCGTTCAAGCTTATTGGATTTTCTACGGTCATACTCATGATCAATCAAAAGGTTGAAGCGGTCGTCAAAATCCATGCCATGAAAGTCCTTGTTTTCATTCTGCATTTGATAAAGTTCCGCCATCCCGCTCATCTTCATCTCCGTCAATTTCCTTAATGTCTCTTCGTTGATCATTGGCCATTCCTCCCAAAATATTCAGCGCCTCTTACAAACCCGTAGTCCTCCGTCTGAGTCTCATGAATTCTTTCTTTGTTCTTCTGTTTTTTCTTCTGCCTCTCCAGGATGCTTTTATAAACGGCAACTGTTGGATTCGAGGAAATCTCCAATAGAGTCTTAGCTGCTTCTTCCAGTTCGGCACTTGTTCTTCTAGAAGCAATGTTCCTCAATGTGCTCAGTATATTTAAAGCCATCTTTTCGGCATTCGCATTCATAATATGTTCGACCAGGCACTCCATATTCTGCCCGATGTCTCTTGCCCATTTCCGATTGTTTTCGGGATTGTGGTCGAGATACAGCCTGTGATTATCCGGCATATGGTCCGGATTTGTAGAATAGCGATCATCTGCTTTCTTTTTGCGAGGATGGGATGCAATCCGCACTTCTTTAAAGTACAATTCAATTAAATCCGCTGTCATTCGGACATCGACATTCTCGCGGACGTATTCATAGGGAACGGAATAGAACTTGTAATCCACTTGCACGTGATAGTTCGGCTGCACTTTTGCAGTTGCCCATTCCGTCATCTTGAACCGTGTTGGGGGAAGAGGATGAAGGTGGCTCTTCTCTTCTTCTTCAAACACATTTCGTCTGTTTCCCTCCCTTTTTTGAAAGTCAGTGGTATTTATCTCTTCTAGTTTTTCAAAGATACGGGCGTTCAGATCCTCAAGGTGAAAGCATTGATAGTTTCGCAAGGAGGCTATGATCTGCCTGGAAATGTACCCAACCGTCCCCTCAACACTTGGTTTATCCTTGGGTTTACGTACTCTGCTGGGCACAACGACCGTGCGATAATAATCGGCGAGTTCCCGGTACGCTTCATTAATTAAAGGGTATCCCCGCCGGGCGGTAGTAACACCTGTCTTTAAGTTATCTGGTACAATCACTTCTGTAACACCGCCAAAATATTCGAATGCATGAATATGTGCCTGAAGCCAGGAAGATGACTTCATATCCAGAAAGGCCTCAACGTAGCTTAACTGACTGTATGGCAAAGTGGCGATAAATACATATGCAGGTATAACTTCCCCAGTCACATTATCCGTAATTTTCAGAGTGGAACCTGCCCAGTCAACCTCTAAGATCTCACCCGGCTTCCTCCGGATGGGCATGGTCAGTTTGTGCTTCTTCGCATATTTCCCATACTTTTCAGCGAATGTACGATATGCATAGGGGACTTTTCCCCCTTCTCTGGAAATGCTTGCATATTCGTGATGCAGGAGAGTGAGTGTGACATTCTTCTTTTGAAGTTCTTTGTGCACCCACTCGAAGTCAACTGGGCAATAGCCCTTTTCAACCGCTTGCTTCTCAGGAAATAGGTAAGTCTCAAGCCATTCATTATTCATGGCCTCCTCTAAATTCTTTATCCCTTTTTGATTGGCACGCTGTAAAACTTCAGCGACCGTGTTTCGTGAGTGACCCGTGCTGGAGCTAATGGTTCTTTGGCTAATGCCGTCCACCCCCATAACCAGAATCTTACGATAATTGATCACAAAAAAATCCTCCTTCTACTTGAGTGTCATGCCTGCAGGCATGCTCCCTAAGTATACTAGAGGAATTTACTGATTGGCCTCGTACTACGCAAACAGTGGCTCTATATTTGCAATCAATGGCTTTATTCTACGCACAAGTGGCTCATTCGCTTTGCAATATTCACCGGTTGAGTGATAATATTCTTTGGCTTATTGATTAGTTGGGAATTTCTCAAAAGCTCTCTACAGTTAAGTGATCCGTGCATTACTTTTTCTTTTTTCTCCTGGTTGTAAAAAAGGTTACAATCAAGTCAATTGTTTCTATTATTGCGTCAAGTATCATTCTAATTCCTCCTCAAAATGAAAAAAGGACACAAATAAGGTACAATCCCTACTTGCGGTCCTTCCGCTTTTTAAATAATATTTGGTGTTTAATAAGCATTCTGTGTCTATTGAGCATGTATTCCGACACGATTTTTAATCAAATGGGGAATTTATAAGATCTTCATCTTGATTGTCTATTGCAATTTACAATCCATAATTCCCGTCATTAACCTCGATAATTCTCTGAAAAGCATCATATACTTTATTTTTCCATAAATTATTTTCAGCGTAGCTAGTAACTTTTTCATTAAGTTTTATTAAGACTTCGGCTAGATTTTCACCAATGACAACTGGAAGCCATGAACCTTCATTATGGAAGTACTCACCTATCTCCATACTCTCAATATCTCTACCATCCGTAATTTCTCGGATTTCATACACATGGTTTGTATGAGGTGCTATAATAGCCCAAATTCCTCTGCTATACCGGTCATCCCAGCATTGTAACACCCAATCATTTTGTGAGATCAATGCTTGTAATTTATCCATACTTTAGTATTCTCCTATATTTAATTAATGTACATAGTCTGTCTATGGAACTGCATTTTCCGAAATAAAATTACTGATTATAGATTTCTTGCAATTCTGCTTCACAGGCTTCATCAGTCATAGTGTCTAACAGCTCTTCCTCATACCCGATTTCAATTAATATTTTTCTTGCACTGGCCATATTTATAGCTCCTTTGCAATTTGAGTCTTTTTATTTATACCCTTATGAATCATCCACAAGTTATTTCAATACCGTTTACTAACTATTGGGTTATTCATTAGGATATTTTCGCGCTATGTAAGAAGTTTAAAAAAGTCTATATTTGTTCAAGATTTTTAATATAAGTACAAAATAAGGAGCTGTTTTTATTGGTTGGTGCACTAGAAAAAATCATCAAGGTCGATACGCCTTGCCAAATGGCGACTACTTTACTACTGGAGACTATATTGAATTCAAACTCGACCATAAGCAGTGGATTAAAACCACTGTCCACCACAATCATAAAGATTATTACCTAGTGGGATTTCCTAACTTAAAAATGGAAGGTCTAATTGCGAGAAAGGCTTACATTTTCTCGTTTTAAACGTACATTTGTCTTAAGTTATCATTAAAAATCCCTCTTCAAAGCATCTTCATATTCTAGGTATTGTAAGTTATCACATGCCTCCGAACACATAGGGCACTCAAAAGAAAGACTGACATTATAGGTTTCTTTCCTGCAATTAGCACACGGTCTTTTATTTGATCCGACAATGCACCAGGTTATTTTTTCGCTATCCATAAAGCCTCCGGTTACGCTAAATATGTCTACTGCGCTTTGTTTTCGTATAGCTCATTAGCCTTTTACTTGAATAATCCTATTTATGCCTATCTCATAAGACTCACTTGAACTAACAATAACTAGAGCAGTATCCTTTCGATGAAGGAAATCAATGCTTTGTATGTCCATAGACTGTTGATTCCCTTTTAAGTCCTCATATTTTAGTTTCATATTTCAATTCCTCCTTCTAGTGAGCATTTTTTATCTATTGGACTTTATTTTGGTAATGTTTTATCAAAAATCAGCGTTCAGAATGTAAATTCTTCTGTTTTTTGATTATCCCTGTAATATATAGTAAGAATATAACCGTCAATATCTGAAGTTCTATTTCCTTCTCGTTCTGCACTAGGAGCATATTTTTTGTTACCTTTCCGATAACTAAACTGCTTAAAACATGTTTGTGTATCTATCGTAATACTTAATAACTTGTCCCAATTCCAATTGTCATTAATAAGCTGCAACTTATTTATTTTTTCAAAATGGTGAGTAGAATAAATCAGAAAAATGGCGTGTTCAACAAACTTTTTATTACCTTTAAAGAATTCTTTGATCTCATATATGGCTTCTTCTTTCGTCATTAGTTCGACTTCTTCAAAGTCTTTTACTTTATCCAAAATAACCTCTCCTTTTTACCGAACTAAGCATTTGACTTTACAGGTTACGGAAAGGAGCTGCCACAAACATTCTGCCTCTAAACAGCGGGTAAAGCCTTGGATCACATGAAGACATGGGTGTGTATATTACCTGGCTAATGGCGAAGGCTTTTCCTTGTCCATAATAAATCCAGTTATAGAGGTTCTTGTTTATGTTCCTAAGCTCTGCAATATCCGTCATAACCTTTTTTAATTTATGATGATTACGGTTTTTATTGCCTTGGTCATATAAATGAATTTGTTTCTGGTTTATATCAATATGAACTTCAAAGTTTTCTTTAGAAATAATTGAGGATTCCATAACTTCTCCTCTTTATAAAGATTGTAGTGGTTCTGTATAGGCCAGGTCTTGATCTGTGATGTTTAGTTCATATTTTGCCTGGTTAAAAGCTGCGGTGTTCAGTGATTCTTTTATAACTGCTTCTAGGCCTGGTAATTCTTTTAGTGCTTTTTTTCTTTCTGCATCTGTACCGTAGTTTACCATGCCATTTAGAATGATCAGTTTTTGTAGTAAAATAGCTGTATCGAGTTGATGTAAACCCCTAAAGTCTGGTTTAGTCATAAATGCTCCTCCTTAAGGTATCTGTTTGTTTAATCATATTATATCTGTAGAATTTGGCAAATTTATCAATAAATATAAAACGCGGTTATTATTTAACTGTGGAAATGATAAGAATGTGCATAAATTTAATTCACTTTTATTAGGTCGCTTTCTTTATAGAATCTGATTGTATCTCTGGCATTAAGTTGGTCTATTAGGAATATGTCGTCAGAAATATCTAATATAAAGTCTGCCATACAAGAAATTTCATTTATTAAACCATTCAAATCATTTGTCGATATTCTACCATGCATTGAATAAGCATTGTCCCCTAAATCGACAAGAATTTGTGCATATTTTTTTACTTCTATTTCATAATGTTCACTTGGTTCTATCATTTGAATATATTGAGGGATTCTCCTTATCATTAACAACTGATAACATAAGGTAAATTCAGCGATTGTTATGATTTCTCGATTACTCATTTTTGATAGTCGTTCATTTGAAATGTTCACAGGAATATCAACTCCATTCTTTTACATATAAAGTGGTAATTTATATGAGTTATCCTTCATTAGCAACAATCTATACGTAAACAGCGATATAAAGAATACTTAAAAAGAAAGCGATACAAAATAAATCGGTCTTCCTTTAAGTGAAAGCATTGTTACCTGGATAAGCCTTACATGAAGTTTAAGATCGTGGACAAATAATGTTGGACCTGTTTAACTCTCTCAGCTGCAGATCCTTCAATGGTTTTAAAAAAGTCTTTCCCTTGCTCTGTAATTCGTAGGTGTCTGATTGTTCTGGCTTCACTCTCCCAGCGGCCAGTTAGGATTCCTTCCTTCTCCATTTCTTTGGCCAAATCGTATAGATATCCCTCACTCCCGCTCCAGCCGAATTTCATCTTAGAATACTGATCCACGCCTGCTATATGGATGCTTTCACGCTTAAGAGCCATTTTTAAGGCGACATATCGGCATAAGTCTTTCACGGAAACCAATTTTGAAAAATAGAGACGATGCTCTTCAGATAATTGTTTCTCGACTGGAGGATTAGTTCCATTCCGGGTAAGCTCGAAGACAAAACGATCAATTACTTTTTTTACTTCACTTACTTGCTCCTTAAAGTTTTGCTGAAACCATGAGTAGAGGTCTCTCCCTTGGCCGGTTATACGGTAATAAGTAATGTTACCTTCTTTTGAGGCAACAAGATCCCCATTGGCAGCTAAATGGTTGGCCACTTTATAAAAGTAACTAAAACTATGACTTTTATGGTGTAGGGTTTCTGACATTGATTGATATAGCGTTTTGGGGTTATTCGGTCCTTCAAGTAGGTGTTTTAATATAAATAATGTAATTAACTGTCTTTGGCTAAGTCCTGCTGTTTCTAATTTATTTAACATCGCGGCCTCCTTACCAGATCTTTCATACATCTATTAATATAAATACATTGCTTAGCCAATAATTTTAACACAGAAGAATACGGTGAATTATTCGTTTTTTAAATTTTTTCCTTGCGAGTCACTCTGAATTTATAGTGTATAACAGACTCTTTTAATAACTGCTGCACCTGGTCGTCGCTTAGATTCCTTAATGCCTCTAATGTTTGTATAATGGTCACTTTTCTCCATTCTCCATTCGCTTCTTCGACAGTAAGATGTTCAAAAGGAACTAGTATCCCTTCGGCAAGCAGGCCTTCCTTAGACATTTCATAAGTAGTATATGAAACCAGGCTTTCTACCGGTATTCCTTTTCTCATCGTTTCCATGGCCTCGAAAAAATCCATTGTTATACTTCCTTTCCCCTTTGTTTTATAAGTTTTTTGATATCCAGCCTTTTTCCTTCAGCAAGCAAACTATAAAAATCCTCAGCGGACCATGCAGCAGGAATTTCATTAATCTCCTCTGCAGATAGTACTTCTAATGTGGTTTTGCTAATTTCCACCTTATAAAGAGGGCCGCGGCCCTCGAACTGCTTAAGTACAAAAAAGGAACCTTCGCTTTCAGATAAGGCTTTGGCAGCCAGGCTTTGTGCTTGATCAAACAGAATGGGTATCTCAGCAAAACTTGAGTACTTAAGGGCCGAAATTTCATGTAGAGCACTTTCTAATTTCTTTACCCTTTCTAATAGAGAAACGTTGGACATATAAAGGCCTCCTTATTATCTAGGACGTTATTTTAGGTTACATTGCTCCATCAAAGACCTCGATAGAGGAATATTCCATGCTTGTAGATGTAACCCAGCCCTCCCCTACTTGTTTTTTCCTTACTAGCCTTTTTTTTTCTTTATGTTTTCGGACCCATTTATTCTTCCGACCATTTTGTAAATCCGAATTTATCAAATAATTCAATGTTTCGGATTCATTTCATTTCTCGAAGCATTGAATTCTTCGAATTTATTTTATCGAAAGGTTGGGTGAGAGTTTGTCGCGCGCAACGGGCCAAGATTTGGGATAAGCATGCTGCAAGGCAATCGGGCCAAATAACATAAAACCGTGTTGGTAAGGGTCGATAAGACCCTCGAATTGAACAAGAAAAGTTATTCCGGCAAATACAAGTGGGAGAAAGGGAGATCTGGGCTACCTCTAAGTAGCAATTACTCTAACGAGGTCCCCTATGGAGCAAGATATTCTTAGATTCCCCCCATTTAGTAATTGTTTATTAAACATGCACCTACCCTTTTAAATGCTATTTCTTCCGGATTAATAGCCATTTCAATATTGGCCAATTCTTCTGTAAAGTCTCCCACACCCAATAGTTGTGCTTCACCCAGGATATGATACGTTTCTCTAATGAGGTGCAGATGCTTTTGGTATTTATATGGCCAGAGCGGGTTATCCAGTTGGTCCCGCTCCTGGGTGAATAGAAATTCAAGATCGCGAGAAAGACTTTCACTGATATAACGGGTAAGATGCAACTGGAATTCTGTGAAGGGACTACTGCACCGGCTGAGCAAGAATATAAGCTGAGCTTCCAGCGTAAATAACGCCTGGAGCTTATAAAGACTCCCTTCCTTCACAATTTGCTTTAGATGACTATCCCCCTTTCTCTCCATAGCTGCTTCAAACTTCTCGATTAAACATTCAGTCACTCCTTCATTATCCAACCCACAATTCTTAATCGTACTGTTATTCATCATAGGTACCTCCTTTTCTAAGATGAAATTGAAAAAGGACCTAATGAAACAAAGGGACTTTCCCCTTGGTTCCATTAGGTCCTTCCTAAATGGATTACAACTTATTCTAATCATAATCTTATCATTTTTTTCCAGGGCATGCCACCCATATCTATGGAGTATTGCCTGCATAATTATTATTTCTCACCACCAAGGTTTTTATAAATGAGAACCCTATATATGCCTTAATGGTGTGAGAGCGACAATCTAAGCTTGTAGTATAAGGGAGAAAAGTAGCGTAATAATTACTAGCTTCATAAATGGCTATATGAGCGGGCCAGGTATTGCTACTAAGAATAATATCAAGATTCTCCCATATAATTTGCTGGCGTACAAGTTGAACAGAATGGAATTTCGTATACCAGCCAAGCGATTATACAAAAATCCCTCCTTTACTATAGGCGGGATTTCTTTATATATAGAACACCAAAGAAGGGCATATTCGGGATCTGTGTCTGAATAAGAATAAAATAATAAACATCCATGAATGATACTTTAATTCATGGAGAGTATGGTAAGTGAGGTGAGTATATTTGAAAAAAGTTATTAAATTGGATTCAATCGCAAGGCCGATTAATCTAAATAATCGTAGAGATAAAATGGCAGAGAGAAGCAAAGAAATCCATGATAAGTTCTCTTACTTAAAGCAACAAAGAACAAACATCATTAAAAAATAGGGTCTATATTGCAAATTTATACCTTAAATGTAAATTTATCTTATAGACTAATCTAATAAAGAAAAGTCAGGTTTTAGGATTAAATCCTTTATTGACAGTTTTTTATCCGTACAGTATTTATGTATCTCTCCAAAGAGATTTACTTTACCCACAGTATCTAAAAATCTAAGGTTTAATAAATTTTCATCCCTTAAAGATTCCTCATCAAGTAAATTTTCATGTAAAAGAACTATTAGTTCATTACTGAAAGTTTGTGTATCATTAATTTTTAGACGTTTTTGCACTGCTACTGAAGGAACAAAAATATCATAAGAAGGGGTTGGCTTGTATTCATCTAATATGCAATAGATAACTCTCCTCGAGTTATCATCTAATTTATTCACGATCCTAGCCAGAATATCCAAATCATTAAATAATTCCTTTTCTTCAGATGCATTGGCCAGACCGAGTGATTTTATGTAAGCTTTAGCTGTAAACGAAACCATTTGCTCGATTTCAATATCATAAACCTTTTGCTTAAATTGCTCAATTGTCTTATAGATGTTCTTTAAGATATACTCATGAAGCTCTGCTAGTATATCACTTTCCAAATCATCAATTAAAACTGCTAAATCAAAGATGTCCTGTATTATAACTTCATATTCATGGCTAACAGTTTGAATATTGGCATGGTAGGATGAAGGAAGCTTTCTAAATTGTTTAGGTGGAGTAAAGTGCTTTTCTCCTATAATGAAATGAAGTAACGTTCTGTACTTTGCAAATTGCTTCCCTTTTTCAAATTGCTCAATAGTCTTTTTATACTTTACCTTCGAACCATCAGAAGTTACTTGTACAGCAAATTTATTATGAATATCCGCTAGATCTATACCAGGGTTGTTCTTTTTTTTACCTTCAAGCCTTTTAAGTTGTTTCTCGTAGATAATATTTAACATTTCACAAAAGAAAGTTTCGCTCACCTTATTGATGGTGTGTTGCCCTAGTTTATTTGAGCTAAACTTTACATAGTAATTAAGCAGCGATAGTCCCTTAATAATATCGTGCAAATCCTCATACCGTTTTAACAAATTGCTATTCCCTCACTTCTTTGTCATATAAAATTATTTTTCTTGAAGACTCTTTTTTGAATCCGCTAGAAGCCCTATAAATGAAATCAGGTTAATTAATACAAAAGGTGCCAATAACGTGTAAATAACAATTACGAAAGTAGGCTTTATTAAGTTTCCAGCTAGTTTATACGCAGCAATTCCGCAAGTAAATGCTGCTACAATCATAAGTACTTGAAATAACCCATATGGGAAAAATAGAGAATCATAATAATAGGGATCATTATACCTTAAGTACATTAAAAAAAAGAGGAAGCAGTAATAGGCTATAAAAGAAGTTACTAATACATTCCTCCATTTATGAATCTTCCTCGTTTCTTTAAGATTAATGGAGGTTAATTCACTTTTTTCAAATAAGCTATTTCCACAACTAGCACAAAAATTTGCTCTCCCCTGTTGTTTTAGACCACAATTTGAACAATACATAGCAATATTCCTTTCCATTTATACTCTAATTTTTCATAGCCTATGCCCTTACAAGGTTTGAAATGCAACCGCATCCAAATTATACCACCACGTTACTTTGAACAACATACTTTTAAGACGAGAATGGCAACGAACATTTAGGAGGCAAAAATAAAAGAGGAAGCTCTCAGCTTCCTCTCTGTATTACTTTTCTAATGTATTCTGAGTCAAACGATAATTTGATTTTACAATCCGTCCAACACGTTTCTGCAGTTCTTTATATTGTTGATCCGTCTTTTTTTGACGGTCTGCAATAATATCTTTTTGGCTTTTAAACTCAATTACTCCGGACTCTTTGACTATCATTGATTAACCGCCTCCTTGTTATCCTTAAATCGATCATTTTGAGCTAAGAGACACAAAGCATGTACGAGTCTATAAATCTCTTTTGACTCAATTATACCATTCTCAACCAGCAGTTTCCATGCTCGGGTATTAGAATCATCAAAGTGGAAATTATATACCCAGGTTGCTTTATTGTCGATTCTAATTTTATATGATACTACAACATGTCCCTCATACGGATGATTGAAATAGGGACGGCCCTGATCGTCTTTTATGACCTTTACTGCTCCATAGTGGGAAAATTGTTTATCCTTTATAGGAATTTTTGCCGCTGATAAACCTGAAGTACCCACATCTTCTAATTGATAAAGAGTGTCTCCCCTTAATTCATAGAGAGTGAAGCCGGTTAAGATATTGAGGTCACGCAATTCCATCCCTTTATTATGAAACCGGAATAACAGAGTGTTAAGATCCTTTAAGAGATATATGACATACTCGAACTCCTGGAGTAAGGCATCTCTTTCCGAGATTAAATCTTGGGTGAATTTTTCATATTCAGCAGTGATCTGTTCGGTATTCTCCAATGTCTGTTTTATGTTTTGTTCCAGGGAGTAAATTTTCGATTTATATTCAGTTCGTTCCTGGCTTAAGAAGTCCTGGATTAAAGACTGAATCATAGTATATTGTGTCTTGGAGTTTGTGGTATAGTCGTACAAACCCCTAAAATAAAACTCCCCTTCCGAATCTAAAAACGCTCCTCTAAATATCTCATACTCTTGTTTTCTCCAAGTTTTATAGGCCCCAAGATGAAAATGAACACTATCAAATTTCGTAAGCTGGGGGAAATAATATATCATACTTATAAAATACCCTAGTACGCCAGTGACAAACAGAGTGGCCCACCATGGTAATTCTGTGAATCCCAAAACCCAAGGTCCCAGAGCAGCTGTAGCTAAAGGAAGTATTGCCATGAGTGCTCCTGTTGTTATAAAGCTTTTTAGCCCTTGTTGGAGCTCTTTCACTTTTGCAATGTCTCTTAAAGGAGCTGCAGCCAGCCATAGCGCCCAAGGCATGGTGAGTCTTTGATCTATGTAGCTAGCCTTTAGTTTTTCTATTACTTTATCTAGGTTATTACTAATATGCAGTAAACGACTATGATAATTTTTTTCGTCCATAAGTCCCTCCTGAGCTCGTTCTTAATTGAAAGTTCCATTCCATTAATTAATGGCCAAAAGATCGTCCACCTTTAACCCAATATGATCTTCTAAATAGATCGGTTCTTTACCCCTCATGAACATCGTATGGCCAATCTCTTTTTCTAGATTAACGTATGTCTGATAGAGCTGAGGATTTTGCTCAGCACCATGCCTTAAATCATTCACACATCCCATTATACAAAAAACGCAGCTGAGCCTTTCATTTTTTTTATAAGCCCAGAATGGCTTTTCCCCCGCATCTTGTATGGTTTGAAATACCTGACCTGTTGTTAGATGATGGATAGGCAGCCAGTCGTAAACCTCTCTAAATACTCGTTTATTAACACTTTCATTAGCATTTAAAGAAAAGGCTTCCTTCTTTGCGCGTGAAACTGATTCTTGTGCTCTTAACCCCATACAGTTTACTGCAATGTTTGACCCTCTTTTTTTAAGATCATTCCTTATAAATTTAAGAATCGGTCCTCTCTTCAGATCACTAGTGCACTGTCGGTAAGCTGCTGAAGGCCACTTTCCTCTATTCCTTACCATTTCAAGGAATGTTTTATTTGCTTTCACGACGTTTAAACTTTCGTCCGTATATTGTCTGATATGATCCTGAATTCCTGGCCATTCAACCTCTCCAAGATCTGCATGGATAACCACTCTCTGATTAGGCGGAATTAGATTCCTTAGCAGTATATACATCGCTTGAGAGTCTTTCCCCCCTGAGTGTGATATATAAAATATGGCTCCACTAGCTAATAGCTGTTCAATTTTTTCATTCATAAATAGACCTATTGGACGCTCCTCTTCCTCAAATAAGCTCAATTGTTGCATTTAACCACCCACTCTTAAAGTATTGTAAATCTTGAATTATTTGAATCAATTAAATTCACTAAGTCACTATGACCCCTCCTAAAAATAAAAAAACGCCCTATGCTGGGGAATTTGCTTAAGAAAGCATAATTCACCAGCATAGGGCGTTTTAAAAAAGTTAATCCTTCTCGCTTGAGATGGACAAATGTAAATGTAATATTATCTATTATATTAAAAAAAGAGATATGTTCACAAGCAATTACTGATTCACCTTATAGGATATACAAGTTTTCACTTCATCATCATGATGTATAACCAGCACACTGATTTTAAGTTTTGAGTAAAAAAACTAAAAGACACCTGGGAGATTCCCAAGTGTCTAATTCTGATAATGTTAACCTTAATGAGTTACTCCAGCTTTAAAGTCATCTGTCGAAGATTGATCACCATGATAGAAGATTGTGTCCCCATCAATAAGGTTGAAATTATATCCATATGGATCTGTAAATTGGTACTTAAACCCTTCCCGATTCCATTGGTTTGATAATTCTCCGTTGATATACTGCAGATGGGGTTTTTGGGTATCTCCATTTTGGATACTTTCAATATTGAAGTTGACGATTAAATAACCATCTCTTAGAAAAATAGGATGTGATTTATTTAAGCGGTGCTGCAAACCGTATCCAGCAATGTCTTTCCCCTCTTCTACTATATAGACATCGGCAGGTAAACTGTACTCTCCGTACCACATCTGTTCACTGGCAACTGCATCCTTTTGCGGTTTCATCGCATTAGATGGCACCGTGTCGGCCAGCGGACCAATAAATGTCCTTAGGTTCCAATTTAGGATTTGCCACCCATATGGGCCCGTTTTGACTGGCTGCCGGGCATAATCCCGGGCAAAGTAGCGGATAAACTCATGATCGAAGAGTTCCTCTACTTTACTATTGAAGCCGTAAGCATCTGGGTGCCGGAAGTAATATTCTGATGTATTCCACATTTGGCTTTCCGGAACAGCTCTCAGCGGTTCGTTCAACGTCACTTGGCGATATTCTTTGTCCTGCTGCGAGCCGACCTTCACAAAGTAATTAGAGTCGCTGTGATAGTAAACATCAACTTTTCTGCGATTCTGGCCTTTTTTATCGACGAAGTAGAAGCTTGGCGTGATACGAATGGCATCATTCTCCCTCCACATGTCGCCTTTTGTCTTCATATCAAACTTGAATTGATACCCTGTTTTAACAGCCAGGTTCTTGTATCCAGCTGGATGGCTGCCCTGGCGAATTGGTAAGACAAAAGGATCTGTGTTCCCCCTTAAGTCTCCATCAATACCCTTGTCACCCACCCAATAGTAATTACCGGTATGTTCAACTTGGCCTTCCATTCTGCGGAATACTGGGCCCCAGTTAAAGTCCAGGATATCTGTTACCCGGAAATCGTATAACCGGCCCACCACATCCACTTCAATCGTGTCATATGCTACATGGTTGGCCATTATTTCATTCGGGGTACGATAACTCATATTCAAGTTAGCATGGTGTTCCTCCGGCAAATCCGCCGGCGCATTTATGGCAATGGACCGGTATTTAATGGTATAGGCTCCTTCAGGCACCCACACCGGCAGGAAAAATTCTGCTGTTTCAATATCAAGCGGGATCGATATCCACGTTTCTTTCGGATAAAAAGCGGCTTTCGTTTCCGAGTAGACATCAAATGGAAACTTCACTTGCTTTTGGCGCGTATACTTCGCATAATCCCGGTTGCCGTAGCCCGGCGCCATGGCAACATCTAAATGCTGGCCAGAGGTTGGCAGAGTCACGGAGAACGGGCGGTCCAGGATAAAAGCATGCCTGTCAGTGTCCGGGTTGGCCGGAGTGGACCGCTTCGGTGGATTCGTCCGCTGATCGTGTTCTTTATCATCTGAAGCTTTTCCATACATGACGACCGGTGTATGGACCGTCACTGGATTGATTTTATCCGGAGAGTGTCCGATAAATTCTTTTGATCCCCCGCTCGTATTAACGGTATGAATGCTTTCATATCTCGCCGTAATCGAGCTTGGTGTCTGCCACTTATTGACCTTCAGCGGGTCAATTTGCAGGGAAGACTGTTCAACCTTCACCTGCGGAGCTACCGGGATGGGTGACGGGGCCGGCGCATTTTGGGTCGCCATGCCATCCGACATAGAGGTAAAGCCATCTACATTCACCCGGTCATTCTTCACTTGAGGAGCACGGCTGCCGACACCAGCAGAGCTATTTAAGTCTGGGTTTGGCGCAGATGGTTTTGATTGTCCTCCCTCAATCGTTTCAAGACCCAAGTAAGTACTTTGGCAAGGCTGCGGGAACACATGGGAGTCCACACTGGCACTATGATTAGAAGAAGCGCTTACCCGCTGCATGTTCGGCACAATGACCATTTCGTTTGGAAGGGCATAATTTCGGAATATGGCATCCTGGAAAGATAGGATATTAAGATGGCCTATCTGCCAATAAGAGATGCTGTAGTTATCCGGTACATAGGCTTCCCTTCGGACATGTTCATACTTAATGGTGTTGCCTTCCTGCCAGCGGAGCATATAATCCTTCGTCACTTTAACCCTGTATGTAACCTGGCCGCTCATGCCTTGGTACCGGTAATCGGATAAGTACTTTTCGGAATATCCCTCCACCTTCAAATACTCTGATGATGGAATGCCATAAGTCAAAACCTTGAATTGACTGCTTTCAGCTGACTCTATGATTTTCCCATTAGGATCTGCCAGCATATTGTTTGGGCTGCTTCCCATGGAACCACTGTTGGAAACACTCTTATCGATAGGACAGGATTCCGTTGGTGGCGGCGTCACCGGTGGTGGCCCAGGATCTTCTGGTTCGCCAGGTTCTTCTCCTCCACCCGGAGGACCGCATCCTGGAGCCGAAGGGTTCGTTTGGCAAGGGTCAGGAGGCGTGGTGCTGCCAATTGGTTTTATACGGAAGTCATACGCATATCCATTTTGTTGAGCTGAATCAAAGATATAGAACGGACCTACTTTTCCTTCCCATGTATTTTCAGGACGATCATATTTCCAATGGTTATAAGAAATTCCGAATACCCATTGATTGTTACCTTCTTGTGGCTGGTAATTATGTGGATGACAACTACCTTGATTGGGAGGCACTGTTCCCGTACTTCCTGATTGTAAGGAACAATCTCTTATAGATATTGGATAATGCCTTGGTCGATAGACAGGATACTTTAATATTCCTTGAATCTCCCACCCACTCGGAGGAGTATAGGCTGATGGACTTTCATATCCTACTTTTATCTGCCAATCAGAGTAACCATTCTGAATATGCCATTGATGCCAGTTAAGTCGATTTTGATTGACACTTTTTAGTAACCACCGTTCAAGTCCACTACTATCATTTGAAAGGGCACTATCCCACAAGTTTTGATCAAATCGTCGATGAGTTTCTGATGAAGGGCCACTTAAAGTATTTGTTGTTGCAGCCTTTGCTGAATCTGAAAAGTCTGGGAAAATTGGCGCTAATAATAAAACAAGTAAAACTAAAAATAATTTCTTAGCTTTCACCATGCATAATCCTTACAAGCCGGAGGTTCCTCTTTGAAGGTGTTTCGTATAAGACCTTCTCTGGATTTTTTTCTACATACATTCCAGCGCCAACTCCATAATACCCATTTTTCTCATCTAAGTATTTATATACTCTAAATTCATCACCAGCATTTAATTCTCTAACCTTTTCATATCTTCCGTTATCAAGTTTCTTTAAAAGGTCAACACTCTTTTTAATGGTAACTTTTCCAAGCTGCCCTTTCCAGAGTTCAGTTTTCCCCCACATGACCTTGTTCAATAGTGGGAAAGTTCCACCAGTTCCTACCTTTTCCATAGATTCTTTTACCAAGTCTACACCTTCAAAGAAGTAAGCTTTTACTTGGTTGTTTTCTTGTAAGGCATAAGAATTTCCCCCAAACCAGTACGTGCCATCATTGTTGTACTTTTCGGGTAAATAGATTGAAAGAGCAGCATAGTATTCGGAGTTCGAAAAATCACTAAATTTCATCATTCCATATCTAAGAGTCCTATCTCCATTAAATCTTTTTCCACCGTTATTGACATATTCATCACTAAAGAAGAATGGAATTATATCGGTACGTTTTTCAAGTGAATTGTCCAATTGAAAGCTAACATAGTTAGGCTTCTTTAATGCCCAATTAACCCATTCAATGTTTCTTTCGACCTTGGGTTGGTCAACACGTATTAATAAGGTTCCTTTTCTATTGCCCACATTAATTAAATACCCATGACCTAGATCTTTTCTCCATTCTACTTTCAATTCCTCAATAGTATGGTTATCAGGTAATTTTGTTGCTGCTTCTACTTTTGTTGCTTCCGGTGCAATAAAAGTAGAGGTTCCTAGTACACTTAGTGATAGCGCTCCAACAAGAGCGATTTTTCCTACTGTTTTTATCATTATTTTCTCCCCCTTATGGCTTAGAAACAGCATTTAGAACACTGTTTCTACCTATTTCTATAGTACCATATCTTTCCTATCAACCCCTTAAAACGCAAAAAACCTCACACAGTTACCCGAAGGTATCCGCGTGAGGTTCTTCCTCTAGCGCACATTATTAATTTATAAATTGAGCATAACAAATTGGATTTTTTTAGTCAATGAATTATTTGATTTCTTATCAATTTTTCCAAGAGCAAAATGGAATGTTGTGAGGTCTTTCCTAATTCTTATCGAACCCATATTTCGTATTAGCCCGCTTTATCGTATATCCTCCCCCAACATGGAGACTATCTTTATCAGCTCCATAAACTCTATATTTTTCGCCTGCCTTTAATGTACGAGCAGCGGTTCCGTCTGGTTTATATAGGGTGATAGGCTCTTTTACCGTAATCCATCCAAAGACAAAGGTAACGCCATCCTGAATCTCGATGTACTCGCCACCACCTATGGAATACCGGTTATTGTCATAGCTGTACACTTTATACTGCTGTCCTTTTTTCAGCGTGCGGATGAAACGGCCGTTTTTGTCATAGACGTTGACCTCATCCTTTCTGATTTCCCCTTTACCGATATGGACACTTACCGCAGATGAAGGAAGAGCATAGAAACCATCTTCCAGCTTGTAATAGCCTCTTTCCGTATCATAAACCAGGTGATGCGTGCCCGCCTTGGCAATACTGACCTTATAGAAGTTCCCGTCCTTGTCTTTCTTATAGAGCGAAACATCTTGTTTCAATTTCAAGGAAGCCACCGGAAGCCCATGAGGGTTTGGTAAGACCGTATTCGGGATGGCTAATTCCTTGAAGACGGAGACTTTTACTGCATTTGTTTCCAGGTTCGTGCCATTGGCCATGAATACACCCTGCAGGAGATACTCTCCATTTTCATCAAATACTAGTTCACGATCCACCTCTATCGTCCCCTTTTCAAGTTTTCCAAAATCGATTTCCACAAGCGCCTTTTGATTGGCAAAATAATTCGTATACGTATTGACGCCTAAGACAGCGGCCGTGCGTCCTCCCGTAACCGTTCGAGGAGTCGCATATAGATAGAGTTTTGAACCTTCCAGGTTATCATTGGCCGATACCTTGATTCTCACTTTCAAGGAATCGGTCTCCGCAACCTCAATGGTCGGGATGGTCATTACGACAGCTGCGTGCTCATTGGAAACCACCATGACCTTATCAGAAGGTTTTGGAAGTGTCTCAGGATTAATGACCGGCGGCTGCTTGACCGGCGCCGGCGGCAATTCCGGCTCTGGCTTTGGCTGAATGGATTGCCACAGGGCATCCATTTCCTTCTGCCATTTCGTCTTCACCTCACTGTTTACCACTTTACTGATTGCTTCCCTTGCTTCCTGGATAAACTTATTCGTCCGCTCCTTCTTGGCTTTTTCAATCGCATTTACGGCATTGATGATGTCCTGAATCTGTTCCTTGGTCAGTTGGCCAACTTCATTGCTGATAGCATCAACCATCCCTTTATAAATAGGGAACGCATCTTCCTGCAGATGTTCAAAGCCGGCATTGATCCAGTCTTGATGTGAGCTGCTGCCAGGCGATGTAATGACATGCTCCAGATAAGCGCCTCCTACACGGGACTGCATACGCTCTCGGAGACCGCCTTCATCAAGTTTTACCAACTCCCCTTGTGCAGCCGCTATGGAATCGTCAGAAGGATTCACGAGTGCAGCGAGGACATGGGATAACCCATTGGCCATTTTTAGGAGATATTCTTGTTCCCGGCTCTCCACAAGCGCAACCTTATCAAAGGCATTCCGAACATTTTCGGTATTCATATACTGCTCAGCGTCTAATAAGGCTTTCAGAGCCACTTTTACGCGCTCAAGGCGTTCTTTAGTATCAGAGACAGCCAATTGATCTACCATTTTGCCCAGCTTGTTCACATCATCTTGGGTAAGGTCCAGCTGTGTTTTCTTCACTTGGTTGACCACATCGATCACTTGCTGCACCGCTTCTTTTGTCAGTGGTTGCTGATAACCGATAAGCGCTTCTTTGTACTCCTCTTCCAAGGATGAATCCACCGACTCGAACCCGCCTTTTTCTAAGTGCTCTCCCGTAATGCTTTCAGGGTCTTCAATGACGATCCTGGCCACTTCCTCTTTGAGCTTCTCAAACAGGGCATCCTTTAAGGAGCCGTCTGGAAGTGTATGAATCGCATCGAATGCGGCCAATATATCATCATTCTTGCCTGTCTCCAGGGCCTTTTCAGCGGCATTGACCGCATCCACGGCCTTTTGAATATCTTCAAAGGTCAAAGTTCCGCCCAAGTCTTCTTTCAGCTTAGTCAGGGACTCCTGATACAGCTCTTCAAAGTCAGGATTTAAGTTGACGATTCCCAGGTTCTCTAAGTCCTCAATGGTGATGGTCGCAGGATTAAGGTTGATATCCTCAATGACCTGGCCATTAAGAGCCGCTGTAAGGGTATTTTTCAAACTACCATTCTTCAATTTGCGTACTTCTGTTAAAGCCTGCTGCACATTGGATGTTTTAGAATCGGCAAGCGCGGCAGCCACTTTATCCGTTACCGTGATGACTTGGCTCACCTGTTCAAAAGAGAACTGTTCTGTCCCTAAATCTTTCAGATACTTTTCTATATGGCTGTTATACGAGGAAATGAGCTCTTCGTCCACTTCGATTCCTATACGGACATAATCGTCTGCCTGTTGTGTCAGGGGACTTGCTTTCAAATACACTAAGGCAACATCATCAATCAAGCTCACCATTCTATCCTTAAATGCCCCTTCTTCTAACCGGTTGGCCAAATCCTCAAAGGAAATGACTGCCTCTCTTGAAGGGTTATTTATAGCATCCTGGTAGGCTGCCCAGACAGCGTCCACCACTTGAATAAGCTCCTGCAATTTTTCCTTTGTCACCGAATCGGTCAGTTCGGGAAGAACGTCCTGCAGGTATTCCTTATAGGAGTCAATTAAATCAGGTTGAGTGACAAGATTAGCAAAGTCCAACAGATCTTGAGTGATGGCACCCGGATTCTGGCTGATAAATTCAACCGCGATATCTTCCAGTTCTTTCAGCAGCTGTTCCTTTAGCGGGCCATCTTCCAGCTGATTCACCTCTTCATATCCCGCTCGAAGGCTTTCTTCTGAAGGATTGACTTTGGCATCTTCCACGCCATTCACCGCATCAATGACCTTTTGAATATCCTCTTTTGTTAGCCCACCTGGTTGCTTCTGCCCTGCATAATTTTCTAAAGCATCCTGGTAGTCCGTTAATCGGGAAGTGTCCAAGTTTTCTATTCCAATATTCTCAAGCTGCTTTTCCGTCACTTTAGAGAAGTCCTGATTAATGGCGTCTATAATGGAGCCGCTTGCTTCTTGCAGGACTTCTTTGATAATGGAAGCGGAAGGATCCAAGCCCTTTAATAAATCAAGCAGCTGCTGGATATTTTCATCCGATGGACCGCCCTTTAATACTTCTAGGGCATCTACTACATCCACTATTTGCTGAAGAATTTCCTTCGTGATTTCCTCCTTTGCCACATCCTTGAGGTAGCCACTTAAAAATTCTTGGTACAGCGGGATATGAGCTGGTTCATGGGTAATGCCTATCGTATTTAAAGCCTCTTCAGTCATAGCAGCAGGGTCATTCACCAACATGTCCAAGTTCTTGCCAGGGAGCGTATCCTTGTTTTTCTTCTGATACATTCCATCGGTTAATTGCTCAACCGCGTTCTCATAAGAGCTCAGATTCTCCTGTGTCGGCTGCTTCTTGAAAGCTTGCTCTAATTCATAAATAGAGTCTACTGTTTGAACAATCTTTTCCAATCGCTCTTTTGTCAGGACTGGATTTTTTGCCAGTTCGTCCTGCAAATATACTTGATAATCAACGGTCCGTTCAGCGTTTGAAGGAATCCCCAGCTCTTTATCCAATAAATCTGAATCCAGCTCACTCGGATTTACCTCAATGGCTTTCACAAAACCATCCTTGACCGTGTCCAGGTAAGCGTCTTTAAGGCTTCCATCTGTTAACTTTTCAATTTCTGCTTTGGCTGCAGTCCAATCCTCTACTTTATGAGAGGACTTTGCTTTGTCCACCGCATTGACGATATCGATGATCAATTGGATATCATCCTGTTCCAGTGACCCCTTTTCAGTTAAATATTCTTGGTTCTTCTGGTTGTACTCAGGGACTAACGGTTCCTGGACTTCTGAATATCCGGCAGTGTCATAATCGGATTTAGTGGCTGAATCAAAATTCCCTATGAGATAATCGTTGGCATTACCTGAAATGGACTGGTAAAAACGCGTCTTCACTTTGCCTTCAGCCAGCTTGTCAATGACAGGCTTCACCTTTTCCCAGGCTTCTGGATTATTGGTTTCTTTCAGGCTTTCCACGGCTTGAAAAGCGTCCAATAACAAGGTATGTTCCTCGCTTGAAAAGTCCTGGCGATCCTTTTTCAAATCAGATTCATAGTCGCTAAGGATAGACTCATAATCAGCAAGATTACCTGGCACCTTAATAATATATTTCGTACTATCCGCAGTGCCCGAAGCTTCAAAAGGATCCTCGGCCACTACTTGGAGTGAATGTACGCCTGTCCCCAGGTCACTTCCACTGAATTCAATGGACCATTTATCCTCTCCACCTGTTGTAGTAACAGTGATAGTCTTTTCCACTCCATTCACAATGGCTTTAATCATGACATCTTCTTTATCCGAATCCACCACAATGCCTTCTATAGTTACTTTTTCTCCAGCTCCGACCACCCATGTTTGATCATTGACAAGGGAGATAACAGGAGCGACTGATTCATTTTCAATCGTAAATGAGATAGTTTCTGAATCACTATGCCCATCATTCGCGATAACGGTAATAATGGCGGCTCCCTGCTTTAATGCCTCTATGTGTAACTTCCCATCTTTTACGCTGACCGATATGGCCTCTTCATTGGAAGAACTGATTTTATAAGTCAGCTCATCCTCTTTATCAGAGAAGACTTCTCCTAGGTCTATGGTTTTTTTATCGAATTTTTTCATTTTCATATCCGGAATACTGCCGATGGTTTCTGGCGAGTGATTCACATAAAAACCAATCGTTTCAACTGATTTGTTTCCAGCTGCATCAACGGCAGTTACTGTAAGGAGATAAGAACCGCTCTCCTTGATCAAGCTGCCATCGTACGCTTCCCCATTTAACAAAAGCGTCGTCTCAACCTTGTTTTTATCCTCGACGGAAATAATCGGCTGAGCCTCGTTGACATAGGTAGTTCCATTAACAATGCCTGAAATGGTGATGACCGGCTTGTCTACATCAATATTAGTGATGACAATGGATGCCTCTTCAGACCAGTTTCCAGCAGCGTCCCGGCCCCTAGCATAGATGGTTTCATTGGCGGAAACAGCAACCGGTCCGGCATAGCTGTTCCAACTTCCATTTCCTACTCTATATTCCTTGACCGTTACATCACCTGCATAATTTATTGTTACCTTTACATCTTGGTTAGTAGGATCTTCTGTACTGACAGTGAGCTCCGGTGCAGCCGGTGGCTCCATATCAATGTTGCTGATCAGGATAGTCTCAATCGTCTCATTGCCGGCACTGTCTTTGGCATAGACCGTATAAGTACCATTCTCTGACACCATGAATTTATCCTCGAGTAAGACGTTTCCAGCATTGCGGAAGTGTTCTGCATTCTGGTTGCCGGCCGCCCATTTCTTTTCAACCACTTCGTTGTTATCCGTTACTTTCACATTCACATGAATCTCGGTATTAATTGGATCCACGGTAGAGGGCGTCAATGTGATGACAGGTGCTTCCATATCAATGTTGGTGATCTCAATCGTCTCAATACTTTCATTGCCGGCACTATCTTTGGCATAGACGGTATAGATGCCATTCTCTCCAACAATGAATTTACCCTCCTGGATGTCAGTCCCCTGTGTATGGAAAAATTCAGCGGCTTGGCTGCCTTTAGCCCATTTTTGGGCGACAATCACATTTTCATCTAACACTTCCACATCTACATCAATTTCTGTGTTCACAGGATCGAGCTTGGAAGGGGTAAGGGTGATTTCTGGGGCTACCATATCTATGTTGTCGATGGAAACAGTATGGACAGTTTCGTTCCCCGCTGTGTCTCTTGCATAAATGGTATAAATGCCACTTTCAGATACTACAAAGCTCTCCCCCTCTAAGATGGTGCCACCATCCTTAAAGAACGCTGCAGCCCGGTTGCCCGCCGCCCATTTAACATCCGCTACGGACACATTATCAGTGACATCTACATCCACATCGATTTCTGTATTTACAGGATCAATCTTAGAAGGAGTGGCCGTTATTACTGGAGCTTCCATATCTATATTGCTAATGCTGATCGTTTTGATTGAAACATTGCCGGCGGCATCTTTAGCATAGAGGGTATAGATGCCGTTCTCGCCCACGATAAAAGATTCCCCCACTATATCCGTTCCAGATGTTTCAAAGAAGGACTCTGGCTGTTCCCCTTTAGCCCACTTTTTTGAAACAATGGCGTTCTGATCCACTATATCTACATCCACATCAATTTCTACATTTACAGGGTCAACCCTGGAAGGTGTTAGCGTAATCACCGGTTTTTCTTTATCAATATTACTGACTTCATAAACGGCATTTTCAGAGATGTTCCCAGCAGCATCTACCGCTCTTGCTTCCACTACACTATTTTCTGATACTGAAACGGCATTACTGTAAGCCTGCCAGTCGCCCCCATTAACCCGGAATTGCTTGACCGCGGCATCATTCGGATAAGAAATGGACACCAATACATTGGCATTAGTGGCTTCAGACTTATCAGATTGGATAGTGGGTTTGTCCGGTGGCGTTTTATCAATGTTCTGAATGACGATATTGGATTCCTCAGACCAGTTGCCTGCAGCATCTTGAGAACGGGCATAAATTGTTTCATTTTTACTAAGTACAAGTGGTGTTGTATATGCTTTCCACTCGCCAGACGCTCCAACTTTAAATTGCTTCACAGCAGCATCATCCGGAAAGACAATTGAAACGGATACATCCTGATTGGTAGGATTAGTAGTTGATAGGCTGAATGTCGCTTTTGCAGGTGGCACCTTATCAATATTGCTTATTAACAATGTGCGGATTGGTGAATCTCCACCTGCATTGGAGACCCTGCCTTCAATGGAACCATTCGCGGTCATTACAACAGGACCAGTATAAGCTGTCCATGCCCCTCCGTTAATTCGATATTCCCTTTTTGATATAGCTTCCGTATTTGCTGGATCAGTCATGGTCACTTGTACATTTCCATTAGTCAATGTAGTAGCGGAAGGTGTCAGTGCCGGTGCAACAGTTGGCGCTTCTACAAAGATAACCTTATTTCCCGACACCTTCGTAGATGGATTCAAGTATAGGACCGGATGGACAGGAGTGACCGTATGTCCCCAGTTTGCCATAATTTTATCAGCACTCCACGGACTTGCATCTGCAACCCAAGCATGGGTCTGGCTAGGATAGGAAGGGGGGTTATTGATCCAATATGGCGACTGTGCACCCGAATAGGGAGTTCTTAGCATGCCATTCCTGGATACTTCCATAACTGGTACAACAAGATTCTTAAAAGTTAGATACTCAGAATATGACATGACTGCAATTTTAGCCGTCGCAAAAGAGCTACCTTCATTTTGCTCATTTCCTATTCCCCATTGGGTGTTGTGTATCGCTGCTTTTTCTTCTGAACTAAATTGACCATTTAGATACGTATTATTTAAATAAAATCCTAGATTATTGGCGGCTGAAGGGTTGAAGGTGTAATAATTGCGGCTACTCTCGTTAGCACCGTCTACCATCTGTTTATATAGAACACTCCCATTCTCTTTGAGAGGATTCTTACTTAACAAAAATCCTGAAGCAGGGTTCAGTACCACCCATTCCTGATTTGCAAAAGTAATAACTGTCCCTGCAGGAACAGACTTAACATCTTGAGTAGCAGCGTATACTTTTTCTTCCCCTGGGAGAAACACATCCAGTATCCCTGTTACCCCTATTCCAACAGCCGCCGTACTGGCGACTGCAACTTTCACTGCTGTTTTATTTAACCCTTTACTCATGGAATTTCCCTCCATCATCTCTAACAATTTATTTTGTATTTAAACAGGAACGCTCTTTATATCCCGCTCTCGCGGCTTCCTTCTTATTTGGATATATTTCTTCCACCGGGTAAGGGAAATGACAAGACTTATTGAAGAAGATCTTCTCCCCATCCACGGTTGCTGCTTGAATGACATCATTTTTAAATAGGCGGCTGCCGGCCAATGCATATTGATTAAAGGTCCCCTGGCCGCGCTCATAAGGGTAGCCCTGGAAAAAAGCAAAGATGCCTATATCATCTATGGTGTTGTACCAATCCTCTTGAGGGATGAGCGGAAGGGTGAATTTATAGGTAATGCCCAGCTGCTTTGTGTACACGTTATGCTCATTTATATAATAGGCTAGTTCTTCCTGGAAAGTATTCACAATGGTGTCCCGCCGAACCTTATCAAATTGTTCGAGGTCCTGCAGCAAGGGAATAGAAACTTCGCCCATGATCCGGTCCCGCTTGCCTTTCACCCATTCTTTGAGCTCTGCATCATAAACTGCCACGAAATCGTCCAGGGTAAAGGTGATGATATTTCCTTCTGAATCACTATACGAAAATGGAATCTTGGGCAGCCAAACCCTCTTCAGCTCACGATCCCCTTCTTTATTGGTAGATTCCTGAAAGACATTTAGAAGAGCTCCATCGTAATCTAAGATGGCAAATGCAGGCACATATCGGGACAGGACATCCTTTGATGCTTCATCCTTTGTTGAAAAGTTGAGGGCCAGGCTATGGATGAAGGTATCAAACGCCGGTTCCGGGTTTACCCGATTAAATTTGAACGAATCATAACCTGCTTCATAGTTGGGTTTGGAGTTAGTTCTTAGTTGATCGACGGCATCATGCGTGGCCACGGTGATGGCTCCGTCATATTGGTGATTAAGCTTGGCAAACGTATTGGTGTCTTCCGCTCTCCATTGAGCAAATATCAGGAGCGGGGCCACGATAATGACAAAAATGATGGAGAAATCAGTAATCTTCATTCAGGACCATCCCTCCATAAGGAATGGAAATGACGATATCATTTCCTCCCAGACCACCCGTTAAGAAGTCAAAAAGCATGGTTGATTTGGTTTTCGTCATATTCTCAATTTCTACCGTAAAGAAATCGCCAGCTGATAGTTTGTACATCCTGTCCTTCTTGGGTGTGGAAGAATCTTCGTCAAATAAAAACGGGCTGATTTGGTCCCAATAGAACTCGTCATAATCCACCTGGTACTCATTGGTGAAAGTGGAGGGGTCTGTAGGATCTGTATAGACGGGACTGTACACCTTTTTCTCATGGACGATATCGGTCTTGTACAAAATGGTAGAGCCAACAGACAGATCCCGCTGGAAGTCCTCATACATTTGAGGGGTGATATATCCTTTTGTCCGGACATTATCAACAAAATTGGTTACTGCTTGATAAGCCACCTGGTAGGCCAGGTCATCTTGTTTTTGGTAGCTTTGATAGACTGGCACAAAAAAGAGAAGCAATACGGCCAGTATGACAGCAAACACCTTTGATATTGGATTTGGCACGACACTACGCTCCTTTTTGTTATTGGATCGTGAAAATGATTTTCTCCACAGCCCCTGTGTCATTGAGTATTAGTTGTTTTTTATACTGGGCTTCAAGAGAAATGGAATGTTGGTTATTCATAAAATCTGACTTATGCTGAAATAATTGGCCATCTACTTCAATCTGGACATTCTCATCGTTTAGCCTATACAGTTTGGCCACGACTTGGTTTCCGCTCCATGTGGGTTCCACTGGAATTTTGGTATCCTCTATAAAGACAGTCTGAGCTGATGGGATAAGCTCATAGGTATCTGGCCAATCAGTCATAGACCAAAATGTATAGGCTAAGGCCGTGATCATTAGAAGGACAGCAAAGATAAATCCAAAATAGGCTTCAATAATTTTGGTCATAAAGGAATTGCGGGGATACGATTTATCGCATCCCCTTCCTCCTTCCGAATTTCATAAGGCTAGGACTTAGCTTTGTACAAATTCAATTGCTCTGATTACTTGGTTTGAGTCACGAATGATTGTAGCTTTAAACATCCCACTTGGATTGATATACTCTGAGCTTGTAGCATTGCTGACATTTGTAGGATTGCCGGCTTGTGTAATCGAATCTCCATTAGTGGATACTGAGTTATAGTACCAAGAATCATTTCCACGGCCAGTTTTCACACGGATTCCAATGTTACCCGCTGAGCCATCTTGTTGAAATTTGCGAAGAGCATTTACTACTTGAGAACCAGAAATTGTAGTATTATCAAAAATCAAATACTTTTGGTCTTTAAGTTCTGTTGTGGCAGCACTAAAATCAGTTGTAGCTGTTTTTGCAGCATCAGTAGCGGGACTAAAAACGTTAACGGCAATTCCAATTAATGCTAAGACTAAGAATAGGGCTGCTCCAAACATTAGAGCGGTAGAAGTACTTTCTTTCATTTTTTTTCTCTCCTTTAAATTGGTTAAATTATTGTATACGCATTAACAAGTCTTTCGACTCAACGACACTAAGGTAAATAAGAGGTACTACAAGGTATAAAAATGTCAGGGCATATACAGGGGCCATACCAAGCATATTTGCCCAGCTACCCTTGGAATTGAGGGATCTTTGATTAGATTCTTGACGTTGTTCCAGGTAGAACACTCTCTCAAGATCAATATCATCAAAGGAGTCCTTAATGGATATTCGAACCACTGCTAGTTTTAATCTCTCAACAATTTGTTGAAATGGTTCAAAACTAATACGTTCATTTAACACATCAAGGGAATGCTCTGGCCCTGAATCATATGTTTGTAAAGCTTCTTGAATAGGTTCCTTAAAAATAACAGCAAAACGTTCCAGCCAAGCGAGTAAAACATATACACTCATTCGGTCGAACTCTCTTAAAATGCTAATTAAAACCAAGAATTGGTGAACCTCATTTTCCATGTCTTTATAACGTAAGAATCGCTGGAACTGCAAAGACCAAACGGGTATATTCCAGGCTACAAAAGCGAGAGCAAAGGCTATTAAAACTTCCCACCACTTTAGAAAAGAATTTTTAACAATAAGCCACTTATTAATAACCCTCTCAGTCGTCTGCTTTACCTTTTGATCATGGACATCCTTGATTCCAAATTGTTCAGCAACATAACTCTGAAGCATTTCAGGGGTTAGCCCCTCCATTTGCTGTATGTCTTCAATCACTCTCCGATCAAAAGCTGTTCTTTCTTCCAGAGCTCTTTGATCTTCTTCAGTTATATTCCCAGCAAATAATGATTCCGGGACAGCTGAATATAAAATAGATTGCTTCTCTCTTCCGTGGGCGTAAACAAAACCACTTATCAATAAAGCAGCTATGCTAAATCCTAAAATCATTCGCTGCAAGGTCAACCATTCTAATTTGAGAGGTGAATTAGCGTCTTTCAAGAGTTTGGTAATCTTGAAATGTTCTTTGGTATAAGGATCTGGCGAAAATGCTAGGGTTAACTTGTGAAGGAATGGTATTTTCTCTAGCATCCACTTTTCCCACTGAGCTCGTTTGATAGAATTGTGGTATTTTGCTTCATTCACTTCTCTCATTTTTCTTATAACCATATAGGATGTTAATGCTATCCCGTAAACTAGCACTTCTGCTAAAAAGCCTAAACGGGAATCATAGAAAGTCCGCATAATTGGAAATGTCGTATTCGCCCAGTTTTTAATTGGCAGCGCGAAGAAAATCGGAACTAATGCAAGGAGACTTAGCCCTCTCATTTGATAAGATAGTTTGGAGCGGTACAATATTTCCGTATTCAGTTCCTGATTAACACTGGTTAAGCCCCGGAGAAAGGCACTACCTTTTTCTTTACTTACTACATCCCCTTGGTCTTTTACCAATACGGCAAGCCCAGCAATTACTTTAAGGAAACGACTTGGTGCTACTTCCTCATATTTAGCCATCTCAGCTTCTGGATCCACACTCGTTAAGATTGAGTAAATCTTGATGGCTTGTTTTTTCATCTCAGGGCCGACAAATTGAATGGATTCATTTATTGCCTCGTCCACCATATGAGTTTGGTGATAGAAGAATCGGACCCGGTTGTTAAACTCCTTAAGCTGATTCAGCAACTTAGCTTCTACCCGATACACAAAGAAATCAATTAGAATACCAGCTAAGAAGAGTAAGCCAAGTAAAACCCAGAATACAACAAGCCAACTTGGACGAAAGGCAATTAAGGAAATAACGATAAAAGAGAATAAACCTAATATTGAAAAACATATTTTCATAACCTCTCCGCGAAGAGTATATTCATCGTATACAGAAAGGGTTTCGATCCTAAACCGAATCCGGAGTACAATCTTTTTGACTAGCGGGATGCGAAGAGACTGGACATAAGAACGCTGGGATATCTGATTGTACTTATTTTTCCAAGTCGTAGTGGCCCCTCCATAAATTACAGAGTTCCTTGTTTTGCTTTTAGCTTTATATTTGGTTAAAAGTATTACCGCAATTAAAATAGTAAAGCCTGCTAACGCTACATAAATGAGCATATTTATCATGAGGCTCTCCCCCAGGTTCGATTAATAAATTCTTTAAAAATTGCCTTTTCTTCCTGAGAGAGTAGTCGTTCAATTTCTCCCTGTCTTTGCTTGCTCATAGGGTGAACCGCCTTATACTCCCCATCAACAAACTCCACTAAGTTGCGCTCTTCAAATTGTTTACGCTGCGTTTGTTGGGCAAAGTAGTTTGTTGCTACTGATATAAGCGTGTCGATTTTCTCCTCTTTAGAGGCTTTCTGTTGTAGCAGCCGGTCATTGGTTTCATTAGTGACCTCTACGGGAATACACTCAGTGATACGCTCTATATATCTAGAACCGTCATAATCTTGTCTTAAGTGAATATCAAATTCTAATACACTTATAACTTGATACTCTGCAATTGCTTCATTACTGAACATTCCTACCTTAAGCAAGGAATTTCTAAGCGAATAAACCAAATCTTTTAAAGTTTTTGCATGGTGTGTGAAAACGGTAAACAAACTGGCAACTTGAGCTGTTTGAATCATCCATGCGGCTACAGGATCCGTTGCAACTTCCCCTAGAATGTTTACTGCCCCATCTGTTTTCTTTTGTAAATCCAATCCATCCTGACCGCTAATTGTTTCAGTCTCTTGAAAGGAAAGAATATTTCGGTTTGGATATATATTACGTAAGTTTAATTCAAAGCTTGTTTCTTGGATCCTTAGGTTTAGTGCTTTATGAATATGACCAACTAATCCCATTAATAGAGTTGTTTTACCTGACCCCTGTGCTCCAGTTATAGAAGTAACTCGATTCCCTTTCATTAAAAACTTGATTAATTCAATTGGCATTTCCGCATTTGGATGGGTAATTAGTTGTTCAATTTCAAGTTTTTTGGAATCATATTTTTTCCTAATAAAGAATGCCCACGATTCCGAAAATTTAGGACGAACAACAGTTACTCGAGAACCATCATGCATTTCGTTGATAATATATGGGCGCGATTCAGAAAGCTGCCCTGGATAGTTGTACTTATAAATATTTTGTACGACTCTCCTTAGTTCTGCCTCATGCTCAAAAAATAGGAAGGAAAAGTGTATTGATTTTCCCTTGTACATAACCCATATACTGTTCAACCCATTATTTGACTCATTCATTGACTTTAAAAACTGCTCTTCATCATCCAAATTTTCCATACGAGAAGGAACACCTGAAACCCCGCCGCTAACCCCATCTATAACTTGATCCCTTATCTCATCAATAACCCCGAATCCTTTGAACTGGCTATAAATTCGTTGGGTAATAATTCTGAGTTTATCTTCAAAATGGAGCGCGTGGACTTTGTCATTGTAAATTTGCTGGATTTGTTGATTTGTGATTTTATATCCACCATGCATATCTGGACTTGCCAAGTTGTATTCTTCTATTAGTACACTCAATGCATGTTTTCCATTTTCTTTTTTGTAAAGAAACAATAAGATATCAAACATGTCCCTGGAAGAAAGTTGTGACGGTGATCTAAATGGAAGCGTCAAATTGATATTGTTTTCATTAAAGTCGTATGAATTTTTGAGAATATCAAACATGAGCTCTACCACATAGGTCTTTGATGAAATATCACCTGTATTACAGTTCTTAAGCGCCTCTTTCAGCTCTTGCCGCCTTCTCGTTTGCCTAATGAATTCATCTTCTTGTAGGCCAAGATTGTAGAGATTTACTGTTGTTAATTCTGTCAGTTTGCTCTCCACAAAGTCTTTCACATTCTCGAGTTTGTACCTCTCTTTGTCTGCTATATCATTAGCATCTTTAGTGCTTTTGATTTTTCTAATTCTCCAGCCAATGAAGAAGAGCGCTGACCCTATGAGAAGGAAAATAATGATGACATTTAACCCGATATTCATAATTCATCTTCCTCTGTCAATAAGCCAAGCTGTTTTGCTATATTTGTATTTACTTTCTGTAGAGAGGATATTAACGAATATGATTCCTCCCCTTGCTTTACTTGCAAATGTCGATGAAAATATTGAGCTACTTCCTGCTGATTTGAAGCATCTCGGTATCCAGTTACATAGGGAATTCCAAAGATCGGTGCCTTCACCTTAAATTTTCGTTTGATGTTTCGCAGGGAGAAAGCCCCTTTCTCATCATATAAGCCAATTAGCACTATATACGGCTTATTCTGCAGCTCTTCCGGAAAGTCTTGTCCTGAGAAAAAGCGTTCTAGTATGTATCTATTTTGTGGTAAGTTTACAACTACTAGATCGGCATCATTTAGTAATGTCCTGGTAGCAGGGCGCTCAATTCCAGAATGATTATCTATCCATAGAATGTCATAATGGTGTTTTGCAACTTGCATAACAGTACGGAGAAAATGTTCTTTCTCTTCAGAACTCACATTGCTTTGAGGATTACCCACTAAAAGGTCTAAGCGATTCTTAAAGATGGTGTCTGTATAATCAGATACTGCTTCCGGTTTTAACATCTTACTTTTAACCAGCCGTTCTAATGCAGCCATCCCCCCATCGTCAAAGCCATTAGCTCTTTGTTCTTTTAAAAATAACGACTCAAGATTCATATACTCATGTTGCGTTTGTGTAATCAGTGTGCGGTAAGGTTGCTCAAGGGCAAATAAAGATGAAAGAGCAACAATATTAGCGGTAGTTCCGCCCTGGCCAGGCACAGTTGACCAACTCAGCACTATTTTCCCCATATCATTTCTCCTTTCTTAAACAGGAAGCTCCTGTTTGTTTTTGTTTCCAAATCTGAAAAACTTTTGTTTTACAGCGCCCTGCACTTCATCTTTGTGGACGTGAAAGATGCTCGATACCAAATCAGAAAGTGTTTCTTTATAGGGCTTACTTAGCTTTTTGAAAGGAATCATGGTCTCATGCTGCATTTGAAATCTTAATGAGGATTCGAAATCATCAAGTTCAATAAAATGTTCAACTGATACCCAACGAGGTCGATTGTTCATTAAATTATTAAAATAAGTACTATCTAACTCATATTTCCCTTCAAATGTAACCTTTGTAATCCCTGTTTCTTCAGTTTCATCAAACAAGCGATGAAGCAATTCCACATCAAGCGTCTGGTGCATTCTATCCTCGTCTCCGATGTAGAAACGTTGGTCAAAAGTTGGCCATTCCTTTGCAACAGCCTCTAGCGAATCAACATCTACCATTACGACATCATAATTAGTAGTAGATTCTTGATTGATTCTTAGACACTCTTCCACCTGAAGCCAGCTAACCGGTCCGCAAAGTATATCTATTCCTTGAAAGTCAAATAACTGTTCATCCTTTTTTAGACGTGTATATCCATGCCGATACAGCTGCTGCTTAGTGGCATCTACCAATAACACCCGTTTTCCCAAATTCGTCATAAGATGACTTAGATATAGAGAAAAATCAGCTTTGTTTCTTGTTCCAATAAGTAATATGGTTTTCATTTTTATACTCCCCTTTTCTCTTAGTCTTGTTCCTCATTACTAGAACCCACTAAATCTTGCTGTTCTTCGCTTAATTGGTTCATAGAATTAATTCTTTCCTCTCTTTTCTGCTCGACTTCAGTTTTAGTAGACTGCTCACCCTCACGAAGTTTTGCTCGTTCAGCCTCTTCCATAACTGCTAAAGAAGACTCGAGGCGCTGCCGGTTCTGCTTTTCTAAATTCAATTTTGCGATATTTACAATGTTGGGAGATTCTTTGATTAACTCTAAAACGTTCTGTTTAACTGGATAGGTTATTTCAGAACTTTCTTGTACGTAACCATCAACATAGGGAATTGCATAAATTTTTGCCCCTTCTATATAGGCATCGACAACAGCAGAACTCATAGAAAGTAATTCACCTTCATCTAAATTGAGCCACATGGTCATTCCATCCACTTCTTTAACTTTCTTTTTTGATAGCAGGATGTAATCTTCTCCAGTAGGGAATTGGATCCTAACATCTACAAACTGCTCTCCAGTTAATTTCGTTGGAATTTCTATGTAACTATATTCTGCTTCCCTAACATCCCTCTCAATCATTTCCTCTTTATATACCAGGCCATCAACTAGTACCGTGTTAGCTTTTAAATCAATCCGTGCAAAACTTTTTGTTGTTAAACTTACCGGTTGGACAAGATCTTCTGCAGTGCCTAATGGAGGTAACACAACTTGTTGGATCATATCTTCTGTTATCTCTGTTCCAGCTTTAACATTCTCCTTTAGTGCATATCCTGTTTCATTCTGTCCAGCCCACTCTCTATACTCGTCCACTTCTCTTTCATATTTATCAATTAGTGCAAGTTCTTCTTTTTGTTTGTGACTATGATAGAAATATCCAGCTGCGAGAGATAGAACCAACATGGCTGCTGCACCCCATAAACCAGCTGTTATAAGCTTTTTCGTTCGCAATCTTACACTTAACTTCCATTTGACCAATTTGCTTCCTCCTCTTTATATGCCTAGTGTGCTAAGAAAAAAAATCCGCCTCCACACAACAAAATACTCACAATTACCAAACCTGAAATAATAACTAATCTCGGTATTCTTCTTTTCTCTTCTGGAATGGGAATCAAGCCCTTCAGCATGTCATCTAATGCAGCATTTGTTTCTCTTCGACTTTCATATGGAGAAGCATGTGCTGGTATGGCAAAGGTTTTAAGCTTAGTTTCTTTCTGTATATCCTCTAGGCTTTCTGCTTCTGGAAAGGGAATGGCTAATAACCAATCATCCTTCTCCATATAGTTATGCCGGTCCATAAATCTCTCGATGCTCTCTCTTCTCCACTCGCTCCCATGAGCGGTTACAATTTTGATATGACACCGAAAGAACTCCTCAAATAGATCTGTATTGGCTTCGTTTCCAATGTCTAATATTACAAATTCATAAGAATTGATTAGTTGAGCTACATTTAGCTCATCAATATTTTTATAGTGAGTAATCCCTTTTAACTTAAAATCACTCGTTGTGTTTTGATAGCTACCTCCCCCCTCGTATGCATACTCAATTTTAAAGAAGTCCTCAGACCTATTGGCTTCAACAATAGCAACTTTGTAACCCTTCTCCTTTAAATAATTGGCTAAAATCAGACTAAGGTGTGTGCATCCACTACTTCTTTCAACACTGGTAATTCCAATAAACATGGAACCTATTAGACGATCTTTAATTATGATTTTTTCCTTAATGGTGATTGGCTGAATGCTAGCTTCTCCATCTACTTCTGTAGAATTTGGAATAGCCTTTTTAGAATCAGATAATTTCCCAATGAAAGCTTTAGCTTTACCGATTCCCTCTTTTCCTTCCTCCTGTTTCTTTTCATTTGTTTCAATTGTTATTCGGTTAGGCCCTGATTTTAGTCTTCTCCAGGGAATATCCGTATCTATATCCCTTAATCTTGAAACTTCTGAAAAAGACTTTCCTACTTCAAAACACTTCAGAATGTCGAGAACGGTTTGGTTTCTATCTTCTTGTCTTAAAAAGATGTTGTAGATTCCCATATCAACCAATTCAGCTAAAAAAGGATGTCCTAGTTTTTCAGATGCTAATATGACAATTTTTAATTCTGGATATCTTTCTCTAATTGTTAAAAGGAGATCTGATAAGTAATCCAAGCGATAATCATTTAACTTCTTCGCTAAGTCACTTGTTAGTATTAAGCCAAATAGGTTGTCTGTAGTTGTTTCTAGCAACTTGACCAGATCTTCTTCTGACACCAAGACATCTACAACCGTATAACCCTCAATTTTATCTATGTTCATTTTCATGCCGTTAGCAAAACTAGGGTTATGCATCGCTACAATCACTTTCTTGTTTTCCAAGTAGAATTCACACCTCTTTTCAAAAAAAAAAGAACGCACTCTTGACCCTTAAGGTCTAGAGCGCGTTCTTCGCACATCTATTTGTCATATTGAATTTAATTAAATTTATACCATAACTAGGACAATATGGCAATCATATATCTTTAATTTCTTCTATAATTTGTTCGTTTTTAGATAAACAAACATCCTCGACCTGGGTTAGTATTGCTACTTCTCCTGAGAAAAAATCGAACCAAACTCCTTTGTTTGGTTCATTTCTAATCCAACCGTCGAGCACTTCAGCGGGAAAAAAATTCTGATTTGAAGGAACTCTCCAATCATAATCCAAAGAATCGTATTTAAGAAACAATTGATGCCTTATATTTAGTTCTGGTATGGGGAACATGGTTTCTGTGCTAATCATAACCGTCATTGTGATTTTTTCTGATAGTTTACTAAGAATCTCTAAAAGCTCTTTTACTATACTCTTGATTTCCTTAGGAGTATTAATATCTGTCAGGACCTTTGGAATATCTACAACCAATAATAATTGCTGCGGTGTGATAAATGTAGATGTAAGGGCCCAGAAAGACCAAACTCCTTTAAATAAATCTAATAAACCCTCTTCATCGGAAATATGAGAATCATAGACATATCTATAACCGTCTTGATATTCCCACTTAATCCTTTTCAATCCAGAAAACTGATTATTGATCCATTCCTTATGAGAGGTATTTTCGATACTGTCGATTGCCCTTAAATATCCATGTAAAGGGCCTTCAACATGTTTTTGATAGGAAGCTAGAGGAACTAAATCTTCTCTTTTAATCCCCTTTACAAGGGATAATATCTTAAGATATACCTGAACGAGTTGCATTCTCTCACTTTCAAATTCGTGCGCCACATGCTTTTCCGAAGTAGGATGAGATTCAAACTCTAATAAGTCCAGTACAAAACCATCTTCATTTAACTCTTTGCCTCTTACCATTCTTGGCCCAATCCAAAATACTGATTGATTATCTTTTTGGGATATCTCATAAGCAATTTGTTGGATGAACTTCTGCTTTGCAGAAGACTCATTATCTCCAATTACAGCCGCTATACTATTAAATCTATCAGACCAGTCCCATTTAAATTTTTCTTTTCCAATCTCTAATGGATGCATTATTGTATTTATCATTATATATTTTTTCCCCTCTCTAGATAAAAAAAGGACGCAACTATTTAAAGATAGTCGCGTCCTTCGCTTATCAATCAATATTCTTTTTATACTCTTCATCATAATGTTTATTAATATATTCTTCAACAAAAATATCTCTTTTATTTATATCTTCAGATTTACTAAAAAATCCCGTCTTTACCATTCTTTCACTGGCAGGCTTGTTAGCCCACTCCTTTAGTGCTTTAGTTCTTAATAATGATCCCACTTTTCTTGCTTTAAGGTTTTCCAACATTCTTCTTTCTTCAGCTAGTTTCCTCTCATCGTTGATTCTCTCTTCGTAATGTTTTAGGTCCTCTTCTATCCTAAGTTTTATAGTGTCATTTGTTTCAATCAGAGGTTTAAGGTTCTCTTTAAAATAGTGGGTTAGTAAGTCCCCTATTTCTGACTTTATCTCAGTAAGACTTTCTTGATAGCTTTCTCTTATGGTGTCCTGGAACCTTTTCTGTATTGCTTCAAGATCTAGAACTCTAGAATTATCGGTTTTATTTTCTCCCGGAGGAAATGGTCTTAATTCAAATTTGCCCACCAGTTCGTCCGTGATAACTTTAATAGGAATATTTTCTTTTCTCCTTTTATCAATGTATATTAAAATATCACGATCTAATTCATTGTATATTTTCTGTCCAGTATCAACTTCTCTGCCTATGTAATGAACTTTATTCTCTTCTAAATACTTGAACCAATTATCAACAGTAGTCAGTCCTCTATTCGGCACTAATTTATGAAACTCCCCAATTTGCCAGTATATTGGATCACTATTATTGTTAGATGAACTATACTCACTATTAGTCTTAGTATCATCAAAAATTTCTGCCATTTAATAACCTCCTTACTGTAGCTATATGTTAAAAATAGCATAAGCCGCCTATTATTACTAGGGATTACGAGTGATCAACATCCACTAATCTACCAACAATCAATAATCGTTCGATAATACGTATACTCTTTTGTATGGTAGCAAGGTTAAATGACTACCTTCACCATTGATAATACATAGCGAATTGATAAATCACCAACAATCCAGCACCCTCCCGATTTTAGAAATACACATCAAATATACACCCCCATCGACAAACCATTAATGATAAGTAAACCACCATTAATTCATCATACTAAACACATCACTAATGCATAACGCACCAATAAGTTATCATATGTAATCCGTTATTAACGCGTAATACACCATCAAGTTATCATAAGTAATCGATCATTAATCGATAATGCATCGATGAATTAACATAAGTAATCCACCGGTAATGGATAATCAATCAATACTTCATCTACCATAAACCATCAATAATCACTAAACCACAAATTATTTACATATGATAAAGCTTCGATAACGGATAAACGACAAATAAACTAAGATGACATTCCGATTCAAAGGGAAAATTTGTTTTTCGTTTTTATATAACATTTATTTACCAATCATTTAACAAATGAATGTTATATAAAAAATTTTATTAAATGATTAATAATCATTTAATATACAAATATTAATTGTTTACTGTCTTAAACAGGACTACACTTTATCCAATTGTTATGGCAGGCACCAGTGGTGGAAGAGGGGAAGTTCCAGCTGAAAGGGGAGATGACTTACTACCCCAATAGGTCCATTCAGGTCCTGAAACTTAGAGCAAAAGGGCCGAATGTTATTACTACTGCAGTAGGTAGCCGGCCGGCGTGTATTTATCTTCTCTCTGACTCAAGCCAATAAAAGGGGAGGGAGAGTCAGCGCACTATCTCGGCGGATTGCAGCCGAACAAGATATACTTTATCCCTCGGTACTGAAGATCCCAAGCTCAGCGGAAAGGGGAGATGACTTTACTACCTTGTGTTTTCATCATCTCTCTTGCTCAAGCCCATAACAGGGGAGGGACGCTGACGCCCATTTCGGCAGGAGGCAGCCGAATTGGCTATATTTTATCCCTTCCAGTTCTGAAGATCCAAGCCCTGAGAATGACAGTAACCTGGTGGGTGGGGGCCAAGTCTACCTGTACACTTCAGCCCTTCAGTTCGGTGATGCTTCCTGCTCAGCGGAAAGGGGCTGTAGGGTAGTACTGCTGCTCCAGGTAGCTGGCCAGTGTTTTCATCATCTCTCTTGCTCAAGCCCATAACAGGGGAGGGAGCGCTGAAGCCCTATTTCAGCAGAAAGCAGCCGAACTGGCTATACTTTATCCCTTCCGGTTCTGAAGATCACAAGCCCAACGGGAAGGGTAGATAACGACAGTAAACCTGGGGCCAAGTCTGCCTGTACACTTCAGCCCTTCAGTCCCGTGATGCTTCCTGCTCAGCGGAAAGGGGCTGTATGGTAGTACTGCTGCTCCAGGTAGCTGGCCAGTGTTTTCATTATCTCTCTTGCTCATAACAGGGGAGGGAGCGCTGAAGCCCTATTTCAGCTGGAAGCAGCCGAACTGGCTATACTTTATCCCTTCCGGTTCTGAAGATCACAAGCCCAACGGGAAGGGCAGATAACGACAGTAAACCTGGGGCCAAGTCTGCCTGTACACTTCAGCCCTTCAGTCCCGTGATGCTTCCTGTTCAGCGGAAAGGGGCTATATTACTACTACTCTAGGTAGCCGGCTTGACTTATAATAAAATCTTAATTTTTTTAAAATACTCTTTCTAAATTTAGTTCCGATTTTCCGATATTTAGAAAGACAAACGTTAGGGAAGATATAAGGCTAGTAAATGATAATTGCTCGGCCAGGTTTGTAAACGCTGTAACAAACGCTATTTAAGAATCTTTACTTGATTGCGAAGAACAGATTTAGACCAAATTTAATCAATAACGTTGGGATTTTTAAAAGGTAATAAGGGCGCCATTGTAATTGAAGTTTTTGTGGTATTTAGGACTGGACATCTGTCTTAAATAAATTTAAGGGGGGGAGAAAATTTAATTATAAGTAATTTCAAAGAGACTTCGATCTCTAGGCGGATCAAAGAGTGAATGTGAATATTTCGCTAAAATGATTCAAAGACACAACAAACTAATTGAAAAAGGACAAGGCATTATGAGCCTTGTCCTTTTACCAATTTAAACTGGAAACATCAATATAAGACTCATCATCTTCTGTATCTGTATTAGGCCCTTGTATTTTTTTCTCAAGTGGAGAGGAAGAGGGACTTTCGTGTTTAAGTGGGGTGGTTTCCACGTCAACACTTCTTTCAGGCTGAACTTTCTTTCCTTCATCAGTGTCTTCTAACTGGGCATTCTCTTTTTTTGTTGACGGCATACTAGCTGTAGTATCGTTTACTTTAACCTCAGGTAGCTGCTTTCCTTTTACATAAAGGGGAGGGGAGGGAACCATTTGTTCCGACTGAATACCATTTGGCTGATACAGTGAAAACGACTTTCTTAGTTCATCTTCAATATCACGTATGCCATTATTGGCATAATCTTGTTCAATTAAATACCTGAGTGAATTAGAAATTGAGGTTTGGCAATTAAACCAATCAACGATATATTGGCGTTCATTATCTTTTAATTTAAAGGATACATGATCCCCTGCCTTCTTTTGCTTTTTTGGTCTAGGCATTCGCGTGTACCTCCTTTCAGAAAGGAAGGTATAACCCAAGATAGGCTATACCTGATTATTATTAAGCCTTTACTGCAGCTTGCTTTTTCTTCTTTGTCATGTTGTTTAATACTATTTGTAAACCATCGACGTTCATAAGTGGCGCATTCTCTTCAGGAATCCAAATTAGTTTTTTATCTAAAGTATCCACTAATTTTTTTAAAAGCGGGTAAAGTATGTCTTTCATAACAATGCTTCCACCACCATATACAACGATATAATCAATTTCGTTGTCAATAGCACCCAGAACCTTTTTATAATTATTGAATATAAATTGTGCTTGTACTCTTGTTGCTTCTCTCATATACTTCACAGCGTCCTGGTGATTTTCATGATTTTCATCTTTTAACCACTCGCTATATTTATTTCTTGTTATTTTTGTCAGCATTGAGTACTTTGGAGCTTTAAGAAAGTTCTTCATGGCAGCTTCTATCGCATGTCCAACTCCATTAGTGCAGCCTTCTACTGCCCTTTTATCCAAATTAAATCCAACGGTAACAGGAAAGTCTGTAGTTCCGTCGCCAATATCGATATGGGATACCCGTTTATCCAGTAGAACTTTCCCTGTAATACTTAAACCGTATTCCTTTTCAAACTCACTAAACAAATCCTCTCTAATTTTCCCATTCGGATTATAGATGATCGAGAATATGGCAGGAACCCCTTCTGGTGCTACTTTAACTAATTCAAACTTGATTTTCACCAATACATTTGTATGACCCACATGTACTGTAACTGAGTGTAAATGGTCTTTAAATCGATTTGCAAACAGTTCTGCACTACTCTGGTCCCATTGTTGAATAGGGAGTGCTGTGATCATATTCACTTTTACGTCTAATTCTTCTGGCAAGGCTTCTGTCTTGTCAAAGTTTATTTGAACCGCTTTGGCAGCAATGGTACCCAGAGTATTGATTATTGGAAGATCACTCTCATACTTTTTTTCATATTTAACATCCATTGGCGTAGCCTCAAACTTACTATCCATTGCTTTTAATCCAACATAGTATCGACCTGGAAAAGTAATACTTGGTGTTTGTATGCTTACATCTATCCCTTTAAGTAAACCTGGAACAAGGGATGAATCACTTACATCATCTAACCATTCTTGTTCAGTAGGTTGTGCATATACATTGGGTTGTCTAATTAATTCCCCATTAATACCAATTGCATGTTCAGAGTTTCCGTTGTCATTTACCACTTCTAATCTAATAGTCTCTTCTTTCATAGCCACAAATTATTCCTCCCTTTGTTATGTATAAAATTGTTATCTTATCTAGAATTATATCGTTTAACAAATATATGTCAAACGTTAGTTCTTTTTTTAATATTCATTTACGACTATATTATTATTTATTTGTTAAATAAATAATAAACTGTTTTTACAAGGATTATTTACTTCATCTCCCCCAGGATATATCGGTGATATTCTACTGGTTAAGCCTGGGTCATTTTGCCATTATTCCATATAAAAACTAAAAAAACAGAAGGGAAGAACAGAAGATTAGTAATCTGTTATACCAAAAAATAGCTCATTGTAATACAACAGCATAAAAAGGGTGAAATTTTAGGTGCTTAACACAGGTGCCTTTAACAGGTGCCTTGGCACTTGTGATAAGCACCTATATTAAGCACCTATGAAAGGCACCTATATAAATTGAATATTATCAAGGTCTCAAGTCTTCCATTTTCAGTCGTATTAAATCGAAAGTTTAACACCGTGACTTTATTGTCTCTATTTGCACTATTAATTTCTAGAAATATTTTGCCCATTTACCCCTTTGTTCTTTTGTATTTTTTAACCATGTTATATACTAACAATTAAAACTGTTACATAAAAGGAGGGTGGGCATTGCCAATAATTCAAGGTTACTCACTAACACCCAAACAGCTAAAAATTATGCATTGGTTATTTAAAAGTCGTGCTGCAACAGTTGAGCAGATAACGAGAGGGCTTGGATATTCTAACAAGTCATATAAAGCTATCTACAATCTAATGCTGGATTTAAGAAAACAAAAACTAATCGATTCTGATGATCTTAAATATACCCATAAGCATCTTTACTATCTAAAAGAAGACGGCCATTACCTTATGAACTCAGTTAACAATATTGAACCTTATTACAGAGGTACCGGATTCTCAAACGATTTAGGTCACTTTCCATATGAATTGTATAAATATCCTCAAAAGCAAAGAGAACATCATGGCATGCTAATTGACTTGAGTTTAGAAGTTGAGGATTTTAATAGATGGGTAGAAAACAAGAAGACGAACATACATTCTGAGTACGAGAATGCGCAGGAAGACGAACATATATTCTCATCCAGTCCGGTTCTTTTCAGAGATAATCTCTACGCTTCTCAAGAATTCACGCTAGAATTAAACAAAAAAAGAAACAAATACTTTTACAGGCCTGATGGTGAAATTCGTATCAAAGAGAAAACATATGCTTTGGAGATAGACCGCTCAACTGAACGAAATAAAGGACTTAAAGAAAAATTTTTAGGTTATAAGAGGTATTTTGATTTTCTTTCACAAAAGGGATTAGAATTGCCAAAAGCGATAGTATTTGTAACTGAGAATAAGACTAGACAATTTGGAATGAAACACAGATGGGATTCAATAACGAATTCTTTCTTCTCCCAGATAGGGGACTATAAAGAAAGTGTGAATTTGGTTCTCTTAACAATGAATAAGGTAAAATCTTTTTTGTTTAAAGAATGTACCTTGTCAGTAGACAGACTAGAACATGTGCAGAGTGCTCTTCAGAACCTAAAAGAACAAGGAGATGTAAAGTACGGTACCTCTCTAAAATGGATGGGTGATAAAGAAAAGCAGTATCCATTCGTTGTATCAAAAAATGAGGGTAAACCACACCTTAATCCAGTAATCCGTGTTGAGGGCTACGAAACTTTGGGCTGGGTCCAAGCAATATTGTTTAAACAAAGGAATGATGAGTTACACATTGAAAAACATGGTAGGCTTACTAATAACTCTACTCCTTTGTTTTATTACCTTTATGAAAAACCAAGTGTAATTGGAGTTACGTTGATAGATAAGTACCGCGAATACTTTACCGGCACTTCTTCAATAAATATTAAAAATGGGATATACGAGGAGATGCACCTCCCTCCCAATAAAAGTAAGGTTGACACCTATTAAGAGCACTTCTATAATTTACTTAATAAATATGATTAGATCGGAAGGACCGATTTCTGCAGCAGCAGGAATCGGTCCTTTTTATTTTTCTAAGGAGGTAAATTAAAAATTGGACAAGCTTGAAAGATTAACGAATTGGTTTAAAGATGAGGATCAGGTAGAACAATGGTTTAGAATGAAGTTTCATACCTATGCAGTACTGGGGTTAACTTGGATAAATCTTGTGTTAGGGTTGCTAGGCTTTTTCACATGGTTAAGTTTAAGTTTTTCAATTCCATTTATCCCTCACCTAAATAATTTTAATTGGCCAATGTATATTGGATTAACCTTTCTTCCGCTTTTCACCTGGTTTTACTCCACTATTACACAGCCTATAAAGAAAGGGTATACAATCGTTTTAGATTGGAGGCTGACCGAAAAGGGAAGATTATTGGCTAGCTTAGGCAACCTAATCCCGCATTTTTTATTGCTTTGGGGTGCCTCCGCGCGTTACATTGAACAAAATTATGAGCCGATTTTAAGACCTATAAGACTTACCGGGAAATCAAACGATTTTCTCCTCGTATACAATTTAGACCCATTTATTACTCTGTTATATATGGCTCCTCTAATTACAACCTTGATTATTATTGTTACAGGCTTCCGGCATTATAAAATTAATGAGGATATACTCAGGAGACAATTTTTCACTTGGGAATTTCCTTGGCTATCTAGAATTTCACATAGTTTTCTTCACGAAAGTTTTGACGTGATCGTAGGTTGGGATAAGGCGACTAAAAAACCATTAGTATTAAAAGAAGACTCCCGATTTTTACATGAATTAGTAAACGGCGCGACTGGATCCGGAAAGACCTCTACCGCTATTTTGATCCGTATTGCCAGTGATTTAGTAAAGATCGCCAAAGGATTGCCAGGAGGAATTATCGTATTAGAACCGAAAGGGGACCTAGTTGATGATGTAGTGAGTTTAGCTAAAAAAATTGGAGTACCAGAGGAAAAGATTCTTATCGTAGACCCAACTAAAGATAAAGGTACTAAGTTCAATCCCTTTTTTGGACCTCTTGATGCTGCAGCCGAATCATTTAGAGGAACTTTAAATGCTTTGACTGGAGATCAGGATCCCTTTTTCAAAGGGCAACAGGAGGAAACAGCTGCACTATATACTATGTTGGCAAAAATTAAATTTGGAAGCTTAACTAACATTTCTCATATACAGCGGATGTATCAAGACCCTCGTTACTTAGCTGACGTTACAGAGAGTACCCGTAAATCTTTGACCGAGTATATTGAAAATAAATTGGTTGATGAAAAAGTATTGGAACAATGGGATCGGATAGTACGTTACTTTGAGGATGAAGTATTAGATTACAAAACATTCCGTGAGAAGGATGAAATTAAACCAGTAATGTATCCAGAAGGCCACCGATATGCACATCGCCAGGTAGTAGAAAGTAAAAAAGATAAGTTTGTTTCTGGAGCAAAAAAGTACTTAAATGATATTGCTATGAACTCTATGATGAGCAGCATGATGATAGCCAACGAAAATGAGAAGGTCCTCAACCTAGATGAATTCCTAGAAAATGGGGGAGTATTATGTGTAAATACCGCTCTTGGGGAATTAGATGAATTATCACTGTTATTTGGACAGTTTTTTATTAGGCAATTACAGAGTGCTGTTTTTAGAAGACCAAAAGACGGAGAAGAAGTTGGTGAAGAGGGACATAAGAGAAAGTATAAAAGAATACCATTTTTTCTTAACATTGATGAATTCCCACTATATGCAAATGAAGCCTTTGAAAGGTTTCTGACCTTAGGACGCTCTTATAAGGTAGGCACGCTGATTGCCATACAATCTTTGGGACAATTGAATCGGATTGTTAACGGATATCGTGAAACAATATTGACCAATGCTTCTACAAAGACTGTATTCGGAAGGGGATCCGCTGAGGATAACAAGCTCTTCTCAGAAACCTTTCTCGAGGAAATTATTGTTGAAGAATCACTAAATGAATCAACAACCCCAGTGACTATCGAAAAACAACAATGGGGTTACAGGCATAATACTCAAAAACAACTAGCACCACGCTTTACACCAACCAAAATAGCTGAACTTCCGTTTAAGCATATGATAATTCAAATGGTAAAAGAGGATGGGTCATTGGGCGATGCAACCCTGGCAACCGGAAAATTTACGTCTGAAGCTAAGTTTCTGCAAAAGTATTTTAAATCTGCAGAAATTGAATTAAAGACTGAGCAGGACGATGACCAACATGAGCTTATAGAAAAAGGAATTAACAAAATATCAATTAAAAGCAATAATTCAAACCAACCTACCTTGGAAGAGCTTTCTCAGATATCACAAACAGAAGAAATTGCAGTAATTGACTCTATAAAAGCGAACCCAGTTGAGGAGCCAGCCCCTGAAACTGAAGCATTTGGAATTTTTCCCGAAAGCGAAGATGATGATGCGCTTGACTTAGATTATTTGAAGGATAGCATTACTTTCTCCAAAAAAGGAGAGGGAATTGAACAAGGGGAAATACTATTTGAAGAGAAAATACACATAAAGAATCCTAAAACCAATACAAAAAGAGAAACTGTGAATCAAGATGAGAATAATGATTATTTACAGTTAGATATTTATGATGAAATGGCAAGTGCAGAAGATGAATCAATGTCACCAAGCATTCCAGATGAAGAAACATTAAATCAAATTGATCAACTATTAGCGGCTGCAAAAGAAGTTACGGAAGAGGAAAATGATTTGTCCGAAAACAGTCATACTAAGGGAAACTCTCTGACCAATGGTGTAAATATGAATTTGGATGAGATTGAGGACGATTTATAAACAGCAAACTAATGAGGAAAAAGGGATTGATTTATTTTCCACCTTTGTATATATTTATAAACAAGTAAGAAAACCCAATATTTCTTTAAAAAACGGAAGAACCGTTCACCCATTACTCGGGATGAATAGGTTCTTTTTTTGTTTTTTATAACAAATTTTAAGAGGAGCGTGTCAAATTATGCAATATCAAAACGACCTTGCAACTGAAAAAGCAGCAGCCTGGGCAGACATAAAAAGTTCTCAAAGATCAGGAAATGTTTTAACAGCTCAAGCAATCGGTATCGAGTATTTCGAATCTGCTAAGCAAGAATGCTTAAAATTAAATTACAACGGAATCTATGGATATCTCCCTAAGGCATTTATAGATGAATATGACTTTAAGGGGATTCAGAACTTCGTAGGTAAGTACTTTGAATTTGTGGCTCATACAGTCGATATGGAAAACCAAATCTTTATTGCAAATCGGATAGAGGCTCTTAAAACCTTATCGAAGCGTTTTTGGAGACAAGCAAAATTGGGAGATACCTATGCTGCCTTTGTACGAGGAGTTGACCAATTCAATGTTTATCTATTAGTGAATGGGGTCCCTACTAAACTCCATAGGAGCGACTACTCTTATACTTTCTATGACGATTTACGGGAAGAAGTCTTTATTGGGGATACCATTGAGGTTAAAATTACGGAGCTTATTAAGCCAGATGCTGCGGCTGCCGCTGATGACGTTCAAGCTGAAGAAAATCCAAACCCAGAAGGAAGTCTACTAGTTAGCAAAAAAGCACTTGAGGTAGATCCTATGATTTTTCTGAACGAGTACCAAGAAAAAGCCACTTATCTCGGCACCATTACAAAAGTTCATTTAGATCATGGATTGTTTATCAGGTTAGAGCCAAGAGGAATTATGGTCCGAAGCGGATTCCCACCAGGAGGCAATTCAAGCCGCTTAAAAGAAGGGGAGCAAGTCAACTTTAAAATCCAGGAAATTAACGCAAAAGAAAGAAGAGTAAAGGGGATAGTAATTACGCCAAACCAAGGATTCAGAGCCAAAACTACAAGAGGAATTAATTATGGCAGATAATGCCTTGCTTAATCCGCTGGATCCTTTATTAAAGGGAGCGCTAACTTCTTCACAGAAGTTAGCGGAACTCCCAATGGCAACGACTAATCCCTATGATGAACAAAAGAGTCCAACAGATATTTTAAAATATTTACCGCCTGACGGATCTATGTTCGGTCTGTTCTCTGATCCTTATGCAACCATGAAATACCATAAGCCAAGAGAAGGTAATCATAGTGGTGTATATTGGCTGAACAACCGAATTGAGAGTCACTCATTTACTGAGCATGAGATAGCCCTTATTGATTTTTTGGCAAAACATCGAATTGCAACCCGAAAACAAATCGAAAGAGTAGTATTTCCAGGGGACGATCGTACATATAAAATCCGCGACTTTTTAGAAAAGAGTCGTAAAAGAGGAATTATTACAGCGTTCTCCTGGATAACTCCATGTTCAGATGGCAGAAAAAAACCACTAATATACGGATTGACTCGTATAGGTGCAGAAGCAGCTGAAGTCTTATTCCAAATAGAATTACCTAAACAATTTATCTTTCAACCAATAGAATTCACTCGTACAAAAGGACCCAATATGTCTGGCTTCTTTCATGACCTAGTAGGCAATGAATTTTTCTCTGAGCTAAGACGACTAGACCGAGTCATATCCTGGGAGCGGAAACCAGCCATTCGTTTGTCAGATGGGACACGCCATTACCCAGGTGTTAGCCTGGAATTGATAAAAGATGAAGGGGATTTCATTAAATTCTGGCTTGAAACATTTAGAATTACTCCTGATTGGGTTGATCATGTAACATCGAGATTCCAAAAAACTCAGCTCGCTTTTGAAAAACTCAGCTTAAATGAACAACCCAAAAGGGTTATTGTGATATTGGATAGCGAATCAAGGATACCATTTGTCTCCAAACTTGCTGAAGAATATATGCCCTCTGTGGAAGTAAGATATACAACAGATGAAAGAATCTTAATGGGTCTGGAGCGGGGCACTTTTTTGGTTTATGACCAACTTCAACAAACATTAAAAACCGCTGCTATTTCTTTCTTAACTGATGAACATACGGGGATGACTGCAACAGAATACTTTGATTCCCAAACACTGGATATTGAGGATGACGATGAATTTGAGGACTAATATAGTGAGAGAACAAATACAAGAACTAGGAAGAGAATTCTGGGGAATGATGTGGTTAGAGACTAACCTGATTGGGATTTACAGGTTCTTGGAGCTTGAAACCTCACAAATTTCACTTAACACTTTCGCAAGTTGGATAGTGTTTCCCGAACAAATTCCCCAAGACTTCCTCAAAAGCATTCAGAAACGATGCCTGGAAAGAAACGATTGGATAAGTGAGACTCTATTAAATGAGACAGAATTAGAAATCAATAAGCATACTAAAGAACTGTTGCACTTTAAGTATAGTAATGATTATGCTGCAATCGAACAGTTTCAATATCTCTATTCTTTGCCTAGATCTGCATTTGATAATCTTCTTAAGCAGTTTAACGAATATGGTTATCTTAGCAATGAGAACATGTTCAAATTCTATACCTACTACTCAGAAAGGGAGAATGATGGCTCTTGAAGCAATCGATAGACATGGTGTTACTTTCAAACAATGGAGCTCTTCATGATGATGTTACATTAAAACAGATAATGGTTATTGAACATATTCGTTATGCCGTTCTTGAAGATGATGAGGGAATCACATTTGTAAAAGTAACAATAGACGAAAATGGGAATACCCTACTAACTGATATCTCAGACGACAGTGAGTTTAATAACGTATATAACTTCTATCATAAGAACCCCCTGGACCATTAAACATAAGAGATCCGTTTTGCAACAACTAGCAACGGATCTCTTATGTTTTTATTTACTACATTACTCCAGGCATGGTAAGATAAGGTATACTTTTAAAAACTTTGTTCCATCCACCCAAGCGGGAGGATATTTCATTTAAGAAAGCACTCAAAGAGTGAGCGAATGTATTCTTTTGAATACAAAAGAATTCGTTTCTCTTTGAGTGCTTTTTTTGTTTTTCAAGCACTGATGAACTTTTTAAGGAGGAGTAAGTAATGAACACTATTTTTTTACAGACCCAATGGAATGGAGAAGGACAAGGAGAAATCGAAGGTTTTTACAAAAGAACCAATCATTCCTTCCCTAACAAATTTTCAATTGGGGGAGAAGTAGAAATACCGCTGATTGGTACATCATTAGCAAAAATGGAGCGGGAAATTGGTGGAGTGCTTAAATCTGTTGAATGCCGGCTCACTACCTCTCGAGGAAGAGTTCCTCTAAGCGAGTTAAAAAAACTTAATTTTGAACAGGTGGCCGAGAATCATTTCATTCTCAAGACAGATAACATGATCATTGAACTGGATAGAATCGAGGAACAGGAAGAAATCATTTGGAAGTTTTCTGTTTTTACAGACAGATACTTGTTTACGGCTGCTGCAGGTCAAATGCTTTCTAGAATGATCAGTATAGTGAAATACGAATTGGATATTAAGCACACATATGGAATTAGGGCGGTGGGCTAATTGAACCCGCTGCGAATGACAACAATCTGGGATACACCTAAGTTAGATTTTGAAAGTACCTGCTTAAAAGAAGGTATAGGAGTTTCAACTGTTCGTGTTTGTTTGGGTAAGTTTGGACAGATTATCACTGTCACAACTGAGCAACTTGCACTCGACGAAGTAATTACCCGTTTTATCGAAATAAAACGAGCGGGAAATTTACGGTGTCGCAGTTTGAAGCTCTTTTTTTATGGAAAAATCCCTACAGAAATTATGAGAGAGAAGGGTCTATTAAATAAGGGTGTACTTTGGAAGCTTCCTCACACAGGGATTAGTATATTTGCAGTCCCTTTTGGACCCAAGGAATGGTGTTTTATGATTGAGAAACGAAATGGCCAAGGGGTACAAACTCATCTACTTTCTTTTCTCCCTTATATGGAACATCAACTTAAATGGGAGGTTTTAGGATGAAAAAGCGAGCTGCAATTCTTATCGATGAAATGAATGCCATAAAACAAATTCATAAGCTGGGGATTGAGGGAATTAACCCCTGGAAGGTCTTTTTTCAAACAGTCGAAAAGATTTATATTAATAAACCCACGGATTATCGGTTTTATGGAGCTGTCATTTCAAAATCTCTGGACCCCGAGCGAAATCGGAAAAGAAGCCGGTTTTTCAACCGCCTTTCCAGAGATGGGATTAAGGTCAAAGAGGGGTTTGTTGTCCTAGATCATAAGGGAGCCTTAGTAGAAAAAGGGGTAGATGTCCAACTTTCATTAGACCTTTTAGAACTTAGTTTAAAAGGGTTTGATGAAGTCATCGTGTTTTCTGCTGACGGTGATCTCGTACCCGCTGTCCATAGAGCTCAGCGGAATGGGACCATTGTAAAGGCTATCCTCTCAAAAAATGTACCTGCAGGTCATTTGTCTGAAGCTGTTGATGAAATCATTCGATTGGAAGATGTGATCAGCCATATTCCATCTGACCATAAATCGGTTCGTCAAAAAAAAATTCCAAACAATTATAAGGAGTGTGGAGTAGCATGAGTAAAACGCCAGCATGGGCTATTAATAAAGCTAAAGAAATTATTGATGCAGCAGAAACAAGGGGAAAGCAGGCATTAAAACAAATCCCCACGGAATATCATGAATTCTTAGTTTTTCTACCTCAAAGTGTAAAGGTTGGAGCTGCTACAGAAATAGATACGGAAGCCTCTAATCTAGGTATGTATGCAATTACTTCTGGTACCTATGTTTCAGTCAGTTATCCCTATATGGCAGTAAATGGACGGGTAAAACAAGCACGGGATGACCACAGGGCCGCTGGAAAGCTGCTCCACTTTGAAGAGCCCGTTATCGCCGAGAATAAAAGATCCCTTAAAGTTACCATACACTCAGAGCTATTGGGCAGTGCAACGGGTAGTTCCGTTATTCCATCTTCTGAGAATGCCAAAGGCGCTGAAAAGGACAATCCTCTAGAAGTGGCTGAAACAAGCGCTATTGGTCGTGCATTAGGATTTCTAGGGTATGGTCTTATTGGCAGCGGAATAGCAAGTGCTGAGGAAGTACAGCTAGATAGTGAAGCTACCGAAAAAGAAGTTGAAGAATCAGAAGAACCGATTACTTATGGTGAGAAAGAAAAAGATAGTAATGCTCCAGAGAGTTTCCGAGTGAAAGTCTTAGAGCTACCTACATTTAAACCAGACGGTAGCTGTCATTTCGCAGCCTTAACCGAGAAAAGCGCCCGTATTCAAATCATCATGCCTAAAAAACATAAAGAATATATGGATAGCCTAGGTGTAAAACAAGTCATCATAGTGTCAGGTTGGCTTACTAACAATCGGTTACGTGTGGATGTAAAGACCTCTCCTATCATAGAAGATGTTGGTGTGGCTTAATACTTTTTTAAGAGTGAGTCGGTACAAAGTATCGACTCTTTTTTTCGTATAAGAACTTTAAAATAACTTTTTAAGGAGAATTTATAAATGGCTTTCAAATTTAAAAGGTTTACGACCTCAGAAACTCTAATAGAAATTATGACTCAAAAGATCCCGGATATTGTGGATTCAGTTGAATCTCTAAACTCTAATTTATCTCCTAAGATCTATAGGTTGAAGTTTAAGGACCTGGAACCTTTTGCATACATTATGACAGAAGATCCGACTGGAAGTAGCGCTAAACTTATCCACTACTGTGAACATAATGAAAAAGGGAATCAATGTAACCATTTAGGTGCTGCTGCAGCTGTAGCAGTCAAACTTGGTCTAAAATTAGAAAAAGCGAGTTTCGGAGTTTCTATCGCTGATATAGGATCGTTACCATTCTCAAAAGAAAACGACAATTATACAAGTCTCCATTCATTATTTGAGTTATTGGAACCAGTAGAAGATACTACCTCAGTGAAACCTTCTACCCCCGCTCCTACCACTAGCAGAAAACCAGCTGTGGCCAAGCAAAAGAGAGATTGGAAAGAGGGCTGGGTGGATGTCCAGGATTATTTAAAATTCGAGGGCTTTTCCACTAGAATGATAACAAAAGTTCAAGCAAAGAGAGCAGCTGTCTATGGAAGTGTTGAGATGCGTTCAATGACTGTTGAACCAAGCAAACCAAACTATCCCTATCATGGCGTAATGCTCGAACGTGCTATCCGTCATATCCTAAGTGGAAAAGATCTTATTTTAGTAGGGAACAAAGGCAGCGGGAAAGATACACTTATTTCAACCATCTCATGGATTCTTGGTCTTCCAATGACTGTTTATGTAGGGAACAAAGATGAAACCAAAGAAAGTCTTGTAGGCGAGCCAGCTTTCCGTAATGGGGAAACTACCTTCGATCCTTCGGAATTCTCAAAAACCATAGAATTTGGTGGAATTATTAACATGGCTGAAATTAATATGCTCGTTGGGGATGTCACATCTATTCTTCATTCAGTAACAGATGAAAATAGAGTATTAGCATCTCCTGTAGGGGCCATAAAGCGGCATGAGCACTCTGTAATCCTAGGGAGTATGAACTTGGGAGAAGGCTACATCGGTGTAAAGACGTTAAATGATGCGTTCAAGGACCGATTTGCTATACTCCGTCTTCCCTACGCTATGAATTTTAAAAGCCTAATTGAGAGTAAGACCGGCTTTAATGATAGTCTTGGTCTCTCATTCCTTGAGAAAATTAAGAATGCCATAGACACATTAATGCGGGAAGAGTCTCAAGGAACCTCAGCTGACACCCTTCGCGGCTATATAGATTCTGCTCATTATTTTCTCAATTATGGAGTTACTTTTGATACCAAGGTTGAGGTAATAGAAGACTACCTCCTGAACAAAATTGAAGATATAGATGAATATATGGCAGCACGCCATATGATACGTGAAAAAGGGTGGAAAGACTTTCCGAAAAGCCCTGAAGAAGAACAATACATTACAGGAGGCATTTAGCATGAAGTTAACCTTACGACAGGAGAAAATGAAACAACGGGAAGGAGATCGCTTAAAGCGGTCTCTTCGTTTATTATTTGGTGGAAAAAATTTCGGCTTTTTATGGACCGATGACTCCACCTCCTATACAGATGGAAAAACTATTTGGGTTAAATATGATATCCAAACACCGAACCATCGAGATTTTTCACCAGAAGAATGTAGAATCCTTAGAAAGGCCCACGGTTTTCACGAAAGAGGCCATATTGAGTTCGATTTCCTGGAGGACTACACTAAATGGTTAAAGGAAAACAGCTCTTCCAGCTTAAATGACTGGAGAAATACAATGACACCTAAGTATCCTATTCGTTGGTTACAGTATTTTGGAAATATGTCACTGGATGGACGAATGGAGAACCTTTCAGTGAAGAAATTCCCTGACTTTAAGGATTATGTTGATTTCTGTAATTATGAATGGCGGTTTGGCATTCGCGGAGCAGGAATCGGACAGGATCCTGTTGTTGACTTCCAGGATTCCTATGCCTCTCGTGTCTTAGGAATGAAAGATCTAGAAGGGTGGCTGCCAGAATCCAAAGAACTGGTAGACTCAGTACAAGAACAAATCAATAAGCTGCGCATTGCACCTTCTACCAGTGAATGTCTTTCTATCGTTTCCGATATCATGATAACGGTTTGGCCAACATTGATTAACTGGATGGATTTGAATAATGAGATTCCAGAAAATCCTCCCGCTCAATATCACTCTGATGCCCATGATGAGCATCAACAATGGGGAGACGCTCAAGAAACACAAGATAATTCCCAAAAGGTCCTGGTTCTTATTGACAACTCAGCCGGCAGCGATTCCGCTCAAGACGAGCAAGAGAATAAAGAAACCTTTGAAGATGATGACCAGCCACCTGATTTTTCTAGTCTTTTAAAATCTGAAAAAAGACAGATGGAAAAAGATGTGGAAGATATTAATAATGATGTAATGGATTTTGATGAGAGAAATGAAATGGTTAGTATAGAGATTCCATCCTTAAAGAAAACCAATAGAGAAGAGGTAATAATTAAGCCATATCCTCGGAGAGATATTCAAAGATTTAATACAACCCACCGAGAAATTAGTCGTTTTATAAAACCTGCAGCGAGAGTTTTTAGGCAGTTGTTAGAAGGAGAAGTAGATACCCTACGAAAAAATGTAAGGAGCGGCAGATTCAGACCTAACCAGGCGTGGAAGGCAATACATTGTCAAAATAACAATGTTTTTCAAAAAAAGTATAAAGGAACACCTAAAGATAATGCATTTATATCCTTTATGATGGATATAAGCGGTTCTACGGGGCTTAGGCTGCCCTCTGGCACGCTTGTAATTGACGAGATGAAGAATGCCCTACAGCTCCTTTTAGAGGCTTGTGTAGAGGCCGATGTTCCATCCAATGCATTTGCGTTCACCGAGATAGATGATGGTTCAATTATTTATCCCATTAAGTCCAACATAGATCGTTTTTCTGATGATGAAAAGAGCTGCTTAGGCGGCATTCAGGAAGAATACAGTAACCGCGATACACTAGCATTGCAATGGGCCATTAATCAAATATCAGCAAAAGAGGAGAACATCCGAATACTCATTATGCTGTCTGATGGAATCCCTATATTTGGTCCAGATGAAGATCCATTTACTATCAGAAATATGGTTGAGAAAGCCGAGAAAAGCGGAATAGATGTCTTATGCCTGTTTGTCGGCCAACCAAAACAAGAGATTATGGATGTAGTGAAGACCATGTATCCTGGAAGAGCAATATTCGCGGAACAGAATATTTCCAAAGAGTTGCAGAAACAGGTGAAGAGGATTATTCGACAAAGACGGAAGTAGACTATATAAAAAATAACCTTTCCATAATTGGGGAAGGTTATTTTTTTATCATTATTTACAAAATTCTATTTAGCAAGCAATCTGACAAGTAAATATGAACTATGACTTTTTATTTATTTTAATACAATCGTCCGCTATCATTAGACAATTAACTTCCACTAAGTTACATTATATGTAAATTATTTGAAAATGGAGGTCATATAATTAAAAAGTTTCTGTTTATTTGTCTAGCTGCATTTTATTGGATCGGGCCTATCGTTCCCTTCACAATCTCAAGCAGCATCCGTTAACGTAGTCAGCGAATCCAAAGAAATTTATCGCCAGTATTTTCAGTCTGGAAAGCATATTGATGCTACCAAATTAGGAGGCGCTCATAATGGAGTTGGATCTAAGGGAAGTGATAGTCCTGGTTTCTTTAGAGCCGCTCAGGACGCGATCTTTCTAGTGAGTCTCCGTGGTAGACTGGCTCAGTTAGGCGATCCGCTAGCACCAACAGTAAATAGCGATGCCATTGCTGCACTTGATCACATTAAAGCCCGGATGGAATTGAGCAAGACACGCGATAGCAGGGGATGGTATTTAGGGGCAACTGAATCACCGGATACCGGAATGCTATTAATGGCATTTTCAAAAGCTTATGCATTTCTAGACCTTAGCGCAACTAAAAAAAGCGAATATAAAGCCACAATGAATGATTTACTAAAAGCTTTGGAGAATGCTAGAAATACTCATAAAGTTGGAAATTCTGATTTTTTCACTAATCCTGATATGTCCTCGTGTGGCCCTGTTCTCAGGTCAAACTCATCAAATAATATTTTTGCAGTAGCAGCTGCAGGTTTAGGATCATACGCCCTTCATGTCGGCGGAAAAGACAATCCGTATAGAGGTGTAATGACTGATTTTTCTATGTATGTTAGAGACACCCAATTAAGCAATGGCCTTTGGTTAGTAGGGGGCATTTCAAGAGATGAAAAATGTGACATGCACGTTGGATACGATACTTGGTCTGTAATGGGCTTAGCAATCGCAGGGATGGGTTCTACAGGTGTAGCCCAGAATCCACAATCTTCATTCTTTACCTCAGCAGAAAATGGTTTAGATGGATTAATCGCCTATAAAGACGCTACTGACGGAGCCATGCCCTTGAAGAGCAACGGATTACTTGGATCCTCTATGTCAATTATTGATGCAACATCAGTACCTTCTCATGCGTTGGGCGTTTCTTACCTGGGTACATCCAATGCTAGAATCCTCTTTGATGAATTGTACCCTGCAGCCAAAGCAGCTATTGAGAAGACCACTCTTAACAATCCTGATGAGGGAGCTCCACATTTCCACCGACTAATACAAGGACTCTCTGGTGCATTAGAGACTGATATTTGGAAAAATCGATAAAAATACATTTAAAAGGCACTCCTGCTGAGTGCCTTTTTCTTTTTCTCACTTGATCTTCACCTTAACTACCTTTAAACCTAACAGTCGAGGTCATGTATCCTGGATAGCAATAATCGTGGAACAAAATATACCCAAGGAGTTGTAAAAACAGGTGAAAAGGATTCGACAGAAAAGGAAGTAGGCCATAAACGAAAATCACCTTTCCATTATGGAAGAAGGTTATTCTTTTTTTGTAAAGTTTCCCAACATTTTCGCACAGAACTGCCCATAATAGGGCGATGAAAAATTTAAAAATAAAAAAATAACAGTTATTCAATGAGATTTTTTGCAATTTTTCCCAACACACACACAAAGGTAATGAGCTACTATATACAGAATATTTCAAAGGTAAGGAAAGGAGTGATTGATGGAAGGTTGAGGCTCAGTAAACCAGTTCGTGCTGAGAATGTATGAAACCGTTTTCACTTATAGAGATTTATCCCTATAATTTTTTCAGAATAATTCGAAAATGGTTTTAATTAACGTTTACATCTCATTAAGACAGTGTTAATATTTTAACCAATTTCGAATATGCATCAATATTATAGGGGAGGAGTGATTTAATGAAGATCTTATCTTCCGTCATGCAGTGGGGCGGGTATATTCTCAGTTTGGTTGTACTATTTACCGTATACTTTCAGCCAGAAAATAAAAGCTTTATTTTTATTGGATTGTTGATAGCTATACTACTAGGATTAGTAGGCGGTTTATTGGGCGGCATGTCAAAAGTGATGGTTCTCTCTCTGTTTTTTGGATTGTTAGCGGTCCTTTTCTATTTTTACCTCGAACAAGGAGTTCTATTTAAATTGAGTCTATTCATATGTTTAGCCTTAATGATTGTAGATTGGACGATAAAAATAAAAAGGAAAAAGGTGTCTAGTAGTTAAAAAAAGGTTATTAGGAGGAACTATGAAAATTAAAAAACCACTCTCCCTTTCCCTAATTTTTATTCTGCTTCTAAATCTTATAAATTTAAATACAGCAGCTGCTTCAGAAAAGGTAGTCTACGGTGATGATCAAGTGCAATATACTCAACTTGAATTAAGTGAAACATACGGAAAAGTTAAAGTGGAATATTTAGATACTGGAAAAATTGAATATATCGAATCTGTAATTGAAGATGGAGCATTTGTTCAGTATATACTGTCAGAAGATGGTAAACAAATTCACAAGATGGAAATAGTTGAAGAAACTATTTATTTAGATGGAGAAGTTTTCGGTCAATCTGTTGAAACTGTGGATAAAAATTCATCTTCAATTTCTGGTATTTCCTTACAAGCTACTAAGTGGGAGTACATATCCACTACACAAGGGAATTCATCCTGGAAATATGCTAATGCTACAATTATAGCCGCTGCTCTTGCAACTGTTATGCAAATACCAGCTGGCGCTGCGCTTGTTCTTTCTATTGCAATGACCTTTCAAGGATTAGATTTAAATACCGTCTATTGGGAAAGGTACAATTATGCCGATGCAGATCGGGACTATACAACTTGTAGAAGAGCTTATAATACAAACTTTTATCAGTACTCGAATTACACGGGTTTCATACGCTCAACAGGAATTGTTCCTGCATCTATAGATCCATGTAACTCAGGATATTAACCCTCCAGGTACCCACTAAAATTTTCAGTCATTCACCTCATGAATAAATACTTCAAAAGGCACTCCCACGGGGTGCCTTTTTCTTATCACTTAATTTTAACCTTAACTACCTTTAACCCCAACTTTTTTTGTGACTTAACCATAGCTTCTGCAAACTGTTTCTTTACCTTCTCTTCAATCTTTTTCTTTTTCATAGATAACAATCCATCCCTTATATTTGTTTTTATCCATTATGAACAAAGGAACCTAATAATATACCAGAACCAGTTCTAACAGGTCTGAGCATCCTATATATTATTAGAAAGTGGAAAAATGGCCGTGAGAAAGGAGAGTATGATGGAATCGATAAACCCTCTATTTAATGAAATATCCCGCTCCCAAGTTAAAATATCTACTACCAAACCTAAAACAAGAGCGGAGCGTTCAGATAAAACAAAGAACGTGAAGTTTTCAGTTGAGCATATTTTTTATATGAAATTGAGAACATATTGTAAGCAAGCAGGCGTTTATTATGAAAGGAAGTACCGGAAACCCCTGTCTCAAACAAAATTTAATACCTTACTTCTTCGGCATATGCTTAAAAATCTTGATATGGTGGACTGGGAAATCCCCTATAAAGACTCAAAACGCTACATGCATACTAATTTACGCATATACGAATACAAGCAACTCGGAGGTCCATATGGCATTGGGATAAGTAAAGGGTTCTCAGATCGAAAAGTGGTATATCTAATGATGAAAGCCGGGGTTGAATGGCTGCAGAGGAGTGGGGACATTGAAAAAATCATATAGCCAATGGAACCTTCTGCAGGATAAGATACAGGGCTATGGCCAAAAAAAGGGGTTCTTTGACTTTATTTTTACAACACAATCACGTTATTTAGAATTGTCTTTTCCTTATTATGATTTCCTTAGAGGGGAAGTTTTTGTACAAGACTTTAATGATCTATTTGAAGATGATAGTCCCATAATGCTTACGGTAGAGCATTTAATAAGCCTCCTATACGATGACTTTCTAACTCAAATAAAAAAGGGAACTGAATTTGAATCAATGGCTCGTTTCTTAGCCGCCTGCAAAGAGAAATACCTGGAAAAACCTCAAGTTACCGAGAGGGTTTTAAAGCAGATCCAAACCAACTTGTTTTCCTTTGAGAATGTAGAGAGAGAAATACCAGTCAAACCAAAAAAAGAGAAAATAGCCTATGTGACCATCCGATTAAAGTCTTCCTTTATTTTAAGAGGAGAAATCTTCCTCCATGACCTGGCACCCTATTTAGGGGATCAGGACATTGTTATTGAAGAACTATTTGCCATTTTATTTCTTGATTTTTTAGATAAGATTAAGCAAAAAGGGAATTCTATGTCCGTTATGAAAGCCATTCTGCTGAAGTTAGAAAGAATGTGAAGCCGTGCAGGGTACCCTTGACAAAGGGAGCCTTATTATTCATAATTAAAGCATCTTTAATATGGAATTTGTGATCCGGAAGGACCGGACACACTGGGTACGCTACCAGTGTGTCCTTTTTTATTGAAAAAAATGGGGTGGGTAAAAATGCTGCCTGGAAAGCTAGCGGAATTAGGAATTCATATAAATGTTCACCAAAAGGATATCACCAAAGACCAGCTTATTAAGTCCTTCAAGGCTATACAATTAAACCAGGGATTAGATTCCCTTGCTCTTATGAAAACTGATGAAATTTTTAATAGAGCTTACGAGAACTCTCCGCGAAAGGATTTTTATACGGTGCTGCATGAGGCACAGCAGCTAACGCGTAATAGCCATATGTACTCTAGTTTAAATCACTTGATAGGAATAGTCTTGCAGCTGGCAAAAGCCTCATAAACAGCAAAAAACCCTCACCTGGGAAGGAAAGGGTTTCTGCTAGTTATCGGTACTATTAAATTAAGTCGATTATATAACGATTAAGTACTATAGTCAACACATTTGAACTTAAAAACTTCACTTTCACATTATAAGACAATTATGATAGAATGTAGTTAGTTATCGGGAGCTAGAGGGTAAGTCTATCTCTTATGGGGATAGGTGTATACTTTTCTAGAGAGGTCTTTTTGACGTATTCTTTTCCGATTCTTTCTGGGTGAAAAATGAATGCGTTTTTTATTTGCCCAAAAAGCTTTTTACAAAAAGTAAAAAGCTGATCGCTACCAACGATCAGCTGAAATGTAAAGTGGAGGTCCTTTCAAAACTACCAATTTTGAACGGACGAGCGATGAATTAATTTGCTACCAACAAATTAATTCTGATGATGAAACAAGTGAGTGAATAATAAGAGACTTAGCTTAGCTTACCTTAAAAAATATTTAACTTACCTTCAAAAAAATAACACCTTTGAGGGCGTCTTTCTTATTGTCTCTTTTAATTATATCTTTATTATAGCGATTATTAATATAAGTTGCAATGATTTAAAGTTACTATATTTAGGCATTTTATAGCTAAAAAGTTACATATATTGACACGGAAGGAGGGGAACCTCATGAATAAAAAAAGACAAAATTACTCTATAAATGGTGTAAAGTTTTTTCAAGCCGGCCTGGACCTATTAAAAGCTGAACATGAGCGTTCGCCTCTTTCTGCAGCTGCCATTGCAACCTATATACTATTTCATTTTAAAGCAGATGACTTTGGCAGAGTGAATGCAAAGGAACTGTCTTTATCTACCTGGGCTAACTCAACGAAAATCCCTTACACAACTATTCACTCAGGTAGAGAAGTTCTTTTTGCAAGAGGCTTGGTTAAGGAAATCATCATTGCAGGTGAACCTTATTATCAAATTACAAATTTTGATCGATGGAATTCTCCGGAACTTGCTGCACAAGGGGTAAAGCTAAGCTACTTTCGAGTTTCTTATAAACTCCTAAAAGATCCAGTTTTAAAGTCTCTTGTATCATCGAGAAATAGCGCGGGACTATTTTTATTGTTAGATTTATTTAATGCAATTACACGTGCCATTGGTAACAAAATTAAAAACAGCAAAAATTCATCAATTGAAGATATTGTGAATGTGTCCAAAGAGTACACGATGAATACATTGAAAACTAAAACCAAACAATCTGCTCTCAAAGTACGACAATTTATTGAAGCCGTGAAAACCCTCTTTGTGTTCGAGGCTGAGGGCTATAGTGAAAGAATACCTAGCAAAGATAGAGTAGCAGTTACTAAGAAGAACAATGTCATCCAAATTGTTATTCGGAAATTCAAGGTCAAAATTAACCCTGAAATGGTGCACTCAGAAGAGGATGAACTTGAGACTCAAACACTGGAGGCGTCACTACGGAAAGAAGTCATTTCAAAGCTAGATCATTTCCAAATTCCAAAGAGGAATAAAGACATACGAGACATTATGGCTGCATTTAAGCAAGAAGTAATTAAAATAATGAAGTATTCTTCTCAACCACTTAAAGTAAGAAATAGGATAATTAGGAACATATTTGAGGACTCACTGAGATTATTGACAGACTACTATACCGCCCAAAAGGCAAAGGACCCTAGGTTTAGAATCAAAAGTCTTGGCGGCTATATGCGGAGGACATTTATACAAACATTTAAAAACTATTTAGAAATACATATATCTCTTGAAGATAAAATTGATATGGGTACTTCTTATTTCCAGGATCATGGAACATACCCGCTCACCATACAACAGAATAACAAAACTAGCCTTGTTTAAAAATTTCATAAGACAGGGCTTTTTCCCATTTATTTAAACATCCACCTTCTGAGGTCATCTTAATTTTGTACTGCATCCAGCTGTCAAATTCACCTTCTACGTTGAATTTAACAGTAATTGGGTGCTTTTTTTAATAACCTTGATTACGAGTGCATTCTTGTGGATTTCTGGATAATCCATTATTATGGTTGTTCAATTGTGAGTATTATTTTATTCCAGTTGTGAAGATAGGGGATTCTTTATATAAAGATCTGTTAAGTTGTTGAAATTTCGATTCTTTAATCAACTAAATTGTCCATGACGCTTAGAGAGAGTAAGGCTAAACGACTCCATGAAGTACCGCTTTATTTTTAATTACTGATTTTTTATCATCACTACTTGTTTATCTTTATAACTAAAAATGAAGCTTTACTAATATTTCCTGTATTTCTACAGACAGAATGGAAATTTCTAAAGAGATTTAGATTAATATCTCAAAAATTAAGATATTAAAGGATAAGGTTTATATATTTATTTAGAAGAAAATTATGCTATACTATCCTTATAAAATATTTCTTTCATGTAAAATCCACCCAGGCGGGCGGATATGTTTTGAGCTAAAAGCACTCCTTGAAGTGATCAAAAGTATTTTCTAATGGAAAATGCTAATTGATTCTTGAAGGAGTGTTTTTTTTTTCACTCAAACTTACCTGAAGAAGAACTTTTTAAGGAGGAGATTGTTTTTGGCTAGAATAAGTGAACAAACAATCGAAGAAGTTAATGCTGTGTCCATTCTGGATCTAGCAGACGCTTTAGGTGTCCATACTAAAAGGGTGGGAAAGCAATACCAGATCCCATGCCCAAACCCAGGACATCAAGCCAGAGTAAGTGATAACACGTTTATAGAACCAAACAAGAACCTTTTTAAGTGTTTTGCTTGTGAAGCGAGCGGTTCAAGTGCATTTAGTTATTACTTTTGGCACGAGTATGGACGGGGGTATGACAAAACCAATTTAGAGGATAAAAAGGCGTTTCCCAAGATTATAGAGGAAATAGCAAAGCTAATAGGGATACCCATACTTTATGATGATGGAAGCTATGTGAAGTCAGAGAAACAGTATAGGCCCCGGGTAAAGCAAATCGTTGAATTGGAACCTTTGAGTGACAAAGTATGCGATCAAGTCTATCGAGCATTTTTATCTTTATGCCCAATTAGACAGGAGCATGCAGTGGAATGGCTCCAGGAAAGGAGATATTCCAAAGAAGATGTAGTTAGTTTGAGCTTACGATCGGTCCCTTCTCCAGAGGAGTTAGTTCCCATCCTTCAAAAACTAATTGCTAAAGGTTACCCGATAGCTAGAGTGCCAGGTTTTGTTCAGAGATTGATACCTCCTAACTTGGCTACTCAATATCCACCCGAATTATTAGAAGAGGATTCTCAAGGCAGGGGATATTGGGTTTGGACTCTATCTTCTGGCAAAGGCGGTTACTTCATACCAGTAAGAGATAGGTTTTCGCGAATTGTTCGCTTAAGAGTTAAGCGGCCTGCAGGAAAGCCAAAATATATCTGGTTTTCCAGTACAGATAATACAGCTATTGAAACGAAAACGGCTCTTTTACGAAAGAATGGTGTTAGTAGTGGGGCACCGCTACATATTGCTCCTCCTGTTTCTCAACTTAAAGTTTGGGAAGTTGGAACTGACCTAGCGGACATTCATAATGTTTCGGTAGTAATTGCCACAGAAGGTGAACATAAAGCACAAGTTTCAGCAAATTTGTTGAACGTTGTGCTCATTGGTATACCTGGAGTTGGAAACTTTGAACCGGTGATACCACTATTAAGAGATTGGGGAACTAAAAAATTCATTTTAGCTTACGATATGGATACGCTGAAACGTGAGGATGACTCTTTAAAATCCCAACAAAAGCAGAAGCGGTTGTTTGATATATTGACGGAATTTGCTAAAGAAGTCATGAAATTAGGCATAGAAGTATTGCTATGGACCTGGGATATTAAAGATGGGAAAGGACTTGATGATTTATTGCAGCATAGAAAACTTCCTTTCCAAATCAATTTGCGCACTGGAGAACGAAAATTGGTAGACTTAAAGCAACTATACGAAGTTGCTTAGGAGGCTATTCAGTATGCAATCATTCACTTGTTCCGGAAGGCTTACAAAGGAACCAACATTAAGCTATAAAGGCGATGTAGCCCTTTGTACCTTTATCTTAGCAGTAGAAAGCCGTAAATATAAAAGGACCGATTTTTTCCCTGTTGCTGTATGGAGAGACCTAGGAGTGGCTTGTGCTAATTACCTGGTTAAGGGTCAAAAGATAGTAATTCTAGGGGAATGGCGGTCAAGTAACTACCAAGAGAATGGTAAAAATATGACTAAGTTTGAGATTTGGGCTGATCAAGTTGAGTATGGAGAGCAACCAAAGAAAAGTAACTAAGGGATAGGAGACTATTTGTATGATGAATCGAACAGTACTTGTAGGGCGTTTAGTTAAGGATCCAGAATTAAGGTACACTCCAAATGGAATTCCGGTGGCTTCTTTCACTTTAGCGGTCAATAGAACCTTTACCAACCAACAAGGTGAAAGGGAAGCAGACTTCATTAACTGTGTTATATGGCGACGGCCAGCTGAAAATGTAGCAAACTTTTTGAAAAAGGGAAGTCTTGCAGGGGTAGACGGCAAATTACAAACCCGCAGCTATGAAGGTCAAGATGGCAAGCGAGTCTATGTGACTGAAGTTTTGGCTGATTCAGTTCAGTTCCTAGATAGTAAGAATAATAGTGAAACCAAATCACAAAATGAACCTAGAAAGGACAATTCTATCCAGGAGGATCCATTTGCAAATGAAGGACAGATAGATGTTTCGGATGATGATCTGCCCTTTTAAATAGGCGATATCAGATTAATATAAGCCACACCCTGGGTGTGAGTACTTTAAGCACATATTAAGATGTGCTTTTTGTTTTGCCATTTTAACTAAAAATTACGATTTTAGGAGGAAAAGTTAATGAAAATCTCTATACAGAAAGAAGTTTTAGAAAGAGCAGTAAGTGATGTATATAAAGCTATTTCACCTCGAGTGTCTTTGCCTATCTTATCGGGTATTAAGATAACTGCTACAAAGCAATCCATTTCGTTAATTGGATCTGACTCCAATATTTCGATAGAGAAAATCGTCCCTTTAGAAAAGAATGGAGAAGAACTGGCTTCCGTCATGAAAGAAGGCAGCGTTGTTATAAACGGGAAATTTTTGAATGAGGTAGTGAAAAAGCTGCCTCAAAAGGACATAGAAATCACTGTTGATTCCAAGAATGTAACCTCCTTGAAATCCGGAAAATCACAATTTAATCTCAATGGTTTCCCGGCGGAGGAATATCCAAAGCTACCTTCCATTGAAGGAGAGACTGATGTTTCGCTAACAGCAGAGGAAATTCAGCTTTTAGTAAAACAAACAGCATTTGCTGTGTCCACTTCAGAAGTAAGGCCCGTCCTAACAGGGGTTAATTTAAGCTTTAAAGATGTCTTGAAAATTGTAGCTACAGACTCTCACCGGCTGTCTTCTAAAGAAATGAACATCAGTTTGAAAGAAGAAAGACAGGTGACTATCCCTGCTAAGGCACTTGTAGAGCTGTCAAGGATCATTGAAAGCAATAAGAATAACGTTGATGTATTAATCACCGATAACCAGGTCCTATTTAAAGCTTCCAATCTTAATTTTTATACCCGGTTGTTAGATGGGAAATATCCGGATACCTCTAGACTAATTCCGACCGAGAGTAAAACACAACTTAAACTTAAAGTCAGAGAGCTAGAGCAAGCCCTAAAGCGCTGTGCAGTTATTGAGCCAAAGAACTTCGTAGTCACAGTAGAAATTAAGGATAAACAAGTTCATATTACTTCGACAGTAAGTGAGATAGGTAAGGTAGAAGAAACCCTTGAAGACTTTGAAGTAACAGGCGAGGATCTTAAGATTTCTTTTAATTACAAACTGGTATTAGATGCTCTTAGTGCATTTGGAACTGAACATATACAGGTTAAGTTTTTAGGTGAACAAAGGCCGTTTATATTCGTATCTGAAGAAGAACAGTCACTTATCCAACTGGTGCTGCCAGTAAGAACAAACTAATACTATTGAATTTACACCAAATAGATGATATTAAGGCGTACTACAAGTACGCCTTTTCCAATGGAGGAATAATAAAATGACAAATCATAACTTTGAACCCATAACCCCTGAAAAGAAGCAGCAGCTGGAAGAAATGATGGCTCATCCTCTTTGGACAGCCTTTCCGCAATCAGTTGAGGACTCCTATCGTTTCGGTTGGGCCCGCTCTACCTGTTTCCTTGCAGATACTTTATATTTTGGAAACTGGTATAAATGGCTAACTATCCTGGGCAAAGGGGAGTGGAAAAAGGGGGATCCTTATCCTTATGTAACAATTAGTGAAAGCGGAAATGAGGCAGTTAAAAAGATGTTAAAGAAATCCTTTGAACCGGTATCCTATAAAGGGGTCCGACCATATGAATTTCTCTCCTGGATTGGATATGCCATTGGACTGGCTTGGTTTGAAAAACCTAATATGGACAAGGATTCATGGGAGCATTTATACCGTACCTTTGACTTCTCTCTGTTTTACCAGTTCCCTTCAGATTATCTGAGTGTATTTCTGGCCGAGAATGGTTCATCTGGAGCATTAGATTATTACCCGACCCCGCTCTCTTTGTCAAAAGCAATGAATCTGATGTTACAAGGGGATGAAGAGGAAAAGGTATTAACAGACCTCATGTATGATCCTTGTACAGGTACGGGAGCATTAATTCTTCCTTCTAAGAGTTTAAATATTGTCGCAAGTGACTTATCTCATTTAATGGTAAGAGCCGCAGCAATCCAGGCGTTCTTTTATAAACCATCTGTTATCTATGTACCAAGGCCGATCATCGGTATTCATGCTGATCCAAAGGAATTGAGGATTAATAAATACTTTGAATTTGATGTAAATTCTAGAATTTATCAAGGGGATGCCCTCACGGGAGAGTTCATTGCTCCAGTTAATATTTTTTTAGAGGGCAGTGAATTTGTAGATGTGTACTTCCATCCTTTGAATTTGAAGAAACACAAGATTTATGATTACGAACAAGAACTTGCAAAACCTTGGAATACAATTGAAAGGGAAAAACAGATAGAAATAGTTGCAGCTATGGCAAGAGAAATTATGCCTGACCAAACAATATCTAATCCTCCTTTTAATATGAAAATGCCTAAAAGGGAACAGGAAAATATTCAAAGCATAATAAGAAGTAACAAAGAGTTTATCGATAGTCGAAAAGGAAATTCAATGATGAATCTATTTAATCAAATTCAAACTGAAGCAGCGGCTAAAACAGAATTTATTTTAGCTAATTCCACAGGGAAAAATAAGGAACAATTAATGTTTGTTTTCTAATAGAAATAGGGAGGGGCTGAGGTCTCTCCTATTTCAATTTCTGGTAAGGCTGAAGAACAACATCTTATGGATACAAATTCCTTTTTGTGATACTATATCTTCATAAGTATTAATCTGTTATATTTCACCCAAGCGGGAGAAATCGAACTTTTACCTAAGCGCTTTTCGAAAAGCGAACAACTGTTAATGCTGCTTATGCAGTTTAATGTTGGCTTTTCGAAGAGCGTTTTTTTGTTCTTCCACTACAAACTTTTTAAGGAGGAATTCCATTGTTAGTACAAACAACTTATCACAATGGTACTGCAGTATACTCAGCAAAACTGGAAGGTGAAACTATTGCAACGATTTCACTGAAGGATGGAAATTATCCGGGGTATAGTGTAGTTCCAGTAATTACAGGTGTAAACGGCGAAATTAAAGGGATAAACTTTATCCTCAATTGGATGATCGCAAGGATAAAGTCACCTCTTATTTCTGATTTAAAGTTTCCGATCTTATTAGACTATGGTTTTGGTCATGAAGGAACAAGGTTAGTGTGGAAATCTGAGTCAATGGAAGATGAACCCCTGGTGTTAGTGCAATGAGCTCAAATCCTTTACAAACAGAGACACCTGTTTATGTTTCTGGCAACAGTCAAAAGGAGTGGAGTTACTCAAGATTGTCTATGTTTGAAGGCTGCGAAAGACAGTTCTATTATAAATATGTTTTAGAACTGCCTTATCCTTCTAGTCCTCCCATGCAAACAGGTAAGATATTTCATTCTGCGATTGAATTAATGATCAGGGATGGTTACTCTCCCTCTGAAGCACTTTATTATTCAATAGGAGTGAATGGAGGGCTGCCTGAGGGAGAAAAGGCATACTTCCTTATTAACCTGTTAAAGAAAGCATATGATCGATTACCAAAAGGGGAATATGTTGAAATCTCTTCTGAAATGGAGTTGGAAGTAAAAACGACAAGAGGAAAAATCCGCGGAATAGTCGATGTTATCATTGATGATCCTACTACCGATACAACTTATATTTGGGATTTCAAAACCGGCTGGAGCTCCTTTTCAGCAGAAAACCATATTCAATTAGCTATTTATGGCTGGCTTTTCCAGCAAATAAGAGGATATGTGGGAAGTACCTTTAAAGGGCGACTTGTTTTTCCTAGGTTGGGCGTAGAAGAGGATAGCGAAGTTGAATTAACTGAGGAAAAATTAGTTAAAGCTAGGAACTGGATTGTACGCCAAATTAACCGGATAGAAGCGAAAGATCCTGGCTATATGAATGATTGGGAAATGAGCAAGGAACGAGCTAAATGTGAGCACTGTCCGTATGCAGCCAGATGTGCAAGTGGATTACTTAGTGACCTGCCAGGTACAGGAGCCCCTTCTAACGCAACGGAAGCTGAAAAGATTGGATCTTACCTGTTAGCCCAGGAAACGGCCCTTAAAAACATGAAAAACGGGTTAAAGAAATGGGTGGGAGATAACGACTCAGTTAAAGTTGGTACTGGTGTTTGGATGATGGATAAAAGCCAACCCAACCCTAAATGCGAAGATTTGGATGCTTTAATTGATTATGCCAATAGGAATAACTTGAAGTTAAAGGACCTTTTAAGTACAAAATCTTCAACTTTGGAAGAGTGGTTGAATAATGATCAGACTGGTGAGCTTCAGCAGCTCGTCTCGTATACAAAAGGACGTAATTCATTTAAATACGTAAACTAAGTAGTTCATCGGTAAAACTGATGAACTATTTTACTTTTTAAGGAGGAAATAGAGATGCAATTTATGTTAAACCAACAAGAAATGATCTCATTGCTTCAATCCAGGGGTCTAATAATTGATAAGAATTCAATTGAGGAATTTGAATTACTGAAAGAGAAGGCGGGCGTATTAGGCTTTTACCCTAAAAGCGATTTAAATGGTGAATTATTTTATATTAAAGATACCTTCAAAATTGTATTGGAACATGAACATTGTGAAGGGGAATCAGACAAAATAAGAGAGTTTTTAGAAGAAAAGTTACAAGACAAGTTGGGGTTTTTGGTCATGTTAGAAGCGCAAAGTGATGAAGGTACGCTTGAGGTGTACATACACACGGACAATTATGAAGAGCTGGATGAGGACCAATTAAATTATATAATTGAATTAGGGATCAGTGAGGAAAATTCTCTTTGTGCTATTCTCAAATTCCTTAGGGCCACTGAAATTACAGATGATGAGCAATCTCTAACTTTCCAAGTTTCAAAAATGAGAAGATTGTTAGAAAAAGATAAATATCTCTTACTAGTCTATAATGATTTTCTTAATAATCGCGGATACGAAAACGAACAAGAAGTTCTGGAAATTTTGTATAACAGCTTTGTTTTAGAGGACTCTTCTATGGAAGAACAGTATCTAAAGGCTTAGTACTCAAAGGCATGTGTCTCTCACATGCTTTTTTATGTGGACAATACAATCAATTGGAGGAGTAAATGATGAATCTAAAACTGAAGAAAGTTTATACAGTTTCTAACAAAGCTAGAAAACCGAGGCTTTTTTTGCAACATATCGTTTGCGAAGCAGCCGGACTAAATCCAGGAGAAAACCTTTATATCTCAATAAATGAGTATGACGAGAAGATCGTTATTCAAAACTATCCATCAGAAGCAGCTCATACGATCAAAGTGGCTTCTAGGGTAAGCAAAATAAGCGGGGAAAGACGTCCTCTTATTGATACAGCAGGGGATAAGTACGCCACCATTATAGATGTGAAGCAAAAGATAGAAATTAGCGTATTTAAAAAGGGGAACAAAAGCCAAATTGTTATTGAACCGCTCAAATATAACCTTTTCGAAAATGAAACTCTTCCTGCAGTAAAAGATGAGCGGATCCGGCTATTAAGTATTGCAGCTGGAGCAGGCATAGGTACTGCAGCATTTGTGGACACCAATTATTACTCTGCTATTCAAGAGGTAGAGCTCGAGGAGGATTCAGCGGAAGTACTGCTGCATAACTTTCCAAACTCATATGTTTTTAATGGGAATATGGCTGACTGCCATCAAGTTTATAAGTCAGACATTGCTATGGTTACACTTCCATGTAATGAGCACAGTAATTTAGGTGATCTGAGCGGGAATGTGGTAAATGATTTGATTTTGGCTACAGCTAAAATAATCAAAACATCTCAAGCAGAAGCATTATTTTTTGAGAATGTTCCTAACTTTTATAAATCAGAGTCCTGGAACCTCCTTAAAGATTTATTGAGTGAAGACTATCCTTTCTGGGTCCAAAAAGATTTAGATGCCTGGGATTTTGGAAGCATTGCGAATAGAAAGAGAACTTATGTATGTTCATTTAAAAGTGAGGATCAATTCAATGAATTTCGCTTTCCAGCTCCTCAAAAAATGAAAAGAAAAAAACTCAAAGACTTTTTGGAACCAGCAGGGGTGACTCATGAATGGAAATCTGTTGATGACTGGATGACCTCGTTTAATAGTCGCACAGCCTGGGCAGAAAGATCTTTAGATTTAACTTTCGTATCGAAGGAAGCTGAAAGGATTGCCTGCTTACCCAAAAGGTATACGAGTCATAGTGCCTCCTCCAGCTATGTATTAAGCGAGGATAAAAAGAGCTGGAGGTTCCTAACTATTGAAGAAATCAAAAAGATTTTAGCCGTTCCAAAGTGGTTTCAATTGACGAAACATCTACAAAAAATACGTACCTATGAGTTATTAGGCCAAAGTATTGATTGTCGGGTAGTTAAAGCCATTGCTAATCGTTTGGCTTTCTCTTTTATGAAAATCAAAGATAAAATAAAGCCCGTATCAAAAAAAATCCAGGGTTATGGAGTAAAGAGTGACGGTCAGTTACAGCTATTGATATAAATTTAACTTAAAAATATTGGCCATGTATTGAAATAAAGGGATTGAATGGCTAAAATAATATTAATTAAATTTAATGATAAGGGAACACCCCTAGTGAACTTTCTTTTACAAGAAGGCCATTAGGGGTGTTTTTTTTAGAGAAGGGAGGATAAAGAATGGTTATTCATCTTGTCATATTTTATATGGGAGTATCAATTGTATTATATGTCTTAGCATCTGTTACGGTGTTTTTAAGTACAAAGACATCAAATGTCATTCCATTTAGGATCGTGGCTTATACATTTAGCGTCTGCAGCCTTTTTGCAATTTTTTTAGCCGGAAGGCTTGCTGGCCTATAAAAACGACAAATGCCCATGCAGTTCCCGCTGCATGGGCATTTCGTAAAAAGTTTTTTTGCTCAAACGAGATAGAAAACTTTTTAAGGAGTAGTTAAAAATTATCATAGTTTATAAAAGGCGTCAAGAATATAAAAAAATACATACCACAACCAGAACAAAAACAGAACGTATGTTCTTTACTGGTGTTTCTTTATATGATATAAACAAGGGGATAACATGTTTATTAAATGTCGGAAAAGTCTATACTTCCGGTAAGAAAGTTTCTCTGAAGGTGGGATATTAATGGATATTATTCGTGAGAATGGGTTGATATATTTAAATTTCAATGGGATTGAATACCGGTCAGCACATATTGAAGGACCTGTACCCGTTCCTAAGAAAGAACTTCAAGAGATACAAGTAAAAGAAATTGAAGATATACCAATACAAATAAATACAGTCGTCAATGGAGAGGCATATGATTTTACGATACAGCAGGATATAAACTCCAGAGCGATTGTAAGCTTTAGGGAAGAATTCCAAGTCAATAAATGGAGCGGCTATTTTAATTTGGATGTTTTTTTTGTTGCTAGACAAGAAGCAATTAGAAACTTTGAAATACCTATCGACTTTTCATTTGCAGATGATTCGGTGAAAATTTTATATTACCATTGGGTGATAGAAAATGAATTCCTCATTTCTTCCGTCATTCACAAAGCTGAACAATTACTTTTACAATTGGAAAAGGAAACTTATCGATCACTTAAACAGCAAACCGAGAGATACCTTCAATATTTAAGTTGAGCTATCAGCCTAGACCATCATCTTGAAGTTTTAAAATGATATAAGCAGCAATCAAAAAAGACCTTGAAATAGAATCAAGGCCTTTTTTAATTTATATATTATTTTACTCTTAAGATTCTCTTCTCCTAAAGTTTACAACATTGCCTTTGGTCACTTTATTATTCTTCTTGCTTTTTCCGTTCATGGAAGGGGTCTTTTCTAGAGGTGCTGGGATTTCAATGTTTTCTGCCCATTCGGGAATTGAATCAGAAGGATAAGGATACGGTGCTAAGGCATGATTTCTATAATTCGGATTATTGTATAGCTGTTGCTCTTTAATTAAATTTGTATACCTTTGACGCTTCTCAGTCTCAGCTTGCCATGCAGCAGTTATAACCTTCCCCTTTGGTTGGTCCGGAAATACTTCTGGCCATGATACTTTTGGCTCTTTTTCACCAAAGTGATCTTCAATAACAACATCTAATTTGTTATAAGACATTTCTAAGTAGGCTTGAATTTTCATGGCTACATACAATCCTAAGAAAATTACAACTGGTATAGAAAACCTCTCATTTCCAAATAACCAACTTTCTGGATCATTGATGGTTACACTTGCGAACCATCCAACAATCAATATGGATACTAAACTTGTTTTTAGAAATTCCTTTAATCCAATTATCCTCCAATGAGACTTCCTCGCAGCTGGATAGTAGGAAGAACTTTGGCCATTTATAAATACCCGATCGCGAAAAGCAAAGACCACTAATTGATAGAATCGGTTAGATACGCTTTTATAAATATCTGTACTGACTGATTGTGGTGGGTTTAATAGATAGTACATCATCAGAGGCGGAATATATGGTGTATCAAACCAACGATCTACTTCAGCATGAAATCTTGATTGTCTGATTTTTTCTAAAGTATCATATTTAATTTGAACGATGTTCCGATTAAATATGTAAGTTAGAAATAAAATAAGCAGCCAGTCCCAACATGCATAAAGAATGACGTATCCGCTGTAAAGAATTTCATGATAGGAATCAAATATTGGGATGCCTACTACCTTTTGAAAAATCCAGGTGATAGGATAAGCAAGAACTGCCCAGACTAAAATTAATCTTAATTTTTTCACTGATTTATCACTCCTTAAAAGTCATTATAAAAAAAGCATTCTTTTCAATGGTATTTGTCATTTAGACAGATTAAACCATTCAAAAGAATGCTTAAAAAAGTAAGAGATTTCTCCCCCGAGGGCGAAATAAAAGAAACAAGTTTATAAAAGTATCATATCATGGCTAATAAGATAATTATAGAAAATTATCCTAATGATGGTATAATATTCTTATATTCTTTTTCCCATTAACTTGACCTATGCAGGACAAGCACTTTTTTATAAAAGCTCATTTTGAGACCCATTGAAGAAAATTCACTTTCATTGGTGTTTCAATATGAGCTTTTTTGCATTTAATTTACTTTTTAAGGAGAAGAGCAATGAAGCCAAAAGCGGGAACGACAGTTAGGGGATTTAGCAAGGCTGGATTTTCATGTTGTGCTAGTTGGAATTTATGTGACATGGGACAAATATGTGTACAGGAGGATCCGGAGGCAAAGAATTATTGCCGCTGCTATATAAGAAAGCAGTCACATTTATTGTCCTTGACCGTAATCACAGAGCCATTACGCCATACTGAAGAGATTCAGGAAGATGAAACAATTGAAGAAGCAGAAGCACTTCAAATGAGTTTATTTTAAATACAAGGAGGAATATTAATGCAACTATCACTGTTTGAAGAAGAAAGAAAAGAGGACCCAAAACAAGACCATAAAAGGGCTTTGCTAATAGATGGAAACAATGTTTTAAACCGAGCCTTTTATGCAACAGCAATGAGTCCCGTAGGAAAACAAACGACTCTTAACGGTGTACACACTAATGGGGTAAAAGGATTTATACGAATGATGCTCCGCTATAAGAAAGAATTACAAATCACTCATTTAGCAGTTTTTTTTGACAAAGGAAAGGGCTTCAGAAGCAAATTATATGGTGATTATAAGGCTACCCGGAAACAGCAGCCTATGGAGTTGTCAGAGCAATTCCCCTTAATAGAAGAAGTATTAAAAAATATGGGGGTCCCTGTATTTTATAATAGTGACTATGAAGCCGACGATCTTATATCATCAGCAGCCAAGGTGCTGCAATCAGATATGGTGGTTTATACTTTGTCTAATGATAAAGATTTGTTTCAGATTATTACGGACCGTGTAATCCAAATAGTAAGGAAAGGTTCCGCTGATGTCTTTTACGATAAAAAGAAGTTTCTAGAGGACTATGAAGGTTTAAATCCTAAACAAATAATAGACTTAAAAGCAATGGAAGGCGACACAGCAGATAATATTCCAGGTATCCACGGAATAGGTGAGAAAGGAGCAAAGGAGCTTCTACATACATTTGGCACCATTGAGGCCATTATGGAAGCCATTCCTAATCTCCCAAAAGAATTAAACCGGTATAAGGCCAAGTTGGCCAAGGGTAAAGAGGAAGGTTTACTATTTAAGAAAATGGTTACCTTGAATGATCAGCTGCATGTTTTGTCTAACACGGCGGAAATTTGCTGTGACCATTGGAATATGGAAGCTTTAAAAAAAGATTGTGTTAACTTGGGAATGGCTTTCCCGAAATACTAAACCTTAAAGTAAGAAGACTATTTTACATTAGAATAGAATACATTGTATGAATATTTCTCTAATGGTAAAATAAAGCGGATATACTTTAAGGAGTTGAGTATTATGGTAGAGCTAAAGACATTTTGGCTTGTGGTTTTAAATGAAGAAACGGGTCAATTTCATAATGCTCAAGTAACAGCTGTTACAAATTCACTCGAAGCCGCTGCCATACGCTTTTATGAAAAGTTCCCCCAATACAGAGTATTAGACGGTGGAGCGGGAATTGAGAATCGACCTAAGGAAGTTCGAGCTTTACCTTATATATGATTAAATACACTCGATACGAGTGATGAATGTTGCTTAAACATCCATCAACCATATCGAGTGTTTTTTTATGGAGGAGAAAATATATGAACCTAGAAAACGTATGGAACAAGCTAGAAGGCTGTTATGAAACAGATGATGAAAAGATCATGGATGTATTCAATACAATTGTTTTCTCCAGGTTTGTAAAGTTCGGGGAAATAGAGGACTTTATAGAAAGAGTAGAACGAAAACATTTACTACTAGCGAAGGATGAGCTTTCCTGGATCCCTTCAATGGAAGTAGGGGATGAAGATTCAACACCAGAAATTTCAGAGCGCTACTATCTTCATGGTAATAGCTTTCGTGAACTTTATATGTCACGAGAATTAACAGGTTCTATTTGGCACAAAGCAAAGCCAAAAAAGAAGCGTTTCATATAGGAGGGATTAAGATGTTGCCACCAGTAAGTGATGATGAAAAAATTGTATTTCAATATGCTTTGGATTTAGTGTTATGTGCTAAAACGCTTTTAGAAAAACGAAATCTACGTGTTAATAAAGATTGGGACTTTTATACAGCCAATGCATATGGTTTTGCTAGCGAGGATTATATGGAAACGATAATTAAAATGGTACAGTTAGGAAATCAATGGACGAATCCAACATATGAATCGTTAAAAAGTGAATGCCTACGTGCAACACTTTATAGTTCAGAGTTAAGTGAATTGTTTAGACATATTCCTTTAATTTCAGGAGATTTAAATCAGGAAGTTAATCAACTTTTGGATAAAAATAAGGAATTCTATGGAGATTACGGGTCTTTAAATGTGATGTTTTGTACAGATGGCACAATAGGTTTCTATGCAGAACCATTTTTTTTGGAACTCAGTGACTTTTTTAGTGAAATGCTGGATTTCAAGGATGAACTTCTTATGCTACTCCAGAAAATAGAGGGGAGTGTTGATCAGTGAAAATGGTGGTCACTATCGATGAGAGTAAAAATGTTGATGTTCGTAAGTTTGAGGGAGATCTTCAAACAGGAAGAAGAAAAGTACTAGTAGATGACTTCATTAGAAGTATGATGTCTCTTTTACATGAAGATGAAATTTTAAATTATCTGTTTGAGAACGATTATATAGAGGTTATTAAAAATTTTATTGCAATAGAGGGGGATAACCTTCCTGAACAAGTAATGGATATATTGATAGAAAAATTGAAAGAAAACGATGGAGGTCCTCTTGAAAAAAATGAATGGTTTGTCAGGCTGCTATCATTGATGTTAGAGCAAATAAATTTAGAACATATCGAAGGAAAGTGGCTGAACAACATTCTTTCATCAACCTTCAAAAACATAAAGGTGTTAGAAGGGGATGTCATTGAATTCCGTGATCTATTGCTTCTCCTGGTGGAGCGGGCACATGTGAATAAGGATTTATCTACCCCGGCATTGTCACAAATATTAAAAGCAGCTTCTGATAAAGTTGCTGGGACTGATTCACAAGAGGAACTAAAGGACCTATTCTTATCAATAGCCAGCAAAGCGGAAGGGAGTTGGATCGAGCAAGCACTTAGTACAGCTGCGCCTAATCGCATTTTGCATAGTGGTTTCTTTCCTAAGAATGTCATTTACTATCATAAGGATTTAGTTTCCGAGACTATTGTATTAGAGGTTCCAAAGAGTCAATTAAATGTAAAATATTATGATGTGGATTATAAGCAAGTAGGGCATCCTGGAATGTTGTTCTATTTCAAAATTCAAAACTCAAGGATCCAGAACATAAAGATTGCTTGTGTGAAAGATAAGATTATTGATGAAAAAACCCAGTTATATGAATATCCATTTTCAAATGTATACTCTAACCATTCAGTTTGTTGGAGTTACAGTGAATATGAAATCAATTCACTTCAAAAATTACAACACATTCCGTACATTTTTCTAGGTACGCCTAACAACAGTCATGTTAATCCTGGTACCCGAGAACTTACAGAACAGTTCCAGGGGAAGGAGTTTGACGATGAAGTGTTAATAGCTTCTTCCTATACTTTTTCGGAATTTGTAGGGCTATAAGGCTTACGAAGAAATTGAGTGTTTACCTTTTATAGTTTCAGGAAAAATATAAATAAGCCCCCTATTCAACTTGAATTACTAACAAGAGTGGGGGCTTTTAAATTTGTTTTAAATGATACAAATAATGAAAAAAATAGTATATAATGAAGATATATCATTTTCATTTGTTACCTCGACCCATGCGGGATGAGTTTTAGATTTACTTAAATACACTTTTTCAAAAGTGATTCACATTAATTCTGCTTTAGTAGCAGTTTCAATTTGAGCGCTTTTGAAAGAGTGTATTTTTTTTGCTCTTTTAGCTATAAAACTTTTTAAGGAGGGTTTTTATTATTATGAGTAAAGTAGAAGAACTATCTATCTTTGATATGGGAGTAGAGGATGTATCTGAAAAGAGAGAAGCAGAACTCCCAAAGCAGAAGGCTAAAACGATGTCCCACCAGGTAAAGGCAACTAAGCCGAAAGAAGAAATAAAAGTAAATGGGGATTGGACTATTCATTTTGCTACAGAGTCTTTCACAGTGGCTGACTTTGTTGAAGAGGTTCCTGAAGAGGAAATTACACTTGAGGAGTTAAGAATCGAGCTAGAAAAGTCATTTTTTCAGTTCACAGCTACACGTACACGCTGGGATGTTGACAAAGAAAACAAGCGTTTGTTCCCGGATGCTGCGGGTGCTTCAAAGGGGAGCCAACAATGCCTCTCATAAATTATTATTGGAAAATCCGTGACTATTTAGACTCAAGTAAAAAAGGAATCTCATATATTGCTTCCTCAGACGGTTCGATATATGAGGCCTGGGAATCACAAATAGGAAAGATGATTGCAAAGTCACCATCTATTCCTACTTTAGATGATATTCAGGAAGGGTTTCAATTTAGATTACCTAAAATTCCAGGGGAGATGTTTTCACAAATATACTCCTTTTTTAAGGCATATTGTGACCGCCTGGATACCGAAGTGATGCTGCAGATCTTCTTTGATACAGAGTCGGGAAACTATTTTCTAGAATGCCCTGTCCAATATGTATCGAAAGTGAAGGTTGATGCAGTATTAAGCCAGGACCTATTAGGTAGAAACAGCTTGCGATATATCCAAGTTGCACAAATCCATTCGCATAACTCGATGAGTGCCTATTTTTCAAGTACAGATGACGCGGACGAAAAAGCGTTTATGATCTATGGAGTATTTGGTCTGTTGAATACAGAACGACCACAATGTAAATTTCGTGTTAAAGCTAATAATACGGCCATAACAATACCACTTGATACGATTTTTCAGGACATCACTCTACGAATTGTGCCATTTCCGTTAGAGTGGGAAAAACGAATAATTTTTAATTGAGAAGGGACTTATTCCCTTCTTTATTTTTTTAGGAGGATCATCCATGACTTTAAATCTTTTTAATGAGAAAGCCAGGAATAAAACAAAATTTTTCATTGTGCAAATAGGGGCCGGAGCAAATGGGAGTCATTTCTTTCGCTCTCTTTGTCAGGATATAGCAACGTACCGGAGCGCGAGTAATTATTCAAACCCAGACATTAACTATCATATCTCCCTATGTGACGGAGACATAGTTGAAAAAAAGAATTTAAACAATCAATTATTCGATGATGAAGATATCGGAGAACTAAAAGTGGATGCGCTGAGAGAAAGATATAGCGAACACTACAATTTATTGGTCCAGTCTATACCGGAGTATGTAACGAGCATAGAGCTTCTTCAAAAGCTGTTTACATTCCCAGAAGAGGAAAATATTATTCCTGTACTTATAGGTATGCTGGATAACAATAAAACGAGGCAATTGCTTGATCAATTTTTTTATAGTGATTATTTAAAAGATCTAATATACATAGATGCTGGGGTGGAGGGCGTTTATGTGGTTCCTGGGAAACATACATCTCAATATAGTCTGGAAGAAAAGGCAATTGAGGCCACTTCAGGGTTTAGCGGTCAAATTGTAGTAGGGTACAAACGCCGCGGTAGAGTAATTTTACCTCCTGTAGGAAGGATATTTGGCGACATTCTCCTTGATGAGGAAACTGTATTCCCTGGCCAATCATGTGGTGATGCCATAATAAATAACCCTCAACGATGTGCCACTAACAAGTTTGCTGCTCAGTTAGCCAATAACATCATGAATACTCTATTTTATTCAAATGATATAGAAAGTCATGTTGTTAATTTTAATGCACGTATAAGTGGAGCAAATCCTACAAGGATTCCTCGGAATGTAGTAAAAGAATACAACGACTTTATGAATAACAAATAACTTAATTTTAAGGAGAATTAATATGACACATATAGCATTATATCGAAAATACCGTCCTAGTGGGTTTGAGCATTTAGTTGGCCAAGAACATATAAAAAAGACGTTACTCAATGCGATCAATGGAGATTCTATTTCTCACGCTTATGTATTCTCCGGCCCGAGAGGAACTGGGAAAACAAGTTCAGCCAAACTATTTGCGAAAGCTGTAAGCTGTCAGAAAACTTCACATGGTGAACCATGTGGAACCTGTGACATCTGCTCTGATAGTAACCCAGATATTATCGAGATCGATGCAGCTTCAAATAATGGTGTGGAAGAAATTAGAGAGCTTAGAGATAAAATTGGATATACGCCTGTATATGGAAAGTATAAGGTTTATATAATAGATGAAGTTCATATGCGTGCGACACGTTACTCTATAACTAGCGCTTGCTAGGAAAAGAGTCAACTTGAATTAATCAAGTTACAACTGATAAGTGGATGTTAGGAATGAGGTCATCATGCTGACCAAAACTGACAGCTTGATACTCCTGCATGCTAAATAGATTGGTAGAATCTATATTAGTATGAAGCCAGGTAAAGTCGGCTGAATCGAATCTAAGTCACGTTCGAGTGATATGACGAGAGATAGGCCGGAGTGCTATAAAATGCCCATGGTGAGAATGTCTCTATAAAGAGACTGACGAATCCCGCGAATGAAAGAGTCTAGAGGACTAACCTAATCGAAAGATAGGTCTTGCAAGTGCAAGGTAAGTTACCGAAAAGTAAAATTGCATGTTATGAAATTCGGGATAATCAGCTATGAGATTATAAAACTTACAGGCTCAAAGCGGACACCTAAAGGCATATGTACAGCTACACTTATCGGAACGTGGAAAGCAAAGAACTCCGCAAAAACGACTACCATCGGGAGGTTGCTATAAGTCCTATTTTATGGACGAAATGCATTTATCTTTGTGAGAGTAGGGACACAGTACCTTTGAAGTTATGGAAACATAATGGAGGGATAGTCCCAAGTCTGAATACAATCAATTAATACGATAAAACAAGTTGAAGCTCATAATTCGGGTAGGAAGGTGAGTATATCACTAAGAAAAGGTGATGCACCTATGAGCACAAAAGGCGTTAGATACAAACAATATTATGAGTTTGGGGAAATTCAAAAAGTATTATATGAATCCAGCAAAACTGGAGAAAATTTTAAGGATTTGTTAGAAATCATTCTCTCAGACGAAAACATAATGCTTGCATACAGGAACATTAAAGCGAACTCAGGCTCGAAAACTAAAGGTTCTGATGGTTTCTCCATCATAAATTTAGCTGAAAAAGACAAGGAAACTTTCCTGTCCAACATCAGAAAAACCTTAGTAAATTACAAGCCACAGAGCATTAGACGAGTATTCATCCCTAAGCATGATGGTAGTAAACGACCATTAGGAATTCCCACGATTAAGGATAGACTCATTCAACAACTGTTCTTACAAGTTCTTGAACCAATATGCGAGGCTAAGTTTTATAACCATTCATACGGATTCAGACCTTTACGTTCAACTCGACATGCCGTAGCTAGAGTTCAAACTCTAATTAACATCAACAAGCTACACTACACTGTTGACATAGATATAAAGGGATTCTTTGATAACGTAGATCACACTCTCTTAATTAAGCAACTTTGGAATATTGGAATTAGGGACAAAAGAGTATTAGCAATAATCTCTAAAATGTTGAAATCTCCAATAAAAGGAGAAGGTATTTCATCAAAAGGAGTACCTCAAGGGGGGATACTATCACCCCTTCTCTCAAATGTAGTCCTTAATGACCTTGACCAGTGGGTAGCGAATCAATGGGAAACTTTTGAGACCAGACATAAATATTCTGGTAACGACGCTAAGATTTTCAACCTAAAGAGAGCTTCCCAACTCAAAGAGGGATATATAGTGAGATACGCAGATGACTTCAGAATTCTAGCAAGAGATAGTAAAACTGCTTGGAAATGGTTTCATGCGGTCAAAGGTTATCTGAAAGATAGACTTCGACTAGACATTTCCAAAGAAAAATCTAAGGTTATTAACCTTAGAAAACGCAGCTCTGTATTTCTCGGCTACAAAATCAAAGCCATCCCAAAGAAGAAAAAGTATGTGGCTAGAACCAATGTAGCTGATAGGAATGTCAAACAAATCACATCGAGATTAAGAGAACAAATTAAGGAACTGAAAAAACACCCAACTCCCGAAAACGTTGCTCTTTATAACTCAGTAGTACTAGGAAGTCAGCAATTCTTCAAATACGCTACTCATGTTACTAAAGACTTCGAAAGAATTGAATTTAACTTACTTAATACACTCAGAAGAAGACTCAAAAGGATTGCTAAATATGGATATATTAAAGTGGAAAAGACGTCAACTTATCATAAGTTATATGGTGATAGGAAGAAAAAGACATATGCTTTTAAAAAGGCAGGATATCTTTATCCTATCTCAGCCATAAGAACGGCAAATAACCTTAACTTTTCACAAAGCTTAAATCCATATGATACTCCTAAAGTCTTTGCATGGGACGTGGAACTCGTCAAGCTAATGAAAGCAAATATTCCGAATCGCTCAATTGAATATCTTGACAATAGACTATCAAGATACTCAATGCAAAAAGGAAAATGCGCGATTACGAATATGCTCCTTACAGCTGATGTTGCCCACTGTCATCATAAAGTTCCAGTGTCATTAGGTGGTACGGATAGCTTCACTAATCTAGTCATGGTACACAAACTTGTACACAGACTTATCCATGCTACTAATCAAGACACTATTGATAAATACGTTAAGATTCTGAGCCTTAACACAATGCAACTTCGTAGGTTAAATCAATTCAGAGCCCTTTGTAAGCTTGAAAGTATCTAATTGATATAAGATTCAGATGGAACGCCGTATGCGGGGAAACTCGCACGTACGGTGTGGAGCAGGGGAAAAGACGGAGATAACTTCAAACTCTTACCTATTGCTATTGACGACAGGGGCTTTTAATGCTCTATTAAAGACCTTAGAAGAACCACCTAAACATGCTATGTTTATTTTAGCTACAACGGAACCTCACAAAATTCCATTGACAATTCTCTCCCGCTGCCAGCGGTTTGATTTTAGAAGAATTACAGATAAAGTCATCATAGAACGTATGAGTTATATAGTGGAAAAAGAGAAGGTAAATGTTGATAAAGAGGCCCTGGCTATAATAGCAAGGATAGCTAATGGAGGAATGAGGGATGCTTTAAGTTTACTTGATCAAGCAATTTCTCATGCGGACGGATCTGTTACAGTCCAGGACATAGTGGAATTAACGGGCACCGTTGATCATTCTATTATTGGGAACATGATAGAAGCAATTGAGGGGAAAGATACTTCACAAGTATTGAATCTTTTGGATCAAATCATTGAAACTGGTAAGGAGCCCAAATTCTTCCTCGATGACTTACTAGCTTATTACCGAGACATTCTTGTGTACCGCCGAGTTGGAGAGAAAGCTAATCTCACTAAGGCATTTACAGACCAATCCTTCAAACAATTAGCAGAAGGAGTAACCATAGAATCAACATATACAATAATTGAAATACTTTCTAAATGTCAGTCTCAAATTAAGTATGCCGGGCAAGACAAAATTATTTTAGAAGTGGCTCTCATAAAAGCTACCGCTGATAACAATGTTAGTGAATTAGAAGCTTTACGAAAAGAAATAGAAGCCCTTAAACAAAAGGTAGAACAAACTCCTCTTACCATGTTACCTGCTGAAGAACTAAAGCCAGCAAAGAAAGATGAGCCTAAGGTAGATAATAGTGTGAGAAATAATGTTGACAAAGATAAAGAACTAGATGATTTTTGTCGCAAAATGGACGGAATCTATGAACCAGATAAAGTATTAAGTAATAGTGATACAGGTGAATTTGTAGAGAGTAATATGGTAATAGAGCCAAAAGAGGGTTCCGAATTAACGATACAGGGGGAAGAAATTAATATAAATACCGCTGAACAAGAGACCTTTGATCTGCTATCCATGATTGAAACAGAACTTAACAGCTCTGAGGCAGCAAGTACATCAGAAAAAGAAGGGGAAGATGTGCCGGCTGAGCAAACTAACGTGAATTTCTTCGATCAATTGGAAAAGGATATTACTGAAGGTGCAGATTATATTCAAATAGTTGATTCTCCTAGTGAAGAGGAGACTGTATTAACAGAGGAATATTCTGAGGCACGGAGCAATCATTTAAATGAGGTTCAGAATAAAGTATTTACTATTTTAAAGTCTGCCAAAAAAGAGTATCGAGAAACCTATGCAAAATTAAGAGATGACATACTCTCAACCTTGAAAGCTGAAAGAGTTCAAGTAATGGCTTTGTTCAGGGATGCAGAAGTTCGGGCAATAAGTTCGGATTTTATGGTTGTAACCATGAATACAAAACCCCAAGTAAAGCTTCTAGAAAAGGTAATCAATCGAAGCGTAGTTCAAGGGGTATTAGAAGAAGTTATGGGAATGGCTTTAAAATTAGTAGTTTTGGAAAAAGATGATTGGTTTACTGTAGTGCAGGAATTTCAAAAGACAAGAACTGTTTAATGAGATCGAAATCAAAACTGAGTTGAACTATTCATCTTAGAAACATATCAAAACACTATTGATAGTGGGTGGCAGCTGCCATTCAAATATTAATAGTGTTTTTTTATTAATAATGATTTTTTTTACCTGTAGATGATTAAAAGGAATTTCCATATTAATCAATACATGTTATGATAATCTCATATACACATTTTTTATTTATTCAACCCAAGCGGGATGAACTCTTTACTAAAAAACACTCAAGAAGTGATTGAATGTGCTTGCTAAAGCAAAATCCATTCGATTGTTTCTTGAGTGTTTTTTTGTTTCACTCAAAACTTTTTAAGGAGGAGTATAACATGTTTGAGAGGAGTATTAGTTTTTTCCATTCTTACATATTAACAAGTAGGAAACAGAAAAGGTGCAGCAGGGAAGAAGCCTATGCAGCATGGACCAAAGTTAAGCAGTTGCACAATGCAGATTCCTATCAAGGAGGCATAAGCATTATACTTCCTGCTGTCCACAAATTCGGAGAGGCTCTCCCTTATTCTGTAGTAATTCAAGGACTAGAATTTGAATTAGAAAGAGGTACTGCATGATGGATATTCTCACACAGCAGCCCAGGGTTAGTAATCTAATTCAAAAGGCTTTTTTACACAATAAGATTGGACACGCCTATTTATTCGTAGGGGGACCAGAGGTTGGTAAGAAAGCAATGGCAATTTGGATGGCCAAAAGGTTTTTTTGCTCCAGCCAGCATGAAGAAAATAAACCATGCCTTAATTGTATGGAGTGTGCCAGAATAGATTCAATGAACCACCCGGATCTTCATTTTATTGAACCAGATGGACAATCTATAAAGATTGATCAAGTAAGAGCGCTTCAAAAGGAATTTCACTATAAGGGCGTTGAATCTGATAAGAAATGTTATATTATCGAGCAAGTGGATAAGATGACAACTCAAGCAGCAAACTCTTTATTAAAGTTTTTGGAAGAGCCAAATGGAGACTCATTGGCAATATTATTGACTGAGAATAAGGAACGACTCCTTGATACAATTTTATCCAGGGTCCAATCCTATAATTTTCAACCAATCAGCCATGAAACAGTTCGGCAACAGCTGCTCAAAATAGGTCTAGATGAAGAAAGTTCTTTTCTTCTTTCTCAAATCAGATCAAATATTTCTATAGATGTCATACTGGAAGAAGACTGGTTCTTGAAAGCTAAGGAACAGCTTTATTCTGCATTAGTACATTTTATTGAGAAACCCTACGAAGGGATGATGGCTTTTCATCTGCATTGGCCAGCTATATTTGCAGACAAAGATAAACAGCAAATTAGTTTATCTCTGCTACAAGTTTGGTTCCAACAAGTCATCAATTTTGGCCTTGATCGAGAAATAGGATTAAAAGAACAGTATTCTTTGTTAGCGGCCTATTCTAACAAGTATGGAACTTTCAAAAGTGCAGAAATCATCGAAGAAATTATTCAGTCTAAGGGTAGACTAAAATCTAATGGTCACTATATTTTAACGTTAGAGAAGATTGCAAATAAGCTTTTATTTATTTGACACATTATTCATAAGAATTTTTAAGCCTTTAAGAGTCGCATAAGGGCTTTTTTGTATGGAAAAACATTTTTTAAGGAGAGATAAACATGTTTAAAGTAAAAGGCGAAATGCTTCAGTCTACGGTTAAAGCAATGTCTAAGGGCGCTAGAAAAGCTCGTATGGGAGAAAAAGCATGTTTTATAAAAACAGAAGGAAGCTTTGTTTCCTTCTTTTTTAATGGAGACGTTCTTCAAGTGGAAAAAAAGATAGAAGCTGAAATCACGGGGGATTTAAATCTAGCTACTTCCATAATGGAGTTAGATATGAAAGTAGCTGCTCTACCTCCAGAGGAAGATATAAATGTCAGCTTAGATGGAAGTCTACTCATTTTTAAATGGGGGAGATCTTCTCAAATTGCCTGTGAAACGATTGCAGAAACAGCTCCGCTTATTGAGATACCTGAGGTGATCGAGAATGTTCTTTGGTCACCAGGAGTGCTTCACTCACTAGCTAAGGAAATACCACCGTTCGCGGCTTTAGCTAACTCCTCTCAAGCAAAAAAGAACCCTTGTTTAGCTGGGATGTTCTTAGAAATGGATGCTGATACAGGTGAAACATTTGTCAAAGCCAGTAATAGTTATAAATCGATCGTTATCAGATCTCAAAAAACAAAGTGGTTTGAAGGGATAAAATTTTCCCTACCAACCGAGAGTTTAGCTGGGTTATCAAATATTTTTCCATCTGATGCTGAAGTGTCAATAGGTATTAATGACACACGTACACTATTGGTCTTTCAATGTGGACTCACTACTGCAGTAAGTCGAGTATTGAAAGGGAATTATCCGGATTTAGATAGTGTTTATACGGAGCTTGATGATGCTAAATCAAAGTGGATTTTTGATCGTATGGAGCTTATTGAATTATGCCGGCGAGCAAGGCAGTTGTCTCCACATAGACCGGTCCTATCCATCAGCTCTGAGAAGGGGAAGGTAAAAGCAAATCTGGAGAATATCCTCACTCAACAGCTAGGAGTTGTAGTGGAAGGGGAGCAGTTTACTTTTGCCTTCAACGCAGAGTATGTTGAAATAGCTGCCAGTTTATTTCGTTCAGAAGAAATTGTGATCCTTTTCAAAAATAAAATGTCTGCATTCACTTTATGCTGTGAGGAATCGCAACATACAAAGACTCTAATTGGACAAATGCAGAAAGACTGAGGGAGGTGAAGAGCACTACGTTTTTTCGTAGTGCTTTTTCTTATGTTAAGTATGAAGTATACAAACAAGGGGTTAGATTTTAAAACAGAATCTCTTTTTCAAGAGTTAATGAAAAATGAGTGTTTGAACTATTCAAATCAATATGAAGAACAGTTTCATTTCACAATCAAAAATAAACAAGGTCAAGAAAAAACCTACTATAAAGAGATTAACCCATTATCCTGGCATCACCAGATAAAGTACATGAACGACAAGCTCGAAGATAGTGCTGTTATTGATGCGCTTAAAGACTGGGGCTTAGAGGTTGATTCTCACTCAGTTAAAAGTGTACAGCATGTACTAAATAGTAAAAAGAAACGCCACAGAAGGAATGAGATGTCAATTGATGAAATCAAAATGACACCTAGATATAAGCATGCTCTCCAAATGGTAGAAAACCAATTTGGAGGCACCCTTTCTGATGGGAAGATACTTGCACCCTATCAAAAAGAAGGCGCAGCATTAATGATGGCTAATGAAAGGGTCTTTCTCTGTTTTGAAATGGGACTCGGTAAAACGATCACATCCTTAGTAGGTGCTCTTTCAAATCCTGTAAATGAAAGAATTCTTATTATAACTATGTCTCGAAACCTAAATGATTGGATTAGAGAGATAAAGGTTCTAGGTTATGAAGATGATTATATTCAACTTAAATCTCCTATTGATCTAAGCTCAAATAAAAGAATACATTTAGTCAGCTATGAAAAATGGTCTCATGATCGGATTGCCTTTAAATCGGTTTTAAATAGTAGTTGCCAGCAGTGTGACAGTAAGCACAGTTATAATCAAAACCTTCAATACTGTCACCATTGCAAATTAAAGGCAGAGCCTTCTAACGAGCTATATACCATGGAAACACTACCAGAAGAGTGTCCATGTTGTTCGAAACAATGGAAAAAGAAATCTATGTTCTGTAGTTGTGGATTTTCTGTAATAAAATCCAGGAAAAAATCTCTTTCCTCTTACTTTCATCGGGGTTATGACGCGGCCATAGTAGACGAAGGTCACTATCTAAAGAACGGTGATTCTAAAAGAAGTAAATCAATTGTGAGGAAGGTAAAGACAAAAAGAAGGACTATACTTACAGGTACTCCAGCAGAGAACGGAACGGTTGATTTATATTGGCAGTTGGCATGGTTGACAGGTTGTGAATCCTCTTTTGAAAATCCATTCCACAGAGAGCCATTCAAAGGATATGGAAAAATGGGAGCGGAACACTTTCGCATTTATTATGGTGGGGGACATAACAAAACCTTATTAGAGACAGATTCTATTCAAGCCAGGGTTTCACATCAAGAAGAGCTCTGGAAGTTGTTAGACACACTCATGATAAGGAAGAACCAGCAAGACAGAGATGTAGAGAATTTCATTAGGGTCCCTAAACCAAGACATATACGGCGGCACCTAGAAATGATAGACGCAGATCGAAAGCTTTATGAGGACATATTGAGACAGTTCAGAGAATGGTACATTAATGAGCTCAATAAAAAAGAAGCTGCAATTATGAAAGGCAAAAAGTATCAAATAAATGCTATAGAGGTTTGTACTTGGTTAACTAAACTAAGACAAGCAGCAAGCTGTCCATGGACCTTTAAGGAATATCAACCTTCAAAATTAGAACAGCCTACCAAGATAAGATACTTAATCGATAAAGCGAAAGGCTATCTGAAACTTGGAAAGAAGATGTTAATTTTCACTTCTCATAAGGCAACCGCTGAGCAGTTAGGCATATTATTAGACGGGATTATCCCAGGCAAACAAGCAGGTTATATACATGGATCAGTTGATATGAAATATCGTTTTGATTTAATGAATAGATTCCAGGATCCGAACGATAATCTCTCTATTCTTGTAATGACAACACGGACCGGAGCCGAATCCTACACACTTACAGAAGCAAAGGCTGTATTCATATATGATATGGAATTTAATGCAAAGAAGCTGCAGCAGTGTTACTCTCGAGCAGTTAGATGGGGACAGACATCAGTAGTCGATATTCATTGGATGATTTCAGTAAATACCATTGATGTGAATATGCATGGTTTGATCCTATCTAAACAATCCGGCGTGGATATGGCAATTGACCGACAAGAATTAGATTTCTCCCAAGTGGCGAAAGAATTTGAAGGTGATGAAGGTATTGAACCAGAGGATTTGGACTATGAAGCATTCGCAGCTGACATGTTAGCTGCAGGAACAAAGCGGGAAGAAATATTCTCAGTTTCTTAAAACTATTTAAGGAGGACTAAAATGGAGCCACGATTCGAGCCTAAAAATAAATGTATTATTATAGAATGGATGGAGCACAGGAAATCAGAATCTCCTACCCATCATTATTTTGAAGTCAAACCTTTAAGCGTCCAATTTCATCCTAAAGAAAAAAATAAAATGGTAAGAGCATATTTTCAAAGTGAGTTACCTGGCTGGATAAAAAGATATGCAGAAATCCATAAGTTCCGTGTACAATCCGTCAATAAGGATGGGATCACAGGATGGTGGCTATCAAGATGGGGCGGGTTTGAAGAAAATCCTTTTTCTTCTCCTACCATAAAAGGAGCCATAAGGCAGCTCAAAAAAATGATTCCCGATGTTTGTGATGACTTAAAAGAAAAAGTAAATGATAATGCATCAATCATTGAAAAAAACTTAATGATCGATGCAGTTGCTTTTGAACCTTTTGGACTTTACTTCTCACCGGAATTAATTGTTGGAAAAGGTGGATGCATGTTACTAGAAAAAGGGGTTATCCCGGAAAAAGAAGACAATCAAGATGATGAAGAATATAGAAATATCATTGAAGCTACTGGAAAACTGTCCGAATTGGTGTGGGAGATAACGACTCCTTTACCTTTTAATGAAGAGCAAGATTTAGAATTAGAGGAAAAAGAAACTGAAGAAGAATTACTTATCACACAGTTAGAAGATGAAGAAGAAATTGTTTTACTAGATGAATTTGAAGATTTAGAGGATCTGTCTGTTTTGGATGAAGAACTAACCCTTGAGCCATCAGAACAATTTTTCGAGGAAGATATCTTGGACCTTGATAGAGAAATTACGATTGAAGAAGATGATTTTACTGAAGAAACCCATTTGAATGAAAGTTCTACATCTGAACCCATGAATCAAGAAGATGAAATAGAAAATATTGAGATGGAGTTAGATAGCACTTCTGAGCCTGATGAAGAACAAAACATTGATCCTTCTAGTGATGAGGAAATAGAAGAGGACCTTAGTAAAGTAGAACATAGAGTACTCCAACAAAATGATAAGAAATCAAAAGCCTTAGCTGGTCAGGTTGCACTATTTTAATATGTGAAAGCCAGGAGATATTCTCTTGGCTTTCTTTAAATCGCTTGCTAGTAATTTGTAATTCAGGTATAATATTCATATATTAATTTTACTCTTTTAACTCTACCGAAGACGGAAGAGCTTCTTTTTTTGTTCAACCTACTACCTTGGTAGCCTTGTTTTTTAAATCGCTAAGTTTATTTAGTATACTTGTATATTCAAAGCCCTAAAGGGAATTGTTCTTTTTTGAACCTTTCCTTTAGGGCTTTTTTACATATAGAACACTTTTTTAAGGAGGAATATGTGTGGAGATTAATGGAGTGCATGCAGTAATTATATTTGTTGGCATTATAATTGCGATTGGAGCATTTCCAACTATTGCAGAGTTGTTTCATGAAAGACAAGTATCTAAATGGAGTGGAGCTAGGGTATACAATTATGAGCAAGCAAGAAGCTTTTCATTTGAAGGAGTTTCATCATATTCAAACGTTCAACCAAAAATGCCTCTTCAAGAAGAATTACCAGTGGCATCGGATATCCCGGTATTTTCTGCAGATGAGGTTGAACAGGTTGACGAAGTAGAACATAGTATTCCGACAGATGATTTGTTGGTTAACGTTGATAAACTTGTTTCACTAATGCAAGATAATGAAATTGAAACAAAAGATGAGTTTGAAATTTCAAATTCAGACCTTTCTTTATTTGCGACGGAATCCTTTATGGATGAAACAGGTAGTGTGCCTAGTATACTTCCTGAAAACGAGTACAATGCTATATCAAAAGAATATGGTAATGTGGTTGCTAATATGATCACTGCTACTCCAACAAGTACATTTTCTGACGGATATCTAACGATGATTGGCAAAGTTGGATCAGATGGAGAATGTTTTGTATTAAAGTATAAAAATGAATCTATTAAAATGATTGGGCCTAAAGTACCGGTTCATGTAGAGGAAGTCGTTATAGTCTCAGGACACTTTATAGCAGACGATAAATTTCAGGTTGAAGAAGTGTTGGATCCAGAATTAATAAAATATGGATACTATGAAAGCGACATGCAACATGCAGTAATATAGCATTTTATAAAAGAAAGGGAAGTGGATTTTCTACTTCCTTCTCAAAGCTTTTAACAACGTTGAAGGTTTTGAGAAGGAAGTATTTTTATTGATATACATGAAAAAAAAGTAAACTCATAAAATATTTGTCAAAACCTGTTGAAACGATTAAGCATTTTGTACTATAATTTTAATTGAAATTTCAATATCTAATTATCAAAATATCAAATGAAATTCATAGACATACACTTAACAGGTAATAAAATAACATTGTTGGGAGAGGTAAAAATGAGTATTAACATGACTGAACAAAAAGTATTAGGAGCAAATAGGGCTTTGGCTTTGCAAATTAAGGATGCCTTAATGCTCGAAAAGGATATAAAGCAAGAATTCCTTCAAAATTATTCTGGTACCATGAATTTCTTTGTTAGGAATTATGATTTGCAGAAGTTGTCTATTGAGTGCAGTAAAGTTGTTGTCCATAACGGTGAGGTGCTTGAGAATGAGCCAGAAAAAAAACCTCAGATCAACGAAGATGTTTATAAGACCTGGGTTTACTTGATTTCCAGAGCAATAAAGGGATCTTTAGATAATTATGAGTGCTGCTACCTGAGCATTGATTATCAAATAAATAAAGAAGGGAACTCAATTGAACAAGGCCTTATTAAATCTAGATGGGAAAAACATTATAAAAAATCATAAAAGGCAATAAGAAGGCAGAACGTCAATAGGTGATTTTCGATTCACACAGCGCACTACTCCCATCAAGATAATATTGACAAAATTACCATATTTAATAATAATAGAGATTAATTACATATTCGAACCAAAAGCGGAAGGACCGCGCATTAGGGATTAACCCTATTTGTGCGTGCCTTCCGCTTTTTTGTTTGAGGGGAGGTGAGAAAATGAAAAAGGAAAAGTCACTAAAACCTACTATGAAACCAGGGCTCAAAATTAAATCGCTCCTATTAATGTTTTGTTTTTCTGTTTTTATGAGCCCTGCATACGCCTCTGCAGCAGATATTGGTAAAGACATCTATCAGAATGGGAACAATCGAATAAATGACACTGTTCTTACGATTATTAAATTGGTAGGTGGTGTAGGTGGGGGCATATTCACTCTTGGTATTTTGATAATTGCAGTACTCATTATGCTTGGTTCCATAAGTGCAGCAAAGATGAGAACGATTTGGATATCGCTAATAAGCTGCATATGCGGAGCCTTTCTTTTCTACTCTGCCTGGTACCTTGCTCCTACAATTGCCCAGATTGCAGGTTAAAAGAATGAAGGGTGGAATTTTTTCCACTCTTTTTTTTATAGGGAGGTAAGTTTATGAATGAAATTATTGTACCTGTAGATTTAACGGAAGAGGAAAAGGAGATCCTTGCAGTTTTTTCTAAGCGGCAGTTTTTAATTGTCTTTCCAAGTCTTTTTGTTTCTCTTGCTCTGCTTGTATTTGTCAGCATCCCATTTCTAGATGGCTGGGTTGACGGAATTATCCGGTTCATTTTTGCAATATTAATTCTGGGGGGGTCTGTTGCTCTTGCATACATAAAACTTGATAAGCATGAACAGTATCTCTCTGAATTCTTTGTAACAAAGTTCAAGTTCTTTAAATCACAAAAAGTTTACCACTCATAGAAAGGGGAGGACCGCAGTATGCAGATTTTCGATATTTTTGTTATTGCTTCCTCCATCGCTACACTCATTCTTATAGGCTTCCTATTTATAGCAAAGAAAAGGATGGATAACAATGAGCCTGTAGCTGGTTGGAAAAGAAAACAGTTTTTGGAGGAACAAAGGGAGTCCACCGGTGAGCCAACATCTAAAGGTCCTAAAAAACAAATAAAAAAGCCGAAATCCGATGAGGTGTTACTAAAAGATCTAATCGGTATTAAAGATATTCGATACGGAATTTTTGAAAAGGCAAGAAATGAGTACTCAGTTATTGTTTCAAGTGATTTTGTGAATTTTGACTTGTTAAACACCAGTGAGAGGCAAAGTATTATTCTGGGTTACCAATCACTCTTTAGAGTTATTAATTTCCCTCTTCAAATTCTAGGACAAGCAGTGCGTCAAGATCTGCGGAAAGAGGAAATTCGGTTTAAGAAAAACCTTGAAAAAGCAAACCCTCAGACCAAAGATTACAATAACCGAGTTATAAGCTATATAACCAAACGGGCGGTCCAAGATTTTCGCTTAACACGAAGAGTTTACTATGTTGTCAGTTATATTTATGAGCCATCAAAGATGGGGAAATTAACCGCGGCACAAAAGGAACGAAAGATAGCGGAGACTCTTTACCAACAGGCTTTCATAGTTCAAAAGATGTTAGCACGAGCAAAAATTGAAAGTGAAACACTAGGCTCTTTAGAAGCTATTGAAGTGTTAAAGAGAGCAATGAACCGGGATAGGATGCTTTCAAACCCTATTGAGAACTTAGTTGAGGTTGGAAAAGAGAAAATTACCAGTTTTATTACGATTGATCCATCTACACTACCTGGTTATGAAATGCTGGTCCAAGATTTAGAGGAGGTATTTGAAGATTATGAAGACTATATTCCGGAAGAAGAACAAGAAGAAAGAATCTCCTGAACCAGTCATTGAAGACAAAGAAATTTCGTTTCCCTCACTCTTAGATAATGCACTTAATGACGGAGTTACCTTTAAAGACGATCATTTTTTACTTCAGACTGGCTTAGGCCAAATTAAGTATGGTCGTACCTTTTTTATCAAACCAAGTGGTTATCCAAGAACAGTTCGGATTAACTGGTTAGAAGGTTTATTTATGGGAGATGACATGGATGTCTCTGTCCATGTAGATCCTTTCCACCGCACAGAAGCCATTAGAAAATTGAAAAATAAAATTGACCAATTGGAGACCGTTTTTCATTCAGCTAGACAGAACGAAAATATGGCTTTGATTGAAGATTCTCTTCAGAAGCTAAAGGATGCAAAGTTCCTAAGAGATCAAATACGAAATAACCAAAATGGACTTTATTATGTAAGCATTCAAGGTTCCATTTATGCAGATTCGTTAACTCAATTGAATCAAAAATGCGTAGACCTGGAGACCAATTTAGGCGGAGAATCTATTGAGTTGATAAATGCATATGGAAGGCAGCGGGAAGGTTTTCTTTCCACTCTTCCAATGGGTCATAATTATTTGAAAAATACCTCAAGGAATCTGGACCAGTTAGCTTTGACAGGTATATTTCCGCACACCAGTTCAAAGTTAAATCACACCGGTGGAATGCCGATTGGAGTTTATGGAAACGAATATGTCTACTACAACAATTTCGATAGCAAATTAAATAACTATAATGTAGGGATTTTTGGTGAATCAGGAGCCGGAAAAGGAGTCTTTGTAAAACAACTTATTGGCCGGGGATTCATGGACGGAATAAACCGGGTGGTCATATTTGATGTAGAGCCAGAATACAGAGAGTTGTCATTAGCATTAGGTGGCTGCGTTATAGAGTTAAGATCTGATTCTTTCGAAGGAAGATCTAGTCGTATTAATCCGCTCGATATTTATGTAGAGAAAGAAATAATAAATAAAAATGAACCAGACGAACATATTTTAGAGCGGGTTAACATTAATGAAAAAGTCAAAGAGGGAATTGAGTTTTTTAAGGTCATGAAAGAAGCTGTTACAGGTAATTCAGGAGCAACTTTAACCCCTACAGAACTGGGTAACCTGGATGAGATCCTAACAAAACTCTATAGAGACCACGGGATAACAGAGGACCCTAACTCCATTTATAAAGAGGTTGAGGGATTTGATACAGAAGGAAAACTTATTTGGAAGAAAGTTTACACTGAGATGCCCACAATATCAGATGTATACAACGAAATCTCAAATCGTGTTAAGGACGGGGTAACTCAACTTAATGAGCTCCAGAGTGTGGTCACTCTTTTTACGAGAGGGAAAGCATTTGGGATGTTTGATGGGCAGACTGAAATTATTACAGAACAAGACCTTGACCTGGATCAAACTCCAATTGTGTGCTTTGATATTTCGCGACTATCTGCTAATGGAATTGAAAGGCCGCTCGCACAAAATGTCCTAAACATATGGACTTGGAATCGATTCATCAAAAATGATCCCAAAACGAAGAAGAGAGTCGTTGCCGATGAATTCTGGATGCAGCTTAAGTACCCAAGCATGCTCGAATTCCATAAGCTGTTGTCCGCACGAGGTAGAAAGTGGAATGTTAGTTTAACAATCGTCTCTCAACGATATGAAATGTTTCATAGAACAGAGGAAGCACAAGATATTATTGCTCAGCTTAATACTGTTGCATTCTTAAAGCAAAGTGACCAAGATATTGAACCTATCTTACAAACCTTCAAACTTAGCAATGAGGTCGGCCAAATGATTAGAACTGCAGATACTGGAGAAGTACTGCTTAAGGCTGGTAAGGAGATCGTATTTTTCAGGAGTGAACCGACTCCAGATGAGTGGGTCTACTTAAATACTAACCAAAACATTCAAGTTGTTGGTTGAGGGGAGTCTACATGAAAAAGATCGGGCTTATTCTTACCCTGTTTATTTGTTTGTGTAGCGCTCTTCCTACTGGTGTATCTGCAGCTGAGGAACTGGTCGATTTACCTACTTATAATTGGTCCTGTGGAAATCCAGTTGTGACGGATGAGCTAAAGGACAAGCTGAAGGATTTTAAAGAGAATGACGCAAATATGGCTGATAAATTCTTGGCCAGCCAAGCTGAAAATCTTTTTAACATTGGGGATGTTGCAGGCTTATCCTCCTTGATTTACGGAAATCCCTACTGTGTTTGGATGGATAAAGATGATAAGTTGGCCGCTGATGGGATTTTCACTCAAAAGGAAAGAACGACCATCGTGGATCCAATGCTGAAAATGTTTTCAGGTTCATATGTTGTGTTGCTTACCTTGGCGATCCTCCTTTCATCCCTCCGGATGGGATTAGGATCTATAAATCCGCAGGCCCGGGCAGACTTCTGGCAAGACCTTAAAATGTGGATTGTATCCGGAATCTTTATGGCGCTCTTCGTACCTTTAACGAACATCATTTTTGGCGTCAATTCTGCCATCGTTCAGTCAATTAAGGACTTACTAACTTCGAGTGGGATAGAGATTGATGGGGTATCTATTATTTCCGGGATGGAAGATTGGACTGTCGCTTTCAGCTTTATGTCCATCTTAATAACCTTTTTAGCCGAATGGGTATTGGCGTTGATTCTGAACTTTATTTATATAGCAAGAAAGATCATCATTCTTCTTTTACTAATCATGGGACCTGTAGCAGCATATGCACTGATGTTTAACAGAACTAGGGGCTTTTTTGGTACCTGGATAAAAGAGCTATGCTCAAACATCTTTCTGCAGACAATTCATGCTTTAGTGCTCTTTGCATTTGCTCACCTAGCATCTATGGGAGCAGGCGTTCTAATGAAACTTGGGTTGTTGATGATGTTCATTCCAGTCAGCGGAATGATATCAAGGTGGCTGTCCTTTGGAGATTCCACAAGCAAGTTAGGGTCTGCCATGGCGATGACTGGCCTAGGTGGAGTCATGAGTACAATCATGATTGCTAATCAGGCAGGAAATATTATTAGAGGAGGCGGGTCTACCAGCTCTGTTGCTTCCACGTTAAATGGTGGAATCGCAAATTCATCAGAAAATAGTTTGGTGAATATGGGCGGCGGTAATGACTCAGCAATTACAAAGATATCTTCTCGAGCCTCAGGAGCCAATTCTTCTATATGGCAAACAATCCAAAAAGGAGCAGGAGCTGTTGGAGCCGCTGTAGGAGGGGCTGCTGGGCTCGTTACCATGAACCCAATGGGTGTGGCAGCTGGAGCAAAAGTGGGGCAGGTACTAACCAAAGGAGGTCTTCAAAGAGCTCGAAATATTGTATCAGGGGGAGCGGATTTAGGAAAGACTCTTGTTTCTCCTCTCGTATATGAAGGAGCAAATGGGAAAGGTGTACAGGCATTCTTTCAAAATCTGAGTGAGAGACGTGAATTTGCTGGTAATATTGGTGAATCTATCGGAAGCATGATTGGGTTTGGAGAAGCCGGCCGTAACGTTGGCCATGCATTAAGCGGGGTTTCCAGGAACCGTTTATCTCAGACTCCTGCTGCACTTGGAGGAGCCGGCTGGGTTACAGGGCATCGTCAAGATGGATCTCCTATATACCAACCCATGAACTTTAGTGATTTACGCAGAACGGCACCTGGTTCTGAAGCAATTCACGTTATGACAAATACAGGTTCAGCGTTTTATGTTAAAGATCAAAGTGCTGGAGAGTGGATGAAGTTTGGGACTACTGGCCAAGCAGATACCGGATTAAATACAGGGCAAGTTCGTATTACCCCTTATCAAGTTCCTACATCAACTCAAGGATCTTCTCTTCAGATTCAAGAGAATGGCACTTATAGAATGCAAACAACTCAATTAAATAGCGGGAATCTTAACAACAATATTTCAGGAGGTTTCAATGGTAACGCGGTAACTTCTACAAGCAGTACGTTACCGGTTGCTGAACGAGCATTTGCGGAGACAGCAGCGGGGGTTGCTGTCTCACCTTCATACTCAAATGGTGATATTCAGACTACTGGTTCTACAAATAACTCAGTGGCAGCAGGAGGCCGTTCATCTAGCGAGTTGGCTGGATTAAAAGGATCCACTCCTGACTTAATGAGGGTTGGAAATTCCTTTGTTGTGGGCGGTGGAACTGTGGACGGTAAAGTTGAAGTCAATTCTATCAATGATATGTTATCCAGACCGAGAATGGTAGATTCCAATTTTGATTCGTCAAAAATAAACCCCGATTCTTATGTGGCTGCTTCAGTGCTTGGGCCTTCTGGCCAGAATACCAGTGAAAGAGTAGCAGATGGAATAAACTCATTTGGTGCGAGTACCCAAAAAGTGAAGGGCTGGGGGTTAGCTGCAATTAACAAAGCTAAAGAGAGAAGAAGGGAGATCGTTTAGGTGGATAGTTTCTGCCTAGCGAGGAAGGAGGTACAGGATGAAAAAAGTCTTCTTTTTCTTAAGCGTTTTATTCCTACTATCCTCTTCTCTCCCTGTAAGTGCTGCTGAAAAGAATGAGGATTCAACTACCTGTAAACCAGTAGTTTCAAAAGAAACCCAAGACTCGATGGCCAAGTACAAAGAAGATGATGCATCTATTGTTGAGTCTTACACTATTGATTTAATTACATCAGTCGTGAATTTTGCAGATATTAATACATTAGCAAATCTAATCTTTGGCAACCCTTACTGTATTTGGAGTGATGAAGAAAATACTAAACTAGTAAATGGCGTCTTTACGCTTGATGAACAAACTAAAATTATTGAACCAATGGTAAAGATGCTTAAAAGTACGTTTTCTTTAATTCTTGTCTTAACGTTCTTGTATTCCTCAATTAAGTTGGCCTTCAGTGGACTGAATGGAAGAGCAAGAGCAAATTTTTGGGAAGAAACTAAAACCTGGTTCATTATTGCCTTCTTCCTGGCCACTCATGACATCTTTATAGAATATTTGTTCATTTTAAATGATGGCATTCTCAAAGGGTTAAAAGAATTTCTATTATCTAACGGATTGGATTATACGAGCTTTAGTTTAATGACTTCTAAGACTGAGATTGTTTTTACAGATATTATTGTTTTCTTTGCTGAATGGGTACTTGCCTTGTACCTAAATGTAATTTACATATATCGAAAGATTATGATCATCTTCCTTTTACTCTTAACCCCACTAGCTGGGATGTCACTTCTATCTAGCCGTTTAAAACATTTCTTCAGTACTTGGGTTCGTGACTTATGTGGCCTTGTTTTCTTACAAAGTTTTCATGGAGTGATTTTGACAGTATTTATTCTTCTGAGTTCCATGGTGAGCGGTATAGACGAGACCGGCGTCATCTATAAAATGACGTTACTGATTTTGTTTATACCACTAACAGGCATGTTGACCTCCTGGTTTAATCTGTCTGAAGCAAATTCTAACCTTGATAAGATGGGGATGTTTGGAGTTCAATCTGCAGCAGTTGCTGTTAATTTAACAAAGAGTATAAGAAGACTTCCCTCTGCTAAATCAGGTCCAATAAATTTAGCGGAACAATCTAGAACTAAATTAAGCGAGAGAGCACAAGGCATAAATTCCAAAGGTTGGAATTCCGCAAAAAAAGTGATGTCTGGTACGGGTGCATTTATCGGAGGAACGGCAGGATTGGTCCTAGGTCCTCAAGGGGCTATATTGGGATCTCAGATAGGAAAGGGAGTAACTGGAGGGTTGCTTCAAGGCAGTAGAAATATTAGCTCATTCACGCTGAATGCAAGAGATACGTTAAAAGGGATTAAGGAAAATGGGGGCCTAAAAAATACCTTTAATGACATTGGTAAACGAAGAGCCATGTTTGGTGATGTAGGTGAATCAGTAGGCAGTTTAATAGGAAGGGGTGGCACAGGCCGCCACATTGGGCATGCTTTCAGCGGTGTTTCTAGGCAAAGGCTTTTAAACTCTTCAGAATTAGGTGGATTCGCAGGCGTTAATTTAGAGAGCCTTAAAGAAATTTCACCGGATTCTAATTACAAGTGGATCCAAGACAATAAAGGTAGCGCCCTCTATATGCAACAGGGAGAAGATCAATGGAACAGGGTAAGTCCCCTTGGTGCTGCTGATAGTTCTATGGGGACCGGTATGCAGCGGGAAGTAAATTTAGCTTTTAAACCGGCGGGGCCCAGCTTACAAGCTAATCCAGATGGAGGGTATAGCTTATCGCAAATAGCTGATCGTAATAATTTAACATTAACGCCTACATCAGAAGCAATGATACGAACACCACAGGGTACCCTCCAAGATTCATCTTTCCCTAAAGAACAAATGGATCTGAATAGTTATTACAAGCCAGGGCTGCAAGGTGCAGATATGAGAACACACGGGGATAAGTTTGCCGATACACTTCATTCTATTTTTGAGAATAACCATTCGATTAGGCATAGAGGATTTTCATAAGAGAGGGGGGATAATAAGTGGATCCAAATCATGGTAATGACAGTCAAAATCTAGCTGTTAAACCAACAAAGCAAGCGGCTGCTACTGGTAAAAGCGTAATTAAAAATCGAAGGCTTTTAGGAAAAGGGTTTAAAGCTGCATTCAAGGCAATTAAGTTCTTTTTGCAAAAACTAATCCCGGCCATTATTAAGTCAATATTGGCATTCCTGGGCCCCTATGTCATCTTAATCATCTTATTAATCGTCCTCCTCCTCATTGCTATTGAAGGAGTAGCCAGTTTTGACTTTTTTCAGCTGGGAGGGGAACGGAACAAAGCTGAGGTTCTCTTTGATAATACGATGAAAGAGGTTGTAGAGGACCGATCAGATCAATTAGCTAACCCATTGATCAGCAAAATAAGAGGGCAGCAGGATAAGGCTCCTTATCCTCCTGTCAATGAAGCTTGGTTACAACAGTTGCATGAAAAAATGACTCCTAGTTGGGCTATTACAGGAATTCTATATTCCTATAAAAATCTAAAACATACTTCTTACCGGGCCTGGCACAAAGATTTTAAAAATACTCCCGCTGAAACGGATGAAGAAAGAAGAAAAGCCAAGTCAAAATTCTACAGTGCCATTAGTAAAGAGTATGATTATTACTTTCAGGATCCCACCCTTCAAGTCACGATGGGAATGGGCCAATCTTCAGGAGAAAAAGTAGATATTCGGGAAGAGATAACATGCACATATGAAGAATTAGATGAGACAGGAGCAGTAATTAATACGAGAACAGAAAAATCGACCAGGAAATCTACACAGCCACTTCCTTCTCGGGAGATTGTTTTAGATGCCAACTTGCTATATAGCCAGGCAACATTTAGTTATTATTGGCACGAAACCGGGTGGATTGATAGCGGGATTACAAACAACGGAAACTGCAGCACCAAAACATTTAAAAACTATCATCTATATCTGATTGATGATCGGTCTGAACCAAATGTTATTTACGATACTAATAGGTTACTCACTTTCCTTATGGTTGATAATCCTAAAGGGAAACTAGCAAGGTTAATCAAACCCAAAGATTTAGAATACATGATGGAAATGCTTAAGCAAATAGATGATCGATTCTCAAGTATTGGAATCAATTACGAAGGATTGATTAAATGCGCGAAGGGGAAGGACATTGCCGGGTGTATTGCGAGTAACATAACGGACGGTTTATTTATCGGAGGTTCTGGCGGCTTCAGCAGTGGAGGTTCCTGGTTCCCAGAGGAATACAAAAAAATATATGAAGAGGCAGCTGCAGCTTATGGGATTGATTGGTGGATCCTTGCAAGCATCCATATGCAAGAAACCGAAGCGGGAAGGAATCCAGCTGCAACAGATCCTTCAAAAGGCTCGAGCGTTGGAGCCAAGGGACACTTCCAGTTTATGCCCCTAACCTGGCTCGGTTGGAACTTCAAAGGGAATGGAAATATCTCTACCACTAGGTTAGGTAATATGGTGGGAGATATGAACGACATCATTGCTTTACTAACTAACCCTTCCAGTATAAATAAATATGGAGGATATGGAAAAGATGCTGATGGAGATGGAATTAGCTCTCCCTGGAGTCTAATAGACTCTGCCCATACTGCAGCCTCCTATCTAGCAGCAAGTGGATATTCAAAAGAAAATGAGCAAAAAATAAAAAAAGCTATTGGAAGCTACAATCACTCAAGTGCCTATGTCACTAGTGTTTACAATAGGGGGATTATGTATCGAGATGGATTACCTGGAGGAGGAAGTATCCCTGTATCTCCTGGTAACTTCAGCTTCCCAGCTACAGGTAAATTAACATCCGGTTATGGGCAACGTTGGGGGAAACTGCATGCGGGTGTCGATATAGGTGGAGGCGGAAGAAGCAATGTTCCAGTTGTTTCGGCAGCAGATGGTGTTGTTAACCGCTCTTATTTCTCTTCATCATATGGAAACGTCGTTTTTATTCAACATACAATTGAAGGACAAAAGTACGAGACCGTATATGCTCACTTAAATACCCGGGCAGTAAGTGCCGGCCAAACTGTTAAGAAAGGGCAATTTATAGGTTATATGGGCAATACAGGGGATTCACAAGGTATGCATCTTCATTTTGAAGTTCATCAACCAAGCTGGAATTCTACAAAATCCAATAGTAAAAACCCGTTAAACTATATCCCTATTCCACCAGAGAAGTAAATGTTGCACTTTTGAATTAGTACTCATAGAAAGGAAGTTATTTGAAATGAAGAAGATCGTTGCCTTATTAGTACTCTCTCTATTCTTAACTGCATGCTCCAGTAAATCAAACTCTGTAGAGGTGTCACAGGAGAATACTTCACATGTCCAGGAATACCACACTGCTTTTCAGGAACATTCTGCAGGAATGAATAAAGCATTAAACAAATTTAATACTGGTCTTGATGGACTGTATACCAAAGACTTTAGCGATGAACAATTTGGAAACTATGTAAAAGGAATTGTAGAAAGTTCTGCAAAATTGGTTAAATCCATTGAACAACAGGATGTAAATCCTGAAATTTTTGAAATGCATCAAAAGGTGATTTTGGTTACTAATAAAGCTCACCAATTACTTCTAGATGCTGTAGACATGGCCAATCGTTCTTCTGAGGATAACCCCGTGGATAAACAACGGCTAAAGGACACCTATATTTCAATAAAACAAGAGCAGGCCTCATTGGTCAATGAATGGAAGTTACTCATGGAAAGTCTGAATTACCAATCTACTGAAGAGTAAGTATAAGCAGATTAGGAGTATTAATGGTATGAAAAAAATTCTATCTATACTAATAACCTTTTGTGTGTTAATTGCAGGATTTTATATTTATAAAAAGGCCACTACTCCGGCAGTGCCGGCTATCACACAGGATATGGCGTCGGCTCAAAAAGTTCTAGCGAAGGAGCAGGCCTTTACTCCGGATGAGGGGGAAACAGAAGAGGAATTCCACGAATACCTTCAAGAACGTTACTCCAAGCCGGAGGCTGCTGTTGAATACCTTTTTGCCATAGCCATGAAAGAGGAAGTTGATTTATATTCAGATGCTTTTACATTTGAACAGTTTCAAAAGGATATTCATGAAAGTAGATCGGAAACAAACAAAGAAGAGTTAATAAGAGACATCATGAAGCGGATAACACGAGAAGGAACGTTAATAGATATTCATATTATTAAAAGCATGATGGTCTTTGAAAAAGAAAGCCTCAGGGTGGTTGCAGATCTAAATTACCAAGGACAAGAACAACCGGTTAGAGTCAACATAAAGCTAAAGCAAGTGGAATTGGAGCATATAGAACATTCGGGTGAACATAACCACGTCAAGAACGATTTTTATTATGTGGACTCCTCTATCTGGGACTTGATCAATAAAATAGAGAAAGGATGAAAAATATATATGGATGGGGTTCAAGATTTACTAGGGCTTGGTGTTAGGTTTATTCAGATAGTGTTCGTATTCGTCTTTGCAATGACCTTTTTGCTCTCTCTTTTTTACTTACTATTTGCTTCTAAGAATCCTTTCAGACGGAGAAAAGCTTATTTATTCTCTATAGGTGGGTCAATAGGAATGCTGTTGTCCTTATATTTACCCTTAATCATCACTTATATTAAGAGCGGGACTCAGCAAAAAATAAACACGACTGAGAATTTATACAGTGTACTAGACTGGACTCAGCCATGGGGCACCATTACCTTTCATCTAATGAGAATTTTCTTTGAACCTATGATTTTTTTCGGATTTGTATTTGGATACCTTACCTGGTTAACTGCTTCAAAGAGTCCTCCCAGGAAAAGAATAGGAATGGGAATGGTAATTGGGGCACCAATCTTTTGGATCATCTTGAAGTTCTCACCAGATATTTACCACTTTTTTGTTCCTCAAACCTAAGAGCCGCGAGCCTATGCGGCTTTTTTTATTTCTAAATTTCATTCACAAATCTGCCTATTAGACAGAGGACTGCTGCATTAGAACGAAAGTTATTGAATGCGCTTTCTGTATTAAAAAATGGAGCATCTGGTATATATTGTTGATTTGTTTTAAAACATAATATATAATCGAATCAACAAATGGTTTGTACTCTTGGAGATGTTGTAAATGGAATATCAACAAAAGATGGCAATTTATAAAGAGATAATGAATTCTCTTACTGATCCTTTTCCAGAAGGCACAGTTGAAGTTTCTGATAATAGAAGCTCGATACCTGTCCAGGCTTATATCCAACGTTTAGAGGAAAAGGCAGGGGGCTTGTGGTCCTGGAGAATTACTGGGGAACCTATAATATTTGAAAATGAGGATCAGGTTTTAGTGAAAGGTGTTCTCTCTATACTTGATGTTAATAAAGAAGGAATGGGGTTTTCAAACCTTCAAAGATATACTGATACAGGTAAAATCAAAAACCTAAAAAATGCCATTCTTTCTGCAGAGAGTGACGCACTTCGAAAAGCATGTGATCGATACAGAATTGGATGGCAGGACCTGGCACCATATAGGAGCTGGGGGAGTAATCCTGGAGTGGAAATAAAGACTCCTCATAAAACTGGAAAAATAATTAATAATGACAGATGCATAAAATGTGATAACCCATTAACCGCAGCAGATATAAAAGTTTTGGAGGAATTTAATGTTCGTTTAAAATACTGCCAAGAAGATCTGCCAGCAAATTTAAAAAAGAGAAGGGGAAACTAAAATGGCAAAGATCTATGCCACTTGTACGTTATGCCAGAACTATGATCCAAATAGAAATCAATGCTCTTTGACCCAAGAGGAAGTAAATCCGCTTGAGTATGCTCAACCTGCTGAATGTCAAAAATCTGGTCAATTTGTAAGAGATCTAAATGTAATTCCGGATGTTTATCATTACTTTCCCAAAGGAGAAAATGTACCTCGATTTTGGCAACCTGATTTTTCTCGATTACCTAAAGATGAAGATGATAACCCATTGTTTGTAAGTACAAGACGTGGTTACGAAAGAGCGATTCCTGCGGATCCCTCACTTAAATTAAAAGGAGATATCCTGGTAGGTGTGTCACCGAAAATCTTAACTTACCAAGGTCAGCGGGAAACCATTTATGACCTAGGAGTAGAATTAGCTCAGAGTGAAGCTGCTGCTATAGGGGTACCTCTTCACATTCTCCCAGAGGAAGTAGATTGGCCAGGTATTCCAAAGTTAAAGCAGGCATTTTTAAATAGACAAGGACGTCATAAGAATCCAAAAAATCAATGGTTTAGCGATGAACCAATTGAACAGTGGTGAGAATGATGAAAAACAATAATGAGAGGGTTAATGACATTCGCAGCAATATCATTTTCAATCTATATAAGCTGTATCATTATTGTGAGCATTCTTCATGTAAAGCATTTGAAAAGAACTTTGAGCAATATGTTATTGAATGGAATGGAAAAAACCAATTAGAACTTAAGGGATCTCCCTATATAATTAAAGTGACAGATGGAAAGGTAGAACTGGACCATAGAGTAAAGGGTTATCATCAAATACCTTACCATTGGATTAAAACACTCAGAAATAACTTAAGTAGGGATGATAAGCTTTGAGAAGAGATATTAAAAATGTGAGTTTACAGCAACCTCTTAATATTCCAATCTCATTTTACGAAGAATTAAAGAAGCTGAAGGGGAAGAACACATTGGGAGCAGCTGTTGTAGAGGGACTACTTCTTTATAAAAGTAACCCAGTTAAAATTGAAATGTTTCCCGCTCCTGAGAAAAACAAAGAACTTTATAAGACGAAATATAAATTATTTCATACGTCCTTTTCTATTTCTATCACCGCTTTAGAAGAAATAGATAATTTGTTTCCCGATTTAGAAATGAATACTGTAATTAACAATCTTTTATATCTATATTGTCAATCAATAGATCCCTCGTTTAAGTATGATTATTTTGATAGGGACTACTTCCAGAAAGAATTTGAGTTTAATTTAGAAGATTATTTGGCAGCTTATCGCATTAGTAAATCTCACAGTAAAGGGATACCTACACAACGAATATACGATAAGAATAGGCTGATTGATCATCCGACTCTTTATAATATACGGAAGGCCTATAATAGTTTTTCTGAATTTGTAGATGAAATGGAACGTATATTAAAAGGAGCTTTTTTCTAAAAGAGGTTAACTTTATCTAGTCTTGAAGGCATAATTGTGTTAATATAGAGATAACTTAAATATCAATCTAATTGTGCCGGAAGAACCGCCAATATCCTTTTACTGGATATTGGCTTTTTTAATATCTGATATCCGATGCCATAAAATATATAAAATAAAATGAATGCGAGGAGAAATGAATGAAAGTAAAACGATTTCTATTAACACAGCCTTATAATTTTACTATAATCGGTTTTCTTGTTGGGACTCCCCAGGTAAATGCTTTAACCGGTGAGCGGGCTTTAGCTATGAGCATTCGATTAGGAAATAAAGAAAAGCCAGCAGATATTACTCCATTCTTGAATCAAGTCAAAATTGTAGGATAAGTAAGGAGAAGAAATTATGTTGAAGTTATTCAGGTCAGTCGAAATGAGTATACTATTTCTGTTAGTAGTCTTTTATATACAGAAGACTTTAGACTTTAAAATTTGGGGTTTTTGTATTCTAGCTATAGTAACAGCTACCTATGTAAGCCATATTGTTAGATCAAAGCTATTATTGCAAAAAGTAAATATACAGGGAGCCCGCTCATTTTCTGAACTGAGTAAAAGCGATAGGAGTGAAACGAATTTAAAATCAGCGTTACAAACTCTCATTGTTTCTTCCTTATTAATTTTTAGTATGTTCGTTAGCATACCTTATATTTCAGGTATACTATATCTTGCAGGAGGTATTTTCCTTCTATATTCCCATACCGTTAAGAATCGAGAAGAATATCTTTTATTTAGCATCTAATTAGATCGAGAGGGCTTTTGCTCTCTCTTTTTTTATATAACAAGTAGCGGGAAAGGTGTTGTCGAAAGTTTCATGGGAAAATAGCCTGGCATGAGGTGAGTGGCCATTTGATACTTAACTGTCCAAGTCCGAAGCTGCCGGCCCGGCAGTAGGGAGTGCAGCGTCTGCTTGTATTCAGCAGGAGGCGGGAACCTTAATCCTTTCGGCTGTGGGAAGGACTAGCGCAGGCAACTCCCTTGGCGGAAGGCAGCGCCTGGGTCATCTATATCTGCCTTTCAGCTCCTGAACACTCCCTGCCCCGGACTCTCTCCGTACGGCAACATGAACATTATTGCTCTTTTTTAAATAAGAATATTGGATAAAGGACCCTTACATTAACTCTTAAACTGTTAAGGATATGCTGCCTTGTAAAAAAAGAGGTTATATTTGGAGATTTTTAAGTGGAGTATTATATAATTCAGCCTACCTGACTGGAACTTTTTTCGCTCTGTCTCCAGAGGCTGGATAAATGAAATTTATATAATAAAAAACAAAAAAAGAGACCTTCTCAGCACGC
>NZ_PKLA01000006.1:268809-339846 GCF_002858875.1 Bacillus sp. UMB0728 | reverse complement strand
AAATAGTCTGGTGGCGATAGCGAGAAGGTCACACCCGTTCCCATACCGAACACGGAAGTTAAGCTTCTCAGCGCCGATGGTAGTTGGGGGCTCTCCCCCTGTGAGAGTAGGACGCTGCCGGGCGAAACGAAGAACAGTCTGCATGACTGTTCTTTTTTTATGCTTTTTTAGTGAAATGGAGAGATTTTTAATAAGAAAATTGCTCTTAAGCGGAAATGAGTGGCCAGGTAGGCGAATGAGAAGGGTTTTTGAAGGGGAGAATAGACGATTCAATCGCGAATTTAATTAATTCTCCCAATAATCTACCGAATTTACTATTTATTTACCGAATAGGCCGAGTAATTTACCGAATTCCAATGGTATTTTACCATTTGTCCAAGAAACATCAATTCACCTTCACCATTTATTTCACCAACCGCACTTAACCCGCCCAACTCAGCCAAAGCCCCAGCAAAGCCCCAATAAAGCCGCCAGCAAAGCCGCCAGCTAACCCTCCTGCTTACTTAATAACCGAAACCATCCTGCAGTCCCTGACTTCTAATCCCCCGGAAAAAACTCTGCGTCCTTCCTCCAGCTTCCCTCCATTTCCCTGCCCACGCTATCCGCAGCAGCGTTTTATCATGAGCCAAATAGGTTAACATAACAAAAAGATCCTTTTATTTTTTCTAAGTGGTTCGCAAATGCAGATTTCTCTTGTACAATAGGGATTTACGTTGAATTAAGGCCGAGGCTTGGAGGAGGTTTATTTTTTGCTTGAAAATAGTTTAGTGATGGTTGCCATCATACTTGTCATTAATATTGTATACGTCTCCTTTTTTACGATCAGGATGATCCTTACGCTGAAAGGGCAGCGTTATTTGGCGGCTTTTATCAGCATGATCGAAGTGGTCATTTATGTAATCGGACTGGGGCTTGTACTCGATAATCTGGATCAGATTCAGAATTTGATTGCATATGCTGTGGGTTACGGAATCGGCGTTGTTGTCGGTATGAAAATCGAGGAGAAGCTGGCTCTTGGATATATAACGGTTAATGTAATAACAAAAGAATATGATAAAGATGTTCCCAGGGTATTGAGGGAAAAAGGGTATGGCGTAACGAACTGGGCTGCCAATGGGCTGGAGGGCGACCGGATGGCTATGCAGATCCTGACGCCGAGGAAATATGAGCTTAAGCTTTACCAGACGATCAAGGAGCTTGATCCTAAAGCATTCATTATTGCCTATGAGCCTAAGACGATCCATGGCGGCTTCTGGGTGAAATCTGTCAGGAAAGGAAAATTGTATTCATGAGCAAGGAAAAGAAAAAGAAGCAGTTTGAAGTCCTTGAAAATGAGACGATTGGCCAATGCCTGGACCGTATAGCAAAGGAAGGCTATGTTCCGGTAAGAAGGACGGAGAAGCCGATATTTAAAGAAGTCAAGACCGGGGGCTCGGTCACTTATGAGCCGGCAGGACGGCAAATAGTCTTTGAAGCAAAAAAGGATGAGTGAAACACGAACATTATTCTATTCTCAATCCTTATTGTTCGAATAGTGGTTGACACCCCCATAGGATAGTTGGTAAGATGTTGTTAGATAAGATTACAATTAAAATTATATTTATATAAAGATTTACCCTTATATAATAATGGGGATATGGCCCATAAGTTTCTACCTGGCTGCCGTAAATGGCCGGACTATAAGGGAAAGATGATATGACCGGTTCAAGGGTCTGCTTTCTTGTGTGTATGAGGAGCTTTCCTATATTATCCGAGCCCGGACAGATTACTTTCTCTATTAGTGAAAAGTAACTGTCCGGGCTTTTTATTTTGAGGAAGATTAAATTTTCTGTTGGGGGAGAGGCATATGCAAGTGGCTGTTATTATGGGAAGCAAATCTGACTGGGATACGATGAAGCACACATGCGGCATGTTGGATAAGCTTGAGATTTCTTATGAAAAGCAGGTCGTTTCTGCCCATCGAACCCCGGATTTGATGTTCCGGTTTGCAGAAGAAGCAAGGGACCGCGGGATAAAAGTGATCATTGCGGGAGCTGGAGGGGCAGCTCACTTGCCAGGGATGGTGGCAGCGAAAACGACATTGCCGGTCATTGGCGTGCCAGTCCAATCCAAGGCGCTTAATGGACTCGATTCGCTGCTGTCCATTGTTCAAATGCCAGGAGGTGTTCCTGTAGCTACAGTGGCTATCGGAAAGGCAGGTGCAGTCAATGCGGCCCTCCTTGCTGCACAGATGCTGGGAGCTTTTGACCAAAACATTGCAGGCAGGATAGAGGACTTGAGGCTGCACACAAAACAGGAAGTAATGGAGAGCAGTGATGAACTTGTCTAAACAAACCATTTTGCCTGGACAGACGATAGGAATCATCGGAGGCGGACAGCTGGGGAGAATGATGGCATTGGCGGCAAAGGCTCAGGGATTCAGGATTGCCGTTCTTGATCCGGCACCGGATTCTCCCTGCGGCCAGGTGGCGGACCGGCAGATAGTCGGCGGCTACGATAACCTGCTGTGTATAAAGGAGCTTGCTGAGGCGAGCGATGTGATCACTTATGAATTTGAAAATATCAATGCTGAGGCGCTTGACTGGCTGACCAGCCATGCCTATGTTCCACAGGGGTCTGAACTGCTCCGCATAACGCAGGACCGCCTGACGGAGAAAGAAGCGATCGAACGGGCAGGGGCAAAGGTTGCGCCTTACGCCCGCATCGAAAAGACGGCCGATATTTATGATAATATAGAGAAGCTTGATTTTCCTGCGGTACTAAAGACGGCACACGGCGGCTATGATGGCAAAGGGCAATATGTGATCCGGTCAAAAGACGATATTCCTGAGGCTGCAGAGCTGCTTGAAAAAGGAATCTGTGTCCTGGAAAAGTGGATCTCTTTTCAAAAGGAAATCTCTGTGATCATTGCTAGAAACCCTGATGGGGAGACAGCTGTTTTTCCAGTAGGAGAGAATATTCATAAGGATAATATCCTGCATGAAACCATTGTACCGGCCGATATCAGCGAGAGTGCTGCACGCAAGGCTGAGGACTTGGCCAAAAAAATCGGCAAAGCGCTTGGGCTGGTTGGTACGCTTGCAGTGGAGATGTTTCTCTCTGACGGCGATGAGATTTACATAAATGAATTGGCCCCAAGGCCGCATAACTCAGGCCATTATACAATCGAGGCCTGTGAAACGTCGCAGTTTGAGCAGCATATCAGGGCAGTGTGCAATTGGCCGCTTGGAAGCACAAGGCTATTAAATCCGGCAGTTATGGTCAACATATTAGGAGAGCACCAGTCAGATGTGATCAGGGCGATACCGGGCCTGAAGGATTGGAAGATCCATCTGTATGGGAAGGATGAACCTAAGCATAAGCGGAAAATGGGGCATGCAACCCTTTTACGGCCGACAGCGGCAGAATCGCTTGCCGAGATAGACCGCAGCGGAATATGGAGCAAAGCAAAAGAAGGTATGGAGGTTTTACGATGATTGGACGTTATACAAGACCTGAAATGGGAGCGATATGGACAGAGGAAAATCGCTTTAAGGCCTGGCTGGAAGTAGAGATCCTTGCTTGTGAAGCATGGGCGGAGCTCGGGGATATCCCAAAAGAAGATGTGCAGAAAATCCGTGAGAATGCTTCATTCGATATCGAACGCATCAATGAAATTGAGCAGGAGACGCGCCATGACGTAGTGGCATTCACCCGTGCGGTTTCAGAAACGCTCGGTGAAGAGCGGAAATGGGTGCATTATGGCCTTACTTCCACTGATGTAGTGGACACAGCTCTTTCCTACCTGATCAAGCAGGCTAACAGCATCCTTCTTCAGGACCTGGAGAACTTCGTTGAAATTTTAAAGAATAAAGCAAAAGAACATAAATACACAGTCATGATGGGACGCACGCACGGTGTTCATGCAGAGCCGACAACTTTCGGGCTGAAGCTGGCTTTATGGTATGAGGAAATGAAGCGGAACCTGGAGCGCTTTAAGCAGGCCGCTTCCGGCGTTGAATTCGGGAAGATGTCCGGTGCTGTAGGAACTTACGCCAATATTAACCCCTTTGTGGAAAGCTATGTATGCGAAAAACTTGGCCTCCAGCCGGCTCCGATTTCGACACAGACACTTCAGCGTGACCGCCATGCCCACTATATGGCCGCCATCTCGCTGATTGCGACTTCCATCGAGAAGTTTGCTGTTGAAATCCGCGGACTGCAAAAGAGTGAAACACGTGAAGTGGAGGAGTTCTTTGCGAAAGGGCAGAAAGGGTCTTCTGCCATGCCGCATAAGCGCAATCCAATCGGATCTGAGAATATGACAGGCCTTGCACGCGTAATCCGCGGCCATATGCTGACTGCCTATGAAAATGTGCCGTTATGGCATGAGCGTGATATTTCACACTCTTCGGCAGAGCGGATTATTCTTCCGGATGCAACGATTGCCCTGAATTATATGCTGAACCGATTTGGGAATATCGTTAAGAATCTCACTGTGTTCCCGGAGAACATGAAGAGAAATATGGACCGAACCCTTGGCCTCATCTATTCTCAGCGCGTGCTGCTTGCTCTAATTGATAAAGGCATGGCCCGCGAAGAGGCATATGACGTTGTCCAGCCGAGGGCGATGGAGGCATGGGAGAAGCAGGTAGCGTTCAAATCGCTGGTGGAAGCTGATGAAACGATTTCTTCCAGGCTGTCTGCTGAGGAAATTGAAGACTGCTTTGATTACAACTATCACATCAAGCATGTGGACACTATTTTTGACCGTCTAGGCTTATAAAATCCGGGGGCTTCGGTCCCCTTTTATCAGGAAGATTCCCAATATTCTTACCAAGGAGGCTCTGCCATGGAAAAGAGAGCGCAACTATATGAAGGCAAGGCGAAAAAGGTATATCTGACCGATGATGAAAATATTGTCTGGCTTGAATATAAAGATTCTGCAACTGCATTCAACGGGGAGAAAAAAGCAGAGATTGCCGGTAAAGGCCGTTTGAATAACGAGATTACAAGTCTGCTGTTTTCAGAGCTTCATAAAAAGGGCATCAGTTCTCATTTTATTGAGAAGGTTTCAGCAACTGAGCAGCTTGTACAAAAAGTCGAGATTATTCCTATTGAAGTGGTTGTAAGGAATGTGGCTGCTGGAAGCATGGCAAAAAGGCTCGGAATGGAAGAAGGGGCTCTTCTGAAAAAAACGCTTGTGGAGTTTTATTTGAAGGATGACAGTCTGGGCGATCCGATCATGACTGATGATCATGTGTTTGAGCTTGAGCTTGCTTCTCCTGAAGAAGCTGCCCTGCTGAAGAGAAAAGCGCTTGAGGTTAATGCATTTTTATCAAGCTTCTTTAAGGAAATGGGCATTCGTCTCATTGACTTTAAGCTTGAGTTCGGAAAAAATGCTGCCGGCGATATTCTGCTGGCAGATGAAATCTCTCCTGATACTTGCCGCCTTTGGGATATGGAGACAAATGCGAAGCTTGATAAGGATGTATTCCGCCGTGATCTGGGAAGCTTAACAGATGCCTATGAAAATATTTTAACGAGATTGGGAGGACGCCAGCATGTATAAAGTAAAGGTGTATATCACATTAAGAGAAAGTGTATTGGATCCACAGGGGACAGTTGTAAAAGGGTCGCTCCATTCTTTGGACTTCAATGAAGTTCAGGACGTCCGGATTGGGAAATATATGGAGCTGACGATCGATAAGACTGATCGTGACATCGATGCGGCTGTAAAAGAAATGTGTGAGCGCCTGCTGGCCAATATAGTGATTGAGGATTACCGCTACGAGATCGAGGAGTGTGTTGCACTGTGAGGTTTGCAGTCATCGTTTTTCCAGGCTCCAATTGTGATATTGATATGTTCCATGCGATCCAGGATGAGCTCGGGGAGCAGGCAGAATACGTATGGCATGATACAGAAAGCCTTGATGACTATGATGCGATCCTTCTGCCTGGAGGTTTCTCTTATGGAGATTATCTCCGTTCCGGCGCGATCGCCCGCTTCAGCAAGGTGATGAAGGCCGTGATCAAAGCAGCAGAGGAAGGAAAACCGGTCCTTGGTGTCTGCAATGGATTCCAGATACTCCTTGAAACCGGCCTACTGCCAGGAGCGATGCGCAGGAATGAAAGCCTGAAATTTATGTGCCGGCCCGTTCAGCTGCAGGTAGCGAATAATCAAACGATCTTCTCTTCCGCCTATCAACAGGGCGAAGAAATCACTATCCCAATCGCACATGGAGAAGGCAATTATTACTGCGATGAAGCCACACTAAAATCACTTAAAGATAATAATAGGATCGTATTCACATACAGCGGCGAGAATCCGAATGGAAGCCTTGGGAACATCGCCGGAATCATCAATGAAAAAGGTAATGTCCTTGGCATGATGCCGCACCCTGAAAGGGCCGTCGACCAGCTATTGGGCGGTGCCGATGGACTGAAGCTTTTCCAATCAATCGTCAAACAATGGAGGGAATCTTATGCCGTTAATGCTTGAGCCAAGCCCGCAGCAGATTGTAACAGAGAAAGTCTACAAAGAGATGGGATTGACGGATCAGGAATTTGCAATGGTTGAGGACATCCTTGGCAGATTGCCGAATTACACAGAGCTCGGATTGTTTTCCGTCATGTGGTCAGAGCATTGCAGTTACAAAAATTCCAAGCCGGTCCTGAAAAAATTCCCGGTCAAAGGCGAGCGCGTCCTGCAGGGCCCTGGGGAAGGAGCTGGCATCGTTGACATCGGAGACGGCCAGGCAGTTGTATTTAAAATTGAAAGCCATAACCACCCATCTGCAATCGAGCCTTACCAGGGAGCGGCAACGGGTGTGGGCGGCATTATCCGGGATGTATTTTCAATGGGAGCAAGACCGATCGCTCTCCTTAACTCTCTTCGCTTTGGAGAGCTGGATTCTCCTCGCGTTCGGTACCTTTTTAAAGAAGTAGTGGCAGGCATTGCCGGCTACGGAAACTGCATCGGCATTCCGACTGTCGGGGGCGAAGTGCAGTTTGATGCTTCCTATGAAGGCAACCCTCTTGTCAATGCCATGTGCGTCGGGCTGATCGATCATAAAGATATAAAAAAAGGCCAGGCGCATGGAGTCGGCAATACGGTTATGTATGTTGGTGCAAAGACAGGCCGCGATGGTATCCACGGCGCGACCTTTGCTTCAGAGGAACTGACAGAGCAGTCTGAAGAAAAGCGCCCTGCCGTCCAGGTCGGCGATCCGTTCATGGAGAAGCTGCTGCTTGAGGCATGCCTTGAGCTGGTTAAGAACGACGCGCTTGTAGGCATCCAGGACATGGGGGCAGCCGGGCTGACAAGCTCTTCTGCCGAAATGGCCAGCAAAGCAGGCTCCGGCATCGAGATGAATCTTGATCTTGTCCCGCAGAGGGAAACGGGCATGACTGCCTATGAAATGATGCTGTCTGAATCACAGGAGCGTATGCTGATTGTCGTCCAAAAAGGGCGTGAGCAGGAAATCGTTGATCTTTTTTCAAAATATGAACTTGAAGCCGTGGCGATCGGCCGGGTGACAGATGATAAAATGCTGCGCCTCCTACATAAAGGGGAAGTGGTGGCAGACGTTCCGGCTGATGCACTTGCCGAGGAAGCGCCTGTATACCACAAGCCTTCACGCGAGCCTGAGTATTTCCGTGAATTCCAGGCTATGGAGACGGAAATTCCGGCAGCAGGGAATGCAGGGGAAACTCTGATGCGCCTGCTGCAGCAGCCTACCATTGCAAGCAAGGAATGGGTCTATGACCAATATGACTATATGGTTCGCACGAGCACAGTTGTTTCTCCAGGTTCTGATGCGGCGGTCGTAAGAATCCGCGGAACGCGCAAGGCGCTTGCCATGACAACCGACTGCAATTCGCGTTATCTGTATTTGGATCCTGAAACAGGCGGAAAGATTGCCGTGGCTGAAGCAGCAAGGAATATTATTGCATCCGGTGCCGAACCGCTTGCCATTACAGACTGCCTGAACTTCGGCAATCCGGAAAAGCCTGAGATCTTCTGGCAGCTGGAAAAAGCAGCAGACGGCATGAGCAGTGCCTGCCTTGCCCTGAATACGCCGGTTATCGGCGGAAACGTGTCACTATATAACGAAACCAACGGTACAGCCGTCTATCCAACACCAGTAGTCGGGATGGTCGGACTTGTAGAAGATGTTGACCATATTACAACCCAGAGCTTCAAGCAGGCTGGCGATCTAATTTATCTTCTCGGAGAAACAAAGGCCGAGTTTGGCGGCAGCGAGCTGCAAAAGCTTGTTCACGGCGAGATATTCGGAAAAGCACCGGAGCTTGACCTGGAAAAAGAAGCACGGAATCAGGAGCAGGTGCTAAAAGCCATCCGTGCGGGGCTTGTCTCTTCCGCTCATGACCTGGCAGAAGGCGGACTTGCAGTTGCAGCTGCTGAGAGCGTGATAGGCTCTGAGGGACTTGGCGCTTTGATCCGCATTTCAGGAGACGAGACCAGCGCACTATTCAGTGAATCACAGTCCCGCTTCCTCCTCACTGTTAAAAAGGAAGATCAGCAGGCATTTGAAAGCATGACTGATGCGATTCTGGTCGGCGAGGTGACAGACGAGCCTGTACTTGAAGTCCACTCTGACAGCGGTCTGGTTATGAAAGAACAAACTGAAGTTCTGAAATCAGCCTGGAAAGGAGCAATCCCATGCTTGCTGAAATAAGAGGCCTGAACGAAGAATGCGGAATCTTTGGTGTCTGGGGGCATGAAAATGCCGCCCAGATCACCTATTACGGCCTTCACAGCCTGCAGCACCGCGGCCAGGAAGGTACAGGGATGGTCGTGACAGACGGGAAAAAGCTGAAGGGTCTGAAAGGTGAAGGACTTGTTGCGGAAATATTCACCGAGGATGCCATGGAGGCAATGGACGGAAAGTCGGCCATCGGTCATGTCCGCTATGCAACAGCAGGCGGCGGCGGATATGAAAATGTCCAGCCTCTTCTGTTTAACTCACAAAACGGCGGCCTGGCACTTGCTCATAATGGCAATCTGGTAAATGCCACTGCATTGAAAAATCAGCTTGAAGGACAGGGAAGCATCTTCCAGACCAGCTCAGATACAGAGGTGCTGGCCCATCTGATCAAGCGCGGCGGTTTTTCAGCCTTAAAGGACCGGGTTAAAACGGCCCTTTCCATGGTAAAGGGCGCATATGCATTTCTGATCATGACAGAAACCGAATTGATGGTGGCGCTTGACCCGAATGGCATGCGGCCGCTATCGCTCGCCAAGCTTGGCGATGCCTATGTGGTAGCTTCCGAGACCTGTGCATTTGATGTGGTCGGGGCAGAATTCATCAGGGATGTTCTTCCTGGCGAGCTCTTGATCATTGATGATGAAGGCTTCCGTTCCGAGATGTTTGCGGTTGCCTCAACGACAGCCATGTGCACGATGGAATATGTTTATTTTTCAAGGCCTGACAGCAATATCAACGGCATCAATGTCCATACGGCCCGCAAAAACCTTGGGAAGAAGCTGGCTGAAGAGTTTCCTTTTGAAGCAGATGTGGTGACAGGCGTGCCTGATTCAAGCATTTCAGCTGCCATCGGCTATGCAGAAGCATCCGGGATTCCTTATGAAATGGGGCTGATCAAGAATAGATATGTCGGCAGGACATTCATCCAGCCGTCCCAATCATTGAGGGAGCAGGGCGTCAAGATGAAGCTCTCCCCTGTGCGCGGCGTTGTCGAGGGCAAAAGGGTCATCATGGTCGATGATTCCATTGTCCGCGGCACAACAAGCAGAAGGATCGTCACCATGCTCCGCGAAGCAGGCGCGACTGAGGTTCATGTCGTGATCAGTTCACCGCCGATCAAGAACCCTTGCTTCTACGGGATCGATACATCGACACGGGAGGAATTGATTGCCTCCGAGCATTCTGTTGAAGAGATTCGGGAAATCATCGGGGCAGACACCCTTTCCTTTTTAAGCGCGGAAGGGATGATCGAAGCAATCGGCAGGACAGATTCGGGAGCATTGAAAGGCCAGTGCCTGGCATGCTTTACCGGGAACTATCCGACTGAAATCTATCCTTCTACCATTCATCCTTACGAAAAAGTCTAAGAAGCGGCATTCAGCAATGCTGCTTTTCTTTTCAAATAATCATGATAGAGGGGGAACTGTAATGGCTAATGCCTATAAGCAGGCTGGCGTCGATATAGAAGCAGGATATGAGGCGGTATCCAGGATGAAAAAGCATGTGCAGAGGACGCAGAGGGCTGGCGTAATGGGAGGCCTGGGCGGATTCGGCGGCATGTTTGATCTGTCAGTCCTGAACCTGAAGGAGCCGGTGCTGGTTTCAGGGACAGACGGGGTCGGCACAAAGCTTATGCTCGCGTTCATGATGGACCGGCATGATACAATCGGAGTGGATGCTGTTGCCATGTGCGTGAATGATATTGTCGTACAGGGCGCTGAACCGCTGTATTTCCTTGATTATATCGCATGCGGAAAAGCGGATCCGGCAAGGATTGAAGCAATCGTCAAAGGCATTGCAGACGGCTGCGAGCAGGCCGGCTGTGCGCTTGTTGGCGGAGAAACAGCCGAAATGCCCGGCATGTACAAAGAGGAAGAATATGATCTGGCCGGTTTTGCAGCAGGGGCATGTGAGAAGTCAGCGCTGATTGACGGGAGCACGATCAAGGAAGGCGATGTACTTGTCGGCCTTGCATCGAACGGGATCCACAGCAATGGGTATTCTCTTGTCAGAAAGATCCTGCTGGAGGATGCCGGCCTGATGCTGGACAGTTATCAGGAGGAACTTGGCTGCACATTGGGCGAGGAGCTTCTGAAGCCGACGCGGATTTATGTGAAGCCGGTGCTTGATGCGATGAAAAAATTCGACATCAAGGGATTGGCCCATATCACAGGCGGCGGATTCATTGAAAATCTTCCAAGAATGCTTCCAGAGGGGCTTGGAGCTGAAATTGATGAAAGCGGAAGGGAAATCCCGCCGGTATTCGCTCTTATGGAAAAGCTGGGCAATCTGGATCGCATGGAAATGTATAATATTTTTAATATGGGCACGGGAATGGCCGCGGCTGTCAGCCCGGAGCAGGCTGACATGCTCATCAGCCACCTGAATGCTTCAGGAGAAAAAGCCTACAGACTCGGGACGGTTAATAGGAAAGAAGGAATTCAAATTACCGTGTAAAACGGATTTCGGAGGTTCCCATGAAAAAGATAGCAGTATTTGCTTCCGGAAGCGGAACCAACTTTCAGGCTATAATAGATGCTGTAAAAAGCGGCGGACTGGATGCGGATATCCGGCTTTTGGTTTCTGACAGGCCGGGAGCTTATTGCCTGGAGAGGGCAGAAGCAAGTGGAGTGCCGAGCTTTTCCTTCCGTGCAAAAGAGTTTGAAAGCAAGCAGGCATATGAAGAGGAAATTCTCGTCAGGCTCAGGGAGTGCGGAGCTGAATTCATCATTCTGGCAGGATATATGAGGCTGATCGGTGAGGTTCTCCTTGCCGAATATGAGGGAAGGATTGTCAATATCCATCCTTCGCTTCTGCCCTCCTTTCCGGGAAAAGATGCCATCGGACAGGCACTCGCAGCCAGGGTGCCGATGAGCGGTGTAACGGTTCATTATGTGGATGCCGGAATGGACACAGGGCCGATCATTGCCCAGCAGTCTGTGAAGCTTGATGAAGCCGAGACGAGGGAGAGCCTGCAGGAAAAAATTCACCGGATCGAACACAGATTGTATCCTGCTACTTTGAAAAAGATATTTGCAGAAGATGCAGCAAGGATCAGCAGCAGTAAATAAGGACAGTCAACAGGAGGAATTCAAATTGAAAAAGCGAGCGTTAATCAGTGTGTCAGACAAAAACGGAATTGTCGATTTTGCCAAGGAGCTCGCCAGTCTTGGCTATGAGATCATATCAACGGGCGGCACAAAGAAAGCACTCCAGGAAAGCGGCGTTGATGTAATCGGGGTAAGCGACGTCACCGGATTCCCGGAAATTCTTGAAGGCCGCGTTAAGACTTTGAATCCGATGATTCATGGGGGCCTTTTGGCAAAATTCGATCAGCCCGGGCATCATGCCCAGATGGAGGAGCATGGAATTGATCCGATCAGCATCGTCTGTGTTAATCTGTATCCTTTCCAGCAGACTATCGCCAAGAGCGATGCATCAGTCGAGGATGCGATTGAAAACATTGATATCGGCGGACCTGCCATGCTGCGCGCATCTGCAAAAAATCACCAATATGTCACAGTGGTCATCGATCCCTCAGACTATGGAACCGTCCTTTCGGAACTCAATGAAAACGGTGAAACCCAGCCCGCAACACGCCGCAGGCTTGCAGCGAAGGTCTTCCGCCATACAGCTTCCTATGACAGTCTGATTGCTGAATATATGACTAAGCTTGCAGGTGAAGAGAATCCGGAAAAAATGACTGTTACATACGAATTGAAACAAACGCTGCGCTATGGCGAGAATCCTCATCAGAAGGCTGCTTTTTACCGGAAGCCCCTCGGCTCTGAATTTTCAATTGCCAATGCAGAGCAGCTTCATGGGAAAGAGCTTTCCTACAACAATATCAATGATGCAGAAGCTGCACTGCAGATCGTCAGGGAATTCAAGGATCCGGCTGCTGTTGCTGTGAAGCATATGAATCCTTGCGGCGTCGGAACGGGCAAAGATACTTATGATGCATTTACAAAAGCATTTGAAGCAGATCCTGTTTCCATCTTTGGGGGTATCATTGCGCTGAACCGGGAAGTGGATGCTGAAACTGCAAAGAAGCTCCATGAAATTTTCCTTGAAATTGTCATTGCTCCGTCCTATTCGGAAGAGGCGCTAGAAATATTGACAGGCAAAAAGAATATCCGCCTCCTGACCATTCCCTTTGACGTGGAAAAGAAGGAAGAGGCAAGACTGACCAGCATAGAAGGGGGACTTCTCGTTCAGGAATATGACCGCTATTCCCTGGAGGATGCCACCGTTACTGTTGCAACCAGGAGAGAGCCGACAGAGGAAGAATGGGCGGCGTTAAAGCTTGGCTGGAAGGTTGTTAAGCATGTGAAGTCCAATGCGATTGTCGTGAATAACAAAGAGATGACTTTAGGCGTCGGAGCTGGACAGATGAATCGTGTCGGAGCGGCCAAAATCGCTCTGGAGCAAGCAGGTCACCGTGCAGAAGGAGCAGTGCTCGCTTCTGATGCGTTTTTCCCTATGGATGATACTGTTGAAGCGGCAGCCAAGGCAGGCATCACTGCCATCATCCAGCCTGGCGGCTCTATCAAGGATCAGGATTCTGTGAAAAAGGCAGACGAATATGGGATTGCGATGGTATTAACAGGAGTAAGGCATTTCAAACATTAATCAGGGAGCTGATGGATGGTGAACGTATTAGTCATCGGGCGCGGCGGCAGGGAGCACAGCATCTGCCGGAAAATGAGCGAAAGCCCGTCTGTGGATCAAGTGTATGCAGCACCAGGGAATCACGGAATGGCAGATTGTGCCATTCAGGTTCCGATAGATGAAATGAATTTTCCGGAGATAGCAGCCTTTGCAAAGGAAAATGAAATCGGACTGACAGTCATCGGCCCGGAGGCACCGCTTCAGGCAGGGCTGGCAGACTTCCTTGGCAGTCTGGGAATGAAGGTATTCGGCCCGAAAAAAGAGGCAGCTGTCATTGAAGGAAGCAAGTCCTTCGCCAAAGAGCTGATGGAGAAATACGATATCCCTACTGCAGAGTATCGGGCATTCACTGATTATGAAAAAGCCAGGAGCTATCTTATTGAAAAAGGGGCTCCCATCGTGATTAAAGCTGATGGGCTTGCGGCAGGCAAAGGAGTCACGGTCGCCATGACCCTCGATGAAGCCCAGCAGGCGCTAGAAGAAATGATGGTAGGTGCCCGGTTCGGGGAAGCCTCGGCGAAGGTAGTCATTGAAGAATTCCTTGAAGGGGAGGAATTCTCCCTGATGGCTTTTGTCAACGGAAGCACGGTGGTGCCGCTTGAAATTGCCCAGGACCATAAGCGGGCATATGATGGTGACCTTGGGCCGAACACAGGCGGGATGGGTGCCTATTCACCAGTCCCTCACATTGGCGATGCTGTGGTGGAGGAGGCCGTACGGACAATCCTTGAGCCGGCGGCAAAGGCGATGGAGCTCGAAGGCCGAAGCTTCTGCGGCGTGCTGTATGCAGGCCTGATCAATACAGGGCAGGGCCCGAAGGTCATCGAATTCAACGCGCGCTTCGGTGATCCGGAAACCCAGGCAGTGCTTCCCAGGATGAAGTCGGACCTGGCTGAAGCCATGCTGGCTGTGATTGATGGCGGGAAGCCGGAAATAGATTGGGATTCCCAATTTGTGCTTGGTGTCGTCGCTGCTTCCAAAGGCTATCCGGAGTCTTACGGAAAGGGAGACGTGCTGAAAGGGCTCAGTGAGCTGGATTCTTCCTTGTTTGTCTTCCATGCCGGCACAAAACAGAATGAAGACGGTGAGTTTGTGACTGATGGAGGACGGGTGCTTCTCGCCGGCGCCAGGGCCGAAAGCCTTTCAGAGGCGCAGGAAAAAGTCTATGCCGGGCTTGAAAAGCTTCAGTGCGACGGTGTTTTCTACCGCAGGGATATAGGCGGCAGGGCTATCGCGCGCCTTTCTTCCCGGACTTCCTTATAAAAGCGTAAAGAATTGCGACGATGCTGCCGATCAGGATGATCAGCACAAACGACATATCGGTAACATACTCAAGAAACATTCATATCATCTCCTTAAGATTCAAAAGCGGCAGGCACCTTTATACAGGTGTCCGCCGCTTTCTTTTTTCTCATTTAAGCGTGTTATTCTGCATCAGGGTCTTTTCAAGCATGGCCAGATCCTGATCGTTCAGGTCCTGTTTGCTCCCGCCAGCCTGGTGTTCATGATGCTTCTGTTCAGAATGATCTTTCCGGCTGCCGCTTTCATTCATCATATCCTGTCCGCGGTCAAGCATGGCTGTCACCGGACAATAGCGGACAATCCCTTCTGCCACCTTCATGGCCCCAAGCATAGCCATTACCAAATAAGAATCACGCCAAGGCATTTTTACCAGCTTCGCGGTGCTCCAGGAAAGGACGGTAAGACCGATGGTGATGCGGATAAGAGCATTCAAGATGCCGATGTTCTGCTTGATCTTCATGACTTCTGCACTCCTTCACAAAATTTTCAATTTCTTTACAATTCTTTAATGCGTTAAACAGTGAAATATGTTAGTATAGATAGAACAGCTCTGAAAGGGCTTTCTTTTTTAGAATCTGATCTTTTAAGATCTTTTTAAAATATAACTAAGCCGTCTCAGCGGCATCGTAAACGGAGGGGACATTGTTGCTCGAACAGCGGTATCGGTGGAAAAACAAACAAATTAGGGAACAGGTCTCCGTTCTGGATGGAAAGCTTGCCCCGACTATGCTTTTGAAAAATGCCACATACTTAAACCAAGTACTGAATAAATGGATTACCGCCAATATCTGGATCTATGACGACCGGATTGTCTATGTCGGAGAGAAGCTTCCTGCACGGACAGACGGCTGTGAAATCAGGGACTGTCATGGCGAATGGCTTGTTCCAGGCTATATTGAGCCCCATGCCCATCCATTTCAACTTTATAATCCCCATTCTCTGGCGGCCTATGCATCACAACTCGGCACAACGACACTCATCAATGATAATATGTCGCTTGTTTTGCAGATGGATAAAAAGAAAGCGTTTTCTTTTTTGAGGGAGATGCGCAATATTCCTTCTACGATGTATTGGTGGTGCCGGTTTGATGCTCAGACAGAGATTCAAAATGAAGAACAGGCCTTCTCCCATGGAAACATCAAATCCTGGCTTGAACATGACGCCGTCCTGCAGGGCGGGGAACTCACAGGGTGGCCGCGGCTTTTGGACGGCGATGATATGATGCTTCACTGGATACAGGAAGCTAAACGGATGCGCAAGCAGATTGAAGGGCATTTCCCGGGTGCATCGGAAAAAACACTGGCGAAGATGATGCTCTTTGGCGCAGACTGCGACCATGAAGCGATGACAGGAAAAGAGGCTTATGACCGGCTCATGCATGGATATACGGTATCCCTTCGCCATTCCTCCATCAGGCCGGACCTGCCTAAGCTGCTGGAAGAAATTCATGAGCTGGGAATCGATATGTATGACCGGTTTATTTTTACGACGGATGGTTCGTCCGCTTCCTTTTACGAGCAAGGCATGATTGATCATATGATCAGGATTGCCATCGAAAAAGGGGTGCCTGTAATAGACGCTTATAATATGGGGACGATCAATCCCGCCCGCCATTATAACATCGACTATCTTCATGGCAATATCACGACAGGCAGAATTGCCAACATCAACTTCCTTGAAGATGAAAGAAACCCCACACCGGTTTCTGTCCTGGCGAAAGGCAAATGGGTCAAAAAGGACGGCAAAGAAGTGGAAGGTGCTTACGGCTGGAATACCTGGGAGGAACATGGCTTTGAAAAGCTGGACATTGACTGGAGCCTGACGGGTGATGATATGCAATTCTCCATGCCGTTTGGGATCAAAATGGAAAACGCAGTGATTACAAAACCGTATTCCATCTCCATTGATGTTTCCTATGAAGAGCTGTCAGAAGACCATGATGAATGCTTCTTCATGCTTGTTGACAGGAAGGGCAAATGGCGGATCAACACCATGCTGAAGGGCTTTGCCAGCAGGATTGGGGGCATGGCGAGCTCGTTCTCCAATACCGGGGATATCATCCTGATCGGGAAGAACAAACAGGATATGCTGACAGCCTTTGAACGGATCAAAATGCTCGGCGGAGGGATTGCGATTGCCGGAAATGGAACGATTGAATGCGAGGTCGAGCTCCCGCTGAATGGAGGGATGTCCGCAAAGGCCGTTCCAGACTTGATAGAGGATGAAAAGAAGCTGCTGAGGCTGCTCGAAGAAAAAGGGTACAGATTCGAGGACCCGATCTATTCGCTCCTCTTTTTCTCATCGACCCATCTTCCGTACATCCGGATCACTCAGCATGGAATGTATGATGTCATGAATAAAACGGTACTCTTTCCAACGATAATGCGTTAAAATATAAAAGAATAGACTATAAAGATAGATAGGGATCAACAGGGGTGAAAAAGATAAAGAAGTGGATGATGCTTTCAGCAGCAGTGCTGATGCTTATTTCAGGGTGCAGCAAGTCAAATGATGAGGCAGAGCCTGGAAAAGGGAATAATCAGGCTCCGGTTGAACAACCTTCCAAGGAAGACGAAGGACAGGAAACAGTGGCAGAATCGCCGTATGCCTTTCCGCTGACAGGGATTGGCACAGAGAAGGAAGCCGCTGGCCGTGCCGTCGCAGTGATGATCAATAACCATCCGGCTGCAAGACCGCAATCCGGACTTCCGGAAGCTGATATTGTTTATGAGCTTTTAGCGGAAGGGGATGTGACCAGGTTCCTGGCCATATACCAAAGTGAACAGCCGGAGAAGATCGGTCCGGTCAGGAGTGCCCGTGATTATTACATCGAGCTTGCCAAAGCATATGATGGGCTTTATGTCTGCCACGGAAACAGCCCGGACGCGAAGGAGCTTATGGACAACGGCTATATCGACCATCTGAATGGTCTTTATTATGACGGGACCCTTTTTCAAAGGGCCGGTTTCCGCAAGGCGCCGCATAACTCGTATACCTCTTATGAAAATATTCTGAAGGGGGCAGCGGAAAAGGACTATGAAATGGAAGAAGCCCCCGGTCCCCTCAGCTTCATGACAGCTGAAGAAGCAGGGCAGCTCACAGGCGAAGAAGCAGAGAGTGCAAAGGTTTCGTACCTTTCAAACGAAACATTCTCGAGCACCTATGAATACGACAGGAATCTAGATAAATACAAAAGATATTCCAATGGCGAACTGACCGCTGATTATGACAGCGGCGCCCCCGTCCTGATTGACAATATATTCATCATAGAAGCCTCCCACAAAATTGTTGACAGTGCAGGCAGGCGTGAGATTAACTTAACATCTGGGGGAAGAGGCTATCTTCTTCAGAAAGGCCTCCTCGTGGAAGTTGAGTGGAAAAATGAAAAAGGAAGGCTGCTTCCTTATATTGATGGAAAGGAAGCACCGCTGGTCCGCGGAAAGACATGGATCAATGTTGTTCCATCAGACCCTGGCCTCGGCCAGGCAGTCAGCTTGAATGAATCTAATTAAATCTTAAAAAATATGGTTTAAATAAAGGAGACCCCATATGCAAATTGAAAAACTTAGAGGCAAAGAACTGGATCAATTGTTCAAATCGGTCCTGTCCCTAAAAGACCTGGAAGAATGCTATCGATTCTTCGACGATCTTTGCACGGTAAATGAAATCCAATCTCTTGCCCAGCGCCTTGAGGTTGCCCGGATGCTGCGCGAAGGAAAGACCTATCATAAGATCGAAACAGAAACAGGAGCAAGCACGGCAACGATTTCCCGTGTAAAACGCTGCCTGAATTATGGCAATGACGCCTACGAAATGGCCCTTGAGCGCATCAAGGACGAAGAAGCACAGGCCGCAGCAGAATAATTGATGAAAAGCCGCAGGATGAAGATCCCGCGGCTTTTTCTTTAGGAAAAGCCAGCATTCCGGTCTGCGCTTTTTGTTTTCGCTGCCGCCCCGCATCCTGCAGGCATGACTTGCCTTCTTCCATCAATATGCAGGAAAAGTCCTCCCTGCTTTCCTTTTTGATTCCAGTGTCTAATGCTATAATGTTGTAATGGAATGATAGAATGGAGGCAAGTATGCATGTATGATGTTCGCGAGTGGCGCCACGCCTTTAAACTCGATCCCAATAAAGAAATTTCTGACCGGGACCTGGAGCGGATCTGCGAATCAGGGACGGATGCTGTAATAGTCGGAGGAACAGACGGCATTACACTTGAAAAGGTGCTGGACCTCATGGCAAGAATACGCCGCTATACGGTGCCCTGCGTGCTCGAAGTTTCGACGATTGAGTCTGTTACTCCGGGCTTTGATTTGTATTTTATCCCGTCTGTCCTGAACAGCGGGGACAGCAAATGGATCACCGGGCTTCATCATCAGGCGGTCAAGGAATACGGCGAGATCATGAGCTGGGAGGAAATCCTTGTCCAGGGCTATTGCATCCTGAACAGCGAATGCAAGGCGGCAAAGCTGACAGGGGCGAAGACGGATCTGGATGCAGAGGATGTTGTTGCATACGCCATGATGGCAGAGAAGATGTTTCATCTCCCAATCTTCTATCTCGAATACAGCGGGACATATGGCGATCCCGGGCTTGCGGCTGAAGTCAAGCGCACACTGGAGGAAACAACCTTTTTCTACGGCGGAGGAATCTCGTCTGAAGCACAGGCAAGGGAAATGGCTGAAGCAGCGGACGTCATTGTTGTCGGCAATATAATATATGAAAATCTAGATGAAGCTCTAAAGACAGTTTTGCCTAAATAAAGTTGCTTGCAGAGGGACTTAAGGATACACTAACTATAAAGAACATATGTTTGTTTGGCGGTGAATAAAAAGATGCAATATTTAACGGATAAATTATTAAACGGATTGAATGCCCAGCAGCAGAATGCTGTAAAGGCAACGGACGGGCCGCTGCTTATCATGGCCGGTGCGGGAAGCGGAAAGACGAGGGTGCTGACCCACAGGATTGGATACCTGATGGTTGAAAAAGGGGTAAACCCGTATAACATCCTTGCCATCACCTTCACTAACAAGGCGGCAAGGGAAATGCGCGAGAGGATCCAGAACATGATGGGGGGAGCAGCCGATGATATTTGGATTTCAACGTTCCACTCAATGTGTGTGCGGATTCTCAGGAGAGATATAGACAGAATCGGCTTTAACCGTAATTTCACGATCCTTGATACAACAGACCAGCAGTCTGTCATCAAGGCGATCCTCAAGGAAAAGAATCTGGATCCCAAAAAATACGACCCGCGTGCGATTCTGGGCAGCATCAGCTCGGCGAAGAACGAACTGATCGACCCGGAGGAATATGCAAAGGCGGCCGGCGGCTACTTCGAGCAGATCGCAAGCGACGTATACACAGAATATCAAAGACGCCTCCGCAAAAATCAGGCGCTGGACTTTGATGACCTGATCATGACAACGATCCAGCTATTCCAGCGGGTGCCTGAGGTGCTGGAATATTATCAGCGCAAATTCCAATATATCCATGTTGATGAGTATCAGGATACAAACAGAGCACAATATATGCTTGTAAAGCTGATGGCAGACAGATTCAAGAATCTTTGCGTGGTCGGGGACTCCGACCAGTCAATCTATCGCTGGCGCGGAGCTGACATTGCCAATATCCTGTCATTTGAAAAAGATTACCAAAATGCCCGCACAATCCTCCTGGAGCAGAATTACCGTTCAACAAAGCGGATCCTGCTGGCTGCCAATGAGGTGATTGCCAAGAACCTCAACAGGAAGGCCAAGAATCTCTGGACAGAAAATGCAGAAGGCAATAAACTGTTCCATTACCGCGCCGACAGCGAGCAGGGTGAAGGGCAGTTTGTCGCAGGGAAAATCAAAGAAATGGTCGACAGCGGCAAACGGAAGTATTCCGAGATCGCCATCCTTTACCGGACCAATGCCCAGTCACGTGTAATGGAGGAAGTGCTGCTTAAATCAAACATCGAGTACTCCATTGTCGGCGGCATCAAGTTCTATGACAGAAAAGAAATCAAGGATATCCTTGCCTATCTGAGGCTGATTGCCAATCCTGATGATGACATCAGCCTGCAGCGCGTGATCAACGTGCCAAAACGCGGCATAGGCTCAGGGTCCGTGGACAAAATCGCCAATTTTGCGCAGATGCATGATATGACGATGTACCAGGCACTCGATGCCCTTGACCTGATTGGCCTGAGCCCGAAAATCACGAAGGCGGCAACCGAGTTCCGCGATCTGATCAGAAGCTACGAACAGATGCAGGAATATTTGTCTGTAACTGAGCTTGTAGAGGAAGTGCTGGAGAAGTCCGGCTACAGGGACATGCTGAAGGCAGAGAAGTCAATTGAAGCCCAAAGCCGCCTGGAGAACATCGACGAGTTCCTGTCTGTAACGAAAAACTTCGAGGACGGCAGCGAAGATAAAACACTCGTCGCTTTCCTGACAGACCTGGCCCTTGTTGCAGACATTGACAAGCTTGAAGACGATGGCACAAAGACCGATAGTGTCGTCCTTATGACGCTTCACTCCGCAAAGGGGCTGGAATTCCCCGTTGTATTCCTGATCGGGCTTGAGGAAGGCGTCTTCCCTCACAGCCGCTCCCTCATGGAAGAGGCGGAAATGGAAGAAGAACGCCGCCTCGCCTATGTGGGAATCACCCGTGCAGAGGAAGAATTATATATAACTAATGCCCAGATGAGGACATTATTCGGACGGACGAATATGAATCCTCCATCACGCTTCATCCAGGAAATCCCGGCAGACCTTATCGAAGGGATCGAGCCGAAGAAGGCATCACCTTCTCCATTTGGCAGCCCGGCAGCAGGAGGACGGCAACTATCATCCTCAGCACCGCGGCAGGCTATGCGCAAGGCCGTGGTCAAGCCGGCTGTTGCCTCGACCGGCGGGGATGCCCTTGGCTGGCAGGTCGGAGACAAAGCCGTCCATGGAAAATGGGGCACCGGAACAGTTGTCAGCGTAAAAGGCCAGGGAGAAGGAACAGAGCTCGATATCGCCTTCCCGAGCCCGACCGGCATCAAACGCCTGCTGGCAAAATTCGCTCCGATTACAAAAGGATGATACAGTACAGAAATATAGGATAAAAAGCATAATTGCTGCGGAGCTGCCAGGCCTAATTGGAGGCGGGCAGCGGCCGAGTTTTTCTAAAGGTAAGAAAGTTTATTTTTTATCTTCGATTACTGTCTAGCTCCAGCGCCTACCCCCTCGAGGTCACAAGCCAATCCTCCCAAAAAGGCAAAGAACGCCTTTTAGGGAGGATCGTCTTGAGGCCCCCAGGATGGGGGTCATGCAGACGTTGCCACAGGACGTGGCGTTCTTAGTCTGCGTTCCTTTAGGGAGCAAGGCGCTTGCGCTTTTCTAATGAAAGGGCTGGAAAATATGGACCTTCAAAATGCCGAAGCAAGAGTAAAAGAACTGCATAATCTGCTGAATCAATATGGCTATGAATATTATGTCCTTGATAAGCCGTCAGTGCCGGATTCTGAGTATGACCGGCTTCTGAAAGAGCTGATGGAGCTTGAAAATGAACATCCTCAGCTGAAAACCGCTGATTCCCCTACCCAGCGGGTCGGCGGCGAAATACTCGATATGTTCGAAAAGGTCGAGCACCAAACACCTATGCTGAGCCTTGGCAATGCCTTCAACGAAGAAGATCTGCGCAGCTTTGACCGCCGGGTGCGGCAGACTGCAGGAGAAAATCTTTCTTATGTGTGCGAGCTGAAAATTGATGGCCTGGCCGTCGCCCTGAAATATGAGGATGGGCTGTTCATCCAGGGTGCGACAAGGGGGGACGGGACGATCGGAGAGGATATCACCGTAAACCTGCGGACAATCCGCTCCATTCCCCTCCGCCTTTCAGAGCCTGTATCCATTGAGGTGCGCGGGGAAGCATTCATGCCTGGCCGTTCCTTTGAAGCATTGAATAAAGGGAAAGAAGAGCGGGGCGAGGAGCCGTTTGCAAATCCGCGCAATGCGGCTGCAGGCTCCCTTCGCCAGCTCGATCCCCGCATCGCCGCTTCCCGAAATCTTGATATCTTTTTATACGGGATATCAAACACTGGCGATACAGGTGTAGAATCACACAGTGCCGGACTGGATTATCTGGAAACACTCGGATTCAAGACGAACAAAGAGCGCAGAAAATGCGCCAGCATAGAAGAAGTTATTGAATATGTCAGCAGCTGGACCGAGAAGCGGCCTAACCTGGATTACGATATAGACGGAATCGTCATCAAGGTTGACTCGCTTGCACTTCAGGAAGAGCTGGGTGCAACAGCGAAAAGCCCGCGCTGGGCGATTGCTTATAAATTCCCTGCTGAAGAAGTGGTCACCACTTTAAGGGATATTGAGCTGAGCGTCGGACGTACCGGCGTTGTCACTCCTACAGCCCTGCTTGAACCGGTCCGTGTCGCCGGGACAACTGTCCAGCGTGCATCACTTCATAATGAAGACCTGATCCGTGAAAAAGACATCAAGATCGGTGACAAGGTCGTCGTCAAGAAAGCCGGAGATATCATCCCGGAGGTTGTCAATGTGCTGGCTGAGCAGAGGACAGGAGAAGAGCGAGAATTTATAATGCCGACACATTGTCCTGAGTGCGGAAGCGAGCTGGTACGCCTTGAGGGTGAAGTGGCCCTGCGCTGCATCAATCCGAAATGCCCGGCCCAGATCCGTGAGGGGCTGATCCATTTTGTCTCCCGGAATGCGATGAATATTGACGGACTTGGCGAAAAAGTGGTCAGCCAGCTGTTTGCAAAAGAGCTGATCAAGGATGTCGCTGACCTTTATAAGCTCACTCATGAAGCTTTGATCGGAATGGAGCGCATGGGCGAAAAATCAGTCAATAATCTGGTGCAGGCCATTGAGGCATCAAAGCAGAACTCCCTTGAAAAGCTACTGTTTGGATTAGGAATCAGGCATGTAGGCGCCAAGGCAGCCAAAACGCTTGCCCAGCATTTCAGCAGCATGGATAACCTGATGGCCGCCTCTGAAGATGATCTGACGGCAATCAATGAAATCGGCGGTAAAATGGCTGGCGCAATTGTCGCATTCTTTGAGCAGGAAGAAGCGAAGGAGCTTATCGGCGAATTAAAAGAATCAGGCGTCAACATGGAATACAAAGGGCCGAAGCCGGTTGCGGCAGAGGACTCCGACTCGTTTTTTGCAGGAAAGACGATCGTGCTGACAGGCAAGCTTTCCATATTGAGCCGAAATGAAGCAAAAGAAAAGATCGAAGCACTGGGCGGAAATGTTTCCGGAAGCGTCAGCAAGAAAACGGACCTCCTGATTGCAGGCGAGGATGCCGGCTCCAAGCTGGCGAAAGCCCAGGACCTGGGAATTGATATTTGGAATGAGGAGCAGCTGGTTGAAGAATTAAATAATTAAGAGGTGTAAAAGCAGTGAGAAGAACATCAATAATCGCCTTGTCCCTTGTCCTTTTGCTGACAGGCTGCGCCCCTAACTTCCAGAAGCAGGAGGAAGTGGTGCAGGAGCAGGATGACTCAAAGGAGAATGCGATTATTCCAAACTATAAGATTTCTGATCAGTATTATCGGGTATTGTCGCCATTTAAGCCTAGTGAAGCGCGCGGCCTAGTAGTCAACAATATTAATACAAGATATGACCTGAATGAATTCGAGACGGGCCTTATGAGGGTGGCCCAAAATTCATTTGATACCGATAAATACTTTTTCCAGGAAGGCCAATTTCTAAAAAGAGACATGGTCAGCAAATGGCTGAGCCGCAAATATACGGCCGCACAGCTGAAGGAAAAGAATCTCGAGGAAAAAGACAATCTTGGCCTGAATCCAGTGGATGACGAGAAAGGCGACATCAAATCGAGGGAAGAAAGAAATCCGATTTACCTGGCCCATATCCTTGAGCATAACTACCACCTGGTAAATGAAGATGGCAAAGCCTATCTCGGAGGAGTCGTCATCGGTCTCGCATTGAACTCTGTTCACTACTACAGAACAGTGGAGTATGGAGACGTTTTTGAGAAAAAAATCGATCATGCCACCCTTGAAAAAGAAGGAAAGCAGATTGCCGATCAGGTATTAAGCAGACTCCGCAGCATGGACGAGCTTAAAAATGTACCGATCACCATCGCCCTTTTCGAGCAGGAAAGCAATAAATCAGTCGTGCCTGGCACTTTCTTTGCCTATGCCCAGGCGGACAAAGGAAGCAGCAAGCTAGGCGGCTGGGAAAACGTAGATGAAGAATATGTGCTATTCCCATCCCCTGGAGCCACCGAAGATCACAGGGAAGACGTCACCTCATTCCTTAACTTCAAGCAGGACGTCGAAAAATACTTCCCGAACTTCAACGGGGTCATCGGGAAAGCCTTCTATGCTCAGGATCAGCTCCAGGAGCTGAACATTGAAATCCCGATTCAATTCTACGGGAAAGCAGAAGGCATAGGCTTTACCCAATATGTGACCGGACTCGTCATGAAGCATTTCCCTGACTATATATCCGTCCAGGTCAGCGTCACCTCCGTCAACGGCCCGGAAGCACTCATCGTCCGGAAAGCCGGAGACCAGGAACCATTTGTGCATATTTATCAGCAGTAGAAGAGACAAGCAGCCGGTTGGGGGGCTGCTTGTTTTTTTTGTGGGGCGGGAGCGGGAGTTGGCAGATAAACGCGTGGATTTGGTAGAAAAGTTAGCTCAATCGGTTAAATGATTGCGCGGTTCGGTAGAAAAAGGCGCCAGTCGGTAGAAAAAGCTGCGGAATGGTGAAAAAGCCCCTCAAAATGAGCTATCAGAGAGCCTTTCAGAGGGCGTGGATTCAGCCCGATAAGAGGACCGTCAGGAGTGATTTGGTAGAAAAATTCGTAAATTAATTAAAAAACAAGCTGAATTAATGAAATTATTCTGCGAATCGGTAGAAAAAAGACCCGATTCGGTAGATTAAGCCTTAAAATGATGAAAAAGCTCTCTTCGACCTCACTTCAAAACGAGCTGATAAGCCAATAGAGAGCTTGGCAAGTCCGCGCTGGCTCATTTATGTAAAAATCGCCTGAAAAATAGGCAATTATAGAAAAAAGCTCATTTAATTTACAAAAAAAGCCCCCGTAATACAAACTGCCCCGCCAGCCGCCCAACCACTCCCGAGAATGACTCATATGCTGCTCCTCCTGGTCGCCTGCCCCCCCCTCTCCAAAAGCTCAAACAAATTTCCCAATAAAAACAGGATTTCCACCCCCAAACCAAGTATATAAATACTAGAAAATAAGAAAGGAGCTTCCTATGATTCTAAAAAAAATAGAAATGCCTTTAAAACTGCAAAAGCTGCAGGCCCTTCACCGGCAACTGCCGCAAAGCCACCCCAAATACCAGCTTATCCAGGAAAAATTGGCGAAGGGGCTTGCCGGTTACAGAGGAGAGCTTTCGGTAGAGTACCAGCTCGGTTTTCTTCCGGAAGATAAGTATTTAATTTTCCATGATATCCGTCTGCAGGAAAAGGAGCATTTTTTCCAAATGGATTTCCTCCTCTTATCCAAAGAGTTCATCGTCACTATTGAAGTTAAGAATATGGCTGGAACCTTGTATTTTGATCCCGTGTTTCAGCAGCTGATCCGGACGCAAAACGAGAAGGAGGAAGCATTTCCTGACCCGCTTATCCAGATTCAGCGACATAAATCCCTCATGGCCAGCTGGCTCAGGAAGCAGAACTATCCCCCCATTCCTATTGAATCCCTCATAGTCATAAGCAGCCCATACACTCTATTGAAGACAAGCCCCAAAAACGAATCGATCTCCAAAATCATTCTTCATAGCGAAGCACTTTCGGCTAAAATAAAGAAGCTTGAATTAAACCAGAGAGAGAGCTGCCTGGATGATAAACAATGGAAGAAGCTAAGCCGCCTGATCCTCAAGAAACATACCCCTCTAAATGCAGATATCCTTGAACAATATGATATTAGGAAAGCTGAGCTTATTACAGGTGTATTTTGTCCATCCTGCCAAGCTCTTCCGATGGGAAGGTCACATGGAACATGGTTATGTCCCCAATGCCATTTCAAAGCTGCGGATTGCCATTTGCCTGCTTTGGATGATTATCGCTTATTAATAGGGCCGGCAATTACAAACGGAGAGGCCAGGCATTTTTTGCAAGTTTCATCCCTGCAGCTGGCAGGGCGGCTGCTCCATCATGTACAGCCAGATGGAAAAACAAAGGGAAGGATTTATATATTAAAATAACAACCTGCAGAACTTTTGGAAAAATAAACATTTCTCAGAATGTTGGAGATAAATAGAAAGTCATGTTAAAATGGAACCTGGATGTAAACGTTTTAGTACATAGGAGGCGTTATAAATGGTACAACCTTACAAGCATGAACCTTTTACTAATTTTTCTGTTGAAGAAGAGCGCGAGGGCTACCTGCAGGGATTAAAGACTGTTGAGGGCTATCTTGGCCAGGATTATGATCTGCTGATTGGCGGAGAGCGCGTGTCGACTGAAGATAAAATAGTTTCCTATAATCCTTCTAATAAAGAAGAAGTGATCGGCCGTGTATCAAAGGCGACGCAGGAGCATGCCGAGCAGGCAATGCAGGCCGCTGTTGAAGCTTTTAAGACTTGGAGAAAAGTGAAGCCTGAGACGCGTGCTGATGTGCTTTTCAAGGCAGCAGCGATTATCCGCCGCCGCAAGCATGAGTTCTCTGCTTTGCTGACAAAGGAAGCGGGCAAGCCTTGGAATGAGGCTGATGCAGATACAGCGGAAGCAATTGACTTCCTTGAGTACTATGCACGTCAAGCTCTGAAAGTGAAAGACGGCATGCCAGTGAACAGCCGTCCGAATGAATATAACCGCTATGATTATATTCCATTGGGCGTGGGCATCGTTATTTCACCTTGGAACTTCCCGCTTGCCATCATGGCTGGTACGACTGTGGCTGCGATTGTTGCCGGAAACACTGTACTGCTGAAGCCGGCTTCAACTACTCCTGTGGTTGCAGCGAAATTCGTTGAAGTCATGGAACAGGCAGGCCTTCCGAAGGGCGTCCTGAACTTTGTACCTGGAAGCGGTGCAGAAGTGGGCGACTATCTGGTTGACCATAAGGACACTCGCTTTATTTCATTCACAGGATCACGTGATGTTGGTCTGCGCATCAATGAACGTGCATCTAAGTTGAATGATGGCCAGATCTGGCTGAAGCGCGTGATTGCGGAAATGGGCGGAAAAGATACAATTGTTGTTGACAAAGAGGCAGATCTTGAGCTTGCTGCACAGTCAATCGTTGCTTCCGCATTCGGTTTCTCCGGTCAGAAATGCTCAGCCTGCTCACGCGCAGTGGTGGTAGAGGATGTGTACGATCAAGTGCTTAACCGCGTGGTTGAGCTGACAAATGATCTGACACAGGGCAACCCGGAAGACAAGAGCAATTTCATGGGTCCTGTTATCGACCAGAATGCATTTGACAAGATTATGAGCTATGTTGAAATCGGCAAAGAAGAAGGCAAGCTGATGACAGGCGGAGAAGGGGACAGCTCTAAAGGCTACTTCATCAAACCGACTGTGTTCGCTGACCTTGCTCCTGATGCACGTTTGATGCAGGAAGAAATCTTTGGTCCGGTTGTAGGCTTTACAAAGGCTAAAGACTTTGACCATGCATTGGAAATTGCCAATAATACAGAGTACGGCTTAACAGGTGCGGTCATCACTACGAACCGTGAAAACATCCAGAAAGCGCGCGAAGATTTCCATGTCGGGAATCTGTATTTCAACCGCGGCTGTACAGGAGCAATCGTTGGATACCAGCCATTCGGCGGTTTCAACATGTCTGGTACAGATTCAAAAGCTGGAGGACCTGATTATATCCTTCTGCATATGCAGGCGAAGACAACTTCTGAAATGTACTAATCCGGACTGCCGGACATGCCCGCATCCCAATATGGGATGCGGGCTTTTTGTGCTTGTTAAGGAATTTATAAATTGTAATTCTTGTGGATGATTAGTATTTCTTGATCAACGTCCAGCTCCAGCGACTACCCCCTCGAGGTCACAAGACGAACCTCCCAAGAAGGCAAAGAACGCCTTTCCGGGAGGTTCGACTTGAGGCCCCAGGATGCGGGTCATGCAGACGTTGCAGCAGGACGTGGCGTTCTTAGTCTGCGTTCCTAAGGGTGATCAAGGCGCATGCGCTCTTCTAGTAGGATAGTCATGTTTTTATCTTAATATTTATACTATTAAATTAATTGTGTATAATTTTATTAGTTTTACCCTCTTAAAGCCGCTTGGTAGGAGGGTGGAACAGGAATTAATCAATCGTTTGAGGAAGAGGCTTTTACTAAAAAAATGGAGGTGACGGGAGATGGGCTTGAGCGGGATGACGATTTTCTGGCTGTTTGTGCCGATGCCGGCATTGATTTTGCTTTCTATCGTTACGTATTTTACGGAGAGGAGAATGGAAAGATGATGTCTACGGCTACATTGGTTACTTTTATTGTCTATTTGGCCGGGATGCTGGCAATTGGCCTGTTTTTTTACCGGATGACCAGCAATCTGTCTGATTATGTTTTAGGCGGGAGGAGCCTGGGGCCGGGTGTAGCAGCGCTAAGCGCCGGGGCCTCTGACATGAGCGGCTGGCTTCTCCTGGGATTGCCGGGCGCGGCCTATGTTTCAGGATTTTCTGCTGTCTGGATCTGCATCGGCCTATCTGCAGGCGCTTATTTGAACTGGCAGTTTGTTGCAAGAAGGCTGAGGGCCTATACAGAGGTTTCACGAAATTCCATTACGATTCCTGATTATCTTGAGAATCGCTTCAGGGACCATTCAAAAGTGCTGAGGGTGATTTCTGCATTTGTTATTTTATTATTTTTTACCTTTTATGCTTCATCAGGAATGGTGGCAGGAGGCAAGCTGTTTGAAAATTCCTTTGGTCTGCAGTATGAAGCAGCCTTGTGGATCGGAGCCATTGTCATCATTTCCTATACTTTCCTTGGCGGCTTTCTCGCAGTAAGCTGGACTGACTTTGTGCAGGGAATCCTAATGTTCATTGCCCTTCTCATTGTCCCGATAGCGGCCATCAGCGAAGTCGGCGGATGGAGTGAGGCTGTTGATAAGGTGGGAAGCATTAAGCCGGACGGCCTTGATGTTTTTGCCGGCACTACTGCAATCGGGATCATATCTTCAATGGCCTGGGGCCTCGGTTACTTTGGGCAGCCGCATATCATCACCCGTTTTATGGCATTGAGATCAACCAGGGATGTGCCGATGGCAAGGCTGATCGGGATGGTATGGATGATTGCAGGGCTGTTTGGTGCTATATTTACTGGTTTTGCAGGCATTGCTTATTTTGCGGATACGCCGTTAAAGGATTCGGAAACCGTCTTTATGGATTTTAGCTCTCTGCTTTTCAATCCTTGGATCTCTGGCATTCTTCTTGCTGCGATCCTTTCAGCGATTATGAGTACAATTGATTCCCAGCTGCTTGTGTCCTCAAGTGCTGTGGCCGAAGATTTCTATAAGGCAGTCTTCAGGAAGGGAGCCGGAGAAAAGGAGCTTGTATGGGTCGGCAGGATCTCGGTCATTGTGATTGCCCTGATTGCCATCATTCTTGCCATGAACCCGGAAAGCTCTGTCCTTGATCTTGTTAGCTATGCGTGGGGCGGATTTGGCGCGGCATTCGGTCCAGTGATTATCCTGTCGCTTTTCTGGAAGCGAATGACAAGGAATGGGGCACTCGCAGGGCTTATTTCCGGTGCTGCCACTGTTGTCATTTGGGAAAAATTGAAGGGCGGCATCTTTGATTTATATGAAATTGTTCCTGGCTTTCTGGTATGTACTGCAGCCATTATTATTTTCAGTCTGGCATCTTCTTCACCGGATAAGGAAATTGAAGAAGAGTTTGAAAAGGCAAAGGCATCCTCTTTTGATTGAAAAAATTCATCTATTGAATGGCAGGCTATTATGGCCTGCTTTTTTATATTCCAGAGAAAATGATGACTTAATTTTATAAATTTAGATGAATAGATACTCGTGTATAACCGTTTTCTTAATTATATATGCAAATTTAGTGAATAAATATAAAAGACGTCATGGAAAACTGAATTTTCTCCCTGTTCTGATTATGTATCTGTGTTACGCTTATTAACGGCTGTTAAACGGCGGGAGTGAGGATTGTTTTCTTTCAGTATTTTTTCAAATGATGATCCCTGCATAAGGTTGCAGAAATACTGCATAGAAAATGATACTCGTATTTAAATATCTTAGTTATGGAAAGGAGAATGCTTTAAAACAATGGAAACGGCTACGTTAATTACTTTTATTGTGTATTTAATTGGAATGCTTGCAATTGGACTTATTTCTTATAAACTGACAAGCAATCTGTCTGACTATGTTCTCGGAGGTAGAAGCCTTGGGCCTGGAGTGACAGCCCTTAGTGCTGGTGCTTCAGATATGAGCTCCTGGCTGCTGCTTGGACTCCCGGGCCTTGCTTATGCAACAGGACTTGATTCTATTTGGATGTGTGTAGGCTTAATTATTGGTGCTTATCTCAACTGGAAATTTGTTGCTTCCAGGCTGCGTGCCTATACGGAGGTTGCGAATGACTCCATCACAGTCCCCGACTTTTTTGAAAACCGCTTTAAGGATGGATCACGGCTTCTCCGTGTTATATCCGCTCTCGTCATATTAATCTTTTTCACCTTTTATGCTTCATCGGGTCTGGTAGGAGGAGCCCTGCTTTTCCAGGAGACCTTTGGGATGACGTATAATACAGCTCTGCTGATTGGGGCGATTGTCATCATTTCCTATACTTTCCTTGGCGGCTTCCTGGCTGTCAGCTGGACTGACTTTTTCCAGGGCCTTCTGATGTTCCTGGCACTTGTGATTGTACCGATTGTGGCTTTCGCAAAGCTTGGCGGGTGGGGAGAAACGATTGATACAGTCCGGTCCATCGATCCGTCTTATCTGGATCCAATTGATACGATGTCAGGCCTGGGAATCGTTTCTCTGATGGCTTGGGGGCTTGGCTATTTCGGTCAGCCGCATATCATTACCCGATTTATGGCCATCAGATCTACAAAGGAAATTCCTAAAGCACGTTTTTATGGGATGTCCTGGATGACCATTTCCATTATCGGCGCCATTTTGGTCGGTCTTGTAGGAATTCCGTCATTTGCGGAAAACCCCCTGATCCAGGGAGACGTGGATAATAGCGAAAAGGTATTCATTTTCTTCGCCGATATCCTGTTTAATCCATGGGTATCAGGCATCCTGCTGGCTGCAATCCTGTCAGCCATCATGAGTACGATTGATTCCCAGCTGCTTGTATCATCGAGTGCTTTGGCGGAGGACTTTTATAAAGGCATCATCCGCAAAAATGCGAGTGATAAAGAGCTTGTCTGGGTCGGGCGCATCGGTGTCATCGTCATTGCATTGATTGCGATTCTTCTGGCTTATACCGGCAATCCGAAAAACGGAGGGGCTTCGATCCTCGATCTGGTCAGCTATGCATGGGGCGGATTCGGCGCTGCATTCGGTCCGGTTGTTCTTTTGTCCCTGTATTGGAAACGGATGACACGCAACGGCGCGCTTGCAGGTATGCTTACCGGTGCCATCACGGTGGTCGTCTGGAAACAGCTGACTGATAAAGAAATCATCCCGTTTGAGCTGTATGAAATTGTCCCTGGCTTCTTCCTCGCTCTTCTGGCCATTATAATCTTCAGCCTTATCGGCAATCAGCCGGACAAGGTGATCAGGGAAGAATTTGAAGAAGCAGTAGAGAGCGATCGGGAATAAACGGGAAAAAAGCTGATGAGATCTCTCATCAGCTTTTTTTTGCGGGAAGTTTCAGAAAATTTAACAAAAACTCTTTTCAATCTCTCGACAGCTGTTATATAATACAAAATGTAAATATTTTTCTGTATTATAACATAAAGGAGGAGTTGGAATGGTTACTAACACAGCTGCAGCAATTCAGGAGAAGTGGGAAATGGAGGATCGGTGGAAGGGAATTGAGCGTCCTTATTCTGCGGAGGATGTATTAAGGCTGCGAGGGACGGTTCAAATTGAACACACATTGGCCAGAAGGGGCGCCGATAAGCTGTGGAATCTGGTTCATGAGGAAGATTTTGTGAATGCACTGGGAGCACTGACAGGCAATCAGGCGGTCCAGCAGGTAAAAGCGGGTCTGAAGGCGATTTATTTGAGCGGATGGCAGGTGGCGGCAGATGCCAATCTTTCAGGCCATATGTACCCTGATCAAAGCCTTTATCCTGCCAACAGTGTTCCGCAGGTGGTCAAACGGATCAATCAGGCGCTGCAGCGGGCTGATCAGATTACACACAGCGAAGGTGACCATTCTATTGACTGGTTTGCCCCGATTGTTGCCGATGCAGAAGCCGGCTTCGGGGGGCAGCTGAATGTATTTGAGCTGATGAAAGGGATGATTGAAGCAGGAGCGGCTGGTGTCCATTTTGAAGACCAGCTTTCCTCAGAAAAGAAATGCGGCCATCTTGGCGGAAAGGTGCTCCTGCCGACACAGACAGCTGTAAAAAATCTGATCGCTGCCAGGCTGGCGGCAGATGTAATGGATGTCCCGACTGTGCTGGTGGCACGGACAGATGCCAATGCGGCTGATTTGATCACAAGTGATGTTGATCCATATGATCACGCGTTCATCATGGGTGAGAGGACACCGGAAGGCTTTTTCCGGACCAGGGCAGGGCTTGATCAGGCCATCGCCCGCGGGCTTGCCTATGCCCCTTACGCGGATTTGATTTGGTGTGAGACATCCGAACCGGATCTGGAGGAGGCGAGAAGGTTTGCAGAAGCCATCCATGAAAGGTTCCCGGGAAAATTGCTTGCCTACAACTGCTCACCTTCATTCAACTGGAAGAAAAAGCTGGATGATGAAACAATAGCGAAATTCCAAAAAGAGCTCGGCAGCATGGGCTATAAATTCCAATTTGTCACACTGGCAGGATTCCATGCTTTGAACCACAGCATGTTTGAACTGGCACGGGGCTATAAAGACAGGGGGATGGCTGCCTATTCCGAGCTGCAGCAAAGAGAATTCGCCAGCGAGGAATTCGGCTATACGGCCACCCGCCATCAGCGCGAGGTGGGCACAGGTTATTTTGACCAGGTTTCCATGGTTGTTTCCGGAGGCACATCCTCAACAACTGCGCTAAAGGGTTCGACTGAGGAAGATCAGTTTACGGTGTCCCAATAGCATTTTGATTTCCCTCCTTGGGCAAAGGAGGGTTTTTTTTATCCGGGAAAAGGAATAGTAAAAAGAGGAGCATCACAATCTTAGACAAATTTACATACATAATAGTAGGCTCATACTAGAGGAGGTGTGGAGATGCCCCAAAATGTGGATGATTATGTGAAGCAGGGAATGTATGGGCAGAAGCAGACAAAACCGGATGAACGAAGAAAATTCCTCGGAACGATCAGGGAGCGGATTGTGATTGCACTCACCCAGCCCCAAGTCAGAAGGGAAGGGACGCACCGTGAGGTTGAAGCTGCGCTGAAGGAGAACCCGTCTGCCCATCTATACTTAAACGGGAACATGAATTACTCTTATCTGTCCAAGTATATTAAGCTCGCGTCAAAATTCGGAGTCGAATATACCATTGTTACAAACAAAGAGCACAATACGGAAATCGGTCTTGTCCTTGCTTATGATCATGCGATAGATAAGGAAGAGATTTATATTAGCAGTGACAAGGCTGGAAAGGAAGCTCCTGAGAAAAAGGCAAAAAAGGGAGTGGCTGGTTTTTTGAAGAAATTTTTCAAAGGTAATTAAAGAATGCTGAGGCCGATGGTCCTCAGCATTTTATGTTAAAATTAAGAAGTATTTTCCAAAACTATTTCTTCAGTCAATTGACATCCCCCATATAAACAGGCAGCCCTGTTTCACCATCTGCATGCCTGATGATCAGCTCCCTGATGGGGGCAGGAAATAAAGGGCAGTCTGCCAATTCTTTTAGGGGAAGCCATTCAATTCCAACCTGATTTTTATCCGGGATGCTTCCTGATGCCGGAGAGCCTCCGTCCTGGATGCAGCAGGCAAAAAAGAATTCTACTTGATGCTGTCCTGCGTGAGGTTCATAGCCATGATTGCTGCCGATATAATCACGAACAAACAGCAGGCTGCCGATCTCGACAGGTACGCCGATTTCTTCCAGGCATTCGCGCTGCAGATTGGCATGCAGATTTTCACCGTTTTCCTGGCCGCCCCCCGGAAGGACATAGAAATCCTCCCCGCTGTCATGCATCTTGATGGCAAGCAGGCAGCCATTCTGTATAATGATTGCTTTTGAAGCTGTTCTGATCATTTTTATATCCTCCTTGGGAATACATCCTTGAGTCTTTCATGGAATGGGGACATTCAGACTCTATTTTTTTGTTAAGAGTAAATAAAAGTTCAGGAGCCTCTGTTTATTGGAGTGGAAGGCACGTAGACTCCTGTGGGAAAGCAGCGGCAATGCTGATACCCCGCAGCGCGCAGCGTGAGGAGGCTCAGCGTCGCCCCGCGGAAAGCGAAGTGCCTGGAACGGAAATGAACAGACCCCATATGAATGCTATCCCTTTTGTTTTATTTTTAAGCGAGGTGTCATGGATGAATATTGCCGAATTGCGCCCCAAAAAACGTTCAGACTTAAGAATTAGAGCCGGCACGTGGTTTTACACCTGGAAAAGATATGGCCGCTGGCTGGCAGAAGCCCGTACATACAGCAGCAAAAAAGAAGCAGCCGCTCTGCCATATCCGGTATTCAGGCACCAGACCCCCCTTCTCAGAAAGCTGAAGGACGTAGACATGGCCTATCAATATAATAAAATCAAAAACCTGAAAATTGCGGTTGAGCGTCTGAACTCGATCGTCATTTATCCCGGGGAAACATTCAGCTACTGGAAGCTTATAGGCAGGCCGACTGCAAGAAAAGGATACCAGCCCGGCATGATTCTTCATTGCGGCAGCTTTAAGATGGGAACGGGGGGAGGTCTCTGCCAGCTTTCCAATCTGATTTATTGGATGACACTGCATACTCCGCTGACAGTGACAGAAAGGCACCGCCACAGCTATGATGTATTCCCGGACTCAAACCGCACCCAGCCGTTTGGGAGCGGCGCTACATGTGCCTATAATTATCTGGACCTGCAAATTACCAATCATACTGAAGAGCCTTATCAGCTGATCCTGTATCTGACGGATGAGTATTTATGCGGCGAGTGGCGGACAGTTTCAGAGCCTTTATACACGTATATGGTGTATGAACGGAGCCATGCCATCACGCCTGCATATTGGGGCGGATATGTCCGCCATAATGAAATCTTCCGCAGGTCCTATAACCGGCAGGGAAAGCTTTATGAAGACGAATATGTAACAGAGAACCATGCCATTATGATGTACGAGCCTCTTCTGGAAGGAACAGCCCGCCCGGATTAACAGAGCGGGCTTCCTTATTGTGCAGGAAATTTAAAAATTGTAAGTCTTGTGGAATATTATTAATCCTTGATCCACGTCCAGCAGCTGCGCCAAGTTCACAAGCTAAACATCCCAAAAAGGCAAAGAACGCCTTTCCGGGAGGTTCGTCTTAAGGCCCCCAGGAAGCTGGTCATGCAGACGTTGCCACAGGACGCGGCGTTCCTAGTCTGCGTTCCTTAAGGGTAATCAAGGCGCTTGCGCTTTTGTTCTTCAGAGAGGCTGAAGCTGCGAAGAAGGCTCAAGTCCGGGGCCTTCAATAATAACGGCGGTCATGCCAAGAGCAGAGCCGGATTCATGTTCTTCCCCATCTTCCCAGAAAACAGCCGTTCCAGGACCTACAGCTATTCGCTCTCCATCTGCAATCCTTACCCAGCCCTCCCCCGAAACAATCAGGAAAAGCTGCGGGCAGGCCGCAGGATGCATGCCAAGGACGCTGTCCTCCTTCAGATGCATGCAGCCTACCGTAACCGTGATTTCTCTGGATAAAAGAGTATAATAGCTGTTCAGGCTGCCAAATTTTGAAACCTCTTTGCCGGCTGAATCAAATCGAAATAGCTTCATCTAAAACCTCTCCTTAAATGGATTCACCTTCTATTATAACTGAAAAAAATGAATAGAAGGAATTGTAAAAAAACAGGTGTGCCTTATTGGATTCAGCCCGTATAATAGTTTTATCAGGCAGCAAATGCCAGCATACAAGGAGGAGTTCAATATGACAATCAAGGTGCTTGTTTCCTAGTCTGGGACGGGGAGCTTGTCACGAGATCTCCGTTTCAGACTTTCTTAGTTTTTATTAAGAAGGAGAAGCGGAGGAAGGGCAATGGAGGCAAAAAAAGTATATTATAGGCTGACGGGAATTCGGGCATTTTTATTTCAAGTCATTTTTACCGTAAATGCGATTTATTTTGTTGTGGAGGCTGGGCTTAATCCGCTCCAGCTTGTCCTGATCGGGACGATTATGGAATTGTCCATTGTGCTGTTTGAAGTGCCGACAGGAGTCATAGCCGATCATGTCAGCAGAAAGAAATCCGTTATCATAGGAACGATCCTGCTCGGACTGGCCCATCTTCTGGAGGGGGCAGTGCCTGCATTTTGGGGAATCGCATCAGCTTATGCTGTCTGGGGCCTGGGCTACACATTTCTCAGCGGTGCGGAAGAAGCATGGATTGCCGACGAAGTGGAAGGAAAAGGTCTTGATAAGGTTTTTCTAAAAGGATCGCAGATTGCCTCTATTGGCAAAATTGCCGGTATCATAGCAAGCATGATTATATCCATGCTCTTTTCAGTTCAGGCAGCGATTCTGATTGCGGGCGGTTCTTTCATTATATTGGCTGTCTGGCTCTGGTTCCGGATGCCTGAAGAACGATTTGAAAAGCTGGAGCGTGAAGAATCATCCCAGCTCCGGCAGCTTGCCGGAGCCATACACAAAGGATACAGGACAGTGAAGGGCCATCCGGTTCTTGCCGGCATGGCTGGCATTGCCCTTATGTGGGGGCTCGCAAGCGAAGGTTTCGACAGGCTGTGGGCTGCCCATTTTCTGGAGGATATTCAGCTTGCCGGGAGCTCTGCAGTTCTCTGGTTCGGATTGATCAATGGGATTGCATTGCTTCTGAATATCGGGGTGGTCGAGTGGATCAGCAGGAGGCTGAATGGGGAAGGGGAGCAGACATATGTCCGCCTGCTGCTCCTCGTGAACGGAGCTCTCGCGGCCAGCACACTGATTTTTGCGCTTAGCGGGGAGCTTTGGCTTGCCCTTGCCTCTTATTGGGCCAGTTTTACACTGAGAGGCCTTAACAGCCCGCTTTACAGCATCTGGCTTAATCAAATGCTTGAGCCAAAGGGAAGGGCCACCATGCTTTCACTGTTTGGACAGCTTGATGCAATCGGACAGATTGCAGGGGGGCCGTTTGTTGGCTGGATCGCGTTTTCGATTTCCATCCAGGCCGGATTATTTGCAACAGGTCTGCTTACTGTACCGGTCCTGATTTTTCTTTGCATCGCCGGCCGCTATGCGAGCAGCCGCGGAGTGTCCAAGTCATCCGGACAGGAAGGTGCAGGATGAAACCGGATGAATGCAATATTTAGAACAAGGGTAAAGGCGTCTGGGATATCCAGGCGCCTTAGCTTTTCACTGCGGCCGCCATATATTCCACTACTTTCGGCAATTGCTTTAAAGCGCTGGAGTCTGATATGATTCTATCTATACTTATAGCATTTTTAAAATATTTGGAGGTGACAGAGATGTCTAGAATATCAGAAGATCAGGTCAGGCATGTAGCCCACCTGGCACGTTTGGAGATTTCGGATGAGGAAGCAGCGCGGATGCAAAAAGAGCTGGAAAAAATGCTTTCTTTTGCAGAGCAGCTTAGTGAACTTGATACAGAGAAGGTTGAGCCAACTTCCCATGTACTGGATATCAAGAATGTATTCCGGGAAGATATCGCGAAAAAAGGGCTGCCGCAGGAGGAAGTGCTGAAAAACGCGCCGGACCACCAGGATGGGCAAATTAAGGTGCCATCCATACTGGAATAGGGGGAAGACAAATGAGTTTGTTTGATCATAAAGTTTCAGAGCTCCATGAACTTTTACATAAAAAAGAAATTTCCGTATCTGATCTGGTTGAGCAGTCTTTTAATCGGATTGGGGAAGTAGACAGCCAGGTGGGGGCATTCCTGACCTTGAATGAGGAAGAAGCACGGCGGCAGGCAAAGCGCTTAGACGAAAAGCTGGGCACGGAAGAATCGAAGGGCCTCCTTTTTGGCATGCCGATCGGCATTAAAGATAATATTGTCACGAAGGGACTGAGAACCACCAGTGCCAGCAAGATCCTCGAAGATTTCGACCCGATCTATAATGCGACTGTTATGGATCATTTACATAATGCCGAAACCATCACGATTGGAAAACTGAATATGGATGAATTCGCGATGGGTTCCTCAAACGAGAATTCAGGATTCGGAAATGTCCGCAATCCATGGAATCTTGAGAAAGTGCCAGGCGGCTCTTCAGGCGGCTCGGCTGCAGCGGTCGCAGCAGGGGAAGTGCCTTTTGCCCTTGGGTCAGATACAGGGGGATCCATCAGACAGCCTGCTTCCTATTGCGGAGTGGTTGGATTAAAGCCTACCTATGGGCGTGTTTCCCGGTTCGGTCTTGTTGCGTTTGCCTCATCCCTTGATCAGATCGGCCCAATAACCAGGAATGTTGAAGATAATGCTTACCTTCTTCAGGCGATTTCCGGTCTGGACCCGAATGACTCTACCTCAGCAGATGTTCCTGTCGATCATTACGCCGGCGCCCTGACCGGAGATGTGAAGGGTCTGCGAATCGCTGTGCCAAAAGAGTACCTTGCTGAAGGTGTGGATGAAGAAGTCCGCCAGTCTGTCCTCGATGCGCTTAAGGTGCTGGAGAATCTGGGAGCTGTATGGGAAGAAGTATCCCTCCCGCATTCCAAGTATGCTCTGGCTGCCTATTATCTGCTTTCATCATCAGAAGCGTCCGCCAACCTTGCCCGCTTTGACGGTGTCAGGTACGGCTACCGCTCTCCGGATGCTGAAACTTTGATGGAGCTTTACAAAAAGTCGCGCGCCCAGGGCTTCGGCGATGAGGTGAAAAGAAGGATCATGCTCGGAACCTTCGCCTTAAGCTCAGGCTATTATGACGCTTATTATAAAAAAGCACAAAAGGTCCGCACTTTGATTAAAAAGGATTTTGAAGAGGTATTTCAATCTTATGATGTCATCATCGGGCCTACAGCGCCGACTCCGGCATTCAATATCGGGGAGAATATAGACGATCCGCTGACTATGTATGCCAATGATATATTAACTATCCCTGTTAACCTGGCCGGTGCGCCTGCCATTTCGGTTCCGTGCGGATATTCGAATGGCATGCCGCTCGGACTGCAGATCATCGGCAAGTATTTTGACGAGAGCACGATCTACAGAACAGCCCATGCCTTTGAGCAGGCAACTGACTTCCATAAGCAAAAGCCGGGACTGTAAGGGGGAAACAGACATGAACTATGAAACGGTTATTGGACTTGAGGTCCATGTTGAATTAAAAACAGATTCGAAAATCTTTTCCGCGAGCCCGAACCATTTCGGGGCGGAACCCAATACAAACACAAGCGTTGTGGAACTCGGCTATCCCGGCGTGCTGCCGGTGCTTAACCGGAAAGTGGTCGATTACGGGATGAAAGCGAGCATGGCGCTGAACTGCCAAATAGCTGATGTAACGAAATTTGACCGCAAAAACTATTTTTATCCGGATAATCCAAAGGCCTATCAGATCTCACAGTTTGATAAGCCGATTGGTGAGCATGGCTGGATTGAAATAGAAGTGGACGGATATAAGAAAAAAATCGGAATCACCCGGATCCATCTGGAAGAGGATGCCGGCAAGCTGAATCATGAAAAAGGCTATTCCCTCTGCGATTACAACCGCCAGGGAACCCCGCTGATCGAAATCGTGTCAGAGCCTGATATCAGAACAGCCAATGAAGCCTATGCTTATCTCGAAAAACTGAAAAGCATTATTCAATATACGGGTGTTTCTGATTGTAAAATGGAAGAAGGATCGCTCAGATGTGATGCGAATATTTCCATCAGGCCAGTTGGCCAGGAGGAATTCGGCACCAAGACCGAGCTGAAAAATCTGAACTCTTTCAACTTTGTCAGAAAAGGGATTGAGTATGAAGCAAAGCGCCAGGAGGAGGTGCTTCTTGCCGGAGGTACGATCCAGCAGGAAACCCGCCGCTATGACGAGTCTACTAATACGACCCTGCTTATGCGTGTAAAAGAGGGTTCTGATGATTACCGCTATTTCCCTGAACCTGATCTGACGGATATTTACATTGACCAGGAGTGGAAGGACCGGATCCGTGCCGGGATTCCGGAGCTGCCGGACGCGAGGCAAAAGCGTTATGTAGAAGAGCTTGGCCTCCCTGCTTATGATGCTGCAGTCCTGACGGTAACAAAGGAGACAGCTGACTTCTTCGAGGCAGCGGTCGAAGCAGGAGCGGACGCCAAGCAGGCATCAAATTGGCTGATGGGTGAAGTGTCTGCCTACTTGAATGCGGAGCAGAAAGAGCTGGCTGATGTAAGGCTGACACCGGAGAACCTGGCCGGGATGATCAAGCTGATTGAAAACGGGACAATCTCCAGCAAAATCGCTAAAAAGGTCTTCAAGGAGCTCATCGAAAATGGCGGGACCGCGGAAGCCATCGTCAAGGAGAAGGGCCTCGTCCAGATTTCTGACGAAGGAGCGCTCCTTCAATATGTGACAGATGCACTTGATGCAAATCCGCAATCGATCGATGACTTCAAGGCAGGCAAACAAAAAGCAACCGGGTTCCTGGTCGGGCAGATCATGAAAGCCTCCAAGGGACAGGCTAATCCCCAAATGATCAACAAGCTGCTGATGCAGGAAATAACAAAACGATAGAGAATAAGCCGCTGGGGAAATCCAGCGGTTTCTATTTATTATGGGGAAATTTGCTGGTCTGTTTAGACAAACTTCCTCTTTATTTCCCAGGAAAGGATGAAATGCGGCAAAGTCCGGCAAAAAAAGGATTGTACTGTATTCGCAGAGAATAAATAAGAGATGCAATAGCCAATTAATCAATATTGATAGGAAAGGAAGTGCTTGTATGGAATTGAAAGACTGGTTTGCGAAGGGACTGACCTTCTCTGAATATGTGGAAGGTATGAGTGTTAATAAGCAGGAGATGGAAAGCATAGAAAATAAGTTTTCTCTTACAGAAGAGGAAAAGGCCAAGCTGGGGAATGTGAAGGGAAACGGATTAAAAGTGATTGTCCTGACAGAGGACTGGTGCGGGGATGCGATGCTTAATATTCCGATCCTTATGCATATAGCAAGAGAGACGGATATGGAGACAAGGTTCATTCTGCGGGATGAAAATCTTGAGCTGATGGATCAGTATTTAACCAATGGAACGGCACGTTCAATTCCTATTTTTATCTTCATCGATGGAGACGGACAGGAAAAGGCTGTATGGGGCCCGCGGGCAGAGACCGTTCAGGCCTTTGTCGATAATGAACGGGCGCAGCTTCCATCAGCCGACAGTGAAGACTTCAAAGAAAAGCAAGGCATCATGTTTAAAAAGATGAAAGCGGCATACCAGGAAGATGAACAGGTCTGGCATGATGTGGCAGCAAGCATTATAGCTAAACTTCAATAAAGGCAGCAAAAATAGCCGCCCATATTAAAAGTATAGCAGGCAGCCCGGCTGGCTTCTCAATTACAAATAAAGCTTCCGCATCTCAGCGGCAGCTTTATTTGTATTCTGTTCAAGAGAACAAAAACGAAATTCCAAGGGAAGCAGCGAGCATAAGCAGGGAGGATGCGAGCAGGGGATTGACTCTGATGTGGAACATTTCTCTGGCTTCCCTGTGCCCTGTATCCCGGTGGTTCATGAATGAACTGGCGATGACTCTGTTGGTCCAAGCATCGCCTGTGCTGGAAAAAAACAAGACGAAAGCAAACCACAGAGCGGAAAATAAGAATGAGAAATCAATCAGGCCATAGCCGGAAAAGAAGAAATGCCAGATGGAGAAAAGCAGCAGGGCCTGGATGGTCAAGGAAGCAGCAAGGATGATGGCAAAACGTTTCATGAATTCATCTCCTTTCCATTATTAGAGGAAGCGGCGTATGGAAGGATGTGTGTTTCAAAGTTGGCCGGCTTGCCCCCATGCTTCTTTTTTTACGATTAAAGAAAGAAAAAGTTCCAAAAAAAGTAAAAATTAAGAGATGGTATGAAAGAAAGAGAGAGGGATATAACTTTGTTTCAGTATAGAGCGGGCTATTTGCTTGATTACACCGGGCTCCCGCAGCCCGTTATCGTCCATGCTGAGAATTTCCTGAGCTGTCATCCATTTATATTCTGTCATCCCATTTTCTAATTTGATAGATCCGCCGGCAAATTCAGCAAGAAATTGAAAAAGGAGAATAGGGTGGCCTGTCCTGCTGGTAAACTGGAAGATTCCTGCCGATTCCGCAATTTTAATATCCAGCCCTGTTTCTTCTTTTGTTTCCCGCCGGGCGGCCGAAATTATATCTTCCCCGGGCTCCACATGGCCGGAGGGGAAATTCCAGGTGGGACCAGCCTCATTTTTTTGTTCCTTAATCATGAGCAGGCGGCCATCCATCAGGACGGCAGTGCTTGCAATCAAGATAGAATTCATTGAGTACCTCCTGTATACTTTTTGGTTCATTATAACATGAGAAATGCCCCCTTCATTCAGGGGGCATGGTGTTAAATGATAGCTTCCTCTTCTTTTTCAAAGTGTTTATCCATCCAGTCTTTCCCTTCGAGCTGTTTGGTGACAAGCATGCTGGAAACAGTATCTCCGGTGACATTGACTGCAGTGGCTGGCGGATCGACCACTACGCCGATTGCTGAAATGATCGGAAGCGCCTCAATTGGCAGGCCGTAAAGTGTGATGATCATCATCTCGCCAATAAAGCCTCCTCCTGGCACACCGCTCATGACTGTCCCTGCAAGCAGCGAGATGCCGATTGCCGTTAAGAAGGTGTCCAGGCCAGTGAAATCCATATTGAAAATGCCGAATACAAAAGATATCTTCAATATGGCCGCCAGGCAGGAGCCATCCATATGAATGGTTGCGCCGAGCGGAAGAACGGTTTCCCTAATATCTTTAGGCACGCCGATTCGTTTGGCGGCCTGCAGGTTAACAGGCAATGAGCCAACGCTGCTTCCAGTGGCAAGAGCGGTGGCAGCAGGGGAAAAGATATTTTTCCAAAAGCGGGCCACTCCTCTCCGTCCCCCGGCAATAAAGGCATAAAGCGTAAAGCCGATCAGGAAATAAAGAATGGCAGCAGGGTAATAGACGATTACGGCACGGGCATAATCTCCGAGAAGTTCAGGACCGAATACGCCTATCAGTGACGCAAAGTAAGCGCCAAGTCCAATGGGTGCATAATACATGACAAGATTGATCAGCCTCATAAAGACTTCTGAACCGCTGACCAGAAACTTTGTGAAAGGGCGTCCTTTTTCACCAGAAAGGCCTGAAGCCACCCCAACCAGGACTGAAAAGACTATTAAAGCGAGCATATTCTTGCGGGAGAAGATCTCAATAAAGTCAGGCACGGTAAAGGTTTTGACCAACTGATCGGGCAGGCTCAGCTCTTCTGTATTTTCCGGCTGTGTCAGAGGGATGTCAGTCCCCTGGGCCGGAGGGAAGGCTGTTACCGCAACTAGCATCACAATAGAGGCAATAATGCCTGTAGCAATGAATACAACCATCATGCTGCCCATGATTTTTCCGAGCCGCTTCATGCTGTTCATATTGGCGATAGCCGATGAGATTGTGAAAAAGACGAGCGGTACTACTAACATAAATAAGAGATTTAAGAATAAGTCCCCAAGCGGCTTGATTACTTCCGCTTTTTCTCCGAAAACGAACCCGATAATGCTTCCAATGATAATTGAAGCAAACAGGATAATGGGAAAGCGGTATGCTTTTAATTTTTCCTTCATTTAGGTAACTCCTTTTGCAAAAAAATTGAGATGATGCCCATAGGATATGGGTGAACCTCTACCATTCTACCCGAAATGGAATGGATATGACAGATTGGGAAATGAACAGGTATTTTTTTCATTCAAAGGATCTGCCATTTAGAAGGCGGACCGGGCTTGTTTATACAACAAAAAAAAGAGAGCCATCACAGCTCTCAAGCCTGCTTCGGCCCTTTTCTCGCAGGTATCCTGTCATTCTTTAAGTTTTTGTCATTGATCTTTGGCTCTTTATTTTGGCGGAAGTTTGAGATGTTTGAACGGTGCAGGATGATCAGAAAGATTGTAAAAAAGAAAAATATAAGTTCATGGGTCCAACCGGGCTGAAATAAAGAAAAAATGAAAAGGGCAATTCCGACAGAGATTGAACCGAAAAATACATATTTTGTTGCATAAATGACTCCGACAAACGCTGCATAGGCCGCCAGAAACATCCAGGCATTGGCAACCAGCAGCACCCCTGCGGTTGTTGCAATGGCTTTGCCTCCGCGGAAGCCAGCGAAAATAGGGAAGCAGTGGCCCGCAACCGCAATCAGTCCGGTGTAGAGCGGATCCAGGTCAGTATGAAGAAGGAGAGGCAGACCTGCGGCAAGTGCCCCCTTGCCTGCATCAATGAGAAGGACGGCAATCCCGGCCCGCTTTCCAAGGACCCGCACGGTGTTGGTTGCCCCGGGATTATTGCTGCCATGCTCACGTATGTCGATTTGGAACAGCCACCTGCCAATCAGAAGAGCGGTTGGAATCGAGCCGATCAAATAGGCGGCTGCAAGAATAGCAAAATTCATAAATCCTCCTTTCTGCAAGCCCTACAGCAAAAATAAAGTGAGAGAAATTGTAATTGCTTTCATTCTACCATATAATGAGCATACCCCGATTTAAATTCCTAATATTTTGAAAAAGGATGTGGCGGAATGGGTATTGTTGATTTTGGAAACAGGGCAAGTGAATATGCACGTTCCCGGAACGATGTTCCAAATAGTCTGTTTGATAGCCTTCATCTAAGAAATATTAATTTTACCGGCAAAAAAGTGGTTGATCTGGGCTGCGGGACAGGAGCGCTGACTAGGAGGCTGATTTTCCGCAAAGCAGACGCTGTCGGAATCGATCCCTCAGAAAAGCTTCTACAGGAAGCCGCCGGGATCAGCCGGGACAAGTATCTTGAAATCCCTTATAAAAAAGGAACTGCAGAAAATACAGGCCTTGACGGGGCTGAGTATGATATGGCGACGGTGCTCCGTGCCTGGCACTGGTTTGACAGGGAAGAAGCCCTCAGGGAAATTACCAGGATTCTTAAGCCGAAGGGTCACCTGATTGTGGCAGATACAGGATTCAAGACAGACCAAAGGCTTGTGGAAATCACTTTTGATTTTTTGAAGAAAGAAGGAGTAGAGCTTAAACCTGCCGGAAGCAAGGCAGAGTCAAGCCAAAGAATCAATGGATTTCCTGTAGAGTGGTTCCGTGAGTGGGAAGAGGCAGGGTTCGGGCTGAAGGATTTGTATGCGCTTCCATACGATGTCCATTTCACCAATGAAGAATGGCTGGACAGAGTGGCTTCTTTATCGTATTTGGCGGACCTCTCAAAAGAGGAAGGAGATGGATTGCTGCAGCGCCTGAAAGAAGAGCTGGAGGCACACTATGGGGCCAGTGCCTCACATGAGATTGCGCATTTCTGCGCTATAGCTATTCTTCAGGAGGGAATCCGGTAAAGTGACTGATGGAGGACATTCAGTACAGAGCGCTTTTTCAAACCGAAATGTGCATATGCCATTCTTTTCGCTTATAATAGATTCATATAGTGATTGAGAGGAGAATGACCATGGCAGGGAACAGCAAAAAGTCTGAATGGATTTCATGGGCCAAATCGATTGCCCTCGCGCTCGTCATTGCGTTTATTTGCCGCCAGTTTATATTTGCGCCGGTGACTGTCCAGGGCGATTCCATGATGCCGACCTTCCAGAATCAGAATAAAGTGATCGTGACCAAGCTCAGCAAGATTGAGCGTTTGGATGTCGTTGTATTTCATTCGCCTGATTCCGAGGATGATTATATAAAAAGGGTGATCGGTCTGCCAGGGGATGAAATTTCTGTGAAGGACGACCAGCTTTTTGTGAATGGGAAAAAAGTGGACGAACCATATCTGGCTGAAAACCGCAAGGAAGCGGCAGAGTTCGGCATTGAGCATCTGACAGAAAATTTTGGACCGCTTGTCGTGCCGGAGCATCAATATTTTGTGATGGGCGATAACCGTTTGAACAGCAATGACAGCAGAAGCTTTGGATTCATTTCTGATGAGTCTGTCGTTGGGGAAGCCAAGTTCCGCTACTTCCCGCTCAATCGGATAGGAAATCCTGAGAAACCATAAAAGAAGGAGCCCGGCTGCTAATTAGCCGGGCTCTTTTCCTGTCACTCGCTTTTTTGATCCTTTAAAGCTCCTTGAACGTGATAAGGATTGAGATCAATGTCTGTATCATGCCCCAATGCCAGCTTTGCAAGCTGCTGTCCAAGAAACGGCCCCATCGTCAGGCCGGAAGCGCCAAGCCCGTTGGCAGTGAGCAGGCCTTCCCACCCAGGGACAGCTCCGATGACCGGAAGGAAGCCGGGAGTAAAGGGGCGGAAACCGACCCTGGCTTCTATTAGACTGGCATCCGCCAGGCCGGGAGCTGTAGAGAGGGCTTTTGAAAGGACCTCCTGCATGCCTCCGGCTGTGATTCTCGCATCAAAACCGGATACATCATTTTCATGAGTTGCCCCTGCAACAATCCGTCCGCCGGTGAAGGCAAGCAGATACTGGTCACCGGGGGGCATAAGGACAGGCCAGCTGTCAGTTGCTTCATCCGGAAGCTTTAGGTGGGCAATCTGGGCCTTCTGATAGCTGACATCCATTTCAATGCCGAGCGGCTTGAATATTTCCGCTGCCCATGCGCCGGCACAGACGATGACAGCATCTGCCTCCCACTGTTCTTGACCGGCAAGGATGCCTGTCACCCGGTTTCCTTCATAGATCAATGAAGCATCCTTTTCGAGAAAGACTGCCCCTTCCTTTTCTGCCGCACGGATCAGGGAATCCCTCAGTGCCCGTCCGTCTACCCGGGCGGCTCCGCTGACCTGCACTGCTGCAAACTCTTTATCAACCGGAGGGAAAGCCTCTGTTGTCTGTTCCCGGGTAAGAAGTGTGACTTCGCCGATTTCCGGTGCTTCCTCCCTCCGCTTCAATGTCCGTTCTTCAGCCTTTTCCAATTTATTGGTTTCCTTGTGCAGGATAAGGGCACCTACCCTGCTGTAGCCTGTATCCGGCTCGCCGCGTTCCTCAAGCTCCTTCACGAGCTCCGGATAATAGCGTGCACCCGCTTTAGCAAGCCGGTACCAATCTTTATTGCGCCTCTGCGATACCCATGGGCAGACAATGCCGGCAGCAGCGGCAGTAGCCTGTCCTTTTTCATTCCGGTCCGCCAAAATCACCCGGTTCCCCGATTTTGCCAGGTGGTAGGCAGCTGAGGCTCCCAATATCCCTGCACCTATCACAATATATTTTTTCATAGCCTGCATCCTTTATAATGGAATTTAGTTATAGTATACCGTCCTGTCGGCTTAATTGTAAAAAGTGCATAGAGCATCTTTGTGGAATCTGGCAGAATATGTATTTTTGTGTGAGATAATAAAAGCATCCTTACAAGAAAGCAGTGACAATAGATGAAAAAACTCCTCATGATCGGCCTTGCCGCAAGCCTTCTTGCAGGCTGCCAGAATATGCAGAGCGGAAAACTGGATACAGATAATCTGAAAAAAGTGGAGATGGCCGACGTGGATAAAGAACAGGCCAAAAAAATTCCTGTTACATATGAAGCGCAGACTGTTGAAGGGGGACTCGATGCGCTCCCGTTTGAAATGAAGCTGCCGAAAAAGCTGCCGTTTGATGGGGAGGGATTTCAGCCGCCGGCTATTATGGATATGAATCATACCGGAAAACAAATCAAGGCGGAATTCAAGGCCTTTCCAAGAAGCAAAAAAGAGGATTACTTGCTGATGGTTTCTGCTGATTACCCGGTCGAATCCTCCGAGCAGCCCAATTCCGAACCAGTGGAGCTTGAAGGAGGGGCAGAGGGCATGTATCAGGGAAACACCTTGTCCTTTCTGAGGGATAAGGTTCAGTACACCATTATGTACAATAACAAAGCCATTCCGGAAGATCAGCATAAAAAAGAGCTGACTGAAATGGCCAATGAGATGCTGAAGTAGTTCGCTTAGCAGGCTCCTGATATGGTATGCTAATGTTCATGTGCAAGCCTTGCTGCGGACCGTGTGTTGGCAGGAAGAACGCTTCACAGTTACATGGGAGCTGATTATTGATGACCAAAGCAAAAAAAGGAAAAAGCGGCACTGGCAGCGGAACTGGAAAGAAAGGGTGGAACCGCTGGCAGGCGGGTGCCAAAAAAGCAAAAAGCGCCAAGCCATATAAAAGCAAAGGCACAAAAAATCAAGGGAAATCCGGGGATTCCGGCGGGAATGACTAAGGATGGGGATAAGAGCCAGGAAGTTCCTCTGGCTCTATTTTATTTGTTCATAAAGACCCCTGCAGTTATTTGTAATCCTGCTGATCCTCTCTTCCGTCATTTCCTTCATCAACGCCCGTTGCCCGGTTGAATGCCTGGGAGATGATATTGAGCCCCTGATCCATCGCGTCCATCGACTTCATTTTTTCCCCGACCTTTTTGTCCTTCTTTTGTTCTTCCATAAAAAGCACCTCCTGTGTTTATAGGATTCGATGCTATCCATGGATTATGCGCCTATTCCAGGAAGAAGCTGTTCACAGGCACCTCCGACAGGGCAATATGGGTGACTGTTCCTGCATAAGGTGTAATTTCATTGATGAATCCTTCAATATCCTCAAGCTTTTTCAGTCTCAGCTTGACGAGATAGCAGGCCTGGCCGGCTATACGGGAGCAGAATTCCGCGTTGGGGACCTCAGCTATTTTTTCCCTAAACTTCTGATAATCTCCTTGCCGCAAGGTGACTTCTACAAAACATTCAATCCCATATCCGAGTTTTTTATAGTCAATGGAAATGGTGTATCCTTTGATGATTTCCTCACTTTCCAGGCGTCTGACGCGTTCTGTGACTGAAGGGGCTGAAAGGTTTACTTTCTTTGCCAGCTCCCTCATTGATTGCCGGCCGTTTCTCTCCAGCTCCTGCAAAATACGCTTGTCTGTCTCATCTATTATCATATGTAAGCCTCCTTGGTAGAAACATATTTCATTTGAAACGAGTATCGGTAAAAACTGGTTTCATATTTAATTCATTATTATTTTAATTCCTTCTATTATAAAAGCAGAAGGAGGAGTTGCAAATGCCAAGAATCAAATTGAATGAAAAACAGGGGGAGACCAATTTTCAAAAAGCGCTGGCTTATGTGCCAGAAGTGGCCGCCCTGTATGATGCCCTGTATGAGCAGCTGTGGAATGAGGAAGGAATCAGCCTGGACGTAAAAGAGAAGGTGCGTTTATATCTGGCTAATAAAAATGGATGTGCGACTTGCATGAGCCTCTCGTATACCGGCGGAATGGAACAGAATGAAGCCATCGCTTATGCTGTGGAGCACAATAATTTCTCGGATTTCTCTCATTGGGACCGGAAGCTGTTTGATTTTCTGGAAACCTACAGATCCAATCCGCGGCTCTTAAAAGACTCGGATTTGGAGTGGCTGAAAAATTCCTATGACGAAAAGGAAATCATGAAGCTGCTGGCACTCATCAATCTTTTTGACGGCTATCATAAAATGATTGTCAGCCTTGATTTATACGATTTTTGTTCTTTAGGGAAGGAGGGTGCCTGATGGCTGTTCTGCTGTTGGTTGATATCCAGAAGGCCTTCGAGGATCTTTCCTGGGGTGAGCGGAATAATCCTGGTGCGGAAAAAGAAGCTGCAAGGCTTTTGAAGCATTGGAGAAACTGCAATCTGCCGGTGATTCACGTCCAGCATACCTCTCAAAGCAGGGAGTCTTTATTTTTCAAAGGAAGCATCGGCCATCAATTCAAGGAAGAGGTGAAGCCTGCAGCTGGGGAAAGCATTATCCAGAAAAGCGTCAACAGTGCGTTTATCGGCACGCCCCTTGAAGATTTGCTTAAAAATCTAAGAAGCAAAGAGCTTGTCATTGCCGGGCTTACCACACCCCATTGCGTTTCAACCACTGTCCGGATGGCAGCTAATCTCGGCTTTTCGGTCTGGCTGCCGGAGGATGCCTGTGCATCCTTTGAACGGAAAGGCCATGACGGCACCATCTTCTCTCCCGGTCATATTCATCAAATAGAGCTTGCCATCCTCCATGGGGAGTTTGCGGAAGTGTGTACTACTGAAAAAGTATTAAAGGAATTCCCGGCCTGAAGAGCCGGGATTTTTTGATTCCAGTGGGATCCGGAATGGGGGATGATAGAATGAAAAGGACTTTTAATTTTTTTTTTAAAACCTGTAGGGGTCTTTTATCCCGGTTTCGTCTATTACGTTGGAAGCTGCCAGAAAGGGGGAGAGAGAGATTAGCGACCAAGTTCTTATCCAGCAAGCGAAGAGCGGCAAGGAGCATGCCTTCCGGCTCCTGGTTGAAAAATACAGCAATGATTTGTTCCGGACAATCTTTGCAGTATTAAGGGACCGGAAGGAAGCGGAAGATGCCGCTCAGGAAGTGTTTATAAAAATCTATTCCTCTCTCCCCCAATATGAGGACCAGGGCTTTAAAACCTGGATCACCAGAATTGCAGTCAATCATGCTATTGATGTAAAAAGAAAGAGGGACCGGCGCAGGGAGGATTCCCTTGAGTATGCCGGATATGAGCTTCACGGCACCCAAAAAGAGGCTGTAGAGGCCGAAGTTATGAATAAGGAAAGGCGGAAGCGGGTGAGGGAAAAGCTTCACCAGCTGCCTGATAATTATCGAGATGTAATCTATGACTTTTATATAGCTGAAAAAAGCTATCAGCAAATAGCGGAAGAACAGAATGTCCAGGTGAAGACTGTGGAGACAAAGCTCTACAGAGCGCGCTTATGGATGAGGAAGCACTGGAAGGAGGATGATTTCTCATGAAGCACTTTACGTATGAAGAGTGGAAGCGGTATGCGAATAATGAACTGGCAGAGGCGGAAAGGGAAGTTTATGAAGATCATCTGTACAGCTGTGATGAGTGCCTCGACGTCTATCTGGAGGCAGTTGCGGTAACAGAGCTGCCGCAAATGGAAAGCGGCTCAGGCTTCACTGATCTGGTGATGGCGCAAATCTCAGCAGAAGCATTAGAGCCTGCCCAGCCTCCGGTTTATGAAGAAAAGAAGCGCAGGCCATTCTACCAGTCGCCGCTGTTCCACTACTCCCTTGCAGCGGCAATGACCATCCTGCTCATGACGACCGGTGTTTTCCAGTCGATCACCCAGTATGCTGGAGCTGTTCAGGATCCGGATTTCCAGGAAAAGAAAACATCTGTGACAGAAGGGCTAGTGGATAAAACCTTTGCCTGGATGGATACGATCGAGAAGAAGAATAAGGAGGCAAATAAATAATGAAGAAAAATCCGATTATCGCTTTTCTTTTAGCTTTTTTCCCTGGGGGAGGCCTGCTTTATCTGGGAAAGACCCTTAGAGGTTTATTTTATACAGCAGCTGTGTTCGGGCTGATGATCTTAACGGTGGCTTTGATCAGCATGTATGTTTACGGGGACGGGGCAATCATATTTGCACTGTTCGGCCTGCTGATCTATTTCGTCAACTTTATTGATACGGCCATCACTGCATCAAAGCTCTACCAGCAGGGCGGCACAGCCTTTACGGATGGCAGCGGGGCTGCCGGATCAGCTAAGCCGGCAGCAAGCCAGGAGTCGGAGCGCTTTTTTACCATCATCCTGTCCTTTGTGCCTGGTCTTGGACACTTTCAGCTGGGCCTGATGAACCGGGGTTTAACGCTCCTGACCGCTTTTCTTGGTCTTGGTGTGATGGTGCTGTTTGTGTCGGTGCTGACCCATCGAAGTGAGTTCCTTGTATTCTGGGCGATCCTGCCGGTTATTTGGGTATACGGCTTCTTTGATAGCATCCAGCAGCTGAACCGTAAGCATCGGGGAGAAGAGCTGGTGGACCGTACAATCATGGAGGATTTCGAGTCGAAGCGGGATGAAGGCAAGAAAAGCAAATCTATTGCCACATTCCTGTCCATTTTTCCGGGAGCAGGCCATCTGTATCTCGGACTGCAGCGGCGGGGCATTCAGCTGATGGCTGCCTTCCTGTTCTCCATTTATATCCTGGATGTACTTAGGCTGGGGATCTTCCTGTTCCTGATTCCGATCATCTGGTTCTACAGTTTCTTCGACGGACTCCAGAAATCATCCAGATATGGAAATGAGCCTTTGGAGGATACGCCGATCATTTCGTATTTCATCAATCATCAGAAATGGGTGGGGATCGGCCTGGTCCTTGTAGGGCTGTACTATCTGACAACAAGCATCGTCCTTCCCGCCATTTCTCCAATGCTGTATAACATGATTGATATAGACATCCGCTATTGGTTTGACCGCTACTTCCAGACAGGCATTGTATGCATCCTGCTGATCGGCGGCGGGCTGCGCCTCCTTCTTGGCAGCAAATCTGTAAAAGAAAAGGCGGTTGATTAATTTGGGCATGGATGAGAAAAATGAAGGGCGGAATGAAGGAATGAGGACATGGCGTGTTGGTACATTTTCCATGGGGGCGGCACTGCTTTTCCTTGGGGTTTTCCTGCTGCTTTCGCGTATGCTTGATATGGATTTCGGCTATGCCATGATGTCATGGTGGCCGATCATCCTCGTAATCCTGGGAGCGGAAATCCTGCTTTTCCTGCTTTTTTCCAAACAGGAAAAGCCTTATTTGAAATATGATTTTCTCAGCATTCTCTTTGTCGGCATTCTCGGCACGGCCGGCATCGGATTTGCGGCAGTCAGCTCAACGGGCATTCTGGATAAATTGGATGATGTGGTGAGCAGGGAAGAACGGACTATGGATCTGCCTGAGTTCACCGAAAAGCTGGATGGAAGCATTAAGAGGGTTATTGTCCAGACCGGAAATTCCCCGATTACTATTGAAGGTGCTTCCGGGAAAGACGTTTCCATGTTTGGCACCTACAGGGCAATGACTGGCAAAAACGAAAAACTGGTTTCAAAGCCCTCAGATTATGTCAGTTCCCACCGGAACGGCGACTCGCTCTATATCACGGTCAAAGAGCTCCCGAATGAAACAGCGGGGCCGTTTGAACGATACGCCTCCACAGATGCCACGCTCCTTATTCCTAAAGGTGTGAAGCTTGAAGTGACAGGAAGCGGCAACACGGTGACCATGAAGCCGAGGGAGCTGATGAGCGACTGGAGTGTTGAACAGGTATCCCATGTCTCCCTTTATATCCAGGAAGAAAGCAGCCTGAAGGTAAATGCCTTTGATATAAAGGATCTTCAGGGCAGCGAGGGAGACTGGAAGGTGACAAAAGAAGAAAAGCCCTCTGCTGAAGAGGGATATGCAGATTCCGGCAGCGGCGGAAAGGATGCAACCTACCAGTCTGGCAGCGGAGAGCACCGGATCAGCATTTCCGGCAGCTATAGTGTGAGTTTGAATACAGCTGCAGAATAAGATGCAAGGCCGATTGGGCCCTGCATCTTTTTGTTATCCTTATACTTCTTGTGCGGAACTGCTTTTGATTGTTTCTTCTTTTTTAGCCTTTGCCCTCATGTACATGCCGATATTCAGGATAACAAGGATGCTCGAAACCATTAAAGAGCGGTCTGTCAGCCCGTCGCGGAAAATATAGCTGGACGCAACCGCCAGAATAATGAGTGCTGCGAGTAATAAATGGTGCATGATCTTATTTCCTCCCATAATGTCTTTTTCCCAAGTATACAGGCCGGAAATTTCAGCGCTGTGAACAGAACCTTACGGGAACCTTAACAAGGCAGGAATTAACAGCAGGGTGAAAATTGGGTATACTGAAAAGACTCATACTCTTACATAACGTTGGTGAAATATGAAGACATTTATTGAAAAAGTCCTGGAGCGGTTATCTTCCGCGCAGCTGATTGTTCTGTTCTACTTATTTGCTGTTATTCTTTCGGCTGTACTGCTGGAGCTGCCGATCACCCTGAAGGAAGGCGTTGAACTGTCCTTTATAGATGCTTTTTTTACTTCAGTCAGCGCCATCAGCGTCACGGGCCTCTCCACTGTGAATGTCAGCGAGATCCTCAGTGTGCCAGGCACTTTTATCTTTGCTTTTATCCTGCAGTTCGGCGGAATAGGGATTATGACGCTTGGCACTTTTTTCTGGCTGCTTGTTGGAAAGAAAATCGGGTTAAGAAAAAGGAAGCTGATCATGACCGATCAGAATCAGTACAATCTTGCTGGACTGGTCGTGCTTATCAGGCGTATTCTTGTTATCTTTATAACCATTGAATTAATTGGCGCCATCATTCTTGGCTTTCATTTCCTGAGGTATTTTCCTACCTGGCAGGAGGCGTTCCTTCAGGGATTCTTTGCCTCTGTCAGTGCAACGACCAATGCGGGTTTCGATATTACAGGGCAGTCCCTGATCCCGTTTGCTGATGATTATTTTGTGCAGCTCATTAACATCATCCTGCTGATCGTCGGGGCCATCGGCTTTCCTGTATTGATTGAGATACGAGAATTTATACGGCATCGCGGTACGATTCCGTATAAGTTCACCCTTTTTACCAAAGTTACGACCGTGACCTTCTTTCTGCTGGTTGTACTGGGTACTGCGTTTATCTGCCTTTTTGAATATAATCATTTCTTTGCTGATAAATCGTGGCATGAATCCTTCTTCTACGCGCTGTTCCAATCTGTATCAACCCGGAATGGGGGGCTCGCAACCATGAATATCAGCGATTTTTCAGAGCCAACCTTGTTCTTTATCTCTATCCTGATGTTTATCGGCGCCTCTCCCAGCAGTGTCGGCGGAGGAATCAGGACAACCACCTTCGCTATCATGGTGCTGAGCATCTACACATATGCCAAGGGCAATACGCATATCAAAGTGTTTAAAAAGGAAATCATGCAGGAGGATGTAATCAAATCTTACATTGTGTTCGCAACCGCTATCCTGATTTGCAGCCTGGCAGTCATCCTGCTCACCTTCACTGATCCGAAGTTCACCTTTCTGCAGATTGCCTTTGAGGTGGCTTCTGCATTCGGGACAACCGGCCTTTCCATGGGAATTACAGCGGATCTGACGGATGCAGGGAAAATCATCATCATCCTGCTGATGTTCATCGGGCGGATCGGCATTCTGTCCTTCCTGTTCCTGATCAGGGGAACCCCGAACAAGGAAAGATATCATTATCCGAAGGAAAAAATCATAATTGGATAACATACAGCAGCCTGCTTCGAAAGCGGGCTGCCTTTTTTTGTTCATGAATGGGATATCTTTTCAATATATAAATATATACACAATGGGGGGGATTGGAATGATTATAAAAGCGATAGATCTTGGGCTGATGTCAGAGCATTTAATGGTGCATAAAGGTGTCCTTGGAAAGCTGGAGCTGTATTTTTGCCTGGCGGAGGATGAGAGGCTCAAACAAATACTGTATGAACAGGCTGTGGTGATGAAAAACCATGTACATGTGATGATCAAGCTGATGAATCCAGAGACAAATGAAGGAGTGACTGCAGCCGCCCTTCAGGAACTGAAACCATTAGAAATGGTATGTACTGATACAGAGGGCAGGTTGAGCGATCAGGAAATCGCCCTGGAAGCGAGAAACACGGCAAAGTCGATGGCCGGCACCAATTTCAGCTCGGCACTTGATATGAAAACCCCGAATGTCCGCCGCATTCACATACAGATGGCACTTCAGCAGACAGGGATACAGGAAAGATACAGTGAACTGATTAAGGAAAAGGGCTGGGAATACGCCCCCGATTCAAACAGAGGGGAGCAGGAAGAGGCTGCCCGCCGATTCAAAGAGCTGTTTAGAGAATAAGGCCTGCTGCTCTTCTAAAATCCACCATCTTACCGCATAATGGCTGTTTGGGAGGTAGGCGATCTTCAGCTTCCTTCCCTCCAGCCGTTCTTCATAATAGCTTCGGCTGATATCCATGGAATACACGTCCACCATCAAATCATCAAAAATAAGCTCCATTACAAACTCGGTGCCTGTTTCGGGATCATCGTACTCTGCCTCATCTGGAACACCTTCTACAAACAGGAACTCTTTATTTTCATAGGCATCCTTATCCTTGTAGAGCAGATGGGCTTCGTGTATGAAATATCCCCCGGATGCGAGGAAGACTATGGTAAAAAGAGAGATAATAATTCCCCCCGACCAGCTTTCTGCAGTCCATACTAAAGCCAGGAAAGCAAGGCCTGCGCAAAGGCATATAGAGACAGCAATAATTAAGCTGAGTACCTCCGACCAGAGGAAATCGTTAATCAATCCGGACACACCCCAAAGAATGAGCGAACAAATCAAAAAGAAAAGGCTTCCAATGCCAGAGATTGCAGTCAGCCATTCCAGGACAGACTGCGGCCTTTTAATTTTTTTGTTTTTGAAGTTCAGCTTCTTTTTCTTCATATAAACCTCCATCTGCCTTTTTCTTTTTATACGTTAAAAAAGGAGAGAAGTTTCGTCAAGAAAAGCAGAAGGCATTCAGGGAGATCCGGAAAGCAAAGAGCGCCAAATCAGGACTCTATGCATTTTAATCAAGTAAAAGATAAAATGTTTGAATTTTTAGATATATATCCTTATAATTAAATAAACTAATTGGTTTATTTAATGGGGAAACAGGGAAACACAATGCGGTTGTTTTAAGAAAAGCGGGTGAGAAAGATGAGCAGAAGAAGAATCTCAAGCGAGATGAAGAAAACGAGCAAGAGCATCCATATGGAAGAATGGATATGGGAGCTTTCCGGGCATATCCAGCCTTGCCGGTCAGGTGCGATTAAGGAGCTGTTCTTAGATAGAATCAGAACAGAACTGGTGAAAGAGGGGCTGATAGGTGAAGATGCTGTTATTACCAAAGAGCATGGGGAACTTTTTGCAGTGCTGATGGAGAAGCGTGCAAAAAGCTGCGGATAGAAAGGATTTTGCGTGATGGAAAACTATTTTACAGGAAACCGGGTCAGTCTGCGGCCTTTTAGAGAAGGAGACAGCACCCATATTTATCAGGCCCTCCTCGATCCTGAGTTCAGGAAGCTTACAGGGACACAGACCTTTTTTACAGAAGACAGCCTTGAAAAAGCCTATAAGAACTTTGCTGAAGACAAATCACGGATCGATCTTGTCATAACAGACAAAGAGACAGGAGCTGCGATAGGGAATCTGGCTCTGACGGAAATTGATTATATCAATAAAAATGCCAGCCTCAGAATTGCTCTTTATAAAAAAGAGCATTACGGAAAGGGGCTTGGAACGGAGGCTATTTCGCTTCTGCTTCAATATGCCTTTGAAGTGCTCAGCCTTTACCGCGTGTATCTCAATGTGTATGAGTATAACAGCCGGGCCATCAGGGCTTATGAAAAACTGGGATTTGTAAAGGAAGGGGCTTTCAGGGGAGAACTGCTTTGGAATGGAGTCCACTACGACAATCTGATCATGGGCATTCTCAGGCATGAGTTCCGTCCTATGAGCACAAACAGGGAGGGGAATTGAGTGCCTCCGATTGTATCAGAGGAGTATAAACGGAATAAGAAGAAGGAGATTTTGGCCAGTGCGCTGAGATGCTTCGCCAGGAAAGGCTTCCAGGCTGCATCCATCGACGACATCGTTGCAGAATCAGGCATCAGCAAGGGTGCCATCTACAACTATTTTAAAAGCAAGGATGATATTTATATCACCCTTATGATGGAGCAGACGGAGGAAGCTAATGACCGCCTCCTGAAGGAAATCGAGGCACTTGATTCCGCCGGTGCCAGGCTTTCTTATCTTTTTGACCGCTACAGCCGCTCAAGGCCGGATAAAGACATGAAAGATTACATCGTCGTCCATTATGAATTTACACTTCATTCTTCGCGGAATGAAGAGATCAGCAGAGTGCTGAAACAGCGCGGCAATCAATTCTTCATTAACCTCATCCTCAAAATTGTGGAAGAGGGCAAGAAATCGGGAGAGTTTGCAGCTGAAACAGATTCCCGCCTTATTGCCAATATGTTCTGGGTGGTGGTTGACGGAACGAATATCCAGCGCATCCTCTTTGAAGATTTTCCTTCAGATAAAGTTTTTCAGACGTTTAAGCAGTTTATGATGTCGTATATTAAGAGTGGATGAGGCTGAGAATTACCTCACCGGAATATCCCCGAAAATCTGCCGCCGGCAGGTTTTTTATTTTTTCAGCAGCTGATGCAGAGAGAGGATAATTATCTCCAAAAGGGGTATAATGCCAAGGTGCATAATCGAAAAAATTAAGGGTAAAATTATGCTTTTCAAACTGTATGGTGTTAAAATTATGAAGGAAGCTTATTTCCTATATTAAGGAAAAAGTAATGGACAGTTTTGAATTGAGCGTCAATTTTATTAATAGGATGATGGGTATGAAAAGAGCAAGAATCATTTATAATCCAACCTCTGGACGGGAAATTTTCAAGAAGAATCTGGCAGAGGTGCTGCAGAAGCTGGAGGAAGCGGGCTATGAAACCTCGTGCCATGCTACAACCTGTGAGGGTGATGCCACTAAGGCGGCACGTGTAGCAGTGGAACGGAAATATGATTTGGTCATAGCAGCCGGGGGAGACGGAACGATCAATGAAGTGGTCAATGGGATGGCCGAGCAGGAGTACCGGCCGAAGCTTGGCATCATTCCGTGCGGCACAACCAATGACTTTGCCCGTGCGGTCCATATTCCCCGAGATGTACAGGCTGCAGTTGATATCATCATACAGGGCGATACGATTCCTGTTGATATCGGCCGGTTCAATGATAAATATTTTATTAATATAGCCGGGGGCGGAAGGCTGACCGAGCTTACGTATGAAGTGCCGAGCAAGCTGAAAACCATGCTGGGGCAGCTGGCCTATTATCTGAAGGGCATTGAAATGCTTCCTTCGATCAAATCCACGGAAGTCAGCATTGAATACGATGGGAAGCTGTATGAAGGTGAAGCCATGCTCTTTTTGGTTGGGCTCACCAACTCGGTGGGGGGCTTTGAACGCCTGGCCCCGGATGCGTCGATCAATGACGGGCTGTTTTCCTTGCTCATCCTGAAAAAGACGAATCTCGCCGATTTCATCCGGATTGCATCCATGGCAGTAAGAGGAGAGCATATCCATGATCCCCATGTCATCTATACACAGGCCAACCGGATAAAAGTTACCTCCAAAGAAAAAGTCCAGCTGAACCTGGATGGAGAATTCGGCGGACTGCTTCCAGCTGAATTCGTCAATCTTTACCGCCATCTTGAAGTGTTCGTGCCGATTGATAAGATCCGCAAGGAAGACCGGCCTTACGAAACAGTGGAGGAATAAGAAACAGGGAAGAGAGCTGGTGTCTCTTCCCTGTTTTTTTTGTTAAGGCGCGGAAATGCTCCCGCGCCTTGTCTCATTTATTTATGCTTTATGCTTAATCAAATCAGTAATTGCGTGGTAGATCTCCATTCCCTGATACAGAAACAGAGTAGACGCCGTTAATGAAAAAGCGCCGATCATTAAGAATCGAATCCACATAATATTGTCCTCCTTATTGTTTGTTTAGCTTTAGCTGAACAATACAGGAGAACGGTCCACATAGTTGGACTGATAAAAGACGCTTTTCAGGAAAAAATGATGAAGTGCGAAAGCAAGATGGCGTACAGCCAGGAATACCATGATAGCTGCCAGCAGGATAACAGCGGAACTGCCGGGTAATGCGGAAGGTTCGTGCTTTTCATCGGCAGTCAGCTGGAATGATTCCCCGGTTTCTCCGAGAAGGGCTGCCTTGCTTTCATGGACGGGCTGGTGATCCTGATGGATTGGCTGATAATGAACGAACAAAAATGACAGGATTGTCATTAAAAGCAGCGCTGAAACAGCTCTCGCCTTTCTCATCTTCTCACACCCCTTCGCCAAATAGAATATTACCATCATATCGCCTTTGTTCATGTTTTAAAACAAAAAAGTTTTGACAAAATCCCCAGTTTTGACGCGATTTGGAGATGAAAAGGTTTACTTTGCTGCTGTATCAAGGGTGGGGAAATTTTGTGTGTTTTTCATGTGCATGCGGTTGGTTTCAGCTAGTGAGAATGTGGCAGGGGAGGCGGTTATTTGCGAGTTTTGGGATTTATTTGCGGGATATGATTTTTATTTGCGAGTTTTCAATAATATTTGTGACTTTCGGCATATATTTGCGACTGTCCTTAGATCGGGGGACTCTGCAAGCAGGCCGCACATTCCGGTTATTAGCAACTTTTCAAGTTTATTAGCAAGTTTTCCGTTTTATTAGCAACTTTCCCCATATACTAGCAACTTTCCGATTTTATTAGCAACTCCTTCAATATATTAGCAACTCCATTCCGCCTATCCCCCAAACCCAGCCCAGCTCACTGCTAACCCCACTCTCCCCAAAATCTCCACCACCTTCGCTTTCCCCCACCCTTTGTGGTACAATCTTGCTAGTCAATAGAGCCACGGAAATTAACACAGCAAAGGACGAACGTGATGAAGGGTACTGTTCCAGTTCAGAAGAATGATTATATAGATGTAATGTTTGAAGATTTGACGCATGATGGGGCAGGAGTCGCGAAGGTGGATGGCTATCCGCTGTTTGTGCCGAATGGCCTGCCGGGCGAGAGGGCACAGGTGAAGGTGACGAAGGTGAATAAAGGGTACGGGTTTGGGCGTTTGATGGAGATTTATGAAGAGAGCCCGCACCGTGTCGTTGCTCCCTGCCCGATTTATAAGGAGTGCGGCGGCTGCCAGCTGCAGCATCTCAGCTATCAGGGCCAGATGCTGGCAAAGGAAAAGCAGGTGCGTGATGTGCTTACAAGGATCGGAAAGCTTGAGGACGTGAAGGTTCATCCGGTTCTCGGGATGAGTGAGCCGTGGAGATACCGGAATAAGGCACAGGTGCCGATAGGCGAGCATGAAGGCGGTCTGATCGGCGGCTTCTACCAGCAGCGATCCCACCAGATCATCGATATGAAAGAGTGTCTGATCCAGCAGGAAAAAAATGATGAAGTCGTCCAGACAGTCAAAGAGATCTGCGCCAAGTATGGAGTCAGGGCTTATGATGAAGGGCGCCATAAAGGTGAGCTCCGCCACATCATGGCGCGGCATGGACTTGTAACCGGAGAAGTGATGGTCGTGCTGATTACAAGGACCAATGAGCTTCCGAACCGGAAAAAGATCACCGAGGAAATTGCAGCGAGCATAAAAGGAATCAAGTCGATCGTCCATAATGTGAACCCGAAGAAAACGAATGTGATCTTTGGAGACGTCACCCGTGTCATCTGGGGCGAAGAAGTGATCTACGATTATATTGGCGATATCAAGTTCGCCATCTCAGCCCGCTCTTTTTACCAGGTCAATCCGGAGCAGACGAAGGTGCTTTACGAGAAGGCGCTTGAATATGCAGATCTGTCAGGCGAAGAAAGCGTCATAGATGCTTATTGCGGAATCGGCACTATTTCTCTTTTTCTCGCTCAAAAGGCAAAGAAGGTCTTTGGAGTGGAAATCGTGCCTGAGGCAATTGAGGATGCCAAACGCAATGCGGCTCTTAACGGGATAACAAATGCGGAGTTTGCGGTTGGGGAAGCGGAAAAGGTCATCCCTGATTGGTATAAGGAAGGAAACCAGGCGGATGTCCTGGTTGTAGATCCGCCGCGCAAAGGCTGTGATGAAGCCTTGCTGCAGACGATTCTAAGCATGAAGCCGAAAAAAGTGGTCTATGTTTCCTGCAATCCTGCCACGCTTGCCCGCGATTTGCGGATCCTTGAAGACGGCGGGTATAAGACAGAGGAAGTCCAGCCGGTTGATATGTTCCCGCAGACGATGCATTGTGAAGCAGTGGCAAAAATCACCCTAAAAGATCAATAATCCATAAAACTGAGGCAGCCCCAACCAGGCTGCCTTTTCACATACTTCCAAACACTCTGACCAATACTAAAACGGGTGATGAAAATGGCATGCCGTTCTAGTGATGAATTAAAAAAACTGGTTGAGGAAGCGCGGAAGGAGACGGTGCACGGAAGGGTGGCCGATTATATCCCTGCGCTTGGTAAGGCGGATCCGGGGGATTTATCCATTGCGATCCAATATCCTGGCGGCGAATGCGTCTCTGCCGGTGATGTTGAGGAAAAGATTACGCTTCAAAGTGTGTCAAAAGTAATCAGCCTGGCCTATGTTTTAATGGAAAGGGGCCCTGGTTATGTGTTCGACCGTGTGGGGATGGAGCCGACGGGCGATCCGTTCAACTCGATTGCCAAGCTTGAGACCATGGCGCCTGCCAAACCCCTGAATCCCATGATTAATGCAGGGGCGCTTGTCGTTACACACATGGTGGAAGGAAGTTCTCCTGATGAACGTTTCGAAAAGCTTCTTGGTTTCGTCCGGCGGCTCGCAGATGATGAAACGATCGGCTACTGCCGGGAAGTAGCAGAGTCCGAATTGAGGACAGCCGACCTGAACAGGGCGCTTTGCTATTTCCTGAAGCAGCATGATGTTATCCAGGAAGATGTAGAAGATCTGCTCGACTTATATACGAGGCAGTGTGCTATTGAAATGAACTGCCTGAACCTGGCGAGGATTGGCCTTGTTTTTGCACTGGATGGAAAAGACCCGCGGACAGGCGGGGAAATCATGCCTAGGGACATCGCGCGGATCTGCAAGACCTTTATGGTAACCTGCGGCATGTACAATGCTTCAGGCGAATTTGCGATCAAAATCGGGATCCCGGCGAAAAGCGGTGTTTCAGGAGGGATCATGGGTGCGGTCCCTGGCCGTTTTGGCATTGGCATCTTCGGGCCGGCCCTTGATGAGAGGGGAAACAGTATTGCAGGGATCCGGCTTTTGGAACTGCTGTCGAAGAATTACAGTTTAAGCATGTTTTAATCCAATCATAAAACCCGCTGCAATTACAGCGGGTTTCTGGCTTATGCCGGTTCCTTGATCTGGTCAAAAAATGCCGAAATAAGCTGTTCAAGTTTGTCGGTATCCATCAGTTTGAATAAGCCACTTGCCTTAATGGTTGCCAATGTGCTCTCAATCAAAAACCTTCTCGGATTCTTGGATCTTAGAAGCTCTTCCTGTATAAAATCAAGAAGCTCCACATATTTAGGCTCTTCTTTGTTGATTGCTTTTTTCAGCGTTAGGACCGTGTGGTGGAGATCCTTTTGGAAGCCGGGATTTGGGTGTCTGCAGTCTGGCGCCCATTTATCCAGAAGTTCAGGCTGAAACAGCTGGTCTTCTGTACTGGATACCTCTTCAACCATTTTCACAATTCTCTTTACACTGTACTGTACCACCTGGTGGATGCTGGCATTCACTTCATTCGCAATTGTGTGATATTTCAAGTTCTGGTTAAGGATCCCGAGAAATATGATCGAGCAGTCAAGAAGATAGTATTTCTTGCTTTCGCCGAACAGATCGATGAACCGCTGATACAGCCAGCGCAGCATGCGGAGCTGTCCGCGTTTGATGAATTCCTTCAGGTCTTCATCATTTAAGATGTAGACTTCTTCGAAAAGGGCGATCAGCTTATTCGCTCGGTTCGTTATCAGCTGAAGCTCGATCTGCTGGATGAATATATCTATATCGGCAGGATCCTGGCCAATGAGCAGTTCATTGCGTTCTTTTTCCAGCTGGGAATAGATGCTTCTGACCATTTCAATCAGGAGTTCATTCTTAGATGGAAAATAATTATAGAAGGTTCCTTTGGAGATGCCGCTGTACTCCAGGATATCCTGAATGCTGGTGGCCTGGAAGCCTTTATCGATAAACAGCTGGTGTGCCATTTTGATCACATGCTGTTTCCTGTCATTCATAAAATCACCTTTTTTAAGTAGTATACTGCCTGTATAAATTTTATAGTACACCATTTATTATGCCAAAACAAATCCAGTTATTTCAACGGAATTTAATGATTGCAATCTTTGTACCGATGGTATATGATATGTTTTGTGAAACAGGAGTCCAATATATTGGACTTAAAGTATAGGAGGAAAAAATGGAACAAAAAATAAATAATACAGGCAGGCCGCCGTACGGTATGATCGCGGTTCTGATGATTGGCGCCTTTATTGCTTTCTTGAATAATACGCTCTTGAATATCGCGCTGCCTTCTATCATGAAGGAGCTTGAAATCGGCGCATCAACCGTTCAATGGCTGACAACCGGCTTCATGCTCGTCAACGGAATTCTAATCCCGACAACTGCTTTCCTTATTCAAAAATATTCTGTACGCAGGCTGTTCCTTGCAGCCATGCTTTTATTTACAGCGGGGACTGTGCTGGCCGGAACTGCGCATATTTTCCCGGTATTGCTGGCTGGAAGGATGCTTCAGGCATCAGGTTCGGCTATTCTTATGCCGCTTTTGATGAATGTTATGCTGATCAGCTTCCCTGTTGAAAAAAGGGGAACGGCAATGGGTGTATTTGGACTGATCCTCATGTTTGCACCTGCAATCGGCCCTACGCTGTCAGGTTGGATCATTGAGCACTATGATTGGAGAATGCTGTTCCACTTCATTACTCCGATTGCGGCTGTAGTTCTGCTTGTCGGATTCTTCCTGCTGAAGGATAAGAAGGAAAAAGTGAACATCCGCCTGGATATGCTGTCTCTTATCCTGTCCAGCATCGGTTTCGGCGGAATCCTTTACGGGTTCAGCTCCGCGGGGGACAAAGGCTGGGACAGCCCGCATGTGTATGTAACCATTACAGTGGGTGTTATCTCGCTGATTATTTTCATCCTGCGCCAGACAAAGCAGGAGCGCCCGATGCTGAACTTCGGGGTTTATAAATATCCGATGTTTGCTTTATCATCAGCCATTACAATGGTAGTCAATATGGCACTGTTCTCAGGGATGATCCTTCTGCCGATCTATGTGCAGACCCTTCGCGGAATCTCGCCTATGGATGCAGGGCTTCTGCTTCTGCCTGGAGCCATCATCATGGCATTCATGTCGCCTATTACCGGCCGTTTGTTCGATAAATTCGGAGGCCGCGTGCTTGCGATCATCGGACTTGCGATCACTGTAGTAACGACTTACCTGTTCTCAAAGCTTACTCTTGATACAACTTATACAAATTTGATCATTCTTTACTCTGTCCGTATGCTTGGGATGTCCATGGTTATGATGCCGGTATCAACTAATGGCCTTAACCAGCTGCCAGCCCAGTACTATCCGCACGGAACAGCGATGAATAACACTTTGAACCAGGTATCTGGCGCGATTGGAACAGCATTGCTTGTGACAATCATGTCAACGCGGACCAAAACCCATGCTGAAGAGATTGCTGCTGATGCATTGCAGCAGTCGGCAGGGTCAAATGCCGGCGTCCAGCCGACAGAAGCTGCGCTTGCCCAAATGGAGCAGCAGATCGGCATGCAGGCTATGCTTGAAGGCATCAATGATGCTTTCCTTGTGGCAACCTTCATTGCTGGTGTTGCCCTTGTGCTTGCCTTCTTCATCAAGCGTGCCAAGCCGGCTGAAGAACCATCTGAAGCAAAATCTTCACAGGAAAAGACTGCACCAAAGCTGGCTGAAAACTAATAGAGAAAAGGAGAATGTCCATGGGGCATTCTCCTTTTTACATTAAAAAAAGGAAGAGCAGAATCTTCCTTTTCCCTTTTAATATGTTTTTACCACATCATCGAAAGCCCTTCTTGATTTCGGACGCGGATCTTTTGTACGGTAGCCGAATGCAACCATGACGGATATGCCGAAGTGGCCGTCCTCGAGGATGCCTTCCTCCTGGAGCAGTTCATTCATTTTTTCAATATTAAAGCCTTCGATCGGACAGGAATCGATGCCAATCTGGGCAGCAGCTGTCATCATATTAGCAAGGGCGATGTAGGTCTGCTTGGAAGCCCAGTCATACAGCGGACGGTCTCCTTCAAGAAGCTTGAAATCATCTTTCTGGAATTCCTCAACCCGGCCAAGGTATTTTTCGAGTATATCAGAAGGCATATTCAGAACATTGGTGAATTGGTCTTTTAAATAATCCGAATCATACTTAGTATCCATTTTGGTCCGCGCCAGAATGACGACGAAATGGCTCGCATCAGGCAGCTTGCTGTAAGCACCCCAGGAAGCGTTTTTGATTTTTTCCCGAAGTTCCGGGCTTTCAATGACAGCAAAGCGCCAAGGCTCAAATCCGAATGAGCTTGGAGAGAGACGGCCGGTTTCCATGATGAAGCGGAAGTCATCCTCCGGGATTTTTTTATCTGGATCAAATTCCTTTGTTGCGTGGCGGAAATGGTAAGCGTCCAGAATCTCCTGCTTTAATTCTTCTTTATTGCGCATCTCGTCAACTCCTTCTATTTTACTCTCATTAAAATTACCATAATCCATTTTTTAATTCATGAAATCGGCTCGGCGGGAAATAGTAATGGAAAAATCTGTTTATTATTCCTCTATTTCCATAAATTATTGGGCAGGCGGTGCGGGTACATAACAACTACACCTGAATAATAGAACATCTTGGAAAGGCTGGATGAGGCAGAACATTTTTTGTATGTTTCCAGCAGAGTCCATCGGGTAATTAAAAAGCATATTAAAATCTAAAATTTACAGGAGGTAATCATGATGAATGACAACAAAAAGTTCATTGGAGTATTCGATACACAGGAAGAAGCAATCAAGAAGATTGACGACTTAAAACTCCAGGGCTACGGAGAATCGGATATTTATGCGGTTGCGAAGGATGCCGATGATATCTCTATGGTAAGAGGGCGAACCGGTGCAGAAGTGGAAGGAACGGATGCAGACGGCGGTTCATGGCTGGACAAGTTTATGTCATTCCTGACTGGTGAGGATGAGGTCCGCGGAGGAATGCAGAATATGGGACTGACAGATGCAGAGGCTGACCGCTATTACAGTGATATTCAGGCGGGAAAAATTCTGCTGTACGTTGATAAGGATTATGATCAATACTATGGAGAACGGACACTTGCTAATGAAGCAAACCCTACGAGCCCTGCTGCTCCGACCCTTGATGCCACAGGCTATGGGGCAGTAACCGGTCCGAATAATACAGCAGGTACAGCCGGCATGGCAAACACTGCAGGAATGCGTACAGGCAGACTGACCGACGAGCCGGACGGCTATGTAGAGGGTGTCAAGGCAGATGAATTGACCGGCTCTGCTGATGTAGAGGGTGTCAAGGCAGATAAATTGAATGGCTATGCTGATGAAGATGACTTGACTGACGAACAGCGCCTGCGCCTGCGTGAGGAGCGCCTGCAGGTTGACAAAGAGCGCGTCCAGACCGGTGAGGTTCACGTTGAAAAAGACGTTGTAGAAGAAGAGCGTTCAGTTGATGTGAATGTCAGCCATGATGAAGTATATGTAGAACGGCGCAAAGTTGACGGGCAGGCCGTTGATGGAGATGCCGGACCGATTGTCGATGACAATGACGATATAAGAATTCCCATTACTGAAGAACGTCTGGAAGTTACGAAGAAACCTGTCGTGACTGAGGAGCTTGTTGTCGGCAAGCGGAAGGTTGAGGATACAGAGACTGTCAGGGATACAGTCAAGCGTGAAAAAGCCCATGTGGATGGTGCGGATGATTACGATGAAGATGACCGTGATTCCGGCACAGCCTATCTGGGCAGCGATCAGGACGACAGCATGGCAGACCGTATGGACGATCGCGGCCGCTTCTAATCTGAATAAAGACGAAACAGCCAGCATCATGCTGGCTGTTTTTTCTGTGCAGAATTTTATTTACATTCACATATCGGTGGTATAAATTGGTATATAAAAAGAAAGCGGGTAAGCGTATGGTGAACTTCTATTTATTTGCTTTGATGTGCATTTTTCTGATCATCCTGCCAGGGCCTGATACAGCGGTTGCTACAAGAAATACACTCTCTGCAGGCAGGATGGGCGGACTCAAAACGGCGGCAGGCACATGCTCTGCGCTGGCAATCCATACACTTGCTGCGGTTGCCGGGCTTTCCGCCCTGATTGTCAAGTCGGCTATGCTTTTTTCTGTATTGAAATATGCCGGTGCTGCTTATTTGGTCTATCTTGGAATCAAAAGCCTGCTATCAATCAGGAATGGCGGACAGGAAAAAGATAATAGCAGCGGGCCGTTGATAAAAGGGAAAACGTTTTTCAGGCAGGGCTTTCTGACGAATTTGCTTAATCCGAAGGTCGCTGTATTTTTCCTGACCTTTCTGCCGCAGTTTGTTGAAGAGGGGACCGCGCCATTTTTCCCATTCCTCCTTATGGGAGCGGTCTATACCATTTTGACTGCTGTCTGGTTTTTCTTATATGTACTCTTAATCCAGCAGATTAGTTCTTTTATGAAAAAACCGAAAACTCAGAAGGCAATCGAAGGGCTGACCGGGACCATTCTCATCGGTTTCGGGGTCAAGCTTGCTCTGGAGAAGGCGCGGTAGTCTCCTCATTTCCATTAAAACATGCTATTCTGTAAATAAGATCATAAGAACAGAAGGGCTGAGTCCATGTATTTAACTATTGAAGAAACGGCAGAATATCTGTCAATGCCAGCTGCTGCTGTCGAAAAGCTTGTACAGCAGAAGAAAATCCGCGCCATTTTTGACGGCGAGCAGTATCTCATTTATAAAGAGCAATTCAAGACTCATTTGGAACAGATGGAGAAATATAAAAGGCTGGTCGAGGAAGTACTGAATGAACCGATTCCGGAAGATCGGGATATAAAGGATGAAGACTAACACAAAGCGCCTGGGCTGCCGGGTGCTTTTCTATTTTTTAAAAGCTCTGTTAAAATCTGTTGTTGATAATTTGATTACATGGAGATATAAAAACAGGAAGTCGCCTTATGGAGTGGCCAGCAAGCTTTAAAATAAGCGGAAATTTTCCGGTTAAGCTGCTAAATATGGCACGAGTGGGTATAAATAAGCGGAGAATTTCCGTTTAAGCGGAGCAAAGTTGCCCATTTGCCTGTTTTTTGAGTTGATAGGCGGAATTTCTCCGTCTATTTGAGCTGTTTTTAGAGGTTTTAAGAAATTAGGGGGAATTTCTCCGCTTATTTTTCAGCCGGTCACTGATTCCCTAATTCAGGTCCGGGAAGGGAAGGTTCGCTCTGTTATGGCTGGAAGGGAAGAAAAAAATTGCTCTTATGTAGTTTTCCTTTAATGTCGCCCCAATTAGATTATGCACAAACGGGGCAGTTTGGTTAAAAGGAATTTTTAATTAGCCAGATAAATATTGTAACGGAATTATTTTATCAATAGAAATGAAACTTCTATGGGTAAAGTTCGTATTAAATAGAAAAAATTAACATTTTAGGTATGGTGATGGATAAATTTAGAGGTTTTTATCTTATATTTATTGTCTTATTAACAGCCTGTACCCAGCATGAAGTTGTTCCTAAAGAAAATTTACAGAAGAAAGAAAATGACGACAATACTATTTTTACATCTGATGGACAACTAACCTTTAAGATTTTTAATAACATAAAAGTTCCACAAGAAAAAGTGGAATCAATAAAAGAAGAGCTTCTTAATGCCTATGATGATATACAGGATACCTTTTATTCTGGCTATGTCCCTTCCGAAAGAATAAATGTATTTCTCAATGCAGGAAATCAGGATTCATGGGGGCTAAGATCTGAACTTAAACTATATTCCGTTAGGGAAAATCAATATCCGCTTGTCCATGAACTGACACACTCTTTACTTGGGTATGGAGATAATGATTCAAGCAAGGGCTATTTAACACAAGAGGGTTTTGCTACTTATATGGAAGATAAGCATGGAAAAATCAAATCACATGCCCACAAGATAATGAAATATTTTTTAGATATAGACAAGACAATTCCAATTACGAAGTTGCTAGATCAAAATCAGGATGATTCCTTTTTTCGGCCAGCTCTTACTAAACAAGAAGAATATACGCTCAGGTGGATGAGCTATCTTCATTCAGCTTCTTTTGTCACTTATTTAGTAGATACGTATGGATTAGAAAGATTCGAGAAAATTTATAACAAAGAAGACTTGGGAAATAAAGTAGAAGAAGTTTACGGAAAGAAAGTTAACGAAATAGAAAATGATTGGAAAACTTTTATTAAAGATAGTCAAACGGAACTTACATATAATGAAAAACTGGAAATGAAATATTTTTATACATATACTTCAGCTATTGATGAAATCGATCCTAAATTCTTTACAAGGTAATTATTTTCTAACTGGAGAGAATACAAGCGTGCTG
>NZ_PKLA01000006.1:0-268306 GCF_002858875.1 Bacillus sp. UMB0728 | reverse complement strand
ATCCATTATGATGATTTATGGCCAAATGTGGAATGGATTCATCCAACCGAGTTCCCTAATCTTGATTGGAAAAAGGTAGCAACGTTCATTGATATACATGAAGTTGGATTCACTGTAATAACTAATGATAATAGAATCAATAGTACAATAAAAATGTTAAATTACATTCCAAAAGAGTACGAAATTGACCTTGATAACTGTGATATTTGATTTCAGTGTTCTTAAAGTAAAGGGTGCTTATGTTCCAGATCAGCTGCTACACCAGGCAGCTTTTCTTATTTGATAAAAGGGGCAGGTTTGTTGAAGAACCAGATCCTAAACCTCCAGAGGAACATTTGGAGAGTCGGAACCAGGTGGAACCACTCCTGAATAGCAGGCATTTGGTCCTAACGAATTTTTTAACTTCTCTATTACAGAAAGTAATCAATTCCTTTTTAAAACCACCTAAGAAGGTATTCGGCTGCCTTCGGGTTAACTTCAAATAATTTTTATAACCTTGACGGCCTAATAAGCCCTTTTACAACAACCAGTATAGATAAAAATTCATTAATATTTAATAGAATATTGACAAGGTTACAATTGTAAATATTTGTTATAATAGATATATTATTCAAGGTACTGGGGAATAGGGAGGATTATATTGGACAAGAACAGCCTTTTAAAATCCATTGCGTTGAAAGGGTATGATGTAGGTTTCGGCGCAAAAAAGCATTTCGCAACTTATGATCTAGCAGCCAAAGCTCCCAACCTTTTTGCACTAGGAACTTTGACTGCCGGTGTCATTCAACTAGCTTTTGAGATAGAGGATGATATCAATAAAATACTTTCTGTCTTTTTGATTTTTATCGGTATTGTGACTATTTTTATCAACATATTTTCGGATAGAAAAAAGGAATATGAGGATGCAGGAGTCAAAATAAACCGGATTTATCAAGACTTACGCAATTTATATTTCAGTGTGCAAGGAGCAAATGAAACAGATAAAGAAGAGTTGGAAAGGCACGAAACCGAATACAAACGTTTGGTTGGAGAATTTAACAACACCGGCATTACACATCAAATGATGTTTAGTGATTGGTACGCACACTATAAGTTCTTCGTGCAATTAGAGACGGACTGGATAGAGGAACAACGTCCGTTTAAATTTCGAGATAAAGTTCCATTGGCCCTTAGATGGACTCTATATGCAATTGGAGCAGTTGTCCTTATAACAATTGTGACAATTGTTGTTTTATTTGTTCAAAATACATTTTTCTAATAGGGGGAAATAATGGGGATAGAAGCTGCTTTTGAAGAATTTGTAGAATATCTGCAGGATATCAAATTAGAGGATAAGGAAACCCGCCTAAAGAGAATTACCAAAAAGTTAAACAAAACCTATTATGAGGGAAATGACAGTGAAGTTGAACATTTCCTCTTAGTAGGGTCTCTTGGCCGCCATACAGCTATAAATGGTGTCAGTGATGTAGATGCTGCTTTTGTGCTTCCACGGGAGGTTTATAACCAATTTAATAAGCGAAGCGGAAATAAACAATCTCAATTGTTACAGGATGTCAAAAGCACGCTGTTGGAGCTATCTCCACGAACCATTATTCGAGGGGATGGACAAGTGGTGGTCCTTGAATATAAGGATTATGATGTGGAATTACTTCCTTGTTTTGAGTTGGAGGATGGTTCCTTTTTATACCCAGACTCCAATAATGGAGGACGTTGGAGGACTACTAATCCTCTTCCTGAAATCACTGCAAGTGAAATCAAAATTGATGAAACCAACGGCCACTTCAAAAATGTATGTAACTTGGTCCGAGCTTGGAAAAATCAACAAGGCTTCAAGATGGGTGGCCTGTTAATCGATACGTTGGTTTATAAATTTTTCAACCAAAATACCAAGTACAATGAGGCTGAGTTTTCGGATTATCCTCAGTTGTTGAAGGACTTATTTTATTTCCTTAAAGAACTGGATAAAGAGCAAGAATATTGGAAGGCTTTAGGCAGCAACCAGCATGTTTATAACAAGGATGGGAAGTTCGTCACAAAGGCCAAAAATGCTTACAATAAAATCAAGGATATTGGTAATGACAGTAATGAAATGTATGCCAAAATGCAAGAACTGTTTGGAACCAAATTTCCAAACCTTGTTGAAGAACAAGTTGAGAAAAGTCTTTTCACTCAATTTGCATCTAAAAATACAGAAGAGTTTATTGAAGACAGATACCCGGTGGATATAAGATATTCCGTTAGCATTGATTGCTTTGTATCGCAAGATGGATGGAGAGATAGAACCCCGCTGCGCCACTTGCCTTTCTTGAGAAGTGATAAACGATTGGAATTCTCCATCGAGCCGCTGGATGTAGATTGGGATTATGATGTTCTCTGGAAAGTTAGGAATGTCGGGGAAATCGCTCACCAAAGAGATAAAATACGAGGTGAAATAACCGAGGGAAACCTTGGGAAGTATCGTCACAAGGAAAGAACAGAATTCAAAGGCGAGCATTATGTTGAAGTGTACATTATCAAAAATGGGATAGTAGTAGCAAGGGATAAAATTGATGTTCCAATTAATATTGATAGGGCCCGTATTTCCGTATGATTAATATGATTGAATCGAAAGGCAGCTTGTATAGCTGCCTTATTTTTTGGGGAATGTATCGTAATTAGCTCTAGTCGATAGCCAATGAGCAATTAAATAAAGTACGAGATAAATGAGCTAAAGGTGCAACAGTCCAGTAATAAACGGCTAAGTTTGTGAAGAAATGCACTTAAACTATCGAGTGCTTTAGTTTACCAAGCAATTATTACAAAATGGAACTTCCAAAAATGAGGAAGTTCCATTTTTATTTATAATCTCAACATTGAACTTTAACAGTCTTATTTAAAAAGCAGAATGATACACCGATTAAACGGCCATGATTCCGGCCTGTCAATTATGCACCAGCCTGGTGAGACAGAAAAAAGAGAAACTGTGACATTTCGGATAAGTTTATTGTTGTGCTGGAGGGTAAAAAGGAGTATATTTAAATGAGAATGATAATCAATTCTATTGGTTATGAGGAGTGAGCGGAATGAATCAGCAGGAGATTTTTGATGTCACCATTATCGGCGGGGGGCCAGCAGGCCTTTATTCAGCCTTTTACAGCGGCCTCAGGGAAATGAAAACAAAACTGATTGAATTTCAGCCGCAGCTTGGCGGAAAAATACATGTTTATCCTGAAAAGATGATTTGGGACGTCGGCGGCCTGACGCCAACTCCAGGTGCAAAGCTGATTACACAGCTGGTAGAGCAGGGGCTGACCTTTGATCCGGAGGTTGTGCTTAATGAAAAGGTGGAAGCGATCTCCCGCGGGGAGGATGGAATTTTTGTCCTTTCCGGATCTTCGGGAAGGCTGCATTATTCAAGGACAATCATTGTCGCTGTAGGCAGCGGAATTCTGAATCCTCAGAAGCTGAACATAGAGGGCGCTGAACGGTTTGAGGTTTCCAATCTGAATTATACGGTAAAATCACTGCAGCATTTCAAGGATAAAACGGTCATCATTTCAGGCGGCGGCAATTCTGCGATTGATTGGGCGAATGAGCTGGAGCCGGTCGCACGCCAGGTGTATATCGCTTTCCGGAAGGAGAACCTTTCCGGACATGAGGCGCAGGTGTCCCAGCTTCTCGGGAGCTCAGCCATCTGCCTTGGCTGCACGTCTATCACAAAGCTGATTGCCGGTGAAAGCCATGAGGAGATTGAAAAGGTAGAGCTGACCAATTGTGAAACAGGAGAAGTTTCTTATCTGGATGTGGACGAAGTCATCATCAACCATGGCTATGAGCAGGATGCTTCATTATTGAAGAATAGCGGATTGAAGATTGATATTGCCCAGGATTTCTATATTTCCGGGAACAGCTGCAGTGAGTCATCCATTGAGGGTCTCTATGCAGCAGGGGATATCCTTCAGCATGAAGGCAAGCTTAACCTGATTGCAGGCGCGTTCCAGGATGCTGCCAATGCGGTGAACAAAGCAAAGCAATACATCCAGCCGGACGCCGGCAGGGCCGCGATGGTCTCGTCCCATAATGATGTATTTAAGCAGCGCAACCGCAAGATTGTCCAGCAGATGATTAAATAATAGACGTAAAGGCAGGTACCCTGATTTGGGCGCCTGCCTTTTTTTAGTATTCTTGATACTTGATTTCCGTTCCTCTTCCCACATACCATTCATAGAAGTCTGCCGCCATTTCTTTCGGCACATCATCAAGGCTGGAATGGAGGACCGGCTTGGCTCTGTTGACGGTTTCAATTGAAGCGAGTCCGAGCCACTTTTGAAAAAGATTGCTTGTTACGCTGACCTCGATCACCTTTTCCCGTTTAGAAATGAACAGTGAAGTGGATAGGCTTCCGGATTTCATCTGGATGAACTGACTGTTCAGAGTGTATCTTGTATTCCAGTAATCCAGGATTCTCAACAGGGCTATGATGATTAGGAGGCCAGCAGAAACGAACAGCCAGGCTCTCTCTGTATCAAGGATTTCAGGCTTGAACCATGCCAGCCCTGCAGTGGCCAGAATCCACACCCAGCTTGGCTTTAACAGGCGGATCCAGAAAGACTTCCCTGGCAGCCGCTTCATTTCCCTGGTGACCTCGTATTGCGGCAGGATTTCAGAAATCATTTCATAGGCTCTTTTAACAGGGAGGAACGGATACAATGTGCTGATTTCAGGCGAATCCTCACCGAGGCTTACACCGCCGGCGCTTGTCAGCTTTACTTCTGCAAGTCCCAGCAGCCTTTTGATGGGCGGCTGTTTCACCTCAATAGCCTGCACCCTCTCTTTTAAAATGGAGAATCTGGATTCATCGAGCACTCCCTGGACGATATAGATCCGTTCCTGATCTGAGGAAATTTCATATTTCCCGTATTTAAGATAAGTCCTTGCCACTCCGATCCCGGTCGAAACGAGCAGCAGAAGGATTAGGATGCCAGCAAGAAGAAGACTTGAACCCATCAATGCGGCAAAAAGGCCCTGGGCCTGCTCATCCAGGTCAAATACTTCATCGATTTTAAAATAAATGGACACAATGGCGGAAAAAAGGACAAGAAAGCTGAAGGAAGTGAATGATGCTTTAAGGATGTCCTTTTTTCCAGGGGTAAAATGGACGATCCTCCCGGCAGGAAGCACAGGCTGTGCAGTTTGCTCGTTTCCGGCTTCCTGGCCAGCCGGAGGAGCGTCCGCCGGATCCACAAGTGAAATGCCTTCCTCCTGCGGACGGGAAACATGTTCTTCCAGCTTTTCAGCTTCTTCCTTTCGGATGACCTTGAATTCAATCGCTGAATCTGCGCCTGTCATTCCTGTTTCAAACCGGATTGAAGTCAACCCGAATATCCGGTGAAAAAGGGAGGTGCGGTAATTCACATTCTGTACCTTTGAAAAAGGGATGGTCTGATTCGATTTGGTAAAAATCCCTTCTTTTAAATGAAAGGAACTGCCGTCAAGCTTATAGGTGCTTGTCAGCCATTTCAGGACAATTGAAACAGCGGAAACAGCCATGAAAAGGAAGAATACCAGCCTTCCGTATTTAACATACGCAGCATCAGAGCCAAATTTGATAACAAACAGAAAGAAAACGATGAATATGGAACCCTTCACCAGCTGGTAAAGATTCATCAGCATGATAAGCGGGTGATGGCGTTTTTCCTCGATCATTGTTCCACTTCCTTTATTTTGGCGAAACGGGCAATCGTATCCCGCAGCTGCATAGCCACTTCGTCAGGCAATGCAGGAATAGTGTGGGAAGAGCCCATCGTTTCAATCGAGATGGAATAGAGGCCATATCTCCTCATCAATGGTCCCTGGCTGGCAGATACAGATTGGATTTTTGTCATAGGGACCAGCTGGTGCTTCTCGGTAATCGCCCCGAACTTCAGCTTCAGGAATTCCTCGTCCACTCCATACCGCCAATTTTTATAAAGCAGCATCGGCCTGATGATCGACCAGGGAATAGAGAGAACTGTAATCACCACTAACCCAATCAGAATCCACCCGATCCACTCTTTCCATGCAAAATAATGATCCAGATACAATAGTATGCCGAGAACGGCGAAGGCAATAATGTCGCCGATCATATCGGCCGTAATCCAAACTTTTACCGCGTTTTTTGATAATCTGTTTTGAGGCGGTGCGATCCGCGATTCCAAAAATACCACTCCTGAAAACAATTTAATAGAAAGATTAAGTCCTTATGTTACTTACGTCGAAGGTTCTCATAAAGATTCATTTAATTTTGCGGATAAGAGGGGGATTTCTAGTTTACAGCCTGTTTCACACGAAAAATGGAATGTATCTGTTTTCAAAAGATATTTCACTTGTAAAATACGAACATTATTATAAGTTGACTTTTTATCGTTCGTGTATTAAACTCTTTAATGGGTTGGGGCAATAAATGCCCGCCGAATAATAATAATAGTGACTCTGGATGCTTCCGAGGAAGCAGGACCTTGATTTTATACACATATAAGGAGTGTTTACTCATGGATAATGTATTTGATTACGAGGATATTCAATTAATTCCGGCAAAATCAATTGTGAACAGCAGGACTGAGTGTGATACAACGGTTGAGTTTGGAGGACGCACCTTTAAGCTGCCGGTTGTGCCTGCCAATATGCAGACAATTATTGATGAGCGCATTTCCATTCAATTAGCAGAAAAGAATTATTTTTATATCATGCACCGCTTCCAGCCTGAGAAGCGCCTTGCATTTGTAAGGGATATGAAATCACGCGGATTATATGCGTCAATCAGCGTCGGTGTTAAAGAGGAAGAATACACTTTCGTTCAGCAGCTGGCTGAGGAAAATCTGGTTCCTGAATATATTACAATCGACATCGCCCATGGCCATTCCAATGCAGTGATCAAAATGATTCAGCATATCAAGCAGCTCCTTCCGGGAAGCTTTGTCATCGCAGGAAATGTCGGCACGCCTGAAGCAGTCCGTGAGCTGGAGAATGCGGGTGCTGATGCAACGAAAGTTGGAATCGGGCCAGGGAAGGTCTGCATTACGAAAATCAAAACCGGCTTTGGAACCGGCGGCTGGCAGCTGGCGGCATTAAGATGGTGCGCCAAGGCAGCAAGCAAGCCGATCATTGCGGATGGGGGCATCCGCACACATGGCGATATTGCCAAATCAGTCCGTTTCGGCGCTTCTATGGTCATGATTGGTTCCCTTTTTGCGGGACATGAAGAATCTCCTGGAGAAACAGTCGAAGTCAACGGGAAGCTGTACAAAGAATACTTCGGATCTGCTTCCGAGTTCCAAAAAGGCGAAAAGAAGAACGTGGAAGGCAAGAAAATGCACGTTGAATACAAAGGTGCTTTAGAAGATACGCTGATCGAAATGGAACAGGATCTACAGTCCTCCATCTCCTATGCGGGAGGAAACAAGCTGTCCGCCATCAAGAATGTGGACTATGTTATTGTCAAAAACTCCATCTTCAATGGAGATAAAGTATACTAATCAGCAAGCCGCCTGTCCTGGATAGGCGGTTTTTTGCTGCATTCAGAGGATAAAAATGAAATAAGAGAGACTATTTTTGAAACCAGAACATGTTCGGAATTGTCTAACTGCCGGGAAGAAGGGGGGAAGGAATTGGAGAAAATAGAAAGAGACCAACTGCTTACAGAAGCCATGGATGCATATGGGCATTATCTGACACGGCTCGCTTATGCCTTCGTGAAAGACGAAGCGAAAGCTGAGGATATCATCCAGGAGGTATATATCCGCTATTATCTGAAGCTGGAACAATTTGAAGGCCGGTCCAGCGTTAAAACCTATTTATACAGAATGACCGTGAATGAATGCAAAAACTACCTGAAAAGCTGGTCTTTCCGAAAAATAGATCTTTTTAATAGAAAAAGTGTGATGCCTTCATCCCATTTTAACCCTGAAGAGGAAGTGCTGAGGCGGGAGGGGGAAAGCTGGACTTTCCGGCTGATCGACAGGCTGCCGGCCAAATATAAGGAAGTCCTTTGGCTCCATTATTATGCAGAGCTTTCTGTAAAGGAGATCGGGGATATTTTGAAGTGCCCGGCCAATACGGTGAAAACCAGGCTGGCCAGGGGAAGGAAAATGGCGCGGCTGACAATGGGAGAGGAGGAGATTGAAGATGCCAAAGAATATTAAAAAGGAACTTGAGGACAGCATCCCGGATCATATCACCATGTCAGGCAGGCAGAAGCGGACAATTTTAACAAAGGCAGCCAAACGCCTCGAACGCAAGCCCCGACGCAGCAGCAGGCTCATTCTGCCCCTTGTCAGTGCTGCCGCTATCCTCGGGCTGTCGGGCATACTTGCCGCACCCTATGTCCAGGAGCAGCTGGAAGAGAATGAAGTACGGCAGCAGCTTGAAGATTCTTTAGAAAAAGTGACGGTTCCAGATGCAAGCTATCCTTCTTTAATCAACTCTAAATATATTGGGGACACCAAAGAGCTGGTCTACACAGACGGAAAAGGGTTCTATTCCTTTAATAAGGAAACGAAAACAACAGAGACGCTGGTCAAGCCGGAAGAGGGGGCAGGCTTGTATGAATTTGCTGTGGATGCCAATTGGCTTGTGTGGAACAGCGGGGTAAAGGGTTATGCATTAAATCGGCAGACTCAGGAAATGGAAGAAATTCCAAACGAGTTATTTGGTGATTATCAGGTTTATGGAAACCTGTTGAGTTATCTTTCTGTAGGTACTGACGATCAATTCACCGGATATAAACTGCTGGATTTACTGACATTGAAAGAAAGTAATTTGCATGAGCTCACAGGAGAAGGCACAAACAGCCAGACATCCCTTGATGACGGACATATTGTCATACCAGAAACCATTGTGGGAGATGGTGAAAAAAGTATTCTTTTTACCCTCTATGACTTGAAAAGCGGGGAAGAGAAAAGGGAGTTCACAGTTCCCTATGACCGGGCTGTGAATGTAACACTGACGGATGAGAAAATCTATGCGGAGCTTTACAATGACGAGGGGCCCCCGGTTTTGGCGTATATCAGCCTGGATGACGGAAAGCTCCACAAGGTAAAGACTCCTCCCTTCGATGCTTATGCTGTATACGAAGATTACCTGGCTTTGAGTATACCGGAAAAAGAAGATTCAAATTCGGTCAAACTGTACAGGGTCATTGATAATCGTGCAGCGGCCCTGCCTTCCTTCGAGCATGTAGAAGAACGGCTGGTAAAACCGAGGTTTACAGATGACGGGGTGCTTGTGGTAAACGGGGAAGGCGAGGACTTTTCTATGTATCTATTGGATACGGGTAAGGTCGAGGCAAACGGAAATTAAAAAACGGCACCCATCTAGGTGCCGTTTTCTGGTTATCCGGCTTTCTCAGCCAGCTCCATCCCGTTTTTCAGGCTCTTGAACCTCAGGTAAAAGGCGCATGTCATGAACAGGGACAAGGCCCCGAAGATGACGCTCATATACTGCAGGCCGACCGCATCAAGCAGGAACCCTGTCATAAGGAGGACGATCTGGAAGACCAGGCGGTCGAGCATGTTCCGGAAAGAGAAAAAGCGGCCATGGAAATCCTTTGGCACCCGTGTCTGGAAGATGGTGGCTGCAGTCGGGAAGAAGCAGCCGACCGCAAAACCGAAGATCAGGAATGCCAGGACAGACAGAACAGGTATATCAGCAAAATAAAGGATCAGCTGCGATATGCCGATGATAAAGGAAAAGAAAAACAGGATGCTGTATGGCGAGCTTTTGCCGCTGATTTTTTTTACCGCAAAGGCGCCGAGCATGAAGGCGACTCCCTCAGCAGTATAAATCCACCCTTTAATGGCCGAGCTGTCCTGAAGCTCGCTGATATTGATGACCATCAGGTTAAATCCGCCAAGAAATAACAGCGGGACAAGCGTCAGCACGAGTGTCATGAATACAATCGGAAGCCCCTTGATGACAGGGAAGACCTCTGAAAATCCTGCAGGCTTCTGTTTGGCATCTTCCTGCTTCTCCGGCTCCTTTTTCTCCTCAAAGCTCAGGAAGCATGTGAGAAGGAATAAGCCCAGATAGGCAGCGAGGGACAAGAGATACAGCATGGATAAAGACATGATGACCAGGAATACCCCGGCAACGGCAGTTCCAAGCACACGTGAAAGAGTGGATACATTCATGTACACGCCGTTCAGCTGCAAGAGATCTTTCTCGCCGACTACCATCGGGATGGCTGCCTGGAGGGCAGGGAAATAGAAGGCAGCCGAAATCTGCAGGCAGACGAGGAATACGACCATCCACCAGACTGAGCCGGTGTGGATGGCGATCAGCATAAATACAACGCTCACAGAGCGGGCGAAGCCGGAAACAAGCATGACGGTTTTCTTGCTTGCCTGATCTGTAATCCTGCCGGCTGCAGGACCGACTGCAAGGCCGGCAAGCAGACCTGCTGCAAGTATTAAAGATTTCAAGAAATCTGACGGCACTTTTTCCTGCATAAATTCAAGGTTTCCGATAATTCCGAGCCACAGGCCGAGCCCTGCAATGAACTCCCCTGTCAGTAAAATCCACACATTCTTATTTCTCCACATATCTGCAGCCTCACGTTTCTGAATTATTTCGTTTCTCTAAAGATACTACAGAATTGAAATTTAATGAATGGGTTTACAAAAACTTCTTGCTTTATACAAAAATAAAGAAAAAATTAGAAATGGAAGTCTTTTTGCGCTTGTGCCCTGTCTAACAGATAGAAATAAAAAAAGGGGGTATCTCCTTGGATACAGCAAAGTTCATTAAGAAAGCCAGGAAAGGGGATGATGAAGCTTTTTATGAGCTGATGCAAGCGCACAAAGTGCAGCTGCTCAAAATTGCCTATTCTTATTTAAGAAACGAGGAGGAGGCGCTTGAAGCCCTGCAGGAGGTCACATTCAGGGCATACCGGTCCATCCGCAGCCTGAAACAGGCAGATTATTTCTCCACCTGGCTGATCCGGATCATGCTTAACTACTGCCATGATCAAAGCAGAAAGAAAAAAAGAGCAGCACCTTTGGATCTTACAGAGTCATTGGCGGAAACATACAATTACAGCCAAGCGCTTGAAATTGAGGAAGCATTGGAAAAAATAGATTCAAAGTGCCGGGAAGTTATTATCCTGAAGTATTATCATGATATGAAAATAAAAGAAATCGCGAACCTGCTGGAAAGTCCGGAAAGTACCATTAAAACATGGCTGTATAAAGGGCTCAAGGCTCTTCGTGAGCAGCTGGGTGAAAGAGGTGAAGCCGCCAATGTTCAGTAATGAAGAGAGAGAGCTGGACCGTTCAAGGAAAGAACTCGACCGTTTGATGGTTTCAAATGAGCTGGCAGACCAGGCTATCATGGCTGGAATCAGGCAGGCTAAAGCGGCAGGCAGGAAAAGGAAAAAGTATGCCTCTCTTTTTACTGCCGCGGCCGCGGCTCTCATTTTGCTGTTTTCTGTTAAAGGAGGCAGCACGATGGCTGAGTATTTCTCTAGTTTGCCAGGCCTTGAGAAAGTTATGGAGCTTGTCAGCGGCGACAGAGGTCTGATGGCAGCAGCTGAAAATGAATATATACAAAAAATCGGAGCGTCTGCTGAACATAATGGCATAAAGGCAACCCTGGACTCCGCGATTTACGATGAACAGGCATTGATTCTTTTTTACAGCTATGAGGCCGAAAATAAAACTGCAGATGTTTACACGACAGATATAACCCTGCTTGACCGGGAAGGAAATAAGCTGCCATACCAAGCGAATCATGGGACTTTTTGGACTGCGGACAGAGAAGATTTGCATGAAATCCGTTTTCAGCTGGATGATGCGGCAGATCTTCCTGATGAATTGAGCCTTTCAATGGGGTTCACAGTGAATGACAGCCGCCAGTCTGAATCGGTCGTTCTGCCGTTTGCACTGGATAAAGAGAAGCTGGCTGAGAAAAAGGTGTACAGCCTGAATAAAACAGTAACGGTTGAAGGGCAGAAGATGACTGTAAAGGATGTCAGCATCTATCCATCACAAACAGCGGTGAGAATTGCTTTTGATCCGGATAATACGAAAAAAATCTTTGGGTTTAACGATCTCCATATCGCTGATGAAAATGGGGGCAAGTGGAAGGCCAATCATGTAAAAGATGAAAAAGTGAATGACAACGAAACAGTCATATATTTAGAAAGCAGCTATTTTGCAGATCCGAAAGAATTGTATCTGCGCTTCAACAGCATCCGTGCCCTGGATAAGGATGAACTCATTGTCCGGGTGAACCCCTCAGATAATAAAATCATAAAGGCGCCGAAGGATGGAAAGCTGAAATCAGCAAGTGTTTTTAAAGACGAGCTCCAGCTTAAACTGGAAGCACCTTTCAGCTTTTTGGATACAATGATTTTCATGCATGCAGCGGATCTGGAAGGCCGGACTATTGGAGAGGGGCTGTCTTTTGGGGCAGGCGGTTCGCCAGTCGATAAGGAGATCACCTATTATGTTCCGTATCCAAAGGAAGAAGCCGGTGATCAAGATATCCTTCTCGAGCTTCTTGACTACCCTGCATCCATCAATGGGAATGCAGAAATAAAATTGAAATAAGAAAAGGGGTATCCTCACATCTGAAGGATACCCCTTTTCTAATTACACTGCATCAGCAGCTGACCGTAAAGCATGATCTTTCCTGCCATGCAGGAAATAATACAGCACAGCAGACAACAGGATCAGTGCAGCCATCATGATATACAGGCTGCTGTAGCCTGTTATGGGAATGACGAGTCCAAGCAGGTAAGGGCCGAATCCAAGGCCGGCATCAAGGAAAATAAAGAAAGTTGATGTGGCCAGCCCCAGCCTGTGCGGAGCCGTCAGCTTGACGGCGATCGCCTGTGTGCTTGACTGCATATTCCCGAAGCCAAGGCCAATCAGGACGCCTGATAGGAGCAGGACAAAGCTTGACCCTGCTGTGCTTAACAGAATCATACCGGCTGCGAACAGGATGAATGCCGGATACATGATATAGTTGGCGCCCTTCAGGTCCATCAGGCGCCCTGTAAACGGACGGGACAGCAGGACGGCAACTGCATAGACAATAAAGAAAAAGCTTGCCGCGTCCACAAGATCAAGCTCCATCGCATAGAAATTGATGAAAGAAAGGACGCTGGAATAACAAAATGCGATTGCCAGGGTGATGACCGCAATCGGCAGCGCTTTTGGTTCCACAAAGTCCGAAACCCTGAAGCCTTTTGCTTCTGCACTCTTCGGAGAGCCTGTGACCGGCGGGACAGTGACAAGAAAGGCGGTCGCCAGACTTATAATCCCCAATGCCAGGCAAAAGCTGAATATCATTTCAAAGCTTGTATGCTGGCTCATATAAATCCCGATGAACGGTCCTACCGCTGTTGCCAGTGTCGCGCTCATGCTATAGTAGCCGATCCCTTCGCCTTTCCTGGCTGCCGGAATGATCTGTGCAACGATTGTACCTGTAGCTGTGCTGGCCATGCCAAGCGTGATTCCGTGAACGAAACGGTTGGCCAGAAGAAAGGCAACCCCGGCATGGACAAAATATAAAAGAGTCGTCAGCGTAAAGAAAACCAGTCCAATGAACAGCATCCTTTTGCGGCCGACCAGATCGATATAGCGCCCGATGAACAGCCTGCCGATGAGCGTCCCGATAATAAAGATCCCTGTTACTAGTCCGGCCTCGCTTGTCGATGCATCATATTCATTGACGGCATAGACAGAGATGGTGACCATCAGCAAGTAGAAGACAAGTGTTAAAAAAAAGTTGATGGAGGATACAACGATGAAGTCCTTCGTCCAAAGTTTTGCTTCTGAGCTGTTCAATGTGTTTCCCCCTGTTCCATTAAGTTGCTGCGTATGCCTTCCATGAGGCGGATGGCTTCAAGCTGTTCTTTTTCTGTAAAGCCTTTAAGGATTCTCTGCTCAAATTCATCAATGGTCAGCCGCACTTCACTGTACACTTTATGGCCGACCTCTGTGAGCTGCATCCTTTTTTCGCGGCGGTCTTTGCTGGGCACCTGCTCCACAAAACCGAGCTCCTCCAGCCGGGTGATCGTCCGTGTGACGGTCGGTTTTTCAACGCCCTGGTAATGGGAAAGCTCTACAAGAGTGGCTGAGCCAAAATTGGAGATATAATATAAAATCGTCCATTGCGCCCGCTGCAGCTGGTGCTGTGCGAGAAGCTGGTTAAGTTTATTTTCAAACGGACGGTAGAGCATCAATAGCTGATGAAAGAATTTCTGAAACGTTTTGATGGCAAACACCTCTATATAGTTATCAATAATAATAGTTACCATGAGTAACTATAACAATATAACAGAAAATGTCTGCTCCTGTCCAGAGACAGGCATATTTTTACAATTTTCAGGCAGGTCGGCAGGAAAGAGACATGGGGTTTTCCCTTTCTCTATGATAAAATTTTATTATCATAAATGGACGAGGGGATATAGTTGAACATTCAATTGGACAGCAAAAAAATAAAAGAGGCATGCGGGCTGGTTTCTTTTAGGAAAGGAGATACTTTTTTCCGTTCCAAAAAGGTAGTATTCAGCCGGTATGAGCCGGAATACTGCGAGGCAGATGTAATGGCCGCGGAGGATTTCCATGTGACGATCCAGGGGGACGGGAAAGGCGGCTATCATGCGGATTGCAGCTGTCCTAGGCTTGCTTCGGTTAAAACAGACTGCCAGCATATTGCCGCCGTCCTGCTGGCGATACTTGATCATCAGAAAAATGGCACAGCCCCATTGATGGATGCGGAAGGAGCGGGGCATGAGTCGCTGGCAGAAGGGCTGCTGACGATTTTTGAAAAAGAGCCTTCCCGCTCAAGCGGGGAACAGCTGCACTTCGAGAACAGGCAGCCTGCAGAAGCCTGCTTTACATGCATGCCGATATCTCTTGCGGATGGAAGCACCATGCTTGGAATGGAAGCCAGCATAGCTATGCACCCGGTCAGGGACATTAGGAAATTCCTTAAAGATGTAAAAGAAAGAAGCCAGAGTGCAGTTTCCCCCTTCTTTACATACGAACCTGCCGGGCATTATTTCCGGAAAGAAGATGATGCTGTTCTCCAGGAGCTGATGCGGATCATTGAGGATGAGCAGGCCCATAAAGAAGGACAGACTTTAGAAGCTGACGCGTCTATCCTGCTGATCCCGCCTACCTCCTGGAGGCGGCTCCTTTCCCTTTTAACAGCTGCCCCGAAGGTACAGCTCAAAAATGGCGGGCATGTATACGAAGGCATCAGCGTGCCGGAAGAGCAGCTGCCATTAACGTTCCGTTTTGAGCTGGACGAAAATAAAGGCGGCCGGCTTGTGGTGAAAGGCATGGACAAAATCTTAATTCTGCAGGCATATCAGTCTGTCTTGTACAGGGGTATGATCTATCAGCTTGAAAATGATGACTGCAAGCGCCTGGCAGACCTGAAGGGGATGCTCGCTGCTTCAGGGACGGACCGGATTCCCATCCAAAAGGATCAGGTCGGCTTTATGCTGGATAAGGTCGTACCAGGATTGAAAAAGCTGGGGGAAGTGCATCTCCCGGGCGGGATCAAGACTCAGCTCATCCAGTCGCCGCTGACAGCCAAACTCTACTTGGACCGCCTGAAAAACAGGCTCCTGGCGAGCCTCGAGTTTCAGTATGATAATGTCGTCTTTAATCCGCTTGAGGAGAAGGAGTTCCATACAGATTTCCTTCTGATCAGGGATGAGGAAAAAGAAAGAACTATCCTCGAAGTGATGGAGGAAAGCAGCTTTGCCAGAACCGACAGCGGCTACTATCTCCAGAATGAAGAGCTGGAATATGAATTCCTGTACCGGCAGCTTCCAAAGCTTCAGACGATGGTCAAGGTCTATGCGACAACCGCAATCAGGAACCGCATCTTCAGGGAAAGCATTCATCCGCGCATTTCCGTTAAAGTGAAAAAAGAACGGACCAATTGGCTGGAATTCAAATTTGCTATGGACGGGATCCCTGAGCATGAGGTTCGCGGCCTTTTGGCTTCGCTTGAGGAAAAAAGGAAATATTACCGGCTGCGGGACGGGGCGCTGCTCTCCCTTGAATCCAGAGAGTTTGATGAAATCAGACGGTTTTTGAATGAGGTTCCTGCCCAGGATGAGGATCTGGAAGAGGGGCTGAACGTCCCCATGGTCCCAGGGCTCCGCCTTATGGGATCACTGGAGGAAGGGGAAGTATTCAGCTTTGAAGAGTCTTTCCGGAACTTTATCGAGGAGGTCCGGACCCCTGGCAGCCGACAATTTGCCGTACCTGAAATCCTTGAGCCTGTACTGCGCGACTATCAAAAACAAGGCTATCAATGGCTGAAAACACTGGCGGTCTATGGTTTTGGCGGCATCCTTGCTGATGATATGGGACTGGGAAAGACACTCCAGGCTATTGCCTATATCCAGTCCGAGCTTCCGGCAATCCGGAGGCTGCAGCAGCCTGCCCTCATCGTATGCCCATCCTCCCTGACCTATAACTGGCAGAGTGAATTTGAGAGATTTGCACCGGAGATCAAGAGCATAGTGATGGACGGCAGCAAAGCTGAAAGGGAGAAGATGCTCGCAGAAGCAGGAGAGCTGGATGTCCTGATTGTGTCATATCCGCTGCTCCGCAAGGACATCAGCAGCTATGAGAAACAGCATTTCAGCACAGTCTTTTTTGACGAGGCACAGGCGTTTAAAAATCCTGTCACCCAAACGGCAAGGGCGGTTAAAAAGATCCAGGCAGGAAACCGGTTCGCGCTTACAGGGACACCTATTGAAAATTCACTGGAGGAACTATGGTCGATTTTTCATGTGATCTTCCCGGAGCTCTTCCAGGGGCTCCGTGAGTTCAGCTTTCTTGACAGGAAAACAATCAGCAGGAGGACCAGCCTGTTCCTCCTCAGAAGGTTAAAATCGGATGTGCTTTCTGAGCTCCCGGAAAAAACTGAATACCTTGAGTCAGCCGAGCTGCTGCCGGATCAGAAAAAGCTGTATGCCGCCTATCTGGCCAAGCTCCGCCATGACACACTTAAGCATCTGGACAAAGATACGCTCCGAAAAAACAAGATCAGGATCCTTGCCGGACTCACCAGGCTGAGGCAGATCTGCTGCCATCCGGCCCTTTTCGTGGACGGCTATAAGGGAAGCTCTGCGAAATATGAGCAGCTGCTGCAGATCATTAAAGAATCACGTTTGTCCGGCAGGCGGGTGCTGATTTTTTCCCAATTCACGAAAATGCTCGATATGATCGGAAGGGAATTGGCCAGGCAGGGCATCGGCTTTTTCTACCTGGATGGACAGACTCCCTCTGAGGAGCGGGTCAATCTGTGCGGGCGCTTCAACAGCGGTGAGCATGACTTTTTCCTGATTTCTCTGAAGGCGGGGGGGACCGGCCTGAATCTGACCGGCGCCGATACGGTCATCCTTTATGATCTCTGGTGGAATCCTGCAGTCGAGAATCAGGCTGCCGACCGGGCCTATCGAATGGGCCAGAGGCATAATGTGCAGGTGATCAAGCTGCTGGCCCGCGGCACCATTGAGGAGAAAATGAACGAACTGCAGGATAAGAAACGGAATCTCATTGAAGAGGTCATCGAGCCTGGCGGAAAAAGCGCGGGTATGCTCACAGAGGATGATATCCGGGAGATATTGAACGTCTGACAATTTTAAAAATAAGGACACAGGAGAAAAGCTTATGGCTAAAACAATCGCTGAAAAATTGAATCTATTAAAGTACAAAAAGGCAGCCGTTCTCCATATGCCTGAAGGAAAGAACTATTTACCTGAACTGGAGGGTTATAGTACCAGGCTTGCAGAAGGTACTTCCTACGACCTGGTTTTTGCATTTGTACTCGATATGCCTTCCCTGCAGGAAACTGTTTCTGAAATCATAAATGACCGTTATCTGGAGCCTGGCGGCTATCTGTACTTAGCTTATCCGAAAAAGGGCAATAAGGTGTACGGCAGTTTCATCCATCGTGATGAACTGCTCTCGGGCCTGGGAGCTGATGAGGATGGCTATGTTAACGGTAGCAGCATCAAATTCTCCCGGATGGTAGGGCTTGATGAGGTGTTTACGGTAGTGGGGCTTAAAGAAGATCCGGACGGAAAAAATAAAGCCTCTGCCAAGGCAAGCCAATGTGTGGATGATTATATCGATCAGATTCCTGAGGTAGAGGAAGATCTAGAAGACCGGCCTGATCTGCTCTCATTCTACCAGTCCCTTACCCCGGGATACCGGAAGGACTGGGCCAGGTATGTCTACAGCGCCAAGCAGGAAGCAACAAGGGATAAAAGGCGGGAAGAGATGAAAATGATCATGGCGGAAGGATATAAAAGCAGGGATTTGTACAGGAGAGACCGTTCGTAAGAATCTCACGCTGTCTGTACTGCCTAAAAGCAGAAGGCGGACAATAATTGTGTTTTCCTGTAAGCCTCCGTACACGGCTGATGATTTGCAGAGCATGGACCATAACAGCAAGATTGAAGACGAAACCGGCAGCTTTATCCTGTAAAATGGCCATACAAAGCAGATGGACAGGAGGGAGTAGGTTGGAGAAGGTTTCTTTGTCTTTTGAAGAGATGTGGGAAAAAATCCTGGCATGTGACCGGACATATGACGGCCTCTTTTTTACAGCAGTGAAAACAACCAAAATCTATTGCAGGCCATCCTGCCGGTCAAGGAAGCCGAAAAAGATCAATGTTGAATTCTATTTTAGTAAAGCGGAGGCGGAGCGGAAAGGCTATCGGGCCTGTAAAAGGTGCCAGCCGGAAGTGGAGCATTCCCCTCAAGTCGGGCTGGTCCGGAAGGTCGTTGCTTTTCTGATCAATCATTATGGGGAAAAAGTGACGCTGCAGGATATTGCGGAGGATGCAGGGATGAGTGCATTCTATCTGGAACGGTTATTCAAAGAGGAAACATCGGAAACACCGCGCGAATACCTGGAAAAGGTCCGGGTGGATAAAGCTGCCCACCTGCTGGCTCACTCCGGGCTGACGAATTTGGAGATATGCTTTGAAGCAGGATTTCACAGCCCTTCAAGTTTTTATAAAAGCTTCCGGAAGTTGAATGGCTGCACGCCAAGTGAATACCGGAAACGAAAGCAGGTGCCTCAGGAATGAGGTGGAAAGACGATCAGTCTTCAATGGAGCTGGAGCTGCCTGCTCATTTTTCTTTCAGTGAAGCCCTCATCTTCCTGGGCAGGTCAAGCCAGGAGATCCTCCATTATGTTGAAGGTTCTGCAGTTTTTAAGGGGATTATCTTTGATGGGGAAGTGATCCTTCTGAAGCTAAGCTCTACAGAAACCCATCTTCAAGCGAGCTTTCTGCTTGGGCCTCCATCCCATAATGGAAGAAAGAAGGCAGCAGCCTTTATTGAAGAGTGGCTTGATTTAAAGCGTGATGCAAGTGGTTTTGTAAGGATGGCCGCCCGTGACCCGCTTCTGAAGAGTCTGGCCGAACGGTATGCCGGACTGAGGATCATAGGAATACCGGATTTATTTGAAGCGCTTGTCTGGGCGGTCATCGGCCAGCAGATCAATCTCACCTTCGCCTATAAGCTGAAAAAGGCATTCACCGAAAAGTATGGGTCATGCTTTCCTTATGAGGGCAGGTGCTTTTGGTTATTTCCTGAACCAGGGATGATTGCTGCCCTTGAACCGGAAGAGCTGAAGCAGCTGCAGTTTACAGGCCGGAAAGCAGAATACATTATTGGGATTGCAAAGCTGATGGCAGAAAAAAAGCTGAAAAAGGATGATCTGTTAGGCCAGCCGGGGGCAAGGGATGTGCTGATGTCTCTTAAAGGAGTCGGGGCATGGACCGCAGATTATGTAAGGATGAAATGCCTGCTTGACCCTGCCGCTTTTCCAATTGGGGACGCAGGGCTTCAGAACGCCTTAAAGCTGCAGATGGGCTTAGACAGAAAGCCGTCTATTGAAGGAATTGAAAAAGCCGCAAGCCGGTGGGCAGGCTGGCAGGCTTATGCAGTCTTTTATTTTTGGAGGTCTTTATATGAGTGAAGTATATCGGGCTGATTACGAATCGCCGATCGGCACCATTGAAATTGCCGGCAATGAGCAGGCTGTTGTCTCAATATTATTTACAGATCGTGAAAAAGCGGAATACCCTCTGGAAAAATGGTTTCCTGAAGCCATTAAAGAATGCTGGCAGCAGCTGGACGAATATTTCAAAGGGGAGCGCAGAGAATTTACTTTTCCATATATGCTGCAGGGGACTGATTTTCAGCAGCGTGTCTGGAATGCTTTAACTTCCATTCCTTATGCCAGCACAGGCACATACAAGGATATTGCCTCCCTGATTGAAAACGAAAAGGCGGTAAGGGCAGTAGGGACAGCAAACGGAAGAAATAAGCTGAGCATTGTGCTCCCCTGCCACCGGATCATTGGCACAAATGGGACGATGACCGGCTATGCCGGTGGGATATGGAGGAAAGAGTGGCTTTTGGAGCATGAGCGGAAGCATTTCAGCAAAAAGAGCTGAGAAAAAGCTGTCCGGAAGTCTTGCGCATTATGTTAATATTTTGAAAATAATGTTAATATAATAGGTAAACGCTATGATGGGAGGCCTTCCATGGACAGGAAATACAACGATTTAATTGGCGATATTCTTGAAAATGCAGGTGAAAAAGATAACTTCAGCGGTAAAGGAAAGCCGCTGCCTAAAGAGTATTTGGAGCAGGATACCTACCAGCGTTTTCAGAAAATCGCCAAGGATGCGGGTTATTTGCCGCCTTGGCTCAAGCTCCAGAAAGAAATCTCCGAAATGGTCCATGCATGCCACTCAGAGCAGGATGCTGCTGCTATTAACGAAAAGATCAGGAAATACAATATGGCATGCCCCCCCGCCGATGCAGAAAAACATTATCCGCTTCCATGACCTGGAACAGGCAAAGAGGATCTGGCAGGTATAGGGGACTTTAACAGCTGCTTGCGGGCGGCTTTTTATTTTGTAAAAAAGAGAGGAACTTAGATACAGGCTTCACTCCTTCCGCTTTATTTTCCAGTAAATAACACGCATCCTTGCAGTGAAAAAGGGAAAACCCCAATGGGAGGGTGATTGCATTGCAGATTGAAAAAAAGGTGTATGATAATGATGAGGATGTGTATATTCAGGTAGGGAAGTATAAAATGATTGTGGAAAAAAGGTATAATCTGCTTTCCTGGCTGAATGATTTCTTTCTTGGTGTCTTATATTTTATCGGAAGCATCCTGTATTTAACTGATGTAGATCAAAGAATAGCTATATCATTTTTCCTCGCTGGCAGTGTCCTGATGATTGCCAGGGCGGTTTTAAATATATTGAAGGACTTGCATATCAGGAGTATTAAGCCGGGCAGCGGTAAAGGAAGATTGAAGGAACGGGAAAATGAATAACAGCTGTGGTCGGGAGAAGCTAACGCTGTCTCTCGATTTTTATTTACACATTGGCATATGATTTTCAATTTCCTTATACCAGGTTGTCGCTCACTGCAGAAGAATATACAATAAAAGAAGAGGAAGAAATTTGAAGGATTTTTAATCTCCTTGACTGCAGTAGTGTATTATAAGTAAAATATAAGTAAAATATTTTACTTAAGATGCTTGAACTGCTGTATGCGGAGATTTGGAATAGGAAAAGAAGCTGCAGTTTGCGTTTGAAGAGGAGGCGGAGGGTTAATGGCGACAATTAAAGGGATTGCAGAGGAAGCGGGGTTTTCGATTTCGACCGTCTCCCGCGTTTTGAATAATGATCAAAGCCTTTCAGTGCCGGATGAGACCCGGGAAAAAATTTATGAGGCGGCAGAAAAGCTTAATTATCGCAAGAAAACAATTAGGCCGCTCGTAAAGAATATTGCTTTTTTGTATTGGCTTACAGACATTGAAGAACTGGAAGATGTATACTTTAAGTCGATGAGGCTGGAAGTGGAAAAACTTGCGAAGCAGATGAATGTTGAATTGGAAACTTATAAAATATCAGAAGGTATCAATCGCATTCCCGAAGATATAGAAGGCTTTATCGCAGTAGGGACTTTTTCCGATAAAGAGCTTGAACATCTAAAGGGACTAACTAAGAATGGAGTATTTATAGACTCGACCCCTGAGCCGAATATTTATGATTCGGTCAGGCCGGATCTCGCTCAGATAACGAAAAGGACAGTTGATTTCTTTATGGATAAAGGGCACAGCGATATAGGCTTTGTTGGCGGCACTTTTCATAATCCTAACACCGGCGGAGAAGAAATGGATCTTCGTGAGAGAACCTTCAGGACTTATATGGAAGAGAAAGGATTGCTGAAGGAAGAATATATTTTCTGCCATAGAGGATTTTCCGTGGAGAATGGATACAAATTAATGAGTGAAGCCATCAGCAAGCTGGGGGGCAATCTTCCTTCTGCCTTCTTTATTGCAGCAGACCCCATTGCGGTCGGCTGCCTGCAGGCATTAAATGAGCATGGCTATGCCATTCCCAATAACGTAAGCGTTATCAGTGTGAATAATATCAGTGTGGCTAAATATGTATCTCCGCCGCTCACCACTTTCCATATTGATACAAAGGAGCTTTGCAAAAATGCTTTGGAAATGCTGCTGGAGCAGCTGGTGGAAAAGCGGAAATATGTAAAAACCTTATATTTAGGTTCGGAATTGATTGTCAGAAAAAGTGCGGATTAAGCTTTATGTAAGTAGGCGTCTCCATTAGGAGACGTATTTTCTTTTTTTCGTAAACTTTTTTACTTATTTTTAGTAAATTAATATAGACATATTTTCCTTGTGATGCTATATTAATTTTAGTAAAACGCTTTCATAAGGATTTCAGAATAGTCAATTATAAAGAAGGGGTGTCAATGATGAAAAATGTTAAAAAGTATTTCGGCATCATGAGCGGTATTGCTTTAAGTTTATCGTTAGTGGCTTGCGGCCCTCAGGAAAGCAGCAGTGATTCGTCAGGAAAGAAAGAAACAGCGGGTAAGAACGGCTATGATTTACTGGTTTGGGAAGATATAGAGAAGTCTGACGGCATTAAAGATGCCATTGCTAAATTTGAAGAAGATAATGATGTAACAATTAAAGTGGTGGAGAAACCATACGCACAGCAAATTGAAAATCTGCGTTTAGACGGTCCTGCTGGCACAGGCCCGGATGTACTGACTATGCCTGGAGATCAAATCGGGACAGCAGTAACAGAAGGGTTGATCAAGGAACTTTCTGTGGGGGACGAAGTGAAATCTATCTATACGGATGCAGCGATGCAATCCCAAATTGTCAATGAAAAGGCATATGGCCTCCCTAAAGCAGTGGAGACAACAATGCTCTATTACAATAAAGACCTGGTTTCAGATGAGGAACTTCCTCAGACGCTGGAAGAATGGTATGACTTTTCAAAAGAAACTTCAGATGGCAAAACGTTTGGATTCCTTGCTCTGTTTGACCAGATTTATTATGCCCAAAGCGTCATGAGCGGTTACGGCGGATATATCTTTGGCCGTGATGACAGCGGTAATTATGATCCAGCTGACATTGGCCTTAATAATGAAGGAGCAGTCGAAGGCGCCAAAGTTATCCAGAAATTTTATAAAGAAGGTCTTTTCCCGGCTGGGATCATAGGGGAGCAGGGAATCAATGTTCTGGAATCCCTTTTCACGGAAGGCAAGGCGGCTGCCATCATTTCCGGTCCATGGAATATTGAGCCATTCGCCAAAGCAGGCGTCAACTATGGCGTAGCCAAACTTCCGGCACTTGAGAATGGTGAGAATATGAGCTCGTTTATAGGTGTAAAGAGTTATAATGTCAGCTCTTATTCCAAGAATGCCGAGCTTGCTGAGGATTTAGTCGAATTCCTGGCAAATGAGGAAAACTCAAAAGCGAGATATGAAATCACTAAAGAAGTGCCGGCTGTCCAGGCGTTGGCTGATGATCCGGTAGTAACAGAAAGCGAAGCTGCCCAGGCAGTTGCGGAACAGGCCCAGTATTCTGAACTGACGCCTAATATTCCGGAAATGAACGAAGTGTGGACTCCTGCCGATGCGGCACTGCAAACGATTGCTACAGGCAAAGCGGAGCCAAATGAGGCGTTAGATCAGGCTGCCGGCACAATCAAAGGCCAAATCGAAGCGAAGCACGGCAAAAAATAATTAAAAGAATAATGGTGCCAAACGGTTACATGGTTTGGCACCATTTATGTTAGTGACAAGAAAACCATCCATTTGGATATTGGTTAAAGAGGTGAAAAACAGTGTCACATAGTCGAAAAGCATTGCTGTTATCCATAATCCCCGGAGCGGGCCAGTTTTACAATAAGCAATGGGTGAAAGGCCTTCTGCTGCTTCTTCTGGGGGCATCCTTCTTCCTTGTTTTCGGTGACCTGCTGAATATGGGTTTCTGGGGAATCTTCACTCTGGGAACAGAAGTCCCCCGTGACAATTCGATCTTTTTGCTGGCTGAAGGAATCATAGCCATCATAGTTACTTGCTTTGGGCTCGGATTATATTATTTCAATTTGCGTGATGCTTTTGTGAATGGAAGATTGAGAGATGAAAACAGGAAGCTCAATTCTCTTAAAGATCAGTACCAAAACCTGATTTCACAGGGCTATCCATATGTAATCAGCGGTCCTTCTTTGTTCATCCTGATTTTTGCGGTCATCTTCCCAATCCTATTCAGTTTTGCGCTGGCATTTACCAACTATGATCTCTATCACTCACCTCCTGCCAATCTGGCAGACTGGGTGGGCCTTGAAACGTTTGCCCAGATCTTTACGGTTGATATCTGGCGCGCAACCTTCTTCGACGTACTTGCCTGGACGGTTGTCTGGACTCTGGCAGCTTCTTCGCTGCAGGTTTGCCTGGGCATCTTAATGGCGGTCATCGTGAACAACAAGGACATTAAGTTCAAGAAATTTTTCCGGACAGTCTTGGTGCTGCCGTGGGCAGTTCCTGGATTTGTTACGATCCTGATCTTTGCCGGGCTTTTCAATGACAGCTTTGGAGCGATCAATAACGATATCCTGGCGGCACTTGGAATAGACCCTGTGCCTTGGATGACGGATGCGAACTGGTCGAGGCTTGCTTTGATCCTTATGCAGGGCTGGCTCGGATTTCCGTATATTTTCCTTGTGACAACGGGAGTTCTGCAATCCATTCCGGATGATTTGTATGAGGCGGCAACCATTGACGGGGCCTCCGTTTTCGCGAAGTTCAGGTTTATTACGATGCCGATGATCCTGATTGCAATGGCACCGATCATCATCACGCAATTCACGTTCAATTTTAATAACTTCAATATTATCTATCTATTTAATGGCGGCGGCCCGGCAAGCGCCGGTTCAACAGCGGGCGGTACTGATATTCTGGTGTCATGGATCTATAAGCTGACGATGCAGTCCAGCCAATATTCGCTTGCTGCAGCCTTGACGATTCTGCTGTCTGTTTTTGTTATAGCGATTGCCCTATGGCAATTCAGGCGGACGAACTCATTTAAAGAGGGGGCTTGAAGATGGCGAATGTGAAAAAGAGAAAGTTCGTGCACCTCTTTATTTTATATTTCATTTTGATAGCCATGTCGGTGATCATTATTTATCCCCTCCTTTGGACAGTAGGGGCAAGCTTCAACCCGGGCAATAGTTTGATCAGTACATCCATCATTCCGGAGAATCCGACGCTGGATCATTACAGGGAACTGTTTGCCGGCAAAGACAGCCTCCAGTATGGCCAATGGTATCTTAACTCTTTGAAAATCAGTATTTTTACTATGATCGGGACCATTTTGAGCGTTTCCTTTACAGCGTATGCTTTTTCCAGATTCCGTTTTAAGGGTAGGAAGAATGCACTGACCTTATTCCTTCTCCTGCAGATGATCCCGCAATTTTCAGCATTGATTGCCTTGTTTGTTCTGGCTCAATTGCTGGGAATGATGAACAGCCACTGGCTGCTGATCCTGCTTTATATCGGGGGGCAGATCCCGATGAATACGTATCTGATGAAGGGATATATGGATTCCATCCCGCTTGATCTTGATGAAAGTGCCAAGATTGACGGCGCCAGCAATACAAGGATTTTCTTTCAGATTCTTATGCCGTTATCGAAACCGATGATAGCTGTCGTGGCGATGAACGGGTTCACGGGCCCGCTCGGGGATTTTGTATTGTCTTCTACCATCCTTAGAACACCTGAGTCCTATACACTTCCCATTGGATTGTACAATCTGGTGAATGAGGTAATGGGTGCGAGTTATACAACTTTTGCAGCGGGTGCCATCTTGATCAGTATTCCAATCGCCATCATTTTCATCGTGCTTCAGAAGCACTTTGTGTCTGGATTGACGGCTGGAGGAACGAAAGGCTGATAAGCTGCACCGGGAGGAGAGTTTAAATGTCAACACTAAAGAAAACACAAGTGACAAAAGCGGATTTTATGCTTCATGGAGGCGATTATAATCCTGATCAGTGGCTGGACCGCCCTGATATACTGGCCGATGACATCAAATTGATGAAGCTTGCGCATACAAATACCTTTTCAGTGGGGATCTTCGCCTGGAGCGCCCTTGAACCTGAGGAAGGGCATTTTACCTTCGAATGGCTTGATGAGATCATCAATAATATCGACGGAATCGGCGGCAAGGTAATCCTTGCTACTCCAAGCGGCGCCCGCCCTGCATGGATGTCGCAGAAGTATCCTGAGGTCCTCAGGGTAAACGGAGAGAGGGTCAAACAGCTTCATGGCGGCAGGCACAACCATTGCTTTACGTCTGAGGTCTACCGCGAGAAAACTCGGAAGATCAACAGGCTCCTTGCTGAAAGATATGCAGGCCACCCTGCGCTCCTGATGTGGCACATTTCCAATGAGTATGGCGGGGAATGCCACTGCAGCAGCTGCCAGGCAGCCTTCCGGAACTGGCTGAAAGACAAATACAATCATAGTCTCAAAGCATTGAATGACGCCTGGTGGGGTCCTTTCTGGAGCCATACTTTCAGCGATTGGGAACAGATTGAGTCCCCTTCGCCGATCGGGGAAAATGCCGTTCACGGCCTTAACCTGGATTGGCGCCGCTTTATAACAGACCAGACGATCTCTTTTTATAAAAACGAAATCGTACCTTTAAGGGAGATTACACCCGGTATTCCAATCACAACCAATTTTATGGCAGATACAATGGATCTTATCCCGTTCCAGGCCCTTGATTATTCCAAGTTTGCCAAGCATCTGGATGTCATCAGCTGGGATGCCTATCCTGCCTGGCATAATGACTGGGAGTCCACAGCGAATCTTGCCATGAAGACAGCTTTTATCGATGATTTATACCGCAGTCTGAAACAGCAGCCGTTTCTGCTGATGGAGTCTACGCCAAGCGCTGTAAACTGGCACCCTGTCAACAAAGCGAAGCGTCCCGGCATGCACCTTTTATCTTCCATGCAGATGATCGCCCACGGATCTGACAGCGTTATGTATTTTCAATGGCGCAAGTCAAGGGGGTCATCTGAGAAGTTCCATGGAGCGGTTGTAGACCATGATAATAGTGCCGATAACCGGGTCTTCAAGGAAGTCGCGGCAGTGGGTGAAACTCTTGAAAAGCTTTCTGCTGTCGTAGGAACCAGCCGCCCTGCTGAAGCTGCCATCCTGTATGACTGGGAAAGCAATTGGGCCCTGAACGATGCCCAGGGGTTCGGTCTGGAAACGAAACAATATCCGCAAACACTACAGGAACATTACCGCACCTTCTGGGAGAAAGATATTCCAGTCGATATCATCACGAAAGAGCAGGATTTCACGGCATACAAGCTGATTATCGCCCCGATGCTGTATCTGGCAAGCAAAGAAACGATTGCTAGGCTGAAATCCTTTGTGGCCGGCGGCGGTACGCTGGTCATGTCCTATATCAGCGGTGTAGTGGACGAAAATGACCTGGTTTATTTCGGCGGATGGCCGGTGGACCTCCAGGAAACCTTCGGGCTAAAGCCTGTCGAGACTGATACTTTATATCCTGGGGACAGCAACACGGTAACATATAAAAACAAACAATATGTGCTGAAAGATTATGCGACTGTGATAGAACTGGCCGGTGCCAAAGCCGACGGGATATACGAACAGGATTTTTATGCCGGTCTCCCGGCTGTCGCAAGCCACCAGTTTAAAGAAGGAAATGCGTATTATATCGGGGGTCGCCTGGATGCTCAGTTCCACCGTGATTTTTACAGCGGATTAATGGCTGAATTGGACTTAAAGGCCGCTTTCCCTGTTAAGCATGAGAGCGGGGTTTCTGTGCAGGTAAGGCAGGATGAGGAGAAGGATTATATATTTGTCATGAACTTTACTGAAGAGAAGCAAGCTGTGGTTTTTGAGCAGCAGGCAAAAGAGATTCAGACAAATGAAGAACTGTCCGGCGAAATCACTTTGAAACCGTACGAAGTTAGAATAGCAGAAAGAACCAGATAAAAAGAAAGGGGTGATCCTGATGCGGTCACTCCTTTCTTTAATAGATGAGGAATTGTTAAATTAAAACTTTGTAAACTTTTTAGTAAAAACATTGATTTATTTACTAAAAGTAATAAAATAAAAGTAAGCGATTTATTCATTTGTACGGAAGGAGGCTGAGTATGGCGACAATCAAGAAAATAGCAGAAAAAGCAGGGGTATCGATTGCCACTGTTTCCAGGGTGCTCAATTATGATGCTTCCCTGTCAGTGACAGATGATACCCGCAAAAAGATTTTTGAAGCCGCGGAAGAGCTTGATTATAAGAAAAAACCTGTCAAAAAGGATGCCGCATTAAAAATTGCAGTCGTTCACTGGTATACAGAGAAAGAAGAGCTGGAAGATCTGTATTATATGTCGATCCGCTATGGCATTGAGCAGCGCTGCCAGCAGCTCGGCATCCAGTATGCCAACTATTTTTATGATGACCTGGAAAAAGCCAGAAGTGAAAGCCTTCAGGGCATTATAGCTGTCGGAAAGTTCAGCAGGGCGCAGGCTGATGCTTTGGGGGAAATTACGGACGCTGTTATTTTTGCAGACTACAGTCCGGATGAAGACCGGTATGACTCTGTTGTCGTAGATTTTGAAAAAGCGGCAGTGAAAATACTGAATTATTTAACAGGTAAAGGCCATCAAACCATTGGCTATATCGGCGGACAAGAGGTTTTTAAAGACGAATCGGGCGGAATTGAAGATGCACGTGAAAGAGCCTACAGAAATTATATGGCAAGCCGCGGGCTTCTGGATGAAGGTAATATCTATATCGGAAGCTTTACGGTGGACAGCGGCTATACGCTGATGAACAAGATGATAGAGGATAAAGGGGAGAGTCTCCCGACCGCGGTATTTGCAGGCAATGATCTGATTGCCATCGGCTGCCTGAGGGCCCTCCACGAAGCCGGCATCCAGGTTCCGGAGCGTGTCAATGTGATCGGGATCAATGATATCAGTGTATCCAAATATATATTCCCGGCGCTGACCACCTTGAAGGTGCATACAGAGCCGATGGGCGAGGTGGCCGTCGACTTATTCTTGGAAAGAAATCAGGGCAGGAAGATCGCAAAGAAGGTGTTTCTTGCGACTGAACTGATTGCCCGGAGCAGCAGTTTCTAACTTTGTGAAGCAGGAGATGACGATATGGAACTTCAAACAATGATTAATGACTTTCAAACCATATATACTGACTCTATGGTAGGGGATGCCAGGCTTTTCTTTTCTCCAGGGAGGATCAATCTGATCGGGGAGCACACTGACTATAATGGCGGCCATGTATTCCCCTGTGCCATTACGCTTGGGACATATGGAGCGGTTAAGAAGCGGAACGACAGGATTGTCCGGGTATATTCAAAGAATTTCCCTGATGCAGGCATCGTCGAATTTTCGTTGGGTGAACTGGAGTATAAAAAAGAACATGGCTGGGCGAATTTTCCGAAAGGTATGATTGCTTATATAGAAGAAGCCGGCTGGAAGCTGCCAGTCGGGATCGATTTATACGTGTACGGGAATATCCCGAACGGCGCCGGGCTTTCTTCATCTGCTTCACTTGAAATACTGATCGGAGTAACTGTTAATGAGCTATTTGGTTTTAATATCGGAAGGATTGAACTTGTAAAGCTTGGGAAAAAAGTCGAGAACGAATTCATTGGCGTCAACAGCGGCATCATGGATCAGTTTGCCATTGGCATGGGCCAGGCTGGAAGCGCCATCCTGCTTGACTGTAATACTTTGAAGTATGAATATGCCCCTATCAATCTGGAAGATTATCAGATCATGGTCATGAATACGAATAAGCGCAGGGAGCTGGCAGATTCAAAGTATAATGAACGGCGGAGCGAGTGTGAAGCAGCGCTTGCTAAGCTTCAGTCTAAGCTTTCCATTTCATCACTTGGTGAATTATCAGAGGATGAATTTGAACAGCATAAGCAGCTGATCGGGGATAAAGTCCTGGAAAAAAGGGCGAAGCATGCCGTCTGTGAAAACCAGCGGACGCTAAAAGCTTTCAAGGCTTTGCAGGAAGGGCGCCTTGAAGACTTCGGAAAGCTGATGAATGAGTCGCATCAGTCGCTGAAAAATGATTATGAAGTAACCGGAAAAGAGCTCGATGCTCTGGTGGAAGCCGCCTGGCAGCAGGAAGGCACGCTTGGGGCCCGTATGACCGGTGCGGGGTTTGGCGGATGTGCGATTGCCATTGTTGAGAAAGACAAAGCTGCTTCTTTCATTAAAGAGGTAGGCAAAAAATATATGAAAAGAATCGGCTATGCTGCAGATTTCTACGCAGCAAGTGTCGGGGATGGAACCAAGGAAATCATTTTGGAGGTGCATGGATGAGTATTTTAGTTCTTGGCGGTGCAGGATATATTGGTTCACATGCTGTTTATCAGCTGATCGACCAGAATTATGAAGCGGTAGTTGTTGACAGCCTTGAGACAGGCCACAGGGAAGCGGTTCACCCGGATGCGAAGTTTTATCAGGGGGACATCCGCGACAAGGAGTTTCTGCGCAGTGTGTTTGAAAAGGAAAGCATTGACGGCGTCCTCCATTTTGCGGCCAACTCTCTTGTGGGCGAATCTATGGAGAATCCGCTGAAATACTTCAACAATAATGTCTACGGTACTCAGGTGCTGCTCGAAGTGATGAACGAGTTCGATGTAAAGAATATTGTGTTCTCTTCAACCGCAGCCACCTATGGAGAGCAGAAAACAATGCCGATCACGGAAGAGATGTCTGCCAATCCTACGAATGCCTATGGCGAAACCAAGCTGACGATGGAAAAAATCATGAAATGGTGTGAAGCGGCCCATGATTTGAAATATGTATCACTCCGTTATTTCAATGTGGCGGGAGCAAGACCCACAGGTGAGATCGGGGAAGACCATCAGCCTGAGACCCATCTGATCCCGATCATTCTTCAGGTGGCCCTCGGCCAGCGGGAGCATATTTCAATCTTCGGCGATGATTATGATACAGAAGATGGAACCTGCATCCGCGACTATATTCATGTCGAGGATCTGATCGGCGCCCATCTGCTTGCCCTGCAATATCTGCAGAATGGCGGAAAAAGCGAGATCATTAATCTCGGAAGCGGGCAGGGCTTTTCTGTTAAGGAAATGATCGAAGCGGTCAGAGAGGTGACCGGGCATGAGATTCCGGCTAAAGTCGTTCCAAGAAGAAGCGGGGACCCAAGCACCCTCATCGCTTCATCAGAAAAAGCAAAAACAGTTCTTGGATGGAATCCGCAGAGAACAAGCATCAAGCAGATCATTGAAGATGCGTGGAGCTGGCATCAGGCGCATCCGCACGGCTATAACGATTAAGGAGGGCTTGGAATGGACGTTTATACGAGCATAGAGACGCTGGTGAGCAGGGCGGCAGCCCTCGGAATGATTGAGCAGCGTGACACAATTTATGCGCGAAATCAAATCATGTCTTTGATTGGGCTTGTTGACTATCCGGAGCATGCCGAAGCAGGGGAAAAGAGTATTCCCGATCTTTTGGAAGACCTGGTTGAGCATGCGGTGGCTGAAGGCATTATAACCAGCCTTGAAAGCGATAAAGATATTCTCTCAAGCAAAATTATGGATGTGCTTGTTCCAAAGCCTTCTTCTGTGAATAAAGAGTTCTATGAAAAATATGAGAAAAGCCCTGCTAAGGCCACCAGGTATTTTTACGATCTCAGCCGGAACAGCAACTATATCCAGACCAAAAGCATTGCAAGGAATATCAATTATAAAATCGCCACCGATTATGGCGAACTGGACATCACGATCAATCTGTCCAAGCCGGAGAAGGATCCGCAGCAGATAGCACGCGAACGGGAGATAAAAGTGGTCTCCTCCAATTATCCGAAGTGCCTGCTATGTGCAGAAAATGAAGGATATGCAGGGCGTCCGGGGCATCCGGCGCGCTCCAACCACCGGATCATCGACCTGGAGCTGTCTGATGAACCGTGGTTCCTGCAGTACTCTCCTTATGTATATTACAACGAGCACTGCATCGTCCTTTGCGGGGAGCACCGTGATATGAAAATCGACCGCAGCACTTTTGCGAGACTGCTCGAGTTTACAGGGAAGTTCCCGCATTATTTCGTTGGCTCCAATGCGGATCTGCCGATTGTCGGCGGATCCATACTCAGCCATGATCACTATCAGGGCGGCAGCTATGAGTTTGCTATGGCAGGTGCAGATGAAATAGGCTCGTTCCAGCTGAGCCGTTTCCCCGATATAAGCGCCAGTATGCTGAGATGGCCGCTGTCTGTTATCCGCCTGAAAGGCAAAAAACAGGAAGAGCTTGCAGATGCAGCAGAGATGATCCTTGAAGCATGGGTTCAATACAGTGATGCAGAAGCTGAAATTGAGGCATTTACAGGAGAGACGAGGCATAACACTATCACACCGATTGCAAGAATGCGGGATGGACTTTATGAATTGGATCTTGTCCTCAGGAACAACCGCATGAGCACTGAGCATCCGCTCGGCATTTTTCATCCGCATGCCGATGTCCATCATATCAAAAAGGAAAACATCGGCCTGATCGAAGTGATGGGGCTGGCCGTTCTGCCTGCGCGTCTGGAAAAGGAAATCAGTGAGATAGAAAAGTTCCTGCTGGATCAGCCTTCAGAGGTAAAGGATTACCACCTGCCATGGGCTGCTGAAATGAAAGAGAAGTATGCTGCTGAGTTAACCGGTGAAACAGCCGGATCTATTATACGTAAAGAAATCGGGTATAAGTTTGTAAGGGTCCTTGAAGATGCAGGCGTGTTCAAGCAGACTGAATCTGGCCTGGCGGCTTTCAGCCGGTTTGCTGGCTTTCTGGCAGAGCTTGATTGAGTGCAAATCCGGAACACATATTTAAAAGAATGGGAGTCTTGCAAATGAAGGCAGTTAAAGAGAAGTTTGCAGAGCTGGATGGACGGACAGTTTCCATCTTTACATTAGTAAATAGGCAGGGGATGGAGGTTTCCTGCCTCGATTATGGGTGCACTATCACAAAAATCCTTGTGCCGGACCGGGATGGGCAGATGGAAAATGTAGTCCTGGGCTTTGATACTCTGGAAGAGTACCAGCAGCATTCCCCATACTTTGGAGCAGTCTGCGGGCGCCATGCCGGGAGGATTGCCGGCGGGGAATTTGAGCTGAATGGCAAAACCTATAAGCTGGCCAAAAATAACGGCGGAAATAATCTTCACGGCGGAGTAGAGGGGTTTGATAAAAAGCTCTGGGATGCAGAAATCTCCGAAGGGCCGGATTATGCAAGTGTCATTTTCAGGTATGTCAGCAAAGATGGCGAAGAAGGCTATCCAGGAAATCTTGAGATGAAGGTTACTTACACATTGAATGACCGGAACGAGCTGGAGATCAGCTATGAAGGGACCAGTGATGAAGATACGATTGTCAATGTAACGAATCATTCGTATTTTAATCTGAGCGGAGATCTGAAAAGGGATATCCTCGATCATGAACTGACGCTTAAAAGTGACCGGTTTGCGGAACTGAATGAAGCGCTCATCCCGACCGGCAAGCTCGTGCCTGTCAATGGAACGGTATTTGATTTTACAGAGGGCCGAAAACTCAAGGATGGGAACACTTCGGATAACCCGCAGAATATACGGGTCGGCAGCGGCTATGACCATCCATTCCTCCTCGCTGAAAACGAGAATGAAGAAATCAGCTTATATGACGCAGAAAGCGGCCGGCGCCTTGTAGTTGAAACCGATCAGCCTGCAGTTGTCCTTTATACAAGCAATACACTGGAGGGGCCATTCTCCATACGCGGTGTAACAGCAGCCAATCATTTGGGCGTTTGCCTGGAGACCCAGGGGCTGCCGGATGCAGTGCATCACCCGGAATTTCCATCCTGTATTTTGATAGCAGGGGAAAGCTTCCGGTCAGTTACTGCTTTTAAGTTTTCACAAGAATAGTAGGGAGATAATAGGCTAAGCCTGTACAGTATATCTGTGCAGGCTTTTCTATTGGTACAGGAAGTAAAAGCATTCTTATAGAGATTTGTTCAGCATTGAGGGACGGGGATAACTGGTTACCTCAAGAAGTATTCTGAAAATCTTTCCAGTAGAATGCAACTTAATCGAATCTTCGTCGTAATATAGAGACAGACAGGTATCCCGCTGAAAGGATTTTCTATAAATCAAGGAAACAAATGCTCTTAAAGGTTCTCTAAAATGCAATCCTTTTTAAACCAGTGTTTTCTAATTTAGAAGGGAGTTATGACCAATGAAAAAGGTAAAGCTGTTCGCGGGTCTATTCTTAAGAGAACCGCTGTGGTTCAAGATTTTGATCACAGGATCTCTGCTTTTGTCGATTTTATTCAGCAGTTCTGTTTTCTCAGATGATTCAATCTTTCAAGGGGCTTCTAAAGCTGCGGCTGCCGTATTCTTTGTAGCCTGGGGGATAAAGCTGAAGGCTAGCCGGGGGGCTGCAGCCGCTATGTTTTTAGCATCTGCAGTATGCCTTGTTCTGGCAGCATCGGCAGTTTATCAATAGATGAGGATGAAAGAAATGCATATCAGAAGACCTGTTTACGGGGATACAGCGGAACTGAATGGCTTTTTTAGAATGGTGATCACCGATACGTTTAACAAGGAAGGCATCGGAGGGCTTTTAGATGATATTGAGAAAGAGATTGAAGTAAAAAAAGAGTACCTGCTGGAGGATCTTTCAAGCCGGGGGGAGAATCGGTATTTTCTGCTTGCGCAGGTGGATGGAAAAGTGATCGGCACTGTTGAATTTGGACCCGCCAGCAATCTGATCCTGGAAGGCACTGGCTGGGAGTACAGCGGTTTATTTGAAGTGGGCACAGTTTTTGTCCACCCTGATTTTCAAGGCCGGGGAATCGGCAGCCGGCTGCTGAGCAGCCTGCACCCTGTCTTCTGTGAAAGGGGAATTGAAGAGTTTTGCCTCGACAGCGGGTATAAAAGGGCCCAGGAAATATGGAAGCGGAAGTTTGGACAGCCAGTGGTTGTCATGGAGAATTATTGGGGAAAGGGTTCCCATCATATGATTTGGCGGCCGCGGAAGGATGAGCTGCTGGGGAATTTCAGTTAAATACAAAAGAGCACTAAAAAAGGAGGAGATACCGATGAAAAAAATAGCAGGAGAATGCCCGAAATGCGAAGGGAAGGAATTGGGCAAAGGCAGTCAGCACGGATATGGGACAATCATACCCGACAATAAGATGAGCTTTGGATCACCCGTTGAGCATATCATCTGCACTGGCTGCGGGTACATAATTGAAAGCTACGTTACAAAGCCTGCGAAGTTTAAGGGGACTATTTTTTAGGAGGATGCTGCCAGTGTCAGGCACCGTGTGTAGACAAATAGCGGGTATTTGTCTTTTTGCGGTGCCAGGCACGCTGAACGAGGAAGAGGCATGATCTCAGCCGATCATGCCTTTTCCTGCTGCTTCCATTTATAGTAGTTGTAGCAGAACTGGCCGATGAACACGAAGAACAGCAGGGCGGAAAGGGACAGCTTATAGATAGTTTCAAGTTCCGTGAGATAAAACATCAGGGTCAGGAGGAGAATGATGAAAGGAAGCTCCCATAAAGTACGGATCACTTTTCTTCTATGGCTCAATTGATAGTAAGACAAAACAAATCCCTTGTCCTTCTTTTTTCCGTCCTTCGTAATATAGGATATAAATGCAGAAAGAACTAAAACGATGCAAAGGTTAACAGCAAGTATGGTCGGCATAGGGGTTCACCTCTTTCATGATTATCATCAGGGATGGAAGAGTTGTAATTACATAATCTTCCTTGTCATTATATACGAACGAGCAGCCATTTTGTTTCACCGTGTCTGGCACCCTTCGTGGACAAAAGGCTGAAAACTGTCTTTTTGCGGTGCCTGGCACGGCGGGAGGAACGCTGGGTATTTCGTCGGGATATGCGGAAGCTGGCCCTTCAAGATTGAATCACCATTCAGCAATATGGTAAAGTGCAATTATCATTTAAGAGGAGGATAACCATGCTACCGAATACTCAGCAGCAAATTCAGCTTGCTTCACGTCCGAAAGGGACACCTGTGAAGGATGATTTCCGTTTTGCCGATGTTAAGGTCGAGGAGCCGAAGGAAGGAGAGGTTCTTCTTCAGACGGTCTATCTGTCTGTGGATCCTTATATGCGCGGGCGGATGTCTGACGCAAAATCGTATGTAGAGCCATTTAAGCTCGATGAGGCGCTTCACGGCGGAGGGGTGGCCAAGGTCGTAAAGTCCAAGTCGGATGCTATTAATGAAGGTGATTATATTGTCGGAATGCTGCCATGGCAGGAATATTCCGTTGCCTCAGAAAAGGCTGTCCGCAAAATTGATCCTCAGGTTGCACCGGTCTCAACTCACCTTGGGATCCTGGGAATGCCAGGTTTGACTGCCTATTTTGGGCTTCTTGATATCGGGCAGCCGAAGGAAAATGAAACCGTCGTTGTTTCAGGTGCGGCAGGAGCAGTAGGATCCGCAGTCGGCCAGATTGCTAAGATCAAGGGTGCCCGGGTAGTCGGGATTGCAGGGTCTGATGAGAAGATTTCTTATCTGAAGGATGAGCTTGGATTCGATGAAGCCATCAATTACAAAACAGCTGGCGATATTCGCGAGGCTTTGGAAAAGGCCTGTCCGGACGGCATTGATGTTTATTTTGAAAATGTCGGCGGAGAAATTGGCGATGCAGCCATCAGCCTTTTGAACAAATTTGGCAGGGTGCCGGTATGCGGAGCTATCTCAGCTTATAACAAGCAGGGTGAAGATACAGGTCCGCGCGTCCAGGGCCAGCTGATCAAAACGAGCGCGCTCATGAAAGGCTTCACAGTCGGGGATTACGCCAGCCGCTACAAAGAAGCAGCTGCCGACCTCGGCAAATGGGTCAGCGAAGGAAAGCTCAAATACGAAGAAACAGTAACGGAAGGATTTGATAATATCCTTGATGCCTTCCTTGGACTATTTGAAGGAAAGAATATGGGCAAGCAGCTGGTGAAGGTTGCAGAAGATAAATAAAAATGAATGAAGGGAAGCGCTGGTCCAGAGGGGCTGGCGTTTTCTTGTTTTTACCATAAAATGTATTATTTGTTGAATCAAGTGATTTTTATGTAGAAAAAAGCAAAATTTATGTAGAATCATTCAGTTTTTATGTAGAAATATTAAAAAATTTGGTAGAATCATATTCATTTAGATAATCTATCGCTATCTTACATCGGAATTTTCCTGTATTTAATTATGAAAACGTTTACGGCAGTGATTTATAATAAAGAAAAACACAAATTCCTGCATGGAGGGGTCAATTATGCCAAAGGAAGAGCTGTGCAGAGTGCTGATTGTAGATGATGAGGTTTTAATCAGGCAGGGAATTAAGCATTATATGGATTATGAGCAGGCTGGATTCAGGATTGCGGGAGAGGCATCGAATGGGCAGGAGGCACTGGACATGATTGAGGCGTTGCGGCCGCATATCATTCTGACAGACATTGTCATGCCAATTATGGATGGAGAAGAACTCACAAGGATTGTGACTGAACGTTATCCTGATATAAAGATTGTTGTATTGAGCAGCTATGGGGAGTTCGACTATGTCAGAGCAGCTTTCCAGAACGGGGCGGTTGACTATATATTAAAACCGAAGCTTGATGCGGAAGGGCTGCTGAAAGTACTCCAGGCAGCTGCCAGCAAGATTCCCTCCCTCCTGCAAACCGGGGGAAACAGCAGCCATTCAATAGAATCAGTGATAGAAAAGCTGGCTGCAGGCTATGAAGCGGTTATGGACCAGTCAGCTATAGAAGAAAGTTTTCCCTTTGGAACTTTTTATCTTCTTGGCATTGAGGCAAAACGTGCAGCAAGTACTGCCGCAGAGCTTGTCCATCAAGTTAAAGCAGGGATCAGTCAAAAGGCGCCTAAAGCCGCTGCAATTCCCTTTTTTACAGACGAAAGCATTGCAGGGATATTGATCAATATAGAAAAAGAAGAGGAAGCCCGGCTTTTCCTTGTGATTGAGGAAGCTGCAGCACGTGCAGATACGGCTGCAGTGGCGCTCAGCCGTAAATTTGAAGGCTTATCCGATCTCGGTGCTGTGTGGAAGGACAGCATACTGAATCTGCTTCCCTATTCCTTTTATTTTCCTGAAAAAGGGGTCTTAAAGGAAGAAGATCTGCCTGCAGCTTCTTCAGAGAGGAATGAGTTCAGCCTGGAACGGTTTACAGAGGAATTCAAAAACGGAAATGTTCATTCTGCACTGGCCTATCTGAGTGAGCATACCTCTTCCCTGGCGAAGGACAGTTCTATTGCGCCTTTTGAATTTAAAGCATTTTTAGGGAATGCGATTTTTAATATTACGGTCATTCTGGGAAATATGACTGTTGAAGCGGATGCGATCCAAATGAAAAAATATGAATACTTTAAGGCTGTTGAAGATGCAGGGACTGCCTCAGAGGCACTTGATGTTCTGGCACGTTTTATAAAAGAGGTGGATGAATTACTGATTCCTGCTGACAACCAAAACGGGATTACCATAAAAAAAATTATTGAATACATGAAAGAACACTATGCCGAGCCTATTACACTGACAGAAGCAGCCAGACACTTTCATTTTAATCCGTCCTATTTATCCAGCTACTTTTCGGCCCATAACGAGGGAAGCTTTATTGAGCAGCTGAACAAAATCAGGATTGAGGAGGCCTCTAAGCTATTGCTGAAGGGGGAGGCCACGATATCGGAAATCAGCGGGCTGGTCGGATTTTCAGATCACAGCTATTTCTGCAGGGTGTTCAAGAAAAGGACGGGGCTGCCGCCAAGCCAGTATAAACGAAAATATTTTACAAGATAAGAGATGAGCGACTATGAGACTTAACGGATTATTTATGAAGCAGTTCCTTTTCACAGTGTTTATTATTATATCGGTTGCCGCTGTGCTGACTGTCACAATCGTCAGGATGTCAGAGCAGTTTTTTATCGACAGGTTCAGCATAACCAACTCAAAGGTAATGAATCAGGTGAAGGACAGCTTTGAATCCTTCCATTACTCTATCGTGACAGCTTCCAATAATGTTCTGCAAAATGGGACTGTCAAACGGATACTGACAGATGAAGAAACAGAATATGAGCAGATGGTTTCATATTTTAATATGTACCAGCAGATGAACAGGATCAAATCCTATCTTGACGCCTATGAAATTGGCATTGTCGTGACAGGCAAGAATGGAATAGACTATGCGACCGACCGTCCTTATTGGCCCATAACCGATGAGGAGCTTAGAAGGAGTGCCATCCGGAAAAACACCCTCCGGAATCCCAAGAGGCTTTTGTATCAGTATGACTATAGGCCGGGGAAGGATATTGAGTCGGATGACAGGAATTTCATCGTCGCCACGAGAGCCATCAGGGAGCCGATTTCGGGGAGGGATTATGGTGAGATGTATTTTGCCATCCAGGAAAAAGAATTCAAAAAGTTTTATGCCAGTTATACCAGTCCTGGAAATCATGTCTTCATTACCAATAATTCGGGTGTGATACTTTCCAGCAGCCGGCCGGACCTGATTGGCCGGACGTCAACTGATCTGCGCCGCTATACGGAGGAATTGAAAGGACCTGAGCCTTATAAAGTGGGGAATTTCATGGGAAAGGATCACATCATCCTCATGGAATATCTGCCTTCCTTTGATTTGTATCTATTCAATGTCATAGATAAGGAAGTAGCGTTCGGAGATTTGATTGATAAAAGCGATATCGCGCAAATTGTCATTTTAATTGTAATTGCCGTCCTGTTTATCGTGTTTTTTGCTTCACGCCGGCTTACAAATTCTCTTTCCACTTTAGCACGGCAAATCTCAGGGGCTGCGAAGCATGACTTTGTCCAGTATGTGACTGTGGGAGGGACCTATGAAACAAAGAAAATCGCCTATGCATTCAACAGTATGCTGGACGAGCTGCATGATTATGTCGAGGAACTGATGCAGACACAGAAGGAAAAGCGCAATGCCGAGCTGGCAGCCCTTCAGCAGCAGATCAATCCGCACTTCTTATATAATACGCTCACATCAATCCGTTTTATGGTTCAGCAGGGCGGCAGGCAGGAGGCGGAAAACACCATCATGGCGCTGATATCACTGCTTCAAAACACAATCGGCTCTCCGAGTGAAACCGTGACGGTTAAGCAGGAGCTCGATAATCTTAAAAATTATGCTTTTATTAATCAAAAGCGTTATGGAGACCGAATTAAGACCAATTATTTTGTTTCACCGGACTGCCTGAATGAGCCTATTCCAAATCTGATCCTTCAGCCTTTTATGGAAAATGCCTTTTTCCATGCGTTCAATCGGAAGGATGGAGGCTATATCAATGTACTGATCTGGAAGGAGAACAGCAGGCTGATTTGCGAGGTAGTGGATAATGGTGACGGAATGGAGATTGAGGAAGATAAGCAAATGCCTGCTAAAAGCAAGCAGCAGCTTTTCACCGGCATTGGCGTGAGAAATGTGCATGATAGACTGCAGCTCATTTATGGAGACGATGCGGGTGTATCCATCTCCAGTAAGGCGGGAGACGGGACAACCATCCGGCTCACCATACCGCTCCCACAAGCTTAAAATCGTCCAAATTTCTAAAGAAAGTCCAAAGAACAACCGGTGAAAACGCATTCATGAGACAAAGATATTACAAATGTAAAAAAAAATCCTCCTAATACTCCCTCCTTTTAAGATGCTACGATAAAGACAGAAAGATAACGCTTACAAAAATAGATGGAGGGGAATCAATGAAAAAGCTGCTGGCCTTTTTATTAATTGCGGTATTGATGCTGTCTGCCTGTTCTTCAGGGTCAGATACTGAAGATGCTTCAGGAGAATCAAAAGATACAAATGAAATAACAGTTTGGGCATGGGATCCAAACTTCAACATCAAAGCTCTCGAACTGGCAAAAGAAGCCTATCAGAAAGAGGATTCTGAGCTTGACGTAAAGATTGTTGAGAATGCACAGGCGGATATCATCCAAAAGCTAAACACAAGCCTGAGCTCAGGGACGGCAAAGGGTCTCCCGAACATCGTCCTGATCGAGGACTATCGGGCGCAAAGCTTCCTGCAGGCATATCCTGATATGTTCTACGAACTGACAGATTCATTCAATGCAGATGATTTCGCACAATACAAGATCGCGCCGACGAGCCTGGATGGCAAGAATTACGGGCTCCCGTTTGATACAGGTGTCACAGGGCTGTATTTCAGAACTGATTACCTTGAGCAGGCAGGCTATACGCCTGAAGATATCCAAAACATTGACTGGGACAAATATATAGAAATCGGTAAAAAGGTTAAAGAAGCTACAGGCAAACATATGCTGACTCAAGACCCGAAAGATCTTGGGCTGATCCGCACCATGATTCAGTCCAGCGGCTCCTGGTATCTGAAGGAAGATGGAAAAACACCTGATTTGGCAGACAATGAAGCATTGAAGGAAGCTTTCAAGACGTACAAGGCAATCCTGGATGCAGACCTTGTTAAACCGGTTTCAGACTGGAGCCAGTTCGTGGCAGGCTTCAACAGCGGAGATGTGGCAACTGTTCCTTCGGGCAACTGGATTACTGCATCCATCAAAGCAGAAGCTGACCAGTCCGGCAAATGGACAGTAGCAGCACAGCCGAAGCAGTCCGGCGTTTCCGGATCAGTAAATGCTTCCAATCTCGGCGGCAGCTCATGGTACGTGCTGAACATCCCTGGAAAAGAGAAAGCTGCAGAATTCCTGGCAAAAACCTTTGGTTCTGATTCAGAGTTTTATCAGACTCTGAATACCGAGATCGGGGCAATCGGCACTTATAAACCAGCTGCTGAAGGAGAGGCATATACATCAGGCGATGACTTCTTCGGCGGCCAGGAGGTTATTTCTGACTTTGCCAAATGGACAGAGCAGATCCCTCAAGTAAACTACGGATTGCACACCTATGCCATTGAAGATATCCTTGCAGTTGAAATGCAGAACTATCTGAAGGGCAAAGATTTGGATAAGGCACTTGAAGACGCACAGGCACAGGCAGAAGCGCAAATTCAATAAAATTAAATAAGAATTAAGCCTCGGGAATTCGCCGGCTACTCCTTTCGGTTTAATGGAGCTAACTGATTATCAGGCGGATGAACGGGGCTTTTTCCTACTAGAACAAGGTTGGGAGCTGATGAATATGATGCCGGCAAAAGCCAGCCAGACAGTTACAGCAGAAAAGCCAGGGCAGGGCCCAGGCACAGCAAGGCCAAATAGAAAATTAAAAATAAAGAATGGTGCAGTGGGATGGTCATTTATCGTCATTGCAGCAGGATTGATTTGCTTGTTTTATTTTTATCCGATGGTACAGGCATTACTTCTTTCGTTTCAGTCAGGGACAGGAGCAAATCTTCAATTCACCGGGATTGATAATTATACCCGGCTTTTGAAGGATCCTACTTTTCTGACGACTCTTAAGAATACTGTGATCTTCTTGATTGTTCAGGTGCCAGTGATGATTATTCTGGCTTTATTCCTTTCTGTATTGCTTAACAACAAAACACTTAAGTGGAAGGGATTATTCCGGACAGCCATCTTTTTACCGTGTGTGACCTCACTGGTAGCCTACTCGGTCATCTTTAAGTACCTTTTCAGCCAGGATGGAATCATCAATATTATGCTGATGAAGCTGGCGCTTATTTCTGAGCCGATTTCCTGGCTCACTGATCCGTTCTGGGCAAAAGTAACGATCATTGTGGCCATCACTTGGCGATGGACGGGTTATAATATGATTTTTTATTTATCGGCTCTTCAAAATGTGGATCAGTCAATCTATGAAGCAGCCAAAATGGACGGGGCCTCATCTTTTCAGCAGTTCTTCAGAATAACGGTGCCCATGCTGAAGCCGATCATTCTCTTTACATCTATTACATCAACAATCGGTACACTGCAGCTGTTTGACGAAGTCATGAATATCACAGCGGGCGGACCGGCAAATGCAACCATGACAATCTCTCAATATATTTATAATCTTTCCTTTAAGTACACACCTGATTTTGGCTATGCTGCAACGGTTTCATATGCCATTGTCATCTTGATTGTCATTTTCTCCATCATTCAGTTTAAAGTGGCAGGTGACAGAAATGAGTAAATCGAATCGTATAATAGGCTACACCGTTCTGATAGTGGCTTCTATCATTTCCATATTCCCATTTCTATGGATGATCGTCAGCTCGACAAACAGGTCAGCAGATGTAACAAAAGGCAGACTTCTTCCGGGCAGCCATTTTATGGATAATGTGACGAATCTCCTGAATACGGTTGATCTCGTTCCAGCCCTGATGAACTCAGCAAAAATCTCGATTTCTACGACTCTGCTGGCGCTTCTGATTGCTTCCCTTGCAGGCTATGGCTTTGAAATCTACCGAAGCCGGGCGAAGGATATTGTTTTCAATATCCTGCTCTTATCAATGATGATTCCGTTTGCTGCTTTAATGGTGCCTTTATTCCGCATGTTCGGAACCATATCGCAGACCATGCCGATGATCGGGATCGACACTCTCACGGCAGCCGTCCTGCCGACGATTACTACCGCTTTCCTGATTTTCTTCTTCAGGCAGAGCACAAAAATGTTTCCGCGCGACATACTCGAAGCCGGGCGGATCGATGGTCTTTCTGAGCTGGGCATCTTTTTCCGCATTTATGTGCCAACCATGAAAACGACTTATGCTGCAGCTGCAATCATCACCTTCATGGCAAGCTGGAACAGCTATCTATGGCCCCTGGTTGTCCTGCAGTCACCGGAAAACCAGACAATTCCGCTTTTGATATCCAACTTAGGTTCAAGCTATTCACCTGACTATGGTGTGATCATGACAGCTATTGTCATTGCGACCCTCCCGTCTGCACTGATTTTCTTCATTATGCAGAAGCACTTCGTGGCAGGGATGATGGGATCGGTTAAATAAACTTTTTATAAAAAGGAAGTGCAGGAAAAATGTCTTCAACTCCATCTTTAAATTGGCTATCGGATGTCAGTGTGTTTGCAGTGAACCGCCTCCCCGCACACTCAGACCATAAATACTATAAAACACTGGAAGAAGCCAGGGCGGGTGCTTCCATGAGCATGCGACACAGCCTGAATGGCAGCTGGAAATTTAATTATTCGGTGAACCCCGATATGAGGCCTGCCGAATTTTACAAGGAAAAATTTTCGTGTGATGGCTGGGATTTCATCAATGTCCCCGGACACATCCAGCTGCAGGGCTACGGCAAACCCCAATATGCGAATACGATGTATCCATGGGACGGCCTTGCTGATATCCGCCCGCCTGAGATTCCGCAGGACGTTAATCCTGTCGGAAGTTATGTAAAAGAATTTACGGTGCCTGAATCTATGGAAGGCAAGCCTCTTTATATTTCATTCCAGGGAGTGGAGTCCGCTTTTTATGTGTGGCTGAACGGAGAATTCGTCGGCTACAGCGAGGACAGCTTTACTCCTGCTGAGTTTGAGCTGACACCATACCTTAAGGATGGTGATAACAAGTTGGCTGTAGAAGTATACCAGCGCAGTACAGGAAGCTGGCTGGAGGATCAGGATTTCTGGCGCTTCTCCGGGATATTCCGGGATGTGTATCTGTATACGGTGCCCGGCACTCACATCAATGACCTTGATGTCAGGACAGAGCTTGATGATCATTTCACCAGCGGTACGCTGAAGGGAAGATTGGAACTGCTGAAGGGCAGTGATGTTCCGTCACGGATTGCAGCAGATTTATATGACGACCTTGGGAACCGTGTTTCCTCAGGAGAGGCAGTTGAAAGCGGCGGGAGCTGGGAATTCACTCTCGGGCTCGACTCTCCTGCATTATGGAGTGCGGAGCAGCCTAACCTGTATAAGCTTTATCTTACGGTATATGGAGAAAACGGAAGCATAGAAGAAGTTATACCGGAAAGGGTTGGGTTCAGAAGGTTTGAAATGAAGGATAAAATCATGACCCTGAACGGACAGCGGATTGTCTTTAAGGGCGTCAACCGGCATGAATTCAATTGCCGGACGGGGAGGGCAATCACCAGGGAAGATATGCTCTGGGATATAAAGACACTCAAGCAGCATAACATCAACGCTGTGCGCACCTCTCATTATCCGAACCAGAGCCTGTGGTATGAGCTTTGTGATGAATACGGGATTTACGTGATTGATGAAATGAATCTTGAAACACATGGATCATGGCAGAAGATGGGCAAAGTCGAGCCTTCCTGGAATATACCGGGGAATCTGCCGGAATGGCAGGATATCGTCATGGACCGGGCAATTTCCATGTATGAGCGGGATAAGAACCATCCATCCATCCTGATCTGGTCCTGCGGCAATGAATCATATGCCGGCGATGTGATCCTGAACGTCTCAAAATACTTCAAGGAAAAAGATCCCGGCAGGCTCGTTCATTATGAAGGGGTATTCTATGACCGGAATTACAGCGAAACGAGTGACATGGAAAGCCGGATGTATGCCAAGCCGACCGATATTGAAAAATACTTAACCGAAGATCCCGAAAAGCCATACATCAGCTGTGAATATATGCATGCGATGGGCAACTCGCTTGGAGGCATGTACAAATATACTGATCTGGAAAACAAATACCCGATGTACCAGGGCGGCTTTATTTGGGATTATATTGATCAGTCACTGGTGAAAAAAGACCGTTTCGGCAAAGAATTCCTTGCCTATGGGGGGGACTTTGACGACAGGCCGACCGATTATGGCTTCTGCACGAACGGCATTGTATATGCCAACCGGGAGCTGTCCCCGAAAATGCAGGAAGTGAAATTCCTGTATCAGGACTTCAAGCTGGAAGTAGAATGGGCCGGTGCCAGGATTAAGAATGAAAGCTTGTTTACTAATCTGGAACAGTATGATCTGCAGTATACACTGCAGCATGAGGGAAATGAGATTTTTAAAGGATTTTCGTCCTTGTCTGTAAATCCAGGTGAAGAAGGATATGCAGCCTTCGAATGGCCTGAAGCTATCAGAGAGAAGGCTGGTGAGTACTGCATTACAGCTTCGCTTATCCTTAGAGAGCCGGAGCAATGGGCTGAGCAGGGGCATGAAGCTGCATTCGGCCAATATATTTTCGAGGTGGAAGGTGAGCAAAAAGCTGAAGCAGTGTCTGGGAAACTAAGGATTGTAGAAGGAGACGTAAATATCGGTGTCCATGGAAGCGATTTTTCCATCATATTCTCTAAGCAGGCTGGAACACTTGTCTCGCTCAAATATGCCGGAAAAGAAATGATTTCGTATCCGGTCTTCCCGCTGTTCTGGAGAGCAACTACAGACAATGACAGGGGATTTGCACAGGGATTCACATCAGGGGCATGGTATGCGGCGAGCCTGGCAAGGCAGTGTACAGCGGTGGAAGTAAAGGAAGAAGAAGCGGGCTCTGCCGAAATTGCGTTCAGCTATCAATTTTCCATCAGCGAAAAGATGAGCGTAAAGGTTCATTACACAGTACGCGAGAATGGTTCCCTGCATGTAAGATCCGTATACAATGGTGCAGATAACCTACCGCAAATGCCGACATTCGCCCTTTCCTTCAAGGTGCCGGCTGAATATGAAAAGCTTGACTGGTATGCCCTTGGGCCGGAGGAGAATTATGATGACCGCAGCCGTGGGGCCAGGCTTGGAAGATTCCAGAACACAGTGAAAGATAATGTCTCCGGCTATGTGATGCCGCAGGAGTCCGGAAACCGTACCGGCGTCCGCTCAGTGGACATAACCAATCAGAATGGTTCAGGCATCAGGATCTCAGCAGAAGGGGAGCCGGTGGAGTGTACAGTCTCTCCATACATGGCATTCGAATTGGAGCATGCAAACCATCACTATGAACTGCCTGATATCCATTACACAGTGGTGACGGTTGCCGGCCGCCAGATGGGTGTGGGCGGCGATGACAGCTGGGGGGCTCCTGTCCACAGCGAACATACAATCCAGCCGGAGAAAGACATGGTATTCGAGTTTGTCATTGAACGGGTGTAAGAATTTTTTGAAGCAGGTGATCCTATGCTAATACATGCAAACAGTGAGACAAGACAGTTCCATCTGACAAATGGGCAGGTCAGCTATATTTTTCACGTCATGAAAAATGGCCAGCTTGGCCATCTTTATTACGGAAAGGCACTCCGCCACCGGGAGGATTTTTCCCATTTACAGATTTATGATGTACCGACCGCAGCAAGCTGCCACCCTTATGCAGATGATCCTGCCTTTTCCCTTGAGACATTGCGCCAGGAATATCCTGTCTATGGCAGCTCAGATTTCAGGGAACCTGCCATTTTGGTAAAACGAAATGGATTGAATCATATTCCTGACTTTCAGTTTGAACGTTTTAAGATAATGGAAGGGAAGCCCCTGCTAAAGGGGCTTCCGGCCACCTATACGGAAGAGAATGGGGAAGCGGCTACGCTCCAGATCTTTTTAAGGGATGAAAAACTTCAGGCAGAGCTTTTGCTGAATTACACCATTTTCAAGAATCATCCTGCGATCACAAGAAGCGTCCTCCTTAAAAATGAAGGAGAAGAGTCTCTTGAAATAGACCGTTTAATGAGTGCGTCCATTGATTTACCTGATAGTAACTTTCGCTTTCTTCATCTGGCAGGTACCTGGTCAAGGGAGCGGCATGTGAAGGAAAGAAAGCTCCAGGCAGGAATTCAGTCCATTTCAAGCATAAGAGGTGCAAGCTCTCACCATCATAATCCGTTTGCCGCATTGGCGAGGCCTGATGCGACAGAGCATAACGGTGAGGTCTATGGCTTAAACTTTGTTTACAGCAGCAATTTCATCATTCAGGCTGAGGTGGACCATTATGAAGCGGTAAGGCTTACAGCTGGCATCCATCCTTTCGGGTTTCACTGGTCTCTGGGGGAAAAGGAGTCATTCCAGAGCCCGGAAGCAGTGATGATATACTCTGACAGCGGGCTGAACGGGATGAGCCAGGCCTTCCATAATCTTTACCGGAAACATCTGATTCCTGCACAATGGCGCAAAAAGGAAAGGCCGATTCTGATTAATAACTGGGAAGCCACCTACTTTGATTTTAACGAAGAAAAGCTGGTGAATATCGCAAAGTCTGCTGCAGAGCTGGGAATCGAGCTGTTTGTCCTGGATGATGGCTGGTTTTGCAAGCGCAATGATGACACAACCTCGCTGGGAGACTGGGAAACAGACGAAAGCAAGCTCCCGAATGGATTGGAGAAGCTCGCAGAAAAAATAAAGGAAACCGGAATGAAATTCGGCCTTTGGTTCGAACCGGAGATGATCAGCCCGAAAAGCAGGCTGTATGAAAAGCATCCCGACTGGGCGGTCGGCCAAACCCTGGGGAGGAATCAGCTGGTGCTGGACTTCTCACGGGAAGAGATCGTCGAGTATTTATATGAGAAAATGTCAGGCATCATTAAAATGACAGGATTGTCCTACATAAAATGGGACATGAACCGGAATATCACGGAAGCCTTTTCAGCGAATCTTCCGGCTGGGCAGCAGGGTGAGTTCTTCCATCGTTATATTCTTGGAGTGTACCGCTTGTATGAAAAGCTGACATCAGAATTTCCGGAGGTATTATTTGAATCGTGTGCAGGCGGGGGAGGCAGGTTCGATCCAGGAATGCTGTATTACGCCCCGCAGGCGTGGGCCAGCGATGATACAGATGCAGTCGAAAGATTGAAGATCCAATATGGGACCTCCTTTGCCTATCCTCTGTACAGCATCGGGTCACATGTGTCTGCCGTGCCGAACCACCAGACTTTAAGAGAGACTCCGCTGTCTACCCGGGCCAATACAGCCTATTTTGGAACATTTGGTTATGAATTGAATCCTCTTAGTCTATCAGATGAAGAGCGCAGCCGGATTTCAGAGCAGGTTTCTTTTTATAAACAGCATCGGCGCCTGATAAGGGACGGGCATTTCTGCAGATTATTGAGTCCTTTTGAAGGAAACGAAACAGCCTGGCTGACAGTGAATGAGGACAAAACGGAGGCGCTGGTTGGCTGGTATAAGGTACTGGCAATGGCGAATCCGCCGAAACAGCAAACGCTGAAGCTTTCAGGACTGGATCCTTCTATTATGTACCAGGTATCAGGAAGCAGCAGAAGCTATTACGGAGATGAGCTGATGCAGACCGGGCTGCAGCTTCCCGTTGAATTTAACGGCGTTAATGGAAAGACGGCCGAGCGCGGCGGGGATTTTCAGTCTTATGTGTTCCATTTAAGAGCAGTGGATTAAAAGGAAGGGCGGGAGAACCGCCCTTTTTCCTTTGAAGACTATTAAACTGCTGATTCTTCAATCTCCCTGCCTTTAACAACCTCTCGAATAGAAAGCGGACAAGACGCCCCATAACGAGAAGCTGCAGGGGGAGCGCAAAGATAAAGTTCTTAAAAGCAATTGATCCGTAGCTTTGCACCCATGAGTCCAAGCTTCAGAACCAAAATGCATATGCCCCAAGTGCTGAAGCCTCTTTAATCAAACGTTTGATTAAGAAGAAATCTCCTTACTTTTCCTGTGATGACACCTCTTTTGAAAAAGAAAAGGAACCACCACAGCATCAAATATAAATAACCTGCCAGCGAAAATAAGGTCCAGCCGATGCCCTGCTGCAGCTGGCCGATAAAGTATTCCATTTCATTTATTCCGGGTCCTCTTTCAGTGCTGGCAGCCATGCTGGCAATAGGTACACTCAGTACAAAGAAAATCAAAATGACAGATGGAATCTTCAGCTGTTCTTTCATAATACAATAGACAGCGGCAACCATCGAGCTAAACAGAATAGAATAATAAATGGCCCAAAACCAGCCGGGCATAGTCTCCCAATACATAATGATCCTCCTGATTTCAGCCTTATAAAAAGCTCACTGTACCTGCTGCCTATCTATCATTCCTAAAGAAAGCTCTCTCCTGATTAGGGAGATATGCTTTTCCATGGAGAGCCTTGCTTCTTGGACCTGGCCTGAAGCGATGGCCAGAAAGATTTCTTTATGCTCTTCAATGGTATCCTGCCTTCTCGATGGATCGAGGAGCCTTTCCTTCCTAGTAGCACGGATGGTGTCATTCATATGTCCGCTTACCGTTTCAAACAGTTTGGCAAAGATGGAATTGCGGGCGGCATTGACAATGGCGAAATGAAAGTCGACATCCGCCTTAATCCCCAGCTCTGCATCATCCGTGCTCTCCATCAGGAGAAGGGCCTGTCTGATCGGCTCCAAATCCAGAGAGCCTGCCCTCTGTGCTGCAAGCCCGGCACATTCTACTTCCAAGGCGCGCCTGAGCTCGAGCATCTCATAGACAAGCTTGGTTTTTTCATTTTCGATGGTAAAAGAGACGCTCTCCGGCCGGGAATTCGGACGGGCTTTCAGATAGCTCCCGCTGCCCTGCCTGATTTCGAGCACCCCCTGTGCTTCGAGCTGCCTTAAGGCTTCTCTGACAGATGTGCGGCTCGCCTTAAAGCGGGATGCCAGTTCCCTTTCAGTCGGAAGCCTGTCCCCGGGCTGGAAGGCACCGGAAAAAAGTATATTCTGGAGGTGATCTATTATAGTTTCATAGGCCTTTTTTTTCATATTTTTCACTCCCTAAAAATGACAGGTAAAGCGATTTCATCATACAGAAAATCCAGGGAAAGCTCAATACTTTGAAAGAAGTTATTGATTTTTTCAGACAATTTAGTAAAATGGACGAAAAGGTTGGACCAATCTGAATATATAACTAATTGGTATGAACCATTATTCAGCAGGGAGAGAGATGCATGAATACAGTCAGCGCGGAAGCGATAGGAGAACTGCAGAGTATGTTAAGAGAAGGGCAGGTTTCTGTCAATCAAACAGAAAGGGAGCAGCGAAGCCGGGATGAATCCTATCATAAAGAAAGCCTGCCGGATGTCGTCGTCTTTCCGGAATCGACGGAGGATGTCCAAAAAATCATCATAACTGCCAGGCGGCATAAAATGCCGGTTATCCCATTTGGGCGCGGAACCAGCCTGGAAGGACATGTGATCCCCTATAACGGCGGGATAACTGTCGATTTTTCAAAAATGGATAAAGTGCTGGAGGTCAGGGAAAAGGATTTTCTTGTGCGGGTGCAGCCGGGCGTTACCCGGTCCCAGCTTAACAAAGTCCTGAAGAAATATGGTTTGTTTTTCCCGGTTGATCCTGGGGCAGATGCCACTTTAGGCGGGATGGCTGCGACCAATGCAAGCGGGACAACCTCGGTCAGGTATGGAGTGATGCGGGATCAGGTTCGCGATCTTGAAGTGGTGACAGCTGACGGGACCATTATACATACAGGCAATCTGGCGGCCAAATCATCCTCCGGCTATCATTTGAATGGACTGTTTGTCGGATCTGAAGGGACGCTGGGATGCTTTACTGAATTGACCTTGAAGGTGTATGGCATACCGGAAGCCATTCTGGCGGCAAGGGCTTCATTTCCCACCATCACCTCTGCGGTCGAAGCAATCGTCAGCATCCTCCAGGCAGGAATTCCGATAGCCAGGGGAGAGCTAGTTGATGAGGCTTCAATGAAGCAGGTTAATTTATTCAGCGGTACCGGGTATGCTGAAAAGCCGACGCTGTTTCTGGAGTTTCATGGAAACGGGGCCGGGCTGAAGCAGGATGTTGAATTCATGAAGGCGATCGCTGAGGAATGCCAGGCAGAACAAATTGACTTTGAAACTGACAACGCTTCCAGGACGCAGCTCTGGGAGGCGCGCCATAATCTCGCTTATGCTTATATTCACGGGTATCCTGGAAAGAAGATGATGGTAACAGATGTATGCCTGCCTATATCAGAACTGGCCGGAGCTGTGGAACACAGCAAGGTCCACCTCGATGCACTGGGATTGGCCGGGGGCATAGTCGGGCATGTCGGGGACGGGAATTTTCATGTGCTGCTGATGATCAATATGGATGATCCGCTGGAGGTGCAGCAGGCAGAGGAGTTCAATGAACGGATTGTCATGTATGCACTGGAGCGCGGCGGGACCTGTACAGGAGAGCATGGGGTCGGAATCGGCAAGCAGAAGTATCAGGAGAAGGAGCATGGCGCGGCCTATGAGGTGATGAAGAAAATCAAGCGGGCCATTGATCCTGAAGGCCTCCTGAATCCCAATAAACTTGTTTAAAAAGAAAGCGGGGGAAAATTGATGAAGGTTCTTGAAACAATCAGTACAATTGCCGGCAAATATTTTGCCATATGGGTCATCTGCATGGCGATAATTGCTTACCTGCTGCCTGACCCATTCCTTGTGTTCGGCAGCTATATCACCATCCTGCTTGGCGTTGTTATGTTTGGAATGGGGCTGACCTTGAAAGGGACCGACTTTAATCTTATTTTTAAAAATCCGGTGCCTGTTATCATCGGTGTCTGTGCCCAGTTCATCATCATGCCGCTCGGGGCATTTGCAATTGCTTACCTTCTGGATCTGCCTGCAGAGCTTGCAGCCGGCCTGGTCCTGCTTGGGTCTGTACCAGGGGGAACGGCTTCCAATGTGATGGTTTACTTGGCAAAAGGGAATCTGCCTCTTTCCATCGCTATGACTTCGTTTTCAACGCTGCTTGCCCCGCTGGCAACCCCCTTTATCCTGCTGCTGCTGGCAGGCCAGTGGATGCCGGTGGATGCGAAAGCCATGATCCTATCGATTGTTCAGGTCATCATTGTACCGATCGTTCTAGGCCTGCTTATCCGCCGTTTTATGCCGCAGGCTGTAGAAAAAGGCATCACGATCATTCCGCTTATTTCCGTACTTGCCATCATTATTATTGTCGCAGCTGTGGTAGCAGGAAATGTAGCCAACATTGCATCGGCAGGGCTGCTGACCTTTGCAGCTGTAGCGCTTCACAATGGATTGGGGCTTTTATTGGGCTATTTGGCCGCGTCAGCCTTAAGGCTGGATGAAAGCACAAGGAGAGCCATCAGCATTGAGGTCGGCATGCAGAACTCAGGTCTTGGTGTGGCGCTTGCCACGGCCCATTTTGGCCCTCTCGCAGCACTGCCGAGTGTAGCTGGTGCTGTATGGCATAATATATCCGGCCCGATTTTGGCTACCTATTGGTCGAAGAAGCCTGTTTCCGAAAGAGCTGAAGAAGATTACCCCATTAGTGAAGGAAATGCGAAAACAAATGTATAGCAGAATTTGAGATTTAGGAGAAGCACTGCAGCAGCAGTGCTTTTCGTTTTCAGGAAAGAAAGCAGAAGCAAAAAAATGCCGGCCCGCTAAATCCGCCGGGGGAAGGCGGCCTTTAACGGGCCAGCATTTGTGTTATTAGCTGTTCAAACGTCTGATTCTCTCATCCAGATCAGGGTGGGTTGAGAATAGGGAACGCTTGCCTTTGTTATTAATTTTCAAGGTTGATATCGCTGTCTGCTCTTCGCCTTTCATACGGGCAGAGTAGGCTTTCAGCATTTGGAGGGCATGGGTCATTTTATCCCTGCCGGCAAGATCTGCGCCTCCCCGGTCTGCGTGGTATTCGCGATGCCTTGAGTAGGCGAACACGACCAGGCTTCCAAGGATCGAGAATGCGATCTGGAAGATAATCACTGCGATGAAGTGGACAATCGGAGCCATCTCTTCCCTTACAAAACGTGATGCCACCCAGGCAGCAATACGGGCCAGGAAGACGACGAATGTGTTCACTACACCCTGCAGGAGGGTCATGGTCACCATATCGCCATTGGCAATATGGGCAACTTCATGGGCAATAACGCCTTCAATGGCATCATCATCCATTTCCTGAAGCAGACCAGTCGATACTGCAACCAATGAACGCTTTTTGGAAGGTCCGGTCGCAAATGCGTTAACCTCAGGGGAATGATAGATTCCGACCTCCGGCATATGTGTGAGTCCTGCTGCCCTTGAGAGGCGGTGGACTTTTTCAACAATCTGCCTTTCAGAAGGAGATAAAGACCCTTCAGGCTTCAGCACCTGGACATTCATCATCCGCTTTGCCATCCAGCGCGACATTGCCAGGGAGATGAATGATCCGGAGAAACCAATGACAGCACTGAATATCAGCAGGGAAGCAAAATCAATCCCGCCCTGTGCATTCATGTAATTTCCGCCGCCGATCAGTGAAAAAATAATCGAGATGGTCAACAGAACCAGCACATTGGTCAATAAAAAGTAAAATATCCTTTTACCCAATTCTTCTCATCCTTTTTATATAAATTTTAAGGTCATTTGAACTTGTAACTTGACCTTATTTTATATGATTATGCACAAATAAGCAAGTATAAAACATCCTCCCCAAACACTCCGTGCCTGACACCGGAAAAAGACAAATACGCCATTTTTGTCCACATATGGTGCCAGGCACGCGGAAGCACCGTTGACGGTGTCAGGGGAAAGATTTAGGATAGGGTTACAAAGTATCGGTCGGGAGATGAATGAGTATGGAGTTGTTTCAGTTGTCGAGGGCCAGGATGGCGGAGCTTTTATTTGCCCTCAGGGGGGAAGGGGAGAAGAACCCGAAGGCTGTGCTGCAAGAAGCATGGAAATCGGGCCATCTGACCAATATATATGGAAAGAAGCTTGAGATATTTATAGAGACGGATATGCCTGCTGTATTTGAAAAAATTATGAGGCAGACTCCCCCGGTTCCGGGCTTCAGCGTCAATGAAATTGTCTCGCTCGGAAATCAGATCGAGTATACGAATCTTTCCTCCACAGCAGTCCAGAACTGGGTGAAAAGAGAAATGCGCGAACTGGTTGGGACGCCGCAGGCCGGGAAGAAGTATACCATTGACCAGGCGGCCATTCTTTTTATTGTGGAGGATCTGAAGTCGGCTTTGGATTTTGGCTCTATCCGTAAGATACTGACACTTCTTTTTAATAATCCGGAAGATAGGACAGACGATGTGATTGATCCGATCATCTTCTACGCTGGATATGCCGGCATTTTTGAAAAGGTGCATCCGCAGAAGCTGGCTGAAGGCACCGCGCAATTTCAAGTAGAACAGGAGATCCGGAGAGAATCGGCTTCAATAGTGGAAGGATACACGGATTTGACCAGACCTCAAAAAGAGATTGTATCCAATGTGCTGACAACCGCCGCCCTCACTGTGCTGTCAGCCTACTATAAGACACTGACAAGGAAATATGTGAGTGCGACCCTGTTTCTTAACGGAGAATAGGGTACCGCAGTGTATTTCTGTAAGAGTTTGTCGAACGGGCGGAATTGATGTTTGGAAGGATAAAATTTAAAATTGAATAGATATCTTATCTATCCTATTTCAGTTTTAATGGAGGTTTAACGTGGCAGAACAAAAGAATGTAAATCTTGTAGTGGCAGGGCTTCTGCTGGGCATCCTGATGGCAGCGATGGACAACACGATTGTTGCCACAGCGATGGGGACCATTGTGGCAGACCTGGGCGGATTCGAACAGTTTGTCTGGGTTACTTCAGCCTATATGGTCACCGTCATGGCGGGCATGCCGATTTTTGGGAAGCTTTCCGATATGTACGGCCGCAAGCGCTTTTTTATTTTTGGACTGGCTGTATTCCTGATCGGCTCTGCCCTTTGCGGGCTTGCCCAGTCGATGGTCCAGCTCAGCGTTTACCGGGCTATCCAGGGGGTTGGCGGAGGAGCCCTCATGCCGATAGCTTTTACGATTGTATTTGATATTTTTCCGCCTGAAAAACGGGGGAAAATGACCGGCCTTCTCGGGGCTGGGTTCGGGACAGCCAGTGTCCTGGGCCCGCTGCTCGGAGCATTCATTACAGACTGGATCAGCTGGCATTGGGTTTTCTACATAAATGTACCGATCGGGATCGTTTCCGTCTTCCTGATCATCAAGTACTATCATGAATCCAATGACTATCAAAGGCAGAAAATTGACTGGGCCGGTGCTTTCACCCTGGTGGCTGCAGTTGTCAGCCTTATGTTCGGCCTTGAGCTCGGCGGAAAGGAATTCGCCTGGGACTCTTTCCAGATTATCGGACTGTTCGCGGGCTTTGTCTTCTTTTTCATTGCGTTCCTGTGGGTGGAAACGCGGGCGGATGAACCGATCATTTCTTTCTGGATGTTCAAGCGCCGCCTTTTTGCAACTTCCCAGATCCTTGCATTCCTTTACGGCGGCACCTTTGTCGTCCTGGCTGTGTACATCCCGATTTTTGTCCAGGCCGTGTACGGGGGATCAGCCAAAAATGCCGGTCTGATCCTGACGCCGATGATGCTTGGTTCTGTAGCAGGAAGCGCCATCGGGGGGATCTTCCAGACAAAAACCAGCTATCGGAATCTGATGGTCATCTCGGTCATTTCCTTTTTTGCAGGCATGCTTCTGCTTGGCAATATGACACCTGATACAGCCAGATGGGCTTTGACTCTGTTTATGATCCTCACCGGCTTTGGAGTAGGGTTTTCATTTTCGCTGCTTCCGACAGCATCCATCCATAACCTGGATCCGAGATACCGCGGTTCAGCCAACTCAACGAACTCATTCTTGCGTTCGCTTGGCATGACGCTTGGCATTACCATCTTCGGAATCGTCCAGCAGAATGTATTTGCTGACAAACTGCAGAATGCTTTTAAAGGCATGCAGGGCGGCGGGGCAATGCCGATGGGTGACCCGCAGCAGCTGTTCGAACCGGCAGAGCGGGCGAAAATTCCGGCTCCGGTTCTTGATAAAATCATTGCAGGGATGTCAGACAGTATCACCATCATATTTATGCTGGCCCTCATCCCGATCGGCATTGCGGCAGTGACCATTCTCTTTATGGGAAAAGAACGCGTGGAAATCAACAAGAAAATAGAAAAGCCGCAGGAGTAGCGGCAGGTGGCCGGCAGGGGGGAATCCTGCCGGTTGTTTTTTTGCAAAAAAGAAATAAAGTTCAAAACTAATTGCCGCCTTGTTACGAATATATAGATATAAGCTTATGAACCAACAGAATTCTGATAGGAATAGAGTGGTGGGAGATGCATCGGGACTTAAAGCTCATACAAAAGATAATTAAAAAGGGAAACGAAGAGGCAGCGAATGAGCTGGTGTCCCTTTATTATCGCGAAATCTATCATTATGTCTACAAACAGACTCTTGATCAGGAGCAATCCAAGGATTTGACCCAGGAAATTTTCATTAATATGCTGCATGGACTTCATCAGTTTGAAGGAAAGAGGGCCCTTTTCCGCACCTGGCTGTATAAAATAGCAACCTATAAAATTGTCGATTATTACAGGTCAAAGCACTACAAAGCAAGCAGGAGGATGGCGGATATAGAAGATCTTGAAATTGGCAGCCATGAAGATTCTTCTGAGTCTATTCTGCAAAAAGAAGAGATAGAAGCAGTTTTGGCCGTGCTGGATCGAATGGAAGCTTCGTATCAGCAGATATTCCGGATGAAGCTGTTTGGCGAGCAAACCTTTCAGGAAATTGCCTCTTCACTTCAGGTTCCAGAATCAACAGTAAAAACAAAGTATTATCGCAGCCTCAAATTTATCAGAGAGGAAGCTAAAAAGGAGGGATTTACGCATGCAGAAAGATAAAGACTGGCAGATTCCAGAGCTAAAGATTTCAAAAGAGGAAATAACGTCAATTGTCCAAAAGGGCAATGTCAGAAAAGAGTCATTCATTACTTTGATAAGGGGAATGTACAGGAGAATCGGCTTCAGGTTTCTTATGAAGGATTGGCTTGAAATGCTCCTGGCCGCCGGCATGCTGGCAATGCTAATGATTGGAATCACAGCCACAGCCAGTGAAGGAGAGGCAGCTGGCGGGGGAACAAGCTTTTACAGCTTGATCATGATTGTTTCCCCGCTTCTCTATGCCTTCCTCGCCTTCCTGCCATACTTAAAAAGCAGGGCCAGCGGGACGTACGAGCTGGAAATGGTCTGCAAATATAATCTTCACCAGCTGGCAGCTTTCCGGATGCTGATATTCAGTGTCTTCTGTTTTCTTCTTAATAGCATATGGGTGCTGGCTCTTGCTGTACGGTTTGCTGCTGTGGAATTTGTACAGGGCTTATTGATATCAACGGCTTCCCTGCTGATTTTTTCTGTGCTGTTCTTATATGTATTAAGCTTCTTTAAAACGAATATGGCGCGGGCGGCAGCTCTGGTTATTTGGATAGCCGGCAATATTATTCTTGTCATACTGAATAATTCCATATATATGGGCTTGCTCATATCTGTTCCCAGGTACTTATACGGGGCAGTCATCGTTCTGTTTTTCTATTTATATATGAACAAATTGAAGGAACTGCTTATTCATAACAAAAGAAGAGGGGGCTACACACTATGCTGACAGTGAATAGCGTAAGCAAACATTTTGGCAGCCATGCAGTATTGAAAGATGTGCAGCTGGAATTCTCAAACGGGGTATATGGTTTGCTTGCCCCGAATGGCGCAGGGAAAACGACCCTCATCAAGATGCTGACTACTCTTCTGCACCCAGGAAAAGGTGAAATCCTGTACAGCGGGCAGAATATCCTGAGCATGGGCGAGGCTTACCGCGAGTTAATTGGCTATCTGCCCCAGGATTTTGGCTATTACAAAAATTATACTCCCTATCAGTATCTCCAATATCTTGCTGCTTTGAAGGGCATATCTAAGAAGGAAGCGGATGAAAAAATTCCGCATCTCATGACGCTTGTCGCGCTTGAGGGTGCGGTTAAAAAGAAAATGGGGAAGTTTTCAGGAGGGATGATTCAGCGGGTGGGGATTGCCCAGGCGATGCTGAATGATCCGAAGATCCTGATTCTCGATGAACCGACAGCAGGCCTTGACCCAAAAGAACGGGTCAGATTCAGGAACCTCCTGTCTGATTTGGCAAGAGACCGGATTGTCATCCTATCCACTCATATCGTTTCAGATGTTGAGTCGATCGCCAATGAAATTATTATGATAAAGGATGCGAAGGTCCTTTATAAGGATTCAATCGCTAATATCTGCCGAAGGCTGGACGGGAAAGTATTTGAAACAGAAATCGAATTCAGTGAAGCAGCCGATTTTAGAAGAAACTTTTTGTCTCTGTCTGAACGGCAGGAACAGGGCCGGATGAATATCCGTTTTATGGCAGAGGAAAGACAGTCAGCTCACTGGAAACAGGTTCAGCCTGTTCTGGAGGATATTTTTCTCTATGAGTATAGAGATGAAGCAGGCATTACGGCTCAATGAGAGTTCTGCGCTGGGAAATCCGCAAAGCCTTTTTATCGCCTTCGGTCCTTGGTCTTGTTTTTCTGTTCATGGCCTTTAATTTGTATCTTGTGCTCAACAATTCGGTCATAAAAGAAGATTTGAAAAAAACATCAGCATTCGCGGCGGCCTACGGGACAGATATTACTGGCGAGAGCCTGGATGCAATGAAGGATGATTATGACTCCCTGATGAAGCAAGTGAATCTTGCGATAGAAGAGAAAGAATCAAAGACCTACAAGGATATGAATTCTTTTTTCACGGATCATGCCTTCGATCCATTAGAAAACTATACAAAAGAAGAAAGGGAGCTATTTAATGACGCAGGGCTGCTGGAATACTATTATTCAAGCAGTTTATATGCTGATGAAGAATACCGGAAGATAGATCCGGTGGGCATTGCTGAGTACAATATTCAGAAGTATGGATTGACAGGTTCGGCAGCAGAGCTGGTAAGGAGCCAGTATGGAAAGTTTGAGGAGCGGTTCAAGGAAGTCCTGGAAAATGGAGAGCATATGCATCTGTTCCATTCACAGGAGGCCTTCGGTACACACTTGCTTCTGTTTAAAACCATGTTTAAAGCTTTCCTGCTCGAAGGAGTGATTCTTGCGGCCCTGATTACAGGCCATGTCATTAATTTTGAATTTGATCGCGGAACCCACCTGCTGGCATACAGCTCCAGAAGGGGAAGGAGGCTTTGGCAGGATAAATTTTGGGCAGCCCTGACGGCAAATCTAGTACTGTTCACAGTCATGCTGGCAGCCGGGCTCGCTGTCTATTTTGCAGTTTTTCCCTACAGCCAGTTTTGGCAAGTCCCAATGTCGAGCTATTTTAATAAAGGGGAGCATTGGTTCATGACGGTGAGGGAGATGACGTTTTCACAGTATCTTGCTGCAGTTATCGGCCTTTCCTATGTCATGATGATCATCTTCACCCTTATGGCTGCCGTAATTTCTAGATGGATACGAAACAGCTATCTTGTTTTTTTTGCCTTTCTCTTGTTATTCGGCATGCTTTTTGCTGTTCAGAAACTCTTTCCAACCAGTCATGCCAGTTACTTTATCGGCCTTTTCACACCGGTGAATCTGGTGCTGAATTCTTTTGTCTGGTTTATGCACCGCGCCATGCACGTCATTTCAGGATTTGAGCTGGCGGTTTCAGGTGTCTGGCTGATTTTCCTGGCAGCAGCTGTGATGCTGTCCTGCAAGAGCTTTAATAGATGCGACTTAACATGAAGGGGATGAACCGGGATTTGAGAATTATCTGGCAGGAAATGAAAAAGATCTTCCGACCAATCATGCTAATCATGCTTGTCTTAATTAATTTGCTGATGTACTACATTTTTATAGACTTCGATATTTCTTATTTTGCAAATGGCCGTCCAGCCAAAGATTATTATGAAATCAGCAGTGAGATGATAGAAGATTACGGAAGAAAGCTGGATGAAAAAGAGTATGATGATTTCAAGCAGGCATACCAGGAGGCATTGGACCGTGCAGACGCCTATATACAGAAGCTTGACGAAGCGCAGCAAACTGATGTTGCTTCGTACGCAGAATTAGTAGAATTAAATAATAAGAATGATTTAAGCAGCCCTGAAAGACAATTGTACGACAAGCTTTTCTCTGAGAAGGAGATAGGCTGGGAAATTCAGACGCGGGAAGGCATCATGGAAGATATGGATTCTGCCGGCACAGACTTTGGTTACGGCTATATTTCAGGTAAGCCGTCTGAAAGGCAGGAAGCAAGGATCAATGATCTGCTAGAGGATGAATCCTTCCGTTCCATTTTCCCGGCATATCCTGTAGGTGATAATTTTCACAGCATCAGCCAAAATATCTGCCTAACAATCCTGGTGAGCATTCTTTTTATGATTCTCCCTATTACGATCAGAGATTATAAGAACCGTATGATTGATCTGCAGTATACCTCCAGGGCTGGGAGAAAATTGTTTATAAAGAAGGCAGCGGCAGGCGTCCTGTCAGCATTCATCATTGCAACAGTCCTTCTTTGTGTCTATTACGGGTTATATTTTACCAATAATATTACAATCTTTTTGAACAGTGATATCAACAGCTTTCTTGGGTATCCATACTGGTACAACCTTACTTTCTGGCAGCTTATACTGATTGTCATCGGGCTAACCTATATCCTGGCTTTGTCCACCGCTCTTTGTGCCATATTCATTTCAAGCATCAGCAAAAATTTCATCAGCGTCATCGGCCTCCAGTTCCCGATTTTTGCATGTGTCTGCTGGCTGCTGGCGCAAAGGATGCTCCTCGGAAACGCATTGGCAATTGATCATCCGCAGCCTCAATTCTTCTTTACTTATGGAGTGATCATCATATTGCCCGCAGTAGCTATTCTCTGGAAAAAGCAGCGGGAGCAGCAGCGCGATATTTTATAAGAGGGGCCTGGCATAAGCCAGGCCTTTAAGTATGTTCATGTAAAGAAATATTTACTCGAAAATAGTCAGGCAACTGAAACGTTTCCCACCCCCCAGCACTCTAACAAGCAGAAAGAAAGGAGGGGCAGGCGTGGATATAAAAAAAGTGAAGCAGGCGAAAAAGGGAAATAAGAAGGCCTTCCAGGATTTATTGGAGGCAGAGAAAGAGAAGCTGTATAAGATGGCTTACTTGTATATGAAAAATGAGGCGGATGCCCTGGAGGCCTTCCAGGAGACGGTATATAAAGCCCTCGTATCGATTCAGCAATTAAGGGAAGAACAGTATTTTTCAACCTGGCTGGCGCGGATCCTGATTAATACATGTAAGGACCTGCTGAAAAAGAAAAGCCGGGTCATCCCGATGGAAAGAGAAGTACTGGAAGATAGGACCTCTCCCTATATGCCGGAAAGCGACAGCTCTGAATTGCTGGAATGTCCGGAAGGCACCGTTAAGACAAATATCCATCGCGGAATAGGACAGCTGCGGGTGAAAATGAAGGAGGAGTGTGTTAATGAATAGCGAATTTCCTCAATTTAAGGTTGAAATGAAAAAAATTGCTGTGCCTGAAGATGAGCTGGATCAAATTATCAGCAAGGCCGTAAGGGAAACCAGAATTAAAGGAACGTTAAGGCGAAAAGCGTTTTACACAACCAGCGCAGCTGCTGCAGGGTTTGCCTTATTTATCGGTTCGGCTATATATTCTCCTGCTATTGCAAAAATCGCTTCCGAAATCCCGGTTGTGGGCACCTTTTTCAGCGGTTCGGGAGATGAAGGGCTGGAAATTGCCGGGGCAAAAGGTCTTACCCAGGTGGTCGGCAAATCGGCAACAGATAAAGGCATCACTTTAACCATAAATGAAGTCTTTTATGATGGAACCAGGCTGGCCTTTGGGTTTACACATGAATCTCTGTTAGCGATTGGGGAAATGGAGCGGCCGGCTATTTATGTGGATGGCAATGAAATCAACTTTAGCTCAGGCTCTTCAGGGGAGTTTGTTACACCGGCAAAATACCAGGGGATTCTGGATATTAATCCGACCGAAGAGCTTCCGGAGGAGTTCACCATGAAGTTCAGGGTGGATGCAGTCGGTCTGATGCCGGGGAAGTGGGAATTTGAATTCCCGGTCAAACAGTCCGGCGAAGTGACGGTTATCCGGCCTAAAGAAACCAAAAACATTCAAGGGATGGAAGTGAATGTGAATTCAGTTAAGATCGGCCCTGCTGGTACGGATCTTTCTGTCAGTCTGACAGCTGATTTGGAACAAACAAAGCTGGATCCTTATACAGATTTGCACTTCAATATTGTGGATAATCAGGGGTTGGCGCTAAGGCAGATGTCGGGAAGCGGGCATGGCGATACTGTGGACGGAAAGGAGGAGGCAACGCTTAGTATGTTATACTCTCCGGTAAAAGAGGGGACTAAATCCTTGAGCATCATCCCCTATACGCTGCCGGCTCAGCATAGCGCCCCTGAAGAGGTAATGATTCCTCTTAGTGAAGGAGGTCTTCCAGCTATACTCGAGCAGGGAGGGGGAGACAAAATAACGGTAACGGACATAGAACGGACAAAGCAAAGCACCACCATATTTTTCGAAGTAGACAGCGAATTTGCCTATGATGACCAGCTGACGAGAAATCCTACAATTCTTGAGACGGCTGATGGAGAAAACCTCACAATTGAGAAGGAACCGTTTGCTGAAAGGGTGAAAGGAAACCTATATAAACAAGTATTTAAGGCAGCTGGGAGTAAGGAACTGATTTTCAAAGCCTTTGTCATGCCTGAGCCGGAAATGTTTGAAGCTTTTACTGTAGAACTGCCATGATAATAGCCAGGCACCTTTCATCGGTGCCTGGCTATTATTTCACTCCACCTTAACACTCACCATATCAATCGCATGATACCCATACCCCTTCCTATTCCAAAATGGGGAAGCCGGCTGTACACGGCCATGTGTATCATACGCTCTGGACATAAGAGTATATTCTCCTTTACCGGCCTTCCAATCATACACCCAAGGCTGCCACTCATACCCGCTTGCTGCCGGGCTTTCAAGTCTTGCCTCCTTCCAGTTTTCACCGCCGTCAGTGCTTACCTCCACTTTTTCGATTTTCCCTTTACCGGTCCATGCGATGCCTTTGACAGGATGGCTCCCGGTTTGAAGAATCTGTCCGTCCAATGGATGGCGGATGGAACTGTTGACATGGAGCTTCGTTACTGGCGCTGCTCCTTCATCCTTTTCTCTATGAGGATAATAGACATAATCGATTGTCTGGAAAGGTCCTGTAAACGGGGCATCTGCAACAGTGATGCTCTTGAGCCATTTTACGGAAGCCATTGCGTACCACTGGGGAACGATAAGTCTTAGTGGAAAGCCGTGCTTGAAAGGGATCGGCTTTCCGTTGTATTCGTAGGCAACCAGTGTATCCGGATGCAGGGCTTTTTCCAGCGGAAGGCTTCTTGTAAACGAATATACCTCGTCAGAATCGGTTCTTTCTCCAAAGTCATAGCCCCCAAAGATGACTTCTGCCGCTCCATTCCGGATGCCTGCACCCTCGAGGAGGGAGGCAAGCGGAACGCCCTTCCAGCTCCCCTGGCTGACCGCGCCTTTTTCCCATTGCTCACCGAAGGTTTTGGGTTCAAAAAGGCTCCTCTTGTTCCCGGCGCATTCCAAAACGGCGGTCACGGTCCTCGATGGGAGATTCATCAATTCGGTCAGGGAATAGAGCCGGGGTGAAGAAACTGACCCATTGACAGGCAGCCAATAGGCAGATGCTGAAAGCGAAGGATAGGCAAAATGATTTCTCCGGTAAAAAAGCGAATTGCCGACTCTCCTGCCTGAAATGAACTCAATGGGCGATTCCTGATTCTCAGGCTGCAGGCTATGGGTGGTCAAATAGGGCCTTACAAAAGGTTTTTGCATAATACGGCCTCCTGAATCGGTAAATATCCATTTATATGATAGAAACAGGATGATCATGCCTTTCCTATATGTAAAAAATTCCGGCCCTTAATGGAGATAATTCCTGTCCTGTGCGGGTATATGACTAAAAGATATGATTCTTGCGAAAGAAAATGGCAGCAGGGAGGATAAACCATGAAATGGAAGGGAAGAAGAGCGAGCTCCAATGTTGAGGATAGAAGGGGAATGGGCGGCAAAACGCTCGTCGGGGGAGGTCTCGGAGGTATTGTCATTGTCCTGATTATTACACTATTGGGAGGCAATCCCGGCGAGCTTCTCGGCGGTCTGGGGATGACCGGTGGGGAACAGTCGCCTGCACCTTATGAAGAAACGGCCGAGGAAAGGGAACTGGCCGATTTTGTATCAGTCGTGCTGGCGGATACAGAGGAAGTCTGGAGTGAGATTTTCCAGGAGCAGGGGATGGAATACAGGGAGCCTACCCTTGTTCTGTATACCGGCAGCGTCCAGTCTGCCTGCGGAGCAGCAGGTGCATCGGTCGGTCCATTCTATTGCCCTGGAGATCAAAAGCTTTATATTGATTTAAGCTTCTATAGGGAGCTTCGGGAAAAATTCCAGGCGCCTGGCGATTTTGCCATGGCCTATGTCGTTGCCCATGAAGTCGGCCATCATGTCCAGACGCTCCTTGGCACTACGGATGAAATTATGCCTCTCCGCCAAAAGCTCAGCCAGGAAGAATTCAATAAATATCAGGTCAGGTTTGAGCTTCAAGCTGATTATTATGCCGGCGTTTGGGCGCATCATGCACAGGGAATGGGTTATTTAGAGCAAGGTGATCTGGAAGAAGCAATCCAGGCTGCCCATGCAGTCGGCGACGATACGATCCAGAAAAAGGCGCAGGGCTATGCAGTTCCGGAAAGCTTTACCCACGGCACCTCTGAACAGAGGAAGCGCTGGTTCAATAGGGGCTTCCAGAGTGGAACGATAGAGGGCGGCGATACGTTCAGCGCCCGAAATCTATAACTTACAAAGGAGTGGATGCATATGGCAACGCAAGTCAGATCATTTTTTCTCCAGGACAATGGTGATATCCCGAACAATCAGGAACTGCCTGTCATCATCTATGAAGGGATCTTCAGTGACAATGCCAATACGATAGAGGGGACATTCACCCGCCACAATTGGCTCGGCACATGGACAGGCGGAGTGTTCGACTACCATCACTATCACAGCAACTCACACGAAGTCCTCGGTGTCCGTTCAGGCCGCGCTACTATTCTCTTAGGCGGGGACGGCGGAGAAAGAGTTGAAGTGAAAGCCGGGGATGTCATTGTGCTGCCTGCAGGTACAGGACATAAAAACGTCGACAGCTCAGAAGACTTTGAGGTTGTTGGAGCCTACCCGGACGGAATGAGCCATGATTTGAAAAAGAAAGATCCGGGAGGGCGCGCGCAGGCACTCTCAGATATCCGCAGTGTACCGGTGCCTGCAACAGACCCTGTCTATGGAGATACAGGCCCGCTGCTTGAAAAATGGGTGAAATAAACAAAAAAGCCTGGCACAAGATGAGTGCCAGGCTTTTGATTGCTTTAAAGAATTCCCCAAACGAACATATAATAAAATCCGAACACGGCGAAGATGAGCAGCAAAAGAGCTGAGAGGAGAACAATCATCCTTCTGGAAAACCTGAATGATTGGCTGTTGATTTCATGCCCTTTCCTGAAGTAGCCGATTGTCGTCATGATGATCGTCAATATACCCACAATAATGGAGGCAAGCCCGATGATCTGCGCCAGGGCGTCTCCTATCATCGAAGCAGCCGGCAGAGTGGAAAAGTGAAGATTTGTGATAAGGAAGCCGACTCCTATAATTGTGATGCTTGTCCTGACCCAGGCCAGATAGGTCCGCTCATTGGCCAAATGCTGCTGGATATACTTAGAATCCTTTGTAGGCTGCCCATTGTCCATCCTCAATCACCACACTATCAGTTTGTTGGATAAATGGTAGCATACACTGGGAAAATTGGCTAATCTGCAACCTGATGCAACTGGCTCCTTGCCCAAAGAGCAAGTAGAATAAGGGTAAACTCTCAATCTGGAAGGGGTACCACTAATATGCTGTCTGAAAAAGAAAAGATGCTTGCAGGTGAGCTATATGATGCGGCAGATCCAATCCTTGTAAAAGAAAGGGCCAATGCACGCAGACTGACACGGCTGTTCAATCTGACAGAAGAAACTGAAGAGAAGAAACGGGCAGCACTTTTAAAAGAGCTGTTGGGATCGACTGGGAAGAAGCTTTATATTGAACCAAGCTTCCGCTGTGACTATGGCTATAACATCAAGGTTGGCGAAAACTTTTATGCGAATTTTGACTGTGTCATCCTGGACGTGTGTGAAGTGAATATCGGCGATAACTGCTTTATGGCTCCAGGTGTACATATCTATACAGCAGGGCATCCGCTGCATCCGGAAGAGCGGAATGCCGGTCCGGAATTCGGGAAGCCCGTCACCATCGGAAATAGTGTCTGGATCGGGGGCAGGGCCGTCATTAATCCGGGCATAAAGATTGGGGACAATGCAGTCATCGCCTCAGGTGCAGTTGTAACAAAGGATGTGCCTGATAATGCTGTAGTAGGCGGAAACCCGGCGAGAGTGATTAAGTTTATAGACGTCTAATCTTCTTCATGATTAACTCTCAAAGATTCACTATAAAAAAAGCAGACTGGCCTATTGCCGGCTGGTCTGCTTCACATAACGCTCCCAATGATCCTCAATTTCCTTCTTATGCTTGTGGTCATGCTCAATCAATCCGGCAAAGTATTGGCCGATTGTCATGTCCCTCCCTGGGTACAGCTCCTGAAATCTTTCCGGCTCCAGTTTTTCCAAAAGTAAGAGAAGCTCTTTTCTTGCCTCAGCAAACTCACTGATCAGCATTTTTTTGCTGATGCCTGACCTCGCGTATTGTCCCGCTTCCATATTCATTGCATCTGCATCAATTTTTTCAGAAGGAATTTCCTCTTTGCTCAGCAGGGCAGGCATACGCCGGCTGATGACAAATCGATCCCAGGTAATAAAGTGGGAAACCACATCGGCTGTTCCCCAGGAGCCTTCCCGGAAAGGGAGGAACCATAGTTCTTCATCCATTTGTGCCAGTGAGTTCACCCAGTTAATGAAACTTGATTTTTCTTCAATAATATCTTCTTTCCTCATAAAGCTTCCCCCTTAATTAGCTATCACACTCTCTCTTCTTTCTGAGCAGAGTGAATTCCTGCTTTTAAAAAGAAGAGGGACCTCCGTATGAAGGTCCCTGCACTATTAAAATTTGTGTCCGCCCATCAGAGGCTTCTCTACACCAAGCTCTTCCAGTTCTTCTTTGGCAGAATCCATAATGCTCCCGGCTTTAGCTTTCGTCTCTTCATCGAGATCAGCGAACGGATCTCCTTTGCCATGCCTCCCAGGAAGAGTGATGCCAAGAGCCTTCAATTGCTCATTAGCTTCATCACGAGTAAGTGAGCCATCTTTGACCTTATCTTGAATGGCCTGTACTTTAGCTTTCGTTTCTTCACCCAGATCCGCGAAAGGACCTCCTTTGCCATGATGGTCAGGAAGAGTGATGCCGAGAGCCTTTAACTGCTCATTAGCTTCTTCGCGGGCGAGGGAGCCAGCCATAACCTGATCCTGAATAGCCTGAGCTTTTGCTTTTGTCTCTTCATCAAGGTTAGCAAAAAGGTCCTCTTTTTCTCTTTTTGCAGGAAGTTCAACACCGATCGCAGCCAGTTCTTCTTTCATTTTGTCCATGATCGCCTGAACCTTTGCCTTGGTGCTGTCATCCAATACTTGTCCGGCCTTTTCTAAAAGAGAAGCAGGTGCATTCCCTGTCCCGCTTTCCTCTGCGGCCATTGCCTTGAATGCCGTTCCGCCAATGAGGCTTAGCGACAATGCTCCTGTAAGTGCATATCCAGCCCATTTTTTCTTCATCAATAAATACCTCCATTTTTTATTAGAATTTTGGATCGTCTTGCTGTGTACATGCTTTACTATAGGGAACCTTGGTGAAAAACAGGTGAAAATAAAATAGAATTAAAAATATGAAAGGATTTTTTTTTTTTATTTTTTTAAAAATTTTTGGTAATATAAGGATATGGTTGTGTGTAACCCCATAACGGCAAGCTTGCAATGTTCTTAATTGGGAGGTTTATATGCAAAAAGTGAATGTCTGGTCTTTCATTTTCTCTATCATTTGTTTCCTGCTGTTTATGGAGGCTGCTTTTTCAGGACCGATCGATGATTCCCTCTTCGGCCTTGACCCGCTCGAAATATTGCTTTACCTTACTCTGGCGGCCTTTGTTGTAGCTGTTATGGGATTTGGCGGCATCCAGAACAGGATGGGACTGGTGAGGAGTGTTGCTTCACTTGCAATAACACTGGGACTTTCAGGATTCTTAACTTATATCGTTTTTTTCGGAAAACTGTTAAGCTAGCAGCTCAAAACATAATAGTTGAAAGCAGAAAGACTCATAAGCAGAGTCTTTTTTCTTTTGGACAATGAGGCAGATGGAGAAGGCTGATTTTTTCACTCGTTTTTCACCTACGTATGGTATCTTAATCATACAGAATTGCGGGAAGGTGGACATATTGAAAATACTGCTTGCAGAAGATGATGAATATCTTGGTGAATTGATCGTCCATTTGCTGAAGAAGAAAGGGTTTGGAAAAGCAGATTGGGTGATGGAAGGCGAGGATGCTTATGAATATGCAAAGGCTTCCTATTATGATGTGCTCATCCTGGATTGGATGATGCCGAATGGAGATGGCATTTCCGTCTGCCGCCGGCTGCGCCGGGAAGGATACAGCGGTGCCATTTTAATGCTGACTGCGAGGGATGCAGTCTCTGACAGGGTCGAAGGGCTTGAAGCAGGCGCTGACGACTATTTGATTAAGCCGTTTGAAATTGATGAGCTGGCAGCCCGGCTGAAGGCTTTATCGCGGAGGATGCTTGCTCCGCTTCAGGAGGATGTTATCCAATGGAAAAGTCTTGAGCTGAACCGGACGAGCCATACGCTGTTCCTGAACGGAGAAGAAATCTTCCTGACCCCGAGGGAGTACCAGCTTCTTGAAATGCTCCTGCGCAATAAAGGGCAGGTCCTGACAAGAGAGATGATTTTGGACCGGATATGGGGCATTGAATCAGATGTTTCAATGAAAACGATTGATGCGACCATCAAGCTGCTGCGAAAGAAAATAGATAAGCACGGTACAAACAGCCTCATTGAAACCATCCGCGGAGTGGGGTATAAAATTGAAGCCTAGACCTTTCCTGGATAGATGGAAAAAGAAGCTGCCTCAGGAGGTGTTCGGCCAGACCAGCCTTCGCCTGACACTGTTCTACAGCGGCATCATCACTCTTTTTCTGATTATATTTGTTATCATTGTCCTCTTTATTTTATACGGTGTCATCTATGCCGACCAGGAACGGAAAATTACGGAGCTGGCTAACCGGGAAACAAATGAGTTTCAGGAGGATGGCTTCCGCCGGCACAGGCCTCAGCAAAGGGAAGGAGACAAGCAGGTGTTTCTCAGTGAGAATCAGCTGTTTTATTATGTTGCTGCCGGGGATGGCAGCCTGGTCAGTGCCAATGAAAGTTTTGGCCCGCTGCGGCCATTGTTTCTGGACCTTGTAAAAAACTGGACCCCCGGCCAGAGTGAAATCAGGCAGAAGACACTCCAGATTCCCGAAGATGATGCCGACTACAGCCAGTTCAGGGACTTTGACATCAGGGTCCTTATGCTTGCAAGGCCGGTCATTATAAATGGACAGGCAGCCGGGATGATGTATATCGGATTGGATATATCTAATTTAAATACCATTTTTAAATGGGTGGTCATCGTTTTAAGCAGCCTGGCCGCTGTTTTTATCGGCATTGGTGTCTGGCTCAGCCGGATGATGTCAAGGAGGGCGCTTATCCCGATTGAGAAGTCGTATAATCAGCAGCGTGAATTTGTGGCGAATGCCTCCCATGAACTCCGGACCCCGCTGAGTGTTATCTTTTCTTCGGTTGAAGCGATTGAAATGGAGCTGGAGGATCCGGATCCTTTTACAAGGAAAATGATGAATGGACTGAAGCATGAAGTAAAAAGGATGACTAAGCTGATCAATGACCTCCTGACCCTGGCCCGATCTGACTCTGCTGATGGTGCAGTGCTGGAACGGAAATGGGAGGATATGCGTCCATTGGGCGCGCAGGTCCTTGATTCTTTTGAAAGTTTTGCGGCTGAAAAACAGATCAGGCTCTCACTCCACGCTCCTGAACAGGTAATGGTCCATGCTGACAGCGGGATGCTTGTCCAGCTCTTATATATTCTGGTGGATAACGCTATCAAGTACAGCCCCTCTGGGGGAGAAGTCAGCGTGAATCTCGGTGTGAAGCGGGAGAAGCAGTCAGGCATTTTTGTTCTCTCGGTAAAAGATACGGGGATGGGCATGAGCAGGGAGGAGCAGGCCCAGGTATTTGACCGCTTCTTCCGGGCAGATAAAGCCAGGAGCCGAAAGGAAGGCGGACACGGGCTCGGGCTTTCAATCGCCAAGTGGATTGCAGATGTTCATAGAGGGAGGATCACTGTGGAAAGCGAACCTGGGGAAGGAACAGAATTCCGTGTCGTGATACCATTTGAAAAAAACAATTAAGTATGATTGAAATGGTTCTTTAACTGCCATACTAAAAAGCGGGTACATGAGTACCTGCTTTTTTTAGTATTTCGAAATAACTAGGGATCGGTGTTTTGTACTTTAAAATATAGATGTGACAAAAGGTAATAGTCTGAACTGGATACTTTGAGGTGGAGATATATACCATTTATTTTAGGAGATGAACTTCTTATGAAGATTAAAGCAGCTGTCACCCATGGCCAGGGAGAAAACTTCAAGATTGAAGAAGTAGAACTGGCTGAACCAAAGGCAAATGAAGTCCTGATTAAAATCATTGCTTCCGGCGTCTGCCATACAGATGCAGTGGCTCGTGATCTGGGCCTGACTCCTTATCCGGTTGTACTGGGCCATGAAGGTTCCGGGATTGTAGAAAAAGTAGGCGCCGGCGTAAAAACAATCGAGCCGGGAGACCATGTTGTGCTTTCTTTTGCCTCATGCGGGCATTGTGAAAACTGCCTGACAGGCCACCCGACAGTCTGCACCGAATTCAATGATCTTAACTTCGGCGGCAAAATGGAAGACGAAACCCATCGCCTGCATCAGAATGACCGCAACCTTTCTACGTTCTTTGGGCAATCTTCCTTTGGTACATATGCAGTTGCCAATGAGCGAAATGTCGTTAAGGTCGACAAAGATGTTGATCTGGCACTGCTTGGACCTTTAGGATGCGGCATCCAAACCGGAAGCGGAACAGTATTGAACCGCCTGAAACCGGATTTTGGAACATCCATTGCTGTTTACGGCACAGGGGCAGTAGGCTTGAGCGGCATCATGGCGGCCAAAATAACCGGATGCAGGCATATCATCGCCATTGATATCCATGACAGCCGCCTCGAAAAAGCAAAAGAGCTTGGAGCTACACATGTCATCAACAGCAAAAACGAAGATGTTGTTGAACGCATCAAAGAAATTACAAATGGCGGAGTGCATTACGGACTTGAAACCACCGGAGTTCCGGTTGTGGTGCGCCAGGGGCTTCGGGCTCTCCGTCCGCTTGGGACGCTGGCAATCGTCGGTGTGACGCCGGAAATGGAAATCAATGTTCATGAAGAAATCATGGCAGAAGGGAAAACCATGGTCGGCGTCATCGAAGGAGATGCTGTGCCGCAATTATTCATCCCTCAATTGGTCGATTATTATAAAAATGGCCTGTTCCCATTCGACAAACTAGTGGAATTCTATGACTTCAGCGACATCAACCAGGCCTTTGAAGATTCTAAAAAAGGCCTTGCGATCAAGCCGATTGTCAAAATTGGATAACAGAGAATAAACCCTCGCCGCCTGCGGCGGGGGTTTATTTGTATACAGTGCAGCGGGGAGAGCTGGCGGGAATAATTTCATTGCTGACAACCAAACTAATAGCAGGATGGAATCACAATGAAAGGACATCACAGATGAAAAAACAACTAGCTGTTTTACTTAGCGTTCTTCTATCAGCCTCGGCATTGGCTGCCCCCGCCAGTGCAGCGAATAATCCCCGAAACATGTACGATGTAAAGCGGGGGGATACCTTGTGGAGAATATCGGAAATTTATAAGACAACAACTGAAGAATTAAAGAAAATCAACGGGCTGCAGACGTCCCTTCTTTTGCCGGGCCAGAAACTGCGGGTGCCCATCGTGTATGAGGTGAAATCCGGAGATACATTATGGAAGCTGTCACAAAGCTTCAGCTCTGATGCCGCGGCCATAAAGAAAGTGAACCGGCTTGCAACTGACCGGATTTATACGGGGCAGAAACTGAGAATACCGCCGAAGAAACTTCAAATGGAAGGGCAGTTTGTCCTGATGACAAGAGAAGAATTCCAGGACTGGATCTTCAATCAGAAATTCACAAGGAAGGTCGGCAAGGTCCAGCAGCATCATACATTTCAGCCTTCCTACGAGCAATTCAACGGGAGCAACCATTTTTCCATGCTGAAAGGCATGAAAGAGTATCATGTGACAGGAATGGGCTGGAGTGATATCAGCCAGCATCTGACCACTTTCCCGGATGGAAAAGTAGCTGTCGGGCGGTCCTTCAATACTGCACCTGAAGGGTCATTCGGACTGCAGAATAAAGCCGCCATGCACAGGATTGAAGCAGATAGCATAGCAATCGAAAATGTCGGCAATTTTGACAAAAACAAAATGACAAAAGAGCAAAAGGAGACCATCACTGCAGTTACAGCCCTGCTTATGCTCAAATACGGCCTTTCCCCATCAGTGGACACCATCACCTATCATCATTGGTGGGATATTAACACCGGTGAGAAAGTGCTGGACAAAAGCAGCGGACATGCAGTCAAGACATGTCCCGGAACAGAATTCTTCGGCGGGAATTCCACTGAGGACGCCAAGAAAGGCTTTTATCCGCTGGTGGTGAGGAAAATGAAAGAAATATCGGCTTCCATTCAGTAGCAGGAAAGGCCTGGACTTCTAAGAGTAATCATGCACTGGGGGAATGGGACATAGATATAACGACCTTTCCCCGTGCATGCCCTTCAGCAAAGTACCGGAATGCCTCCGGAACGTCTTCAAGACTATAGATGCGGTCAATGATTGGCCGCACCTTGCCTTCTTCAATAAGATCGGCCAAAAATATCAGGTCCTTCTGATTGTGCCTTTGAAGAAAACTGCCCACCTTTTGTCTTCCTGTTAAGGAAACCCACGGACCCATCATCAAAGCTTGAAACATCTGCTTGCCTGATCCGCCGACATGGACAAACTGCCCGTCTGGCCGCAATGAACGCCTGTACGTCCTTATTGAATTAGACCCGTTCACGCCAAGAATCAGGTCGTACTGATCATTGAGTACAGTAAAGTCTGTCTTCTTATAATCGATGCATCGGTCAGCGCCAAGCGACTGTAAAATATCTATATTCCCTGTACTGCACACCCCGGTTACCTCAGATTCGAAGGATTTGGCAATCTGTACGGCAAATGTTCCGACACCTCCGGATGCTCCGTATATCATCACCTTTTGCCCCTTTTTAATCTTTCCCTTATCACGCAGGCTTTGCAGGGCAGTGGCAGCTGCCATCGGCACAGCGGCTGCTTCCGTGAAGGATATTCCTGCAGGCATCAGCGCTAATGAACTTTCCGGAACAGCAGCATATTCCGCAAAGCTGCCCCAGCCGCTCCCCGAAAGATCGCCGAACACTTTATCGCCAGGCCTGAACTGTTTAACCTTTTTACCTGCTGCTTCTACCACCCCGGCCATATCACCGCCGGGTATGAGGTAATTCGGCTTGAAAAGCCCAAAGGCAAAACGCGCAAGAAACGGCTCCCCTTTCAATAAAACCAAATTGCCAAAGTTGATGGAAGCAGCATGTATCTTAACCAGGACCTGATCATCTCCAGGAACGGGCTTATCAATCTCTGCTAATTTTAGTACTTCGGGCGAGCCATATTTTTCGCTTATGATGGCTTTCATTTTGTGCCTCCTTCTCTTTCTTTTGGGAAAAAGATATTCCTGAAACTAATGAATAAGACTATTGCTTTAGGAAAAATATATCTTGTATTTATGCGTTTGCGAGAAGAACAAGGACCAGATTGGTCTTTTTTATATCTCCTGAAAAAATCTGTTTTTTTCACCAGATTTTCTCCTAAGCACTTTAATATTCTCTTTGCAGCCATCAACTAACAAGGAGGTGAAGAAAATGAAAATGAAGATGCTTATCGGAGGCGCTATCGGTGCTGCCGGAGTATACGCCATTTATAAATCAGCAGAGGGCTGGTTCTATGGACAAGCTTCAAGGCCGATGGCAGCAGAGGGTCAGATCCACTTTGCTCCTCATCACCGGGGCCGCGGATTCCACCAGCATGTGATCGAGTTTACATCAGCCGCGCAGCCTCACTCCTGGATGCAGGCAGGAAGCTTTATGGCGGTTATCCTGCAGCTGCTTTTGATTGCAGCAGGCTTTCTTTTATGGAAAACGGCCCGGAATGGGGGGCTGAAGAAATGGGCTGGCATACTTCTCGCGGGTCTGGGATTATTCCTGCTCCTTCCTGAGATTGTGTTCATTCCAGTGGCACTCATTGGACTGTACACGATCTATAAAATCCGCAGAAATGAGGAGACAGCCGCTTTTTCATATGAATGGACAAGCACCGTCTTTCAGGGAAACAGAGACTTCCTGGATGAGTGGGAAAAGAAAACGAAAATGGAGGAATAGGAGAAATGGGCGTATTAAAAAGAATGAAACGCATCGTTACTGCTGACTTGCATGATGCAGTTGATAAAATGGAGAATCCAATAAGCCTTTTGAAGCAGTATATAAGGGAAGTGGAGGAACAGCTGGAAAAAGGAAAGCAGGCAATGGCCCAGCAGTATGCTGTTGAACAGAAATACTCGTTACTGATTGCATCGGAACAGGAAACAGCAGAGAAGCGCAACAGACAGGCGGAACTGGCCGTATCAAAGGGTGAGGAAGATATTGCAAAGCTTGCCTTGCAGGAGAAGATCGTCAGCGAGCGGAAACTTTCGGTCTACGTCCAGCAATATGAAATGATTCAGGAAAAAACAAATGAACTGGCAGGGCAGCTTGAATGGCTCCACCAGCAATATGAAGAGCTGAAGCTGAAGAAAAATGAGCTGGCAGCCCGCTATCAGGCTGCAGCAGCCATCAGGAACATACAGGAAAGCACAGTTTCCTTTAAGGCGGAACAGGCTCTTAGCGGGTTTGCCAGAATGGAAGAAAAGGTACTTGAACAGGAATCTTATATAAAGGCAGGGCGGCTGCTCTCTGCTAATGCTTATAAACCGTCTGTCAGCCCGTATCTGGCAGATGAAGTGGAGCTTGAGCTGGAAAAGCTGAAAACAAAGGGATAAAGGTAAGGGACTCCGGTTCCTTGCTTTTTCAAATTTTGGGAATATATCCTTGAAGATTTCATCATACTAAGGCTTATCTATGATTATGGGAGGCTATGCTTTGATGAACAGGGAGCCAGTAAAGATTGATGCAATCATAAATGGAGAGAAAACACCGACTGGGAAAAACTTTCCCCGTGAAAATCCTGCCCATCCGGAGGAAATCGCAGGATATGCACCTGTAAATACAAAGGAAGAAGCTATCAAGGCCATTGATGCGGCTTACGATGCATTCAGCGGGTGGAAAGTCAGCAAGGTAGAAGACCGGGTCGAACGTATGGAGCGCGCTATCCGGAAAATCAAAGATGCCACCCCGGAAATTGCGGAGCTGTTGTCGCGGGAGCATGGCAAGGCACTGTGGGATTCGAAAGGGGAGATTGCCGTTTCCCTGATGTGGATGGAATTTGCCTGCCAGAATGTAAAAGAGGTAACAGAACCGCAGGTGAAGGAGCATGACAACGGAAGAACCCTTATTACCTATGATCCCATCGGCGTGGTGTCAGCCATCACGCCGTGGAATTATCCGATATCGCTATCAACGATTAAAATAGCCCCTGCACTGCTGACAGGAAATACGATGGTGCTGAAGCCAAGCCCATTTGCGCCCCTTGCTGTCAGCCGGGTGGTGGAGATCATTGCTTCCGAATTCCCGCCGGGGGTCCTTAATCTTGTTCATGGGGAGGCAGATGTCGGGGTTGAGCTTACATCCAATCCAAAGGTAGCAAAAATTGCGTTTACTGGCGGAACTAAAACAGCTAAGAGCATTATGAAGGCTGCCTCTGAGACGATCAAGAAAATGACACTTGAGCTGGGCGGGAATGATGCTGCCATCGTGCTGCCAAGCTTTGATGTTAATGATGGGAAGGCGATGCGCCGTATGGTCATCTCCAACTTCCTGACGTCAGGCCAGATCTGCATGATTGCCAAAAGAGTGTATGTGCATCAATCCATTTATAAAAGTTTCGTGGAGAAATACAGGGAAGCCGCAGATAAATGGATCCGGGTTGGTGATCCATTTAACCCGAAAGTAACCGTCGGGCCGGTCAATAACCCTGGACAGGTGAAGTATGTGAAAAGTCTGGTTGAGGATGCAAGGAGCAAGGGTGCAGAAGTCATCCAGCTCGGCAAAATCCTTGACCCGGATCTGATGGACAACGGCTACTTCCTTCAGCCCACACTGGTCCTCGGTGCAGATCCGCATGACCCGATCGTAGTGGAAGAGCAATTCGGGCCGACTGTCCCGATCATTCCCTATGATGACGAAGAGCAGGTGATCCAGCTTCATAATGAAAGCATTTATGGACTGACCAGCTCTGTCTGGGGAGATGAAGAAGAAGCGATCAAGGTTGCACGCAGGATTGAGGCCGGCACCACAATGATCAATACCGCTGCCGTACAGGGACTTGATGTCCGCTTTCCTTTCGGAGGCGTAAAGCAGTCCGGTGTGGGCCGCGAATACGGCAAAGAAGGGCTGAAATCCTATCTCGAAGTGCATGTCATCAATATCCCGAAGACATTGGAGCTGCCATATATCCCAGAATAATGAACGAAAAAAAACGAAGGCTGCTAAAGAAGCAGTCTTCGTTTTTTGTGAGTTTACAGAGTTGGAACGCGAATGTATAATTATGGAAACTTGTATAAAGGAGTTGTGCTATGAAGAGGCTGATATGGCCATGGTTCCTTGCTGCGGCCGGCTTTATTTTTACAGCTATGGGAATAATCTTCGGAATCATTGGAGCAGACGTTCTAAACATACCATTTACAAGGATGGATTTAGTTCCAATCGCAGTCAGTTTCCTTGGGATCATGCTTTTGTTTGCAGGCATTATGTTCATTATGGATAAAAGATTTGAAACTTTGAAAGAAAAGGACAAAGGAAGTGAAAAAATCGTCCAAAAGGCAAAATCCAAAGCATTCAATTTAATGATTGGGCTATATTCCATTGGCACCATTACACTGGCACTGCTTGGTTACTTAAATGAAGTTTCTTTTTTCAGCCTGATTGGCCTGTACATCATTGGCCTGCTTTTCTATAGTTATCAGCTTGTGATGAATAGGCGTGCTGCTTGAATAAGGTGATAGGGGGGGGATAGAATCTCTCCATTAACTGATATTTTTTTAAAAGGGAGGCAGGGCTCTTTGATCCGTGAAGCCGAAGAAGCCGATCAGAAGCAAATTTCCGAACTTTATGGAATGCTGGTTCCTCATAGCAGGAAAAGGAATGTTTTGGGAGAACAAATTAAGATAATTAAAACTGACCCCAATAATTTTTTGCTTGTCTACGATGAAGAAGGAATCCTTCTCGGAACGCTGACACTCAATATATGTCTGCAGGCCTTGCATGGCTTAAGGCCTTATGGCGTAATTGAGAACTTTGTGGTTCATGAACATCATCGCGGCTGCGGGATTGGGCAGAAGCTATTGCAATATGCAGAGAATTACTGCAGATCGCTGGATTGCCATAGAATTATGCTGTTAAGCAGCTCCAAGCGGCAAATGGCCCATCAGTTTTTTGAACATGAGGGATTTGACGGGGCAGTGAGCAAGGGATTCAAGAAGTACTTATAGAAGTAAGATATCAACCTGGCTATATGGGAGGGTTTCGATGAAGAAGTACTTCCTCGCGGCTGTAATTGCCATACTGGGTATTGCGTTTTGGTATTATTCTCCGAAAAACATTCATAGGGATCTGAGCGGATTGATTTACCAGTTGGGAGAAGCTGAGAATGGAAAGAAAGTTAATATTAAAATAGACGGGCAGCAGCGCTTTACAATGACTGGGGATAGAATCTTTGAAGGAACGATTGAGATTGAGGGGCAAAGCATTTCTGTGCCGCCCGAGGACAGGAAATTGGAGCTGAAATTTGATCAAAACAATTCTGCACACGTATCCTATGTCCACTTCCCTCACAAGAATGGCATTTCAAATACTGAAATCATTCCTTTTGGCCAGATTCATGCTGCCAAGTCCTTTAGCCGGCTTACAATTCAAAAATTCAATAAGGACGGTGTTTGGACTGGTTCTGAAGGAATGATGATTGCAGCTCCGGCAGACAATTGGAAGGAAGCCATCAGGCTGTCTGATGACCTAATTGAAGAATATCAGCTGAACGGGAATGTTTTTATGGAGGCAAAGACAGAATAAATGGGCTGAAAGATCCTCTGTACTTTTTAGAAAGGGTGAAGGCTATGAATGAGAAAAAGCGGGAAACCTGGAAGCTTTGGGATGCCATGTTCACCTCTGGTATTTTATCTCTTCTTAAGGACGGGGAAGAAGCTCAAACAGACGATAAAAAGTTCAGGCAATTAGTATGGCAGCTGTTGTTTGGGATTATTTTTACGTTCTTATTGTTTATTATTCTGGCTATCTTTTTCTATTAGAGAGAGCCTTTCGGCTGAGGGTCAGCAGATAGAGCGATTATTTGTGTAAAAATTACAGCGTCCGAAGGAGTGTCAAATATGACAGCAAACAAAGTAAATCATGCTAAAATTTCTTCCAGATTAATAGAGCAAAAAGAAACGGCTGACAGCCTGGCCATTATTTTGCCGGGAGCAGGGTATACGGTACAGGCTCCGCTGCTTCATTTCTGTACAGGGTTATTTTACTCGAAGGGATATGATGTCCTTCATCTTAACTACAGCTTTAATCGTAAAGAGCAGGCGGCCTTATCCGGGGAAGGACTGGCTGAAGCTGTCCGGCTTGTGATTGATGACGCATTGAAAAATAAAGGGTATAAGCAGTATTTCATTGTTGCTAAATCGATAGGAACCATGGCGCTGCCTTATTTATTGAAGGATCAAAGCTTTCAGGATGCGAAAGCAGTATGGATGACCCCTTTGCTTCAAAAAGAGTTTGTATTAAATAGCATGGGTGCTGACAACCATAAGGGGCTTTGTATCATTGGAGATCAGGATCCATTTTTCACTTGGGAACGCATTGAAAGAATTAAAGAGAATCCCAATCTTTCAATTAAGGTGGTGGAAGGGGGCGATCACAGTCTGGAGCTAAGCGGTGATCCGATCCAATCTATAGATCTGTTAAAGAACATCATTTCTGATATTCAGCACTTCCAGTCTTTCTAAAGGAGTTTCTATGAATTATATTAAATCTCTGCGGAAATATATCGGTACAGAACCAATCATAGCTCCCGGGTCAGCGGTCATCGTTTTCAATGACAAGGGAGAGCTGCTGCTTCAATTGAGGTCAGATACACTGGATTGGGGGATTCCCGGGGGCGGGATGGAATTGGGTGATTCTTTTGAAGAGACGGCCCGGAAAGAACTTTTCGAGGAAACGGGCTTAACGGCCAAATCTTTGGAATTGCTGACGCTGGTCTCAGGGAAAGAGTTTTATTATCAGTTTCCCCACGGCGATGAAATCTATAATGCAACGGCAGTCTATAAAGCGGTTGACATAGAGGGCATCCTAAAAAAAGATGGAGAAAGCCTGGAGCTGGCCTACTTCCCCCTGCACTCCCTTCCTTCACTGAATAGTACAGCCCGGAAAATGCTTGAAAAGACAGGATATATCTAATAAGAATTCTTTCATGTAAAAAGAGCCTTCAAGGTTCTTTTTTTATTTTGCAGAAATGTAAAACATGTTTGACATGTAAAATACTGTCATGTTATTCTGTAAATGTAAAACATGTTTGACAAAAATACAGCAGAGTGGTGTAAATGGAAAATCAAATCAAAGATGCAAGAAAAAGCAGCGGCCTTTCCCAGGAGGAGCTGGCTAAAGCATGCGGCGTTTCGCGACAGACGATTAATGCAATCGAGAACAACAAATATGATCCCAGCCTTACTCTTGCCTTTCAGCTGGCAGAGTCCCTTGGCATGACAGTGGATCAGCTATTCCATTTTAGGAGCAGGGGGAATGAAAGATGAAAGGAAAAGAAATAGCAGCACTGGTGTTTCTGATAGCGGCAACACTTTATTTTGGGGGAACCTTCATCAGCTATATTAAAATCGAGGATGCCTCCATCGGGTCAGCCGAGCTCCTCGTAATCATCGCCCTGATGACCGGCTGGGTTCAGTTCATGACCTGGGGGGCGAGGAAGGAAGTCCAGAAGGATGAGATGGGCAGGCAGATCATTAAAAACAGCGCAAGGATCAGCTATTATGTTGTAATTGCTGCACTTCTGCTGTTATGGATCATCGACTTTTTCCTTGTGAGCAGGGGAGAGAACTACACACTGTTCATCGCTTTGTGCATCGCTTATATTACGTATCCGATCATCCAATATGTACTTGTTAAGAGATATGCGGATTAATTCCAATCCAAAACCACAGCTGCTGCTGTGGTTTTTATTGTTGAGCAAAAACATTGCTGTTTTTTAATAGATTTTATAAAATTAAATTGTGCACAATTAATAATCGGGAGTGATTCACATGACAAAACCTTTATTCACATCATCAGTAACAGCAATTGGCGGACGAGAAGGCCGAGTTTCATCTGCAGAAGGGAATTTGGCTTTGGATGTAGCCATGCCAGGAACCCCAAGGAAAAAGGAAGTACCTGAAGCAACGAATCCTGAGCAGCTGTTTGCGGCAGGGTATGCAGCCTGCTTTGACAGTGCGCTGCAGATGGTTGCAAGGAAAGAAAGGGTTTCTTTTCAATCGGAAGTGACTGCAAATGTCAGCCTTTTAAAAGACGAAAGCGATCAAGGCTTTAAGCTGGGGGTTGTTCTGCAGGTAAAAGGAACAGGCATCGAGGATAGCCTTCTGAATGAACTGGTTGAGAAAGCCCACGGTGTTTGCCCATATTCAAAAGCTGTGAATGGGAATATTGAGGTTCAGCTTGAAATCGTACAGTAAAGTAAGAAAGGATGCCCGCTTGGCTGGGCATCCTTTCTTATTGCTCGTGTTTATGATGAAGAACCTGCAATAGCTGCAGAAGGGAGGTTTTCATCGAGTTGTACTCCTCTTCGCTTGCGCCGCTCATTTCGAAAATTTTTGCAGGGATTGATTCTGCCTGTCCCTGAAGAGATACTCCTTTTTCTGTCAGTGTCACAAATACAGACCGCTGGTCCTCAGCAGATCTCTCCCTGCTCAGGAGGCCCTGCTGCTCCATTCTCTTCAGCATGGGTGTAAGGGTGCCGGAATCGAGGTAGAGAAGCTCCCCCAGTTTTTTTACAGTCAGGCTTTTCTTTTCCCAAAGAAGGAGAAGGACAAGATATTGTGGATAGGTGACTTCAAGCTTATCTAAAAGTGGCTTATACTGCTTGGTCATCTCTCTTGAAGCAGCATAAAGAAGGAAGCAAAGCTGATTTTCGAGCTTTAAATGGCTGTACTCGTTTGTCATTTTTTCACCGCTTATCGTTATAGTCTGTATGTATACTATAACCTCCGCATTACATTTAATAAACTAAACTGCATACCGTTTTCCTTAATAGGGAGTCGGAACATCAAATATAAGATAGAGAGCTGCTATAAAAATACCGCCAAGGAGCCACGCGGTCCACGGCTTGCGGTAATGGGCAATCAGAAGTGTGAACGTCACAATATTGAACAAAAAGGACCAGCGGAAGGACCAGCCATGATGATGGATAATGCTGTCATTTATATAGGCGATGAGCTCCACACCAGTGAACAAGATTGACCAAAGAAGAATCCAGCCAGCCTGTGCCTTCAGCTTTTCCGGAAGCCGCCCGAGAAAAATGGGCAGGACGAAAGGGTAGATAATAAAAGCAATCGCCATCGAAATGGAATTGTGAGTAGGCAATAATAAATGATCAATCCAAACAGGCTTGAATTCCCAGACCCGATAATTATACAGGAGAAGCTCATAAGCAAGATTGGCAATAATCCAGAATAAGAGCGTGCTGTAGTATTGTGCAAAGCTTCTCCAGACTCCAAGGACGAGCCCTGCAATAATGAAAAATATAACGAATGATGACTGCATTTTTTTACCCTCTTATCAATGATATAAGAATAGGTTTTCCAATAACCTGGAAAATAACCTGCTCCCAAAGGCCTGCTGAAAAAGGAAATACGCCAGCTGGCGGCGAATTAGAAGAAAGGGTTCCGTCAAGAATTATGTGTAAGCATATGCACTTCATGAGTTATCGTTATTTAGTTTAGGGGGGAGTCAGGCAGCCAAGGCTGCCTGACTCCCTGACTATGCGTTTTATGACTTTGGATATCGCTCATCAAACATGTTCAATATTGTTTCATAGGCCAAGCCGAATCCACCGAGTTTCCTTCTTGCCCATCGATCATTATAATCGATAGAAGTAAGGTATATAATCTTCTCGGCTGCTTCAATATTAGGTAAGCTGTTCATTGTCTTTAACCTTTTACGCACTTCCTTGTTGGTACGCTCAATTAGGTTTGTTGTGTATATATACTTTTGGATTTCCTCAGGGTAGTGTAAAAAAGTTAGGAGGACTGGGAGGTCCTCTTCCCATGAGGCCAGTTCCCGGCTATAAGTCTTTTTCCATTTCTCCTTAATCTCTTTCAACACTTTTTCTGCTTCTTCGAATGTGCTTGAAGTGTATACTCTTTTTAAATCCAAGCTTAGCTCTGCCTGATCCTTTTTTCGTGCTTTATTCATAGTGGAACGTACCTTATGAACAACGCAGCGTTGAACATCAGCTTTTGGAAAAATGGATTTAAAGGCCTCTTCGAGACCTGGAAGTCCATCAAAGACGCCAACTAAAACTTCCTGGACGCCTCTTTTACGTAAGTCCAGAAGGATCTCCTGCCAGCCGTTTGATGATTCCACTCCGCCTACATAAAATCCAAGGATTTCCCGATGGCCTTCTGGAGTAATACCTAAAACAATATAAACAGCCTCTTTGCCTACAGTATCTCTGCGGACTTTTACGAATAGCGCATCAAGGAATAAAGCACAGTAACGTTTCTTCAGAGGCCGATTCTGCCATTCAATAACGTCCTCCATAACAGCCGAAGTGATATTGGAGATTGTCCCTGGGGAATATTGTTCACCAAGCAAACTTTTCATGATCAGCCCAACCTGCCGAACACCAACTCCATGTTGATAGAGCTGGACAACGAGTTCATCTACGGCCACCATACGTCTTTTATAGGGTTCGAACATTTGGGTAGTAAAATCGCCCTTACGATCACGGGGAACTGCCAGATCCTCAATCCGGCCATAAATGGTGTCAAGAGTCCGTGAATAATACCCATTACGTGAGTTTTCTTCGCCGACAGGCTCATTTTCTAGGACATTCTTTATCTCTTCACGCAAGATATTTTCTGCTTTCTCTTTAAGGAGGTCCTGCATAGAAAGTTTAAGGATATTGGCAAAATCAAGGTCGTCTATGTTAAAATGGGGCATGGATAAAGTGCTCCTCTCCTAAGGTTATTGTGGTGATAACTCAGAGGGTACTTTGTCCTTTTTTATTTGTCTAGAAAAAGGTCTTACACATACTTTTATACACCATCGAAGAAAGCAAAAGTTTATCTCAAGACAACAGAGGTGCAAAGAATGAAAGCCAAACTAATACTCGTTGAGGGGCTTCCCGGCTTCGGTAAGTCAACAACTGCCAGATATACAAAAGAGATACTCGATGAGGCAGGGCTGGAGACCAGATTATTTCTGGAAGGCAATCTCGACCATCCTGCCGACTATGATGGAGTCGCTTATGCGGCGGAAGCAGAGATGGAGAAACTGCTGAAGGAAGCAGGCGGCCAAGGAGAACTTATTAAACAATATACAATCAAAAAGAATGGCTATTATCTAGTTCTATATGAAAAAATGAAACGGAAATATCCTGATGCATTTCCTGAAGGCCTGCTGGATCCTATTATCCGGACTGATATTTACGAACTGCCTATGAAGCTGCATATGGAGCTGATGGAGGCCAGCTGGCTCAGCTTTGCAGAAGAAGCAAATGGAGATGCGGTGTATATATTCGAATGCTGCTTCATTCAGAATCCTTTAACCATCGGGATGATCAAGTACAATGAGCCGGCAAATGAAATCATGGCTTATGTTAAGCGGCTTGGCGAAACGATTAAAGAACTTGATCCGCTTCTTATTTATCTGGAGCAGGACGATCCTGAGTCAGCCTTCAGAAAGGCTGTGAAAGAGAGGCCGGCAGAGTGGTTCGAGGGCTTCACCGAATATTACACTGGCCAAGGGTACGGACTCAGCCGCGGATGGAAAGGCCTGGAGGGAACGCTGAAGGTACTGGAGGCAAGGAAGCAGCTGGAGCTGGACACGATGAAGCAGCTTGATCTGAAAAAGGCTGTGGTGAATAATTCCTGGTTCGATCCGGACAGCCATAAGGAAATGATCAGGCAGGTGCTGAAGGAACAAGGCGTAATTTAAGAAGAATTCCTATACCAAAACAGCCTGATGTGTTTGATAAAGCAGCTGTCCGGGAATATCCCCAAAAAACAGGCAAGGGGGATTAGAATTGAAGTTCAATAAAGATGACCTCACGAAAGTAATTAAAACGGCGGCAGATAAAGTAAGTGGAGACAATGCAGGCCAAACATCCAACAATGATGTTCAAACCCAGATAAACAGCATCAACAGACGGCTCTCATTGCTCGAGGAAGAGCTTAGGCAGATAAAGGAGAAGGTATAAGGGCCATTGAGGCCCTTTTTTGTTTAGGACAGTAATAATAATCCTGGTCAGGAACGGGCTTCAAGCCACCTCAAAATTTCTTTTACTATTAAATCCTGCTGTCTTTGAGGCGGAATGCTAGCATGATTGTCTCCTTTTTGAGGTCCATACATGCCGAATTGTGCATGGTTGCCGCCTTCTATTCCATATAAGTCTGCTCCATCAGAAAGCAAATGCCGTGTTTTCTCAATCTTCCCGGGTGTGGTCAGTCCATCTTTTTCCGCATAGATCGAAAGCATGGGCATCGTGGAATCTGAAAAGTCAGAGCCGCTGCTTGGATAGGAACCGAGCAGGATGACCCCATCAATCTGGTCCGCATGGTTAAACGCATAAGTAGCAGCGGAAACTCCTCCGAGGGAATGTCCTCCAATATACCATCTCTCAATCTCTGGATAATGCTCGATTAGTTCGTCTGCTTTATTTCCCTCGAGGATGGAGAAATTCAGGCGCATTTCCGGCACCAGCACCAGGTACCCATTCTCAGCAAGCCGCCCGCCCAAATAGCTGTATGCCTCTGGCTCCACCTTGGCTCCAGGGTAAATGATGATCCCTGCTTTCTTCACTGCACCCGGATCAAAGACAATCCAATCATTCTCATGCCGGATATTTTCTTCACCGATTAATTTAAAGAGTTCTTCAGACGGTTTATACGTTGCCTGGGCCCAAATGTAAAATCCCGCACCGCCTGCGATGATAACAGCTAAAACAATGATAAGGGCAACTTTAATGATCTTTTTCATAAAAAAGCCTCCTGCCCGCTGGATATATCTTTTATTGTATTTTAAAAAAGGAGAAGGTTCCAGATTTGCGTGTACAGCCTGAAACCTTCCCTGAGGTCAGCGCGTATATGAAGGAAAGCTATGGGAGGGTTTCAAATGAAAAGGTATAGAGTGATGGCTGCGGCTGCTATTCTAATCATCTTCTTCCTGCTGGCCGGAAACCATTTCATCATACATACAGGAGAAGCAGAAGCGGCGGCAGTTGAAGATAAAGGAAAAAAGGGCACAGAATTCTATGTTCTCCTTGATGGGCGGAAGCTGATGGTCGAGGACGAAAATGTCTGGAATCTGATTGAAGTGGGCGGAATCTACGACATTGCTTATGAATGGTATGGAAATAAAGATCCTGTCATAACAAGCATCACATTCCCAGGGGATGAGGGCAGCCATTGATGGGAAGCGGGATTAGAAGATGCAGATTCTCCGGGTTAAGGAATGGCTGCAGGCTTGCTCAAAAGGCTATTATGGGGTGTTTTAATTAGAAATTCCGGTTAAGCGGAGCGCAGTAGCCCGTTTTCCTGTTTTTCTAATCGATAGCCGGAATTTCTCCGTCTATTAGAGCTATATTTTGAGCTTTTTTGAAAATAAGGGAAATTTCTCCGCTAATTTTTCGGCCTGTCGCTGATTCCCTCATTCAGGTCGGGGAAGGTCCGCTCTTTTATGGACGGGCGGGGAACCCGCAATCAGAGCTTAAAATATGTAATGTGTGTTTCATTGAGCTTTTTTATAAAAATATTGAGGAATTAGCAGGAATAAGAGCCTGCCTAATCGAATATACGTTCTTTAACGAAAGGCTGGGTACCCTAAGGTAATTGCGGCATCGGGGCCTGAAAGATAGAAGGTGATCTTACATGGAAAAAACAGCACTGATAAAAACAGTCTCCCTTGAATTTTATAAAAACGAAGATGAATCGCGGCTTAAGGGCTATCAGCTCCCGGAAGAGCAGCTCGCCTTTACCTCAATGCCGGTTCCTGCGATTGAGGCCTGCCTGCAGGAGGATGACCGCCATCCTATTATCATTCAATATGGAGAGGATATAGCAGGCTTCTTCGTCCTTCATGGCAAGGGCGGGGCCATCAAGTACAGCCCGAATGAACAGGCGATCCTGCTTCGCGCCTACTCGATCAGCTCCAGCTATCAGGGGAAAGGGATTGCGGGTGAATCATTGAGGCTCCTGCCTGACTTTGTAAAAAAGCATTTTCCTGATAAAAATGAAATCGTCCTTGGGGTCAATCACAGCAATCATGCGGCCCAGCATGTCTATAAAAAGGCTGGTTTCATTGACCAGGGCCTTCGAATCACCGGAAAAAAGGGCGAGCAGTATGTGCTGCACATGCAGCTTTAGAAAGGGAATGAAATCATGATCAAATATCCGATTTTAAAGGAAGAGGCCGTAATTGGCGTAACAGCAACATCGTCAGGAGTGCCGGAAGAGCTCCACGGCATGATCCGCTCCGCCTGCAGCCGCATGGAGTCAAGGGGATTCCGCGTAAAGTGCGGGGACACTCTGTGGACACAGGAAAAAGCAAAGTCGGCCCCGGCGACAGTCAGAGCGGATGAATTCAATGAAATGATGGCAGACAGCGGGATAGACTTAATCATTCCTCCGTGGGGAGGGGAGCTTTTAGTAGAAATTCTGGATAAAGTGGATTTCGCCGGAATGGAAGAAAAGTGGATATTAGGCTATTCGGATACGAGTTTGCTGCTGTTGGCCGTCACTTTGATGACCGGGATGGCGACGGCCCATGGAACCAATCTTGCCGACCTGCGCGGTGAGCAAATGGATGAAACAACAGCCAGATGGCTGGATGTTTTGAAAACAGAAGAGGGCGGATCGGTCCAACAGGAATCTTCCAGCAACTATCAGAAAGAATGGCAGCATGAGAATCCTTCACCATATGTATTTCATTTAACAGAGCCGACGAGCTGGAAATCTATATCCGGCAGTCCGGAGAGGATGGAAGGCCGGCTGCTCGGCGGATGCATTGATGTTATCAGGCATCTGATCGGCACCCCTTACGGCCGTGTCCGTGAATTTCAGCGGGAGCACCTTGGCGGGGATCCTATTGTCTGGTATTTTGAGAACTGTGAAATGACAACAACCGATCTGCGCAGGACTTTGGTTCATATGAAGATGGCCGGCTGGTTTGAAGACTGTGCGGGAATCATGTTTGGTCGCAGCAGCGCCAACACAGCAGTTGGCGGCTATACTGCAGAGGATGTATATAAAGAGCTTTCAGCTGAGCTTGAAGTGCCCGTTATTTATGACATCGACTGCGGCCATGTCCCTCCGCAGGTCACTTTGATCAACGGAGCATACGCGGAAATTGAGGTCCGGGACGGGAAAGGCAACATAGTTCAGCATTTTAAAGCATAAGAAGAGGCAGGCTGCGGAGTCTGCCTTTTTAATCGTGCCTTAATGAGGCATGGCATTTAAGTTTCACCATAATACTCAGCAAAATAAAGGAAGCCGAATTTCCTTACAAGATAGTTTCTTAAAAGGCCTTCAGTTGCTTTTTCAATTGGAGGATCTGTAAGTGTATAAGCCTTGCCGTTAAGCCTGGCAAATTTCTTGGAATCTGCTTTGTTATGGTAGTCATCCTCGATAATGCCTGAAGTCAAAGCAGCACCTGGATAGCCGCTTATAAAAACATGGGTCCTGAGAGCAAGGTGAGGGGTTGAATGCAGCAGCAGGAAAATGATCACTATACCGGCAAGAACCAGTTTCTCTTTTTTATATTTCATGAAAGATATTCTCCTTACCATTAAGTTCTTTTAACTATTCAGTGATCCTTATGATAATCCTGCTAAAATCTAACAAAAAGGAGTGAAGCAAATTATGAAACGAATAGTGCTGTTTCTCTTTCTGGCAGCCGCTGCCATTCTGGCTGCATGCGGAGCATCCGGCCAATCTTCGGGAAGTTATCAAGTCGTTATCATAGGGGGTAATGAGGATTTGAGCGGAGCATTCAGCGATTTTGCCGGCAGCGGCGGACCGGTTGGCGAGCTCCGGTATATTGCTGATCCTGAAGAGGCCCGCAAAGAATTTTCGAAGTATTCCTTTGAAGAGGTCCCGGCCATATTCATTTTTGAGACCGGGGGAAGTGAAATGAAAAAGCTTATGCTGGAAACGAACGAGGTAGAAGAGGCACAGGCGTTTTTAGAGGGGAAGGACTAAAAAAGAGGCAGTTGGTAAATTAACTGGTGAAGTTGGTAGAATAACGTATGAAGTCGGTAGATTATGCCCTGAATCGGTAGAATAACCGTCGAATTTGGCAGATTATCAGGCCGATTAATAAAATGAGCTCAAAAAGGGGCAGGCTGCCGGCTCTCCCAGCGCCATATTGTCTGAAAACCAGCTTGAAGAACGCTATCCAAGCCGGCAAAAACAGCATTCTTCATCCAGCAGCAGTCTTTCTTGGCCTCTTGACAAGCTCGCCGCCGCAGTTCGGGCAAATATTCTCCATCTCTTCCGTGCAATCCCGGCAAAAAGTGCATTCATATACGCATATAAAAGCTGTATCGTCCAACCTCAAAGGAGCACTGCATCTTTCACATTCTTTTCTCATTTCCAAACCCATAGAAAGCCCTCCATCCGTCTATTTTCATAGCTAAGATTAGCAGAAATTCAGGCAATCATTCAGGGTCAGATCCCAACTATTTTCCGGGGTCAGCAGCGGCTGAAAACCTTATTGCGGAAGGAAGCCCTCTTTGCTGATCAGAACCTTTTCCGGAGGAAATACTTCTGTAAATCGCTTATATAGTTTCCTGTATGCGGTCCGGTTGTACCATTCTTTTAGATTCAGTTCTTCGTAAAGAGAAGGGATGCCGATCTTTTCCGTTCTTCGTCCTCCGCTTCCATCTCCCATAAAATAATCATCGATGCAAATCCGGTTTACAATGGGGAAAAGTAATTCCGGGAACTTCTCACTGCTGGGGAGCATAGGGGCAATGGCAGCCTGGACGGGTATTCCTGCTTCCTTCATCTCCCGCAGGGCCTTCAGCCTTGCGGGGATCGGCGGGGCGGAGGGCGTAAAATGCTTTCTTATTCTCTCGCTGTCCGTTTCCACTGTCATGCTGATCCGGACCTTTTCTCCAAGCTTTTGAAACAGATCCGCATCCCTTGCTGCAAGGGGGCTTCTTGTTTGGACAAACAAGAAATCCGGCTGGTTTTCTGTCATAGCTTCAAGCAGGGAGCGGGTAATTCTCTCTGTGTGCTCAGCCGGCTGATAGGGGTCTGTGCTGGAAGACATAAAAATGGTCACAGGGCCTTTCTGTTTTGCTTTTGTTATTTCTTTATCAAGCAGTTCTGCCGCACCCTGTTTTACGTCGACCCAGCTGCCCCATTCTTCGCTGCGGAAGATGGAGACTGGCATTTCTCTGACATAGCAGTAGGAGCAGCCAAACGCACAGCCTGTATAAGGGTTAAGTGAGTGGCTGTAGCTGGAAAGGAACCCGGTGCCTTTAGTCAAAATGGTCTTAGGTGTTTTATAGCCAATATTAGCTTTCATTGTTATCATCCTTATTTTGCATTGTGGAAGATGATTCCCAATCCATACCGGGTACCAGAGGAGAGTGTACTGACACCGTGGCGGACAGTGTTTTTGTAGTAGCCTCTTTTCCCCTGGACCGGCCTGCTGCTCGTTGGGAAAATCAGGGCCTCACCCTGTTCGAGCGTAATTACATGCCCGCGGCTTTGCGCTCTTGGGCGCTGTTCTACGAGAAGAGACTCACCGCCGGTGTAATCCTGTCCTCTTCTGCTCAAAGTGAATAATACCTGGAAAGGAAAAAACACATCTCCGTAAAGATCCTGGTGCAGGCAGTTGTAGCCTCCCTGCTCATATTTCAGGATAAGCGGGGTTGTCCGTTCCTGTCCGTGCTGCCTGCACTCTTCCAGAAATTCCTCCAGGGTGCCGGGATAGGCAGACTCTTTGCCAAGCAAGGCAAGCCAGCGGTTGGCAGCTTTCGCAAGCTCAGGGTAAAAAGCTGAGCGGAGCTCCTGCAAAAGAGGGGGAAGGGGATCCGCGAAGTACTTGTATTCACCTTCCCCAAAACGGTAGCGCTCCATATTGATGGTGCTTCGATAAAGGCTTTCATCCTCATACATACCGATAAGAGAATCGCATTGCGCGGGGGATAGGAGGGTGCCTAATTTTACAAATCCAGCCTCATCCAAGGATTGATGAAGCGCCTCCCAATCAAGTGTGCTTATCTTTTTGCCCATTTCGCTGTCCATGCTGCGGCCTCCTTTATTTCTAATGATATGTTCTATTATTAGCAAAGTCTTGTATTAAGAATGAGTTATATAGTGGTAAATAAAGGATATTTGAACTGATATTTAGGAAGGAGTAGTATGATGATTGTGCTTGCCGCTGTTACCGCACTATTTTCCATTCTGCTTAATCTGCGGAAGACAGTGAAACAAAATCTAAGGATATGAAGAAAGGAGAAGAGTAGTTTGATATATCTAAAACAAAAAGAAGCCGGCATCGGTTTGCCGGCTCCTATTTGAATTAAAGTGTACTGGCCATAATCTCCTTTAATACTTTCGCAGAGGTGCTGAACTGCTCTTTCTCTTTCTCATTGAGATCGATTTCAATTATTTCACGGATGCCTTCCCGGTTGATGATGGCGGGAACACCTATATAAAGGTCCTTTTCTCCATACTCACCGTCCAAATAAGCAGAAATGGTCAGAATACAATTTTCGTTATGGAGGATTGCTTTCGTAATCCTGGCCAGTGACATTCCGATCCCATAATAGGTCGCACCTTTTCTTTGAATGATATCGTAGGCTGCATCACGTACATTGACGAATATTTTTTCGAGACAGTCCGGGTTCACGTCTTCTTTGCGCTTCAAAAAGCTGCCAAGAGATTCAATTCCAATGCTGCTATGGCTCCAAACAGGGAATTCCGTATCTCCGTGTTCTCCGATGATGGCTGCGTGGACATTCCTTGTATCCACTTTGAAATACTCGCCCAGCTTAAAGCGCAGCCTGGCTGAATCAAGTACGGTGCCTGATCCGATGACTCTTTCCTTCGGGAGGCCGGATTCTTTCCACGTCACATATGTCAGGATGTCAACCGGATTTGTTGCGACCAGAAAAATGCCGTCAAAGCCGCTCGCCATAATCTGTTTGACAATGGTTTTGAAAATGCCGGTGTTCTTCGCTACAAGGTCAAGCCTTGTTTCACCGGGCTTTTGGGGCAAGCCTGCAGTGATGACGACAAGATCAGCTTCCCTGCAGTCATCATAGGTTCCGTTCCACAGTCTGACTGGGGAAGGGGCAAACGGCATTCCGTGATTAAGATCCATTGCTTCACCTTCGGCCTTAGCTTCGTTCACATCGATCAGGACAATTTCTTCTGCGGCGCCCTGGTTGACCATTGAGTATGCATAGCTGCAGCCCACAGCTCCAGTGCCAATTACAACAACCCTGTTCACTTTGTTTGTTTTCATCTCGAATTTCTCCCTTCAATTGTAAGAGTTATATGTCTGCTATTCCCGCGAGGCGGTTAACTAAGATACTTTTATTATATATTAAAAATGTGAAATAATTCACAAACTCTATGGCTATTTTGTGAAATTTTTCACAAGTTCTCTGCGGAATAACGGTTATGATCCTGTCATAACCGTTAAAGCAGCTTCAGAGCCCTTTATTCAGCACTTTCCAGCCTTTTTCTGAAATCTGAGGGGGAGAGGAGGGTGTGATCTGTATTTTCCTTCAATCCTTCCAGGAAACCAAGGTCGGCTTCGTAAAGATCCTCTTCATCGTATTTATTGCTGTAGTAAAGCTGTTCAGAGCCAGTTTGGAGAAGGAGACTAAGCTCCAGACCCATCGCGGAGCCGCTGGGACTGTCTTCGTCCCCGAGAACAGCACCAGGACGCGAGGATTCCTCCTGGCTGATGTACAAACGGGAACCAGCCGCATTTTCCGCCCTCTTCACCAATTCGGGAAGCGTACCTATCTTTTTCAATGTCATTCTTCATCACCTCTGTTCTTTGTTTACCTAATTAGAGGGGGCCTCTAAACTTTCCGTTTGCAGGAATGTCCGGAGGGTAAAAGAATAATGAATATAAATTGGAAAGGAGAATGCTAAAATGGCAGACAAAAAACCACCATACAAAGGGTTCAACACAGAGCAGAACAACGGGCTCTCCGATACCCAGGAAGTGAACTACAGCAGTGATTTCAAGAAAGCCTATAAAGCTGAAAAGAAACAAGACTCCGATTCCAGCGAAAAAAGTGAATGATGGAAAGGAAGCCCTGCCGCAAGACGGCGGGGCTTTTTGCATCTTATAAAAAGGCCGTCTGCAGGAAGGAGAACAGCCCCTGCTGTAGAAATGTACACTAAGTAAAATAGAAACTTAAGGAGGGAAATGATGTACGAGCAGAAGACGAGGGAAAATGATAAAAGTGTAGAAGAATTCATTGAAAATGTAGACAGCCCGAAGAAACGGCAGGATGCCTACAGACTGATTGAAATTTTTGAAGATACAAGCGGATACAAGGCGAAGATGTGGGGAGAGAGCATTATCGGATTTGGATCTTATCATTATAAATATAAGACCGGGCATGAAGGAGACGCACCGCTTGTCGGCTTTTCCCCGAGGAAGGCAAAGATCAGCCTCTATTTTGCCACCGGAGACACTCAAAGGGGAGAACTGCTTGAAAGATTCGGCAAGCATACAGCCGGCAAGGCCTGTGTGTACATCAATAAGCTGGCAGATGTGGATGAAGAGGTATTAAGGGAGCTGATCCTCCAATCGATCCGGTTTCTAAGGAATACATATCCGGAATCCTAGGGGACGGGAGGGGCAAGAATGAAGATCAGGAGAGCGAAGGACCAGGATGCAGAAGGAATCGCCAAAGTCCATGTGGAAACATGGAGGACTGCTTATAGGGGCATTATTGATGATGAATATCTTGCAGCTCTTTCCGTGGAAAAAAGGGCAGAGCTGTGGCACAGGAATATCGCGATACCCGGAAATATTGTACTTGTGGCAGAGGAAAATGGCAGGATAGTTGGTTTTGCAGACGGAAGTCAAGAGGAAACAGGGGAGTATGGCGGTTTCAAGGGGGATGTCACCTGTCTATATGTGCTTGAAGAGCATCAGGGAACTGGCCTTGGAAAGGCACTCCTGCAAGAGCTTTTTCAAGTATTTCAAAAAGAGGGAATTCGTTCTGCTATCGTAAAGGTGCTGAAAGAAAATGATGCCTGCAGCTTTTATGAACACACGGGTGCAAGACTGCTGAAGGATGCTATCCCAATAAAAATCGGCAGCGGCCGGGAGCTCGAGCTCTGTGTGTATGGATGGAAGGATTTTAACGCTGCATTTTAGCAGCCAGAAAATCAAGAATAGGAGAGATGAAGCGATGAAGCTGGCAGTAAAGGCATGTATCCTTTCAGCATCATGCCATCTAATATATGCGGCTTATTCTATGGTGAATGGCTATATACAAACCAAAAACTATGAACCTGATATGGACAGGGCCTGGCATGAAGCTGCCTCAGCACCGGCCTTGGTTTCATTTGGACCGGCACCGTCCCCCTGGATATTACCTCTGACTTTTATAGCAGGTGCGCTCCTGTTTGGAGCAGTGCTGTCGTGGAAAAAAAGTGCCCGGTGACAGGAGCCGTAAAAAATCCTCCAGCATTATGCCCCGCTGGAGGATTCCTTTTTACTCTCATATTCACTTGAACTGGTTCTTTCTATACCTATATTTCCAAGCAGGTTTTCTATTGCTGTTAAGTGCTTTTTATCCGGCACAGCAATGAGGCCTGGCTGAAACAAACGATTCTTCACCTTGAGTTTTAATTGATAGCCATTGTCTGCGCGGGAGTCCAGCCCGTAAAGAGGATGCCAGCGGACAATTTTCTCTGTCTCAAAAGAGCGGATTTCGGTCTGGCTGTAAAACCTTCCGTGCAGAATCATGCCGTCCTTCATGATAAATAGATTCTGCGGCTGGCGGATGAAGCTTGCAATGGCAAAGAATATATAAGCCGCATTCAAGAAGGCGGGGTCAAACCAATCGGTTAAAAGCAGGAGCAGGAGGAAGCCGGCCATGAGGAAAAAAGCACATACGGTTCCCCATTTTATATACTGATAGGATTTAGTATTTTTCGTGATCGGCTGCATTTCCTTCCATTCGCCTGGCAGCAGGATGCCTGAATATTCTTCCTGTGTGCGTGGGAATAAAGCTTGTCCCGACAAATCGGCCGCTTTTTTTATACGGAGCCGGAGCTGCAGCAGGTAGTAGCATCCGATAAGGAACATCATAATAAAAAACAGGTCAAGCCACATCGTTTTCCGCCCTTTCATTGTCTAAAATTTTTGCCCCTTGCCCTACTAATTAATACGGAGAAGATGGAAAAAGGTTCCCTATTTTTAAAAATCAGAAGGAGGCTAAGAAAAATGAAGATGACAGACCGCCTGAAAAGGATCATCCACTTGGCAGAAGGAGAACGGGTGGAGACTGGCTGCCGGTTTATCCAGCCGGAGCATCTGCTATCAGGGTGCCTGCTTGAAAGGACCGGGGCATTTGCGGAACTGGCGAATAAGTGCCGTTTAGACATAAGCAGCCTCCGCTCAGCCTCAGTCAAAAATTCTGAAGAAGGGGGGAGCTTGCTGCTTGGATTTCCGGCAGAGATATCTGAGGAAACAAAGGTCGTGATGGAGGCGGCGGCTGGATATATGAAGAAATACGGCCAGATGATCCTTAATGAAGGCCATCTCCTGAAGGCGCTGCTTTCCTGTGATTCTCTTGCTGATTTGGCAGGGAAGGAAGATAAACAGCAGATGCTAGCAATCGGGGCAGCAGCCAGAGATTTAGCTGTACATCTGGCATCGTACTCACCGCCTGACAAGCTGTTCTCTGCGGTCAGGAGAGCAGGGAAAAAGGATAGAGAGATGCTTGCCGCATTTGCAGAAGCCCATTTTTCGGCTGAATGGGCCCAAACGGCTGAAGCTGGGATGGAGCAGGAGGAACCGCCGGTCTACATAGCTTTCAGTGGAGACGGGGAACTGATTGGGTTTGCAGTATTTGATTCATACAAGGGAAAAAAGGGATATTTCGGGCCGATGGGAGTGGCTGGAGGCATTCGGGAAAAAGGAACAGGAAGCGCCCTTCTCCATGCCTGCCTGAAGAATATGAAAGAAATCGGCTATGAATATGCGGTCATCGGCGGGGCGGGGCCAATTGAATTCTATGAAAAGTCGTGCCAGGCTGTCGTCATTCCATATCCAGATTAAAATAACCACTGTTCAAAAAATTGAAACATTTAGTCTGCTTTCTCTGTTTAGCTCTCTCTTCTACTGGGAATGGGTAAGGGACTTGTACATAGCTGCCAGTCAGCATGAGCCATTCTATATGAGGAGGAGACTGAATGAAAGATAACCGCAATGTAAATGAATCCAGCAAAAACAAACAGCTGGAGCAATTCAGGACAGACGACCGTGGAGAAAAGCTGACAACCAATCAGGGAGTCAAAGTATCAGAGGACGAGTTCTCGCTTAAAGCCGGTGTCCGGGGGCCTACCTTGCTGGAGGATTTTCATTTCCGGGAAAAAATGACTCATTTTGACCACGAACGGATCCCCGAGCGGGTCGTTCATGCACGCGGCTTTGCAGCGCATGGGGAATTCCAGGTATATGAATCTATGAAAAAGTATACAAAGGCAAAGTTCCTGCAGGACCCTGCTGTGAAAACCCCTGTATTTGTAAGATTCTCAACGGTTGTCGGCTTCCGGGGATCAGCCGAGACTGTCAGGGATGTGCGCGGGTTTGCGACAAAGTTTTATACAGAAGAAGGCAATTATGACCTGGTAGGAAATAATATGCCGGTATTTTTTATACAGGATGCCATTAAGTTCCCGGATCTTGTTCATGCAATCAAGCCTGAGCCGCATAATGAAATGCCGCAGGCTTCTGCTGCCCACGATACCTTCTGGGATTTTGTCGCCAACAATCAGGAATCCGCCCATATGATCATGTGGGCTTTGTCAGACCGCGCGTTGCCAAGAAGCTTCCGCATGATGGAAGGGTTTGGCGTCCATACATTCCGCCTTGTGAATGAGGAGGGTATCTCGCATTTTGTGAAATTCCACTGGAAGCCTGTGCTTGGCGTCCATTCCCTCGTCTGGGACGAAGCACAGAAAATAGCCGGCAAGGATCCTGATTTTAACCGCAGGGATCTTTGGGAGTCTATTGAACAGGGCAACTATCCAGAATTCGAGCTGGGGATCCAGGTGATAAAAGAAGAAGACGAATTCTCCTTTGATTTCGATATACTTGATCCTACGAAACTCTGGCCGGAGGAGGACATACCCGTCCAAATCATTGGAAAAATGACGCTCAACCGGAATGTGGACAATGTTTTTGCGGAGACTGAGCAGGTCGCTTTCCACCCGGGCCATGTAGTGCCGGGGATTGATTTTACCAATGATCCGCTGCTGCAGGGGCGCTTGTTCTCCTATACTGATACACAGCTCCTTCGTCTGGGAGGGCCAAACTTCCATGAGATACCGATTAACCGCCCGGTTTGCCCTTTCCATAACAACCAGCGGGATGGTTTCCACCGGCAGACCATCAACAAGGGACCGGTGAGCTATCATAATAACTCAATCGCCAATAATACCCCTTCTCCTGCGTCAGAGGAAGAGGGCGGGTATGTTCATTACCAGGAGAAGGTCGAGGGTCGCAAGGTAAGATCGAGGAGCGATAGCTTCAAGGACCACTTTTCACAGGCGAAGCTTTTCTGGAACAGTATGAGCGGACCGGAAAAGCAGCATATCATCGATGCGTTCAGCTTTGAACTCGGCAAAGTGAAGAGCAAGTCGATCCAGCAGCAGGTTGTGGACATGTTTGCAAATGTCGATCTTGAAATGACAAGAGAATTTGCAAAAAATATCGGAGCAGTCCCTCCTGAAGAGGGCGGTTCTGCTGTAACAAAATCCTCGCCTGCACTCAGCCAGGAAAAAACGAAGAAGCTCCCTGCAACACGAAAGGTGGGAGTCATTGCCGCTGATGGATTTAATGGAGAAATCATGAAGGTACTGGAAGCCTTGAAGGCAGAAGGCATTATGCCCGTCATAATCAGCAGCAGGCTCGGGACGATTAAAGGCTCTGATGGTAGCGAGCTTGAAGTCCAAGATACATTCCTTACCACTGAATCTGTCTTGGTGGATGCCATATATGCCGCAGGAGGCAGTGGCGGGACAAAGAAATTTCAGCAGGATGCAGCCTATTTCATCCATGAGGCCTTCGCTCACTATAAGCCGATCGGAGCGACTCATGAAGGCAGGAACTGGCTTGAAAACAGAGGTAAAAACAATGCTGCAGGAATTGTACTTGGAGATGGAGCGGAAAGCTTCGCAGAGGAGTTTATCCAGGCAATTGCCCAGCACCGCTTTTGGGAGCGGGAGCTGGTATAAAAGGAAAGCAGCGGAACATGATTCCGCTGCTTTCTTTGTAATGCTAAGACCCTATAGCTTCCAGGCTGACTAAACCGTTCTTGGCCGAAACACGGTTCCTGCCAAGATCTTTTGCCTGAAAAAGCAGCTGGTCTGCCAGGATATAGGCTTTTTCCATTGGAGTTTCTGTGTTCACCTTCCCATAATAAAGACCGAAAGAGGCTGTATAGCCTATCTGAATCCTTTTTCCGTGGAAATCGGCTTCAGCCGGCTTTTCCAAAAGCCCCCGGTTAATATCTTCAATCAGCTTGCTGCATTGATTAAAGTTCCTGCCGCGGAGGAAAAGAGTGAATTCCTCTCCGCCGCTCCGGATAAGGACATCTTCCTCTGTGAGCACCCCTTTCAGGCAATCCGCAAAATGCCTGATAACGCAGTCGCCTACTGCGTGGTTATAAGAGTCATTGATCAGTTTAAATTTGTCTATATCGGCCACTATGATCCCAACCGTTTCCTGGGCCTTGTCCAATTCCTTCATTTTCTGATCCATGAAGGCGCGGTTATGGACACCTGTGAGAAAGTCGGTATATGCCATCTGCTCAAATTTATCGCGCTCATATTTATGCTGTGCACTCTGTGACTTGGAAAGGAAAGACCGGCTCACAAGATAATTCAGCAGGAACAGGCCAAGGAGCATATCCCATTTCCCTTGCTGGAGGAAAAGAAGGAGGAATCCGTTTGTAAAAGCGATCTTTCCCATATCAAGGACACTCCTGCTTTTTATAAAATCGATTGCCTCCCTGCGCGTATTGATTTCTCCAAGGAACGAGAAGAAAATGATCAAATAAAGGTCAGACAGGATGGCTGTCACGGTAATAAGCAGCAGCATCAGCAGCCAGAAGCCGAATGGGATGCCTTCCATCCTGGGATACAGAGATTGAAAGATGAAATAGGCAATGCTGTTATTCAGCGTAAAGGCACCGATATTGTAAAAGGTATGGACGAATTCATCAGGATCTGCTGTTTTGGTCTTCACTTTTGTAAAATAAACCGTAAAGCGATAGAGCGTCTCGAATATCAGCAGCCCTGCCGGCCCGGCGAAAAGTCCGAATGAAAGGCTGTAGGTAATGCCATAGTCAATGGTCGAGCTGCCCAGCTTGCTGTGTATCCTAAGATGGAAATAAGAAATAGAAAAGATCCAATAAAAAGCAAGGGCCAGGAGATATAGATTCATCTCCGGAACCGTCCAATCCGATTGGGAAGCAACAGCAAGTGAGGTGAAGAAAATAAAAAAGATAAATAATCGCGCCTTTAGCATAATTGGTATTTGGACCCCTTCCCCGCGATTGTTATAAAAAAATCGGTCTTAAAAAGTCAAACAGCTTAATTGCCACAAACCTATTTTCTAATTATATAGCAATTTAAAAATTCAGAACATAAAAAAAACAAATATTACATGATTTTCCCAACTAGAATAGAAGGGTGCCAGGCACGGCAGATGGACATTTGTCCAACTAGGGCCTGGCACATAAGAAAATTGTCGAGATTTATCGGATTGTTACCGTTTCCATTTTTTTAACGAATAAATTTGCTTATCCTTTGTTAATCTGTTATCATAAAGTGAAATTATTTTTGTTCGGTATATAAGGAAAGAACAGTTTTGATACTTTTCGCCTTGATAACTTTGAGCAAGAATAGTAATACAATGTGTGTTTACACGCAAGGAGGCAACAAACATGGCTACAGGTAAAGTTAAATGGTTTAATGCAGAAAAAGGATTCGGATTCATCGAAACTTCAGAAGGTCAAGATGTATTCGTTCACTTCTCAGCTATCCAAGGCGAAGGTTTCAAAACTCTTGACGAAGGTCAAGAAGTTTCTTTCGACATCGAAGAAGGTCAGCGCGGACCTCAAGCTTCTAACGTAGTTAAAGGCTAATACGCAAAGAATGGGCACTCAATTGAGTGCCTGTTTTTTTTCGGCAAAAAGGAAAGGACACCCGCCCTATAAACGGCGGAGTCCTCTTTAACGGTCATTTCCTTTTAATATTGCTCATAATAAAGCCGCTCTCTGGAAATGTCGGCATCCTGGAAAGGCTGAAGCTCAAGTCCTGATTCTCCGGAACAGAATAGTCGATCTCGTTCACGAGGAAGTCAAGGCTTGCTTTCATAACCTCAATCGTTATGCCTTCTCCGGGACAGCGGTGGCCTTTCGAGGCATCGCCGCCGCCTTGAGGGATCAGGTCAAAAAGGCTGCCGTCCCAATTTCCGAAACGCTCCGGCCGGAATTCGTACGGTTCCTCCCAAAGCAGCGGGTCATGGTTGGTTCCGTAAATGTCGAGAAGGACAAGCATCCCCTCTTTGAATTCCGCCTCATTCCAGATGAAGTCTTTGCGTACAATCGCTCCAAGGAACGGACCGAAAGGATAAAAGCGCCGCACTTCCTGGACAAACATTTCAAGCTCGCTGCCGCTGCGGGTCTGCAGCATCTCCTTATAGCGGGGATGACCGTGAAGGGCAAGGGCAGAAAAGGCAATGAAAGTCGAAATGGCAACAATCGGGCGGAGAACATTGATGAGCTCGACAGCGGCCATTTGTGAATCAAGATGAGTCCCATCCAGATTTTTGTGGAAGGCCATTTCATACAGGGCAGTACCTTCTTCTGCAGCCAGCTTTCCATCTCTGACATCCTCGATAAGACCCCGTATCCAGTCTTCTGAGCTGCCCCTCGCATGCCTGCCTTTCCAATGGCGGGGACCAACCGCCCCGAAGGCGTCTACCATATCGGCAAACTCTTCAGCTCTCTCTTTTTCATCCTCCTGCTTCAGCGGGACACCCGCCCATGCACAGGCTGTGCGGCAGAGAATAACCTTTGCTTCTTCCATCAGCACAACTTCACGGCCGTCTTCCTGCCATTTGGCTGCCGCTGCCTTCCATTCATTCATGACCATCCCGGCAAGCCTTTTTTGGTGGGGAGGCGTCATCAGGGACATGAACAACAGTTTCCGGTGGATATGGGCGTCACCGTCCATCGTCTGGATGGCATTTTCACCAAACAATGTTTTTTGTATCCGTTTGGGAGCTGCCCCGTTTCTTTTGAAACGGTCTGTATCATAGAATAGCCGAGCCGCTTCTTGTCCGCTCATGCAAATCACCTTTTGCCCGAGCAGCCGGGCTTCAAAAAGCTCTGTTCCGTACCGTTCTTTTCTGTTAGGAATAAATTCGTAGCCTTCCTTCATTAAAGTAAGGCTGTTATCAAGACTTTTATCATGAGGAATCTGCCCGTTCATGGCCATCAGCATCTGCTCCTTTGTATACCTGCATTTGTCTTGTATTATTTTTCACTAATTGCAGGCGGTTAAACACCGGGCTTAAGTTTCTTTAATAGAAACTTCTGAAACCCGGCAATATTGTTTGCGGGAACAAAAAAACTCCCCATCAAGTAATGGGGAGAATGACAGATTATTTAATCATCCTTAAGTATTCATCCAGCTGGCTGAAGGTGCTGGAGTATTCCTGGTGCAAACCATCAAGTGCAGCTTCAAAGCTGCGCTGCTCATGTTCTTCAGGATTTAGAGGGGACGCGAACAGCTCTATCTCGGTTTGATCCTCCGAACTGAGGAAGCCTACATGATTGACCACTTCAAGAGGCCATCCGGAATTAAAAGGAGCGCGGACAGCACTCCCTTCTTCATCTGAAAATGAATTTATAAATACGAGCTTATCCGGAGGAGAAATTTCATCAAAGATGAACCGGCCCCATATTTCATATCCTTCGGGAGACTTTTGGCTATAGTGGAACATTCCTTTTGGATGGAGTTCCAGCATGGTGACCTTCATGGCATAACCTTTTGGGCCCCACCAGTTCTTGAGGTGCTCTGCTTCTGTCCATGCTTTGAATACAAGCTCGCGCGGCGCATCGAATTTCCTTGAAACCACTAGCCCGGTTCGGGTATCTTTTAGCATTGTCATGTCCTCCTCCTTTGAAATATTCAGCCGAGGGAGGTGGGAAATAGAAGCTGCGAAGTCTGGCCCGGCCATAATTATACTATTCTAAATATACGTTAAAAGAATGAAAGCTGTAAATTTATTTATCAAAAATGAAGTTATATTTTTCCTGGAAAAGACTAATTCCCTATGCAATCATATGTTCTATTATGCTAGTATAATAAGTAACTTATAAAAAAAGACAGGATGACAGCATGAACGGAACAGCGCATATGACAGTCGGGGCCGTCATTGGATTTATGGCAGCAAATGCCGTGCAATCAAGCCCTGCGGAAACTCTTGTACTAGTGGGGATCGGCACAGCTTCAGCCCTCTTGCCGGATGCCGATATCGACGGCAAGCTCAGCAATAAAATTACGATATCACATAAAGCAATCCGCTCGATTGCCCAGACGATAGGGCTTTTGATGTGTTTGTACAGCTTTCTTGAAGGAGGAGATCAGGAGCGCTGGCTCGGAATGGGGGCTGGTGCAGCCATTGTAATCCTGGCATCCTTCATCACGAAGAGGAGGATGCTGACGGTTACAGGAATCGGGATAGCGGCCGGCGGCTTGTCTCTTCAGGAAAGCTGGCTTTTGCTTTTGGGCATATACATCATTGCAGCATCATTTGTCTCCCATAGGACCTACACGCATTCAGCGGCTGGCCTGATTTTCTTTGGGGTGATTGCCTATCAGCTCGATAGCTCCCTTGGGATAGAAGGAGTCTTTAAGACCTGCATGGCTGCCTATGCGAGCCATCTTATCACCGATATGAAGTTTTTACCTTTTAACAGGCGCGGCATTAAATTATTGCTGCCATTTTCATCAAAAGAGATATGAAGAAGCAGTCCTGAAGGGGGCTGCTTCTTTTTATAAGCTGGAAAGTTATATCCTGAAAATGCCATCTTTCATTCCCTTCTTGAAAGTTTAGCTTTCCGGAAAAGAAGGAAAAATAATGTTCAAGCAGATAAATCATCTATGAATTGGAAGTGGACAACTTGAAAAAGGGTTTTGCAGGGATAGCGATTGCCGTTGTAGCCTTAGTCATCATTTTTATGATGCTGGGATCCAGCTATAATGGATTTGTAAATGCCGAGGAAGATGTGGACAAAGCGTATTCTCAGATCGAGAACCAGCTTCAGCGAAGGCTGGATCTGATCCCAAACCTCGTTAATACAGTCAAAGGATATGCAGCACATGAGAAGGAAGTCATCCAATCCATCTCTGATGCCAGGGCGAGGCTGGCAGGCGCAAGGACGCCGGAAGAAGAAGCGACGGCCAATACCGAGCTTTCAAATGCATTGAGCAGGCTGCTCGTTGTGGTCGAGAACTACCCGAATCTGAAGGCGGACAAGCAATTTACGCAGCTGATGGATGAACTTGCCGGAACAGAGAACCGGATATCGGTGGCACGCCAGGATTATAATGAGCAGGTAGGAAGCTACAACAAAAGAATTAAAAGGTTCCCCGGTGCGATTGTTGCCAATGTGACCGGCTTTGATGAGAAAGAATACTTCCGGGCCGATCCAGCTGCCGAAGAAGCGCCTGAAGTTGATTTTGGGGGCAATGAGTAATGATCCGGCATCGGGCATTCCCTTTTGTTCTGGCCCTTCTCCTGCTGTTCATCTCTGCAGGCGCAGCACACGCTGAAGAAAACGGAATTCCCGCCCCGTCCGGGGATATATATGTCCAGGATTTTGCAGATGTCCTAAGCCTGGAGCAGGAAAATGAAATACGGGCCCTCGGGCGCTCTCTTGAAGACCGGACCACTGCCCAGGTAGCAGTCCTGACAGTGGAAACAACCGGGGGAAGGCCAATTGAGGAATACGCGAACCAGGCATTCCGGCAATATGCAATCGGCAGTGCCGAAGAAAACAATGGCGTCCTGCTTGTTCTTGCCATGAAGGACAAAAAAGCCCGGATTGAAGTCGGCTATGGGCTGGAGGGCCGGATACCTGACGGCAAAGCCGGAAGGATACTTGATGAAATGACGATTCCGCTGCTCCAGGCCGGACAGCCGGGGCAGGCTGTCCTTGACACATATAAAGCACTTGCCGGCGAAGCCGCAGCGGAGTATGGCCAGGGCCAGGGTACAGCACAGCCTGCAGGAGAGCAGGGCACAGGCATTCCTTCCTGGCTATTATTTATTATTATCGTCGGGGTCATTGTGCTGGATTTCATGTTCTTTGGCGGTACACTGACCTATATTCTTCTTTCTGTCATTTCGCGGGGCGGAGGAAGAGGCGGCGGAGGCGGACCACGCGGCGGCGGGGGAGGCTCATCCGGCGGCGGAGGTGCCAGCAGGGGCTGGTGAGAGAGAAAAGAAGGGCTGCTTGCGTGTGATTTTGCCGATTCGGTAGAAAAAGTCAGGAAATAATCAAAAAAACACCGGCTTTAAGTGAATGAATCCTTCAATCGGTAAATTCAAGCACCGCTCTGATTCTAAACCACTCACATTCAACCGCTGCAAACACGTCTTAAGGCTAACCCCGAGCTTTAGACGAACAGATTAATAAAAAGCCGGAAACTATGAATGATTAGTTTTCGGCTTTTCACCATTTTAGGATAATATTTTTGAAATCTTCTTCATCGCTTCGTCCGGGCAGAAACCGGAGAAATGCTGCAATAGTTTTTCTCTGGCATCCTCTCTGCTGATAGCGAGGCGCTCAATCCCGTTTTTCTCCAGCCAGCTTTCCATCGTTTCATAGGAGGTGCTGTTCCATCCGTTCGTTTCCCCTGCTTCATTTTGTTTTTCCTTTATTCCGGAAATGACAATATCCATGCTTCCCTGCAGTTCCTGCAATCCTTGGTCGAAAGCCTTTTTGTGCTCTTTGCCAAGCATGTTCGCCTCTTTCCGCAAAAGGCGTGTATCAATTCCTTCCTGTGAGCGGATAAGGCTGTACAGAGTCAGCGCTTCTTTTGAAAGCTCCCCCTTATGGTATCTTTCTTCAGGCCCATCGTTTTTTCCCAGAACAGCGAGAAAAAGAGGTACCCAGTCTTTTGAAATGAAAACTGCCTTTTTACTGATGAACTTTCCGTAAGCGGCAATCCCTTCCCCCGCAAACCGGGTCCGCCATGTCCAAGGGTCTGAATCTCCCCCTGCATGCCAGCTTACAGGATCCGTAATGGTATTGAGCGCCGGGTATCCCGGAATGAGGGGAGCCAGCGGCAGCAGGCCTGTCTCCTTGATGATGACTGCTGCTTCATTAAATTCCACTGCTTTGTAATCTTTCATGATTCAGCTTCCTCCTTTGGATAATATCTTTCTATGTATCTGCCTTTTTTCAATATTTCATCAGGCGAAGCGGCTGTCCACTCTTCGACGGTGCTGCCTGTTTCTTCAATGTAGGCTTTCACGATTTTGTATCCTTCGCTGTAGCCGTAATGGAGGGGAAGGGGGCCACCGCCATTAAGCACTTCAAGTGATCGGCTAAAGTCAGCCTTATGGAGGTCGTCTCTCACCTTATTCCAGAAAACTGGAGCTGCCTTTGTATCGAGGGGGAGGCTGGTCATTCCCGGATATACTGTTTCTTCAAACATGACGGCTTTTCCCTCAAAAACAAGGTTGTCCAAAACTGTATTCTGATGAGAACTCTCAAAATGCTGCTCTGTCCATGTGCTGTGATGGTATTCATGGGATATTGAACTTTTGATCATGCGATCAGAAGAATTATAATCACTATAATAAAAAATAATCCTGCCTGCACCGGTGGCCACCATGGTTTTAACCATTGTGTTGTCTGTCGGAAAAATGCACACATTGATGTCTTTAGTGGATGGGAGAATTTCAGAAGATTTTTCGAGCGCTTCTTTAATCAGGGAGTCCAAACGCTCTTTGTTCATTGAATTTATTACTTTTTTAAGGGTGCCTGGAAATTTGTTCACCTGATAATCCTGGATTTCCTCTGCCATATGAGGGTAATCAAGGTCTGTAAAACATTCCTTTTCAATAGGCTTAAGAATTTTTTCTTCATAAAGTGCCTGCCGTTCCTGGCGTGGTGTCTGTTCAAGATTATCCAGATAATCTTCATAGAGGTACTGTGCATGGACAATGTTGAAATTCTGGTTTCCGCCATCATTTTTGAAGGATGAGACGACCGGCTTAGTTGCTTCATCGGCCTCTTTTTCACATCCGGCAAGAACTGCAGAAATGAGTATGAGAGTAACCAGCGTAAGGAGGGGCTGTTTCATCACTGGTACCTGCCTTTCTGTTAAATTAGGATATAAATATTATAGTTTAATTTGGAAAAAATTACATGGTGTATCCCGTATCTCCTTTCACCTTGAAAACGTTAAGCATATGTCCAGGAAAATGATTGGAGGCCGATTATGAAAAAACTGCTCATTTTAGGAGCCAGCGGGCTTATAGGAAAAGCTTTGGCGGAACAGGTAAGGGAGGATTTTAAGATTTATGCTACTTATCATTCTGCGGTGAATAGAACTGTGTCCGAGAGGGACATTCAGCTTGATGTCGGTGACCCTGGTGCTGCAGGGAGCCTGATTTCATCCATCAGGCCGGATATCACGGTTTCCTGCTTAAGGGGGGACTTTTCCGCTCAGCTGAAGTTCCATCAGGAGCTTGCGGAAGCAATGAAGGATGGAAACTCCATGCTTTATTATTTTTCAACAGCCAATGTTTTTGATGGGGATTTTTCAAAGCACCATAACGAGAATGATATGCCTCAATCACAGACCGATTATGGCCGTTTTAAGATCCGGTGTGAAAGCATGCTGCAGGGGGTTCTGGGGGAGAGGGCAGCGATCATCCGGATTCCTGCAATATGGGGGAAGAAATCTCAAAGGTTAAGCCATCTTAAAGATGCGCTTCAGAAGAAGGAAGGGATGGAGGCTTACACTCATCTGGCATGCAATCATTTAACGGATGTGCAGCTGGCGAGGGCGGTGAGTTATATGATGGAGAACAGGCTGAAGGGAATCTTCCATTTAGGAACAAAAGATATGCTTTCGCAGTTTGCATTTGCCGCCAGGCTGGCAGAGCGTCTGCCAGGAAATCAGGAGAGTATCCGGCCTGTCATTTTCAAGGACGAACATAACAGCTATCATTTTGGCCTTGAGTCCATCAGGCAGGATATTCCTCCGCATCTGGTATTCTCTCATGACGATATGATCGAAGAATTATTGAAGTAAACAAAAAAGGGCCGAGGCCCTTTTTGTAGTTTATGCCGCGCGGAAATCCTTGCTGTTCACCCGCAGCTGGCGGTATTTGAATATCTGGCTGATATACCAGGCGAGCACGGCGGCCGCCAGCGAGAAGCCAATGATCATGGACAGCCGGTAATCCATCCCCAATCCTTCCGGTGCGTAAAAAATATACGTGCAGACGACGCCTGTCATAAACAGGGCCGGCACCCCGCAGATCCAGTGAAAGCGGCTGTTCTTCAGAAGGTATACAGTGCCTGTCCACAGCATGACGGTAGCAACCACCTGATTGGTCCAGCCCACATATCTCCAGAGGAAAGTGTAGTCAATGGTTGCCAGGAACAGAGCCGGCACTGCAACCAGCACGGTTACCAGAAGAATCTTGATTTTGCTTTCCATATTAAAGAATTTGGCAAAGATTTCAGTCAGGATCATACGGGAAGAGCGAAGTGCCGTATCTCCCGTGGTGATAGGCAGAATGATAACGCCAAGAATGGCCAGGATTCCGCCAAGTGTCCCAAGAAGGGAGGTGGAGATTTCATTCACGACTCCGGATGGGCCTCCTGCTGCGAGTGCCTCTCCCAGGCCGGCTGTTCCATTGAAAAAGGTCATGCCGGCTGCTGCCCAGATAAGGGCGATGACGCCTTCAGTAACCATGGCGCCATAAAAGATTTTGCGGCCGTCTGATTCTTTTTTCATCGTACAGGCGACAATCGGGCTTTGCGTACAGTGGAATCCTGAAATGGCTCCGCATGAAATGGTGACCATCAATAGCGGCCAGATCGGCAGCTCCCCTGGATGAAGGTTCTCCAATGTCAGGTTGGGGATGCTTTTACCGGAAAAAAGTAAGGAAATGCCGATTGCCAATGCCATGAAAAGCAGGATGCCGCCGAGCAGAGGGTAAATCTTCCCGATAACGCGGTTGATCGGCAGGATGGTTGCCAGCAGGAAATAGGCAAAAATAATCAGCAGCGAGACCGTAAAACTGAGAGGTGTCAGCTGGGCGATCAGCTGGGCGGGGCCGGCGGTGAACGCGGCTGCCACCAGCACCATCAATACAAGCGAAACGACGCTGATAATGGTTTTAACGGTTTGTCCGAGATAACGGCCGACAAGGGAAGGGTATTGTTCTCCCTGATGGCGGAGGGACATCATGCCTGAAAAATAGTCATGGACGCCTCCTGCAAAAATTGTTCCTACCACTATCCAAATAAAGGCTGCAGGACCGTATAAGGCTCCGGCCACCGCTCCGTAGATCGGCCCGAGGCCAGCTATATTTAAGAGCTGAATCAGGTTTCCCTTCCACCAGCTCATCGGTACATAATCGAGATTGTCCCTTTTCGTATATGCAGGTGTCGGAGTGCTGTCATTAATGATGAATACGCGTTCCACAAATTTAGAATAAAAAACGTAGCCGAGTACAAGCAGGACTAGTGCTCCAAAAAAAGTAGCCATTATTGTTCTCCTCCTGTTGATTGCTTTTGGAATATGAAACATTTTAACACTTTTATGCATAAAAACAACAGATTTTTCAGAAAAAATATAAAATTTGGTTTATTATCTCTGGACACCATTCTTGCACCAGAGCCTATTTAATCATAAAGAAAGCCCTTACTGCCCAGCGGACTTTTTTCCTGAATTCCAATAAGCTATGGGCTGTTGCTTCTAGAGAAATGGGGAAGATGCATGTATGATATTCCGATAGTGCGGGACACTAACGGCTATTAAGACACATGACGGCAGGAGCATTCAATATGAGCCACACAGCAGCCCATTACGCCATTTTATGGACCGTTCTGATTGCTACCGGTGCAGGCAGTCTATATTTGATAAGGTATAACACTCTCCGCTATGGGATTATGTTCATATTGAGCAGCCTCACTGCCGCACTATTCTGCGTAATGTTTTTCAGGATGGGCTTTTACCGCTATGCTCTGCCAATGAAAGAGGTTCTGCCGGCAGCAGCCGTCAGCTTCAGTTTCCTGGCAATATTATTGATTAGGTACAGACCTGAAAAAAACACTTTTCCTTTCTTTTTTATCAGTATCACAGCCGTGTTTTCCATTGAAGTCCTTTTAAAGGATTATGCGGGCTTTATAAGGTTTCGCAATGGCTGGGATTATTGGGACTCTTATTCCCTTTATTGGCTTTTCCTCCGCCTGATGGGGTTTGTGGGCGAGTTTTTTATCCCAAGAGCCTACCGGACCCCAATCAGAACAAATACAAAGGGTTATTGGCTTCTTTTTATTGCCATGTTGATTTATGCCTGCTTTGGTGTGTATATACTAAATAAAGGATGGGCGGAAATATTGTAGTTGTGCAAAAGCTGCTGCCAGGCAGCTTTTCCCAATTAATTAAAGTAAATATATCCACTTTAGAGAAAAGGATGTAAAATGGGGGAACGAAGTAATCGGGAGGAGCTGTAATGAAAGCTGTTTTCTTTGATCTGGATGGGACCCTGCTGGACCGTGATGCTTCTATAAAAGAATTCTCAATTCAGCAGTATCAGAGATATTACGATAAACTCAGCCACATCCCTCAAGCTGTGTTCACGAATAGATTCAAAGAACTGGATGCCCGGGGATATGTCTGGAAATATAAAGTCTATCAGCAGATGGAAGCGGAATTCACTTTCCAAGGGATTGCGGCTGAAGATCTTTTAATGGATTATCTTAATCATTTCCACCAAAGCTGTGTTCCGTTTCCCCATCTAATTGAAACATTGTCTGATTTGAGAGACAGGCAGATAAAGATGGGGATTATCTCGAATGGCAGATGGGGTTTTCAAATGGCGAGTATCCAGGCTCTTCAGGTTGAGGAATATTTCGGAGTGATCCTGATTTCGGAGCGGGAGGGCATCAGCAAGCCGGATCCGCAAATCTTTCACAGAGCTATGGACAGGCTCTGCGTTTCTCCATATGAGAGTGTGTTTGTCGGAGACCATCCGGTTAACGATATAGAAGGCTCAAAGAGGTGCGGAATGGAAGCTGTATGGAAGAGGGATTCAAACTGGAATAATACGGCTGTGAAGTGGAAGATTGATGATTTAAAAGAACTTCCATTGTTGATAGATAGAATGAGAGGCGGCGAAGATGATGGACTTGGTGCAAAAGCTGCTGAATAAAAATATTCGGGTGACTGAGCTTCAGGCTTGGGGCGCCTATTTGCGTTTTCAATGGGAATATAGCTTCGCAGGAGGGCTGAGCGCTGCTGAGAAGGCGGGCGTCTATCTGCACGATTCGGACGGAGCGTGCGGATATCTCTGGCATCTCTTCAGCTGGAAGAAAGCGGAGTGTCTCGAAGGGGACAGTGCGGATGCGGCATTCAGCCGGGCAGAAAAAGCAGGCTGCTATCTTTTTTACCAACATTGCGACAAGGCTCTGATTCTCGATGATGCCTTTGCCCTTCAAACCTGCGATCTGCTGGGAGAGGAAGATGTGTATATAACAGACAGGCAGTTTCGCTGGACCTATGTCAGAACACATGAGACAGGTTTGTGCGGGCCGTATTTCCATCATCTTGACAAATCTCCGGCTGTTATTAAATTCAAGTAGGCTCGGCCAGCATAAGAAAGTCCCGGGAAATGGCCCCGGGACTCTTTATTTTAATTAATATGCATCTGTTCTATGCTTTTCACCGAAAACATGGCTGTCCAGGTATTTATGGAAGAACCATTCTCCTGCTGCAATGACGATGGCGCTGATGATAGAAGCGATGATGATGTCACTGTCATTGGCAACAAGGTTATTTCCCATGAACCAGATAACCAGGAATGCGAGCACCGCATCTGAAATAGTCGCAATCAAATTTCTTTTTCCCTGGTCTGAACGGTCTCCTGTTGTACGGAAGATTAACAGGTCGCCGGCAATATAAGCCAGAATGGTCAGAACCACACTAATGAGCAGGGAATCGGTCAGACTTACATCAAAAAAGCCGGTTAAGATAATGCCCAATACAACAGCAATCATCACAAATTTAATGAGAAGTGCCTTAACATGTTCCATTGTTCATCCTCCTTCTGTGGTGTTGGTATATCCATTACTTAGCCTGGCCAGCCCGGGCATAAACCCAAATATTTTCCGGCGGGCAAGGGAATTAATACCAAAAATAATCATGCTTAAAAGGGTGGCAAGCGGGTAATGATTGGTAAAATCCTGAAAAAATTGCTTCATACTGATTCAATAAAATAGCTGTAATCCAGGGAAATATATGGCCAACATCCAACATGAAATGGAGCTGAGCAGCATGGACGGTAAAGGGACCGACCAGATCATCAAACTTCTGGAAGATGAGAAAAAGCTCTATGAAGATAAACAGATCAAGCTGGCTATCGAAAAGGGGAGCAAAGAGAAGGAAGCTTATGTAAAGGGAATTTCCGAAGGATTATCGATTGCTGCAGCCATCATTTCCGGTGCTGGTGAGAAGTAATCGACCCGGGGGAAGTAAAGGACAGCGGACATTGGTGAGGAAAGGCAAGGGCTGAAATGGACAATTCTTTCATTGGCATTATACTATCTGCAATGGCAACAGGATTGGGCGCTGTTCCAATCCTGTTTTTGGATAAAATTAACGGGAAAATGAAGTGCATCCTGCTTGGATTTGCTTCAGGGGTCATGATGGCAGCGACAGCTTTCAGCCTTATCCCTGAGGCACTTAAGGCCTCTAATTTACTGGTGCTCTCAATAGGGATGCTTGCCGGTACAATTATACTGAACTATGTGAATTCAAAGGTTTCGGAGCTGGATGCCGGCGACATACGCTTTAATCCAGGCATCGACAGAAAAACGCTTATCATCGTCATTGCAATCATGCTTCATAATTTGCCGGAAGGCCTTTCGGTGGGGGTGAGCTACGGATCGGGCGAAGATAATCTCGAAACGATCATTGCTTTGGCTATCGGTCTGCAGAATGCCCCCGAGGGGTTCCTGGTCGCCATTTATTTACTCTCAGAAAATATCTCAAGAATTAAATCCCTCCTGATTGCCGCTCTTACGGGAGCGGTCGAAATCGTTACAGGGACGATCGGCTACTTTCTGGCATCAAAGGTGGATGGCCTTGTTCCATATGGCCTGAGCTTTGCGGCCGGAGCTATGCTTTTTGTGATCTTTAAAGAGCTGATCCCTGACAGCAATGAAAGGAAGGAAGAGAAAATTCCAACTTATGCTTTTGTGCTCGGGCTCCTTGCTATGCTGTTCCTTGTCCAGGAGTTTGGATAAGGAAAGGAAAAGGCAATGGCCGCAGGTTCGGAGAAGAATCCGGAACCTGCGGCCATTGTTCTGAGAAAAAGCCGGCAGCATTTACTCGACACTGTTTGCCAGCCGTTCATGCCATTTTAAAGTCTGTTCTTCGTTCTCCCCATTGATGAAGATATGCTTTCTTCCCATTTCAATATAAATATAGGGGGCTTCTTTGTGGATAAAGAGAAGGCTGCTTCCATAACCTTCTACCGTAAACCGGCCTTTTGCAAGGGTTGACAGGCCAAAGCCGTTTTCCTTCCAGGTAACCTCCGGCATTTCCTCAAGCAGTTCTAGTTTCGTAATACTCTCAATTGGCCATTCATCCCCATACATGCCTGTTATTTCAAACGTATCTTCTGTGATTGCGAGATCCGGCTTTTGATAGCCGAGATAGGTAAGGGCGCTGATGAATCCAATCACGACGAAGGAGAGGATGCTGGTGAACCAATACATTCTTTTTCTTTTGCGGGGAATTTCGAACTTGGACAAATAGATGCTGCCGCCGAGGAGGAAAAGAAGCATAAAGCCAATTTGGACTTCCATTGCATATGTGAAGCCCGTAAAGGCAAGTGGAAGAAGGATGAGCATCCCGATTGCCGTCGCCAGCAGGAGGCCGCCCGTTTTCTGGGGCATTTTATTCTGAATGAGTTCCTCCTGCTCTGCTGTGGGACGTCCGGCAAAACCAGAAATGAGCCAGTAGTTCTTTTTATAGCGGATGGCCCATCCGAGAATAGAAAAAAGCACAATAACAAATACCTGTATACCTGCGAGGAACCACATAAAAACCACTCCTTTTTTGTTCGCTGTCTACTCTACGGATGGAGAGGGGCTTTGGATTCAGCTTTATGCGGTTCCTGAAAATAATAACCCTGAAAGATTTATTTGCTGCTTTATGCCATCCCGTGCTTTTTGCCTCCAACAGATACAGGGGTTTTGTAGCCTTCTGCGTGCACATCTTCAATACTGGCATGTTCACTGTTATCAGCCAGACCGAACCTGCCGTTCTCTCCTTCTGCCCGTACCTCCGAAACGCTGACATGCCGGATGCCTTCGCCAATCTGGATTCCCTGCTTTGCAGACCCTTGGATGGAGGCTTTGCTGATCTCTACATGATCAGCCCGCTGAGCTCCGCCGAACACTTTAATATCCACTCCTGCTTGTTTAAAGCCCTGAATGGCCAGGCGGTTCAGAACGACATTCCTCGCTCGGTATTGGATGGCAATGATGGGATTGCCGGCATAGTCATATTCAGGGTCGCCTATCAGTGTGAATTGGTTGATCACAACATTTTTATAAGCTGATACGACCAATCCCCTGGGTGCAGAGCCCGCATAAAGGTCTGTATGCACCGGGTGGATGCTCACTATCTTTGTTGCCCTGATATTGCGGGCGGTCTGCGATTCAGGATCGCCGGCTTTATGATGGCCGATGTGGCGGAAGTTAAAGGAGCGGTTATCATTAACGGAAAGGTGGCCGATGATCTGGACATCAGAGGCTGCTGAAGAATTATGATGTGCCTTGATTTCAACCCCGCCGAAGCAGCGTGCGGATGAGTTATTGACGAGCCAGACATTTCTTGAGCCATCATCCACTTCAATGCCGTTTGAATTGGAGAAGCCTTTTTTGTGGGTACGGCCGCTTGGATCGCACATATGGCAGTTGGAGATCAGTATATTGTCGCTGTGATGGGTGGTGATCCCGTCATCTCCAAATCCATAGCCGTTCAGCTTGTCCAGCCAGACATAGCGGCTGCCTCCGCGTGCGCGGTATCCATCTCCTGAGTAGTTATAGAGTGTGGACGAAATATCAAAACAGTGAAGGCCGGGATTGATGGCTTCCACATTTTTTACCCATCCATACATCACGTTTGCATACGTAAGGCAGCTGGAGTGGTTTCCCCAGGTGCTGGTTTTAGCTGCATTGCCGAGCCTTTCGACGTTCCAGTCCAGGCTCAGGTTCCGGACAAGGATATGATGGTTCCCTTTCCAGTGATTTGAATTGGTCACCAGCCTTGCCGCCTTAGGAGACTGGTCAAGAAGTTTTATGACTGTCAGGCCTTTTCCTTCCCCCTGCAAGAGAGTCCATGAAGGGAGCTGAATGCCAGACACCAGATAGGTGCCGGCCGGAATGCTGACTTTTGCCTTGCCTCTGCCGATGGCCCGCCTGAAGGCTTCTGTATCATCGGTTATCCCATCTCCAGCTGCTCCGCATTCTTTAACACAAACCTCTTTTTCTAAGGCATGGAATAGCCTGGTATATTCCTGGTCAAGCTTTTTTTTCCAGAGAGGGAAGGCAATGCCGGATTCATCGACTATGGTACTATCGGTCTCTTCATTATTCCGGTCTGCGGTCAGGATCAGGTTTTCTGCTGCTTTAATCAATTTCTTGAAAAACCCTTTGCCGTAATCAGGCGTTTTTCCGCTGTGGCCCGGGCCGGAAGGGGTTCTTCTCTCGTTAAACAGCCTGTCTGTCTCCTCGGCAAGCGTTTTTGTATCAAGCCCCGGGCTAAACTTATCTATCAGCTCTTTATTGCGGCACGGATCATGCTGCTTATCCAAAAATAGCATTTACGGATCACCTCTATTTCTTTGAGCCTGCTGGGCTATTGTATTATTCCCGTCCGGACAGGCTGCTAACCTTATTGCATCCAGAGGAGGGGAGAGAGCGGCAAATAGGAAATTAATAGACAGAAAATTGCAACTGGGTTAGTTTTATTATTAGAATACATGCGAAAAGGGGATGAGTGCAAAGAAGCTGTAAGGTTCTGTCTGAAAAAGGTTCACTTCAGAAGGATAATATCTGAATGAATTTAGATTATACACGAAGGGAAGAGACTGGATGAATCCGTTTGTATTTGCCTGCATCACTCCGCATGGTGGAGAAATCATACCTGAACTGCAAGGGGAAAAGCCGGAGCGCATGGAAAAGACGAGAAAGAGCATGGGGAGGCTTGGGGCCCTGATGGATAAAGCCCGACCTGACAGCCTGATTGTGCTCACTCCCCATGGAACGCGCATCAATGGACAATTCGCAGTGGCTGTTTCTGAAAGGCTTGAGGGGGAAGCGGCTGAAAATGGTTCCTCCTTTATGATGGAGAGAAAAACCGATCTGATGCTTGCTTCCTCTATTTTGGCGGAGGCTGAAGCGAAAGGGCTTCCTGCAGCCGGAATCAATTACGGAACAAGTGCAGGCCCGCTATCCTGCCTTCCCCTTGATTGGGGTGCAATAGTACCGCTTCGTTTTATGCCCGAGGTGCCGGTTGTGGTCATTACGCCTTCGAGAGAAATAACTTATGAGCAGCATATCGCTTTTGGCAGGGCAATCAGAAAAGCAGCAGGGGAATCAGGGAGAAAAGTCGGCCTGATCGCCAGCTGCGACTGGTCTCATACGCATGACAGCGAAGGGCCTTATGGCTATCATCCGGCTGCGGAGGAATTGGACCGCCGGACAGCAGAATTGATAGAGTCAGGGAGGCTGGAAGACCTTGCTTTGTTCGATCCGGAGCTCGTGGAGAATGCAAAGCCGGACGGGATCTGGCAGACACTGATCCTGGCGGGGGCAGTCCCGGAGGAGGAACGGCACAGCAGGCTGCTCTCTTTCGAAGCGCCCACCTATTTTGGATTGATTTGCGCCGCTTATTATCAGAACCGGGAGGCAAGGGAAAATGATTGATTGGCAAAGGGAAGCAGAGGTACGGAAAAACGATCTGATGAAGGATCTGATTGGGATATTAGAAATTGCCAGCATCAAAGATTTATCCACGGCAACTGCAGAAAGGCCGATGGGGGATAAAATCGGCGAAGCGCTGGAGTATATGCTGAAGCTTTCCGAAGAAGCAGGCTTTACAGTGAAAAATGTGGATGGAATGGCCGGGCATGCCGAGCTGGAAGGCGGCGGGGAGGGAACAATCGGCATTCTTTGCCATGTGGATGTCGTTCCGGCCCCCGGCGAATGGACAACACCGCCCTTTGAACCTGAGGTAAGGGACGGCAGACTGTATGCACGTGGAAGCATAGATGACAAAGGTCCGACACTTGCCGCTTTTTATGGATTGAAAATGGTCAGGGAACTTGGACTTGAGCTAAGGAAAAATGTCCGGATCATCTTCGGGACAGATGAGGAAAGCGGGATGAGCTGCATGCGCCATTATGCAGAAGCAGAGCTTATGCCGGAGGAAGGCTTTGCTCCTGATGCGGTTTTTCCGATCATCAATGCTGAAAAAGGCCAGATGAATGTGAAATTGGCAATTGGGACGGGCAGGAAAGAACCGGGGCAGGAGAGGGTCTTGTCACTGCTGTCCTTCCAATCGGGCAGCCGCATTAATATGGTGCCTGAAAGTGCTTCTGCCAGTGTGGCCGGTCCTGATGCAGGACAGCTGGAAAAAGACTTTATCCTTTTCTGTGATGTAAACGGTGTCCGCGGAGATGTTGCTATAACTGATGATGTTGCTACTTTCAATCTGTATGGAACTGCAGCCCATGGGATGGAGCCTTTCAAAGGTGTGAATGCCGGGACCCTGCTTGCCGTTTTCCTGGCAGATTTGGAAGTACAGCACACCGGGGCGGAATTCCTTTCTTTCTTAAAGCTTCTCCATGGGGATTTTTACGGCCACAGGCTTGGCATTTCATACAAAGATGAAGTATCCGGTCCGCTGACAGTCAATCCGGGCATCATCTCCTTTGATCAGGCTGGTGAAAGCTTTGTGCAGCTGAATATCCGCTGTCCGGTTTCCTCTGTTTATGAAGATCTGAAAAACAGGCTGGAGGAAGCGGCTGAGTCTCAGGGGTTTAACCTTGAAGATTACAGAGAGTCGCAGCCCCATTACGTGGCCCCGGGGCACCCTGTTATTGAAGCCCTTCAAAAGGCATACCAGGAAGAGACAGGAGAAGAGCCGGTCCTTTTGTCAACAGGCGGAGCCACATACGCCAGGTTCATGAAAAAAGGGGTCGCTTTTGGCGCCTGCTTCCCTGGGAAAGAAATGACTGCCCACCAGAAAGACGAATACATTGAAGTGGATGATCTGGTGAAGGCGGCAGCCATCTATGCAAGGGCTATTTATGAGCTTGCAAAATAAAAACAGGCTGTTTGATCAACTTTTATTCAGGTGGCGGCAGCCGGTCTGGCATAGATGATCCCTCTCAATTTTAAGAGGTTAAACTAAATCGATTTAAGCAAAGAAGCTCAGCATGAAGCTGAGTTTTTTTGCTGTTCATCTTTATTTGTTATTGTAAATATCTAGTCAAAAGTGTAAAATTACACTAATTATAAAATAAAGGAGGTGCTGGAATGCCTGGTAAATGGATTCTGTATTTTGGGATTGCCCCGTTCCTTCTATCTATGCTGTCTTTCCTTTTCCTGGGGGCCTGGCCGGACTATGCCTTTCTCCTGCAGATTATTGTGCTGGCGGCAGGCGGACTGCTGATTGGTACATTTAAAAGCAGGAAGCTAAACGAGAACGATTGGCTTCTTGCCTGTGGACCGCTGGTATATACAGCAGTCATCTGGGCGGTTTTTATGATACTGACAGGAGGGTTTTCCGGCCACGAATCCTGGCTGTTTTATGGTATCCTCCATATTCCCTTTGCCCCGATCTTCATCTTCTCTTCCCTCATGGGCGAAGGGCGGACTTTCTTATGGGCTCCGATGGCATTTGAGCTGGCGTTCCTGGTGCCTATTGCAGTTTCAATGATTAAGAGGAAGAATGCCATTCGGATGATTCCCAAAAAGAAGGCTATCATTCTATCTTTAGTATTTGCGCTCTCGATAGGCAGCGGAGCCTTCATCCATTGGGAGCGGAGCAGAACCGTCCTCCCTTCTTATGGTTTCGATTATGCTGGCGGCTACTCAAGCACAGATCTGACACCCTATGATATAACCAATACGAACAACCGGCTTCCGAAACTTGAGGGAGGAGCTGATTTTTCAATTTCGGATGCTGATTCCATGCCTGTGCTGGATGGAGCAGAAGCGGCATTCCCTGTATATTCAGCCTTTGCGAATGCCGTTTATAAAAATGTACGGGAAGTTTCCCTTGAAAAGGAAGTGGTCAGCTTCACCAATACCATCTACGCTTATGAACGCCTTCTGTCAGGAGAGGCGGATATTTACTTCGGTGCTGAGCCCTCCGCTGAGCAGCGGAAAATGGCCGAAGATGCAGGGAAGGAACTGGTGATGACCCCCATTGGAAAAGAGGCATTCGTATTCTTCGCCAACCCGGAAAACAGCATTAAAAGCCTTACTGTTGAACAGATAAAAGACATTTATTCAGGAAAAATAAAAAACTGGTCGGAGGTAGGCGGAAGCAGCGGCAAAATCATTGCGTTTCAGCGGCCAAAAAATTCAGGAAGCCAGACGCTCCTGGAAAAAATCATGGGTGATACACCAATCATGGAACCGTTGAAGGAAGAGGTCCCTGAGGGCATGGGCGGTATAATTGAGCAGGTTGCGGATTACCGGAACTATGACAATTCCCTCGGATTTTCCTTTCGCTTCTTCGCCACAGGAATGAACCGAAGCACGGACATCAGGCTTTTAGCGATAGATGGCGTGGACCCAAGCCCGGAGAACATTGCCTCTGGAACATATCCATTTACTGCTTCCCTGTACGCCATAACTCTCAAATCCAATCCCAACAAAAACATCCCTCCGTTCCTGGAATGGATGCAGGGTGAGCAAGGGCAGCAAATAGTGGAAGAAATCGGGTATATAAAGGAATTTGAAAGCTGAGCCGGGTTACTATAGAAGGGGAAAACCAGGGGACTAAACGGTCCCTTTTTCCAATGGCTGGAACCTTTTCATGCTCCAATCCGTAATACAGACAGACAGGAGGAGACACTATGAATCATTTATCGGATTTGAAAACTTCTATAACCCCTTTTGAATGTGCTATCAAACTGCTGGAATCGGAATCATTGAACACAGATAAAATCCACGAAGAGTACCATACGCCTGCCGAAGGAATTGAGTTCTGTGTCCTTGTGTTTGAGAGATTTTATTTCCGCACGGGTGGAAGAGCGTCGCTGACGGTCATCATGGAAAATGTAAGAGGAGACAACAAAGTGAGATGCATTTCTGCGGGAAGTGCGGAAAGCTTGATCAGCTTTGATTGGGGAGCAGGCAAAAGCTTTGTCAATAAGGTGAGGGAAATTCTGGTTCCTTATACATTGGGAAAATAATTTAAAAAGGAAAACTTATGATAGAAACTCACCTGATAACAAATTCCTTAATATGGTAAACTATTAAATAGAACAATAATAGATTAAGAGGTGTGTTTCGTGCTGAAAAAGAAAAAGCTGGTTATAGGGATAGGAATTCTTGCAGCCCTGGCCATTATGCTGCTGATGGACGCTGTTAAAATCTCAAATGAGAAGCGACCTTCAAATCCGGTGGTCATGGTTGACGGGGAGAAAGTAGATGCCGATCTGCGGGGCTATACCTGGCATGGTGAGACACAGGCAGTGAAAAGGGCGAATGCAGCTTCTGTAACAGAAGTAAAACCCCGTTCTGAAATAACGGTACAATTTGGGACAAAGGACGAGCCTGAATCCGTTGCACTGGACACGATTTATGGAAGTGACCGCAAGAAGCCGGTGTATACAGGCACATATACGTTATCCAACAAGCCCGGCCCCATCACGATAAGAATAAAGGCAAAATGGGAAGGCAAAGGCCAGGCAGAATATACAGTGAGCCTGGACGTTGAAGAGGAATCGTCATACCAGGAACTGCTGGCTGAAGAAGCTGGTGAATATACTGTCCTGGCTATAAGGGAAAATGACCAGTCAGACCTGGGCGTTACTGAGGATGTTTATCAAGCTGGCGCCAACCGTGTGGAATATAGAAATCTGGATACAGTTCAACGAATATATACTGACCTGGAAGTCCGGCAGGCCCCGTATTTTATTGTGTTTAGCTTTGAAAAGCCTGTCCTGGGAACGAGCGATCCAGGTGAAGCTGCTGAGTACATAAGAACTCATGCTGACTGAAAATCGTCTGGCTTAAAAAGGGTCAGGCTGCTGCCCCTTCATCAGAAGTCTCTTTTCAGCATAGCTTGAAGCGCATTAATATAAAGCCGGGGTTTGAGTTTCCTCATATTCATTTAACTCGAAATAGCTGCCCTGTTTCATGTATAATAGTGGATGAGACTTACTATTTTCTGCAGGCATGGAAAGGTTTTTCCATGCAGCCATAGATCAGATATAAGTGAAAGAGAGTGGAACAGATGGGCCGTAAATGGAATAATATCAAAGAAAAAAAGGCATCCAAGGATGCAAATACAAGCCGTGTGTACTCTAAATTCGCATTGGAAATATATGTAGCGGCAAAGCAGGGGGAGCCGGATCCGGAATCCAATCAGGCTCTTAAATTTGTGCTCGAGCGTGCCAAAACCTATAATGTGCCAAGAGTCATCATCGACCGTGCGATTGATAAAGCAAAGGGCGGCGGAGAAGAGAGCTATGACAACCTCCGCTATGAAGGCTTTGGGCCGAGCGGTTCCATGGTCATCGTGGATGCTCTCACCAATAATGTGAACAGGACCGCATCCAATGTCCGCGCGGCATTCGGAAAAAATGGCGGAAACATGGGCGTCAGCGGCTCTGTATCCTATATGTTTGATGCAACGGCTGTTTTCGGTCTTGAAGGCAAATCAGCTGATGAAGTGCTGGAAATCCTGATGGAAGCAGATGTTGATGCACGTGATATCCTTGAAGAAGAGGATACAGTCATCGTTTATGCCGAGCCAGATCAATTCCATGCCGTTCAGGAAGCTTTAAAGGCTGCCGGGGTTGATGAGTTTACAGTGGCAGAGCAAACGATGCTTGCCCAGAATGAGCTTTCCTTATCAGAGGAAGACCTTGCCCAGTTCGAAAAACTGGTCGACGCCCTTGAGGATCTGGAAGATGTCCAGCGTGTGTACCACAACGTGGATTTGGGAGAATAATTAAAAAGCAGGCTTTCCTTGTTGGGGAGCCTGCTTTTTTCTTATTTATCTGCTCACAAAGAAAGGCAGTTTCTCGATGCCTGCGAGACGGGCATATGTAAACAGCTGTCCTTTATGGTGGATTTCATGGTCTTTGGCATTTTCAAGGAGTACGATCCCCGGCATGGCCATGCCGTAGAAATCCACTGTTTTCCCAAGCTGGTCCTGGGTCAGCTCTTCAAGTGCTGCTTTTGTTTTAGAAGTTTCCTCCTGGACAAGTGCTTTTAGCTGCTCCAATGTTTCAATGGCCGGATACTCAGGCGGCGGCGTAAATTCGCCTTTCTTCACTGTCTGCACAAACATCTCCATAGAGGCTGCTATATGTACTGTCAGCTCAGAAACAGACATCCCCTGCTCCCATGCTTTGAACTCCTGCTGCCCTTCTTCAAATGTGCCGAGCAGTTCGATCAGCGCCTTTCTGTGGCCGAGCCAGCCTTGGATGAATCCATTCCATTTATCCATTAAGATCTTCCTCTCTTCTTATGAAAAATTCAGGCTGTGCCTCCACATCCTGCTGCCATCAGTATAATTCACTTTCCCGGGGCATTCAAAGGTGGTGCCTGCATATAAGAGCGTTCACTCAAAGGGGGCCTTTGGTAGAATGGAATGTATAGATTCGAAAGGGGGGCAGGATTATGCCTGGACATATCCATCATATTGAAATCAACGTATCTGATTTGCAGAAAACCATTCAATTCTGGGGCTGGTTTTTAGAAGAGCTTGGCTATGAATCTTTTCAGGAATGGGAAAAGGGGCGGAGCTGGAGGCTGGATGAAGCCTACATCGTATTTGTGCAGACAGAGGAAAAATATATTCATTTCCCTTATCACCGCTCGGGAACGGGCCTCAATCATATTGCCTTTCATGCTGATTCCCGCATCCAGGTCGACCGGATGGCAGAACAGCTAAAAAAGAAGAGGGTCAGCCTCCTTTATGAGGACAGATACCCATATGCCGGCGGAGAGGGTCATTATGCTGTATTTTTCGAGGATCCGGACCGGATAAAGGTTGAGCTTGCCGCACCATAAAACAGGCCGGAAGAATAGACTCCGGCCTGTTTTGCTTTATTTTATACTTACAGCCATTTCCAGAGCTTCAAGCGGTACCTCCTTTGTTTGAAGCTCGTAGATTCTTTCTCCATCTTCCCAGTAAATATCATTTTCGACCTCATTGCCGCCCTGCCTGTAATGAACCTTGATGCGCCCATCATCGTGTGGTGCAGGGAGGTAATGGGATTCAAGATAATCAACCATCTGGCGTGCAATTGCCTGATCATCCATTTGATCTTCTGAGACTGAGCTGATCTGGAGAATCCAGTTGCCTTCTTTCCAGTTTAAATATTTATGGCCTGCCGCTCCTTCTCCCATACCCTTGATGCCATGACCGAGATCAATGGCCATTTCTGCCGGTATATCGTCGAGTGACATCGGCGGGAACAATTCCTGCTCATTGTATGCTGCCGTTTTGTTATGTGCCTTAAAGACAGCGACAACAGGGGCGCTTCCATCAGGTGTTAATGAAGGGTCGTTGACAGGCACCATTTCATTCGTCTGATAGAAGGTGACCTGATAGGAATCTGTCTTATCCTCCTCGATTGAGGCTGAAAGATGGGTGCCTTCCTTCAGAGGGAATGAAGCGGGCAGGATAGCGTTCTCCATCTTCAGCTGCTCTTTTATCTTCCCGATAACATCCTCTGCTGTCTCGGTGCTGCCAGACTGGCTGTTATCTTCCTCTGTGCTGTTTTCTTCTGTCCCATCTGCTTCGGCTTCATTTTCTTCTGTACCGGTTTCTGCATTCTGATCATCAGGTACAGTAGTCTGTTCCTGCTGGGAATCTTCCGGAGCAGGAGAACCCGCGTCATCCGTCCCCGAACAGCCTGCTGCAGATATGGCAAAGGCAAGTGAAACCGGAAGCATCAGTCTTTTTTTATACATTGAAAATCCTCCTATTAGAATGATACTAGATGTTTTCCCTATCTTTGCTGGAGGAAACGGTAGGTCAGCGCTGGAAAATTGAGAGACTGAATACAAAGATATATAAATACTATGCAATAAATAATTACCGATGAATTTACCGACGTAGTAAATACTTTTGCTGGTACTACGAGAATAGGATGGATTTTCGGATGGGGCGGCTAATTTCCGTTCCAGGCACTTCGCTTTCCGCGGGGCGAAGTTGAGCCTCCTCGCGCTGCGCGCTGTGGGGTCTCAACATTTTCGCTGCAATCCCGCAGGAGTCTGCGTGCCTTGCACTCCAATTAGCAGGTTTTCCAAAAATTTTTGGGCAAGGAAACAGGCAAGGATTCTATGTTTATCCATTACTACACAAACATTGCTGTTTTCCGGCAGTATCATACAGAACTATTTTATTCTGGGGTATAAGGATAGCTATCAGGATGGGGCTGCTAATTTCCGTTCCAGGCACTTCGCTTTCCGCGGGGCGAAGTTGAGCCTCCTCGCGCTGCGCGCTGTGGGGTCTCAACATTTCCGCTGCAATCCCGCAGGAGTCTGCGTGCCTTGCACTCCAATTAGCAGGTTTTCCAAAAAATTTTGGGCAAGGAAACAGGCAAGGCATTGTATGTTTATCCATTTTCATACCAACAGTGTTTAATGTATATCTACGTAAAAATTAAAGGAAGGACAGAAGGTTTCTTCTGTCCTCTTTATCTGTCAATCGTCACTGAAACAGCTGCCGTCCTTAATCCTCCTGCTTCTTAATCTTGGAAGGATTATTGATCTTATAGCGCACATCCTTATTCAGCTTCCGGTCGACGATTTTGGCTTCGAAGGTCAGCCTGTTCCCTTCAGTGAGCTCTGCCTTTTTCAGTGTTTTGCTGTAGCTGCACCAGGCTTCGCCAACTTCGAGCGGGCTTTCTCCTGTAATCTGCACCTGCTCAAAGACGATGATTTCTTCATCGGTCTCGTTAAAATGGTTATATTTTGTGGTGAATTCTTTAATGGCCGCCTCAAATGGAACCTTATCTGCCGGAAGGTCAAGGGCAGGAGCTTTTCTCGTTTTCTTCTCTGCCGGCTTTTTGTCATCGTCTGCCTTTGCCGGGGCCTTCACCGGCTCTCCTGCTTCCGGAAGCCCGGTATCCTGCGGGGAATCTCCCGTTTCAAGGGCACTGCCTTTGCCAAAGGAAGAGCTCTGCATTTCTTTTAAGTATGCAGGATGGACGCAGTGAAGGGCGTCATTGGAAAACGCCACTACAGCCGTTTCATGAGTGCCTGTCTGCAAAAATCCTTTTATGATGACAGTATAAGCGGAAGCACCGCGTTTATAAGAAAATTCCTGTTTAGCATTTTTGGCGGAGGCCGTAATCAATCCCCACTCCCTTAATTTAGCCGCATAGTCATTTTCATCGGCAAAGGTGAAAAATTCGCCGGGTGGTATCGTTTTAAACATAAGTGATCCTCCGATCTTTATTTTCTACTTGAACCAGCCTTTTTTCTTGAACCAGGCAAACATGGCAAGCCCGATAGTGAGCATGACCAGCAGGGTGGCAAAATAGCCGCTGTCCCATTCCAGCTCTGGCATGTGCTCAAAATTCATCCCGTATATCCCTGCGATGAAGGTGAGTGGCATGAATATGGTCGTAATGACCGTCAGCACCTTCATGACCCTGTTTGTCTGATGGGCATTCAATGATAAATAGCTGTCCCTGATATCGGTAGTCAGCTCCCTATTCTCTTCAATCATCTCGGCAAGCTTCAGGAGATGATCATGGATATCGGAAAAATATTTGATTTTTTCCTGAAAGCCAGCGAGCCGCTGGGAGTTCAGCATCCTGTAGATTAAATCCCTCATCGGAGCGACAGTGTGCCTCAGGGCCAGAAGATCGTGCCTGGCATCAAAGAGATCCTCAAGCAGAAGCTCCATCGGCCTGTCCTTTGAATTTTCGTCAATATCATTCAGCGTGTCCTCCAGCTGGTAGACGAGCGGAAAGTAGTTGTCCACAATTTTATCAAGAATATGGTATAGAACCAAGAGCGGCTCCCATTTATCAGGCGAGTTGGACAGCCTGAGCCTTTCCCTGACATCTTCTATTTCAGTGGAGGGATGGTGATGGAAAGTAATCACATAATTCTGCCCGAGGAAAAAGTTAACTTCTTCACGGTCAATCGTATCCGGATTGACACTATGCGTAACAAAAAATGCATAGTCTTCATAATAGTCGAGCTTTGGGCGCTGAAGCACATGGATACAGTCCTCGATGGCCAGAGGATGGAAATTCAGCGGTTTTCTCAGCAGTTCGATTTCTGCATCGGAAGGATTGCTGAAATCCGCCCAATACCAGAGAATATCCTCTTCGAGCAGCCTGGTGATATCCCAATTGCTCTTAATTTCATGATTCTTAGTAACCGCAATCGTTCTGATCATATTATCTCCTTTTAACAGTGCATCCTCTTTATAATAAACGAAATAATCGCTTTAATAAAATTTGAAAATAGGTTGATGATACAGGCTTTTTAAGTGAAATAAAGACATAAGACCGATTGACCCGTTATTTTTTAGGAAATTCGGGTAATAAATAAGTACTAACACAATTGAATGATAATATCTTATAAAAACAGGAGGCAGGAACGATATGAATTCCGAGTACAAACCGAACCAATTCAACCAGGATCAGTATTTATCATCCATCCATGACCTAGCGGATAAAGACAGCTGGAAGACAAGAAAGATTCTGTCTCAGGAAACAACAGAATATACAGATGCAGTGAACGAAGTCATTGGAAAAGTGCAGGGCGAGTGGCTTGAAGCCAAACGATATGATGAAATAGACAAAGCTTTGGATAATAAAGATGAAGAGCGTTTTCAGGCCCTTACATCAGAAAACTGGGAAGCGGTGTTATAAAACAGGATGAATAGAGGAAAGAATATATTTATATTTCCGAGATCGGGCCCATCTTTTCAATTTGGAAATGAGCCCGATTTTTTTTTGTTTACCCGTTATTTATGGGATAATAGTGGGAATAACGGATATTTCCTTTTAAAAGCATATACATAGGAGCTTGCCATAAATGAGATTTTTCGCCAGGAATTATACCATACTGGTATGGATTATTATATTATGTTTCATATTTTTAGTGGATGAGGCTATTAAAACAGCTCTTGCCTATTATTTTCCTCCCCGGAACTTGTGGGTGTTCGAATTGATCCATACAGTGATCAGCGTAGGGCTCCTGATTGTATTGTTCCTCGTTTTTATCCAAAAAGGCATCCAGAAAACAACAGCCGAACTGAGAAAAAGCAATCAAAGGCTTAACAATATCTTTGATACCCTGGACGTCGCCATATGGCATCATAATATGAAGAGCGGCAGGCTGATGATTACCTCAGGAATTGAAAAGCTGTATGGCTTTCCTCGGGAATCATTTTATAGGGATCCTGATTTGTGGAGAAAAGTGATCCATCCGAATGATGTGTCTGTCCTGAATGAACGGGAACAAAAAGTCAAACAGGGAGAACCGGTCGTAAGCATATACCGAATCATACGCCCTGAAGGGGGAATCCGGTGGATACAGGATAGAGGAATCCCCGTCCTTGATAAAAAAGGCAGGCTGATTGAATTTTCGAGCGTCCTGTTTGATATAACAGATAGACAAGAAAGTGAAGACCGGTACCGGGGCCTTGTTGAGCTGTCTCCTGACTTTATCGGTGTTATTTCCGGGAATGTCATTGTATATATCAATGAAGCAGGATGCAGGCTGATCGGCGCTTCCAGTAAAGAACAGCTTCTTGGGAAGCCTATTATTAACTTTGTCAATAAAGAGGCAACCTCTGAAATTTATAATACGCTGCTGGCAGCAGACAGTGACCTGGCTGGGAAGAGGCGCTTTGAGGTACAGGCGAAAAGGCTTGATGGCGTCCTTGTTGATGTGGAAGTATCGTCCATGCCGATCCGGTACGGCGGCAGAGAAGCTGTACAGGTGATTGGCCGGGATATTACGGAACGGAAAAAGTCTGAAAAGACCATGGAGTATATGGCGTTTTATGACACATTGACAGGACTGCCAAACCGGAATGAAATCATGAGGCGGCTGCAGGGAATTCTGAACAGCGGAAAAGAGAAAGCAGCGGTTTTATTCCTGGACTTGGACCGCTTCAAAATTATCAATGACACAAAAGGCCATTCTACCGGCGATCTGCTCCTTAAAAAGGCAGGGATCCGTTTGGAGGATACTGTAGGAAGCCTCGGGCTTGTAGCCAGGCAGGGCGGCGATGAATTCATCATCCTTTTTGAAGAAAAGGAAAAACAGCAGATAGAAGGGGCGGCACGGGCAATCCTCGAGCAGTTCAACAAGCCTTTCATCCTGGAAGGAGAAGAGTTTTATATTACACCAAGTATCGGCATCAGCCTGTATCCTGAGCATGGGACTGATCAGGAAACGCTGATCAAGCATGCAGATACAGCCATGTATCTGGCCAAGGAAAGAGGAAAGAATAATTTTCAATTTTACACCTCTTCCCTTGAGGGGCTGGCCTCCCGGAAAATGGCTTTGGAGAATGGACTGCGTAAAGCGCTTGACCGCGGAGAGCTTCTTCTTCATTACCAGCCGCAGATAGATCTGAAGACAGGGAAGCTGAAAGGGACGGAGGCGCTCGTGCGCTGGCAGCGTCCAGATGGAGGGCTTGTTCCTCCCGGGGAATTCATACCGCTGGCAGAAGAGACCGGTCTGATTGTGCCGATGGGAAAATGGATTCTGCGGACAGCATGTGAACAGCATAAGCGCTGGAAATCGGAGGGAGCCGGATCGGTTCCGATAGCAGTCAATATATCAGTCCGGCAGCTGGAGGATCCTGAATTCATCATGTATGTAAAATCTGTTCTGTCTTCCTGCGATATTGAGCCTGGCTGCCTTGAATTGGAGATTACAGAAAGCATCATGCAGAACATCGAAAAGGCGACCATTGCCCTGAATGAATTAAAAAAGATAGGCATCCGGCTTTCCATTGATGATTTCGGAAAAGGATATTCCTCATTAAGCTATTTGAAGCACCTGCCGATCGACACCATCAAGATTGATAAGTCGTTTGTAGACGATATACTGGATCCTGCCCAAAATGGATCGCTTGTGAAGGCCATAATCGATATGGGCTTAAATCTGAATTTCAGTGTAGTCGCTGAAGGCATTGAACATAAAGAACAGGCAGAGTTCCTGCTGGAAAACAATTGCCCGGTTGGCCAGGGATATTACTTCAGCAGGCCTGTAACAGGGGAAGTATTTAAGGAGTTCATTAAAAGTTTACAATAAGGAAAACCCAAGCCGCAGAAGGGCTTGGGTTTTCTCTTTATTTATTTTTGTCTGCATATACGGCCATCGTGTCACGCATGAAGATAGCGAGGCCTTCCCCGAATTGATCAATATTTTTGGTGAAGCGCTCATCATCGACATACAGCTGCCCAAGCCCCTTGAAGGCATCCAGTGAGTAGCTGCCCATTTTGTTCAGGAATTTAAACCAATCTCCTATTGCCTCTTGGGCTTCATCAGAGTCAGGGGCCATATGCCGCACTTCCGCGAGGCTCCGGTAAATCCCGTTCATGGAATCCCCCAGTTTTTGCTGCTCTTCTTTTGTCATATTGGAAATCTTTTTATTTGAGGCATCTACAGCTTCATCCCCCCAGCGTTCACGGGCCTCCTGCTCATAGGGGTTGGAGCTGAAGTCAAAGCCTTCAAATCTTTCTTTATTCGACATGTGTATCTCTCCTTTTGCATGCCTGATCGTTTTATCCAGCGATGCAATCATCTTATCCAGGCGGCTGCGCTTTTCGAGCAGCATTTCCCGATGCAGCTCGAAGGCCTTCTGCTGGTCAAACGAAGGGCTGCTGATAATTTCCTTGATTTTCTTTAAAGGGAAGCCGAGCTCTTTGAAAAAGAGGATCTGCTGCAGGGTTTGCAGGTTGTCATCTGAGTACAGCCGGTAGCCTGCCTCTGAGAGCTCATCAGGGACGAGGAGCCCGATTTCATCATAATGATGCAGTGTGCGCACACTGATGCCGGCCAGATCGGCGGCTTCTTTCACTTTCATGGCCATTGTTCCGGCCTCCCTTCAACCATTACTTTAAAGTATTACGCAGCGTGAGAGTCAACATGTAAAATAGAAGAATTTATAAAAAGGCACAATAAAAAAGAAAGCCCGCGGAGGTGCAGGCCGGGAGGGGGACAAGGTGTCATTACCTGCGTTCCTTATATGAGCAAGCGCCCTCCGCATTTCTATTTCAATTTATCGTTCAGTACACTTTCTTCCAGAACGGAAAATTTATCGCCATAGACTTTGGTGATATGGCGTTCGCCCCAGGCACAGAGTGCGTCAAGGATGCTTTCCAGAGATTTGCCGTAGTCGCTGAGCTCGTATTCGACTTTGGGAGGCACCTGATTGTATACAATCCTATTGATGACACCGTCCTCCTCAAGCTCGCGAAGCTGCTGGGTGAGCATTTTCTGTGTGATATTCGGCATGAGCCGTTTCAGCTCGCTCGTCCGTTTCTTCCCGTGGGTCAGGTGGCAGAGGATCACTGTCTTCCATTTCCCGCCGATTACTTCAAGGGTGGCTTCCACCGATATATTGTATTTCTTTTTCTCCATCATGATCACTCCTGTTTCATAGGAACTAAAAGGTGCCTATAGAACTTTTCGGTGCCTATAGCACTATAAAGTACGTACTTTTCAAAAGAAACGCTATATCCCATAATAGCATTTGCCGGCAGGAAATTGCTATACTCATAAAATTTTCATAGATAGGAATAGGAGGAGAAAAATATGCCATCTGGCAAACAAACAAGTTTGCTTCCGCTGCTTGCGCTTGCAGTCAGTGCGTTTGCAATCGGAACAACTGAGTTCATTTCAGTCGGGCTACTGCCGATGATCGCGGAAGATTTGAATATTCCCGTCACCACAGCAGGACTGACTGTTTCTATATATGCACTGGGAGTCATGTTCGGAGCGCCTGTCCTTACCTCGCTCACAGCTAAAATGTCCCGCAAATCACTTTTGCTTTGGATCATGGTGGTATTCATTGCAGGGAATATCATTGCTGCATCATCAGGCAGCATAGGTATTCTCCTTGCAGCGCGGATTATTTCGGCCTTGAGCCACGGGGTGTTCATGTCCATCGGCTCTACCATTGCCGCCGATTTAGTGCCGAAGGATAAGAGGGCAAGCGCCATTTCCATCATGTTCACAGGCCTGACTGTTGCCACAGTAACAGGCGTTCCGTTTGGGACATTCCTCGGCCAGCAGTTTGGCTGGAGATTTGCTTTTGTGGCCATTGTCGTAATCGGCGTCATTGCCTTTATTGCCAACAGCATCCTTGTGCCAAAAAATCTTTCAAAAGGGTCGAAAGCTGCATTTGCCGATCAGATCAGACTAATTACGAACGGCAGGCTGCTGCTGGTTTTTATCATTACTGCGCTTGGCTACGGCGGCACATTCGTTGTATTTACGTATCTGTCACCGCTGCTGCAGGAAGTGACCGGCTTTAAAGCTGGTACAGTGGCTGCCATTTTGCTTTTATATGGAATTGCCATTGCGATAGGAAATATGGCCGGCGGCCGGCTGGCGAACAAAAATCCGATCAGGGCACTCTTTTATATGTTCATCATTCAGGCCGTGGTGCTGCTGCTGCTCACATTTGCAGCACCCTATAAGACTGCAGGCTTGATTGTCATCCTGCTGATGGGGCTGTTTGCATTCATGAACGTCCCAGGGCTGCAGGTATATGTGGTCATGCTGGCAGAACGGTTTGTCCCTGGAGCGGTGGATGTTGCTTCTGCTATTAATATTGCCGCCTTCAACGCCGGAATTGCGATTGGCTCTTACTTGGGCGGCCTCGTCACAGACTCTATCGGGCTGATCCATACACCATGGATCGGTGCCGCAATGGTGCTTGGCGCTGTCATTCTAACAGGCTGGAGCATGAAGCTGGAAAACCAGGATATGAAAACAACAAGCATCAATGGGGGAGCTGCGTAAAGCAGCTTCCGGAAAAATAAAGGAGGAACAGTGATGATAAAAAGCATTCAAGATAAAACAGTTTTAAATAATGGTGTGGAAATGCCATGGATGGGATTGGGCGTTTTCAAAGTAGAAGAAGGGCCGGAGCTTGTTAACGCCGTAAAATCAGCCATTAAGCTGGGTTACCGGAGCATAGACACGGCAGCTATCTATGGAAATGAAGAGGGTGTCGGACAGGGAATCAGGGAGGGAATTGCGGAAGCAGGCATATCCCGCGAGGACCTTTTTATTACATCAAAGGTGTGGAACAGCGATTTAGGCTTTGAATCAGCAATCCAGGCGTATGAAACAAGCCTGCAGAAGCTTGGGCTTGAATATCTGGATCTGTATCTTATCCATTGGCCGGTGGAAGGGAAGTATAAAGACGCATGGCGTGCGCTTGAAGCTCTTTATAAAGAAGAAAAAGTAAGAGCTATAGGCGTGAGCAACTTCCAAGTGCACCACCTGGAGGAATTGTTGAAGGATGCAGAGGTCAAGCCGGTGATCAATCAGGTAGAATACCATCCGCGTCTTACCCAGCAGGAATTAAAAGCATTCTGCAGGGAAAATGGAATCCAGCTTGAGGCATGGAGCCCGCTTATGCAGGGGCAGCTATTGGACAATGAAATCATTGCTGCCATTGCTGAAAAGCATGGCAAATCTGCAGCCCAGGTCATCCTGCGCTGGGATCTGCAGAATGGTGTCATTACAATCCCTAAATCAACGAAAGAGCACAGAATTGCTGCCAATGCTTCTATTTTTGATTTTGAACTGTCAAGCGATGAAATGGAGCAGATCAGTTCACTGAATCAAAACCTGCGTGTAGGGCCGGACCCGGATCATTTTGATTTTTAATAGGAAAACGAAAAAGCCCCGGCAATGTCCGGGGCTTTTTCACATTAGTTTTCGTCCTTTAATACCTCATACCATTTATCCTTCCAGGCTTCTACTTTACCGTTGATTTCATCTCTTGCCTTTTGTGCTTCTTCTTCTTTTTGTTCGTATAAGTCCTTGAAATGCGAGTCGCGGATTTCATGCCTGGTTTCCGCCAGTTCCTCCGCTTCTTCTGCCGCCTCAGGACTGATCAGCTCTTCGCTCTCCAGGAAAGACACTGCACTTTTAATCCTGTCTTTCTCTCTATCTGATATTAATCTGATCGGGTTCGATATATCAAGGAGCCTTTCTTTCTGGTCTACCGTCTCATGCAATGGTACTCCCAGCTGGGAAAATATCTGGCCCAGGCTCGGCTTCCATTTTTTCAGCACCTGGTCCTCCAGCTCATCTTTATCCCTTACAGTTGCATAAGTTCCGCCGCCCGCCTCCGCAACCTCCTTCAGCTGTTTTTGCCCTTCGTCATCAACATCGAAGCCAATGATATTGACCTTTGCCTCAATATTACTGCCCTGAAGCTGCTGTGCTGCTTCTACAGGGTCTCCGTCACAGGTCTCGACCCCATCGCTGACAATATAGATGGTGTTTTTATAATCCGTGCTGTTATAGGCGGACAAAAGCTCCCGTGCTTTGTCAATCGCTCCAGCCAGCGGGGTCCAGCCGCTTGCCTCAAATGAATCCATGGATTTGTTGAAGGCAGTTTTCTCATAGGCCCCCAAAGGGAATACCTCATCAATGCGGCTGCAGGATTCAGCTTTATCTTCATCGTTCCCTGTTCCTACATGGCCGTAAGCCATTAAGGAAACACTGGCATCATCCTCCAGAGAACTTGTAAATTCCTTGATGGTTTCTTTGGCAAGCATCATTTTATTGCCGCCGCTGACATCAGCTTTCATGCTTCCGCTTGCATCCATTAAAATGACTATATTAGATTTCTGGTTCTTTGCCTGCTGGATTTCATCTTCTCCATCAGGGAGTTCTGGCATCTCATGACCATGCTCAAAGGAAACAAGTTCCTCATAGTAGGACTGGTATAAACCTGAGCCCAGCTGATAGACCAGATAGTCGTATACCTGGCTGCCGGATAAATCCTTCCGCTCAGAGAAATATGCTTTTATTTCTTTCTCTGCTGCCGGCTGGAGTGTCTGCTCATTAAAGCCGGTATATTTTTTTGCGTCCCATAGATCGGCAATCTCCACCTCAGGTTCCAGTTTGCCTTCAAGTATCTTTCCGGGCTTTTGTGCAACCATGCCCTCAATATCGTCCGCTGCTTCTGGTATCTTTTCATCGGAGAATGTTTCCTGTTCCCGGGCTTCCTCCTGGGGCGGATCATTTTTCTTTTCGCCTGAAGCCTTTTCATCTTCCCCGCTGCAGCCTGCCAGAACCATGATGCATAGAAGTGCGAGTAATCTCGCAAGAATATGTATTTTTCTTTTCATTGTTCTGCCCTCCTCTTTAGAGATTTTACAATATTTACTAAGCTGTTGCCCTTTTTTACCCGAAATCAGGCATTTAGTAACCCGCTTAATTAAAAATATAGGAAAAAAGAGGTCCAGAGAGTTTAAACTTTCTAAACAAGGGAAATGTCTTTATAGTTATAAAGAACTATTACATAAAGACTATAGAAATAGATGGGGGAATTACAATGAGTGTTTATCAATTTTCAGCTCCGGCCATGAACGGAAGACAAATCTCTCTGGAGGAATACAGGGGGAAGGTAATGCTGATTGTCAATACAGCAAGCCAGTGCGGCTTTACTTTTCAATATCAGGATCTGCAGAAGCTTTACGACCGCTACAAAGAAAAAGGGCTGGTGGTATTAGGTTTCCCGTGCAATCAATTTGATAATCAGGAGCCTGGGAGTGATGAGGAAGTCCAATCCTTCTGTGAGCTCCGCTATGGTGTATCATTCCCGATGTTTCAAAAAATGGATGTGCGCGACGGAAATGCCCATCCTTTATTCAATTACCTGACTGCACAGAAGCCATTCGAAGGATTCAATGAGAATCATCCGGTTGCAAGAGTCCTCATTCCTCTGTTGAAGGAAAAGCATCCTGAATACCTGTTCGGCGACTCAATCAAATGGAACTTCACAAAGTTTTTGATAGATGCAGAGGGAAATGTAATACGGAGGTTTGAGGCTACGACAGATCCGTTCGAGATGGAAGCGGACATAGAACAGCTGCTGGGCTGATAGCAAAAAGGAGCTCCATTGCCGGAGCTCCTTTTTGTCTGCAGTTATTCCGGGAACTCCCTGGTCACCTGGATGCCTTTTTCCTGGAGCTTCACATTAAAGATAGGATAAGCCTTCCGTACGGTTTCTGTAATGAGGAAGCTGTACTGTTCCCCGTCCTTAAACACAAATGTCAGATTCTTATCCTTCAGTCCATTTTTTTCTTCAACAGCAATCTGCTTCGCTTCCTCTACATCCGCCCACAGAAATTCCTTCTCGCCAAAGCCGAAGAAGGGATTGATATAAATGCCATTGCCGTTCATATAGTGATAATGGTCTACACTCAAGACGGACAGCAGGATGCTTGCAAAGATGCCCGCAGCAATCAATCCCTTGGCCATTTTATTTTTTGCCAAGCCGGAAATCATCAGGAGCAGGCTGAGGCTCAATAAAATAAGGGAGCCGGTGAAAATAAAGTAGGCTGATCTCGGCGGTTCCAGAAACCAGTATCCGAATGGATGATACAGGGCCTGCTGAAGAGGGAGCAGCACCACCAGCGGTATAAAGAATGATCCCAGCAGAAGAACAAAGGAAATGCCGAGGATATATTGATTTTTGTCCCGTTTCTTTTTTTTAGTAATGGTATAGCTGCTGGACATTGTTGAACCACCTCTGATTTGATAATACCAGACTGCCTGATGTGGAATATATAAAAATTTCAGTCTATTGAAAATCCTACCATGAAAATGGGGAGTTTTGTATACTTAAGGAAAAAGAAAAGGATAAAATTCCGATGCAGAAAATCATGATCATAGAAGATGACAGCAAAATGAGAGGGCTTATCGGGCAATTTTTAAAAAACTGGGGCTTTTCAGTGCTGCCAGTCGATGATTTCAGCATGATAGCTGAGCAGTTCAGCGCCTGCAGCCCGGATCTGGTCCTCCTTGATATCAATCTTCCTGAACGGGATGGCTATTATTGGTGCGGGAGAATAAGAGAGATGTCTGATGTGCCTGTTATATTCATTTCCTCGCGCTCGCAGAATATGGATATTATCATGGCCATGAATATGGGGGGCGATGATTATATCCAGAAGCCTTTTTCGCTGGAAGTGCTGGTCGCTAAAATCAATGCGGTTCTAAGAAGGGCCGGCAGGGGAAAGGGAGATGAAAAGGAAACCGATCTCATTACTGCAGGGCCAATATCGCTTAATTTGGGAACTGCGGCTTTTATTTACGAGGGGACGGAGGTTTCTTTGACCAAGAATGAGTTCCTGATATTATATACGCTGATGAAAAAGCCTGAACAAATTGTTTCCCGTGATGAAATCATGCGGGCGCTTTGGCAGGATGAACAATTCATAGATGATAATACTTTGACTGTCAATGTAGGGAGATTACGGAAAAAGCTTGAATCAGCAGGATTGAAGGACAGGATTTCTACGAAAAAGGGATTGGGGTATATGCTTTTATGAGCTGGGGGAAGTATCTGCTGGACCAAAGGGCGCTCCTGGCTGCCATCTGTACTATATTAGCTTTCAATTGGATAATCGTCTGGCTTGAGCCCGGTTCAGCCCTGCGGCTCTCCAGTCTGCTCTATCTGGCAGCCATTTCTCTTATTGTGACAGCTGTATATCTGGCAGCCGGCTATTTTTCCAAGAGGAGGTTTTATAGTCATTTGGCGCCTGCAGTTGAACAGGACAGCCTGCCTGGCGAGTGGCGGGGCATGTCTCAGGAAGAGCTCCTGATATTGCAGCTTTTCCGGAGCCAGTTTATGAACCAGCACGAAAGAGAAGATGCTTTGGCGAGGAACCAAAAGGACTGGCTAGAGTATATGGCACTCTGGTTCCATGAGATAAAAACACCGATATCTGTCAGCAGGATGCATTACGAAACAGACGGAGATATTGATAGTCTTGCAGAGGAAATGCACAAGATCGAGCATTTTGCGGAGCAGGCACTGTACGTATCCCGGCTGAGCCATTTTAATAAAGATTATTTGATCCAGGAGATTGATATCCAGCAGACAATCAAGGATGCCGCCAAGCAGCATATGAAGCCGTTTCTTTCTAAAAAGATCAAACTGGAGCTGTCCCTTGAGCCTTTTTCTGTTTTAACAGACAGAAAAGCATTGTTGTTCATTGTCAGCCAGATTATCGGTAATGCACTGAAGTATACAGGAGACCGGGGCATGATCAGTATCTGCATCCAGCCTGCTGAGAGGAAGCTCACGATCCGTGATAACGGGATTGGTATACCGCAGGAGGATATTCCCCGTGTTTTTGAAAAAGGATTTACAGGGAAAAACGGCAGGCAGATGACTGCTTCTACAGGGATGGGGCTGTATCTCGCCAATGAATTGGCCGGGAAGCTGGGGCATAAGCTTGTCTGCCGATCAGAAAAAGGTCAGTTCTGCTCGTTTGAGATCATATTCCCTGAGAGAGATCCTTATATAGAAAAACTATGAAAGCAGCCTTATGACGGGCTGCTTTCATTATTCATTCATTCATTAACGATGCGGCTATATGTTCTTGCTGTAGCGAAATAGTAAACAAAGTAAATCAGTGCATACAAAGCCGCTGCTAAAATGAAGGGAATCAGCGTGTCTATCTTCAGGAACCGCGTCAATGCCAGCATAATGACAGAACTGTGCAGGACAGCGCCCAGGAACGGAAGAGCGAAGATAAGGAACAGCTGCTTCAGGATGGCGGCATTGATCTGCTTCCTGCCCATTCCGATTTTCTTTAAGACTCTATATCTGTCCTGGTCGGCAACAGCCTCTGACAGCTGTTTGTAGTGAAGCATGCTGCCGGTTGCGAGCAGGAATGTCAATCCGAGAAAGCTGCTTATGAAAATAAGGATTCCATATATTTGCATCAGCTTCTCGTGCTGGTGGAAGAAGGTCGAAAAAATGACTGTCTCCAGATCCGGCATCTCACTATCATAATAGGCCTGGATCTGGCTGGCGATTGTTCCGGCATTCTTATCATTTTTCCAGCTGACAGCCTGTAAAGTGTTTTCCGGGTAAACCGCTCTTAGCTCACTATAGAGTTTATCGGTTATCACCACGGGGAAGGAATACAAGCCCTGGTTAAGGAGTGATTTTTTTTCGTATGAAGAAAAGCGGATGTCCTGTCCCCCAGGCAGCACCATATTTTTTCCTGTATAAGGATCTTCATCCTGCTTCAGGTTTCCGTCATAAAAGGCAATAGCGAAATTTTCGCCGGATATGTCTGAGGTACTATGGCCGAGTTCTCCCGCGAGTTTTTTATATGCAGTCTCTGGAATGAGGAGAGCCGGGTAGTCATCGGGAAACCTGCCTGTTGCAGACAAGTCTGCATTAACAGCAAGGTAAGGGATTTCCGCGGTAAATTTAATGGGATTTTTTTGATTTTTTCTGATCATCTCCATAATATGCTCTTTCTGTTGTTCATTTTCAACGGTGTACAGAAGGCTGAGCGGGTAATTCTTATTAGCAAGTGCATTCATATTGTAATAAAGGCTGCCAGCGGTTCCGATTGTGAATAATGTAAAGGTGCTGAGCAGAGAAATGATGGTCAGCGCCAGAATATTGCCTTTGATTCTGAATAATAAATGGGAAAGGCTGATTAAATTGATGCCTTTATAATAGATCCTCTGAACGGCTTTAAGACGTTTTAGCAGAATAACAATAAAACAGTTTAGGAATAAGTAGGTTCCAAGAGCGATTGCTCCAAGAGATGCTAAGATAGTCAAAAAGCCAAAGTCTTTCCAAATAGCGGAGCTTGAAGGCTGCAAAAGAAGAAAGTAGCCTGAACCAGCCAGCAGCAATGAGAGTGCAGCGCCAAAGGCAGAGCCCTTGGGCTGTTTTTCGGCTTTCTTTTCAGCCTGAAACAGCTCGAGCAGTGTATGCTTGTACACAAGCCTGTAATTATAAATTGAAGTGAGCAAGATGATCAATGAAAAGACAGCAATGGTCTGCAGGATGGCAGCCCCGGAAAAAGCAAAGCCGGTGATAGTCGACAGGCCCATTACTTTGATGAGCAGCATAGCAAAAAACTTAGACATCAGCATACCTGATAAAATGCCTCCAGACAGGGCGAGAACGCCCATCATCATCTGCTCCAGGAAGAGCAGGCGGCCGATCTGTTTCTTTTTAAGTCCATATAAGGCGTAAAGGGCAATTTCCTTTTTCCTTTTTTTCATAAAGTATGCGTTTGAATACCATATAAAAACAGCAGCGAAAGCCAGCAGCATAATGGAGGCCGCAGCAAAGGCGGGTTCAAGCTTGCCCAGTGCTGTCACGGATGATGACAGGCTATGATTATACTGCAGAGATACAAATGTAAAGTAAATGAGAATGCTGAAAACCATAGGGTAGAAATACAGCAGATATTGGCTCCTGTTGCCTTTGAAACTGCGTCTGGCAAGCTCAAATAACGTCATGGCGGCCTCCGCCTCCCAAAGCAGCAAGAATATCGATGATCTGCTGGAAGAATTGTTTTCTATCAGACTCACCTTTGCGGATTTCTGTAAAGATATGCCCATCCTTGATAAAAAGCACTCTGCTGCAAAAGCTGGCTGCAAGTGGATCGTGTGTGACCATTAAGATGGTTGCCTGCTGTTCAGCGTTCAGCTTTTGGAGCGCTTGAAGCAGGCCGAAAGCAGACTTGGAGTCAAGGGCGCCTGTAGGCTCATCGGCCAGAAGGAGGGAAGGCTTTGTAATAAGCGCCCGTGCAGCAGCGGTCCGCTGCTTTTGGCCACCTGATATTTCTCTTGGGTATTGCTCTAATATCCTTTCAATTTCAAACCATTCGGCAAGCTTTTGGATCCTTGCGTCGATCTGATTAGATGCCATTCCTGACAAAGCAAGGGGGAGTGCGATATTTTCCCTTACATTCAAAGTATCCAGCAGGTTAAAATCCTGAAAAATGAAGCCGAGCTGCTCTCTCCGGAAACGGGACAGCTCTTCTTCCTCCATCCGCAGGATATCATGATCTTTAATATGGATGCTGCCTGCAGTGGGGCTGTCGATCGAAGCCAGAATATTGAGAAGTGTAGATTTCCCGGCACCGGATGGCCCCATTATGCCTGTAAATTCCCCTCTTTCAACCTCGAGATCAATATGCTCAAGAGCATTAAATAAGTTATTCTTAGTTCCATATGTTTTCCTGATTCCCTTTGCACGAAGAAGCATGGCGGAATTCCTCCTGAATTTTCTGTTTCTAAGCTAACTATATGAGAAATGATGTATGCCAGCCATAGCTTAAGCTTACAATATTAAGGCTAAAGATGACATTTTTGTCAGAAACAGAAAATGGAGGAAGCAAGGTGGACAATCACTCAGTTGCCAAGGAGCTGAATAAGTTCCTGAAAGGGATGTACATGGGCATCCATGCCTACGAGCATTTTATTGGAAAACTTGAAGATGAAGGTGTCAGAGCCGAATTCCAGAGAATGCAGCAGGAGCACAAACATAATGCGGCCCTGATTGCGGAAAGAATCCAAAACCTTGGGGCTGTACCTGCTGACGATGAAGGCATAGCCGGTTCCATTCAAGGATATATCAGCAGTCTCTTCCTGCCGGACAGCCAGGATGCCATAGTCGATAAAACCCTTACCGGCGAAGACTATTATGCCATCCAAATGTCCGAAGAAAACGTAAGAGGCGACCTCGACCCAGAAAGCCGCCGACTGGTTGAAACTGTCCTCGACACAGACCGGAAGCATGTGGAATATTTGAATACATTGAAGGGGAGAGTCTGAAGCCTTGTCTAAGAGCAAGGGTACTAAAGGGGTCAGCCAAACAAATTATTAAACCCTGCTGATTGGAGTGGAAGGCACGAAGACTCCTCATAAAATGCAGCGCGCAGCGTAAGAAGGCTCAGCGTCGCCCCGCGGAAAGCGAAGTGCCTGGAACGGAAATCAGCAGACTACATTTGAGGAAGTATCCAGGTAACTGATCAAAGAACTACATAAAATTAGAATCGGATTGCAAAAAAAGTATCAAACCCATTTATAAGCAAAACAAAGGCAGTGCACTCAAAATGCACTGCCTTTGCGATTATTTAATACCCTTCATCAATCTCTGAATAGAAGGTGACATGAAAATCAGGACGCCGCCTAAAACGACAGCCAAAAGTCCAAGCGTACCAAAATACATAATCTCATTATTAGGATCATACAGCTTAACAAGCTGAGCATTTACCGCCTGTGCCGCTGCATTGGATAAGAACCATAAGCTCATCGTCTGAGCCGAGAATGCCGCCGGCGCAAGCTTTGTTGTAGCTGACAGCCCTACAGGGGACAGGCACAGCTCACCGATAACGACAAGGAAGAAGCTCAGTACAAGCCATAATGGATTAACCAAAGATTCCCCGCCGCTCATATAAGCAGGGATAATCAGGACAAGGAAAGACAAGCCCGCGAAAATCAAGCCAAGTGAGAACTTCTTAGGCGTTGATGGCTGCCTGTTTCCTAACTTAACCCATAGCCACGCAAACAATGGTGCGAGTGCAATAATGAACAATGGATTAAGGGACTGGAACCATGAAGCCTGCAGGTGGATGCCTGCAAAATCCAGGTCAGTACGCTTGTCCGCATATTGAGCAAGGATGATGGAACCTTGTTCCTGGATCGCCCAGAACATAACCGATGCTATAAACAGCGGGATGTAGGCGATAATTCTTGACCGCTCATCTGAAGTTGTTTTCGGACTGCGGTACATCACAATAAAGTATGCGGTCGGAATGGCAATCCCGAGGATACTGATCAGTACCGTGAAGCGGTTAATCGTTAAGAATCCGGTTGAAATACTGATAAAAGCAATAATAGCAATAATAACTGCGGCAATGGCAATGCGGCCGAATACTTTTTTGCGCTCTTCAGGGAGCAGCGGGTTTGGTACATAGCTGCCTGCAAGCCCCAGGTTTTTCTTTCTTGTAGCAAGATAAGTGATCAATCCAATCAGCATACCGATTGCTGCAATGCCGAAGCCCCAATGGAAGTTATACTTTTCACCGATTGTTCCGACAATTAACGGCGCAATGAAAGCACCAGCGTTGATTCCCATATAGAAAATCGAGAAACCTGAATCACGGCGGACATCTTCCTTGCTGTAAAGGTCGCCGACAACGCTTGAAACGTTAGGCTTTAATAGACCTGTACCAATGACAATCAATGCCATGGAGATGAACAGGGCTGTAATGCCTCCAGGGAATGCAAGGGCAATATGGCCAAGCATAATCAGGACCCCGCCGTAGAATACGGTCCTGGCAGTTCCGAGTATACGGTCGGCAATCCAGCCTCCGATTACCCCGGACATATATACGAGTGAGCCGTACACGGCCATTACAGAAGCGGCTGTCGTTTCATCGATCCCAAGTCCGCCCTTAGAAACTTCGTAATACATATAGTATAGTAGGATAGCTTTCATCCCATAGTAGGAGAAGCGTTCCCAGAACTCTGTGAAGAAGAGCGTGAACAAGCCCTTAGGGTGGCCGAAAAAGCCTTTCTGCGGCACACTATTCACAATTTTCTGTTTATCAAAAGCTGTCATTTTTCTGCCTCCTTTAGTACAAAAACCATCATACTAAAATTGAATTGCGATTGTCAAAAAATTTTGGGGATATAATAAAAAAGTACCAGGTATCTATACCATATATCTACTCCTTTTTCTTTATTTGGAAACAATTGTGAGTTTACCCTATAATCCTTGCCTGAAACCAGGATAAATGAATCATTAATGGTATGGTATTTCAGGCGCTGGGTCTTGCCAGTCCTGCAGCTTTTCGGGCTTTCTGTTTATAAGATGCCCTTTTAGAGAATAAAACTAATCCCTATAGGTATAAATAACTCCCGCTCCTATCCTCACGATTCAAGCCGCAAAAAATACCCGGGCATCCTGGCCCGGGCAAGTTGATTAGAATCTGTTCCAGTTTAAAACATCATCCAAAGGCAGGCGGTTTTTCTCAAAGCCGGCCTTTTTGCCTTTTCCTAAGGAAATAAGCATTACTGGCTTGAAGTTTTCCGGCACATTAAAGGCTTCAATAAATTGCCCTTCGTCATAGCCGCCCATAGGAACCGTGTCATAGCCTTTTGCTTTAGCTGCCAGCATCAGCTGCATAGAGACAAGGCCGCCGTCGATCATAGCAGTCTTAAGTGCTCTCTCATCAGAGAAACCGCCATAGGTCTTCATAATGGATGCTACATAGGAATCTTTGATTTCTTCCGTCATGCGGCCCATCTTTACAAGGCCTCCGTAAATTTCACCTGCATTCTTATACGCGTCTACATCCGCAAGTACTGCAACTACGACAGAAGCATCTGTGATCTGCTGCTGGTTGTTTGCGATTGGCAGCAGTTCTTTTTTCGCTTCCTGGTCCTTGATGACTAGGAATCTCCATGGCTGGAGGTTAGAAGAAGACGGTGCCAGGATGGCTGCTTCAAGGATTTCACGGATTTCACTGTCTTCCATCATATAATCGGCATCATACTGGCGGACAGAGCGGCGCTCTTTTGCCACCGTGAAGAAATCTGTATCTTCCAGCTCCTTTGGCGCTTCAGTGGTTTGGTCAAGATCTTTTACTTTATTTAAATACTCTTCTTTGCTCATTGTATTATCACTCATCTATGCCATCTCCCTTTAACTGTGGTTATTACAAGAACAGTATATGGCGTTACTGTTCTTTTGTCAAACACAGTTTATTTTCCAATAAATAATAGGCATGAAAAGGGAGGACAGTCTATTTGCCGGTGAAAAGTCTTTTGTAAGGATAGGATTACCTTCCTGACTCAGAAAGCTGAAACCAATTGTATCCCGGCCCGTAGATGTTATAAAAGGAGGGATGGTTTTGCAGGTTGATTATAAGCCGGCTTCAGAGCAGGTGCTGAAAGCTAATAAAGGAATATCTGTTCAAAAACTGCTCAACATTGCCGGGAGCTTCATGCTGCTAGGCCTGCTGATCAGCATTTTTACTGTACCATTTTCATTAAATGAAGAGCTGCAGCTGTATTATGATAACAGGCTGGTCTTGAAGGGAGAAAAGCTGGAGGAATTTCTGTCTTTTGTTGTTGCAGCAGGCTTTGCCTACTTCATGCTGGTCCGGCTGTATTTTACACAGCGGAGACTTTTCTATATTTTTTTGTGGTTGATACTGATCGACTCCATCATCATGGTATTTCTATTATACGGATCTCATTAACATCCGCTGCGTGAATATAAAAAAGGAAACGAAACACAATGATGTCCCGTTTCCTTTATTTTTTACCCATCAGGTCTTTAAGGGTCTTTTCTTCTAATCCGTTCAGGATCCATTGCTCCATTTCATTCTTCAGGCCGGATAAGGCACTGCGGGTGCATGGTTCAAAGCACTCTTTGCTGCTGACATCCAGGAAACCTTTTGAGAATGGCTCTGCGCGCATTCCCGCATATACATCAGAGAGCCTGATATCCTCCGGCGGTTTTGCGAGAAAATAGCCGCCGTCCCGGCCTTCCTTGGCCTGGACAAGGCCTTCCTTAACCAAATTCCGCAAAATCTTCCGCAGAAACCCTGATTCTGAACCGATTTTGTCCGCTAGCCTTGCGCTCGGGCACAGGCCTTCATTGTCTGCCATAATAAGCAAAGCCTGCAGGGCCAGGCTGAACCATCTTATGCTGGAGGCAGAGGATGTTTTCTCGTTCAATATACTCACCTCTGCTTTAACTGTATCGTATTTTCTGCTAAAAAGACAATCCCCTTGAAAAAATTGTTAGAAAAAAGAGAACGGCTCTGCGGCCGTTCTCCTCCTGAAAATAGCACCCACTGGCTGGTGGCTTTGCTTTTATAATTTAAATGAGCTCTTCAGCGAAACGATCCGGTTAAATACAATGTGATCTTCTGCTGTATGCTTTGGATCGACATTGAAATAGCCGTGGCGGAAGAACTGGAACTTATCTTGAGGCTTGACATCCTTCATGTTCGGCTCGATGAAGCCGTTGACGATTTCCAGAGAATTTTCATTCACATGGTCAAGGAAGGTCTTGCCTTCATTTTCTTCACTGTTCAATTCTTCGTCAAGGATCAGCGGCTCATACAGGCGGAATTCAGCCGGAACTGCCTGGGATGCCTCGACCCAGTGGATGGTCCCTTTTACCTTCCGTCCGGTAAAGCCGGTGCCGCTCTTGGTTTCCGGATCATATGTGCAATGGATTTCAACCACTTCACCGTTTTCATCCTTGATGACATCTTCACATTTAATGAAGTATGCATGCTTCAGACGCACTTCATTTCCAGGGAAGAGGCGGAAATATTTCTTTGGCGGATCTTCCATGAAATCATCCTGCTCGATATAAATTTCTCTTGAAAACGGAATCTGGCGGCTGCCCATTTCCGGGTTCTCCGGATTGATTTCCGCTTCGAGCATTTCTGTCTGTCCTTCAGGATAATTGGTAATCACAACCTTCAGCGGCTTCAGGATTCCCATTGTCCGAGGGGAAGACAGCTTAAGGTCTTCACGGACAAAATGCTCAAGCATCGCAGTATCAACGGCTCCGGATCCTTTTGAGACGCCTGTCGCTTCAACAAATTCACGGATGGCGCCAGGTGTAAAGCCTTTTCTTCTCAGCCCTGAAACGGTCGGCATGCGCGGATCATCCCAGCCATCCACATACTTTTCGTCGACCAACTGCTTCAGCTTTCTTTTGCTCATGACTGTGTTGATCAGGTTCAGGCGCCCGAACTCAATCTGCTGAGGCTTGCTTTCCATCTCACAGGCTTCAATGACCCAGTTATACAGCGGTCTTTGATCCTCGAATTCTGTTGTGCAGAGAGAGTGGGTGACGCCCTCGATTGCATCCTCGATCGGATGGGCAAATGCATACATCGGATAAATGCACCATTTGTCGCCTGTGTTATGGTGATGGGCATGTGATACACGGTAAATGACCGGATCCCTCAGGTTAATATTAGGTGAGCTCATATCAATTTTTGCTCTGAGCACCTTTTCTCCATTCTGGAATTCTCCTGCACGCATACGCTTGAAGAGATCAAGATTTTCCTCGACAGAACGGCTGCGGTATGGGCTTTCCTTTCCGGGCTCTGTCAAAGTTCCGCGATATTCCCTGATTTCATCTGCATTCAGGTCATCAACATAAGCAAGGTCTTTTTTGATCAGCAGGACTGCACGCTCGTACATTTCCTCAAAATAATCGGAAGCAAAGCGAAGCTCCTCCCATTCAAACCCCAGCCATTTGACATCTTCTTTAATGGCATCCACATACTCCTGGTCTTCTTTCAGCGGATTGGTATCATCAAAGCGCAGATTGGTTTTGCCGTTAAAATCATCGGCGAGTCCAAAGTTGATGATGATTGACTTTGCGTGTCCAATATGAAGATAGCCGTTCGGCTCTGGAGGGAAGCGGGTAACGACTTCATTCCTTTTTCCGGATTCCAGGTCCTCCTTAATGATCGTGCGAATAAAATTGGATGAGTTTTGTTCCAAACCAGTATCAGCCTTTCTTTTATATACTTTAGGAAATTATAGAATTTTTTTGCCTGAAGCTCAATCGGCTCCAAACATTTTTTATTAAAATAGCCCTTTTTTAAAATGGCTGTGTTGAACATTGTCGGTGATTTTAGCCTCATGTGTGTGAAACCCTGTTTCACACGCATTTCAGCATAGCTGAATGAGCCCAAAATCAACATGCAGTTACAATAGTCTAAAAAACTGGGCTCGTTCACTTATAGTCTAATGGAATCTGAAAAGATATGCCATGAACTTAATACTACTCATTAAGGAGGATAAAAACAAGGAGCAGGTAAGCAAAATAAGGAAAGCGGAGGGGCTGGGCGGGAAAAAACTTTTGGGCAAAGCTGCCTGCCGGCCTGCGGCTGCATACAATAGCTTTATGTACCCATCTTCATTGCTCTTGAGCCAGGCTGCTGCTCCAATTGAAGCGAAAGAACTAGGGGAGAAATCTTCCTGGTATGATAAACTGTTAAGGTAATATAATGGATCATATGGTTTTTTTACCCACAGGCTAATATCGTTTCCGAATCTTTCAATCACACCATGAACCTCCAACATTGCTGAATGACGAACAGGCTAAAGGGGGATGAAAATGGAAAGGATGATGGTTAAAGATCTGCCTGTCATTGAAGATAAGGTAAGGAAATGGTCTGCGATCGTGTATTGGACGGGAGTAGGGATCATCATATTGCTTGCAGCTATCAGCTTATATCATGCTGCACAGCTGCCGGATGGCGCGGGCCAGCCGGATGCAGGCGGCCAGGCCGCTGCACAGGATACGGTCACAAGCCTGATTATCAAGCCGATTGCCGAGTCGCCGAAATTCCAGGTCATTTTTGAATATCTTTTCTACCTGCTTTTATGGCTGCTGCTCTGGCTTTTAGTGCCTTCCGCATCCAGGAGGATCATCCGCTTCAAGCTCGGAAATCTGGAGTTTGACCTGGACCAGAGCCAGAAGGAAGTCATATCCATCATTGATGACCAGATGAGAAAGTTTAAATTCCTGACGTATTTAATGAAGGAAGAAAACAAGAATGTCCTGAAAACGAGCTTTGATTCAGAGCATCCCAGATTCCATGATGCCCTCGATTTTGCACTTGCCAAAATGCAGGAATTCTATTTAAGTGAATGGGATGAACATCTTACCTTTGAAGTAATGACGCTTGCCGAGTTTCATCAGGCATCATTTCCTTCGGCTGTAAAGAGGTCGCTCGAGCTTGTGGACTTATACAAAACAGGGATCCCGATCAACAAGGAAAATCCGGAAGTTATCCATGATAAAAATTATCTGGTTTATACCACCTCAGAAGAGGAAAATATTTATACAAGCGGTACAGAAGTCGTCGACTATGTCATTTGTGTTTCAAGCTACAGATCTGAATTCAATGAAAATGACGGCTATCTGGTCGCAGGCATTACTTCCCTTGTTTCGGAGCTCCATAAACGGGCATGGGAGAACTTGGGGCTTACAAAGCTTCGGGAAAGATTGAATCTTTAGCCCTAATGAGGTAAACTTATAGTAAAGAGGTGGTTAAAAATGTCAGCCAAAAAGCATGTGTTAAAAGTCCAGAAGCCAAGTGGCGAGGAAGACATTTTTGATTTTGATCGGTTATTCAAAGATGCTGCCAATTATAATAAAAAAGCAGACCAGCAGGATATTCAATATCCTCGCGGAGCATCAATATCAAGGAAAAGCTCCATCGTGAAAGGACTTTTCGCTGCCAAGGCCTGATGAATCGGCAAGGCTGGTCCAAAGAGGACCGGCTGCAGGCATTTGGCAGGGCTGAAATAAAAAACGCCCGATTCACGGGCGGCAAGCAGTATCTTAGGATTCTGGAAAAGATCCGCTGATTCCGGCCTGATAGTTTTTTAGATGGACAAGCCATAAGGGCTCTTGTAACTTGCGTATGCAGGTTATTTTTTTATGCCCAGATATTTGGACAAGAACTGCTGCATATTGTGGCTGTTTCCAACGATTTGGGAAGACCGGTGCACCTTATTGATCGGGCTGCCTTTTGGGTATTGGATCTCCCGCTGTCCCTTTTTATGAAAAAAGCTTTCTGCATTGGCAAATAGCTTTGAGAAATTAAATTCATCCATTTCTGTTTTCCGCCTCCAACTCGACTGCTCTCCTTATTGTATTCTATGCAGGCAGTACTATACGGGAAATGAAATTTGTGTGTATAGAGAAAAACGGGCTTTTTTCCGGAGCTGGCAGGGTTTGCGGCATAGGGAGTCGAACTTTTTCAAAGTGAGAAAGAGGAGGGAAAGAAATGGCGGATAACTATCCAGTATTAAACGGAGCAGAACCCTTTTATTTTGAAGGCGGCAGGACAGGCATCCTGGTTTCGCACGGTTTTACAGGCTCGACACAAAGCATGCGGCCGCTCGGGGAGGCATATGCGAAAGCAGGGTATACGGTCTGCGGCCCAAGGCTTAAAGGTCATGGGACCCATTATGAGGAAATGGAGCAAACGCAGTACAGCGACTGGATTGCAAGCATTGAAGAAGGCTTTCAATGGCTGAAAGAACGGTGCGACGATATTTTCGTCACAGGCTTATCCATGGGAGGGACACTTACTCTTTATATGGCTGAGAAGCATTCCGAAATCAAGGCCATTATCCCAATTAATGCTGCCGTAGAGATTTCGGATATGGAAGGTGCTGCAGCCCTTCAGGACGTCCGCTTCCTCGATGCCATCGGCTCAGATATAAAGAAAGCTGATGTAAAAGAGCTGGCCTATGAGAAGACCCCGGTCAAATCCATCGGTGAAATCGTCCAGTTAATGGAGCTGGTAAAAGGAGGGCTGGCTGACATACAGTGCCCGGCATTGATTTTTGTTTCCAGCGAAGACCATGTTGTCCCGCCTGATAATTCCCGGCTCATCCTTGACCGCATCTCAAGCAAAGACAAAAAACTGATTACGATGGAAAACAGCTATCATGTTGCCACGCTCGATAATGATCAGCAGCTGATCATTGATGAGACCTTGGCGTTTATAAAAAAATATCAATAAGAACGGGGGGCTGCGGCCTCCCTTTTTTTGTGGGAGCAGGACAAAAATACAGCATTGCCATCAATTAAATAACTGTGTTAACATTTAGTGAATCGAAATATATTCTCTATAGAAGATCTGTTCGAGCCTTTTATATGCTCGTAAAAGTTAAATACTGCACAAGTTTTTATTTTTTTGAAAAGGGGGCTTTACCGCTTGAGTGAACAAAAAGAAAAGCTTTGGACGAAATCCTTCGTCATGCTGATGGCAGGGAATCTGTTTGTCTTTATGTCCTTTCAAATGCTGATCCCGACAATGCCGCCATACATAAAATCAATAGGCGCCTCAGGCTTGGAAATCGGCCTGGTCACAACTCTATTCTCTGCTGGCGCAATTCTGTGCAGGCCCTTTATCGGCTATATGCTTGAGTACAGGACAAGAAAGCCCCTCGTCCTGGCCGGTGCAGCCGCCCTGCTGCTGATTACTTTGGTTTACCCGCTTTCCAGCGTGGTTGTTATGTTTCTTCTCTTCAGGCTAGTGCACGGGCTTGCCTGGGGCTGGTCGACGACTGTCAACGGGACGGCAGCGGTAGATGTTGTTCCGAACTCCCGCCTCGGCGAGGGGATGGGCTATTATGGGCTGTCTGTGACTCTCGGGATGATCATAGCCCCCAGCCTGGGCATTTATTTATTCCAGGTTACGACCTTTGAAAATCTGGTTTATATATCGGCCGGTCTTGGCATTATCAGCATCATACTCCTGTCGCTGGTGAGCTACAGAACGCCCCAGTCGGTTAAGGAAGCGAAAAAAGAGGAATTAGCTTTCTCTTATTTAGGGTCACTGATTGAAAAAACGAGCTGGTACCCGGCACTTATCACGGTCATCGTTACCTTCGGCTATGGATCCATTGTCACGTTCATTGTCATTTTTGGGGAAGAGCGGGGAATAGAGCAGATTTTCCTTTTCTACCTGTTCAATGCCGTACTGGCATCGGCCTCGCGTCCTGCAGCTGGAAAATGGTTTGACAGAAATGGGCCGAGAGGGCTCGTCCTGTTCTGTACACTCATTACATTCGCCGGGATGTGGGTGCTGTCCTTTGCCCATTCTAATGTTTTGATTGCTGCAGCCGGAGTTCTTTTCGGGATCGGCTTCGGATCACTGATTCCGACGCTTCAGTCGTGGACATTGTCCCTTACGCCGCCAAACCGCAGAGGTGTTGCCAATGGCATGTTCTTTTCAGCCATCGACCTTGGCATCGGATTGAGCGGACTGGTATTCGGCGTCATAGCCCAGTACGTGGAAACAGGCAGGCTGTTCCAAATCTCGAGTATCTTCCTGCTGATTGCCATCGCCATGATCATGGCCGAAGGGCGGAGGCGAAAAAACAGCATAAAAAAACAGGCTGCTGCCGTATAAGGCCGGGGATGCTTCCCTGGTCTTTTCTTTGCTGGGCTGGTGGCTGCGGGATTTTTGACACCCTTCTTCTTTAGAATTTTCTCAGCGATTGGCTTCTCCTGCGGCTGGAATGATAAGATAGAACCAAAAGATACAGCTGGCAAACAGGGCAGCTGATCTCAGGATATAGAAGGGTGATAATATGGCACAGGAAATAAAGCTGCGTCTGAAGGCGCGTTCTGATGAAGAGTATAGAAAAGGGCTGCCCCTTGTTTATAAAGATAGAATAGAGAATCTTGCGGATCTGAAGGAGGAGGGGGCAATCTTCCGCCTTGCAGACAGCAGGAACAAATTCATCGGCAAAGGCTATTATGGCCTGCAGAATAAAGGCTGCGGCTGGATCCTGACGCGTGATGAGCAAGAAGTGATCGACCAGGGATTTTTTGAGAAAAAACTTCAGAAGGCTCTTAAGCATCGGGAATCTTTCTTCAACAGCTCTGATACGACTGCTTTCCGCGTTTTCAATGGCGAAGGCGACGGGATCGGCGGGCTGACAATCGATTATTTTGCCGGCTATTATCTGCTGACTTGGTACAGTGAAGGCATATACCGGTTTAAGGAAGAAATCCTGCAGTCTTTAAGGAATCTTGCTGATTTTAAAGGGATCTACGAAAAGAAACGCTTTGATGCGAAAGGCTCTTATATGGAGGATGATGACTTTGTTGAAGGAGAGCGCGGAGAGTTCCCGCTCATTGTCAAAGAAAATGGCGAAAACTTTGCCATCTACCTGAACGATGGAGCAATGACAGGCGTGTTCCTTGACCAGCGCGATGTCAGAAAAACAATCAGGGATGTATATGCAAAGGGCAGGACAGTCCTCAATACGTTTTCCTATACAGGGGCCTTCTCCATTTTTGCGGCAAAAGGCGGAGCAGTGAAAACGACAAGCGTGGACCTTGCGAACAGGAGCAAAAGCAAAACGATTGAACAGTTCAGCATCAATGGGATCGACTATGAGGCACAGGATATCATTGTAGAGGATGTTTTCAATTATTTTAAATATGCCGTAAGGAAAAAGCTTCTTTTTGATATGGTGATCCTCGATCCTCCAAGCTTTGCCCGCTCCAAGAAGCATACCTTCAGTGCAAGCAAGGATTATAAGAACCTGCTGAAGGAAGCGATTGCGATTACGGAAAAGGATGGCATCATCGTCGCCTCTACCAACTGCAGCACCTTTGGAATGAGCAAGTTCAAAGGATTTATTGAAGCCGCCTTTAAGGAAAGCGGCGGAAAGTACAAGCTGCTGGAGGAATTCTCCCTGCCAAAGGATTTTCGGACCATCAGTGAGTTCAAGGAAGGGAATTATTTAAAAGTGGCATTCATTCGTAAACTGTCTTGAGTATGCTGCGTTTTGCCTGCAGCACTAAAGGGTAAACAGCCTATATATGATTTTCATATAGGAGGCATAATGATGAAACGCGATATTATCGGTGTATACAGTTCAATAGATGAAACGATCGAGGCAATCAGGGAGCTGACGGCGAAAGGCTATGATTCAAAGGATTTGGCTGTCATTTCAAAGCGGCAGGATATTTACACCCTTGATTCGTACACAAATGCAGATGTGGAAAAGGCTGCCGGCTCAGCGCCGAAAGAGCATGATGATGAATCGTTCTGGGATAAACTGAAAGAAGCCTTCTCGCTGGACGGCGACTTTGGCGAATCCCATGAAAGGCTGACAAAGTATGGAATTGCTGAGGAAAATGTAGAGTCATATGCAGCAGATATGGATAATGACAAAATTCTCCTGGCTGTGAACGCAGATTCTGCTTTTGCCAACGCTGAAACCGGTGCTGATGAGTGGTATGGCGCAGGCCAGATCGAGAGCGGAGATGAAGGGGAAGGCACGTCAGGCAGCCCATCATTATCCGGGGAGCCAACCGTCTATACAACAGATGAACAAAACAACCTGAGAAGAGGCTCCCGCTAAGGGCTTCCATCCTTCGTCAGAGCGAACCCGCCTTCTCTAGAGGCGGGTTTTGCTTGATTAACGGTGTTTCAGGCAGTACAGAAAGAAGTTCCTGCGTAAAATTTACCATATCTGAAGGTTGCTGTTAGAATTATTACAGAAGGAAACATTTCTGTATCAAAAATGAAAGTAAAATGAAATTTGTTGCATTCCATTCTTTGCTAGAATACAAGGATAGAGAGCGCAGAATAATAGGAATCTCTTTAGCATATAGTAGGTCAATCTATTTACATAAGGGGATAACAATGACGATAGAACAACAATTAATCGATAAATCATATTACGAAATGTTTATGGAAGGCCATAGCGGGGAGCAGCCTGCACAGGTGCTCGGCGAGGCATATTTCCTGGAGCAGAAAAAAGAAATACCGGAGCTTTCGGTCATCAGGTTTGCACAGGGTGAAATCTATTTCCACCATAAAGACTATGAAGCAGCCATTTTCAAATGGGAAAACATACATAACGATTTGGGGGAGTGGGCCAAAAAAAATACCGCAGACGCCTATATGGAACTGGAGCTGCATGCAACAGCCGAAGAAATATACAAGGCCATCAGGACAGAGTCACTTGTGCTCCAGACTGAGGTCCTGCTCCAGCTGTTTTCCTTATATGTCCATCAGGGCAAGCTTGATAAGGCCGTGCAGACAATAAAGGAAGCTGTTCTCCTCAATCCGGATTATCCGGATGTAACAGAGCTGGCAAGAGCCTTTTTCGAAAAGCATCAGGATTGGGGCAATGCCATTGAACTCGCTGTCAACGAAGGAGTCCGCACAAGCTCGCTCAAATGGTTTGAGGTCCTGAATGGCTATATTGATCAAGGGGCGGCAAGGAAGCTTGAGCCTGTTTATTTCCTTGACGCGCTGAAAACGGTCTTTTATAAAGATGAATCAAGATTTGAAAAGCTGTCTGTCTCCCTTTGGCAGCATTATCAGAATCAGAGCAGCAGCCATCAATGGCTTAAGGATTTCAACGGGATGATGCTGGAGCTTGAAGCGGACAGATCTTATGCATGGCATGAACTTTCCGCTATGTACAGGGAGACCTACCTGCAGCTTATCACAGGCAATTATTATGTGAAGGAATTGACTCCGCTCGTTCCTGAGCTGCTTGTGAACTGGGTTAGGATCACGGATTCCGCCAACGCGGTGCACGCTTCCGCTGCATTGCTTGCCTGGAATAAGCTATTTGCCGGATTAGACTCTAACGCTGTAGCGGATGCAGAAAATCTGATAGAGCGCTCAAGCCTTTATAACGGAGGACTGGAAGACAGCTACAAATTGTTTATGGATATTAAGAAATGGGCACTCAAAAATGATCTCCCGCTTGGACAGAGGCTGGAATGGATCGTCGAAGAGCTCCTTGATCTTGATAACAGCCATGTCCTTGTTGCCGGCAGGCCTGGAAGCGGGAAGTCCGCATTCATTAATTATGTGCTGGGCAAGCCGGTTCTTGGAGAGGACACATCTTCCATCAGTATGTTCAAGGCTGGCGAAGACGCTGCTTTCAGTGAAGTTACCGACAGCAGGCTGATCATGATGAAAGATCTTCCGCAATATCAGGAAAATGAAGCCGCCGCCGGCCTTGAAGGAGAAAAGGTTGCTTTCAACTGCCGGGTACCGGTTCCCTTCCTGCAGGAAAACAGGATTGCGCTCATTGACACCCCGGGAGTCAAAGGGAGCGGCAGGGCAAGTGGAGAGCTGGCCCATTATCTCCCGCTTGCAGACAGCATTTTATATGTCATTAATGCAGCAGAAGGCCTTGTAGAGGAGGACCTCCTGGCGCTGGAAAGAATTCGTGAGTCTGCTCCTTTCAAAAAGGTGCACTTCCTCCTGAACAAGGTGGATGCGATTCATGATCAGCGTGAGGCAGAAAGGCTGGTCGACGAGATATCCGCACAAATCCGGTCTTATTTCCCGCAAGGAAAAGTATTTGCCTTTTCCTCCCATTATGGAAGCAGAGAGCAGCTGGCAGATTTGGCCGGATTTTTCGATGACAGCCTGAGCCGCGACTGGTATGAGCTCCGGACACAAAGTGTGCTTGTCTATATCCAGCGCGCCTTAAGCTATCTGCTTGATAAGCGGGTGGAGGTGGAGAACTCGCTGCAGGAGGATATCCGCTGGAATGAAGAGATGGTCACGAAGCTGAATGGCGCCATCAACCAGCTCAGCGATATTGAAGAAGAAAAGACAAGGACGATCACAAAATCCTATCAATCTATCAAAGACAGGATGAGGAAGAAGCTTGAGGAGGAAATCCCCGGGATCCTGCGGGGCACTTCCGAGCTGGTCACAGAAGACAGCGACTTCCGGAAAATCCATCTTGAGCTGAACGATGCAATGAACGAGCGCGTCCAGCAGTATCTGGAGGATTCTGTCCTGCCTGAATTCTACGGCTCCATCCAGAAGTGGATTGCCCTCACCACTGAAGAGTTCAATCACAGCCAGGCTTATTTATATGAAATGGGCGAAGGGTTCAATGAGTTATATGGAGAGGAAAAAATCCGGCTGGAGTGCGATTTCAAAGTGCTGGATGACTGGCGCAGGGATGCTGACAGGATGACAAGCGGAGTGAGGATGGAAAAAGTGAACATCCTACTGCGCTTCACTCCTTCGCAATTCCTGCTGAAAAGCGCCGGAAAGCTGTTTGGCGCAATGCCGCAGAATAAAGGAATGCTGTATAATAGATATAAACAATTCCTCGAAAATGAGGATTACAGCGAAAGCGTCGACGCCATTGTCAGCAAGTTCATGCAGCAGTTTGAACTGTTCGAAAAAGCACTGGAGAGGGATATTAAGATCTTCTTCCGCAATCCATTCAACGTGCTCAATATGACAGTTGAGGAAACCTTGAACACTATTGAAGCCAACGGGCAGGCCCTCAGCAAAATGAAGGAAAATCCGGAGGCTTACCGCGATCCGATCACTTTGTTTGAGCTTAGGAAGCTGCAGTATGAGCGGATGGTTCGCGTATAGAATGCAGGGGATTGTGTGCTTTCCCAAATAAAAGACTGGCCGGAATTAATTCTGGCCAGTCTTTTTGTATTTTTTCAGCAGGGTTACTGTCATGATCTGTTCTGAAGCAATGTTCTTTGCTGCTTCAATCTCTGTCTTTAGCCTGCTGGGTATCCCGGATGTTCTTCTGGACTGTAACAGCGGCAAAGACGCTGAGCACGAATGACATCGCATAAAATCCTTTTTCGCTCAGGATGATGCTTCCTGCATTGTACAAGCCGATAGCCATCAATAGTACGGCCACAATAAGTGCGAACCAGCTCAGTCCATAATAGATGCCGGTAACCGGTATTCCCTCTTCTTTGTCTCGTACCGCCTTTTGCAAAGAGACCGCAGAGTAGAGGCCGAAAATCAGGACAGCAAAATAATATCCTTTCTCGTTCAGCTGCATCGTGTCCGCATTGAACAGCCCGATCAGATAAGCCCCAGCCCCGACCATTAAAGCAGCCCAGGAAGCTCCTTTAAAAGCGGCAGTCGGTTCCCCTTCTTTCCGTTCTTCCTTCTTCTTCGGCGCTTTATTAGTGCCTTTATCTAACAAAACATCATCTTCATAAGCCATTCTCGAATCGCCTCCAGCCAGTCAAATAATTTTTTAGCACCGCAAAAGCCTGCAGCACTCTACTTCCAACATCTATTATATAGAAAATTTTTGAAATTAATAGAAAAAATTGCAATGGCTCCAGCGTGCCAGGCACCGTTCGTGGACAAATAGGGGGAAAGTGTCTTTTTAAGGTGCCAGGCACCACCCGTGGACAGAATGGGCAATAGTGTCTTTTTTGCGTACCAGGTACGGAAAATGACATTTGTCATATGAATTTGATGACATCAGGTACTAATGAGTATGGCTGGAAGGTTTTACAATGAAGTTAATTAATGGAGACGGAGCTGATGAGTATGCAACAGGCAGTTGTTTTTGAAAATGTGGTGAAGGCTTTTGGGTCCTTTAGGGCGCTTGATGGATTAAATCTGAAGGTCAATGCGGGGGAGGTTACAGCACTCCTGGGTCCGAATGGAGCCGGCAAGACTACCGCGGTGGGGCTGATGCTGAATATGCTCAAGCCTTCCTCTGGCAGGATTGAAATATTCGGGCGGGAGCCGAAGAGCAAGGAGCTCAGGGAAATGACGGGGGCCCTGCTCCAGGAAACAAAGCCTGCAGACGGCTTGCGTACAGGCGAAATCCTCCAGCTTTTCCGCAGCTATTATAAAAATCCCTTATCGTATGAAAGGCTGCTGGATCTTTCAGGACTGCATAAGGAAGAAAAAAGGAAGGCCACTGCGCTTTCAGGGGGCCAGCGGAGAAGGCTTGCATTCGCACAGGCACTTGCCGGAAATCCGAGCCTTATTATTCTGGATGAACCGACTGTCGGGATGGATGTGGAATCAAGATTCCGCTTTTGGGAAGTGATCAGCGCTCTTGCGAATGATGGGAAGACCATTCTTCTGACCACCCACTACCTGGAGGAGGCGGATGCTGTTTCTGACCAGATCTGTGTGATGGCAGAAGGAAGGCTCGTCGCTTCCGGGACTCCGCAGGCACTTAAGGCAAGGGTATCATCAAGAACAGTTTCGTTCCGTTCCTCCCAGGAGCTGGACCTGAATCTCCTGAATGGACTGCCGGGCGTCGAGAGGGCGGAGAAAAGCGGAAATGCTTATTCTCTATATGCGAGGGAAACGGATGAGCTATTGCGGAACATCATTACATCAGGCTGGGAAATCAGGGATGTCCAGGTATCCTCAGGCAGTCTCGAAGCCGCTTTCAGGCAGCTGACAGACATACAGGATCAGCATTCAGAAAATAAGGAAGGTGCGTAAAATATGAACATGTTTATTTCCCAATGGAAGGCAGAGAGCCTCCGGATCATCAGAAGCCCGTTTTTCCTGCTGTTTTCCCTTTTGATGCCATTTGTGTTTTACTTTCTGTTCGCCAGCTTGAATGGCGCGGATAAGGAAATAGCGGGCACTTCATGGGGGGCATACTCACTTATGTCCATGACCGCTTTTTCACTGATAGGGACGGCGACTTCCCAGTTTGGCATCCGCCTTGCTTTTGAAAGGAAGGAAGGGTGGATCCGCCAGCTTCAGCTTACACCTTTGTCCCACTTCACCTGGATCAGCGCCAAGGTTGCCTCGCAGATGCTTATCCATCTGCTGATCATCCTGCTGCTGTTCCCGCTGGCCGCTATTGTTTATGATCTCCACCTGACTCCCCTGCAGTGGGCAGCCTGCACGATCTGGCTGCTGTTCGGAAGCCTTCCGTTCCTGGCGCTGGGCGCCCTTGTCGGGACAATGAAGAATGCAGATGCCGCCATTGCGATTTCCAATGTCCTCTTGATGGGACTGGCGATCGCCGGCGGGCTGTGGATGCCATTGGAGGCACTGCCAGTGTGGCTGCAGAGCATCGGCAAATGGCTGCCATCCTACCATTATGCAAATGGGGCATGGGAAGTGCTTTCAGGCAATCTCATCTCATTGGAAAATATTTTCTATCTTGGCGCCTGCACGGTTTTATTTATGATACTATCAAGCTATATTCTAAAGAAACGGGATGCGGTATAAGTGAATCCTTACTGGAAAAAGTTATTTCCTGCCTCGGAAGGCTGGCCTCCGTATATCTATCTGGCCAACTTTGCACTGCCTGTATATTTCATGCTCGGAGAAGCCCCGCTTAAGAGGGAAGCGGGCTTTTTCCTGCTGCTGGCCTACCTCTTTTTTTACAGGCATCTGTACTGGTCCAGAAAATATGAAACTCTCATCATTGCATTGATGGTCGGCATGACGCTGTTATTCAGCTTTTTCTATAATCCTCTGTATCTGTATCTCATCTTTCTGGTGCTCAATCATCTGGTCAGGCTGCCGCTGAAAACGATCTATATCCTGTGTGCTTGCTTTGGTGCAGCCAGTGCAGCTGTCCTGGTCCAGTCCGGCCTTTATCTTGAGCCCCTCATGCTCTCCGGCATCAGTCCGCCATTGTTCGGGGGGACGATCCTTCCTTTCGTTGTTAAAGCTTCTGCAAAATATAAGGATATGTCAGAGCAGCTGCAGGTGGCCAATATGCAGATCGAGCGCCTGGCACAGCAGGAGGAAAGGCAGAGAATTGCGAGGGAGCTTCATGATACACTAGGCCACACCCTTTCATTGATCGCACTGAAAAGCGAGCTGACAGCCCGGCTGGCATCCAAGGACCCGGTACGGACAGAAAAGGAAGCAATGGACATCCAGCTCACGGCGCGGATGGCCTTGAAGGAGATGCGTGACCTTGTTTCAGATATGAATCTTGTCAGGCTTGAAGAGGAAATCGAACATGCCCAGACGCTTTGTGCGGCTGCCGGCATAGAATTCATTTATGAAAAACCGCCTGTGCCAGCCGGCCTGACTCCGCTCCAGGAAAGGATCCTGGCTATGTGCTTGCGAGAGTCTATCACCAATATGGTCAAATACAGCAGAGCAGCCAGATGCGTTCTGTCAGCTGCCGAAACAGATGATAAAATTCATCTTTCTGTAAGGGACAATGGCATCGGGTTTGATTTATCAGTGATCGCCAAACATTCGGGAAATGGCCTTGCAGGGATGAAGGAGAGGCTCCAGCTTGTAGAAGGGAGCCTCCAAATCAGTTCAGCACCAGGAAAAGGAACGGCTATTAGGATGAGCATTCCACTGGTCATCAGGGAAGGATTTTAAAGGGGGAGATGGCAAATGATCAGGATTGTACTGGGTGAGGATCAGCGCCTTCTGCTTGGCGCACTCGCCTCTCTGCTTGAGCTGGAGGAAGATATTGAAGTAGCTGCGCAGGGGGAAAACGGCAGGCAAACCCTGGAGCTCGTCAAAAAGCACCAGCCTGATGTATTGATCGTCGATATTGAAATGCCTTTAATGACCGGGCTGGAGGTGGCAGAGGCGCTAAAGGAAGCCGGATCCTCCTGCAAAGTGATCATTCTGACCACTTTTGCAAGGCCAGGCTATTTTCAGCGGGCGATCGCGGCAGGAGTGGGCGGCTATCTGCTGAAGGATACCCCAAGCAGGGACCTGGCGGAAGCAGTCCGCCGGGTGCATGCCGGGAACAGAATGATTTCACCGGAGCTTTCCCTTGCCATGTGGGAGGAAAAAAGCCCGCTTACACCAAGGGAAACCGAGATACTTGAATCCGCTGCAGCAGGGCACACAATGGCCCAGATTGCCTCACAGCTGTACTTGTCACATGGCACAGTCCGAAACTATATGTCCGAAATCATCGGCAAGCTAGGTGCCGCCAACCGGATTGAAGCCGTCAATCAGGCAAAGGCGAAGGGCTGGATTAAATAGAGTTGGGGAAATAAGTGGGAATCAGGCTCGGGCTTTTTGCCGGGGCTTTTTTTGTGTTGGGAAGGGGTGTGCTGAGGCCAATAAGTATATGAGAGGGGGAGGGGAGGGCAAGTTAGTATGGCGGGATTGGGTCTGGAGTACATGAGTGATGTGGAGAAAAGGGAGTCGTGTATCCCGGGAATGTTCTGGAGTACATGAGAGGTGTGGAAAAGAGGAAGTTATGTATCCCGGGGGTGTTCTGGAGTACATGAGTGGTGTGAAAAAGAGGAAGTCATGTATCTCGGGAGTGTTTTGGAGTACATGAGAGGTGTGGAAAAGAGGAAGTCATGTATCCCGGGAGTGTTTTGGAGTACATGAGAGGTGTGGAAAAGAGGAAGTCATGTATTCCGTGAGTGTTTTGGAGTACATGAGAGGTGTGGAAAAGAGGAAGTCATGTATCCCGGGAGTGTTTTGGAGTACATAAGTCGTGTGAAAAAGAGGAGCTCGTGTATCCCGGGATTGTTCTGGAGTACATGAGTGGTGTGAAAAAGAGGAGCTCGTGTATCCCAGGGGTGTTCTGGAGTACATGTGTGATGTGAAGAAGAGGAAGTCATGTATCCCGGAAGTGTTTTGGAGTACATGAGTGGTGTGGAAAAGAGAGAGTCATGTATCTCGTGAGTGTTTTGGAGTACATGTGTGATGTGAAGAAGAGGAAGTCATGTATCCCGGAAGTGTTTTGGAGTACATGAGTGGTGTGAAGAAGAGGAAGTCATGTATCCCGGAAGTGTTTTGAAGTACATGAGTGGAGTAGAAAAGGGGGAGTCATGTATCCCGGGAATGTTCTGGAGTACATAATCAGCGGTAAAAAGGGAGTGGGATGTATCCCGCCATAGGAATCCGCGCAGTATACCTCTGCATTCATGTCAAACCCTAAGACTAACCACACTTTTGTCCATCCTTAAAAAACATTTGTACTTTCCACAAGGAAAAACTATTGCTTTTTCTGCTTTAAAGCGTGATAATAAGAGTTAAATTTTAGCAGGGAAACTGCAGCTATGGGAGATGTAAAAATGAAGGTTGTTAAGTTTGGCGGTTCTTCTCTTGCTTCTGGCCGTGCAGTCGAAAAGGTCTTTGAGATTGCAGCAGCCGATGAGAGCCGTAAGATCATTGTTGTATCAGCTCCGGGCAAGCGTTTTCCGGAGGATGAGAAAGTGACAGATATGCTGATTGACTGCGGGATATATGCCCTCGAGAAAGAGGGGATGCCTCCGAAGCTGGAAAAAATCGTTGAACGGTACAGCCGGATAGCAGCGGAGCTGGGCCTTGATAATAAGGCAGAAGAAGTCAGGGGCAGGCTCCTCGATACAATGGCCTCCGGCAAAGAGCGGCCGGAATATTTCCTTGAAAAAGTAAAGGCATGCGGCGAGGATTTGAATGCGAGATTGATAGCGGAATATTTCTCTTCCAGGGGAATTGAAGCATCATATGTAAATCCGGGGGAGGCTGGGCTTTATGTGACGGATGAACCCGGCAATGCAAGGGCGCTTCCTGAAGCCTACATCAATTTAAAGTCATTGCGGGAACGCAAAGGCATCATTATTTTTCCCGGCTTTTTCGGCTACAGCAAGCAGGGGGATGTGCTTACTTTTTCAAGGAGCGGTTCGGATATTACCGGATCCATATTGGCAAATGGCATTGAAGCGGAGCTTTATGAAAATTTCACCGATGTGGATGCTGTCTATTCAGTGAATCCCCACACGGTAAGTTCGCCGAAGGAAATCAGGGAACTCACATACAGGGAAATGCGGGAGCTGTCATACGCAGGATTTTCTGTATTTCATGATGAAGCGCTGATACCTGCCTACAAGGCCGGCATTACCGTGAATGTGAAAAATACGAATAATCCGGAGGCGCCAGGCACCAGGATTGTCGGTGAGAGGGACAATACAAATGGGCCGGTCATCGGAATTGCCAGTGATAAAGGATTCTGCAGCATCTATGTGAGCAAATATCTGATGAACCGGGAAATCGGGTTCGGCCGCAGGATCCTGCAGATTCTTGAGGATTTCGGATTGTCCTATGAACACACTCCTTCGGGGATCGATGACCTTTCCATTATTCTCAGGCAGCACCAATTTGATCAAGCTGCTGAGGAACAAATAGCGGCAAGGATCAAGGAAGAGCTGGAGGCAGACGAAGTGGTCATTGAGCATGATCTTGCCCTCATTATGGTTGTCGGCGAAGGGATGAGGCATAATGTAGGCACGATGGCCAGGGCTTCAAAGGCGCTGGCAGCAGCGAAGGTAAATATAGAGATGATCAACCAGGGCTCATCAGAAGTGAGCATGATGTTCGGGGTGAAAGAAAATGATGAAAAAAGGGCAGTCAGAGCGCTTTATGAAGAGTTTTTTGAACCGGCCCGGACAGCTGTAAGATAGTTTAGGAAACCTGATTGCATGGCAGTCAGGTATTTTTCTGTGTTATTATATCGTTTTATACGATATAATCGTATAAAACGATTTAAATTAGGGGGAATAAGATGATTGATCAAATCAATGAATACTTTACCGATATTTATTTCCATCTACACCCTGAACAGCAAGAGCCCATTTCCCACCAAAGCGTACGCATCCTGCAAATGGTAGATAAAAGACAATCCGTCATGATCCGCGATATTGCTTCGCTGCTGTCTATTTCGCATAACACAGCTTCAGAGCATGTGAAAAAGCTGACAGCGGGCGGATGGCTTTATAAAGAGAGGGATGAAAAGGATCAGCGAAAGGTGTATTTGCACCTTACAGAATCAGGAATAACGGTTCTCAAAAAGAATACAGAACTGGACGGGGGAAAACTGAAGGCGGCACTCGAAAAATTGTCTGCGGAAGAAAGGCAGCAGATTTTCAACGCCTTTAAGCTGCTGAGCGAGGCATCCAAATAAATGTATATGCTCATCAAAATATTTAGCTCTGCAGCAATCATTGGCATCATAACGGAATTGGCAAGGAGATTTCCGGTATATGGAGGCATGGTTGCAGCCTTGCCGCTGGTCAGTCTGCTGAGCATCATCTGGCTGTCTGTACAGGGGGAACCTGCACAGAATGTCACCCGTTTCACCCTGGGTGTTCTATCCGGACTCCCCGCCACGATCGTTATGCTGCTTGTCATTTACACCGCCTTCAAACATGCAATCCAGCTGCCTATGGCAATTATAATGGGAATCGCAGCATGGGGAATTTTCCTGCTCATTCAAAATTATTTCATGCAATCATTTATTAGATGAAAAAGTGTCCCGTCTATCATACAAATAACAAGCGTAACTCCAAAGCAGGGTCACGCTTCTTTTTGTGGAATAGTTTTATAGAAAAGTAACACATCCTTGAAAATGTTTCGCAGCATGACTATTACCCGGAAGCGAAAACGGGAATGAAGAAAAATGAAAAAAGAGATCCAGAGAAACACGCGGAATGAAAAACAATCCATCGCTGTAGCAATCAGGTATAAATGCGTTTCATTCCAGCTAAAATGTTAAAAAGTGAGGTTACTATTATGTTCACTCTTGTGGTTGCAAAAATGCTGCGCCTCTTTCCTAATCAAGCAAAAAAGAACCCTTTGATTACCAGGCAGCCTGTAAAAATGAAAAAAGATGTGATAGTTGAAACTTCTGTTCAGCCTGCCGGCATTTCCTTATATTATCCGCTGGAATCAGAGCAGGAAAGCTTTCCTGTCTATATCAATTTCCATGGGGGAGCATTCATCATGAATGAAAAAGAGATGGATGATCCTTATTGCCGCTACCTGGCCAATCAGGCAAAATGTGTTGTTATTAATGTTGATTATGCAAAAGCACCGGAATACCCTTTTCCGAAACCGATTGAACAGGGCTATGAAGTGATTCAATGGATAAAAAGAAGTGCTGATGACTTGAATATCGATGCGGAGAAAATCATGGTGGGCGGACAGAGTTCAGGGGCAAATATAGCAGCAGCCCTCTGTCTCAGCATGGAAGAAAGAGGGGACAGCCAGCCGATCCTCCAAGTGCTGTCCTGCCCGATGCTGGATTTTGTTACCCCGCATGCAGAGAAGCCGGAACCGGATAAGTGGCGTGCCCGGTATCCGCAAGCGGCCCATTTTTTAAACATGTGCTATGTTCCTGGCAAAGAACAAGCGGAGCATCCCCACGCTTCCCCTGTCCGTGCTGAGGTGAGCGGCAGCCTGGCTTCTGCCCTTATCCTTATAGCGGAGTACGATGCTTTCAGGCCGGAAGCCGAATGTTATGCTGAGAAGTTAAAAGCAGCCGGGGTGAACGTTCAAGAGGAGCTGTTCAGGGACTGCAGGCATGCTTTTACCCATAATGGCCCAAAAGAAAGGGCAGAAGAAGCTTGGGAGCTGATCGCACGGAAAATCAAAGCGGCGGCTGAATCCTATTGAAATAAGCATCTCACCTTATATTCCTCTTGGATAATGTGTTATTCAGCACATTCAAGTTTTTGCAGGGAAATATCAGGGTATAAAATAATTTTAAGGCTGCAGACGCATCAGCGGAAAAAGGGAAATCGGCGGTTAACATACTTCACTGATCTTGAAAACAGATCCAAAGGAGATGAATATGGACAAAGAGCAAAGGCAAGCGGATTTTGATTATTGTGAAAGAATCATAAAAAAACATTCCAAAAGCTTTTATTATGCCTTTTCACAGCTGCCCTGTGAAAAAGCAAATGCCGTATATGCCATCTATGCTTTTTGCAGGACCGCAGATGAGTGTGCAGATGGAAAACATTCATCCAAGAAGAAAGTACAGCTGCTGAGACAATTAAAGAAAGAACTGGACTTGTTCAAAGATCATGCTGAATTGGACAAACCGTTGTGGCGCGCGCTCAGACATGTATTCAATACATATGAAATGGATATCAGACCATTTTATGACCAGCTTACCGGTCAATCCATGGATTTATCATTTACCACCCCGAACACAATGAAGGAACTGGAAAGATACAGCTACTATGTAGCCGGTTCTGTCGGTTTAATGCTTTTGCCTATCATCTCTTCAAAACCTGCATCAAATTTGCCTTCAACTGTAGTAAGTCTGGGCGTGGCTATGCAAATAACCAATATCCTGCGTGATGTTGGCGAGGATTACCATGAGAAAAAACGCATCTATCTGCCCGGAGAAGAAATGAGTCACTTTCAATATACACAGAATGATTTACATAAAGGCTTGATCAATGAACATTTCATCGGCTTATGGGAGAAGCTCGCTGCACGTGCCGAAGCATTATATAACGAATTTTTACTCAGCATAGAACTGCTGGATGCAGACAGCCGGATACCCGTCTATCTGTCTGCCCACGTTTACAGGGGCATACTTGATGCTGTACGAAACAATGGATATCAATGCCTGACCAGACGGAATTATGTCACAAAAGAAAAAATGTCCCAGATCAATGCTGCCGTAAAAAGAGTTTTTGATTTGCGGGAAGGAGATGCATTAACAGTTGAAAAATAAAACCGTACTAGTCATCGGAGGCGGACTCGGCGGTCTGTCGGCTGCCATTTCACTTGCTCAGGCCGGATACGATGTCTCCTTATATGAGAAAAATGAACACATTGGAGGAAAGCTGAACAGGCTCGATCAGGATGGCTTTGGATTTGATCTTGGCCCATCCATCCTGACGATGCCGCAGATTTTCGAAAAATTGTTTGCTGCCAGCGGGAAATCCATGAAGGATTATGTCCCGATTGAGAAGCTGGATCATCAGTGGCGATCCTTTTTCCCTGATGGAAATGTCATAGACTTGTATGAGGATCTGAAGGAAATGCAAGAGAAGAACGCATCCCTGAGTGAAAAGGATATGCAGGAATATCAGAATCTGCTTAACTATTCGAAAAGAATTTATGATCTGACAGATAAGACCTATTTTCAGCATGGCGTGGATACGACGAGAGAAATCATGAAACATACGGGCTTGTTCACTGCTTTGAGGAACTTTGATCTATTTTCTACTGTTCATGGAGCCATTGATAAGCGGATCAGCAATGAACAGTTCCGCGATATGCTTTCCTATTTTATCAAGTATGTAGGTTCGTCCCCTTATGATGCACCGGCGGTTTTGAATATGATGATCTATATGCAGCATGACCAGGGGGTTTGGTATGTACCCGGCGGACTGCACAATCTGGCAGGCGGCCTGGTGAAGCTGGCTGAAGAAGTGGGTGTCAAATTCCACCTTGGCAGGAAGATCATCAAGCTTGAAAAAAAGAACGGCGAAATTACAGGAGCAATTTTGGAAGATGGAACCGTATTGACCGCCGATTATTTTGTTTCCAATATGGAAGTCATACCGGTATATGAACGATTGCTGGAGGAAGACAGCTCTTATGTGAAAAAATTAAAAAAGAAATTCGAGCCCGCGAGTTCCGGCCTTGTTATGCATTTGGGCGTGAAAAAGAGCTATCCTCAGCTGCGCCATCATAATTTCTTTTTCGCTGAAAATATGAAGCAGCAAATGCAATCGATCTTTCATCGTCATGAACTGCCGGAAGACCCTGTCATTTATTTAGTCAACGTCAATAAAACAGATCCTTCGCAGGCACCTGACGGACATGAAAATATTAAAGTGCTGCCCCATATCCCTTATATCCGGGACCAGAAGCCTTTTACGCAGCAGGACTATGAGAAATTCGCTGAGCGGGTTCTGATCAAACTGGAAAGAATGGGACTGCACGATCTGCGGGAAAATATCGTGACAAAGGATGTATGGACACCGGAGGATATCAGACGGATGTATGGATCTGACCGTGGTGCCATCTATGGAACAGTATCAGACCGCAAGAAAAATAAAGGATTCAAGCACCCGAAACAGAGTGAACGCTATAACAATCTATATTTTGTCGGCGGAACCGTGAATCCAGGCGGCGGTATGCCTATGGTCACCTTAAGCGGCCAGCTTGTAGGCAAGAAAATTGTTCAGCGGGATTCTTCCCATGCCTGACAATGACAGACATTCTCTGGAATCATTGCCGGAAAGGCAGAGGGAGGATCTGTTTTCGGAGGGGAGCCCCTCACTTGAAGCGCGAAAAAAACTGCTTTCAAAGCTGAAAAGCATGATTGTGGAGAATGAAGAGGCATTTATCAAGGCTCTTCATGCAGACTTGGGAAAACCGGCATTCGAATCCTTTTCATCTGAGATTGCCGTTTTATTAAATGAAATCGATCATGTATGCAAGCATATAGCGAAATGGAACCGGGAATCCCGGTCCCGCTATCTTAAGTTGGGTTATGTGGAAGCGGTTAAAAAAAAGCGGCAGCCATTTGGGAGTGTACTCATCATCGGTTCGTGGAATTACCCGCTCCAGCTTTCCCTGATGCCTGCCATCGGTGCACTCGCTGCGGGAAACCGCTGTGTGATCAAACCATCTGAACATGCACCGGAAACTGCTGAGCTGCTGAAAGAAATCATCAATGATGCCTTTCCTCCCGAACAGCTGCTTGTTGTAACAGGAGATGCACAGACCGCGAGCCTGCTGACCGCAGCCCCATTTGACCTGATTTTTTTTACAGGCAGCAGCCAGACAGGGAAAGCTGTGGCAGAGCAGGCAGCCAGACAGCTCACTCCGGTGATACTCGAACTCGGCGGGAAAAATCCGTGCATCATTGATGAATCAGGGTTTTCAAAAGAGGCCATCAGGGAGATTGTTTGGGGAAAGTTTCTTAATGCGGGGCAAACGTGTATTGCACCGGACACCCTTTTTATCCAGGAGTCCATTTTTGAAAAAACACTGAATGAAATTTCCGCTTCAATCTCTGCTTTTTACGGAGAACATCCTCAGGCAAACGGTGATTATGGCCGGATCTGCACAGATGCACACTTTGAGAAGGTGGTTGATTTTATCAGACAGGGTGATGTCCGGCATGGCGGTGGCCATGATCGAAGCGAACGGTTCATCGCCCCGACGGTTGTAGCCGATATAAAACCTGGAAGTCCGATCCTGGAGGAAGAAATATTCGGCCCGGTCCTTCCTGTCATTCCTTATTCAAACATGAGAACGTTATTATCCAGCGGCAGCATTCAGCGTGATGCACTTACGGGGTATATATTCAGTAAGAACAAGGAAGACATCCAGCTGTTCGAGAAACATATGCGGTCACCAACCATCAGTGTCAATCAGGTGATCCATCATGCCGCGAGTCCCCATATCGCATTTGGCGGGGTGGGAAGAAGCGGATACGGTGCTTATCACGGAAAAGCGGGCTTTCTGGCTTTCAGCTATGAAAAAACAGAATACAAAACCTGGCATTACATTCACTTTCAAGGTAAGTTCCCGCCATATTCCGATACAAATATGAAAGCTTTGAAGAAGTTAAGAAAGTGGCTGCTGTAATGATTGTTTCGCTTCCGCTCCACTGGATTATTATCCTGGATATATGTGCATGGGCGTTTTTCCATCTGTCCATCTCGTCCATTTGCCTGAAGCTGCCTTTATCCTGGTTTTTAAAAGACACCTTCTGGTTTCGAATTTTCACCTGGGAAAGATCCGGAGAATTATGGCAGCGTTTATTCCGGGTAAAAACATGGAAAGGCTATCTTATAGATGGCACAATTTTTCTCAAAAAAGGATACAGTAAAAAGGAGCTGCATGGCATCGGGCCGGGGGACTTGGCAATCTTTGCTGCGGAAACAAAGCGCGCGGAATTGGCACATTGGCTTTCCGTCCTGCCTGCCCCGCTGTTCTTCTTGTGGAATCCGGCAGGGGCGGGCTGGGCAATGATTCTGTATGCTCTTGGTTTCAACCTTCCCATTATTGTTGTACAGCGCTACAATCGGGGGCGCATGACTGCCATTGCTTCAAGGCCTGCTAAGAAATGAAGCGGAATTTTGTTTGGAAATGAGGGATTTACATGAGTAAGAAAGTTATTGTCATCGGCGCTGGTGTAGCCGGGCTTGCCACTGCCATAAGGCTGCAGCATGCAGGATACCAGGTGGAGATATATGAAAAAGGACAGACACCCGGCGGAAAAATGAACCGCATTGAACTGGATGGCTATAAATTTGATCTGGGGCCAAGCATCGTCATGATGCCGGATTTATATCAGGAAATATTCGAACTGTGCGGCCGCGATCCGGATGATTATATTCCAATGGAAAAGCTGGACCCGATTTACCGGGCTTATTTCAGTGATATTCCCGACCAGCCTTTTGATATCTCATCAGATCTTACCAAATTGACAAAGACGATTGAATCGATCAGCGAAGATGACACGGCAGGCTTTTTTCAGTATCTGCAGGAAATTTACAAGCGCTTTGTCATCGCGAAGCATCATATTCTTCAAAGGCCGTTCCGCAAAAGGTCTGATTTTTATAACCTCCCGATGCTGAAGAAAGCCTTGAAACTGAAACCATATGACACTGCCGATACGTTCATAGGAAAATATATTAAGAATGAACGGCTGAAACAGCTGATCAGTTTTCAAACATTGTACATAGGCATTTCCCCTCTTAAAAGCCCATCTTTTTACACCATGATCCCCATGATTCAATTTTTGTATGGAGTATGGTTTATTAAAGGCGGTATGTATACGATGGCCCTGGCCATGGAGAGGCTCTTCGGGGAACTGGGAGGAACCATTCACTATGGCAGGGATGTGCAGGAGATATCCATTCAAAATGGCCAGGCAGAAGGAATAATCGTGGACGGGGAAAAGGTTCCCTCAGATTATGTTGTGTGCAATGCTGACTTCCCGCATGCGATGAAGCACCTGGTGAAAGACACGGCCGCCAAAGGGAAATATACCGATAAAAAAATTGACAGCATGAAATACTCTTGTTCATGTTTTCTTTTATATCTCGGCATGGACCGCAAATATGAAGAAATCGACCATGTACATAACTTTATTTTCAACGAAGATCTTAATAAGAATCTGGAGGACATTTTTTCCGGGAAGAAACTGGAGAATGCCTCCTTTTATGTATACATCGCTTCAAAAATGGATCCCTCCCTTGCACCCGAGGGGAAGGATGGATTGTATATCCTGATGCCCGTCTCCGACAAATCTACAGCAGACTATGAATGGGACGAGGAAACCATTTCATATTATCGAGGCTACATCTTGAGTGAATTGAAAAAAATCCGCGGCTTTGAAAATATCGAAAATGAGATTATCACCGAAACGTATACAACACCACAGGATTTTGAGTCGAAATTCAATGCCTATAATGGTGCCACGTTCGGCTTGCAGCCCATTTTGAAACAAAGCAACCACTATCGTCCGCAAAGCAAGGCCAGCACTTGTGAAAATTTGTACTTTACCGGAAGCAGCACACATCCCGGCGCCGGTGTCCCGATCGTGCTGCTCTCCGCCAGGATCACGGCACAGGAACTGATTCAGGACGATACAGGCATTCTGTATGATTACTCAGCGAAATAAGGACTTGCAGGGGATCATAAAAGCTGTGTGCCGGCACGCAGAGGAAGGAGGCAGGTATGGCAGCTGCAGAAGCAATTAATCTTGCTGTTGGATTTCTGGCATTTATTGTTGGCATTTTTATGTTCTGGTCTTTGCCGGTCCCTGTATTCTCCTCCAGGCTTAAGGAGGATCTACCATTTTTGTCCATCATTATTCCTGCCAGAAATGAAGAAGGCAGGATTTCACCGCTTCTGCAATCATTGCAGGAGCAGAGGTTCAGACATTTTGAAATTCTGGTCATTGATGACGATTCATCTGACAATACCAGGTCTGTTGCGGAAAGCTATGGTGCCAGGGTTCTGCAGAATGCAGGCTCAGGAAAATCATCGGCCTGCTGGCAGGGTGCTGAGCAGGCTAAAGGAAACTGGCTATTATTTTTAGACGCAGATACGAGATTCACCAGTGCGGATGGACTGAGAAATCTGCTGCATTTCCATCACGGCAAGGGAGCACGGGGCATATTGGCATTACAGCCCTTTCATACAGTTGAGCGCTTATATGAACACCTTTCCGTTGTATTTAATATCATTGTCGTGGCGGGGATGAATCTATTTACGATCTGGGGATCGAAATTTAAAACCGCCGGCTCATTCGGTCCATGCATTCTTTGTAATCGGGACGATTACTTTTTGAGTGGAGGGCATAAAAAAATCGAGGGAGCCATCATGGATGATCTGGCACTGGGTGAGGCATTTCTTGAGCATGATCTCCCGGTCCGCTGCCTCGGCGGCAAAGGGATTATTTCCTTGCGCATGTACCCGGAAGGCTTGGGCAGCCTTATCGAGGGCTGGTGCAAAAGCTTTGCCGTCGGCAGCAAATCTACTCATCCAGCCGTCATGCTGATGGTCATCTTCTGGATCGCAGGCAGTTTCATCGCTGCCGGGGCACTGATCTCTTCCATTACAGACTGGAACCCTGCCGCCATGATATTCAGCGGAATATTATATATCCTCTATAGTATTCAAACAGCATGGTTTGCCCGCAGGGTCGGCAACTTCAGATGGGCAATCTTCCCTTTCTACCCGGTATTATTCCTGTTCTTCGCAGGAATCTATCTCTACTCCTTCATCCGCGTAAACATATTCCATTCGGTGAAGTGGAAAGGGCGTAATATTAAGGTTTGAGCCAGTGCCCGGGGCCGGGCCGGGGGGACAGACCCCTTGGCTCCTTTTTTGTCTGAGGGACAGGGGGACAGACCCCTTGGCCCTTTTTTGGAGAACCAAGGGGACAGGTCCCTTGGTTCTTTTTGAGGTGGACGAGGGACCTGTCCCAGTGGACTTTCAATTCGAATTCACTATTAATCAATCGTTTGAAATTGACGCAGTTTGCAAGTGGAATGTCGCCATTGGCTAGTCACAGGGCAGGTTAAGGATGGTAATATAATATCTGTTCTGTTAAACAAGCTGAAACGGTATTTAAATTTTGCAAATGTGCAGATGGCTAATGGAGGGACGATTATGACATCTCTTACCCGGATAAAAATGCCGGCAGGGTTTTGGACTGGATTACAGCAATTGGGAATTTCCGCACAAGATGTGGTTCGACAAGCACGGATGCCCCTCACGATCATAAATGAACCGGTTGTCACTGCTGCTCAGTATTTTGCAATCTGGCAGGCATATTCAGACATGGTTGATGATATTGCGAATGGAATCATCAAGCTTATAAAAGTCTTTAAAACAGCGCATTATCCACCGGCCGTTTTAGCGACCTACCATGCTCGGAATTACCGCGAGGCACTAAAACGAATGGTCCGGTATAAGCAGCTGTGTCCTCCCGAAAGCTTACGAGTCACTGAGGAAGGCGAGTATTGCCATATCGATCTGGAATGGCAGCATACCGGGGAAACTGTTCCTCCGATGCTGGTAGGCATTACATTATCGTTTCTTATAGAGTTAGGGAGAAGAGGCACAGGTAAACCATTGACTGCGGGATTCGTTGAATTTTCGCACCCAATGGGCAATGTAAACACGCTTGAAGCTTATTTCGGCTGCAGTATCCGAATCGGAGCAGATAGGAACCGTTTAACCCTGCATCAAAAAGATCTGGACCTCCCTTTTGTCTCGTATAACTTAGAATTGCTGGAAGCTTTGACGCCTGTATTGGATAAATCATTGAACGAAGAGCAGCGGATCCGCTCTAACACCGAAGTGGTTAAGTGGATCATTGAACGCAGCTTAGCAGATGGGCGCCCCAACATTCATACTGTCGCGAGCGAACTGGGAATGAGTGATCGTACCCTGCAGCGCCGGCTAACGGAAGAAGGTACAAGGTTCAATCATCTGCTGGCAGAAGTTCGGCATAATCGGGCGCGGGAATACCTATCAAACCCTTCTATAGACATTAAAGAAGTGGCGTTCCTGGTTGGCTACGAAGATCAAAATGCGTTCTACCGTGCCTTTCGCCTTTGGGAAGGAGATACTCCTTCAAATTGGCGTAATGAGCATATGGGGGCAAACGCAATCCATTAACCTTATCTTTTTAACACGATATACAAGCAGGGGGAAAATTTATGGACATGGGTCTAAAAAATAAAACGGCTTTAGTTACAGGCTCCACCAGAGGCATTGGAAAAGCAATTGCAATTGAACTTGCCAAAGAAGGTGTTAATGTACTGATTAATGGAAGAAATGACGAAGAGGTAGAACGAGTTGTGAATGAAATGAAGTTGGATTTTCCGGATACCTCTCCAGGGAATGCAGCAGCCGACATAGTGAATCGCAATCAAAGAGAAGACTTGTTTAGAAAGTACCCCCATATTGATATTTTGGTTAACAATATGGGTATTTACGAAATCATGGAATATGAAGATGTCGACGATGAGATTTGGGAAAAGTACTTTCGGACTAATGTTCTTGCCGCAAATGGATTATCTAAATTTTATTTACCGAAAATGCTGAATAATGGCTTTGGCCGTGTTATCTTTATTGCAAGCGAGGAAGCAGTTATGCCTTCTGGACAGATGCCGCAATATTGTATGACAAAATCAATGGTATTATCATTATCTAAAAGCTTATCTAAATTAACAAAAGGTACGGAAGTCACAGTCAATACCATTATGCCAGGGCCAACACTCTCTGAAAATGTGCATCAAATAATTGAGGGGATCTACCCAAATGAGGATATGAGTTTCTCGGATAAAGAGAAAAAATTCATGAATTTAAACCTGCCTCAATCTGAATTACAGCGATTTATCAGACCAATAGAAATAGGCCGACTAGCTGCATTTGTATGCAGTCCCTATGCAAATGCATTTAAAGGGTCCCCTATCCGCATGGATGGAGGAATGGTGCCAACTATTTATTAGAAGAACCAAGGGGACAGGTCCCTTGGCTCGTTTTGTAGAACCAAGGGGACAGACCCCGTGGCTCTTTTTTGAAATTGGGCCGGGGGGTCTGTCCCCATGGCCTCTAGGAGGCAGATGAATGACAAAATTCGAGATCAATGAAATGACTCAAGCCTTTATCAAGAAGTATAAACTCTTTGAAGAAGATACTGTACAGCAGATCCAGCTGCAGCACCGGTTGGATCTGGCTGCGGCCTTTCAGATCAAGGAAGGCATGCGTGTGCTCGAGGTAGGCTGCGGACAAGGAGACACAACGGCGGCTCTTGCAGATGCAGTAGGGAATGACGGATTTGTTGTGGCGATGGATGTTGCCAGTCCGGAATATGGAGCTCCGTTCACTTTGGGAGAAGCTGCAGAAAAAATCAAGAAATCCTCCTTGGGGAGCCGGATTTCTTTTCACTTTGAAGCTGATCTTGAAGACTTTACAGGGGAAGCTCCTTTTGATGTGGCAGTTCTGTCTCATTGCTCCTGGTACTTTAAGCATCCGGAGGATTTGCTCCGAACTTTTACAAGGCTGCGCCAGCTGGCAAAAAGGGTCTGTTTTGCAGAGTGGGACCTGGATTTCACAAGAAGGGACCAGCGTCCCCATTTTTGTGCTGTTTCAATTCTAGCTTTATACTCTAATTTTGTAGACAACGAGGGAAATATCCAGAACTTGTTCCATAAATCCCGTATCCAGGAGCTGCTGAAGGAGGCAGGATTTACAGTTGAGGAGCATTTGACTGTTGATGCGTCCTATCTGCAGGATGCCAAATGGGAAAAGGATTTTGCAAACAGCATCCGGCCTGAATTCTCAAAAGCACCTGAAATGATCCAGACATTAGTGAACAGCTATTATGAACTGATGAATCACAGCCATGATAATGAAAAGTCACTTGATAGTTTTATAATTTGTGCAAGATGAGCCAAGGGGAGAGCCAAGGGGACAGACCCCTTGGCTCTTTTTGAAACTGGGCCGAGGGACCTGTCCCCCTGGCCTATTTAAACAAATGATGCCAGAAAAAAACTAAGGCTGATCCATATACAAATTGGTGAGTAGAGGGCGGTATCTTGTTTTGCAAATCTAGTATGTTTGATTTTCTTGAAAAAGCCCACATATCTGCCATCTCCAATAGCGCGCAGCAGGAATACAGTTCCACCAGCTATACAAAGCCATTTTGAAAGAGGTGAGGATTTAATGATGGTGATCAAATCTGCTTGAACTAATAAAAGTACAGATGCAAAAAAGCAAAGCAATGCGATAAAAAGTGTGCCTGCCATTCTTGGCTGTAAAACTGGCAATTGACCATCATCCTTAGTTGGAAGGACCATATTTACTCCCCACTTACCTCCAAATGCCCAATAAACGTGTAATATACCAATACTGATTAATATAAGAGACGTTATGCTTATTATAGCGTTTACCAAAAGACCACCTCTTCATCATGTTATGATCCTCCGTTACTAACTTGCTGTATCATAATTATACAGATTCATTTCTCAAATCAGCACAAATTTTTTTAAGTAAGAACCAGGGGGACAGGTCCCGTGGTTTTTTTGGGCCGAGGGGTCTGTCCCCTTGGCCTTCCCTTGGCCTTTGCGGCCATAAATAGGTATGATTATGAATGAATAGCTTTGTTCAGTTGGAAAGGAAGAAATATATGAAAAAGCAATTTGTTATTTTGTTTTATGTCCTGCTGCTTTTTGGAGTGATGGCAGGGTGTTCGGGTAATGAAGCTGAGGATGGACAAGAGGGCAACAGTGAAAAGAAAGAGGAATTGACAGTTTCTGCAGCGGCAAGCCTTCAAGATGCTTTAAATGATATAAAAGCTTCTTTTGAAAAAGAACATCCTAATGTGACAGTCAATTTTAACTTTGGGGGTTCAGGGGCACTCCAGCAGCAAATATCCCAAGGAGCACCGGTCGATGTTTTTTTCTCAGCGGCAGAAGACAAATTCGATAAGCTGGTAGAGGATGGGGTAATTGATAGTGCCGACGGATTGGATCTGGTCGGAAATGACCTTGTGCTAATCGTGCCAAAGAATTCTAATAAAAGCATACAATCGTTTGAAGACCTGGCTAATGCTGATAAAATTTCAATTGGCACCCCGGAAGCTGTGCCGGCAGGACAATATGCCAAAGATACACTGGAATATTTAAATGTATGGAAATCTATCGAAGGCCAGGTTGTTTATGCGAAGGATGTCAGGCAGGTCCTTACATATGTAGAAACAAACAATGTTGACGCAGGCATCGTCTATAAAACAGATGCCATGGTTTCGCAGAAGGTAAAGATTGCAGCAACTGCTGTAGAGGATGCCCATGCTCCCATTATATATCCTGTGGGTGTGATCAAGGATAGTGCCCATCCTGAAGAAGCACATTTATTTTACGATTATCTGCAAAATGAAACTTCTTTGAAGACTTTTGAAAAGTATGGGTTTAAGGGTTTGAAATGAATTGTGAATAAGTACTTTTGTATACAGCTGCCAAATCAGGCGGCTTTTTTTATGGCTAACAGGCCAAGGGGACAGGTCCCTTGGCCCATTTTGAAACCGAGCCAGGGGACCTGTCCCCTTGGCTCCATGGAATTTGGCCGCTAATCATTAATAATGATAGTCACATGTATGACGTCTTCTTTACCTTTACATCCTTCTAACTGATAAATGGTTTGATTATTTTTGTCTAATTTCTTTATGGTTTCACATACATCTTCTTTTACTAATTGATCCCCAAATTCATCTGCTCTTGTATCCTTGATCGAGGTTAATTGATCGTTGGAATATTTTAATTCATGAATAATTGGATCTCCTTCATCAGTGTAATTTACTACACGGACTTCACTGTCCTTATTCATAGAAACATCTTCAATAAATTCCTCAAGTAAACTAAGATTCTCAATCCTGCCATGTGTATTGACTACATCATGCTTAGAAGGAGAATATTCGCCACAGCCTGAAAGAAATATAGGCAATAAAAAGCTAATATATAATTTCCTCATTTAATCGCCCCTAACAGTAAGATATCATCCATAATTGCGTATCAGTGAATCTTATCGTTGAACAAACGATCTTGCTTTCCTTAAAAAGGTTAATGAAAAGGGAAAAATTTGAAACTCTTACATGAGTTATCCGTATATTATATAGAGTATTGGGAAGACATTGAATATTCAAAGTGAAAATTCAGAAGTATAGGCGGTTTTGTTATGTATGTATACGGTACTGAACCTGCTGTTGGGGCGAGATTAGCCTTATTGGTAGCTATTGTTCTATTATTGTTGTTTAGCTTCAATATATTAGCAAGAAAATGGTTTAAAGTGGAGAAAAAGAAATTGTTTTCGTATAACCATGTTAATGAGAAACATAAAAAGATTGATTGGATAATCAGGCTTTCATCAATGGCCAGCATATTGGTTGGATATGCGATAAATATTACAAGAGATCCATCAGATTGGTATTGGTTTTTGCAACCGTGGTTTATCCTGACCATTTATATCGTCATTTCTCAAGCAGCGACAGCCGTCATGGAACGAAAGTATGCCCAAAATCCCAATGCCTATAAAGTAACAATCAGTGAGTTAATATTTATACTTTTATTATTTTTTACATTATACCAGACTGATTTTTGGGGATTGGGGTGAGCCAAGGGGACAGGTCCCTTGGCTCTTTTTGAAACTGGGCCAGGGGACCTGTCCCCCTGGCTCCAAGAGGAGGGTGATTTTTATTAGGAAATCTGTTCAATTCTTTATGCTTGTATTTATTTTAGGTCTGTTTGGCTGCTCGAAAAATCACATAAATGACAATGATGTCTTAGAAATGCTGAAAGTATATAAAAAGGAACAATATACAATTGAGGAGCCCTCTGATCCACCCACAATTGATGAAATAGTTCAACGAGTAAAACCATATTTAAGCGAAGAAGCACTGGAAGAACTGAGTGCAAATCGTGTCTTCAGCATTGCACCGGAAATTGCGTCTAACACAAACAAATCCATTAAGGTGAGCGGTGTTCAGATTAATGAGTTGGAGAAAAATGAAGATGGTACAACTGATTATACTTATACTGTAGAAATCCAGCTCGGTGAAGGGTCTAATGCGGAAGTCATTAAAAACAATGGACAATTAACCGTTTCATCTGAAGATGGCTTGAAAATTATTAGGGATTGGGAGGAAAAAGATCAATTTAAGAAGTTTTATTAAAGATCAGCTGCCAAACCAGGCAGCTTTTCTTACTTCCCGAAAAAGGGGCAGTTTAGCGAAAGAAGGACATGGAGAATAAAAGTAGAATTTATTGGTAGACACGATAAGGGGGAGAAAAATGAAGAAAGCATTACTGGTTATCGACGTTCAGAATGGGATGTTTCAAGAAGGTAATGTTGTGTATAAAGGAGATAGTTTACTTGAAAATTTAAAAGCACTAATCGCTCAGGCACGATCTTCCAAAACACCGATTTTTTATATCCAGCATAATGGTCCTGCAGAACACCCATTAGAATATGGAACAAGAGGCTGGGAACTTCATCCTGAGATTACTCCAAACGATCAAGATATTATTATTCAAAAAACTGCCCCAGATTCATTTTTCAAAACTTCTTTAGATGATGAACTGATAAAACAAGGGATTGGACATTTAATAATCGCGGGAATACAAACAGAAGCGTGTGTGGATACCACTTGTAGAATAGCTTTCAGTAAGGATTATAAGGTTACTTTAGTTTCAGATACACACAGCACGTGGGGGGCAGAGGATCTTACTGCCCAGCAAATTATAAACCATCATAACAGAGTGCTGCATTGGTTTGCAGATGTTTCCCCTTGTAAGGAAATTGAATTTAATAGTTGATTCATATGTTCATGATTATCTTTAAAACAATGCAGCCTTCTTGTTCCTATAAAAAAGGACATAAGAAAGAAGTTTTCAATAAGAACACAAAGAGGAGGCTGCCATTTGAAAAAAATATTAACAGTCGTAATGTTAATTCCTGTTTTATTAATGGGGTGCAGCAGTAAAACAAATTTTGAAGATGGCAGCCTGATCCACGATGAGCAAACACAATCTGCAGAACAATTGAGTATGGCTGTAGAGACAGCATTCAGTGAAAAAGAATTTGCTGAGTTGTGGAAGTTCTTTAACTTTGATAAGGACCCTCCCAGTGTTGATTTTGAAAAATCGGCTATTTTAATCGCACAAACCATGGAAAACTCTTGTCCTAAAGAAATTGAAAGACTAGAGTTGGACAGCGCAAAAGAATATTTAATAATTGAAACTGCGCAAAAAGAGACTACCTGTAACGACATTGGAATTCCAAAGACTTTTGTATTCAAGATAGACAAAGAAAAGTTTGAAAAAGTTAAAATGGTTAGGTTTGAAGGCGAGGAATTTGCCTTAGAAGATTAAACTTCAAAGGTATTATCTGAATAGGAGAAAACAGATGAAGTCACCATACAACAAGGTTTATATACCTTTGACTATTATTGCAATTATTGTATTGATCCTGCATAAAACAGGGCCGCTTGCTGGGCAATTAAAACTTGTTGGCTTTACTCTCTTCACTATGCTATGTGCTGTCTTAGTTATTGAAAATAGAAGAACTAAAGGAAGAGCAGTAGCGGCTATTGTTTATTTCCTGTTTGGACTTGTTTTGTACAAATTTAATTAAGCGCAAAATTGTTGCAATGCGGCTTACCATATCTTCTGAAAGATCAGTTTTTGTTAAAAACGGAGGATTAATATATGAATATTTCAATCGAGACAGCAATGATTGATGACCACGGCGCTATTAATTTAATAGTTAAAGAGGGGCAGGATGAACACTCAGAAGCACTGCCATACATATTTAATAAGGTGGACCAGGTAATGCCTGAGAGCTACTACCGTGAATTGCTGGAAGACCCAAAGAGTGAAATACTAATTGCTAAAATCTCTGAAGAGATAGTGGGGTTTGCGGTTATGGAATTAAATGAATCTTCACCATTTGACTCAATGGTACGAAGGAAATTTGCGTATATGAATGATTTTGGTATAAAGAGGAGCTGCCAAAGAAAAGGAATAGGGAAAATCTTATTTGAAGCGTGTGCGGAATGGTCTAAAAACAAAGATGCCGCATCCTTAGATCTAAACGTCTGGGAATTTAACAAGAAAGCAATATCTTTCTATGAGAATTTTGGAATGGATACCATCAGCAGAAAAATGACATTGCGTTTATGAACCAAGGGAACTGTCCCCTTGGCATAAAGTCTTTAGTGGGAGTTGGAGAGTTTGGAGAGGCGTCAGTTACCCAGAGTAATACTTAGGGAATTATCTCTTGATGATGTTGAGGACCGTTATAAATGGTGTCTGGATAGAGAGGTGACAAAATATCTGAATATGCCAAATAGATATCCGCCGTTTAGCAGAGAAGAGACAAAGACGTGGATTGAAATGTGTATGAACCGAACGAATGGCTATGAACAAAGAGCGATTTTGACGGAAGACGGAAGGCATATTGGCTGGGTAGATTTAAAGAATATAGATCGATTGAATAAACACGCTGAGCTGGGAATAGCCATCGGTGATAAAAATTACTGGCATAAGGGGTTCGGTTTAGCAGCTATGCAAGAAATGCTGAAGGTTGGCTTTAATGAATTAGACTTAAATAAGATTTGGCTAAGGGTAGAAGTGGATAATGAAAAAGCGATTAAGTCATATAGTCGGGCAGGATATAAAGAAGAAGGCATCCTGAGGCAGGATAGATTGAGAAATGGAGAATTTGTTGACCGTCTTAGGATGAGCATTCTTAAGGATGAATTCTTCGGGTAACAGCAAATAATTACCTGATTTTGAAAAGTAACTGCTGCTCCAGGTTGGGTATAACCAGAGTTTGTCGGAAGGGTTTCACTTGAAATGAATGAGAGGGGGAAATGCAATGAACTTAACAATAATTAAGAGTGTCAGAACTAATAATTTCAAAGATGAGACTATTATGCAAAAGATATCAGAAATGTGGAAAGAGGCATCAAGTATTTTGAGGAATCATGAAGAAGTTAAATATGGTCTTTATTATGATTACGAGAGTGATTATAAAGGAGATTATACATTAAGTGTAGCCAAAGAAAGCAGTAATAATAATCCCACTGTTAAAATCCCGGAAACAACTAAATATGAAATTTTTGAAGTGGACACATTAGATGAATTTGGGATACTTAACGCTTGGAAGGAAATATGGGATCGTGAAGAAAAAGGAGAGTTGAAACGAGCTTATTCATATGACTTTGAAAAGTATTATCCAAGTGGAAAGATTGAAATTCATATAGCTGCTAAATAACCTATATGATTATCAATCGTGGAGGTCTGGTAGAAAGGTATACTATCGAATACATAGATTTTGACAATGGCCTTACCATAGTAAGGCTCTTTTTATAGAAAGTTTTAATCATGAGGATCAGCAGGCATTGGAAAATCGACTACCTTTATTGAACTTGTGAAAAGGCTGGGCCAGGGGACCTGTCCCCAAAGCATCCAGTAAACAAATCATGTGAGCAGTTTGATATGTACAAGTAAGGTCTTAGGATTAAATTCCTGAGATTTTTTTATTTTTTCATGAGTGAACGATTAGAGGAACGTGATCGTCTTAAAAGTAAGTAAACAATTAGGTGGAGAAAAAAATGAATGAACTGTTAAATGCAATCCCATGGGTAACCATGGGGACAGGTCCCTTGGCACATAGAAAAATTTAATCAGAAAGGTTTTGATGAAATGGATAATAACAAAGTTTATATTATCTCAGGACCAGCAGGCGTTGGGAAATCGACTATCTCAACAGAACTTGTGAAAAGTCTAAATAGAAGTGCTTATATATCTGGTGATTACGTAAGTCATATGCATATTAATGGGAGAAGGAAGCCTTGGGAGAGCGAAGAGGAGCATAGTTTGATATGGGATAATATTCTGAGTTTAACTGCTAACTTTATTAAGTATGATAATGATGTTGTCATTGATTATGTTTCATTTCCAGAAGCGGCAAAATGGTTAAATGAAAATTTGAAACACTTTAATGCAGAAGTAAGATATGTTGTTTTACTGAGTGATAAAGACACGCTGATAAAAAGAGATAATCTAAGAAAAATTGAAGATAGAATGGGGGAACGCTCCCTAATCTTACTGAATGAATTTATAGAATCTGGAGTAAGTCAAAATCACATAATTGATACAACCATGCATACTGTGATGGACCTTCACCATATAATAAACGACATAATAAATAATCCGAGATTTATTTTGGAGTGATTAAAACCAAGGGGACAGGTCCCTTGGCTCTTTTCGGAAGCTGGGCCAAGGTGCCTGTCCCCGTGGCATCAGTAGTTTAATAAGTACAAGAAAGGTCTCAGGATTAACTTCCTGAGATTTTTTTATTTTTTCGAAAGTGAACGATTAGAGGAAAGTAATCGTCTTAAAACTAAATAAACAATTAGGTGGAGAAAAAAATGAATGAACTGTTAAATGCAATCCCATGGGGAGCGATTGCTCCAATTCTTGTCCTACAGCTAATTCTGATGATTGCCGCATTAGTTTCTTGTATTAGAGAAGAAAAAACGAACGGACCCAAGTGGCTGTGGATCCTTATTATTCTCTTGATCAACATAATAGGACCAGTGCTTTATTTTGTTGTTGGAAGGAGAAATGATTGATGGAGTTATTAAAGGCAAGCGATTTAGTGAAAAGATACGGAAACACGAATGCTGTTAAAGGAATCAATTTTCATATTGAAGAAGGCAGGTGCGTTTCATTACTTGGACCTAATGGAGCAGGAAAAACAACGACGTTAAAAATGCTGTCCGGATTGCTTGAGCCGACTTCGGGGAGTATTGATTTTAAAGGTGGAAAAGCAAAGGATTTAAGGCAGTTTATTGGCTATTTACCTCAATATCCTGCTTTCTTTAATTGGATGAGCGGAAAGGAATTTCTTGTTTTCGCAGGGCAATTAGCAAAGCTGAATCGGAAAGAAGCAGCAAAAAGAAGTGAAGAATTACTTGAACGAGTGGGCCTGACGGATGCGAAGAAAAGAAAAATAAGGGGTTATTCCGGCGGAATGAAGCAGCGCCTCGGATTGGCGCAGGCACTGATTCATCGTCCGAAACTGCTTATTTTAGATGAGCCTGTTTCAGCACTCGATCCACTCGGAAGACGGGAGGTATTGGATATGATGAGAGAGATTAAAGAGGAAACCACCATTCTCTTCTCAACTCATGTCCTTCACGATGCAGAAGAAATAAGTGACGATATTCTTATCATGCATGATGGGGAAATTGCGGTATCAGGCAGCCTGGAAAGTGTAATGGCAGAGTATCGGCAGCCTATTTTACAAATCGAATTCGAATCACAGGCTGCCGACTGGCTAAAGAGCATAGCAGGTTATGGCTTTGTATCTGAAGTGAGCATCCAGGGCAATAAAGCCAGCATCGTATTAAACGATATGGTAAACGGGAAGCAAACATTATTGAAAGATATCGTGGACAGAAAACTTCCGATCCGTAAGTTCGAGGTTTCCCAAACTACATTAGAGGATTTATTTATGAAGGTGGTGAAGCTATGACACAATGGACTGTTCTTTATCGAAAAGAAATGCTGGAAATGGCGCGGAATTATAAAATCTTATGGATTCCCATTGTCTTTATTTTGCTGGGGGTGATGCAGCCGGTTAGCTCATACTATATGCCGGAAATTTTAGATACTTTTGGCGGCCTTCCAGAAGGTACAATCCTTGAAATTCCTGTTCCAACTGGGGCAGAAGTATTAATGTCGGTTCTATCCAATTATGGGATGCTTGGCGTCCTTATGCTTGTTTTGAGTGCAATGGGTGTCGTTTCCGCTGAAAGACAGAGCGGGGCAGCAGGAATGATTATGATTAAACCAGTTCCTTATTCCTCGTATATTTTATCGAAATGGGCCGGGTTACTTACAATTACACTTCTTTCATTGTTTATCGGATATGCAGCTTCCTGGTATTATACGAGCTTACTTATTGAAACAGTCCCTTTTGGGCAGGTTTTTCAAAGTGCAGCAATCTACAGCGTATGGTTAATTTTTGTTGTTACACTCACACTTTTTTTTAGTACGGTCATGAAAGGAAATGCCAGTATCGCTTTTGTTACCATTATTGTAGTTTTTGCCATTTCCACGGTTACAAGCTTTCTGGGAAAGTATATGAAATGGAGTCCGGCCGCAATGACTGAGCACACAGGACAGGTCTTGCTGTCAGGAGAACTGAATTCCAGTTTCTTGCCAGCCTTAATAACAACTATTGCTATTATCATCGTCATTCTTATCTCATCCATACAAATCTTTAAGCAAAAAGAGCTGTTGGAATGAGCCAAGGGGTCAGGTCCCTTGGCTCTTTTTGATGCTGTTGGTCATGGACCTGTCCCGGGGGCTGTGGAACACGTCACTCAAACTATAAATAGCTTGTTTAAAATCAGCTGCCAATAAGGCAGCTTTTATTATTTTACAAACACAGGGCAGGAGAGTTTAGCCCTAAAATAGAACTCATAAATAGGGTTACTCTATATAGAAGGGTAGGATGCTGAATGTGGTGGAGAATACCTTTATATTTTAGCGTGATTCTACTCTTTTCTTACCTATTATTTAATTTGATTGCTTATATAGATCCAGACAGTCCAACAGCAACAGAGGTATTATTGCTGTTGTTAACTATACAAATGTCTTTTATTATTTCAATTCAAATATATTTGAATTGAAAAGGGAAAAAATAGGAGGTTAATTTTTAAGAGAATAAATTCCTCCAGATGGAGTGTTGATGTGATAAGGAAACTAATATTCTCTAGTATTCTATTCTTTAGTGTACTTGAATATATATTGATCTTACTTATGATTGATAAATATGGAGATATTATGTGGATTGGTAAAATATCATATTGCTTAATCTATATCATAATCTTTAATATCATCCTTTTCATAAGGTCCAAACAAAGAATTGAGAATTTGACTGAAACAATATCTTGTGTAATCTTACTGATCATACCAATATCAATATTTATATTTAAACCCGATTTTACGGTAGAGAAAGCTCTAAGTTCTTTAGAAGATAGACAGCAAGAGTCATTAGTGTATACACATTTTCAAAAATACAATGATGAGAAAGTCTATGTTTTTTATTCTGAACGAACAGAAGAAAGATATTTTTTTAATCCTTATAATGGTGAGTATGGAGATTTTAAAAATGATTAGTAATTAAGGTAGATTTGGCTCAAAAGGGTTAAGGTTAAGAATAGATACTGTTTTGATAGAAGATTTTAATTACAATTTTGTAGGAGAGAATGCAGCGGTGAAAAATATATGGCAAGAAGATGATGAATATTATAAGTTGAAACCTTTAACAGATAAGGAAGTAGAAAAAGCAGAAAATAAACTTAAAGTAAAGTTGCCTAAATCCTATATTTATCTTCTTAAAGAACAGAATGGTGGATATATCAACTATAATTCTTTTCCTTCTAATGTCCCAACATCCTGGGCTGATGACCATATTAATATAGAACACATTTTAGGTATAGGTGAAGAAAACAGTATATTAGAAAGTGAATACTTAATAAAAGAATGGGGATTGCCCAAAAATATTGTTTTAATCTCAGGAAGCGGTCATTCGTGGGTGGCATTGGATTACAGAAATATAAAAGAAGAGCCTCCTGTTATTTACATTGACATGGATTCTGATCAGATTATAGAATTAGCTCCTGATTTTGACATATTCATTAATGGATTGTACGTAGAAGAAACAGAACTTGAAGCTGTTTATTATGAACAAGAGGAAAGAAATTGGACTCCCGATGAACTTAACATAGCCTTATCAACTGCCGACGAACAAGAGATTATTCTCGCTTTGAACTATCTTTATGAAAATACAAAGGGAAATGAACATTTCATTGAACAAAAATTGATTGTTCTCCTTCAAAATCCTGCTATTGATATTAAGCAGATAGCAGTCAATTTTGCTAGTCATTTCAATGAAATAGGGATACTGTCTTCTAAAGGGGTTAAAGAAATGATATCCATTATACGGAAGGATAAAGAAATTGATTATTATGCAGATATGTATTTTAGTGAAAGTTAAGATGAACTTCATCAGCTAACGGGGGTTTACGTTTCAGATCGCTGCCAAATCTGGCGGCTTTTTTATTTTATAAAAAGGGCAGGTCTGTTGAATAAAGAAATTAAAATGTTGAGTAAGACAATAAAGAGTTAATGCTCTTTTTACTTCCCAACAAGTAAAAAAAGATTTGATGCAGAATTGTTTATGTTGATTACTAGAGAGAACGTTAACCTAAATAGGATTCGTATTACTTTTTGAAAATTCTATAATTTGGTATGATGTTAATAAAGTAATTACAGAGGGAGTGCTGAAAAGTTTGGAATACATAACACTTAATAATGGCTTGAAAATGCCTATCGTAGGTACAGGTACAAATACTTATGGAAAAGAAAACAACGATTATAACGGGACGATAACCAATGAAATTCCTGAACTCTTATCAGCAATTGAGCTGGGTTACCGTTCCATAGACGCTGCCATCATGTATCGAAACGAAGAACTTGTCGGAAGAGTTTTAGCAGAAAGCACAGTGCCTCGAGAAGAGTTATTCATTACGACAAAAATTCCAGCCAGTGAAGAGTATATTTCTTCAAAGGAAGCGACCCGGGCAGCTATTGATAACAGTCTGAAAAACTTCCAAACAGACTATCTCGACCTGTATCTTATTCACTTCCCTATCGAAGACAAAGAACAGCTGAAAAACACTTGGGAAGTCTTTGAAGAATATTACGAAGCAGGCAAACTTAAAGCAATAGGTGTTTCAAACTTCGGAAAAAATCATCTGGATGAATTGAAAGAATTCGCTAAAGTGAAACCGGCTGTTAATCAAATACAAATTAACTTAAAAGAACCTAACAAAGACCTGCTTGCAGTATTAAAAGACGAGGGCATTACCCCTGTTGCATGGGGCCCAATGAAAGCCGAAGCTCATCAAAAAGAAGCTTTGGATGAAATAGGTAAAGCCTATAATAAATCTGGTGCGCAAGTTTTATTAAAATACCAAATCCAACGCGGTGTAATTGTTATTCCTAAATCTCACAACCGTGAAAATCAAGCATCTAATCTAGACCTTTTTGATTTTGAATTATCTGCAGAAGATATAGAAAAGATCGAAAACCTATAATTGATTAGTCTCTATCCTAGTGATATGTATAACATCGCTGGGATTTTGATTTTTTCAGAGCAATGAGGCTGGAGTAGCACAGCTTGATTTAAGTCCACTAAGGGGGTAATTAGATGAAAAAGGCTGTATTTATACTTGGTATAGCAATAGTTATTATAGCTGTGTTCATCTTCGTAAATAAATTATACTATCCCTCTCTTCCAATAAAGAATTTATCAGCAAAAGAAGCAATTGAAAAACTAAAAGAATCTGAAAGTAAAGTAGCAGAACTTGCAGTAGAAGGTGATTCTATTTGGTATATCACAAGTAGTGAGAACACAGGTATATCGATTGCTGATGAAAATATAAAACAAATGATTAGTTCAAACGGATGGGAATTTAAAGAAAAAGATGGTGCTGGTCTGTTCTTTGAAAAAGACGGAAAGAGATTAATAGCTACCACCCAAATGTGGAAGGGGAACTATGTTCTCGTTAAAATCCCAGCTGATTTTAAATAATCTAAACTGGCACGTTCCGGGCGGAGCAGGGGAAAAGCCGGAGGTAACTTCAAACGCTTACCTATTGCTAATATTTGGCGGCAGAAGCAAAGGACAAACACAGAGCGAATAAAATATTTAGGCTGTCTAAAAAAAGCAAATATGATAAGAAATTAAAAAAGGAAATTAAACTCTTGATTGATAAAATAAAGACATTGCCAAACTGTTTTGTTCATCCTCAAACAGGCATTCCTGATGTTGAAGAAGAACAAACATTACCTGGAGATCTAAAGGAATTTTATAATATTTGCGGGGGAATTGATTTATTTATTGACTGTGATTATGCAATAAAAATTGTTTTTTCTCAAGGGTTTGGCAGGTCAAACAGGTGTTCTTGTCGAAGCTTAGCATATGAAATTCATTAAATTGGGGGGAAAGCGATGGCAGAGGTTTTGTTGTTACACCATGTTCTAGGCCGAACGAAGGGGATTGAAGCAATCGCCGATCAACTGAGAGATGCGGGGCATACTGTGCACGTGCCAGATTTATTTGACGGCCGCATGTTTACCTCGCTGGAGGAAGGCCTGGTATTTGTGAAGGAAGTCGGATTTGAAGAAGTAACGGCGCGCGGCGTTCAGGCAGCCAGCGAGCTTTCACGTGATGTTGTCTATGCTGGTTTTTCACTCGGTGTCCCAGCAGCGCAGCAGCTCGCTCAAACTCGTGAAGGAGCGAGAGGGGCACTGTTTTTTCATGCATGCCTCCCGACCTCGGCGTTCAAATCTGAGTGGCCGGCCGACTTGCCTGTGCAAATTCACGCCATGAACAAAGATCCTTTCTTCGTTGAAGACGGTGACATCGACGCGGCCCGTGAGCTTGTGGCTTCGGCTCATCATGCTGAACTTTTTCTGTACGAAGGCAAGGAACATCTATTCACCGACAGCAGTTTACCGTCATACGATGCTGACGCGACGAAACTTGTGATTAAGAGGGTTCTTGACTTTCTCGCATAGTTGTTAACGAAAAAATTTCACAAGAGCTTTAGCTAGCTGCCAAACCAGGCAGCTTTTCTTATTTGACAAGAACCAAAATATTAGTTTCAAAGGCGGGAAACAAATGCCGAGTAAGGATTTTAAAGAAGTTGGAGTAGATAGCCAATTAGTGGTTGTCCATTTTGGCCCATTGGTTGTTGGATTACTTTTTATGATCCTATTTGTAGGGATTGGACTATTATATTTGAGGTTGAAAAAAAATAAATAATTGCTCTATTAAAGGTCTAATTTTAATCAAGCATAAACTGCCCGTGGGGAGTCTTTTTTTACTAACGGAGCAGGATTTTTGAAGAAGGATTTACTATTTTTATTCAAGGGTGGTGATAAAGCGTGGAAAAAAGTAATACAAAAGAATTTTTAAAGGTAGCTATTATCACATTTATTACAAGTATTTTATTACTTTTTGCCTTTCTAACATTACAAATCAATGGAGTATTTGTTCAAATAGGGATACCACCAAACGGTATTAGTCATCAGGCATTATCGAATTTGCTTATAATTATGGCAATAGTATCGCTAATCTATTTGTTCGATGATAGAGGTATAAAAGGAATAATAATTGCGATAGGAGTATTTTTCATAATCGTAGCATCCCTTCCAAATCTACTAATAGAGGCTGAATACACGAGGTTTTCTTCTCCAGACAATAAAGAAGAATTTATAGTAATTGAAAGAGGTCATGGTCGCCTATACCAATTATCAAATTCAAGATTATTTATGACTTATTTAACCAGTATTAATACAGATGATGGCTATAAGCCATTTTCGGACAGTGCATATAAATTAGAATGGGAAGAACCGAATCAACTGATTATTCATTATAAATTTGATTCTACGTTAGATTCTTTGAGTGAGAAAGTTTCAACTAGATATAAAGTGAAGTGATTTGGGTACTATGTTTAAAGTTATTAAGCTAAAAGGTGCTTTTCCTATGCAACAAATAATCGCTCTCATCAGTAAGAATGCCCCATTCCTCTTAATCATTAATCACAATACAGATGAACATGTAAAATCAATATCTGCGCCGCTGGCTAAACACTATAAACAAAATTTAGAGAAAACAAATAATTTTTTTAAGACCGTCACAAACCTGTCTGCTTTTGTCGAAAGGTATTTCGAGAACAGATCAGGAGGAAACAGACTATGAAAAATAAGAAATCATTATTAAGCGGTGTCGCAGCATCAGCACTTCTACTTTCTTCATTGGGGACAAGCGCTGTATATGCGAATGAGAGTGCAGCTGAACAAACTGCAGATACGGAAGAAGCAGTTGAAGTTGAATTAAACGATGAAACGACAGCTGCAGAAGAAAATTCAGCTGATACTGAAGCTGCAGCTGAGGAAGAAGTAACTGAAGAAGCAGCAGATGACAATGGAACAACAGCAGACAAGGATCAAGAGCAAGAAGAGGCACCGGCTTTAGTTCCTGGAGATTTCTTCTACTTTGTAAAGACTATGATGGAAAAAGTAAGACTTGCTGTCACAATGGATGATTACAAGGAAGCGCGCCTTTTAGCTGACTTTGCAGCAGAGCGTATTGCTGAAGCAAATACATTGCTTGCAGAGGGAAAAACTGAGGAAGCGACAGCGCTTTTAGAAGAGGCAATCGCTACTCAACAGAAAGCTGCTGAGAGTTTAACAGATTCAGAAGATAGTGCCGGTGATGATACAGAAGCGGCAGAGGAGGCTGCTGAGGAAACGGAAGCAGATGAAGTTCAGCCAGCTGAAGACACTGAAGCGGTAACAGAAGCAACGGAAGGTGAAGAAGCTGCAGCAGAAGATGAAGGGGCAGAAGATGAAGTAGAAGTAAAGCTTGCTCAAAACATCGATGCATTAGCTGCCGCATTGTCACATGTTAAAAATCCTACCGCTCAATTGGCCTTAATGAAGAATATTCAAAAGTCTTTTGCGAAATTAGACAAAAAACTTGCAAAGCTTGAAGCAAAAGCAGAAAAATTCAAGGTCGAAACAACTGATGATGATAAAGCCGTTGAGGAAGAAGCTGCAGCAGATACTGAAACTGCGGCAACAGAGGCAACCCCAGAAGCAACAAAGGAAAAGGCTGTTGAGGATGCCGTAATAGAAGAAACAGTAACGGATGAACAAGCTGAAACCGAAGCTGCGGAAGAAACTAAAAAATCAGCTGCTGTTGCCCCCGGATTAGCTAAGAAAGAGGAAGCAAAGGCTAAAGCAGCTGAAAAGCGTGCTGAAGGCCAGGCAACTGCTGCTGTTAAAAAGCAAGAAGCTCAAGAGAAGAAAACTGATAAACAACAGCAAGTCCAAGAAAAGAAAGCTGATAAGCAGCAGCAGGTTCAAGAAAAGAAAGCTGATAAGCAGCAGCAGGTTCAAGAAAAGAAAGCTGTTAACCAGCAGCAAGCAAACGAAAAGAAACAAAATGGCCAAAATACAGGCGCTGAAAATAATAAAGGCAAAGGAAAAGAATAATACATTTCATAAACCTAGTACTTCGAGTACTGGGTTTATTTTTTCCCTGCATATCTTGGTTGCAGATCTTAAGCTTGATCTGGAATTGAATGGAAGCGATTGATATAAGAGCCTTATATCAAATTAATTTAAACATCTTTACCCTCCGGTGCCTTCAATTAAACAAGCAGCAACAAAACGCTCGGACATAAGCCCAAGCGTTTTTTGTCTGTTTTTTTCTGGCCCAATATAACCTATGTTTCTAGGAAGTTATTTCTTCCGTTTCTTACACTTTCCCTCATGCAAGCTAATTCCCGGCATTGTGGCTATGCCAAACCTTCTAACCTTCCTGCACGCTCCACCTCTTTCTCCAAAGGAAACTCAAGCCGGAAAACAGTCCCCCGATGTTTGACAGAAGAGACATGAATGCTGCCGCCATGCAGTTCGGCGATGGCGCGGGCGATGCTCATGCCGAGGCCGGCGCCTTCTGTCTGCTCGTCTGTGCTTGTGCCGCGGAAGTAGCGGTCAAAGAGGTGCCGGACTGTTTCTTCGTCCATTCCCGCACCATTGTCAGAAATGGTGACAATGGCGGATTGGTCCTGTCTGCTGACTGAGGCGGTAATGCTTGTGCCTTTTGGGTTGTGCTTGATGCAGTTATAGATAAGGTTATCGAGCATCCGTTCAAACCAGCGTATATCTGCTTGTATAAAAAGATCTGTATTTGCCCCTTCAAAGTTAAAGGGAACATCCTCAAGGGTGCGGTCGTTGACAAATTTCAGCATGATGCCTCGCACAAGTTCATTCAGATCGGCAGGCTTCAGCTGATGGGGGAGCGACTGATTTTTGAGCTGGAAGGCAAGGGAGAAGTCCTCAATGAGGGCGGTCATATAATCTCCTTTTTCCCGGATCATTTTGCCCATGTCCAGAAGCTCCTCTTCTGTCCAGCGGTACTGCCCGCTTTCAAGCAGATGGGCATAGCCCTGGATTGTTGAAAGGGGTGTCCGGAGATCGTGGGAAATGCCGGTCATCCACTCTTCACGCGTTTTGTCCAGCCGGTCCCTTTCCTTGTCTGAGGCAGAAAGCTTTTCAGCCATTTCGTAAAAGGCCCCGATCACTTCTTTATAAAGCTTGTATCTCAGGCGCACCTTTCCATTTTTCCGGAAGACCTTTTTGCGTTCTTTCTCTGTCAGCACTTCCTCGTAATTTCCGTAGCCCATCCTTTCCAGCCAGCCGGTGAAGAGAAGGAGAGGCTGGCCGTACCGGAAGCCATGCCAGAAGGAAATGCCTATGGTCAAGGCGAGCAGGACAGCTGCGAGGATGACGATGACCCTCATTACCTCGGAGAGAAACGCAAATCCTTCAGGCTCTGCCTCTTGCCTGGGTGTGTGCATAATCCAAGTGAAACCCGATTCCGGATCATTGAAGATCGTTGTATGGGTTTCGAATTTTCCCGGTGATTTTGTCCTGACAAGCACATCGAGCGGCTTGTAGTCTTCCTTCATTATTTCAGACCCGGCGGATTGAACAATTTTCCCTTCCTGGTTGACCACATGGATGGAGCCTTTCAATGGCTCTAATTCCCTTTCAAGCTTCTTCAGGTTTTCATCAGGGAGCCTGCCGCTGCTGGAATACTGTGAAAACCAGCGCTGGAGGCTCTCCAGCTCATTGTTTTCATAGCCGAGCATATAAAAATACGGGTCCTTAAAGGTTGTGTCGACCTCGGAATAAACATAGAAGCCTTCATATTGATTCGTTTTTTCAATCTGGAGGATCTCGCTGACGGAGTATGAGTCAGGCAGGAGTTCAGGCGTATTTTCTGACCCGATGACCTCCCCATCCATATCAACAACCTGCACCCAGAGATTCCGTTCCTCGAGCTGATGTTTCCAGGCATCACTGATGGTGGCCTTGTTATCCTCAATCAGCGTATCGATCGTAATGCCTTCCAGGGCACCAGCGGGCCAATTTTGCTTCATTTCTTCTCTGTTTAAATGCATCAGCAGCACAAATAGAAGCACCAGAGAAAAAATCGCGACAAACACCATGATGGAAATGAACTGAAGAGAGAAGTGAAGGGCCAGCCTCCGCCTGAGCGACTTCATCCCTTTTTCCCCTTGACCAGCTTGTAGCCCAGTCCGCGCACGGTTACGAGCAGTTCCGGGTGGCTCGGGTCTTTCTCGATTCTTTCCCGGATCCTTCGGATATGTACAGTAACGGTATTATCATCCACAAAGCTGTCAAAGCCCCATACGGCTTCAAGCATCTGCGTTTTTGAGATGACGGTGTTCGGATGCTGGCACAAATACTGCAGCAGGAGAAATACCTGGGCAGGCGTCTGTACGGCCTTTCCCTCGACAATCAGGTCCCCTGCCTCTTCGTCCAGGATAAATCGCCCGAAATCATGCTTTCTGCCAGTCTCTTTTATGGCAGGGGAAGCAGCCTGGTTCCGCCGGAGCCTTGCCTTGATCCTCGCCGCGATTTCCAATGGGTTGAAGGGCTTGGTGATATAATCGTCCCCGCCGATCGCAAATCCTGTCAGCACATCAAGATCAGAGACGCGTGCTGTTAAAAAGAGAATATAAGCATTGGAGATTTCCCTGATTTTCGGGCAGATATCGAAGCCGCTTTGTCCAGGGAGCATAACATCAAGCACCACAATATCAATGGGGTGACGGGAAACGCACTCAAGCGCCTCTTCTGCTGTGTAAGCTGTATGTATAGAAGTGAATCCTTCTTTTCTTAGAACGGTTTCCATTAATTTCACGATTGATTTCTCATCATCCACTAATAAGATTTCTGCATTTTCCACTTTTGCCCACCTCGGTCACTATCGTAGCACATAAACCTTACGAGCATATTAACAACTTTCCAGAAAGTTTATCAGAAAGTAAACTTCTGTTTCTCCAGGGGAAATAGAGGCGGACTATACTGGGTGATAGAATATAAGCTTCCTAATCAGGGGGCAGATAAAGGAGTATGAAAATGGACGGGGAAAATAAGAGGATACACGTGATCGATGGAATGAGAGGCTTTAGCCTGCTCGGCATTCTGGCAGCTAATATGCTGATCTTTCAATATGGCATGTTTGGGAAGGATGAGATGGAGGCATTTTCACCTTCAGGGCTGGATAGCTTCCTGCATGAGTTTTTAAAGATTTTTGTTGAAAGCAGCTTTATGCCGATCTTCACTTTTTTATTCGGCTATTCATTGATCAAGCTGAAGGAGGGGCTCGAAGATAAAGGTTTGAAATACAGGAGGCATCTGGTGCGGAGGTTTTTCCTGCTCCTTTTGTTGGGCGGTTTGCACGGCGGTCTTCTATGGGAGGGCGATATTCTTTTTTCTTATGGAATCATGGGCTTCTTTTTGCTGCTCTTCCTGAACCGGAAAAAGAAAACCATTCTTGTATGGGGAATGGTGCTGCTGATTCTTGCTTCCTTTATGGGCTATGGCATGGACTCTGCCGTCCCGGCCGATGAGGCCAAGAGGATGGATGAGTATGTGGCAGACACTAATAAAATATATGGCACAGGAACCTACAGCGAAATATCCAATCATCGCAATAATGCCGATCCGTTCGGGATGCCGGACTCCTTTTACCTGTTCATGATGCTTGCCATGCCGTTCATAACAGCGCCCCTGTTTCTGTTTGGCATGTATGCCGCCAAGCGCCGCTCTTTCCATGAAATCGGCCGCAATAAGAGCAGATATCTGCTTTGGGGAGGCATCCTCACCGGAGCGGGAATCCTGCTGAAAGCCTCGCCGCTCATGGTGGCGGAATCTGGCTGGACCGGTGTTCTGTATATGTTTGGAGGGAATATTTTATCACTCGGCTATATCTTCCTTTTTGCCTGGCTGTACGCAGTTAAGGGAAGCGCCGTTTTGTTCAGGGCTTTTGAAAGTGTAGGCAGGCTGTCGCTGAGCAATTATCTATTGCAGTCTGTTATCTGCACCACTGTTTTTTATGGCTATGGCCTGGGATTGTTCGGCAAGCTGGGCGTACTGGCAGGCATCCTGCTGACCGTGGCGATCTACAGCGTTCAGCTTGCCGGAAGCTATTTCTATCTGAAGCTGTTCCGTACGGGCCCGTTTGAAAAAATCATGCGGATGTGGACCTATTTCTCTTTATCAGGGAGACCTAAGACGAAGAAGGCTAAGGAAGCCAGAGAAAAGCTGGCTAATGCACAATAGTGAAAAGCCCTGGGAGGCAATCCTTCCAGGGCTTTTTGCCATGCAGGATTTTCCTGCATGTGGGAGAATAACTCTAAGGACTGCAATTTAACAACAAGCAGAGGAGAGATCATATGGAGCAGGAGCTTTTGAAAATATTCGATGAGGAAGGAAATCAGATCGGGACGGCCACAAGGAAGGATGTGCACCGTCAGGGATTTTGGCATGAAGCTTTTCACTGCTGGTTCATTCAGCGGGAAGAGGACAAGGTGTATATATATGTACAGCTGAGAAGCAAAGATAAAAAGGATTATCCGGACCTTCTGGATATTACGGCGGCCGGGCATCTGCTGGCTGAAGAAACCGTTGAGGATGGCGTCAGGGAAATAAAAGAAGAAATCGGCATCGATGTTGATATCGAAGAGCTGTCACCGCTCGGAATCATTAGATATTGCATTGAGAAGGAGAACTTCATTGATAAAGAAATGGCAAATGTGTTTCTTTACGAATGCTCCCAGCCGTTCAGCGAGTATGAGCTGCAGCAGGAAGAAGTAGCCGGGATTTACCGGATTGAATGGGACAGCTTCAAGAAGCTTTGGGAAAGCGGGGACGGCAAGGTGCTAATGGAAGGCTTCGAGATCGGCAGTGCCGGCGAGAAAATTTACTTGGAGAAGGAAGCAGCCATCGGAGATTTCGTCCCGCATGACCGCTCTTACTACCAGGAAGTCATCAAAGGCATCTCGCAGCGGCTTGATCTTATGTAGCAGACCCGTCAGCTCCACAAAACATAAATTCTCCCTGGGATAGCAGACTATAGATATCACAAAATGGCAGGAGGGGGATGGAGATTGAAGGTATTAACAATGAAACAGCCCTGGGCCAGTCTGTTTGCCCTGCGGGAGGCTGAGTATGAAACGCGGACTTGGAAAACCCCATACAGAGGGGCGCTGGCCATTCATACCAGTCAGAAAATTGACGTAAAAGCATGCCGGCAAAAGATGGTCTCGGAGCTTTTAGGCCGGCATGGGTACTCAGAGGAAAATCTTCCCGCCGGGCAGATCATAGCTGTCTGCCGCCTGGAGGATTGCTTTAGTGTCATAGATCACTCCGGGTCAGGGGCCGTGCTTGAAAACGGCAGGATTATATCGGGACAGGAGCTCTATCTGGGCGATTACCGGACTGGCTGCTATGCCTGGCAGGTCAGCGGCATGGAAATCCTGAAGGAGCCAATCCCGGCCAAAGGCCGGCTGGGTTTATGGGAATACCCGCTTTGAGGGCGGGCTTTTCTATTTTAAGCAGGTAAAGACTGTCAAGGCGGCAATCACAGTTATGGTACGATTTTTTTATAAAATACCCCATTTCTGAATAAAGAGGTGACATCCGAAATGAAAGCAAAGGTCAAGCAAACATTTAACAGTCTGGCGGGCATCTATGAGCATCAGGTGGATCATGGGAGTTTGTTTAACAGCGAGTTTGAAAGGCCGGCGATGCTTGAGCAGCTCCCGGACAGTCTTGAGGGAAAGGATATTCTGGATGCAGGATGTGCGGCCGGGTGGTATACGGCTGAATTGGCCAGGAGGGGTGCAAATGTAACGGGTGTGGATTTAAGCCCTGAAATGATCAGCTCTGCCAAGAGGCGTGTTGGCAATAAAGCACGGCTTGTCTGCTGTGATCTGGAAGGGGAGCTGCCATTTGACGGCGGTTCTTTCGACTGGGTCATCAGCTCTCTTACTCTTCATTATCTGAAGGACTGGCATCAAACCTTTGCAGAATTCCACCGGATTTTAAGGCCGGGCGGAACGATTCTATTTTCCGTCCACCACCCGTTCATGGATATAAAGCTGCTGGATGAACCGGACTACCTGGCTGCAGAATTGATTGTGGATCGATGGACAAAAGCAGGGCAAACCTTTGATGTACCTTTTTACCGGAGGCCGCTCCAGAATATCATCAATATGACGATAGCCCACTTTTTATTGCAGGAGCTGATTGAACCCCGTCCGACGCAGGCCTTTAAAGAGCGAAAGCCTGACCAGTATGAAAAGCTGATGAAGGCGCCTCATTTTTTAATTGTGCGTGCGGTAAAAGCTAAAAATCCTTTATAACGTATAATGTGTGCTCTTCCCCGTGCATGAAAACCACTCCCGGAAGGGATACTTGGGCTATAGCGGCATCCTTTTTCAATAGGTGGTTTTCTGCTTCCATATTGAGGTAAAGGTAATGGCAGGACTGCAGGCTAATGTCTGTGCCGGAAAGGGGAATTTTCAGTGCATCATTTTGATGAGGTCTTTATTCAAATCTTATTTTTGCTCGCTGTTTCGGTAACGGTTATCGGAATTGCAAAGCTGGCCAGGCAGCCATATTCCATTGCGCTTGTACTGGTCGGTCTTATCCTGGGGCTCACCAATATACCGCTTCTTGAAGAGGCCGAACAGTTTATTACACAATCACATATTTTTCAGGCTATCATTATTTCTCTATTTCTCCCCATTTTATTGGGGGATGCCTCCATTAAAATGCCGTTTTCTCAGGTGAAGCAGGTGAGGAGGCCAATTTTGGCGCTTGCCTTTGGGGGAACCTTTCTCTCATTCATTATTATCGGCCTGGGCTCATATTATCTGCTTGGGCTTCCGCTGGTCCTTTCCTTCACGTTTGCTTCCCTGATGAGTGCAACAGACCCGATCAGCGTCATCTCGATATTCAAAACATTGGGCGTGCCGAAAAAGCTGGTCACGATTATAGAAGGAGAGTCCCTCCTTAATGATGGTGTGGCTGTTGTACTGTTCCAGATATCCTCCATCTACCTGCTTACGTACATAGAAATGGGCTGGGCCGGGATTGCGAGCGGCGTTTGGCTGTTCATTAAATTCAGTATAGGCGGGGCCCTGCTTGGAGCCTTGCTGGGCTATATTTTTTCACAGATCATCCGCATTTATGATGACTATCCGCTCGAAATTGCATTTTCAATCCTGCTGTTCTTCGGCAGCTATTTTATCGCTGAGCATCTGGAGGTATCAGGTGTTATCGCCGTAGTGGTCGGAGGGGTCATTTTCGGGAATTATGGCGCAAGGATCGGCATGTCCGAGACAACGAAGACTAATATCAGCTCTTTCTGGGATGTGATCACCCTGATCGCCAATTCTCTGATTTTCCTGATGATCGGCCTGGAAATCAAAAATATCAGCTTCATCAATAACTGGTGGACGATTGTCCTGGCCATCGTCATTGTGCTGGCAGGCCGGACAATTGCCCTTTACAGCAGCCTTGCATTTGTTAAAGACTTTTCCAGCAAATACAAAATCCTGCTGAACTGGGGAGGCTTGAAGGGAAGCCTCTCGATTGCCCTTGCATTGAGCCTTCCGCCTTCTTTTGCAGGCAGGGATACAGTCCTGCTTCTTGCTTTCAGTGTGGTTCTGTTCTCCCTGATCGTCCAGGGGCTCACGATCAAGCCGATTATTCAGAAGCTTGGGATAAAGCCTGTCCCTGATGATGATAAACATTGACCGGAAATCCATTCAGCATGCTGGATGGATTTTTTGGCTGAGAGACCAAGAGATCTTTAAAAAGGGCTTGAAGTTATGCGATTTATCTTTCTTTTGTAAGGAAAGGAAATTAAAATTGCCTCTGCCATCCTTCATGCTTTAAACTGTAAAAAGTGCATGGGGGAATATACATCCCAGCAGGGCAAATTTCCGGAAGAAAATAAAGGCGGGATCGCTCCTGCTTTGTTTGACCAGGACCTCAGCCAAGTGATTTGTGCATGGAGGGAGAGCCAGTGGAGGAATTCAAGAACGATACATATGAAATCATGGAGGTTTGCCTTCTTGCCGGAAAAATCATGCTCCAAAGCGGCGCAGAAACATACCGGGTCGAGGACACGATGATGCGGATAGCTGCTTCCTTCGGGGTTGACCAGTCGCACAGCTATGTTACGCCGACTGGCATCATTTTTTCCATAGAAGGCCATGATCCGACCAAAACGAAGCTGATCAGGATTTCCGAGCGGGGAACTGATCTTGATAAAGTCACCATCGTCAACAGCATCTCGCGCAATATCAGCAGCGGGGAACTGACAGTGAAGGAAGCCCTGCAGTCATTGCGGGAAGTGGAGGCTGCCCCGATGGCGTATTCGCTGCTGCTTCAGATACTGGCGGCTGCCATTTCCAGCGGCTGTTTCCTGATTATGTTCAAGGGGAGCTGGGAAGACTTTTTGCCCGCGGTAGTATGCGGCGGACTGGGTTTCATTTCTTTTGTCTATTTTCATAAATGGGTGCCGATCAAGTTCTTTGCTGAGTTTGTAGCGGCATTTGTCATTGGCCTCGCATCTTATGCTTTTGTCTTTTCCGGGGCCGGCAATGAGCTTGATAAAATTATTATCGGATCAGTGATGCCGCTTGTACCCGGTCTGCTGATTACCAATGCAGTCAGGGATTTGATCGCGGGCCATCTGGTGTCAGGTCTGTCAAAAGGCGCTGAAGCATTTCTGACTGCTTTTGCCATCGGATCAGGCATCGCGGTCGTATTATCTTTCATCTCATTTTAAGGAGGCATTGCATGGAAACGATTGAACAGCTTGCAACAAGCTTTATAGCATCGGCAGCATTCGGGATTCTATTCAATGCCCCGAAAAAGTCATTGATCAAGTGCGGCACGGTCGGCATGATCGGCTGGCTCGTCTATTTCTGGATGGAATCGTCTGGGGTTGACGCCGTTGCGGCAACAATTAGTGCAGCTTTTTTCGTGGCTTTCACAAGCCAGTTTTTTGCAAGGGCCTATAAGACGCCGATCATCATCTTCAGTGTAGCCGGGATCATCCCGCTTGTTCCGGGCGGGCTTGCATATGATGCGATGAGGAATTTTGTTGAGAATGACTATAATACAGCCATCTCCCTCGCAGCCCGGGCCTTCATGATTTCCGGGGCGATCGCAATCGGGCTTGTGTTCTCAGAGGTAATCAACCAGATCATCAAGAATGCGAGAAGAGTCCAGAGCTGAAGGATTTCCATTATATAAAACAAGGGGAGGCATGTAACTGCATGCCTTTTTGCATACAGTAAAAAGAATTAGCAGATAAATAATTTCAAAATTCCGTAAAAAGTCGTATGATAGTGTATATATTTAGTTAAACGAAAGATTAAGATTCTGAACTTTTTCCTCGAAAGGCGGGTAAAGGAAAAGCAATTCAGCAGGAATCAGACTTGGAGGACGATTTATGGGAAAGGTGTTTGGATTTTTAAAAATATACAGGGTCGCCGTCATTGTCGCTCTTGCATTGATGCTGACAGAGCTTGCGGTTGAGCTGCTTCAGCCGCTCTTGATGGCCAAGATCATTGATGAAGGAATCATGAAAAAGGATATAGATGAGGTCCTGATTTGGGGTGCGGTCATGGTTGGCATCTCACTGATTGCCTTTGCGGCCGGCATCATCAATTCCTTCTATGCTGCGCACGTCAGCCAGAGCTTCGGCTTTGATATTAGGAAGAGTGTGTTCAGGAAAGTGCAATCCTTCTCGTTTGCTAACTTTGCCATGTTTCCGGGTTCTTCTCTTATCACGAGGATGACCAATGATGTCACATTGCTCCAGAATATCGTCTTCATGAGCCTGCGCATCATGATGCGTGCTCCGCTCTTGGTTATTGGGGGTTTGATCATGGCGTTTGTTGTCAATGTGAAGCTCGCTTTGATTCTGAGTGCGGTTGTCCCATTTTTATTTATTTTCCTCATTTTTATTATGAATAAAGGCGGGGCCTTGTTTAAAAAAGTTCAGGAGAAGCTGGATGACGTTAATAATGTGATGCAGGAAAATCTGGCCGGCATCAGGCTCATCAAGGCGTTTCTGCGCAGGAACCATGAAAGCGAAAGGTTCACAGAGGTAACAGGGGACCTGAAGGACCAGACTGTTTTTGCTCTGCGGCTGATGGAAGTGACGATGCCGATGCTTCTTCTGATCATGAATATAAGCATCATCGGAGTCCTCTGGTTTGGAAGCATCCAGGTGGATGACGGGAGCGCCAAAGTAGGGGAAGTGGTTGCCGTCATCAACTATGCCACAAGGATTACGGGTGCGCTTTCAATGCTTTCTTTTATCATCATGGCCTTCTCCCGGGCGAAAGCTTCGGCTGGCAGGATTGCCGATGTCCTGAATACAGAAGTGGATCTGAAGGATTCTGAGCACGCTCTGGCTGGATTTGAAATAGAGGGAGGGGAAATCGAGTTTGATTCTGTGAGCTTCCGCTACCCGGGCACAGACACAGTGGTGCTTGACGGTGTATCCTTCAAAATAAAGGCCGGCGAGACGGCAGCCATCCTTGGTGCCACAGGGGCCGGCAAGTCATCTTTATTCCAGCTGATTCCCCGGCTGTATGACGTGACTGGCGGAACCGTCCGGATTGACGGGCAGGATATCCAGAGAGTCAGACTGGAAGATCTGCGCAAACAGATCGGATTCGTCCCGCAGGAGGCCCTGCTCTTTACAGGAAGCGTCCAGGAAAATATCCGCTGGGGGAAAGAAGACGCAACCCTTGCAGAGGTGGAGGAAGCGGCAAAGAAGGCCCAGATCCATTCTTCCATTGAAAGGCTCTCTGCTCAATATGACACGAAGATCGGGCAAAAGGGCGTCAATCTTTCAGGGGGCCAGAAGCAGCGCCTTTCCATCGCCCGTGCCCTTGTCCGCAAGCCGAAGATCCTTTTGCTGGATGACAGCACAAGTGCCCTGGATTTAAAAACAGAGGCAAAGCTCCTGGAGGCATTGCGGACGTATACCGCGACAACTCTCATCATTACACAGAAAATCAGTACGGCGATCGAATCAGATCATATTCTGCTGCTGGAAGATGGAAGGCTGATTGCCGAGGGGAACCATGAAACACTCCTGAGTGAATCAGAGCTGTATCAAAAAATCTTCCGTTCGCAGTTTGGAGAGGAGGCGCTGGAGCATGTTCAGGGAGCTGACTGAACCATTCCGCTACAAGAAGATTCCAGTCCTGGAGAAAGAGAATCTCAAAAAGACAGCCGATGATGCAAAGAAACCAAAAGTAAAATCGAAGAACTGGGCAGAGACTCTCCGCAGGATCTGGAATTATCTTGCCGAGGAAAAAGGGCTCCTCTTCCTCGTCCTGCTGATGGTCATTCTCAGCAGCGTACTGGGGCTGCTCGGTCCGTTCCTCCTTGGGAGGGGAATTGACCAGTATATCGTAGAAAGAAGCAACAGCGGATTTGCTGTCCTGCTTGCCGGGCTTGCTGCTATCTATATTGTCTATTCTGCGTCCCTTTGGTTCCAGAACTATTGGATGATCGGGATTGCCCAGAAAACGGTATTTAAAATGAGGACCCAGCTATTCCGCCACCTTCACAAACTGCCGATTCCGTTTTTTGACAAAAGACAGCATGGAGAGCTGATGAGCCGGGTGACAAATGATATCGAAAATGTCAGCTCCACGCTGAACAGCTCGGTCATTCAAGTTTTTTCTAGTGTGCTAACGCTTGTCGGGACCGTGGGGGTCATGCTATGGCTGAGTCCGCTGCTTACCCTGATCACCATGATCATTGTTCCGGTCATGTTTTATGGAATGAAGTGGATAACGAACCGGACCGGCCGGCTCTTCAAAGAGCAGCAGCGCAACCTGGGAGAGCTGAACGGCTTTGTCCAGGAAACGATTTCCGGACAGCGGATAGTCAAAACTTTTTCCCAGGAAGACAGAGTGATTGAAGAATTCATCGGCAAAGGCGAAAAGCTCCGGGCAGCGGGCTTCTGGGCCCAGACGTATTCAGGCTTCATCCCCAAACTGATGAACATGCTGAATAATATGAGCTTTGCCATCATCGCAGGAGTGGGCGGCATATTTGTCCTAAAAGGGATGATATCAATCGGCGTCATCGTCATTTTTGCCGAATATGCCCGCCAGTTCACCCGTCCGCTTAATGACCTGGCCAACCAGTTTAACACCCTGTTGTCGGCTATCGCCGGTGCTGAAAGGGTATTCGAAATCATGGACCAGAAAGAAGAATTCGAGGATGAAGAGGATGCAGAAGAAATCAGCTTTATCAAAGGGGAAGTCGTGTTCAAGGATGTTTCTTTTTCTTATGAAAAGGGTGAAAATACAGTAACAGGCATCAATTTCAAGGCAAATACCGGGCAGACTGTGGCCCTTGTCGGTCCGACCGGCGCCGGAAAGTCTACGATCATCAACCTGATTTCCCGGTTCTATAATTATGACAGCGGCAGCATCACGATCGATGGCCGTGAGCTGAAAAAAATCAAGCGTGAAAGCTTAAGGCAGCATATGGCATTCGTCCTCCAGGATTCGCTCCTTTTTCAGGGAACTGTCAGGGAAAATATCCGCTACGGAAAGCTGGATGCGACAGACGAAGAAGTGGAAAGAGCTGCAAAGATGGCTAATGCACACTCGTTCATCATGAAGCTGCCGCAGCAGTATGATACCATCCTGAAGGGGGACGCCAGCGGAATCAGCCAGGGGCAGCGCCAGCTTTTGTCCATTGCCAGGGCTTTTCTTGCAGATCCTTCAATATTGATTCTTGATGAAGCAACTAGCAGCATTGATACCATCACAGAAATGAAAATCCAGGAAGCGCTCCAGACGCTGATGGAAGGAAGAACCAGCTTTGTGGTGGCCCACAGGCTGAACACCATCCAGCAGGCCGACCAGATTCTTGTCCTTGATGAGGGCAGCATCATCGAGAAAGGCTCCCATGAAGAACTTCTTGAACAGGAAGGATTCTACCATGGGCTTTACCACAGCCAGCTGAAGGAAGAGGCCATATAGGAAAAAGGTGCACGGCCATTTGGGCTGTGCACCTTTTTTGTATTTCGGGGCGGGAGAGTTCTGTTCCTTCATTAATGTCTGTAGAAGGCAGAGCAAAAAAAGATTGTACTCCATTACCATTTCACATATAATTCTTAATAGGAAAAAGATTCAGAATAAAAGGGGGAATTTGTTTGGAAGGTTTTGTTAGCCAATTAAACGGCATTCTTTGGAGTACACCGGTCATTTATATCTGTCTTGCCGTCGGACTCCTGTTTTCCGTGTTAACCCGTTTTCTGCAGGTCAGGCACATTAAAGACATGGTGCTGCTCATGTTCAAAGGCAAAAGTTCCGATGCGGGCGTTTCTTCTTTCCAGGCCTTATCTATTGCTCTTTCCGGCCGCGTGGGAACTGGTAACATCGCTGGTACCGCTACAGCAATCGCTATGGGCGGACCTGGTGCCGTCTTTTGGATGTGGGCAATTGCATTCATCGGTGCAGGAAGCGCCTTTGTGGAATCGACTCTTGCACAAATCTACAAAGTAAAACAGGATGGCTTATACCGCGGGGGCCCTGCTTATTATATTGAAAAGGGCATCGGCATCAAATGGTTTGCAGTTTTATTTGCGGTGGCTGCCCTGCTGGCTATGTCAGTGCTAATGCCTGGCATCCAGTCAAATTCCATTGCTCTGGGCATAGAAAATGCATTTGGTGTTAATGTATATATCACTGGCGGCATCATTGTCGTCCTTCTTGGCCTGATAATCTTTGGCGGGGTAAAAAGGATTGCAACGGTTGCTCAATATGCTGTTCCATTTATGGCGGTAGGGTATATCCTGGTGGCCTTGATTATCATTGCCATGAATATCGGCGAGCTTCCAGGCGTATTCTCTCTCATCTTCAGGAGTGCGTTTGCCGCAGATTCCATGTTTGGCGGAATTGTCGGCAGTGCGATCGCCTGGGGTGTGAAAAGGGGAATCTATTCGAACGAAGCCGGCCAGGGTACAGGTGCGCATGCTGCTGCGGCTGCAGAGGTATCACACCCGGCAAAGCAGGGGCTTGTCCAGGCCTTCTCTGTTTATATCGATACGCTTTTCGTATGTTCAGCAACAGCCTTTATGATTCTTTTCACCGGCATGTACAATACAGTCGGTGAGGACGGCACGACAATGATTGTAAACGGCCTTCCGGGAGTGGAAGCAGGCCCGGCATTCACCCAGGCTGCAGTTGACTCTGCACTTCCTGGCTTCGGTGCAGGATTTGTGGCAGTATCTCTATTCTTCTTTGCCTTTACAACAATCATGGCTTACTACTATATCGCCGAAACCAATATGGCGTATCTGATGCGCAATAAGGACGGCAGACTTTTGACTTTTCTTCTGAAGATTGTATTGCTGGGGGCGACTTTTTACGGGGCCGTCAATGCAGCAGATCTTGCCTGGGCGCTTGGGGATGTCGGGCTCGGCCTGATGGTATGGCTCAATCTCATTGCCATCCTGATCCTTGCCAAACCGGCACTCATTGCCCTCAAGGATTACGAAGCACAGAAGAAGCAGGGTCTTGATCCGGTCTTCAACTCGAAGAAGCTTGGCATCAAAAATGCTGAGTATTGGGAAGAGGAATATGTGCAGCAGGATGAAAGAGTTTCATAAATGGAAAAAGGATGCCCTGGATGGTGAGCAGTCCCATCTTGGTGGAGAAACATTTGAAATAGCACACTAATGAACAGGCCAAATCTCATATGATTTGGTCTGTTGTTTTTTTTTGTGTTTTTATGATTTTTAACGCATGAATGGACAAGCAAAATTACATCCAATGTGATAATGACTATTTTTAAAAAACAGGAAGCCTTATCCTTATTTAAGTAATCAGCAAGCATCAAAATAAGCGGAGATTTTCCGTTTAAGCTGCATGGCACGGTAGGTTGATATAGGCGATGTTTCGGGACAGCTGCCAACATAGGCAGCTGTTCTTATTCCATAAAAGAGGCAGAATACTTCAAAAAAATATATGGGATTTTATGGTATAGTTTGATAGGTAAGGGGGTTAGAAATGTATAGAAAAAAATACATATCATTAATGCTGATTTTCGCATTAACAGCTTGTACTCAAAGTCCTGATTTTGAGTTGTATGAAGGAAAACCTTTAAAAATAGCGGTGGTTGGAAAACGACCAGAAGTAAATGAAAAACAAGTGATGTTTACAGAGATCGCATTTGATGAAATGGCAAGTGAAGAACTGAAATATTTTGACGCAGTAGTTATCAGGGAAGATAACCTTTTAGAGGCTGCTGAAAGCCAATATGCAGATGTTTACCTAAATTCTACAATTCCATTCTTTTTTATATCAGCTAGTAATCATGTCCCTGTCTCCACAAAAGAAACAGAATATAATGAGTCTTGGCATTGGGAAGCTGGTCAAAGCTATGCTGTTGGGGTTCTTACATTAAAAGAAGATGAGTCGTTAAAAAGCTGGGAATTCGGTTTGTATAATGATAGAAAAACAGATGAACACATAAAAGAAATATATTCAAGAATATTCAAATCGATTGATGAACTTAATCAATAATATAAATAAGATCTATGAATAAATTCACTTGAAGCAACGGGTGCTTATGTTCCAGATCAGTGACCAACCTGGCAGTCTTTTTATGTGACAAACGAAGCAGGATACTTAAACCAAAAATATAACTTGGGGGTATAGTTATGTGGTTAATATTAGGGGTTTTTGCAATAGTATTAACTGTTATAAATCTTTCTTTGTATGCAGCAGGAAAGGATTATAAGCTTGCTATGGCGATGGCATTATCATTTACAGCATTAACAATTTGCGCAGATTACAGTTATTTAACTCGGTGGGTAAATGCGGAAGATTGGGCGGCTTTATCGGATGTAATACCTGGTATGGCAAGGGCATTTTGGTTTCTGACAATTGTTTCTATCTTGCTAAATATAGCACCTATATTCTTAGAACGAAAACGTAAGAAATAATGACTTATTATGTAAGTCTTTATGTATGACTAACGCGTAAAAAAGAACGCTTGGAATATCCATAATCCAAGCGTTTTTCTATGCTCTTGCATTGTTATTTATAGTGCTGAACAAAGTGCATCTTAGTGTATATTTTACCTTTTCTAACAGTGGAGTAACTATTTACCTTTTTGTTCATCCCTTTTCTAGTCTATAGCTGTAATGGAAGCTTCCGGTTTGCCGCGAAGGCTTTTTCTTTGCCGCTGTGCCTGAAGGCGGGTAAACAGATAGCAGCCAAGGATGACGATCATGCCTCCGAGAAACTGGATTGCTTCAAGCTTTTCTCCGAGCAGCAGAAAAGCCAGGATCGCAGTGAAGACAGGGTTGAAATTCAGGAACACTCCTGCGGTGACAGCCCCGATTTTCTGGACCCCTTTATTCCAGAGCACCATGCATACAACGGTTGAAATGAGTCCGGTATAAAGCATGGATCCTGCAAAGGACAGATCAGGATTTTTGATTTGGAGATCAGAATAGCTGAATGGAAGCAGGAAGGCCAATCCGAAGATCCCTGAATAAAAGGTCGACAGGATTGGAGAAGTATATTTTCCGGCCCACTTGCCGAGGATCGAATAGATTCCCCAAATGCACACCGCTGCCAACATCCATAAATCCCCTTTATTAAACGTCAAAGACAGCAGCATTTCCAGATGGCCTTTGGTAAGGACAAGCAGGACGCCGAAGAGTGAAAACATCATGGTCAGAATCTGCGGCAGGTTAATTCTGTCTTTTAAAAAGATTGCTGAAAAAACAGCTATTGAAATAGCGTTAAGCGTTGAAATCAGTCCGACATTTGTGGCCGTTGTTTCTTCCAGCGCCCAAAATTGAAAGATATTGAACAGCACTACACCTGTGATGCCAATCAGAATCAGCGGGACAAGCGATTTTGCAGGAGGCAGAAGCTTTTTTTCCTTCCGCAGCACGATAGGCAACAGGAAGATAACAGCAATGATCCATCTAAATGCGGTCAAGGCCACAGGGGAAGCATGCTCCACAAGCGACTTGCCTACAACAAAATTCCCGCCCCACAGCAGGGAGGTGAGAAGCATCAGGCATACATATAAAGCTGGCATAGGAGCAGCTCCTTCGATAGTTATTGAATTAATTTTAACATTTTCTCTTTGTGTTTTAATGATCATTTCGTACAATAGAGTAAATATGAAATTTTATTAAGAGCAATTGTGTTTTTTGTGAATGAAATTAAATTAAGGATAGACTTAAACGGAGTTGGCGGAATAATCATAAGGAGGCTGTAAGATGGAATCGATTGTGAACAAGGTGCTGGATGACGTGGACTTAAAAATCCTTGATCTGCTCCAGAAGGATAGCCAAATAAGCAACGCTGAGCTTGCCAGGAGGGTCAGCCTGTCTGCCCCCGCCATTCATGGGAGGGTGAAGCGGCTCGAAAATGAAGGCTATATCGAGAAGCAGGTGGCAATTTTAAGCCAGGAAAAACTGGGCTTTGATCTGCTCTGCTTTATTTTCATCAGCACTAACATCCATCAGGCGGAAAAGCTGGAAGCACTGGAGGGCACGCTGGTGGATATGGCTGAGGTGCTGGAATGCCACTGCCTGACAGGAGAATATGATTATATCTTAAAAGTGGCCATCAAAGACCGGAAAGGGCTGGAACAATTCATCCGAAAGCTGAATCAGCTCGGGATCACGAAGATACAGACAAGCCTCTCCTTGAGGGAAGTCAAATATTCAACAGTACTGCCGATTCTGCCTGACGGAGAAAAAACAGTCTGATTCAGATTTCGGGTTCTCCCTGCTGATCGTGTATGCTAAAATAAAAGAGAACAATTGAATAATAGAATTATCACTAGGGGAGCCTGCAAGAGGCTGAGATCAAGCATTTGAGACCCTTTGAACCTGATCTAGTTCATACTAGCGTAGGGAAGTGTGCCGAACGGTTATAAAAAGTACATATTTTTTTAGCCATAGATCATTAATCAGCCACTTTCCTGCGCAATGGGGAGTGGTTTTTTTGCGTCGTTTACAAGGTTGGCCCAGCAGGGATAAACTGCAGCTCCACGCCATTTCTGCAGGACAGCCGGCGGAGGAATTTATCAGGATAGCTTCAAGCATCTCGCGGAATGTGGACTATATTCATATCAGGGAGCATCACCTGACAGCGGCTGACATCTACGAGATGGGGAGAATTCTGCTGGAAAAGGGAGTCCCGGGGGAGCAGATCATCATTAATAACAGAGTGGATGCAGCGGCCGCATTGGGAGTGAAGGGAGTCCAGCTCGGCTATCACAGTCTTCCGGTACGGGAAGTGCGGATAACATTCCCTGGCCTGCTCATCGGAAAATCCGTCCACTCAATTGAAGAAGCTGTTCAGGCAGAAGAGGATGGCGCAGATTATGTCATGTATGGCCACTGTTTTCCGACCAGTTCCAAGCCAGGTATGGAGCCAAGGGGCCTCTCCAGCCTTGAGGAAATGACAGGAAGGCTTTCTATTCCGGTGATAGCGCTCGGGGGAATTTCTCCTGACAATATGGAACAGGTGATAAGGGCCGGAGCTTCAGGTGCTGCTGTACTCTCGGGAATTTTTAAAGCCGTCAGTCCGGAGGAGGCAGCTGGCGCATATAGGGTTGCACTGAACCGGGGAGGAGGCAGATATGAAGAAAGTTTATGATGTGATCATTGCCGGGGGCGGCATTATAGGGTGCTCTATCGCCTATCAGCAGGCGAAGCTTGGCAAGCAGGTGCTCATTCTGGAAAAAAGGGAGCTGTGTTCTGAAGCTTCTTCTGCCGCAGCCGGAATGCTCGGCGCCCAGGCAGAAATAGATGAGAATCTATCAATGCTGAAGCTGGCCCTGAAAAGCAGGGCCATGTTCCCTGACATCATCCAGGAGCTTGAGGATCTGACAGGAATCAGCATCGGCCTTGTTAATGAAGGGATGATAAAAATTGCTTGGGATGATACAGAGGCAGAGGTCCTTAAAAAGCAGGTCAGATTCCATGAAGAGTGGGACGGACAGGTAAGGTGGATGGACCAGGCAGAAATCTGCGAAAGGGAGCCCCATCTCTCCCGGGGGCTCGCAGGGGGTATGCTGATTCCGAATGACGGCCAGCTGATCGCACCGAACCTGGCGCGGGCATTTGCGGTGGGGGCAATGGCCCGAGGTGCAGTTGTGCTGGAAGGGACGGAGATCGAAGACTTCATATTTGATAAAGAATCCGTCGAGGGTGTGATGACCAGCAAAGGAAGTTTTTATGGAGAAACCGTGATTGCTGCCGCAGGTGCCTGGACGGGGAAGCTGCTGAAAAAGACAGATCTTGAGCTTCCTATTTTTCCTGTAAAAGGGGAATGCCTCTCGGTCATTCCTGAAGGGCCTTTGATACGGTCGACGATCTTTTCCGATTCTGGCGGGTATCTTGTGCCCAAGAAGGATGGCCGCCTGATCATAGGTGCAACAAGCTATGAAAATGATTTCAATCCTTCCGTTTCGTTTGGCGGAGTCAGGATGCTGGCCGAACGGGCCTATAAGCTGCTGCCCCAGCTCGCATCGGCACGGTGGGAAAAGGCTTGGGCAGGAATCCGGCCGCAGACAGGGGACGGCCTTCCCTATATCGGCTGGCACCCCGCCTATAAAGGCCTGTTCATAGCTGCCGGGCATTACCGGAACGGCATCCTGCTCAGCCCCATCACAGGAAAAATGGTTTCTGATTCTATTGAAGGAACCGCAGCCGCAGAAGATAAGGAGCTTTACAGAGAATTTGAGATTGAGAGAGGTTTGAAAAAAGTGCAGGAGGGGTGGGTCCAATGAAGCTGCAGGTGAATAGCAGTGATATCCTGGTGCCTGGCACCGTCAAGTCGGTAGGGGATTTACTGGAACATTTGAAACTGAATCAAAAGGCGGCGATTGTAGAACTGAACACCGCTATTTTGGAAAAAAGCCAGCATGCTGAAACAGAGCTTGCAGAAGGTGATCGCATAGAAATCGTACATTTTGTAGGAGGCGGATGAAATGCTGAAAATCGGAACATATGAATTTAACTCAAGGCTATTGCTCGGGACAGGGAAGTATCCGGATTATGAAACGCAGAAAATGGCGGTCAAAGCATCACATACAGAGGTGCTGACTTTTTCAGTACGCCGCATGGATATTTTTGACCCGGAACAGCCGAATCTGCTGGAGGAGCTGGATGTGGAAAACTACAGGCTGCTCCCCAATACGGCGGGTGCAAAGACAGCAGAGGAAGCAGTCCGTACGGCAAAACTGGCCAGGGCTTCAGGCCTTTGCGACATGATCAAAGTCGAGGTGATCGGCGATATGAAAACACTGCTGCCGGATCCGATTGAAACCTTGAAGGCGTCCGAGGAGCTCTTAAAGGAAGGCTTCATTGTCCTTCCGTATATTTCAGATGATGTGATGCTGGCGAAAAGGCTGCAGGAAATGGGCGTGCATGCCATCATGCCGGGAGCATCACCAATCGGCTCAGGCCAGGGAATCATCAATCCCCTCAATCTCAGCTTTATCATCGAACAAGCTGAAGTCCCTGTCATAGTCGATGCCGGGATCGGCTCCCCTGCAGACGCGGCCCTGGCGATGGAGCTCGGAGCGGACGGCGTCCTGCTGAACACGGCTGTTTCTGCCGCCAAGGATCCGGTCAAGATGGCCGAAGCAATGAAGCTTGCCGTGGAGGCGGGGCGGCTTGGCTATGAAGCCGGACGCATGCCAAAGAAAAGGTATGCTTCTGCAAGCAGTCCGATGGAAGGATTGAGCACCGTTTGAACGGCAGATACTCAAGGCAGGAGCTATTTGCCCCGATCGGCGAAGAGGGGCAAGAGAAATTAAGCAGCAAACATGTTCTGATCATCGGCGCCGGGGCGCTCGGGAGCGGTAATGCCGAAGTGCTTGTGAGGGCTGGAGTTGGAAAAATCACAATCATCGACCGCGATTATGTAGAGTGGAGCAATCTGCAGAGGCAGCAGCTTTATACAGAAGAAGATGCGGCGGGGAGGGTCCCGAAGGCAATAGCTGCAGGCCGCCGTCTTCAAGCTGTCAATTCATCGGTTCAGGTTGAGAGTATCGTAGGTGATGCGGGGCCTGATGAGCTTGAGGCTCTCGCTGGCAGCATCGATCTGATCATGGACAGCACCGATAATTTTGACACGAGGATGGTCATCAATGACATTGCGGCCAAGTACTCAATCCCCTGGATCTACGGAGCCTGTGTAGGAAGCTATGGCATCAGCACAGCTTTCCTGCCCGGCGGCGAGACACCGTGCCTCAGCTGCCTGCTCGAGCAGGTGCCGGTCGGCGGGGCGACCTGTGATACAGCGGGGATCATTGCTCCCGCAGTCGGGATGGCCGTCGCCTATCAGACGGCCGAAGCGCTGAAAATATTGGTTGGAGATTTTAAGTCGGTGAGGCGGAAGCTAGTTACCTTTGATTTGTGGGAAAACCAGTTCTCAGCGGTGTCTACAAGCTCCTTGAAAAAAGAAGACTGCCCTTCCTGCGGGGTGAATGCTGTGTATCCATATCTTGCTTATGAAAATAGGATGAAGACAGCGGTTTTGTGCGGGAGGAATACCGTACAAATCCGTCCGGGTGCTGGAATGGTGATTAGCCTGGATGCTGCAGCAGAGCAGCTTCGGCTTGCAGGCGGGATAGTAGAAAGAAATCCATTCCTGCTTTCTTTTGAAAAAGACGGTCAGCGGCTTGTTCTTTTTAAAGACGGACGGGCGCTGGTTCACGGAACGAAGGATATCCAGGAGGCGAAGCGGTTTTATCATCGGTATTTGGGGTAGTTTGGGGGCTGATTTGGCTGCTTTTTCTATGAGGATGGGGTTAGCTGGGGTAGTTCAGGGGAGGATATTTGCTAGTTCTGGATTTTATTTGCGGGAATTTGAATATATTTGCGAGTTTCGGAGTTTATTTGCGACTTTTAAATTATATTTGCGACTCCTCCCAAGCGCAGGTTTATGCGGCAAACCGGTTATTAGCAACTTTTGGATTTTATTAGCAACTTTTTGAGTTTATTAGCAAGTTTTCAATTTTACTAGCAACTTTCGCAATATACTAGCAACTTCCCCATTTTATTAGCAACTCGCCCCTCCAACAGCCAATAAAAAGGAGCCCTGCCGTCGCAGAGCTCCTTTCTTTTCGCAAGTTAACCAGATTCCTGCGCCAGTCTCTCCTGAAGTCGCGAGTTTCAGCAGGTACAGCGCTGGAAGTTTGTAAGCTTACATCAGGTTTTCGAGTTCAAGACCAAGGTCAAGATCTAAACCTAATGAAGAGAAATCTTCCTCTTCATATTCGCTGGACATGCCTGCAAGGTGAAGGCCAAGCTTTGCCCATAAAATAGCTTCTTCTTCATCGCTTAAAGAGGCAAGTCCCAAATCAGTCATTGCATCCAGGCGGGAAGCAGAGTAATCTTCGTCATCATTATTCATGGCAGAAGCTGAAAGTCCAAGCTTGCTCCAAAGACCTGAATAATCTTCATCGTCTTGTGAAAATAAACCAAGATCGTTCATCAGATCAAAACGGGCAGAAGACTCATCATTTTCGTCATTGTTCATTGTAGAAGCATTCAAGCCTGTTTTGTGCCAAAATGAAGATTTATCTTCGTCATCTTCAGAAACGAAACCTAAATCATTTAAAAAATTTAAGCTGGCAGAAGATTCTTCATCATCCTTGTTCATCGCAAAAGCGTTCAAATCAGTGTTATTCCAAAAAGAAGTCATTTCATCTTCGTCTTCAGAAACAAAACCAAGCTTGTTCATTGCATCAAGATTAGCAGAAGATTCTTCGTCATCCTTGTTCATCGCAAAAGCGTTCAAACCAGTGTTATTCCAAAAAGAAGTCATTTCATCTTCGTCTTCAGAAACAAAACCGAGCTTGTTCATTGCATCAAGATTGGCAGAAGATTCTTCGTTATCCTTGTTCATCGCAAAAGCGTTCAAACCAGTGTTATTCCAAAAAGAAGTCACTTCGTCTTCGTCTTTAGAAACAAAACCTAGCTTGTTCATTGCGTCAAGATTAGCAGAAGACTCATCTTCGTCATCCTTGTTCATCGCAAAAGCATTCAAACCAGTGTTATTCCAAAAAGAAGTCATTTCATCTTCGTCTTCAGAAACAAAGCCCAGCTTGTTCATTGCATCAAGATTGGCAGAAGATTCTTCGTCATCCTTGTTCATCGCAAAAGCGTTCAAACCAGTGTTATTCCAAAAAGAAGTCATTTCATCTTCGTCTTCAGAAACAAAACCGAGCTTGTTCATTGCATCAAGATTGGCAGAAGATTCTTCATCTTCAGAAGTCATCGCACCAAGATCCAATCCAGTGTTCAAATCAGCAGAAGACTCTTCATCTTCATCTTTGTTCATAGCAGAAGCATCAACATCAGTATCCGCCCAAAGAGAAGATTCTTCATCTTCAGGAGTCATCGCACCAAGATCCAATCCAGTGATCAAATCAGCAGAAGACTCTTCATCTTTATCTTTGTTCATAGCAGAAGCATCAACATCAGCACCTGCCATAAGAGAAGACTCATCGTCAGAAGCAGTAGCCCCTAGATCCAATCCAGTGTTCAAATCAGCAGAAGACTCTTCATCTTCATCTTTGTTCATAGCAGAAGCATCAACATCAGTATCCGCCCAAAGAGAAGATTCTTCATCTTCAGAAGTCACCGCACCAAGATCCAATCCAGTGTTCAAATCAGCAGAAGACTCTTCGTCCTCGTCTTTGTTCATAGCAGAAGCATCAACATCAGTATCCGCCCAAAGAGAAGATTCTTCATCTTCAGGAGTCATCGCACCAAGATCCAATCCAGTGATCAAATCAGCAGAAGACTCTTCATCTTTATCTTTGTTCATAGCAGAAGCATCGACATCAGCACCTGCCATAAGAGAAGACTCATCATCAGAAGTGGAAGCACCAAGATCAAGATTAGTTCCAAGATTGGCAGAAGATTGCTCTTCTCCGTTGTCTTCACTTGAGGACGATTGTACATCTGCGTTTGTGTTTGCATCTAAAGATGAACCTTCTTCAGAGCTTTCGAGTCCCAGACCCAGGCCGAGATTGGTATCCAGGCTGCTTGAGTCTTCGGATTGTTCATGTCCATCGGAATTCACACTTTCTTGTCCATTAGCTGTTTTGGCAGCTGTTTCACCGTTTTCAGATGAACTTTCTCCATTGTTTAAATCAGTTGATTTAGACTTAAGATTCACGTTGGCCTTTAAGTTTGAAGTGAGTGAGGAGCTGTCATTCTCCTCGCTTGAATTCAAGCTTGTCAGTAGATTGGTTGAAAGTCCAACTGAATTTTGGTTAGTGTCTTCAGATGCCAGAGTGTAGGAGCCTCCTGCAAAAAGACCTGCTGCAGCAAAACCTGTGATCGCTAATGTTTTCAATAAGTGTTTGTTTTTCAATTGAATTCTCTCCTTCTTCTTTTTAGTTTTTTATATAAAAACGTGTAAGAAGAAGGTTGTTTGCGGCGGCTGTGAAGGAGGAGCATTTAACCATTGATCATGGAAAAAAGCAACTGCGCTATATCTGGCCGCTTTTTCAGACATTGCATCAATCATAGGAACACCGGCAAAGTATATGGAAGGGAGTGCTGCTCCGCTTGATGCGGATTGTCCTCCGCTTGCCGTTGTGCTGGTGCCATTTGTTCCGCTGTTGGCAGGTACGTAGGCAATTGCCGCTTGTACCGGCTTTTCAGCTGGTGCCTTATCAGTGGCCTTGTTTTGGAACTTGTTTCCGCTTTCAGCAGAAGGCGCTGTTCCAGTCTCTGCTGAAGAACCGAAGAACTGTTCAGAAGCGTCTGCTGCCAAAGGTTCTGGCTGAGACAATCCATCAGTTAAAACTCCATCAGACTTGACAGGTGTTTTATCATTAACCGAATCTGGCTCTGTTTGATTGGCCGGTGTGTCTGCTGCCGTCATACCATCCGGGACGTTTGTATCAGCAGGTGTTGTAATGCTGATAGAATCGGTCCTGCCATTATCGGCAGACGGCGTATTCACCTTGGTGGAATCGCCCGCTCCAATATCAGCCGCCGGAGTTTTAACAGAAATAGAATCAGACACATCTACATCTGCGGCCGGAGTATTCACTTTGATGGAATCGCCCACCTCGGCATCGACAACCGGAGTTTTAACAGAAATAGAATCAGACACATCTACATCCGCGACCGGAGTCTTCACCTTGATGGAATCGCCCACCTCGGCATCGACAACCGGAGTTTTAACAGAAATAGAATCAGACACATCTACATCTGCGACCGGCGTGTTCACCTTGATGGAGTCACCCACTTCAGCATTGACAACCGGTGTTTTAACAGAAATAGAATCAGACACGTCCACATCTGCGACCGGAGTCTTCACCTTGATGGAGTCGCCCACTTCAGCATCGGCCACCGGAGTTTTGACGGAAATGGAATCGGAAACGCTGGCTTCGGTAATCTTTGCGTCCACTTTTATGGAAGGGTCCTCGGAAAGGTTAATATTCACCAGGGATTTTTCTTCCGCATTTTCGTCCTTTTCCACAGTGATGATTGGCTTTGTCACCGTCTTGACTGTTTCTTCTACTGCACCGGTCACTGTGCCAAGAAGAGAGGCATCTTTTGGTTTGGCTTTGTCATTATTCTGTTGTCCGCTTTGATCCTGGCTTTTCTCGCTTCGCTGCAGGGGGACCGTTTCTTTAACGGTGCTTGTGACTTTTTCTGTCGCAGAGCCCAGCAGCCCGTCCGCCAGTGCAGTCGAAGGGATGAAGCAGAAAGCCGCAAGAACAAAGGCTTGTACGAATCTGGCTGACACTCGAATCGCTCACCTCCTTTCAAAATTCCGCCTGAATTGGAACTTATTCCATCCTTTTGTACCCGGCGGAAATGCTTATAAACTTTTCGGTGTTCTGCTGAACTAACGAAAAAGAATTCGTTTTGGATTACTTTTTCATAAAAAAATTTGAAGTTTTTTAGAAAATCCTTTTAGGAGTAAGGGACTGGGGTGATGGGCATATTTGGAAAGCGAAAAGTAAAATAAAATATTCCTGCCAAAAAAATTTTGGAATACTTTTCTGAAAAAACATGTTCCCTTCCTCAGGTAATAGGGTATATCCAAATAGATTCTGGATAGGAGTGTGAGAGATGAAAGCCGTAACTTACCAAGGTTCCAAAGATATTCAAGTCAAGGAAGTTGAAGATCCAAGGATTGAGAAAAATGATGATGTTATTGTCAAAATAACTTCCACAGCGATTTGCGGGTCAGATCTGCATATCTACCAGGGAAATATGCCCCTGAGGGAAGGCTATATTATCGGACATGAACCGATGGGCATTGTTGAAGAGGTTGGCCCTGAGGTTACGAAGGTGAAAAAAGGGGACAGGGTTGTCATTCCTTTTAACGTTTCCTGCGGGCAGTGCTTCTTCTGCCAGCATGACATGGAAAGCCAATGCGATAATTCCAATCCTCACCAGGATACAGGAGCTTACTTTGGCTATACAGAAAGATACGGAAACTACCCTGGCGGCCAGGCAGAGTATCTGCGCGTCCCTTATGGAAATTTTGTACCGTTTGTTGTACCCGAATCCAATGAAATGGAAGACGAGGAGCTGCTGTTCCTTTCCGATGTTCTCCCGACTGCTTATTGGAGCGTTCTTCATTCCGGCGTCAAAAAGGGCGATACAGTTGTTGTTCTTGGCTGTGGACCGATCGGCTTGATGGCACAGAAATTCGCCTGGATGAAAGGTGCTTCCCGAGTGATTGCAGTCGACCATCTTGACTACCGCCTGCAGCATGCCAAGCTCGTCAATAAGGTTGAAACCTTCAACTTCAGTGAACATGATGATATGGGTGATTATCTAAAGGAAATCACAAGCGGCGGTGCCGAGGTTGTCATCGACTGCGTCGGCATGGACGGGAAGAAATCAGCGATTGAAAAAATCGAGCAAAAGCTGAAGCTTCAGGGAGGAACACTCGGGCCTATCCAGATGGCAACGAAGGCTGTCAAGAAATTCGGAACAGTCCAGCTGACCGGCGTTTACGGTGCAACCTACAATATGTTCCCGCTTGAAGCTTTCTTCTCCAGGAACGTAACGATTAAAACAGGACAGGCACCAGTTATCCATCTGATGCCGGAAATCTATAATATGATTGAAGAGAAAAAGATTGATCCGACCCACATTGTCAGCCACAAACTGCCCCTCGCAGATGCGGCACGCGGCTACCATCTGTTCAATGAACATGAAGACGATTGCACAAAGGTTGTATTGAAGCCATAAACAGCAGGCAGGTCCTTTCCGGGCCTGCCTTTCCTTTTGGCATTTTGCAGGATATCCACCTGATGTCAGAGAAATGTAAGTATACTATTTCTTTTAAAGCAGGTGGAAAAATGAACAAACTGTTTTTGGAAAATGATGCCCTTGCGCTGGCAGAGCTGGTCAAAAAGAAAGAAGCTGCGCCGATTGAGCTGGCAGAAGCCGCCATTGAGAATATTGAAGCATTGAATCCTGGGCTTAATGCAGTAATCAATAAAATGTATGACCAGGCAAAAAAGGCTGCTTTATCTGCTGATCTGGAGGGAAGTTTTGCAGGAGTGCCGATGCTGCTGAAAGATATCACGCAGGAAATCGCGGGAGAAAGAATCACTTCCGGCTCAAAGGCGCTGCAGAATTACCGTGCAAAGAGCGATTCTGAATTTGTGGCCAGGCTCCGGCGGACGGGTGCCATTTTTATAGGGCAGACGAATGTTCCCGAGCTTGCCTTGATGGGGATTACAGAGCCTGAATTTTACGGACCGGCCAGGAATCCATGGAATCCTGATTACACTCCGGGCGGCTCAAGCGGCGGTTCCGCTGCAGCAGTGGCGAGCGGGATGGTGCCGATTGCAGGCGCCAATGACGGCGGCGGCTCGATCCGCATCCCTGCCGCTTATTGCGGCCTGTTCGGCCTGAAGCCGGGCAGGGGAAGGACACCGGCCGGCCCTGGGATTGGCCGGCATTGGCAGGGGGCTTCATCCGACCATGTGCTCACCCGTTCGGTCAGGGACAGCGCTGCCATGCTAGATGAGCTGCATGGACCGGAAAAAGGCGGCGCCTTCTACGCTATTCCCCCATCAGAATCGTATCTGGGCTGTCTGGAAAAGCCGCTCCCAAAAACCATGAAAATTGCTTATACCACAGCTTCCCCGCTTGGCACCGATGTCCATCCCGACTGCAGGGAAGCTGTGCTCCGCACGGCTGCTATCCTCGAAGATCTGGGGTACCGGACCGAAGAAGCTGAACCGGATATAGACGGGAAGAAGCTTGCCCAAAGCTATATCACCATGTACTTTGGAGAGGTGGCTGCGGCGCTGGCTGGAATGGAGGCAACACTCGGGCGGAAGGTGTCCAGGACGGATGTGGAAGCATCTACATGGCTCCTCGGGATGCTTGGAAAAACAATCTCTGCCGGGGATTTTGTCCTGAGCATGAGGGAATGGGACAAAGCCGCCTATGTGATGGATTCTTTCCATGAGACCTATGACTTTTATTTGACTCCTGCCACTGCTTTTCCGCCTGCAAGGATCGGCGAGCTCAGCCTTAGAAATGCAGAAAAAACAGCTGTCCGGCTGATCAGCATGCTGAAGCTGGGAAAGCTTGCCCAAAAGGCCGGGCTTGCCGGCCAGCTCGCTGAAAACAGCCTGAAGCGGACGCCGTTCACCCAGCTCGCCAACCTGACAGGGCAGCCGGCGATGAGCGTGCCCCTGCACAGTACAGCAGAGGGCTTGCCATGCGGTGTTCAGTTTATGGCAGCCAAAGGGCGGGAGGATCTTTTGTTCCGGCTTGCATTTGAACTGGAACAGACGCCTCATTGGCTAAGGAAATATTGAGAGGCAGTTAGGGGATTTTTTACTGTGGGACCCAGCTCAGCTGGCATGAAGGCTGGACATCTGGAACATCATAAGCTAGTATCAGAACGGTACACAACTTTTTGTAAAACTGGGCATGCTCTAAAAAAGCAGCTCTGAAATAGATGAGATTTTTTTGCAAAAGAAGGAGATAGTTATGACTGAAAATCAATCTGTAGTTACCGGCCTGAAGCCTTTTATCCAGGAAGTCTGGGAAAAATCCGGCTTTAATGAGCCAACCGCCGTTCAATCGAAGAGCATCCCCCTTATCCAGGAGGGCAGGGACGTGATCGCCGAATCGCCGACAGGGACAGGCAAGACGCTTGCTTACCTGCTGCCGCTTCTTGATAAAATCGATCCCGGCAAAAAAGCGGTTCAAGCCGTTATTGTGGCCCCTTCACAGGAGCTTGTTATGCAAATCTTCTCGGAGGTCCAAAAGTGGGCAGAAGGAAGCGGCATAAAAGGAGCCACCTTCATCGGCGGCGCCAATACGAAAAGACAGCTAGAAAAGCTGAAGAAGCACCCGCAGATCGCTTTGGGCACGCCTGGACGGATGCTCGAGCTGATCAAACAGAAAAAACTGAAGATGCATGAAGTCAAAACTGTTGTGCTCGATGAGGGAGATCAGCTCCTTGTTCCTGAGCATCTTGAGACAGTAAAGACCATTTTAAAGTCAACCCTTGCTGACAGGCAGCTTGCTTTCTTTTCAGCAACACTTCCTGAAAGCACCGCGAAGGTTGCACAGGAGCTCTCCGCTGATGCCGAGCTCATCCGCGTAGGGAAGGAAGAGGCAATCCCTTCAGATGTGGACCATATTTATTTTGCCTGTGAGCAGCGGGATAAAATTAAACTCCTTGAAAAGATCTCCCGTGTGAAGGATATCAAGGGGCTTGCCTTTGTAAAGGATATCGGCAATCTGGCTGTCCTTTCCGAAAAGCTTGATTTTAAAGGCGTGAAGGCCGGAATCCTGCATAGCGACCTGGACAAAATGGACAGGCAGAAGCATTTGAAAAATTTCCGCGAAGGAAAAAGCAGCCTGCTGTTCGCAACAGATGTGGCTGCAAGGGGCCTTGACATCCAGGGTGTCACTCATGTTGTGCACTATGATTTTCCGAAAGACATCAAGCAATATGTCCACCGCTCAGGGCGCACGGGCCGTTTCGGCGCAAGCGGGACGGTCATCTCGCTCGTCACCGAAAGGGAAGAACGCGAACTGAAGAAGTTTTGCCAGGAGCTTGGCATCACGCCGGAGAAGAAAGTGTTTTATTCCGGTGATATCGTTGACGCTGATAGAAGAAGATAATAGGGAGCTGACAACCCGGGTTTGGGTTGTCAGCTTTTTTTGTTGGGTTTTTTTGAAAAAATGTAAGGTGGAAAAAATATCGGCTGTTTTGGGTGGAATAAATGAAAAAGTAGGGTGAATAAACGGAAAAGTAGGATGAATTAACTTAAATTGACCGGGGATCCACCCTAAAGGAATCAGGATCCACTCTAAATTGGTCTGATTCAACAAGATGGAACAGCAGAATTAAACCTAGCCTTAAAGAAAAGAATCATTTCCTAGAAAAACACCACAAATCCACCAGCGAATATTCGATGTCCTCTCTAACCAACCTTCATTATAGTAAAGGATTCAGAAAATATGCTAAAATATGAAAGTAAACTCAATGTGAAAGGAATCGATTCCTATATGAAAAATCCAAGGCTGAAAAAGCTCCAGGAAGAATGGCTCCTGGAGGCCACTATAGATGAGATGCAGGAGAAATTGGAGAAGGGCGAGGTTTCTTCGAAAGAGCTTGTGCTGATGTACCTGCACAGGATTGCGCAGAAGGATAAGAACGGCCCGGCCATCAACTCTGTACTTGAGGTCAATCCGGATGCTGCCCAGATTGCGGCGGCACTGGATGCCGAACGTAAGCTGAAGGGCAGCCGCGGGCCGCTGCATGGCATTCCTGTACTGATCAAGGATAATATTGATACTGCTGATAAAATGCACACCAGTGCCGGATCTCTTGCACTGAAGGAGTCGGTTGCAAAAGAGGATTCCTATGTGGCTGAAGCTTTAAGAAAGGCCGGAGCCGTTATTCTCGGAAAAACGAATATGACGGAATGGGCCAATTTTATGACAGAGGGCATGCCGAGCGGCTACAGCTCAAGGGGCGGGCAGGTGCTGAATCCTTATGGGCCGGGTAATTTTGATGTCGGCGGCTCCAGTTCGGGTTCAGGTGCAGCCATCGCTTCGAACTTTGCGGCAGTGGCTGTCGGAACGGAGACGTCAGGCTCGATTCTCAGCCCGGCAAGCCAAAACTCGCTTGTAGGCATTAAGCCGACGGTCGGCCTGATCAGCAGAAGGGGGATCATCCCGATTGCGCATTCCCAGGATACGGCAGGCCCGATGGCAAGAACCGTCAGGGATGCCGTTTACCTTCTCGATGTGCTTGCCGGCAATGATGACAGGGATCCTGCTGTGCTGAACAATCCAGAGTCAGACTATACCGAGTTTGCTGGTTTTCTTGATGAAAACGGGCTGAAGGGCAAAAGGATCGGCATTGCACGTGAAGTGTATTTTGATTATTTGAGCGGGGACAAGCTTGAAGTGATGAACCATGCGGTTGAACAGCTGAAAGCTCTTGGTGCCGAGGTGGTTGACCCTGTAGAAATCCCTTCTACAAAAAATAATTGGAAGTATGATGTACTTACATACGAATTCAAAGCAGATCTAAACGCCTACCTGCGCGGGGTTGCTCCTCATATAAAAGTGAAATCCCTTGCCGATGTGATTGCCTTTAACCTCGAAAACAGTGATGCAGCCCTTAAGTACGGACAGACCATCCTGGAGGAAGCCGAAAGAACAAGCGGGACTCTGACTGAAGAGGCTTATATCAGCTCGCTTGAGGAGGATGTCTACTTTTCGACTGAGCAGGGAATTGATCATGTCCTGAAAGAGCATCATCTTGATGCAATCGTGACGCCGAACAATTTTGGAGCGGGCATTCCGGCAAAGGCAGGCTATCCTTCCATCACAGTACCGGCAGGCTATTCCTTAGAGAATGAGCCTGTGGGCATTACGTTTACCGGCACTGCTTTTTCAGAAGCCGGTCTGATCAGCATGGCCTATGCTTTCGAGCAGGGGACAAAAGTGAGGAAATCCCCTCTCCTGTAAGGCCGCCAAAGCAGAATAACACATAGTGAAAAGGCCCATACTACCAGAGAAAACGCCAGTAAAGGAGCGAGGCAGCATGGGCAGGACAAAGCTTGGAAATGCAAATGCACAGCGCAACAATAATAAAAAAAGAGAAGGCTGGACAAGCGAAGAGCTGGTGGAATTCAACACCGGCACGAAAAGCAAGAAAGAAAATCAGCCTAAAGACTAAGAAGAAGGCCCCTGTCATCAGGGGGCCTTTTTGTGTAAAAAATATCTTTATTTTTCCTGAAAAGTGATTATAATCAAATTAACAACTTACTGATAAAGGCAAACCTGTCGAAAGGCAGGGACGCAAAGCTATGGGCCTTCCCGCGGATATGCGGCTGGCTGCCAGGCTGCCGGGCTCCTTTTTATGGATGTCATGGCATCATACAAAGGAGAGTATACAATGACTATCAAATTTTTTAAGACAGCTCTTTTGGCTGTACTGCTCGTGTTTGCAGCCTGCCCCGTGAAAGGAGAGGCTGCTGATATGAACCGCTCAACCTGGCTGTGGGATACAGCAGCCATAAAGGACAGGTCTGATGAAATCATTCAATTCCTGGCGGACAGGCAGGCAGATCAGCTGTATCTGCAGATTGACCAGAGCCTGCCGGCCGCTGTCTACCAATCTTTTATAGAAAAAGCAAATGCCGGCGGAATCAGTGTCCATGCATTGGATGGAGCACCTAAATGGGCCACGGCAAAAGGTGAAGCAGCCATGCGCAGCTTCTTCTTCTGGGTAGCTGCTTATCAGGAGCAGGCAAGCCCTGCCCAGCAGTTTTCAGGCATCCACCTGGATATCGAGCCCTATCTTCTGCCAGGCTGGGAAAGCAATTATAAAAGCACTGTGGTGAATTATCAGACCCGGATGCTTCAGGCTGCTTCCTTGTCCGCAGAGCTCAGTCTTCCGTTGGGGGCAGATATGCCTTTCTGGTTTGATGAAATGATGTTCAGCAATAAATTCGGCAGAGATTCCCTCGCAGGCTGGGTCATAAAGAATACTGACAGTGTGACGATCATGGCCTACAGAGATACAGCAGCAGGCCCTAATGGGATGATTGAGCTGTCCAGGAACGAGGTTGAGCTTGCGGCACAATATGGGAAAAAGATAGAAATTGCCGCAGAAACAGGGGCTTCCTCTGAAGCTGCGTATATCACTTTTTATGAGGAAGGCACACTAAGAATGGAAGAACAGCTTTCACTTGTCCGTGACGCTTATTCCTCAGATTCCCATGTGGGATTCGCTGTCCATCATCTTCAAAGCTGGATGGATTTGAGGCCATAATCATCTTTGGAAAATGCCTATTTTTAAAAAATAGGTATTTTTTTACGTTCAGTACCTTGTAATGTTCAATAGTGTATTGTATGATGGGTTTGTGAATGAATGGAAGGATTTACATGACTACTGAATAATGTTCACTACCGGTGGAGGTGCAAGGATTGAATGTTCAATTCAAGAAGGGTGTTCTTGAGCTGTGCGTGCTGCTGCTGATTTCTAAGAAAGATCAGTATGGCTACGAGCTCGCGCAAAACATCTCGGATAAAATCGAGGTGGCTGAAGGGACGCTCTATCCTTTGCTCAGAAGACTGACAAAAGAAGAGTATTTAACAACCTATCTGGCAGAATCAACGGAAGGGCCTCCCAGAAAATACTATTCACTGACAGAAAAGGGCAGGGATTATATGAATATGCTGATCGAGGAATGGCAGCAGTTTTCATTGGCGGTTAATCAATTTGTTGAGGAGGGAAAGTCCAGTGGCAGGGAATGAGTTTTTAGCAAGGCTGGAAAAGCTGCTTGGTAAGGTGCCGGAATATGACCGGCGGGAAATGCTGTACGATTATGAGGAGCATTTTGAAATCGGGCTTGCAAACGGCAGGACGGAAAGGGAAATCATGGAGGAGCTCGGTGACCCGCATGTCATTGCGCGCGACCTGCTTGCAGACTACAGGATTGTCAAAGCGGAGAAAACGCAGTCGGTCTCCAATATTTTTCAAGCTGCGACAGCGGCGGTCAGCCTCAGCTTTTTCAATCTGGTCTTTATACTTGGGCCGCTGATCGGCCTCGCAGGCGTCTATATTTCACTATGTGCGGTGGCGCTCGTTTTGACATTGTCGCCATTTGCCTTGCTGGGGTCTTCGTTTTTTACGGGCTTTGAGGATATGACCCTGAATTTCTTTGCTTCGCTGGCACTGTTCAGCCTGGGCCTGCTGCTTAGCATCGGAATGATTTATGTCGGCAAATTTTTCTACCGGGTACTTCTCGGCTATATCAAATTCAATGTCAGGCTAGTCAAAGGAAAAGGAGAGAAGGCGGCATGAAGAAACTGGTGGCGGGTTTGGTCGTTTTATTCCTGATCGGTGTCGGCGGTTCAGCCATTACACTCAGCGCTTCGGGAGGTCTGAATTTTAACACGGTTGAGATTAATCAAAGCGAGACGATAAAAGCAGATTCCATCCAGCATATCTCAGTAAATAGCGCTTCTACAGATGTGGTCATCAGGGAAGCTGGCAGCGAGAAAGATATAAAGGTGGCACTAACGGGGAAAGTCAGCAAAAAGCTCAAAGATGATTATAAACTGAAGGTCAGCGAAGATAACGGCACCCTGAATGTCGACCTTGATGTGAAGAATATGTTCCGCATGGGAGTGGTTATCATCCGTGATGTGAAAATCGAGGTGCTTCTTCCGAAAAAGGAATATGAGGAACTGGCAGTACAGGTATTATCCGGCGATATCAAAGCGGAAAACATTCAAAGCAAGGACAGCATTTTTGAGACAAAGAGCGGTGATGTTGCGCTGAAGGGAATGGAAGCCGGAGGCCAAATGGAAATCCAGGTGGCGAGCGGCGATGTAAGGGTAGAAGATTCAAAGGCGAAGGAATTGAAGTTTAAGGCAGCAAGCGGGGACATGCAAATCGATGGGTCAGCCGCAGAGTCAGCAGATTTATATACAGCTTCAGGGGATATAAAAATCAGCGAACTTTCCGGGGATATCGCTGCAAAAATTACTTCGGGCGACCTGAACATCAGCAATGATCAGCTGGCAGCCAGCATTACTGCCGAAACGGCAAGCGGGGATGTCAATATTTCATTCAAAGAGGAGCCAAGCGATATGATGGTTGATTTTAAGGCAACCTCCGGGGAGGGCAATGTCCAGCTTGATGGATTTCTTTTTGAAGAAAAAGAAGAAGACAGGATTCTCGGCAAAATTGGTTCAGGCGAGCATGTGGTAAAGGTTCATACTGCGTCCGGGGATTTTAATCTAAACTAACAATAGCGTGTCCAGGCGGAAAGCCCGGGCACGCTTTTATTTTTGGACAGGAATCTGTGTCCTAGTATTCAGCAACCACCATATCCCAGTAGGTTAATGACGGCATGCTGAATATAACATTCCCGTTTTCCTGCCTGAACGGAAGCTCTTCAGGCCTGCCGCCTTTAATATCAGGGGAGGCAAACCATAGGTTTTTGACCTTCCGATCTTCCTCTAAACTAAATGTAAGGTCCCGCCGTTCCTTTGGCTTAGCTTGATCGGCATTTGTATCGCGCCATTCCATATGGACCGCATCCAGGAAGTTGATGAAATGGAGGATTTTCCTGTTTCCGGATTCTTTCGGCAGCACCCAGATCTTTTGCTGTTCAGGATCTCCCATCGCTAATGGCAGCCCTTCATGGGATATGATCGCTGCCTCAGAGTCCCGCGTATGATCTCGCAGGATATTCTCATAAGCTGTTAAAAAATCATAATAACTGGCCATTTCTTGCTGAAGGCCTTCGGACACCTGAAGTTGATTGTGAGGGAAATATTCCTTGGAAAGCATATGCTCGCCCAATTCCAGATGTGCTCCGCCATTGGAAAAGATAACAGCATCTGTAAGCAGGACGCCGGCTTCATTAAACATTCCCTGCTCATCAGAATGACGGTAATTCATATAAGCGGCCAGAACAGAGGCCTGTCCGTTATTTGTAAGGTTCCTATTTTCATCCAGTATCTTCTTGAGATCCCCATAATGCTTATACGGATCCCATACTTCGGTATACAGAAACGCAGCACCTGCTCTGCTGATGGCCGGCTGGCCATACTGATTCACGGCATTCATCACAATCTCTTTTTCAGGCAGCTTCTGTTTGATTTTCTCCAGGAAAGGCTGGAAGCTTTCTGCAAGGTGGATGCTGTCTCCAAGCTCATTAAAAACTTCTCCCCTGTCACCAAGCTGATCGATATGCCAGCCATCAAAGCCCAGGTATTGGTATACCATTTTCTGCTGTTCTATCAGATGGTCCTGCCACCATGGATTGGTGGGATTCATGATCAGCAGATTGCTTTTCCAGCCGCCAGGGAGGGGATGGATGTCAGGCTCCGGGCTGCTCTGATCCTTAAAAAGCTGCCATTCACGGGGCAAGCCGTTATCTTCAAAAGATCCGTACAGTAGATTATATGCCATGGTTTTTATGTTCCTCTGTTTGGCTTCGCCGATATACTGCTGTACTTTCTGCAATGAGATGCGGCGGTTTGCGACATCCTCCCAATGGCCCGCCGGCAGCTTATCCTCCATCTTCAGGGGCTCCTGATGCTCAAAATGCCAGTCATAGAATTGAAGCCCATTAAGATGATAGCGGTTCAAGTCGGATATGATAGCGGCAGCTGTTTCGGGGGAAGAGTCAGCAAAGTCAGACAGAAACCCGTAGCGGGGAAACCGGCTCCAGCTGCTTGAAACGTCTACAGCAATTGTTTCGGTCTGTATGCTGCCGCCATTTTCCACAGATACGACGGCCAAGTAGCCTTTATAATTCTTTTCCGGAGGATTCCAGCTCCATCTGTGGGTGCCGGGAGCCTTCAGTTCTGCAGCCACTGTGTCCAATGGGCGGCCAAGATGATAATAGGTGACCTCCACCGTGCTCCCAGCCTCTGCTTTTATTGAAAATTGGACAGAGTCCCCGGGATTATAGCGGGCTTTATCGGTCTGCAGATTGAAAAATAAATCTTTTGACTCCTGCAGGGAGGGAGCATCATGAGTGGTTTTCTCTTCCTTTTCTTTCAGGCAGAAGCTGGCAAGCGCCGCCAGCAGCAGAAGTCCGAGGATGGCTGCTTTGCCTTTCAATATGATCACCTCTTTCAAAAAAGAAGGGCTAATCCCTGTCAGATTAGCCCCCTAGATCTTTTAGAATTTAATTTGAACCTTTTTGCCTTCTGCTGCAGGCACATTTACATACAATGTTTTTGAGTTTGTTTCATAAAAATAAGATTCTTTTGTTTGTGTCATTTCTTCCAGTGAGAAGACGGCGCGGTATTTCTTGCCGGCTGCCTGGATGCGCTTAGGCGCTTTCTCATTATTAAGCTTCAATGTCACCTGCTGGAGAGCTGAATCGTAGTTATCAGTCTCTTTCTTTTGGGTGAATTCGATCTTATTCGGTTTTTCATTCAGTGTAAAGTTTGTGATATCAAATTCACCGTCCTGATGGTCGAGTGATTTGCCGTCATCTTCATAGAAGCTGTAGCTTGCTTCTTTGTCCAAATAGGTGTCGAGCACCAGGTTTGTCAGTTCCTTTTCTCCTGTATACTGCTGGACTTCACGTGTTGGAATGATGCTGTCTTTTTTCACGAAAATCGGCAGATGCTCTAATGGGGCGCTGACACTGATTGTCTGTCCGCCTTTATATTCCTTCTTGGTCCAGAAGTCCACCCATGTGTCGCCTTTTGGCAGATATACATCGCGGCGTGTCTGTCCTTCTTTTACGACAGGGGCAAGCATCATAGAGTCGCCGAACATGAACTGGTCAGCAATGTCATATGTGTTGGCATCTTCCTGGTAGTGATAAACAAGCGGCTGCTGGACCGGCTTGCCTGTCTCGGAGGAATCCTTGAAGGCATTATAAAGATAAGGCATCAGCTGGTAGCGCATTTCAATATACTTCTTGGCGATTCCTTCAACCTCAGGCCCGAATGCCCATGGCTCCTGTCCCTGCTTTACTTCTGCTTTGGCGTCTGAATCATAATGGATACGGGAGAAAGGAAGGAAGGCTCCAACCTCGATCCAGCGTGTATAAAGTTCTTTATCTGGGCGGGAAGCAAATCCGCCAATATCATTACCGACGAAGGAAACACCGGATAAGCCTAGGTTCATATTCATCGGCAGGCTCATCTGAAGATGCTCCCAATTGCTTTCATTATCTCCTGTCCACAGTGCTGCATAGCGCTGGGAGCCGGCAAACATGTCACGCGTCAGGACAAACGGACGCTCATTAGGCTTATGCATGGCCCAGGCATTGTATGTTGCTTCTGCCTCGTCATGGCCATAAAGATTATGGTATTCCGTGTGCATGATTTTGTCATCTTCATATCCGAAATAAGTATCAAGCGGCATTGTATGATTATACTCTCCGCCATCCACAAAGACTGCAGGCTCATTCATATCATTCCAGATGCCGTCGATTCCTGCATCGAACAGGACTTTATGGTTTTTGGCCCACCAGTCCCGCACTTCCTCTTTGGAGAAATCAGGGAAAGCAGAGTCGCCAGGCCAAACTGGGCCAATGAAGTTTGTGCCATCCGGATTTTTGCCCCAGAAGTCTTTGGCAGTGCCTTCCTGATAGATTTTGTAATTTTCATCCTGCTTGACCGCAGGGTCGTTGATGGCAATAGCATGGAAGCCTTCCATTGATTTCAGCTTTGAAAGGGCATCTTTATATTTCTGATCCCAAGTGAAGACCCTGTAGCCCTGCATATAATCGATATCAAAATGCATGGTATCAAGCGGAATATTCTTATCTCGGTAAGTTTGGGCCACATCGGTAATTTCATCGGCGGTATAGCCCCATTTGCTCTGGTGCAGTCCCAATGTCCATTCGGCAGGCATGTCCATTTTGCCTGTCAGTTCAGTATACCGGTCAAGGACATCCGAAATTTCCGGTCCATACATAAAGTAATAGGTAAGCGGTCCGCCGTTGGCATAGAAGTAGTAATAGTCATCCGACTCGCTTGCCATTTCATAGTAAGAACGGTAGGAGTTATCAAAAAGGATCCCGTAGGCTTTTTTATCTTTCAGGCCCATAAAGAATGGGATGCTTGTATAAACATATTTTGTATCCTTTGTATAAGCATAAGCATCAGTATTCCACATCCCGATGCTTTCGCCGCGCTGGTTCATATTCAGGCCGGCCTGTTCGCCGAAGCCGTAGAAGTTCTCGCCCTTTTCGGTTTTCTTGAAAACATATGGCTTTCCATCTTCATAGCCGGATGAGGCACCGTTTTGAAGATAATCTTCATTGATTACTTGGCCCTCTTTATCAAGGAATTTCACCCCGAATGGCGACTTGCTTACTTTAATGGTCAGCTCGCCGGTTTTGATGGTATATTCTTTTTTGCCGTCTTCAGTGCTGAAGAGAGGAGTTTTCCAATCCTTCTTTGCAATGGCAGGAGTTTCTTCTTCTTTCTGGCCGTCCTTTAAGACAGAAACTTTGACAAGGTCTTCTGAATAAATACGTATAAATGCTTCATAATCGCCAAGGTCGAATTGGACCCCGTTTTTAAGCTTTTTCACACTCTTGGCTGAAAGAGTCTGAAGGTTCTCCTTTTTGAGCGGAGTGTCAGCCTCAGGCTGTGTGACTGCAAGCGCACCTGGTATGCTTGCAGATAGTGCGACACCGGCAGCGATTGCCGCGGCAGCCAGCATCCGGAGGGTTTTCCTGGACTTTGCCATATGTATCTCCCCAATTCTGTATAGTTTTTACAACCTGACTTTAGAGGAGAACGTGGAGGTGGTCAATACTTGTATATACAACTAAACAGATGAAGTCATTGGACCCAGAAGCCCCAGAAATGCTGCTGTGAAATCGTTTGCGTCACTTCGTGAAAGCGTTTTGCTGATTGATGCAAAATGAATCCTTTACACTAAGCCTTTACAGTCTGTCATATTAAAGGGGACTTATGGGTCAAATCCTGTAATATAGTAAAAAAAGGATTGGAACAGAGGAGAAGAGGGAAAGAGTAGAATTTGTTTGATGCGGGAGTTGGAAGTGGAAAAGAAGTGCCGGATTATCTTTTTGAAGCCCCAGCCAGTACCCGATGGCAGGCAGAAAGCCCCCGCAGCAGCCAGCCGCAGGAGCTTCCCAAATCATTCACCCTGGATTTTTTTAAGCGGAATTTCTGCCGGGCCTTCGACAACTTCTCCTGTGTAAGAAAAGCGCGAGCCGTGGCACGGGCAGTCCCAGGTCCGTTCGCCATTATTCCATTCACATTCGCAGCCCATATGTGTACAGGTGGTGTCGACGATATGAAGGGCTCCTTCTTTATCCCGGTAGGCCCCGGCCCTTTTGCCATTTACGATGACAGGTGCACCGTGGTCCGGTTCAATATCATCGAGCTCGGCAGGGATATATTCGAGCTTCCCTTTAATCAGCTGGCCTGCAACATCGGTATTGAATTTAATGAATTCCTTGATGCTTGGATCGGCTTTAAATCGGGAAGGGGTGAATACTTCCTTATAAGGACTTTCCTTTTTGGCAATAAAATCATTCAGCAAATGGGCAGCCGCAATTCCGTTCGTCATCCCCCATTTACGGTAGCCGGTGGCAACATAAATGTTCGAGGCATTTTCAGTGATTGGGCCAACATACGGGATCTTATCCAATGTGATTAAATCCTGTGCAGACCATCTGTATGGATACTCCTCTATGCCCATAACCTCCTCTGCGAATTCCTCCAAAGCCTCGTAATGCTTAAGAGTATCCGATTCGTGCCCGGTTTTGTGGCTGTCACCGCTGATAAGGACCAGCTTCTCGCCATTTACCGGTGTATAACGCAGGGAGCGTGTCGGCTGATCGGCACTGTAGTACATCCCGCCCGGATATTCCTCACGTGTCTTCACAGCGACAATATAGGATCTTTCCGGCTCCATTCTCGCAAAATAAAAGCCCTTGCCATCATAGAATGGGAAGTGTGAGGCGACAATCACATGCTTGGCTGTAACGGTTTGGCCATTCCTTGTTTTAACTGAGGCAGGCTGTCCCTCCTCAATATCGACCGCTGTTGTATTTTCATACACTTTGCCGCCTGCTGCTGTAAATTCCTCAAGAAGCACCTTCAGGAATTTCAAGGGGTGAAATTGTGCCTGTCCCTTCATGACAGCTACCCCTTTGATGTCTATGTTAAATGGGATGCTATCAGCAAAGCTGCTGTCGATTCCAAGCTTCTGGTAGGCTTCATATTCCTTTTGCACCTTGCCGGCAGCCTGGTCGGAAACCGCATAGATATAAGCGTCCTCCATGCTGAAGTCACAGTCGATCTTTTTTTCCTCGACAAGGTTTTTTACAAAAGTGATTGCTTTTGCATTCGCCTGATAATAAAGCTTCGTTTTGTCTTCCCCAAAGTGGCTGATCAGCTCATCATAGATGACTCCGTGCTGGGCGGTCAGTTTGGCAGTTGTATGCCCCGTTGTTCCGTTGAGGACGTTTCCTGCTTCAAGGATCGCTACCTTAAATCCCTCTTTTGCGAGAAGGTAGGCAGCGGTGATTCCTGTAATTCCTCCGCCGACGATTGCGACATCAGTCTCGATATTTTCATTAAGCGCCTCATAGGATGAGAGCGGGGTTTCCCTCCAGTACGGTTCCGGAAACTGCGGCATTTGTGAATGATTCATATCTTTCCTCCTCAGGTTTTTCTTCTAGTAGATAATCTTTCCTTTCCAAGGGGGGCATATTCGTTCTTCTGCATAGCTGCTGTAAATTTCATACCCTTTTGGGCCGGAAGATAATCGCAGGAAAAAGAGTTGCGGCAGGGACGGAATTATTGGATAAAATAAGCAGCAAACTTAAATACTAGAAATGCAACTTTAAAATGGATGGGAAGATATGATGGTCACTCTTTCGTTTATATTGGTTTCCACAGGCTTGTTTGTGCTGACTCTTCTCTTTGATTTATTTGTTTTTAAAAGTACAGTCACTGAAGCAATTCTGAATATTTTTTATGCCGAAATTGCTGCAGGAAGGGTCATTGCATTGTTTGTTTTTTTCCTCGGCATGGGTTCCAGCCTGTTTATCGACATAAGGCTTTATAAAAATAAAAAAGCTGAAAAAGCACAGTCGAAGGGAAGTGGGAGCTGATGTTAAAAGAAAGTATATCGCTCAGCCAGCTGATGACGCTGGTCATCAATTTCCTGCTCGGCAGTGCGATTATCATTGGTGTCGGCAAAGGCGCAGAGCAGGATGCCTGGATAGCCATGGTCATTTCTACAGGCTTTGGAATGGGAATTGTCTACTTTTACTGGTTCCTGATCAGCCGACTTCCCGGAAAAAACCTTTATGAAATCATGGAGCACTGCTTTAAGCGCTATCTTGTCATTCCAATGGCATTACTATATGTCATTTATTTTCTCTACATATCCAGCAGGGTGGTGAGGGATTTTGGCGAGCTGATCGCGTCTGCCATTCTTCCCAATACGCCAATTGAAATGATATCCCTTACCATCGCTTTGACGATGGGCTATATCCTTTACCTTGGCATTGAAGTGCTTGGGCGGACATCTGAAATTTTCTCTCCTTATGTGGTGCTGTTTGTGCTATTGCTGACGATTTTCCTGCTGGCAAGCGGAAACCTGGAATTCAGCCGGATCGAGCCGGTCCTTGGCGAGGGCATCATGCCTGTGGCCAAAGCTGTTTTTCCTTCGCTGTTTGTATTTCCATTCGGCGAGCTTATCGCCTTTACGGTCATCCTCGGAAAAGTCACCAGCTTCAAATATGTCAAAAGAGTCTCATTAATGGGAACAGCGATTGCCGGGCTGCTGCTGACCCATGCGACCATTCTGATGGTCATGACGCTCGGTTCGGATGCGATGGTCCGATCCAATTTTCCGATGCTCAGTGCGGCAAGGCAGGTTTCCATCGGCAATTTCATTGAGCGGATCGATGCCCTCGTCGTTTTCATTATGATGCTCGGCATCCTGATAAAAGGCTCGGTCTTTCTTTTTGGCGCGCTGAAAGGGCTGGAATACGTTTTCCGGCTGCCCTATCGATACTTTGCCCTTCCTATGTCAGCGGTCGTGTCCCTGTTTTCTGTACTGATTTCGGTCAATTTTGCCGACCATCTGGAGGAAGGGCTTGTTGTAGTCCCTTATTTTGTTCATTTGCCGATGCAATTCGGCATTCCATCTGTCCTCCTGGCTGTCTTGCTGTGGAAAAACCGAAGCCGGAAGCGTTTCGGGAAAAATGGGGTGAAATGTTGAAACGCATTAAAACACTCAGCCGCATAAAAAGAGTCGAAAAAGAGAGGGAGGAAAAGACTGAAAGGGAAACTGGCGATAAGAGCCTAGACAGCTATGAGCTAGAAGAACTTAAAGAGGAATTATCCTGCCGTTTCGGGGCTTCAGCCGATCTGAAAATTGAAGAACTCAAGGCCGGAGCGGCTGATGCCCTTCTTTTTTATTTGGAAACCATGATCGACAGCAATGTGCTTAAGGAAATCATTCATTCAATTGCCAAAGAGCCAGGACCTGATTCAAAGGTAAAAACCATTGATGATGTCAAGGGCTACGGCAAAGAGCATTTCGGAGGATCAGGCTATAAGCTTGCAGAGACAGTCTCGCAAATGACTGACTTTATGCTTTCGGGAAGTATTATCCTTGCTTTTAAAGGTGTACCCCGGGCCATTTCCATTCCTGTTCCCACCACTGAAAGCCGGTCGATAGCTGAACCAAGCACTCAGACCGTCGTCAGGGGGCCTAAGGATGGATTTGTAGAAACTTTATCGGTAAACGTCAGTCTGATCCGCAGGAGGATCAAGAATCCCAGGCTTCAATTTGAGGAATTTACTATCGGAAATGACACGCGCACAACGGTCTTTATCAGTTATATGAAGGATATTGCCGACAGCGGGATTGTCGAGGAGGTCCGCAAACGGCTGAAAAAGATTGATACGGGCGCGATTTTTGAAACAGGGAATATTGAAGAACTGATTGCAGATAAAACGGCCACTCTATTTCCGTTGGCCCTCAACACCGAGAGGCCTGATGCAGTAGCGGCCAATCTGCTGGAGGGAAAAGTGGCCATCCTTTGTGACGGAACGCCATTTGTGCTGCTCGTGCCTGCGGTGCTGGTCGACTTTTTTTCCGTTTCAGAAGACTATTACCAAAACTTCCTGATGGGCACATTCATCCGTTTTATCCGCTATATTTCTTTTATGATTGCACTCATCACGCCTTCCCTGTATGTCGGCATTCTTACCTTTCATCATGAACTGCTTCCGACCACGCTGCTTTTGAGTGTAATCGCGCAGCGGGAAGGCGTGCCGTTCCCAGCTGTGATTGAAGTTCTGCTGATGGAAATCACCTTTGAAATCCTGCGTGAGGCAGGCGTCAGAATGCCGCGCGCTGTAGGGCAGACTGTATCAATCGTCGGAGCGCTCGTCATCGGGCAGGCTGCAGCCGAAGCGGGGATCATATCCAATATTATGGTCATTATCGTTGCCATCACAGCCATTGCCAATTTTGTTTCACCCACATACAGCTTCGCCAATGCCTCGAGGCTGCTGAGATTCCTGCTGATCATCACAGCTGCTTTCCTTGGCCTGTATGGAGTCCTGATTGTGCTTGTTCTGATGGTGGCTCACTTAAGCGCTCTCCGTTCCTTTGGAGTTCCTTATCTGGCCCCAGTAGCCCCGTTTATCATTGAAAGCCAGAAGGATGTGTTCTTCCGCTTTCCTTTCTGGAGCATGAATAAAAGGCCAAGCTATTTGAAGCCGCAAAAAGAAGAGAAGCAGCCTAAGACCGGCTCCCCTTCCCCGCCTCCGATGAATGGGGGTCATGGGAAATGAAAAAGATCATAGCTGTTATGGCTTTGTGCTGCCTGCTGACTGGATGCTGGGATCAAAAGGAGCTGGCAGAGGTTACCGTAATTACCGGTATGGCTGTGGACAAGGGGAAAGATGAAAAATACTACCTGTCTGTAGAAGGCATTAATGCTGCGGAGCTGAATAACCGGACTGCCGGCGGTAATGCACCTTCGATTGTGTATGGGAAGGAAGGGAATTCCCTGTCCGAATTGACGAACCAAATGAGTGAGGGCATTTCGCGAAACCTGGTGTATTCGCATATGAGGACTTTGATCATCAGTGAAGAAGTGGCGGAGGACGGGATGCTGGAGTTTCTGGATTACCTGGAGCGCAATAGGGAGATGCGGGATGATTTTAATATCGTAATTTCAAGGGGAGTAAGGGCCGAAGAAGTGCTGAAGGTGACGTACCAGTTCCAAAAGTCCACTTCCCTTAAGCTCCATACACAGCTGGACACGATGGAAGAAACCTGGGGAGGCGACCCCGGCGTGAGGCTGAATGATGTGATCAGCGCCTGGACGTCCCCTGGCCGGCAGCCAGTCATGGCTGCTGTTGCCATTAAGGGGGATCCGGAAAAGGGATCGAGTGTAGAGAATATGAAGAAAGTAACACCGGATGCGCTGGTTGTGCTGGATTCGCTTGCAATTTTTGAAGGCGGCAGGCTGGATGGTTTTCTAAGTCTTGAGGATGCTCGGAATTACCTCTGGACACAGGACAAGATTAAGAGTACAAGCCTAACAATAAGCTGCGGGGAAAACCGCTACATCGACATCAGAATCTATAATACAACAACAAAGACAAAAGCAAGGATTGAGGACGGCAAGGCGAAAGTTAAGATCGACATAAGAGGGGAGAGTTATTTGGAGGGCACCCAATGCGCTGATTCAGTCGACTCTGTATCTACTTATGAAGATTATGAGGAAAAGACAGAGAACCACATTGAAAGAATCGTTGCAGATACTATCAGAAGAGTGCAAAAAGAAGACAAAGCAGATATCTTCGGATTCGGCGATGTGGTCAGAAGAAAAGATTATAAACACTTCCACGAGATAGAAGCCGATTGGGACCAATACTTTTCTGAGGCGGATGTCGAGGTGACCGCTCTCATTAAAATGAGAAGGACGGGGATCAGAACCAAATCATTCTTATCAGAGACCAACTAGCTGATGTTTACAGGATGCGCCTGCGGGTAAAATCACTCTATAGGCTCGCCTGAAAAGCTTGTCTATTTATCTTAGCTTATTAAGGAGGCAAAAGATAATGGCAGAAGAACAGAAGCATATAGTAGGCGTTTATGATACACAAAGTGAAGCCATTGAAGCTGTAGAGGAATTAAGGGCCCAAGGCTATGACACAAAGGATATTTCAGTGGTAGGGAAAAATGATGATGACGTGGAAGCAGTAACAGAGCAGACAGGGACGAAGGCGGAAGAAGGCCTTGCTGCCGGAGCTGCTGCCGGAGGTACGCTCGGCGGACTTGCAGGATTGCTGGCAGGAGCCGGAGCCCTTGCCATCCCGGGCATCGGTCCGGTGCTCGCCGCAGGACCCCTTGCAGGAGCACTCACAGGGGCAGCTGCCGGAGCCGGACTTGGAGGGCTTACAGGAGCCCTCGTCGGTATGGGAATTCCGGAAGATGATGCCGAGCATTACAGCGGCCAAATCAAGGAAGGCAAAATACTGGTGTTTGTTGACGGCAGATCGGACAAGCTGCGTGAGCAGAAAATGAATCCTGGTGAAGCTGGCATGCCGGACAATGAACCAGTTATGCCGGTCGACAACGTCTATGTTCCCCCTCAAGGGACAAGGTCGCCTGTCTCAGATGACCCGGAAATTGTAAAAGACAGAATGAAGGTCGACAACAATAAAATGTATTAAAGAAAGGGCACCCGCTGCAAAGGGTGCCTTTTTCCTTATGTTGAAAAACGGAGCGGCCAGTAGTATAACTAAGAAAAAAGGGGGATCTATATGCAGAATCAGCCATGGAATGGAGAAGTGTCCATTGCTCCCCTTGAGGCGAGGGAACTCCTGTTGAGCCAGTTTCCCGAATTGGCGCCTGCTGAGGTGGAGCACTTTGGAGAAGGCTTTGATAACAGAGTGTTTTTAGTCAATGATGAATATGTATTCCGCTTTCCGCGGAAAGCGGCAGCAGAAGAGCTGCTGAAGACAGAAAGCCGGATACTGCCTGAGCTCCGAATTGCTGCCGGAGTCGATTATCCTGTGCCGGTATTTAGCGGAAAACCTGATAAAGGCTATCCGTGGTTTTTTTCCGGATACAGAAAAATCAGCGGATCAGCTCCAGCCGGGCCGGGCGGGACGAAGTCGGCCATCAGGCTGGCTGAATTCCTGAAACAGCACCACTCTTTTCCAATTGAAAGAGCCGAGGAGCTCGGTGTCCCATATGATACATATAACAGGCTTGATATGGAAACAAGGCTCGTGAAGATGGAAGAGTACGCCGAAAAAGGGAAAGCGGCTGGAATCCTTAAGGAGGAAGAAAGCCTTTTTTCTTATATCAAAAAAGCCATACCCATAAAAGTGGAATGTGATCCAGTTCTTGTGCACGGCGATCTGCATATAAGAAATATCCTGGCCGATCCTGAAGGGGAAATCAGCGGAATCATTGACTGGGGCGATGTTCATCTCGGCAATCCCAGCATTGACCTTTCCATTGCGTACAGTTATCTCCGGCCGGATGCCAGGGAAGAGTTTTTTGGGGCATATGGAGAACCTGGGCCCGAAGCAAGGGATCTCGCAAGATTCAAAGGCATCTATACAGCCTTGCTGCTTGCGGTATATGCCCATGACCGCGGGGATGCAGTTCTAGTTGGCGCTGCAAGTGACAGCCTGGCCCTGGCGCTGGCTGGCTGAACGGGTACATGAAGATCCCCTTTTCATTTCATACTAGTTATATGAAAGGGGGGCATCTTATGCCCGAGCTTCCTGAAATGGAAACCTACCGCCAGCTGCTGGGCCGTCAGCTGACGGGGCTTATGATCACAGAGGCCGAAATCAACAGAGAAAAATCTATCAATGTTCCGCCGGCAGAATTTATCAGGCAGGTGCAGAACAGCACAATCACAAGCATCGATAGGCGCGCCAAGCATCTGATCTTCCGGCTCAGCTCCGGAAAAAATCTTCTCCTCCATCTGATGCTTGGAGGATGGATGTATCTTGGCAATGACGAAGATAATCCTGACAGGACAAAGCAGGTGATCCTGTCATTTGGCAGCAGGAAGCTGTACTTCATCGGCCTGAGGCTCGGCTACCTGCATCTGCTGACTGCACAGGAGCTGGAGAAAGAATTCGAAGAGCTGGGACCGGAACCTTTGGATCCTGGATTTACGGCAGCCTCATTTGCCCAGTTATTGGAGAAAAAACGTGGAATGCTCAAGACATCGCTTGTGAACCAGCATTTCATTGCAGGAATCGGAAACTGCTATTCAGATGAAATCTGCCACCAGGCCGGACTTTTGCCGATGAGGAAAATCGAGGAGCTCAGCGAAATGGAGAAGAGCAGACTGTATCCGGCAATGAAAACAGTGTTTGCAAACGCAATCCAGAGCGGAGGCTATATGGATGAGCCGCTTTTTAAAGGCGATCTGATAACCGGCGGCTATAATGAACGCTGCATGGTATATGACAGAGAAGGGGAAAGCTGCCTCCGCTGCGGCTCACGGATCGTAAAGGAAGAAATTTCATCACGGAAAACCTTTTATTGTCCAGGCTGCCAGTCGTGAATTCTTTTTTATATGCGTAAAAATAGCCCAGGGAGGAGGTCCTTGGGCTTTTTTTGTTATTTACATGAATTGGCGGCCCGATTTTTATGGCAGGCTGGCGTTTTCTAATTGAAGAGCCGGTTAATTTACCAGCTTAAAGATTTTTTCGATCAATTCGCGGAATAATCTACCGAATTTCCGTCTTTTTTAATCAAATGAAAAGATAATCTACCAAGTCCAGCTTACAGCCTATTTCGCCGCCCTGAAGACTTGCATGATCCAGCCCGGCGCTGGACTATATGTCGAGCTGCCCCTTTATTTGATTTCCTCATTAGTTTCCTCCGGCGCCGGGTCGACCGTAACAGAATCATGGGTGTGCATGGCGGCGCGCAGATAATGGACGAACATGCCGCCAACAAGCCCCAGGCAAAGGATAAAGCCGGCAGTAATGATCCATGAAAGAAGCATATGTCCTCCCCCTTTCTTATAGTTGTCCTCACTGAACTATATGCAGGGGCATGAAAGATATTGCCTATCGGCCATAAGCTGCTTCAGAATCTGACAGGCTTCTCCTGAATACATATTTATGAAGAATAGAAATAAGGGGGCGGGCTGCATGCAGCTGGTGAAAAGCGAAATTGAACGGTTAAAGCAGCAGCTTTTAAGTGAGCAGACACCGGACGGTTCCTGGAATCATCCTTTTGATACAGGGTGTATGACCGATATTTATATGATTGTCCTTTTGCGGACGCTTGAGGAAGAGGATGAGGAAGAGCTGATCAAAGAGCTGGCAAAGGGAATCCTGAGCCGGCAGGGAAAGGACGGGGCATGGCGGCTTTTCCATGACCATCATGAAGGGAGCCTTTCACTAACGATTGAGGCCTATTATGCGCTCCTTTACTCAGGGTATTATGAGAAAAATCATCCTGCTCTGGTGAAGGCAAGAAGGTTTATTACAAAAGGAGGGGGCCTGAAGAAGGCAGGAATGTATACGAAAATCATGCTTGCCTTGACAGGGCAGTATCCATGGCCCCTTCTTTTTCCGGTCCCGATGGAAGTGATCCTCCTGCCGAGAAGCTTTCCGCTCAATATGTATGATATTTCGGTCTTTGGCCGCTCCAATCTGATTCCGGTCATTCTTCTGGGCAATAAAAAATTCAGCAGAAAGACGGCCTTGAGCCCGGATCTTGGCGATTTGTCCGTCAGGGATGATGATGATCCATGGCCGGAGCTGAGGAGTGCGGAATGGAGGAGCTTAACTTCTTTTCTTGCCGCCGGGGTTAAGGCGCTTGTGGGCATTCCGCGTCAGATCCGGGCATGGTCGATAGAAAAAGCGAGGGAATATATGCAGTCGCATACAGAGCCGGACGGGACGCTTTATAATTATTTCAGCAGCACATTTTATATGATTTTTGCTCTGCTGGCATTGGGAGGCGGCACGGAGGAACCCGCGATCAGAAATGCTGTTGCCGGCTTGAAGCGGATGACTGTAAAAGCCGACGGCCGTACGCATATTCAATATACAACGGCTGCTGTCTGGAATACAGCGCTGATCAGCCATGCCCTTCAGGAAGCAGGTGTCCCTCCGAAAGAGGATGCCATCCAAAAAGCCAACCAGTATTTGGCCGGCCAGCAGCATCGCCGGTTTGGGGACTGGATTGTCCACAATACAAAGGCAGAGCCGGGCGGCTGGGGATTTTCGCGTTTCAATACAATCAATCCTGATGTGGATGACACAACCGCCGCCCTGAGAAGCCTTCACCAGCCTGCCCGGGAAAAGCCGCATTATGATGATATATGGAAAAAAGGTCTTCTTTGGACACTGTCTATGCAGAACAGGGACGGGGGCTGGCCTGCGTTTGAAAGGAATGTCGATAAGAAGCTGCTGCATCTCCTTCCCATCCAGGGAGCAGAGTTTATCCTGACCGATCCCTCAACTGCCGACCTGACGGGGAGGACTCTTGAATTCCTTGGCAAGGCCGGCTATGCGGATGCTTCTCTTCCGCCTATCAAAAAAGCGGTCAAGTGGCTCAAAAAGCATCAGGAACCGAATGGATCCTGGTATGGCCGCTGGGGAATCTGCTATATATACGGAACCTGGGCGGCAGTAACCGGAATGGCGGCTGTTGGTGTCACATTAGAGGATAAAAGCATGAAAAAAGGGATCGACTGGCTTTTGTCCATCCAGAATGAAGATGGCGGCTGGGGAGAATCCTGCCGGAGCGATATGGAGAAAAAGTATATCCCGCTGAAGGAAAGCACCCTCACCCAGACCGCATGGGCCGTTGATGCCCTTGCTGCTGCCGGCATGGCGGATAGCACGCCATCAAGGAAAGGGGCTGCCTTCCTGGTGAGGGAAGGCAAGCGCAAGGATTGGACTGCCGATTATCCAATGGGTCAGGGGATGGCCAATTTCTTTTATATTCATTACCACAGCTACCGCTGTATATGGCCGCTCCTGGCCTTGAGCCATTATATAGAAAAAAGTGAAGCCCCGGACTGAAATCCGGGGCTTTATCTATTCAACCTTCCATTGGCAATCATCAGTAGAATCAACCTTCTTGTCTCTGATAATCCGGTAAAAGGCTTTGCCGTCACTTGGATTGCCGTCAGGGAAATCCATCGGGAATAGAGCGAAGAACACAAAATAAAAAGAGAAATAGATAAATTGGTACCAAAGCAAAGAAGCCTCAAGTACGCCGGAGCCGATCAGGTAATTGATTAGAAAGATACTGATCATGTTGAAGAGTGTGCCGCCAAGATATATAAAAGAGAGGCTGATTTTATTTTCGTACTTCAGGCTTTGGAACTCGCAGCCGCTATACCAGAAGTAGAAGCGCTTTACCTCAAGGTATTTAAAAGAAAATAAACTTTTACCACAGCCGATAATGACTTTAAGGCTCTTCCCTCCAAAGATTCCGGCGAAAAAAACATGTCCGGCCACATGGATGAGTGTCACGATAGGAAGAACAATAAAAAATGCCTGCATAAACTTTACAAAATCATCGAAGCCAAACACATTGGTGTCCTCCTGATTGTCTCAATTGTAATTCCTCCTTTATCTACCCTTCCTGCCAGCACAATAACAGGTTTTCCCCTTCCAATATTTACGCCTTCCGCAAAGTCTGACCAGCTCCTAAGCCCCAGGTCCTATATGAAAATAAAGCTCAGGCTCGTTATAGGATTTTGGCTGGAAAGGTAAGATGGAAACATGAAAGGAGGAAACGTACATGAAAAAATTTGGCTTACTTTTAGCAGGGGGAATCGCAGGGCTGGTGCTTCTATCCAATTTGGGGCCGATGATCGGCCTGGCCATCTCATTGCTGATTCTATACTTCGTATTCAAGCAGTTCCTGAAGGCTGATTCAACAGGGGCAAAAATCGGCTGGGGCATTGTCGGGGTGTTCGCCCTTACGGCAGCTGCCTCCAATATTCCGGCCATCCTCGGAATTGCCGCTGCTTACATCCTTTATGTGATCTATAAAAAGTGGAATGACAAGAAAACCTTTGTCAAAGAAGACCAGGACCCATTCACTAACTTTGAAAAAGAATGGTCAAAAATCAATCAATATTAATCTGAAAACGAAAGGGAGATTATTATGGCAAACTTATTTACCAGACTGAAAAATACCATCATGGCAGATCTGCACGAGGCAATGGACCAGAAAGAGCAGAAGAATCCGGTATCACTTCTTAACCAGTACCTGCGCCAATGCGAGCAGGAAACAGAGAAAGTCCGCAAGCTCCTTGAGCGCCAGTATTCTCTGAAAGAGGAATTTGCAAAAGAATATAAGGGAGCGGCTGAATTGGCTGAAAAGCGCAAGCGCCAGGCAGAAGTTGCTTCAGAGGCAGGGGAGACAGAATTATCCCAATTTGCAGTCCAGGAACAGCTTCAATATGAAGAGCGGGCTGTAAGGCTGAAGCAGGCCCTCGAGCAGGCTTCCCAGCAGCTGGTTGAGCTGGAAAGAAAATATGAAGAGATGAAGCATAAGCTGAAGGATATGCATATCCGCCGCCTTGAGCTCATGGGAAGGGAAAATGTGACCAGGGCCAACCGCAAGATGGACCAGGTGATTGACAGCAGCTCCCAATCAGGCAAAGCTGAATCCAGGTTTGAAAATATCGAGTCATATCTTGACCGGCTTGAGCAGAAGGTGAACGATGCCTACTATCAGAGCACAATCGATTCAAAAATCGCCCAGCTTGAAAAAGATATGAAAAAGAAAGAAACTCATTCTATTTCATAAAACAAACTGGTATTCTAAAGAGGCGTAGAGTTCCTGCGCCTTTTTTCGCCATTATGCTGAAACAGCTTACAATAGAGAACCGCGTACATCATGCGCCAGTCATCATGAAGGGAGGAAATGATCAATGCTTAAAAAAATCAAAAGCGAATATATCAGCTGGATTCTATTGCTTGGTGCCCTTGTCCTTTTTCTGGAGGTATCTTTTTTTAATCACGGGCTGATTTTCTCCCTTCTGGTTTCGATTGGAATGGTGTATTTCGGAAGGAAACGCCTTCCCCACAGCTCCGGAAAAATCCTCTTCTGGGCAGGACTTGCCTTCTTTGTCATCAGTGTCTTCAATATGATGACCTTCAAATTTTTCCTGCTGGCCATCCTGATCCATTTTGTCATCCAATATGCGCAGTCCAAACGGGACGCCGACCGCATCAGGCCGGTCATCAAGGAAGCAGATCCTTTTGATTCAAAGCCGAGTGAAGAGATCATCAAAGGGCGCCCGCTTTTTGAAAACATTCTGTTCGGGCGGCAGAAAACGCCTGAGCATGTATATGAATGGAGCGACATCAATATCCAGGCCGGCATCGGCGATACGATCATCGATTTGAGCTATACGGTGCTCCCAAAAGGGGAGACGGTCATATTCATCCGCAATTTTATCGGTAATATACAGATCCTTGTTCCGTATGATCTCGAAGTGAATGTGTATCATTCTGTGATTGCCGGATCTGCCGGTATTTTTGATAAACGAGAGCCGCAGATGTTCAATCAGACACTGCAGTTCAAAACACCAGGCTATGAAGAAGCAGAGCAGAAGATTAAGATCTTTACTTCGCTCCTTGTTGGGGATATCGAGGTGAAGCGTGTATGAAGACAATCCAGCGGCAGATTGCGTTAGGACTGTCGGTTGCTCTCCTTGTGTCCATCTTTCTTGGCGTTTCCTATTTTACCGTCTTTCCGCTGGCCGATTGGAGCGGGCTTTGGGAACGGGAGATCATGGATATTCCCTTTCTCCTGTTTGCAGCAAGCATCTGTGCGGCAATCGGCATTCTCTCTGGGCTTGTATCCGGCATCTACAGGAAAAAACAGCTCCAGACGGTTGACGACTGGCTTTACCAGCTGGAGGAAGGCAGGGCCATCAGCCTTCATGATGATAACACCCCTTCAGAGCTTCAGCCCCTATGGATGAGGGTAGGCAAAATCCAGCGGCAGATTTCGGAGCAGGCAAAGATTTCGCAGAAGCTTGCGACAGAAAAGGCAGAGGATCTGGAAAGCCGGATCCAGGAAATCATTTCCCAGGAGCGCAACCGGCTGGCGCGCGAGCTTCATGACTCTGTGAGCCAGCAGCTGTTCGCGGCCTCCATGCTGATGTCTGCCATCAATGAAACACGGATCCAGGAAGACAGGGAAACCAAGCAGCTGAAGATGGTCGAAGCGATGATCCATCAATCCCAGCTTGAGATGCGCGCCCTGCTCCTCCACTTGCGTCCGGCCGCCCTGAAGGGAAAAACACTGCAGGAGGGCATAGAAGAGCTGCTGCTTGAGCTCTCCCAGAAAGTCACCATGAAAATCCAGTGGAAGGTTGAAGAGTTTTTGATGGATAAAGGAGTCGAGGACCATCTGTTCCGGATCCTCCAGGAATCTGTCTCCAATACGCTGCGCCATGCCAAGTCGACCCAGCTTGAAGTGCTGCTGATCCAGCGGGACGGGCTGATCATCATGCGGATTGCCGATGACGGGATCGGATTTGACGTCGAGGAAACAAAGGCAGGCTCATATGGCATGCAGAATATGTATGAGCGTGCAGTGGAGATCGGCGGCTCCCTGAAAATCATCAGCCTCAAGAATAAAGGAACGCGCCTTGAAGTGAAGGTGCCAATGATGAAGAGTGAGGGTGAAGAGAATGATTAAAGTATTATTTGTGGATGATCATGAAATGGTTAGGATCGGTGTATCTTCCTATCTTTCCGCCCAGCCGGATATCGAGGTGATCGGGGAAGCGGATAACGGCCGGACGGCGATTGATCTGGCCCTTGAGCTCCGGCCGGATATTATCCTGATGGACCTGGTGATGAAGGAAATGGACGGGATCGAGGCAACACGGGGAATCATTGAAGCATGGCCGGAAGCAAAGGTGATTATCGTGACAAGCTTCCTGGATGATGAAAAGGTCTATCCGGCACTTGAAGCAGGCGCATCCAGCTATATGCTGAAAACCTCGAAGGCAAGCGAGATTGCCGATGCGGTCCGAGCAACTTTCCATGGCCAATCGGTGCTTGAGCCTGAGGTCACAGGAAAAATGATGGTGAAGATGCGGCAGAAGCAGACTGTGCTTCCCCATGAAGAGCTCACGAGCAGGGAAATGGAAATCCTGCTGCTGATGACAGAAGGGAAGACGAACCAGGAAATTGCGGATGAGCTTTTTATTGCCTTAAAGACAGTGAAGACGCATGTCAGCAATATCCTCAGCAAGCTTCAGGTCCAGGACCGGACACAGGCTGTGATATATGCGTTTAAGCATTCGCTGGCGAACTAATTGGAGGTTTGTTCTGCCTGGCTAGGTTTTAATGCTGAAAAAGGTAATGAAAGCCCGCTGATTGCAGTGGAAGGCACGCAGACTCCTGCGGGATTGCAGCGGCAGAGCTGAGACCCCGCAGGAGGTACGACGAGGAGGCTCAGCGCCGCCCCGCGGAAAGCGAAGTGCCTGGAACGGAAATCAGCGGCCCCATATGAAAGCCAAACAAAACTCCTGCCCACCACCGGGCAGGAGTTTTCATCAATCCCTCTTAAAAGGAATGACTGCAAAAACCAAGATAACCGCTGCCAATCCCAGCGCTATATAAGATACAGCAGCATGATCACCCCAGTTTCTGACGGCGATGCCGATGAAGGCCCAGACAAAGACGAGCGGGTATATGCGGTCGCTGTTTTTGATCCGGAATATGATGGCTAGGGCTGAAGCCACGGAGAGCATGATGATCGTCCAGGCGGCATCCGGCAGGCCGAAGCCGCCCCAGCCGATATACTCGAGATAATAGCTGATATTCGCAATCACTGCGACGCTGACCCAGCCGAGATAAACGGAGAAGGGCAGCCTGTCGAAGAAGGATGGGCTGGCAGCCTGCAGACGGATATAAAGAAAGATCAAATTTAGCAGAAGTCCGATCAGCAGCAGGACTGATACAAGGAAGAATTCATAATGCCAGGCAAAAATCCACGCGCTGTTCAGCAGGCAGCTGAGGATAAAGAACAAGCTGGTATTCTCGTAAAGCGGAAGGTTCCGCCGGTCCTTTGGAAATTCCCTCAGTACCCAGATCCCCAGCAGTATATAAATAAGTCCCCATATTGAAAATACATAGCCGGCAGGGGTCAACAGCACATCGAGCCGATCCGAGATTTCCCCGGTGGTCTGCCCATTCAAAGGAAGCGCATTTGCCAGTATATTAACGCCCACAACAAGTAAAAAGAAAATAACATGCAGGATGGCACGAAGCATCAATATTTCTCCTCTCTCTATAAATTGAGCATGGTGGCAGGCACCAGCTGCCTATTTACCTTATTCCTCACAGAGGGAGAAGATAACCACTGGGGAGAGCGCTGATCTATGCAAAAGAATGAAAAAGCCCTCAATATCATGCTCCAGCCGGGTGTGGCCGGTCAGCTACTGCTGCACAAGGGAATGTATACCCCTAATAATCAGGCTTGCAAAATGATTCTGACAACGGTAAAATATAGCTAACTATATCAAAGGGAGGTGGAGAAGAGATGAATAACGCTGTTTTGCTGCGCGGAGACTGGATGTCATACCTGTCGATCTGCCGTGCAATTTTTCATGAAGCTGCTGTTAACGGGACAAGTCTGTCCATTTTCAGCAGCTTCATATGGAAAACAAAACGGTGAGAAACATCTCTGATCCGCTTATTTATGAACGGGCAAAAGGGGAGCTTCTTATGGATGCTCCCCTTTTTTTGGCTTTGTCCTGCTATCAGGACGGGTCTGTCATAAAAGCAGGGCCATGGGTGAATTTTTCCCATGGCTTTTTATTATGCAAAAAAATAACTGAAATTTGGAGGAAATGAAAAATGATCGCATGCAGCGGAAATGATATAGCAAAAATGTACGCAGGCACAACAATCTTTGAGGAAGTGGCTTTTGAGATTCATGAAGGGGACCGCGTCGGCCTTGTAGGTAGGAATGGCAGCGGCAAGACAACTTTATTCAAGCTGCTGGCCGGCATCGAAACACCTGATAAAGGCCAGGTCCATTGGAAAAAAGGCACGAGGATTGGCTATCTCTCGCAGATCCCTGAATATCCTGAGCATTTTTCAGGCAGGGATGTACTCCTTCAGGCATTCAAGGAACTGACAGTGGTTGAGAGGAAGATGAAAGAGTGCGAGCAGGCAATGGCCGAGGAAAAAGATGCTAGCAGGCTGGAGCGGTATATCGCAGAGTATGGCGTGCTTCAGGAGCAATTTGCCCACGGCGGCGGCTATGAAATGGAGGCAAGTCTGGCCAGGGTGGCATCTGGCCTGAAGATTGAAGATTTGCTGAGCAAAAGCTTTTCGTCCTTGAGCGGCGGGGAAAAAACAAAAGTATCCCTCGGCTTCACCCTTCTCCAAAATCCTGATTTCCTCCTGCTCGATGAGCCGACTAATCATCTGGATATCGATGCGGTAGAGTGGCTGGGGGTATTTTTAAAAGAATACGATGGAACGGTGATTGTTGTATCCCACGACCGCTATTTCCTGGATGAAATCGCCAATAGGATTTTTGACCTTGAAGATGGGGAGCTCACTTCTTATCAGACCGGCTACAGCGGATTTGTAAAAGAAAAAGAAGAAAGGCTTTTGAGGGAATTCCAGCAGTACGAAGAGCAGCAGAAGAAAATCAAGAAAATGAAGGAAGCCATCAAACGCCTGCGTGAATGGGCCAATCAGGCCAACCCGCCGAATGAGGGGCTGCACAAAAGGGCGAGAAGCATGGAAAGAGCGCTTGAACGGATGGAAAAGCTCGACCGTCCCATCCTGAACCGGAAGAAAATGAATATGGAACTTGATTCTGCCCAGCGGAGCGGCAAGGATGTAGTGGTGGTGAAAGGGGCTTCCAAGCATTTTGGCAGTCAGACGCTTTTTGAAGATGCCTATCTCCATATCCAGTTTCAGGAAAGGACAGCGATTGTCGGCAGCAACGGCAGCGGCAAGTCGACACTCTTGAAAATGATCCTCGGCGAGGTGCCGGCAGATGCAGGCGAGGTGCGGATTGGGAGCAATGTGAAAATAGGCTATCTTTCGCAGCATATCCAGCCTGGCTCGGAAGATGAAACCGTCCTTGAAGCATTCCGGAATGAGGTTTCTGTGGCAGAAGGGGAGGCGCGTAATATCCTGGCAGGCTTCCTGTTCTACGGCCATGCGGTCTTCCGCAGGGTGTCCAAATTGAGCGGCGGTGAAAAAATGCGCCTGCGGCTCGCCCAGCTGATGTACCAGGATATCAACTTTCTGATTCTGGATGAGCCGACAAACCATCTCGACATTGAATCCCGGGAGGTGCTGGAGGAGGCGCTGCAGGACTATAAAGGGACCATTCTCGCAGTCTCGCATGACCGCTATTTCCTGAATAAGCTGTTCACCAGGATCAGCTGGATTGAAAACCGGCAGCTGCTTACCTTTGCTGGCAGCTATGATTGGGCTAAGGGGAAGAAGGCAGAAAAAAAGCAGGCGTCCTTTACAAAAGAAAAGCTTGCGAAAAAGAAGCCGGCAGTGCATCGTGCAGTCCAAAAGGTGAGCAGTGAGAATCCTGAGCAGACCGAAAAAGACATTATGCTGATAGAAGCGGAAATCTCTGCACTGGACGGCAGACTGGAGGCTGAAAAGGATTTGTCTGCCCTGCAAAATATGTTCAGGGAGAAAGAAGAGCTGGAACAAAGAAGAGAAGAATTGTATAGGAAGCTGGAAGAATGCCTTTCATAACAGACAGAAGCCGGATGAGGATCCGGCTTCTTCATTTTGGATCTATTAGAATATCTTCTTTTTATCACGCTCATCCTTCAGGATCTCCACCGCTTCACGGAAGCGCATGCTGTGGACGATTTCCCTTTCCCTCAGGAAGCGGAGGCTGTCATTCAGATCAGGGTCGTCAGAAATGTCGATCAGCCATTGATAGGTTGCCCGCGCTTTTTCCTCTGCCGCGATATCCTCGTACAGGTCGGCAATCGGGTCCCCTTTCGCCTGTATGTAGGAGGCGGTCCATGGGACACCGGCGGCATTATGATAAAACAGTGCACTGTCGTGATTAACATAATGCTCGCCAAGACCCGCTTCCTTCAGCTGTTCAGGGGTGGCGTCCTTGGTCAGCTTGTAAATCATAGTAGCGATCATCTCAAGATGGGCGAATTCCTCTGTTCCGATGTCTGTGAGGAGTCCGATCACTTTTTCCGGGATGGTATAGCGCTGATTCAAGTAGCGGAGGGCAGCCGCCAGCTCGCCGTCTGCTCCGCCGTACTGCTCGATTAAGTACTTCGCCAATGTCGGATTGCATGTGCTTACTTTCACTGGATATTGCAGTTTTTTCTCATAAACCCACATGAAGGATCCTCCTTATACTTGCCAGGGCCAGGGTCCCTGGCTCCATTTCCAGGTGTCGCCGGGGTTGTTGCTGACCCCGAATTGCAGGAGCGGCCCGAATTCTTTTTCGTATCGCTTCTTCAGTTTTCGTGAATAGTCGGAGAACTGCTGGAACTGCTGCAGAGCCTGCCTGTCGCCGGGATGAGTATCGAGGTATAATGTCAGCTCCACAAGCACGAAATCGGCAGCCTGAATCTCATGCATCAGCTGGTAATAGTCACTGCCCATCTGTTTAGCCATGGCCATGGATTCCTTTCTTATAAGGATTATCATAATAATCATAGAGAGGCTTCCAGAGCGTTCCCCTCATCAGGGCTTCGTGGGGCGGGAATTGCTCAAGATTCGGCGGCTGAAAATGCATATATAATTGAGGCGGTGTACTGTAGTATTTGATTTTCAAAGGCGGGCAGGGATCATAAGGGCTGTGGTAGGGACTATAGGCTTTCATGGGGGTAAAATGCACTTCATTCTGATAGTTCAAGCCTTTAACCTCCTTCAGGATAAAACTCGTCATTTCATCTTATGCGGAAAATGGGAGGATATAACTGATGCGAACGGGAAGGCAGGCTCCTTCCTGTTAAAAAGCGGAATCACCAGCGTAATCCTGCATGAGGATAATAATTCATAGACTTGTCTCATATCTTTTAAAAGTATGGCTGCCTGCCAAAGATCGAGAGACAAGGAGAATCTGAACAATGAATTCGTTTTTAAAGGGAACACTCGTGTTGGTAATTGCCTCTTTTTTGGGGGAGTGCATAGAATTTCTGGTCAATATGGTGCTGGCACGGGAATTGGGCGAACAGGGGCTTGGGATGTATATGTCGATTCTTCCAACGATATTCCTTGTAATGCTGCTTGCCAGTTTTGAGCTGCCTATTTCCGTTTCTAAATTCGTCGCGGAAAAAGAAGAAAAATATCATCGGAGCATGCTGGGGCATGCCATCAGGCTGACCATCGTTTTTTCCTCGGTGCTATTTCTTGCCGCGATCGCCATTCTGCCTTTTGTCCCGGTTTTCCAGCACTTCTCTCCGCTGCTCAGATGGCTGGTCATCCTCCTGATCCCGATCATTTCTTTTTCATCGATTGCCCGCGGATTTTTTATGGGGAAGAACGAGATGGGGAAAATTGCCTACACCAGCCTGCTGCGGAAGCTGGTCCAGCTGCTGCTGCTTGTTTTTCTGTATCAGCTCTTTGACTTTAATACAGAAACAGCGATGCTGGTCGCCATCTGTACGTTCATCGGCAGTGAAATCGTCATTTTCCTGTATCTGCTTCATGTGTTTTTTATTCAGTATCATCAGCTGAAGGGACGTCCTTCGGAAAGCCTGAAGGGGGCGGCGGTTAGGAAGAATCTGATGGCTGTGTCCATCCCGACGACTGCTTTGCGTGTATTCCATTCTATTACACATGCCATACAGCCTTTTTTAATAAAAGCTGCACTTGTGCAGGCCGGCCTCAGCCAGGAGATGGCACTCGGGCAATTTGGGATGCTGACGGGAATCGCCATGGCCATCGGCTTTTTTCCTGCTTTTATTGCCCATTCCTTTTTGATCATGCTGATTCCGGCAGTGTCCAAGGCCCAGGCACGCAGCGAAACGGGTGTGCTCATCGGGCTGCTGAAGCAGGTGATGCAGATTACGGCCATCTATGGCATTCCTGCAGCTGCTGCCATCTATTTCTTTGCGGAGCCGCTGACAGAAACATTTTTCCATTCCTCGGATGCCGCTGTATATCTGATGCTGCTGTGCCCTTATTTCCTGCTCCATTATTTTGTCATTCCCATGCAGGCTTACCTGATCGGACTCGGTCTGATGAAGGATGCTTTTGTCCATACCGTCTGGTCCACGCTCGTTTCGTTTTCGATCATGTATTTCCTCGGCGGGAGGCTTGGGATGGACGGCATTATCATCGGCATGAATACAGGGATTATGCTGCTGACATTCATGCATTACCTGACCATCTGCAAAAGAATCGGCATCACCTTCTGGACCCTTAAGGCTGACAGGACGGGGATTCTCTAAAAGGATTTTCCAGCACAATGGAGAATTGATAGATGGAAGGGAGAGAAGCTTATGGATCGAACGCTCAGAGGCCACCATTTATTATGTGTCCACGGTTTCCGCGGGATGGGCTACAGTCAGGGATTCGTTGAAAATATGGCAGAAATTGTGGAGGATATCCGCAATGACCGCAAGCAATTCCGAATAAAGGCAGTGGCTGATTTCGACCACGCCTGTCAGGCTTGCCCGCATAAGGGAAAGGTGATTTGCGAGGCAAGCGAGGGGTCTAACGCCCATGTGCTGTCCATGGATGCAAAGGTGATCGAGCATCTTGGCATAGAGGAAAACAGGGAGTATGATAAGCATCTGCTGCTCAGCCTGACAGCTGCAAAGGTCCATCCGGACGACCTGGATTATTTATGTGAAGGCTGCTCATGGCTTCCCTATGGAGTATGCAAGGAGGGAATCTCCCGCTTGAGGGAAAAGTACAGGCATGAGTCAATGACATAATTTTTTTTTCAAAACTGTAGGGGAGGCATTCCTTTTATGCGTTTATTAAATGAAAACGCAAATGGGGAAAGGAGAAGAAAGCATGCTGCCCCAATATCATGAAAACACAAACGGCCACAGCCGTTTTGACCAGCTGATCAAGGAAAACGGACTATTTATCTATAAATATATTTATTCGCTGATTCGCCATAAAGAGCAGACAGAAGACCTTTATCAGGAGGTTCTGATATCTGCCTTCCTCGCTTTTCCGGCCTTCAAGGAAGAAGCTAAATTCAGGAGCTGGCTGTACAGGATTGCCATCAATAAGTGCAGAGACTTCTGGAGAAAAGAGAAAAAGGAAAAGAGATTCTGGGAAGAAGAAGCTTATAAATATCCCATGGAAGCAGAAAAAAGCCCGGAGCCCGAGGAGGAATTCCTCCATAAATCCGAACGTGAGGAAATGGTGGAAACGATAAGCTCACTGCCGGATATGTACCGGGATCCGCTTCTGCTATTCTACTATCATAACCGGACATTGATGGAAATCAGCGCTGAAGTGGATGCGCCGATGTCCACTGTCAAAACAAGAATGAAAAGAGGGAAAGAAAGGCTTAAAGCCAGGCTGGGCAGCGAGTAGATGTCAGCCCTCTTTTTTGACCTCTTTTCCTTCTGAATCGTCCCCGAAGGTTTTTTTGATGGTTTTTTCATCCCCGTAAACGACTATATCATCACCCTCCTGTATTTCAGTGGACAGGCATTCCTTCCGGATCGTAATTTCGCCTCTGCTGACATACAGGACAACCACATCATCCTTCTCGGGATCTATGATCTCACTCAGTTTTTTGCCGGCGAACGGAGAATCCTCCAGTACCGGATATTTTAAAATATAATCCTCTTCATTTGTCAAAAGGACATCTTTAATGGGCAGATCAGTAAAGTCGTAATGCTCTTCCACATCGTGTTTCAGCCAGTCAATGAATTTGTTTTTGACAGACGGCATTTTTAATATAAGGATAATCAAGAAAAGTGCGGCGGCAATATAACCGACTTCCTTTGTAAGGAAGTCGTCTGACAGAATGCTGCTTATGGTTGATATAATGACGGCAAGGGAGAACGCCCCGAATAATATCAGGAAGGCACTGATCTTTCTCCTCAATGGATGCTCGAGGATCAGCTCAGATTCCCCGGTCGTGAACCCGGTCCCGGTCATCATGGATATAACCTGAAAGCGGGCGATCTGCTTATCAAGCCCTGTATAAATAAAGAGCAGGGCACTGATCTCAATGACCGCCAGAATGATTAAAATATAAATAAAAATAAACAGATAGGCCATAATATCCCCCTAATTTCCTCTGGACAAAAATAAGCCTGAAGGATAAAAATCGCTTCAGGCCTGCTCTTTCTCGTTGTAGTAATTTACAGCGTACATGGATCCTTCATCCACCATTTTATTATCCTGGACATCATATGGATCTGGATGCCCGCCTTTTTCAACAGGTACCACCCGGTGGTTCTTCGCTTTCGAAGGTAGTACTTTGTTTGTAACATTCACTGTAAATGTCTGGATTCTCTTTCTGCTCTTCAAAGCCAGCAAGAGGATACTGCTGATGCCGACTCCGGCAAGGATATACGAATTCAATGGACGAGTATTCATGGTTAAAAGCTCCTCCTTAAAAAATGATTTAAATTTGACTTGCTTTATATGTACCCTTTTGAACCCTGCTCAAACCCGGCCCGCAGCATCAGTATTTGGAGAAACTGGCAAAACCTTTATCTGCTTCCTTGCTAAATTGGTTTAAGGAAGCCTTTGAGCAGGGAAACAGGAAAAGAAAGGCGGGGGATAATATGAAGTATAAATTGAATGATAATAAATGGGCTTGGCATAATTTTCATACAATAGATGAATCATTGAGTTTGAATGAGGTACATTTTGAAAAAGCGATCAAGGAGTGGAGGGACTCGTCGAGCGATAATGATACGAACTGCCTCCAAATGGATACACTGATCCCTGGCAGGGAGCATATCCGCGGCTCCCTGATCTACCAGCAGACGCTGGAGGACCAGAAGGATTACAATTTTTTTCATTTCTTTCTAACTCGTGATTTCTTAATTACCGTTAATTTTAAATTTGATGCGATTGAATCTGTCCGTGAGGATTTGCTCCTGAAGCAGATGGACGATGCGGATAACGCTATTGAAGGTTTTTTTGTCTTTTTGGGGCAGATACTGGACTCCAATTTAACGAAGATAGATGGTTATGAGAAAAAACTGAACGATCTTCTCTGGAAGGTTAAACAAAGAAACAGCCTCAGTACTTTTGAGGAAATCTATGAATCCCGCCATGAGCTTCTTGTCTGGAAAAACCTCACGGTGCCTTTCGAGGAGCTGAAAATGGCGGCTGAAGAGGCATTTGGGGACTTTGCGCTCGAAGGAAGGCAATTTAAGCGGACCGCCAAGAGGACGGACCGGGCCCTGATGCTGATCAGGGAATACCAGCAGGAAATCGCGACGCTTGTCCACATTGAGGAAGTCGTTTCCGCCCACAGGGGAAATGAAATCATGAAGACACTCACCGTGCTTACCACCCTCTTTACCCCGATAACCGCTCTCGGGGCAATCTGGGGAATGAACTTTAAGCTGATGCCGGAGCTGGAGTGGAAATGGGGTTATTTATTCGCCATCGTCCTTATGATTGTCTCCACCATCGGCATCTATCTGATTCTGCGCAGCAAAGGCTGGATGGGCGATATCCTTAAAGGCAGGAAAAAGAATTCGTTTTTTAAATAAGATATGCCTTTGGTGTGATCCCTTTCAGGCAGACAGTAGGAAAATGTCTGCCTGGAGGGATTTTTTTTATGGACGTGATTTCTTTTGGGAAATGGAGGGTCTTTGATGAAGTCGTTGGGGGCTCTGAATGTCTTTTTGGAGGATAGGGGGTCTTTAGTTGGCCCGACTAAAACCCTCTGAATCTCTTTTTTGAGGATAGACGGTCATAGTTGGCTCGCCTAGAACCCTCTGAATCACATTTTGGAGGATAGAGGGTCTTAGTTCGCTGGACTAGAACCCTCTGAATCTCTTTTTTAAGAATAGAGGGTGTTAGTCCGGTCGACTAGAACCCCCTGAATCACATTTTGGAGGATAGAGGGTCTTAGTTCGCTGGACTAGAACCCTCTGAAGCCACATTTTGGAGAATAGAGGGTCTTAGTCCGCTCGACTAGAACCTTCTGAATCACATTTTGGAGGATAGAGGGTCTTAGTTCGGTTGACTAGAACCCTCTGAATCACATTTTGGAGAATAGAGGGTCTTAGTCCGCTCGACTAGAACCCCCTGAATCACATTTTCGAGGATAGGGGGTCTTAGTTCGCTCGACTAGAACCTTCTGAATCACATTTTCGAGAATAGGGGGTCTCAGTTCGCTGGACTAGAACCCTCTGAAGCCACATTTTCTAAAGTAGAGAGCTTCAAATCCACACCTGAACCCTCTAAATCTCATGATCTATCATGAGAAGTTCTCAGTTCACCCTGCAAAACCAAAAACCTGCCAGCCAAGAGCAGCCATCTCATTATTATCGTGCAGCGGGCTGGGACTCGAGCTGCCGCAGTGCCGCGGTTATCCCCTCGCTATAAGGAGTCCTTGGAATAGGAGCAATCAGGCGTTCATATTTGGAGCCATCCAGAATAACGGGCGTTTCGTTCAGATACATCATTTCGGCGTATTCCCTCATGAAGGGATCAAAGAGGCCAATGGACTGGATCATCCAGCGTGAGATGGGCCACAGCTTGATTGGCCTTCCGAAGTACCCGGCCAGGACTGCTTCAATCTCCTTGCCGGTGATGGTGCCGGATCCGGGAATATTCCAGTCCTCACCGTATGCCTCCTCATGCAGCGCAAGCTCTGCCAGTGCTTCGGCGGCATCTTTAATAAAAATGAATTCCCGTTCCAGATCAGTTTTGCCGAGAAAGCCTGCCTTGTTCTTGGCCATGGCCTGCCTAAACGTATAGTCAAGCAGGGTGTTACTTGTGTCAGGTCCATAGAAATCAGGGAAATGGGCGATGATGTAGCGGGTGCCTGACTTCCGGATCTGTTCAAGCAGCTCCAGGCGGATTCTGCCTTTTTTCGTATGCGGGTTCTTAACCGCACTTTCATTGACAGGGGATGCTTGCCTGCCGTAAGCATAGATATTATCTGTGTAGATGAAAGGCTTGTTCTGGATGCGGCATTCTTCGAGGATGTTGGTCATGATGGTAGATAGGTTGCCCCATTCCTGATAAGGGATATTGATGCTGTGAAAAATAAGGTCTGCCTGGGAAACGGCCTTCTTTACCTGAGCCCTGTCCATGGCATCGCATGCGATGATATCAGGCGGTATCCCCGGAATTCTGCGCAGTTTTTCCAGATTTTCGAGCGATCTTGAAGCAGCAATGACATGAAAGCCCTTATTAAGCAGCGCTTCCGTGAGGGAATAGCCCATTCCGCCGGCAGCGCCTAATACTAATGCAGTTTTCATAATGATTCTCTCCCTTTCATTTATTGACCAGTGTTCAATTGTTCGTTTTAAAAAAAGAAATGGATTCCATTTCTTTTTATGATTTAGCTGCAGCCTCTAATCCGCCAATGATAAAGCGCACATGTGTGCGGGCAAGGCCTTGTGTTTCCTCAAACTCAGCCTCTGAGCGGCTGAAGTGGGTGACAAATCCGTGCAGGCTGATAAAAGCGGACCAGATTTGCTGGGCAGCAGGCGGCTTTGAAAGAAGGGCGGCAACCGCTTCGGCAAAGTGCCGGTAGCTTTCATAAGGAGCTTCCTGCATATAGCAGTCCAGTTCTTCATCACGGATCAGAAACATCACTTCATAATGCTTTTGATGGGTCAATCCGAAACGGATATAGCCGAGAAGGATCTCAAACAGCTTTTCTTCATTCGACAACCCTGTGCGGCCCATGATTTCCTTCAGCAGAGCATTTAATTTTTCAAACCCCTGCTCCGCTATGCCGTAGAAAAGCTCAGCTTTATTTTTAAAATGATAATAAAGGGCGCCATGGCTGCAGTTCAGGGCCTGGGCCACCTTCCTCATAGAGGCGGAGCTGTAGCCTTGTGATACAAATAGTTCTCTTGCGGCGTCCAGGATTGCTTCTTTTGTCAGCTCAGACTGGGCAGATTTTCTTGGAGACATGATGATCACCTTTGCTGAATATATTTTATTGAACAGTGGTTAATTAAATTATATGCATTCAAAAAGGAATTTTCAACCATATTAATAAAAAGCAGCCAGTTTTTATTAAAACTTCACACAAGAAAAGGATTCCCGGGCCGCTAAAGAGGGAATCTGATAAGATGGATACATAAGTTTATTTTTGCAAAGGGGTACTATCATGGAAAATAAAAAATTTTGCCGGGAGTCTTTTGTCGTAAAAACGAGCATTGTGCTCCCGCCGGATACAAATAATTATGGAACTTTATTTGGCGGCAGGCTGATGGCCTATATTGATGATGTTGCAGCCATCTCGGCTATGCGCCATGCCAGGATGAATGTGCTGACAGCTTCTACTGACTCTGTCGATTTCCTCCATCCGATCTATGAAAGCAATTCCGTCTGTCTGGAATCTTTCGTCACTTATACAGGAAGATCTTCAATGGAAATCTTCGTCAAGGTCATTGCCGAGGACCTGATCACAGGAGAGAGGAATGTCTGCGCCGTCTCATTCCTGACTTTTGTCGCAATAGATGATCAGGGCAAGCCGACTGCAGTGCCGCAGGTTGTCCCGGAAACAGAAGAAGAGAAAAGTCTTCATGAATCAGCCAAGGAGCGCCTCGAAATCCGCAAAAAACGCCGGAAAGACAGCGAAGCGCGGGCAAATAAATATGGTGCAGACCTTCCCTGGCAGCGGGACAGGGGATGATTGGCACACGAAGGAGCAGCTGGAAGAGCTGCTTCTTTTTTTTGCCAAGATTAGAGCAAAAGGAAGAAAGAAAATGGTAGAATATAGGAAAAGTCTATATTGAAGGAGAGAATAGGAGCTTGAATAAACGGGGAATTTTAGTTCTTGTTGTTCTTTTATTGGCAGCAGCGGGCGGCGGCTGGACGTATGCAAGGGGAAATATGCATGAATATGACTACACACAGGAAACCAAGCAGCTAAAAAGGGAAAAGCTGCCGATGGCAATCAAGCTGCCGGAAAGAATGCCTTTCCCTGACATGAAAGTATGGGAAACCTATTCAGACGGTGTTGGCCAGGTGGAAATGACTTTTATGAATAAAAACAAAAACACCGTGGAGCTGGTCATTAAAAAAGAAGAATTTGAGTACCAGGAAGGGTTAAAGCAGGAAGAGGTCCGAATCGGAGACCTGGAAGGCTTATTTATTCCAGATGATGGCGATAAAAGGATTCTGTACTGGGAGGATGAAGGCATCCACTATCAAATTACATATATACCATTATTGACGCCTGGCGAAGTCAGCCGAACCCAGATGATCAAGATGGCAGAGTCTTTTAATTAAGATAAATTTAGGAAGCTGGTTAAGCGGAGGGGTTGAATTGGAAGTTATCATAAAGGCTTCAACTGAGCATATTGAGAGTATCTTAAATTTAAGGATTCTTCTCTTAAAAGAGCTGGGTGAGCTGGCATCGCCTAAAGAGGAAGACATACTCTCCGAGGCAACAAGGGATTATCTTCAAGTAGCTTTAGCTAACGGGGAATTTATCTCTTATCTCGCGGAGAGAGAAGGAAAAATGGCAGCCTCCAGCGGGATTGCTATTTTCCGTAGGCCTCCTTATCCGGGGAACATCAAAGGAGTGGAAGCTTATATTCTGAACATGTATACACTGCCGGAATTCCGCGGACTTGGCATTGGGAAGAGGCTTTTGCAGGAATGTTTGGATGAATGCAGGGCCAGGGGAGTCAAGAGGGTTTGGCTCCATGCTTCCCAGGACGGCGAGCCGCTCTACAGAAAAGCTGGCTTCACTGGAAATAAAGGAGAATTGGAGCTGCTGCTCTAAAAATTCCGAGATGTTTTTGTAAAGATGATGTTAGGATAGAGACACTAACCTCACACAAGGCGGCTGCAAGGCTTTGTGTGTTTTCTGGAGCTCCCAGTATACTGGGCGGCTTTTTTTCTGCACGCAGTTAATTTTCCTCCAGCCAACTTACTTGCTTGCTTCTTAATTAGTTAAGGGGACACAATAAGATTGCTCTAGACCCACCCGATTCCTGCCTGCTATTATAGTCAAGTGCTAAAAAGGAGGTCCGGGATGGAAGAACAAAAGTATAAGGATCTGAAGCTTGGGGAGCGCGGGGCCATCATAAGCATCATCGCTTACATATGCCTTTCGGTCCTTAAGCTCGCAGTAGGATATATAAGTGACTCGGCTGCCCTGAAGGCAGACGGTTTAAATAATACAACGGATATTATCGCATCTATCGCCGTATTGATCGGACTGAAGATATCGCAGCGGCCGCCTGACCAGAATCATGGCTATGGCCATTGGAAGAGCGAGACGATCGCCTCCATGGTTGCTTCGTTCATCATGGCTGCTGTCGGACTGCAGGTGTTAATAGAAGGAGCAGCTTCCATTTTTGATGGGGGGAAGGAAACGCCGCCTGATATCATCGCGGCCTATACAGGCATCTTTTCAGCGCTAGCCATGTATTTTGTCTACCGGTATAATAAGCGGCTGGCTGATAAAATAAAAAGCAAAGCGGTCATGGCTGCGGCGAAGGATAATTTATCCGATGCCTGGGTGAGTATCGGTACGGCCATCGGGATTTTTGGTTCGCAATTGAAGATGCCTTGGCTTGATACCGTAACAGCCATCATTGTCGGGCTGCTGATCTGCAAGACTGCCTGGGATATATTCATACAGGCCTCACATGACCTGTCCGACGGATTTGATGAAAATTTGCTCCTCAAATACAGCGACGAAATCCTGAAGGTGTCCGGCGTAAAGGGCATTAAAGCAATCAAGGGAAGGAATTACGGCAATAATGAAGTATTGGATGTAGTCATCCTGGTCAATTCGACCCTGGATATCAGGGAAGCGCATGATATCGCCACACATGTGGAAAAAGTGCTGATGAAGGATCACGGGGTTTATGATGTCCATGTTCATGTGGAACCTAATTAAGGGAAGAAAGGGGCAGTTTAGACTGTCTCTTTTTTTACGTATGAAAGATGAGGCCTTGTGAAGGGACGAGGGCGCCCAATTATCTATCCGGCAGGCGCAAATTAAAAAGGAGGCACGGAAAATCTTCCGTATCTCCTTTTGTTGATATATAAATTTAATGGATCTTTTGGAGTACAAATTTGCCCAAAAAAGTTCAAAGAACCTGTTGATTGCAGTGCAAGGCACGTAGACTCCTGCGGGAGATAGCGGAAGAGTTGAGACCCCACAGGAGCTTGCTCCGAGGAGGCTCAACTCCGCCCCGCGGAAAGCGAAGTGCCTGGAACGGAAATCAACAGCCCCATCCAAAATATTATCCTAATCTATTAAGCAGTCCTAACAATTTCCTGGTCTATCAAGCAGCCCCATCCGCAAATTTCAAAAGCAGATGTGACAGTTTCTCTTTTTCTTCCTCATTTCCGGCTTTCCATAATTCCTTCAGCAGTTTTTCTTCGCGGTTTTGCGGGTCGACATTTTGAGCAAGATATTCTGCGATCTTTTTTGCTGTAGCGGCAAGCTGCTCTTCATTTAAACCGATCTTCTTGCCAAGCTCGATCCGCTCCGCCAGGTAGCCTCGGAACTCGTCAAAGCTGCTTAAGATATCCGCTGCCTTGTCTTCTGAAATCCTGCTGACAGTATCCTCAATATTATTCTCGTTCAGTTCGCCATTCTCATTTACCATATGGTTTTGTTCTGACATTCCTGATCCCTCCGTGTGATGAAGTCTATGATTCTTCAATACCTCGCCCATTCGTCTTTTAAACTAGCAGGCTTTAAACCTCTGTTGCCTGCAGTGCTGCTTCCTGCCTGAGGATTTTGCGGAATGACAGCTTTGACAGCAGGATGCCGACTTCATATAATCCGATCAGCGGAATGAGGACGATCATCTGCGAAAACAGATCAGGCGGTGTGATCAAGGCAGAAACGACTGCAAGTACGAGATAGGCATACTTGCGCATCGAGCTTAACTGCTTTGGTGTGACGATATTGATGGTGGTCAGGAACATCAGCATCAGCGGCACCTCGAACAGGAAGCCGAATGGAATGGTGGACATCATCATGAATGAAAAATATTCCCTCGCTGTGATCATCATATCAAAATGATGATTGCCCAAATTGATCAGAAACCGGTAGACAGTCGGGAAGATGATGTAAAACCCGAATGCAATGCCTCCGGCGAAGCTTAAAAAGATGGCCGGAAGGTACATGACGGTGGTTTTGCTTTCTTTCTCAGTCAATGCCGGCTTCACAAAGATCCACAGCTGGTAAGCGATGAAAGGGAGGGAGAGGCCGAGGCTGATGCAGCCGGCAATCCCGGTGTACAGCCTCACCACATCCAGCGGCCCCAGCATGACCAGCTTATATTCCTGGGAAAGGAGGGGGAGCAGCTTGTTAATGAACACGAACGACAAGATAAAGCAGGCTAGGAAAAAGATCAGTGACCGGATGATTGCTTTCCTGAGATCGGTTATATGTTCAACAAGAGTTTGCTCATCGGTTTTCATTGTAATCCCTCCCTGCTGTTAGATCTGCTGGTTCTTATCCTTGGACAGATCTGCTTTTTTTGCTTTGTCTTCTTCATCGTCATCATTCATCAGGCTGTTGGCAGATTTCTTGAACTCGGATAAAGTCTTCCCGAAGGCTGAGCCGATTTCAGGCAGTTTTTTCGGACCAAAGATGATCAGGGTGATGACGAGAATGATGATTAAGCCGGGAATGCCGATATTAGTGAATCCCATTTCTTTTCACTCCTTTTCATTTATACAAGGGCTCCGCCTTGTTTGCTGTATTTGATGATACCTTCTGCGGCACGGTAGGCAAATGCGCCGACAGTCCCGGTAGGATTGTAGCCGCCATTATGGGCAAATGCGGATGCTCCGACTACAAAGACGTTCTCTGCATCCCACATCTGCAGATAATTGTTCACTGCTGACGTTTCCGGTTCAGCCCCCATGATGACACCGCCCGTGTTATGTGTGGTCTGGTAAGGGACGATATCATAATGCTCAAGCGGGCTGCGGTCATTGACCAGGTTTGCGCCCATTTCCTTCATGATATTGTCGGTGATCTTGCCGATATAGTTATACAAATTCTTGTCCTGCTGGGTAAAGTCATACGTCAGCCTCAATAGCGGAAGCCCGAATGCATCTTTGTAGGATGGATCAAGATCAAGATAATTGTACTGTGTCGGCATAGATGCACCCTGGGTCCCGATATTCAGGTGGCGTGTATAATATTTAACAGACTGCTGCTTGAATTCTTTACCCCATCTTGGCGTATCCTGCGGCACCGGATTTGTCTGGATCGGGCGCTTTCCTGATTGGTTCAGTGAAATGGAGCCCCCATGGATAAAGTCGACTTCAGAATGGTCGAAATTGTCTCCGTTATAATCATCGACAGAGGCACCGAGTGCGCCTGCTCCCATGAATGTATTGAACTGCTCTTCATCAAAGAATCCGGTTGAGCCTGGCAGGATCTGATAGCAGTAATTTTTCCCGATAACGCCCTGTCCGGTTTCCGGATTATAAGGCCTGCCAAGGTTTGAAGACAGCAGCAGGCGTGCATTATTCATGACATAGCTTGTCAGAACGACGATGTCTGCTGGCTGGATGAATTCTTCCTTTGTCAGCACATCGACATATCTGACTCCGGTTGCCTTCGTTCCGTCATGAAGGACCTCGGTTACATTGGAATAGGTGCGGAGCTCGAAGTTTCCAGTATCCTTTGCATAAGGGATGACTGAAACTGTTGGATCCGCTTTTGCGCCATATTCACAGCCGAAGCGCTCGCAGAAAGCACAGTACTGGCAGGCTGCCATTTTGGCGCCATATTGGTTCTCATAAGCCTGGCTCATGTTGGCAGAAGGCATGTGGTAAGGCTTCATTCCCAGGTTCTTAGCCGCATCCTTGAAGCGCTTGGTGAGAGGCGTTTCCTTCATTGGCGGGTTTGGATAGGGATTGGACCTTTTGCCGCCGAACGGATTTTCCTCGCCGCCGATGCCGGCTGTTTTTTCAAAAGTATCGTAATATGGTTCAAGTTCATCATAGGTGATGCCCCAGTCCTGTACCTGGAGGCCCTTTATTTTGTTTTCGCCGTACTTTGCCACCGTTTGTGACTTGATTTCAAAATCATAAGGCAGGAAACGGAAGGTATGGCCATTCCAGTGCACACCTGAACCGCCAAGCCCCTCCCCAAGCAGGAACGATCCAAGCTGGCGCATCGGCAAAGCCCGTTCCTTTGCAGTGTTTCGGAAAGTGAGTGTTTCTTTTGATAAATCCTGCATCAATTCGTAGCGGATCGCGTAGCGCAGCTCATCGTGGACAACATAATAGTCCTTGACGCCCCTTTCCTTACCGCGTTCAAGCCCGACAACCTTCATGCCCTGTTTAGCGAGCTCGGCGGAAATGATGCCGCCTGCCCATCCTACTCCGACTACCACTACATCTGTCTTTGGTAAAGTTTTTGCCATGATATCCCCCGATTTCTATCTAGTTTGTATAAGAATGAAGTGCTTTTGGTTCGATTTCCATAAATTCGTCTGATTCGATTTTGTCTATGTAGCTCATCTGATGCCCCGGGAAGTCCTTCATCTTCCAGCCTTCCATGCCGATGTTTCCGCTGTAAGCCGGATCCGCATAGACTCCTTCTATCGTTGCGGCCCTGAGCTGATTGAAAAAGGTCTTGGAAGACACGCCGCGTATTTTAACTTTATCAGCCTCAAAATCTTTCAGAATCTCATCCTGCTGATCTCCTTCCAGATCGGCGAAGCCCTTCGTGAACTTCTCCTGGCTGTAGGATTCAATCCGGTCAATCCCGGTATCAAACATTTCATTCCTCTTAAGAGGCGATTGATAGCCCTGGAAATTGGAGCCTGGGAAAAATGGGCCCTGCATATACTCCCGTGCATTATTGCCCCACGCACCTGCCAGCTGATGGTCGATGAAAAAGGGCACCCCGAGTTCGATTGCGCCAGGACCGGTTTCGTCCTGTGGATAAATGCGCTCGACTGCCTGCTGCAGCACTTCGAATTTCTGCGGGTTTGTAAAATAAAGCGGTGCCTGCTGATGTGAATTGGACGAGCTGTGTCCTTCAGAGTTGGAGCTGGACGCCTGTTCAGAACCGTTCATCCTGGATCCGATCAGTCCCCCGAGCAGCCCGCCACCAACCAATCCACCTGCAACATAGCTGGAATTGCGTATGAATTTACGTCTCGACATTTTTGAACCAGTCGATTGGTCAGCCATAATTGTTCCTCCTTCTTGAAAAAAATATATTAAATAGGAAAGAAAATACTCTATCAAGCTTCCACTCTTGTTTTTCTACTAAACATAGAATGCAGGATTCTTTTTTGAATTGATACTTTAGTCCTAAATAACTGGGATAACAATTACATTTTTGGAGAAAGAAGTGCCGCGGGTTTTTAAGCCAAGGATGTCACCTTAAAAATTCAGGTTTAGCTTAAAAGTCAAAGTGGAACTGTTATATGTAATCAGCAGAAAGAAAGAGGGAGATAGAATGTTAAAAAGAGCGATGGTTGTTTCCGGTCTTGTACTCAGCTTGGCAGCCTGCGGCGGCGGGGAAGAAAGCAGCGGCGGCGAAAGCAATGGAGGCGGCGGTGAGGTAGATACGGCAGCTGCAGAGGAAACCTTCCAGCAGAGCTGCGCATCCTGCCATGGCGGTGATCTCAGCGGCGGAGCTGGTCCTGCCCTGGAGAATGTTGGAAGTGATTTAAGTGAAGAAGAAATCCGCACTAAGATTGAAGAAGGCGGCGGCGGAATGCCGGCTAACCTGATTGAAGGCGAGAAGGCTGACAATGTTGCAGCTTGGCTGGCAGAAAAAAAATAATAAAATATCATAAAAAAAGCTGGCATTCCGGGAGGGAGGCCAGCTTTTCTGGTTGTTTTTTTACAAAAATAAAAAAGGCAGGCCATCCAGCCTGCCTTTTTTCTCAGCACTTCAAAGTACATGGGGGAAATCGGTTCTAAGTATATCGGTTATATACTGTAGTGCCTTTTGTCCTCCTTGCAAAATCCGTGCCTTTTGCATCGCCAATGTCTAACGGTGAAGTCGCTGTTAACCTTTTCATCGTTTACCAGTCCCTTCTGTTTGTTATTGGCTTTGCATTATACATATACCCGGGTGTACAAGGTTAAAACATTTAAACCGCAGAAATATCTGGAAATAATTCTAGCTGCCGAAGCTGTTGATCATGACGAGCATGGTCACAAGGCCAAGGATGAAGGAATAGGTCGAGAACCGTTCGTTTCCATCCCCATGGCTTTCCGGTATTAATTCCTTGTAGATGATGAACAGCATCGCGCCGGCTGCAAAGCTCAGCCCATAAGGAACAAGTCCCTCAATATTGCGGGAAAGGAAGTATCCGATAATGGCTGTCACGATCTCTACCATCCCGGTCAGTGTGGCAACGGCCAAAGCCTTCCATCTGGAAATATTCTGATTGACGAGAAAAAGAGCGACCAGAAATCCTTCCGGCGCATTCTGCAGGCCGATGGCAAATGCGATCAGCGGACCAAGCTCACCGCCGTCAGATGCATAGCTGACACCGACCGACAGGCCCTCGGGCAGATTGTGGAGTGTAATGGCTGCGACAATCAGCACGGCCTTTTGCTCCAGTTTCATATTCAGCTTGGTATGCTCCAGATCGATATGCGGTGTATGCTTTTCCAGAAAGTTCAGCACAAACGTCCCCAGGAGGAGACCGATGGTCAGAACAATCATATTGGAGGATTCAAGCGCCTGCGGTATCAAACTGAAGGTGGACGCCGCCATCATGATGCCTGCCGTATAGGCCAATAGCACATCCCGCCACTTGTGTGTGACGCTTTTGAAAAAAAGGATCGGAATCGCTCCGGCCCCTGTTGCCATGGCAGAAAGAATGCTGCCGATAATTGCCTCTTGCATGATAAGCCCCCTGATCTTTGCCAGACTGAAAATATGCAGACGTTTAACACAGATAATTTGTGTTAAGTATACAGCCAACCATAAGGCAAATAAAGTATTTTAATTCGGGCATGCACAAATTTTGCTTTTGGGCAAAAAAAATAACGCCCTCCAAATGTGATAACGGGTTTAGTCCAGGAGTGCAAACATGATATAACACATAGGAAAACCCACATGAATTCACAATATCATTCACAGTGCGTTTTTATTGATATACCAATATATTTGCGAGTTTAAGTCATTCACTTTTTCCCAATTCACATATCAAATCATAGTATGTAATGATTATTGTGCGAAAATTTTAGTGAGTGCATTATGTTGCAATCACGAAGGTTGTTGGGAATATATGTTAAAGTAATATTAGAAATATATATCAGAGTTTATGAAAAGATTTACTTATGCTAATGGGGCAGCATTCCTGTAATGAAGGAAAATGGGGTTTGAACAAAAAAATAACCTCTTGGTAGAATGAGAGAGTCC
>NZ_PKLA01000005.1:0-421517 GCF_002858875.1 Bacillus sp. UMB0728 | reverse complement strand
TCCGCTCGACTTGCATGTATTAGGCACGCCGCCAGCGTTCGTCCTGAGCCAGGATCAAACTCTCCATATAAGAGTAAGATTTAGCTCTGATAAAAATAAGATTAACGTTGACGTTTTTGTTCGTTCAGTTTTCAAAGAACAATCTTCTTTTAACCTCGCCGCCCTTGAGCGACTTTATTATCTTATCATGTGTCATTCGTTCTGTCAACACTTTTCAAAAATAATTTTTCAGGTTGTTATTTAAATCCGTCAGCCACTGTGTTTTTGCTGAACAACTAGCAGCGACGGATATAAATATATCAAGTAAATAATAAAAGGTCAATACGTTTTAATGTTTTTTTAAAATAATTTTTTCGTCCGATAATGGCGGTGATACAAACCAGGGCTTTTCGTCACAATTTCAACTGCCTCTATTAGATGTTTATCGATCAGATATTCAAGCAGCATACTTAAATCAACAGAATAAGCACTTAATTCAGGATGGGTGATCATTTCATTGAAGGACCAGTCCTCTTTTTCGGACATTATATCAGTGAGATGCTGAATCCCGATTTTGGTTTTTGAATGGATCAGGAATTCACTTGCCAGAAAAAGAAGCTCAAGGCGTTTTTCTAATGGCTCTTCACTGATGACAAGCTCTTCATATAATTTAAAGATTTCCGGTTCTATCTGTTTAACCTGATGCCATACAGTGACTTCAGGGTGAAAGCCGCTTTCAATGACAGCAAGCCGCGCCAGGTGGTGAAGAGAATGAACGACATGGTTATAGGCATCGAGATAATGATTATTTTCAAAAAATGCCTTTCCATCCATATAGCGCCTTATTAATTTCGCAAATTCCACGCCCATCTTCAGCTTTCTTCCATAGAACGGGAATTCCTTTAATTCAACTTTCAGGTTGCTTATATACTCATTGCGGTCAAAAACGACTCTCCCATTATATAGCCAATCAAAAATCTTCCTGTTGGAGCCGTGGAGGATCCATTCATTCAGCTGGCTCTCCTTTACGATATGAAGTGCTGCTTTTTTATCATTATAAGTATAATGCTTCACGAAAACCGGCACCTCCGCCTCCTGGACAACGATCAGCAGGACTGCATCGAAGGTATCTGTAACAGGGACCGCTTTATTTCTTTTTTCTATGATCAGCACTCCAAGCGTGTTGGCCTGGCTTGCCCGTTCCTGATAAATAGGGCGAAGAATGTCTTCCATCATCATTCCTCCATTAATATTAGATAAGGATAGATTAATTTGAACTTCAATAACTTAGTGCAGCGGAGCCTATCCTCCGGACCAGCCCCGGGAGGCACTTTGATATTGCCGCAGCACACGGCATTCCAAGTCTGCGCTCATCTGCGCAAGGCCCCTCGCTTTTCTTTTATAGCATATAGGTTCTACAGCCATCCAGGAATTCCTGCTGTCCCCAAGCATTATTCGACAGGATCATTATTCATGTATTGCAGATATCCTTTAGAAAAGCAAATATGGTATAGTTATACTTTGGGAGGGACAAAAAAGAATGGCAAAATATTCGAGCAAGATCAACAAAATACGGACCTTTGCGCTTAGTCTGGTATTCATCGGCTTTATTGTTATGTATATAGGAATATTCTTCAGGACTTCACCGATTGTCATGACTATATTCATGCTGTTAGGCATGCTTTGCATCATCGCCAGCACCGGTGTTTATTTCTGGATTGGCATGCTCTCAACAAAAACTGTACAAGTTGAGTGCCCTAATTGCGGGAAATATACAAAGATGCTTGGCCGTGTGGATATGTGCATGTATTGCAATGAACCGCTGACACTCGATCCTTCCCTCGAAGGGAAAGAATTCAATGAGAGCTACAACAGAAAGGGTTCAAAACAGAAAAAAGCTGAGCAATAAATATGCTCAGAATAAATCGGCCCAGCAGGGATGCTGGGTTATTTTTTTATCCGCAAAACATCCGTAAGCCGCCGATTCCCTCTAAAACAAAAGAAAAAGCCGATAGCAGGCTATCGGCGTTATAGAATTAGTGCGCTTCCTTGCTTGCACAATCCGGGCATGTGCCGTAAATCTCCATGCGGTGATGGCTGATTTTAAAACCTGTTACATGGGAAGCCAGATGTTCAACTTCATCCAAACCAGGATAATGGAAATCCACGATTTTTCCGCAGTTTTCGCAAATCACATGATAATGATGGGTTGTAATAAAGTCAAACCTGCTTGATGCATCCCCATAGGTCAGTTCCTTTACCAGGCCAACTTCACGAAATACTCTTAGATTATTGTAAACTGTAGCCACACTCATATTAGGAAATTTTCCTTCTAATGCTTTATAAATATCATCTGCAGTCGGGTGTGACATGGAGCTTATTAAATATTCAAGTATCGCATGACGCTGCGGAGTAATACGCACTCCTGTATCCTTCAAGGTATCCAGCGCTTCTTTTAACTGTGTTTGAGCCACCGTCATGCACCTCTTTTCCAACAAAGATTCTTACTTTGTAATCTTTATAAATAGTGTACTAACTTTTTATGCTATTTGTCAATATTACTGTATGATGCCTGATTGATTTCAATCCTCTTCGTGAAGATTTTTCTCGTTTTCCCCCAGCTGAAGATTTACATATCTGGCCGTTACAAACAGCAGGTCAGACAATCTGTTCAGGTATGAAAGCACCAATTGGTTAACACCTTCAATCCGCACGGCCTCCCTTTCAGCCCGCCGCACAATCGTCCGGGCTGAATGGAAAGCGGCTCCTGCAGGATTTCCTCCTGGAAGGATAAAATTGGCAAGCCGCGGGAGTTCAGCATCCCATTCATCAATTTTGTTCTCCATGATTTTGATATCACCTTCAGAAACTTTCCACTTGACCTCTTTCCCGGGAGGAGTCGCAAGCTCTGCGCCTACATGGAAAAGGGCTGTTTGTATTTTATGGTATGTGTCTTCAAGCTCTTTTTTACCCTCAAAAAATTCACCCTTTAAATAGCTGAGTGCCAGGCCGATCATCGAATTGGCTTCATCGCAGGTCCCGTAAGCTTCTACCCGCATGTCCCCTTTTGATACACGCTCTCCGTATATGAGCGATGTTGTTCCTTTATCTCCTGTTTTAGTGTAGATCTTCAAATTAATACCCCTTCCCAGGATCAATTTTATTCACATAGTCATTCCCGCTTTGTATATATGTATGAAGATTATGGGCAAAAATTTCAAAGGATCTTGGCAGGTACATGGCTGATCTGCTTGATAAGTGCGGAGTGACGGTTATATTGTCCAGCTTCCAGAATGGATGCCCCTTCTCCAGCGGCTCTGTTTCAAAAACATCCAGATAGGCATGTGAAATCAGCCTCTTCTGCATCACATCCAGCAATATTTCTTCCCCGGCGACATCCCCCCTGCCCAAGTTGATGAAGACTGCACTGTTCTTCATCCTGCGGAAGTGCTCCATCCTGAGCAGATGTCTTGTCTCTCCAGTACTGGGGAGCACCGAGATGAGGAAATCAGCCTCCGGTAATAGTATGTCCAACTCTTCAAGGCTGAAAAGGCTGTCAATATGTGGCACAGGCGAACCGCTGCTGTTGATGCCCCAGGTTTTCAATCCAAAAGCTTTCCCCAGCCGGGCTATTTCACTTCCAATTGCGCCGGTTCCAAGGATCAGCATGGTTTTTCCGCGGAGCTCGCCCATCTGGATATTCCGGTCCCAGACTTCATTCTCTTCATTGACAATAAGCTTTTTCGCCTTTTTTTCGTGCATCAGCATCATCCCAAGTGCAAACTCTGCCATCGGGATGCTGTGAACCCCTCTTGCATTAGTAATAAGAATGCCTCTTTCTTCACATTCCTTGAGCGGCATCAATTCCAGCCCCGCGGACATTACCATGATCCATTTCAGCTTTTTGGCACTCTCAATATGCGCAGCTGTCAGATCCTCGCCATAAGTAATGAAGATTTCAGCCTGGGATAATGCCCCTTCAGCCTGCTCCATACTCTCATAAAATTCAAAAGCCGCATCCGGAAAAGTATTCTTAATTTTATCCTGCAGATCCTTTTCCGGCTGCAGAGAAGATACTATTTTCAAACCCGTTCCCTCCTTCGTTTTCTTCATCATATCACCCGAAGGATGTTTTTACATTTTCCAATCGATCATACCCATTTCTTCAGATGCCGAAACTTTCTTGCTCTGCCAGCATAAAAAAAGAACAGACCCTGAAAGGATCTGCTTCAAAGTATCTGAGGAGGTATGCCCTAATCTAATGATATTCAAAACTTGTTTAAATGAATGGACATCCGCCTTTGTTATGTTAAATTGGGCCAGACAGCTGCCCTTTTATGCAGTGGTTCAGCCATTCGCGACCTCTCCCAATATTGATGGAGATATCCTTCATATATCAAAGACAGCCGGGGGATGCCGGCAACGTCATCAGGCCTGATCATTTCACAGCATTTATCAAATGTATGTATCCCGCTCTGTGTAAGAATGGTGGATACGAATTGCGAGCAGGTGAAGGCATCGGCCCTTTGAAATTTTATCCCAAAGATAATGCCGATGCACCCGAGGAGATTATATTTATACCTCAGCGGATCTTCCTCAAATTGCAGGATTATTTTCCGGATGTCTTTATGCTGTGAATCTGAAACCTGCAGCCGGTAAACCGCACATCTCGTATTTCTCTTATGCTTGAACACGCCCCCATCGACCCTTTCCTTAATGAATCCGGCTGAAAAAGGGTTCAAATAGCTGCGCCTCCCGAAGCTGAATAATTGATTGAACTGCCTGTCCAGCGCAATGGAAGAATGATTATACGGAGCTTTGGTATAACACTTTATCAGTCTTGAAAATATCGTTCCTGTATCTGTCAGCAAGATATAAATGTATTTGCCCATCACATATCACCCAATATCCATTCTGGAAAATTTAACCCTTAGTATATTAGACGAATGGACCCCGCAAATCACTACACTAAAATGAAAAAAAGATTGGATACAAGTATCCAATCCCGTTACTCAGGAAAGCTGCTCCTGTACATAAGCAAGCGCCTCTTCGACATGGCCCTTAACCTTTACCTTCCTCCATTCCTTCACCAGATTCCCTTCTTTATCAATGATAAAGGTGGATCTTTCAATCCCCATATACTCTTTGCCGAAATTTTTCTTCAGCTTCCATACATCATATGCTTCAGCGGCTTTATGCTCTTCATCTGACAGCAGGATAAAAGGCAATCCGTATTTCTCAATAAACTTACCATGCCTGCCGGCTGGGTCCGGGCTTATACCGATGATTATAGCGTCCGCTCCCTGGAACTCCTCATGCTTGTCCCTGAAGTCACATGCTTCGGTCGTGCACCCAGGTGTCATATCCTTAGGATAGAAATACAGGACCACATTTTTGCCCCGGAAGTCTGACAGCTTTACCGGCTTTTCATCTGCGTCCGGCAGTTCAAACCCCGGAGCCTGTTTTCCCAGTTCAATCTGCATATTAATCCCTCCATCGTTGTGATATCATAAGCCTATCCAAAATCTGCCGCAAACACAAATCCGGGACACTGTCAGGACTCTCTGTCGAATACGGCCCTCGCTACAAATGCTGCGGGAATCGTGTAGCCGATCAATGCCTCAAGGACGGCGATCATCCTCCCGATCCCTATAGGGGAAATATCGCCATAGCCTACTGAAAAAAGGGTTACGGCGCTGAAATAGAAACCTGTCTCCAGCCTTTGAAAAAATGTTCCCCCTTCTGCTCCCGCGCTTTCCCGGAGAACCTGGGTACCGTTCTGCTCCATTAAAACGTAAAAAAGCCCAAAGCCAATCATGACCGTCACATATATAAAAGCAAGATACAGAAAGTTTTCAAACGAGACTCTTTTCCCGCGGATCTTATGGGGGATAAACAAGGTCCGCAGACTCATCAATACACAGAAGGCAATCAATATCAGCGAAAGATAAAAGACCAAATCAGACCCTCTTCTCCTTTATACTCCCTAGATTTATACGCTTAAAGCAGGGCCTGTATGCCGGCTTGTCTTTTAACAAATAGTGCGGTTCCAGTATTATCCTGTTAAAATAATGAATATCCATTTTTAAAGTGAGAGGAGTTATTTATGTATCTGCTGCTGTCTATATTGCTCGCTGTAATTTTAGGATGCATTTTATTGATGCTGAGTCCTTTATTGGCGGGCATTATTGCTTTCGGGATCATTGCCGGCACTTTGTTCAGAGCGGTTTATATGCTTAATAAAATTTATAAAACACTCCCAAAGCCGCCGGATAAAGCAACGGCTGCTTATCAAAACTATCTCAAAGATATAAAATATTTGAACGAAAAAGAAAACAGCAGAGTTTGAGTTTACACCAAGATCAGAAGACATAAAAAAACAGCACCTCATTTAAGAGAGTGCTGTTTTTGCCATTCTAATTCCCCGCACCACGGTATTTCTTTACTCCCTGATTCCAGACGATGATGGACAGGCAGAAGAATACCAGACCGATGACTGGCGTCAGGAAAGAATAGACCAGCCATTCATGCTTCCCAAGGAAATAGGCCGCCGGATAGACACCGACAAACGCGAACGGGAGGATCCAGGTAAGTACAAAACGGATGGCACCATTATATATGTCTACCGGATATCTTCCATAATTCCCGATATTGTACATCATCGGCATGATGGAAGTTCTCGCGTCTGCCCAAAAGCTGATGCACGCAATCAGGACGAAGATTCCCGCGTAAACCATCACACCGCCGAGCACAAGCAGGATAAACAAGAAAGGATCATACCAGCTTATGCTGAGTCCAAGCTGCTCTCCCGCATAAAACATAATCACCAGGCCGGTCACGGCTCCAAACAGAGATTCCAGTTCCATCCTTTCCAGGACAATCTGGAAAAGGCTATGGACAGGCCTGGTCAAAATCCTGTCAAACTCGCCTTTTACGATATATCGTTCATTGAAATCCCAAATATTGAAAAAGGAAGAAAACAGGGCATACGGAACAAGAAAGAAGCCATAAATAAAGATAATTTCATCTCTGTTCCAGCCGCTCAAATAGCTGGTATGTCCAAAGACAACCAGGATAAAGATCAAATTGACTGCCTGAAACAGCAAATCGGATACAACCTCAACCGCCAAATCTGCCCGATACTCCAGCCTTGTTTTCATATACTGAGACACATATTGGAAGAAAATCGAAATATAAAACAAGCTGTTACCCTCCTTGTATGACCATCTGCTTTTTCGCCGCGGTCCAAAGTGCCTGTATCGGAATGATAAGGATCAGCACCCACACTCCCTGAAGCAGCAGACCATTGATGGCTTCCCCCTGTGTGAAGCCATTGGTGAAAATCATGCTTGGAATATAGCTGATGCCCTGGAAGGGAAGGAATTTCAAGATATCCTGAGCCCACACAGGGAAAAAGGAAAGAGGGATCAGCAGCCCGGAAAACAGATCGATCACAACGCGCTTGGCCCTGATCAAGCCTGTATTATTATATAAGAAAAAAGTCGTAATCCCTGTCAGCAGATTTAATTGGGTATTGATCAAGAAGCTGAGTAATATGGACACTGAAAACAGCAGCCAGGTAGAAGGGTCTGCCGAAAATTCAAGCGGGAAGATCAGGGCCACAATGACCATGCCGGGAACAGAGAAAAAGAACAAACGGAAAATGCCTTCACCAAGCCCCTGCATGGTCTTCATGCCAAGATAATTGTATGGCCTGATCAGTTCGACCGCTACTTTTCCTTCCTTTATTTCTGCAGCCATTTCCCGGTCAATATTATTGAAATAAAAGGCCCTGGCCATCCAGGCAACAGCTACATAGGTGGTCATCTGCAGGACGGAAAGGCCCTCAATGCTCTCTTTCCCTCCATATATCGCAGTCCATAAAAAATAATAAGCGCCGATATTAATGCTGTATATCAGAATGCCTGTATAATAATTCGTCCGGTAGGCGAGCATCATCAAAAAACGGATACGGATCATTTCTACATACTTATCCATTGCTGCCTCCTCAAGCCATGCCTTTATCGTATATATTGCGGATAATTTCTTCGGTTGACGTTTCCATGATTTTAATATCCCTGACCTTGTAGGCCGAGACTGCCCTTGCAATCAGCGCAGAGATGACTTCCTCTTTATCCTCCGCAAAGGCCGTAAAGGCTTCGTCTTCTCCATTCCTTTGCCATTCGACCGGGAGATCAGCAGTAAGCTCTTCCAAGGCTCCCAATTCTGCCTGCTCAAGAAATTCAAACCGTATTTCCTTTCCCTCAGCCCAGGTTTCCTTCAGGCTCTGCAAAGCACCGTCGTATATGATGCGGCCTTCATCAAGCATGACAACCCGTTCGCAAAGTGCTTCAATGTCAGAAAGGTCATGGGTGGTCAAAAGAATGGTTGTATTGTATTTCTGGTTGATTTCTTTTAAAAACTCACGGATTTTCAGCTTAACCAGGACATCTAGGCCAATCGTCGGCTCATCAAGAAATAACAGCGGCGGATTATGGATCAGGGCCGCCGCCAGCTCGCAGCGCATTCTCTGTCCAAGCGAGAGCTTGCGCACGGGCTTATCCAGGAGAGGCCCGATATCCAGCGTCCTGATGACATGGTCCATATGGCTGGCATAATCCTCATCAGAAACTTTATAAACCTTTTTTAAAAGCCGGAACGATTCCTGAACGGCAATATCCCACCACAGCTGGGATCTCTGCCCGAACACAACCCCGATCGTCTGGACGAATTTCTCCCGGTCCCTGTGCGGATTCATCCCGTTGACAGTCACCTCCCCGGAAGTCGGCTCCAGGATGCCGGTCAGCATCTTGATGGTCGTCGACTTTCCCGCTCCGTTTTCCCCTATGTAGCCTACCATTTCCCCCTGCCTTACCTGAAAGCTGATATCGTTGACAGCAGGGACAATCTTATAATTTCGCGTAAACAGATCGCGGAAGGCCCCTTTAAGGCCGGCCCTGCTTGAATAGGCCTTAAATTCCTTGCGCAGGCCATTTACAATGATGGCATCCTTCATGTTTTCCTCCAGTTCAATCCCTTTTTACAAGGGCATATATTTCAAAACATCCAAGGCATCCTGCCTTCTCCAAAGCCGGTGCCCCAAGAACTCATTTTAGCCAAAGGACATCTTTAATACAAATAGCCTGCACTTCTTCCCTCTGGAGCACTCTCCACAGCGGGCTGACTCAGCCAGTAAGGCTTTACGGACAGTTCAGTCCCAGCCCCTTCCTTTTTCCTAACTTTCTTACTATAAGCGCGGGGCTATTACTGCCTGTTATTCTGCGGTAATATAGAGGGGGAATTACGCCTAAGGAGGAAGAAAATGAATTTCTCAAATTCAGAACGCATACATGAAGAAGCACTTAAACATATTGTGGGCGGAGTAAACAGCCCTTCCCGCTCTTATAAAGCCGTTGGCGGCGGCGCTCCCGTTGTGATGGAGCGTGCGCAGGGAGCTTACTTCTGGGATGTTGACGGAAATCAATATATCGATTATCTGGCTGCGTACGGCCCCATCATCACTGGCCATGCACATCCTCATATTACTGAAGCAATCAAAAGAGCAGCAGAAACAGGGGTCCTGTACGGAACACCTACCCCGCACGAAGTTAAGTTCGCCAAGATGCTGAAGGAAGCCATGCCGGGCATGGAAAAAGTCCGCTTCGTCAATTCAGGCACTGAGGCCGTCATGACCACGATCCGTGTGGCGCGGGCATACACAGGAAAAGACAAAATCATTAAATTTGCCGGATGCTACCATGGCCATTCCGACCTTGTCCTTGTTGCTGCAGGCTCAGGGCCATCCACACTTGGAACACCTGATTCTGCCGGCGTGCCGAAAAGCATCGCCCAGGAAGTGATCACGGTCCCATTCAATGATATCGAGCCGTTTAAAGAAGCGATGAGAAAATGGGGAGACGAGATTGCAGCAGTGCTGGTCGAGCCGATCGTAGGAAATTTCGGGATTGTTGAACCAAAGGAGGGCTTCCTGGAGCAGATTAACGAAATTGCCCATGCAGCAGGCTCTCTCGTTATATATGATGAAGTCATAACAGCCTTCCGCTTTATGTATGGCGGCGCCCAGGATATGCTTGGCGTTCAGCCTGACCTGACAGCAATGGGCAAAATCATTGGCGGCGGGCTTCCGATCGGTGCTTACGGCGGCAAACTGGAAATCATGGAAAAGGTGGCTCCATTAGGCCCAGCCTATCAGGCAGGAACAATGGCAGGAAACCCGGCTTCCATTCTTTCCGGAATCGCCTGCCTTGAAGTCCTGAAACAGGATGGAGTTTATGAATATCTCGACAGGCTTGGGCAAATGCTTGAAGAAGGAATCCTGGCAGCTGCGGCTGAGCACGGGGTCCAAATTACCATCAATCGCCTGAAAGGCGCACTGACCATCTACTTTACAGAAGAAAAAGTAGAAAACTATGAGCAGGCAGAAAACACAGATGGCGAGACTTTTGCGCGTTTCTTCAAGCTGATGCTGGAGCAGGGAATCAACCTGGCGCCTTCCAAGTATGAAGCCTGGTTTGTAACCATTGCCCACACCGAAGAAGATATACACGCAACTCTCCATGCAGTCAATCATGCATTCAGCATAATGGGCGGAGAATAATTATACAGTTTTTTATGCATAAAAGGAGCCTGAAACGGCTCCTTTTTTATTATAGGTAATATTGAAAACGTTTACAAAATAAGAGGTTTTATCAGCATATCCCTTTCCAGCTCCCTATTCCCCATCCATAGTTTTGTATAATTAATTGATTTCTGAAAATTCTTATGATATGATAGAAATACTAATTTTCGAAAAACTCACTTTTGTTTATTTTGTGTTTTTGAAAAATAAAGTCCCACTTTGTCTGTTTTTCCCCTTATATGTTTCCCCGAAACAATTAACCTTACAAAATTTCATTTTGTATACAGAAAAATCTTATAGGAGGTGAACCGGCTTGGCAATTTGCTGAAGCCGTATTTATGACACAAACTTGGAGCCCATCCCTATTCACTGAATTTAACCGCCAGGAGCACGATGCCTGCGGGATTGTAGCCGCAATGGAAAAGAATAAAATCCCTTCAAGGGAGAATATCTTCAGCTGCATTGACGCGCTTGTCACGATGAATCACCGCGCGGGTTTTATTAACGGAGAAGGCGACGGCGTCGGGATCCACATTGATATCCCGCGAGAGCTATGGAAGCAGAAGCTATCTGAAGCCGGTGCAGATCCTGAGGCAGCCTCCCGCGAAGGCTTTGCGGTCGGCCATGTTTTCATGTCAAGAAATGAAAAAAGCTCAAGCATTAAAGCCAGTCTTGCAGAAAAATTAGTAGATGCAGGCTTTGAAATCCTATTTGAATCAGACGAAGTGACAGATTCTTCAGCTCTTGGGCCGATTGCCATCCAGGAAAACCCTATATTCTGGCAGTTTGCCATTGTATCAGAGTTGGAGGGCCAGCCCCTTACGGAAAAATTATTTAACCTCATTATAGATTTCGAAGAAGATGAGCATGTACATGTGGCTTCTTTAAGCCAGCACCATGCCGTATATAAAGTAATGGGCGCAGGGGATATCCTGCCCAAATATTATCATGACCTTGCGAACCCGCTTGCCGCATCGACGATGACACTAGGCCATAACAGATATTCGACCAATACGCTCTCCAGCTTTTTCCGCGTCCAGCCTTTCAGTGTGCTTGGGCATAACGGTGAAATCAACACAATTGCCAAGCTTCGGGATGAAGCTAAGCTTGCAGGCGTCCCTCTCGTGAAGGACGGCAGCGATTCACAGGACTTGAGCAGAACACTTGAGACGTTTATTTGCCGTGAAAATTATTCGCTTTTTGAAGCGATGGATGTGATGTTCCCGCCAATCGTAAATGAAATCAAGTCATACCCGGTCCATCTCCAGGATCTGTACACCTACATCCGGGAAGGCTGGGGCCATTTTGCCCAGGGTCCTGCAGGCATCATTTCCCGCTTTGCGGACGAGGCAGTATTCAGCGTGGATGCACTTGGGCTGCGCCCGCTCTGGATGCTTGAAACAGAAAGCTCTTATTTATTCTCTTCCGAACCGGGTATTATTCCTTCCAGCGAATATGTAAACGAGCCTAAGCCGCTGGCTCCTGGAGAAAAGGTCGGCCTGAAATGGAACGGAGAAGTTCTTGAAGTATTTGAACAGCATGCATACCAGGAAGAAGTATACAAGAGATTCTCAAAGCGGGTGCATCTGGACGGCAGCAGGAAGCGGCTCGAAACGCCAAGGCTGCCCAAAACGATTTCAATGAACTATCCAAGCAAGATCCATAACGGCCAATACAAAGCTTTCGGCTGGGAAAGGGACCAGGTCCAGCTTGTTGAGCAGATGGCTGATAAAGGCATTGAACCGATCCGCTCTTTAGGACATGATGCACCTTTGGCAGCATTGAACCCTGAGCGGAAAAATATTGCCGACTATATAAAGGAAAGTGTGGCCGTCGTGACCAATCCGGCCATTGACCGTGACCGTGAGACAGAACACTTTTCAACCAGGACCATCATCGGGAAGCGCCCTGCCCTCTTCCATTCTGATAAGGAAGTCTCAGGAGTGACTGAACTTCAGACTCCGCTCCTGATTGAAGGAAAAGCAGGATTCGAATGTTCCGGCATCATCCAGCAGCCAAGCTATGACCAGGTGACAGACTATTACCAGGAGCAAAAGCTGACTGCCTACATCCCGATTGTTTTCAGTGAAGATGAAGGCATCCGGGAGGCCCTTGGCCGTTTGGCGGAGGATGCCGTGGCCGCTGTCAGGAGCGGAAAATCCCTCCTCATACTGGATGATTCACAGGCTCACCAAAATGGGAATCTCTGGCTCGATCCGCATTTGGCTGTATCAGCGATCGATCAGGCGCTCGTTAAGGAAGCGGTCCGCAGGGACTGTTCCATCCTGCTCCGTTCAGCTTCCATCCGGTCGCTGCATGATATCATCACCAGCTATGGACTTGGTGCAGATCTGATATCTCCGTACTATATGTTCATGACTGTGCTGGACGAATCGGCCACGCCGCTTGTAAACCTGTACACTGCCTTGACAAAAGGCCTTGAAAAGGTCATTTCTACTATCGGGATCCACGAGCTGAGAGGCTACGGACGCCTATTCTCAAGCATCGGGCTTCATGAGGAGACAGCCGAAATATTGAATATCGTAAACTTCTTCGGTTCAGGAGAGCTTGCCTGCAATTTCGATAGCATGAAGGAAGATGCTATTCAGAGAGCAGAAGATTACCAGAATGAAAAAGAAAGAATCGGAAAAACCTTTCATCTTTTCCCGCGCATCTGGAAAGCCATCGGCGAAGTTGCCAAAACCGGCGACTATACAGCATACGGGGAAAAGATTTCAGAACAGGAGGAGCAGAATCCAACAACGATCCGCCATCTGACCGGCTTCAAGCCTGCCTCCTCCCCTGTATCGCCTTCAGAGGTGAGCCTGAATGTCGGCACGCATGATCTTCCTTTTGTCATTGCTTCCATGTCGTTCGGCTCACAGAATGAGATTGCCTTCAGGGCTTATGCAGAAGGTGCAGACCGCCTGAACATGGTCAGCATGAACGGTGAAGGCGGGGAAATCAAGGATATGCTGGGCAAATACCCGAATACCCGCGGACAGCAGGTTGCTTCCGGCCGGTTTGGGGTGAACGCAGAGCTGCTGAACTCATCAAACCTGCTTGAAATCAAAATCGGCCAGGGCGCGAAGCCGGGTGAAGGCGGACATCTTCCCGGCTCAAAAGTGACAGCGAAGATTGCCGAGGCGAGAAATGCCACCATCGGCTCAGATTTAATCTCGCCTTCGAACAACCATGATATCTATTCAATTGAGGACCTGGCCCAAATGATACACGAGCTTAAGACGGCCAATGATAAAGCGAAAGTTGCTGTAAAAGTCCCTGTCGTTCCTAATATCGGGACGATCTCGGTTGGAATCGCAAAAGCCGGGGCGGATATCATCACTTTGAGCGGCTTTGACGGGGGCACCGGCGCAGCCAGGATCCATGCGCTCCAGCATGTCGGACTTCCGGTTGAAATCGGCGTTAAGGCCGCCCATAACGCCCTGCTTGAAGCAGGACTGCGCGACAGTGTGGAAATCTGGGCAGACGGCGGCATCAAGAGTGCATCAGATGTGCTGAAGGTTATGCTCCTCGGTGCAAACAGAATCGGATTCGGGACACTTTCTATGCTTGCAATCGGCTGTACCACATGCCGCGGCTGCCATCTGGATACATGCCATGTCGGGATTGCGACCCAGATCGAAACAGAAGCGCAGGCAAAAGATCACGGCCTCCGCCGCTTCGTCCCTCGTCAATTCGATTTGGCCGTCCAGGGCATCATGAACTTATATACAGCTTTCGGGACGGAACTCAAGGCGCTGGCGGCTGGACTTGGAATCAGGAACCTCCAGGACGCTGTCGGGCGCTCTGACCTCCTCGAGCAGGCAAAAGGAAAAGAACAGCTTGACCTGACCTACCTCCTCCGCACCCTGGAGATTGGCCAATTGAGCCACCAGGAAGCGGCTGCTTCCCTCGATGCCCACCAGCTTCAGGTTGCAGTAGGCGCAGAATATCTTGATGCAAGCGTAGAAGAGCTTCACCAATCACGCGAATACCAGAGCATTACTTCAGAACAGCGTGTGCTGGGAAGCCGTGTTTCCTGCCACCGTGTCAGAAACCGGCTGGACGGATCATATCAGAGCCTTCCGCCAGTTTCCCTTAAATATAAGGGCGGCTCGATTCCAGGCAATGGGCTCGGAGCCTACAACAGCGCCGGTATCCATATTGAAGTGGCCGGCGGTGCCCAGGATGGCATCGGCAAGACTTCATTCGGCGGAGAGATTCTGATTTTTAAATCAAAAGGAAAGAATGGCAGCTTCTACAACGGATCAGTCGGCAAAGGGTTTGGATACGGCGCACAAAAAGGGCTCCTCGTGGCCCAGGGCAATGCCGATGCCAGGGCAGGCATCCGTCTCTCCGGTGCTGACATGATTATTGGCGGGCAGCTGAAAAAGCCTCTTCCTGAAAAAGAACATGGCAACATCGGGACACATGCCAATATTAAGGGATTTGCTTTTGAATACATGACAAATGGCAGAGGCCTTGTCCTGGGCGATCCTGGCCCATGGATCTGCGCGGGCATGACCGGCGGAGTCGTATATCTCCGCCATCAGCCGGAATTGGGGCTCACGAAGGAAGCCCTTCAGCGCAGGATCGCAAAAGGGGCAAAGGTCACGGTCTCTGCTTTATCCTCAAAAGGGCAGGAAGATGTTCAAGAGCTTCTCGGCAATTATATAAAAATGCTCGCGGAACAAGGGCAGCACGAAGAATCTGAACAGCTGTCCAAATTGCTTGAAGACGTTGAAAACCACTTCTTCCAGGTAGTACCTGTAAAAGAACAGGCTGACCCTTCTGTTTCTACAGAATGATGGTTCGCCAAAGGCCCGCTCAACATTCTTGAGCGGGCCTTATTTATTTCCTATTTCTTTTTATACACATCACAACTGAAGGATCATATGAAGGCCTTTCCCGCCCATATACTATAATCGATCCGGCAATGCGCCACTTTTTTCATGTAAGCGCCTTAATGGAATTTTATCGGAGATTTATCATATTTGTCCCTTGAACTTCAAGGATAATCCCTGTATAGTACATAATTGTTTAACAATGAGCAAATCGGTTTAAAGTAAGTATAAAATAGATAATTGCTGTTCTATTGTAATAAGGCAGCCATTATAAATACGAAAGGATATTATTTGCATGAAGCTTGGAGCCCGAATACTAAAAACGGGAATTGCCATCATACTGTCTTTATTTTTATCAGAAATCTTCAACCTGCCAACTCCTGTTTTTGCAGGCATCGCAGCCATTTTTGCGATTCAGCCTACCATCTACAGATCGTATCTATCGGTAATCGAGCAGATCCAGGGCAATATCATCGGGGCTGTCATTGCCGTCGTCTTTGTTCTTGTTTTCGGAAACAACTATTTCATTGTCGGTCTTGCCGCCGTCATTGTCATCATTATCAACCTGAAGCTGAAGCTTGAAAAAACCATCGCCCTGTCACTGGTGACCTTAATCGCCATCATGGAGACTCCTGGTGATGACTTTGTTCAATTTGCTGTTATCCGTTTTTCGACCATCATGCTTGGGATATTATCAGCTTTCCTGGTCAATCTTGTATTCCTGCCGCCTAAATATGAAAACAAGCTGTATTATAAAATATCCAATGCGACAGAAGATATTACAAAGTGGATCAGGCTGAACGTCCGCCATGCCTCTGAGCATATGCTCTTAAAAAATGATATCGAAAAGCTGAAAGATGATGTCATCAAGCTCGATCAGCTGTACCTTATGTACAAGGAAGAACGTAATTACCTGAAAAAAGACAGTCCGGTCAAAGCAAGAAAGCTGGTCATCTACAGACAGATGATCTCGACCGTTAAAATGTCGCTTGAAACACTGAAAAGGCTGCACCGCCATGAATACGAGCTGCAGCAGATGCCAGAGGATTTCCAGAATTCTATCCAGCAGCAGCTGGACTGTCTGATACACTATCATGAGCATGTGATGCTTAAGTTCATTGGTAAAGTGAAACCTCAGGTGAGTTTTGAAGAAGGCGATATCTGCCTGGACCGCAAGGAGCTGTTCACCTTCTTCCTGGCGCAGCATAAAAACATGGAAAATGATGATGAGCAGATCATCTATCATACGATGCAAATTATTTCTGCCATTATTGAATACGACGAACAGGTCGAGCATTTGGATACATTGATTTCGAGCTTCCAGTCGTATCATAAAGAGGAAAACGAGATTAGTATAGAGGAAAACGAGGAATAAATTACAAAAGCAGCCATCAGGCTGCTTTTGTTAATTCTTCAAACGAAGGGATTAGGTTTTTCCGTTAATGGCGGCTGTTGATTTCCGTTACAGGCACTTCGCTTTCCGCGGGGCGACGCTGAGCCTCCTCACCGCTGCGCGTCTGCGGGGTCTCAGCATGGCCGCTGCAATCCCGCAGGAGTCTACGTGCCTTCCACTGCAATCAACAGGCTTTTTAAAGTTTGAGTAATGTAATATCCAAGGCAGCTTTTAAATCTATTAGTTAATTAGGCGCTAAAGAATATTTGTTATCAAACAAAAAAGGGTGCGGAAGATCTTTTTCCGTACCCTTTTTGACATTGCCAATCTTCTAGGTTCTCAAGTCAAAAGACACTTAAATGTGGAATATTCAACCAATGCCTAATATGCGTAATGCCACAAGATGTAGTACAAATATATGTTGTTCATGAGCAGAATTCAATTCCTTTATTGAGCATGCACATTCCCTTTTCTTCCTAACTCTTCATCCTAGGATCCAATGCATCTCTCAGCCCATCGCCCATGAGGTTGAAGCCGAGTACTGTGAGCATGATGGCGAGTCCGGGGAAGATCATTGTCCAGGGGGCCTGGATGAGGTATGCCTTTGCATCTGAGAGCATTTTTCCCCATTCGGGATTTGGCGCTTCTGCCCCCAGGCCAAGGAAGCCCAAAGCGGCTGCTTCGATGATCGCAGTTGCCACTGCCAGTGTTCCCTGGACGATGATTGGACCCATGCTGTTCGGCAGGACGTGAAGGAATAAGATACGGGCATCACTCATGCCGACCGCCTTTGCCGCCATGATATATTCCTCCTGCTTTACACTGAGCACACGGGAACGGATCAGGCGCCCAAAGTTAGGGATATTGATGATGGCAATGGCAATGAGTGCATTCCTTAAGGATGGGCCCAGTACCGCTACAATTGCAATCGCCAAAAGGATGCTAGGAAATGCAAGCATGATATCGAAGAACCGTGAAATGATCGTATCCACCCAGCGGCCATAATAGCCTGCAAGGATGCCAAGCAGACAGCCTGCGGCAAGTGAGCCAAGGACGGCCAGAAAGCCGACCCATAAAGAAATCCGCGCCCCATAAATTACCCGGGAAAGAATATCCCTTCCAAAATCATCGGTTCCGAACCAATGGTCGGCCGATGGGGCCTTCAGCCGGTTTGCCAGCTGCTGCTCGTTGATGCCTGTAGGGGCGATCAGCGGCGCAAATACTGCGAGAATGACAAAGAACAGAACAATAAGCGCGCCGACAACAGCCAGCTTGTTTTTCCGGAAGCTCCGCCATGCTTCAAGCCAGGGGGATTCCACCTTTTCCTCGGCCTGGACCGCAGACGGATGTACATTTTTTTCTGTTGATAATTCCATAGGCTTCTTCCCTCCTTTAGTTGTATTTGATCCTTGGATCGATTGCAGCATATAAGAGGTCAACAATCAGATTGATCATGACAAAGATGAATGCAATGACAAGGATCCCTGATTGGATGACCGGATAATCGCGGTAATTGATAGCTTCATAGATATATCTTCCGATTCCCGGCCAGCTGAAAATGGTCTCCGTCAGGATGGCACCGCCAAGAAGGAGCCCTGTCTGCAGTCCGATAATCGTCAAAACAGGAATGATGGCATTTTTCAAAGAATGCTTGTACACAACCCAGAACATCCTTAGCCCTTTGGCCCGTGCTGTACGGATGAAGTCTGAACGCATGACTTCAAGCATCGTCGAACGCGTGATCCTGGCAATAATGGCCATCGGTATGGTCGATAATGCAAGGCTCGGAAGCACAAGGTGGCGGATGACATCCCAGAACTGATCCATCCGTCCTGCAAGGAGAGTATCGATGATATAAAGGTTGGTGATGGCCTCAACCGGATTTCTGACCTCTTCCCGTCCGGACGTAGGGAGCCAGTCTAAATTGATGGCAAAAATCCACTGCTCCATAAGGCCAAGCCAGAAAATCGGCATGGATACACCGATAAGAGCAAGCACCATGGCAATATAATCAAACCAGGAATTTTGGAACCAGGCACTGATGATCCCTGCATTCACGCCGAAAAAGATCGCAATGAGCATGGCGCAGAAGGAAAGTTCCATGGTAGCTGCCAGGAAAGGCCAAATTTCTCCGCTGATCGGTGCCTTCGTACGAAGCGATTCCCCAAGATCACCCGTAAACAGGCCCCCCAGATATGTAAAATATTGAATAAACCAGGGCTTATCAAGCCCAAGCTGCTCTGTCAAATCAGCCACAGCCTCTTTTGTTGCCAGCTGGCCCAGGATGATTTGGGCGGGATCTCCCGGTATGGCCCTGATCATGAAAAATACAATCAGCGACAAGCCCAGTAAAACCGGTATAAGGGAAAATATTCGTTTGATCGTATATGACAGCATGTTTTCACCTCTCTTGATGGTTGTCCAGCCGCATCGGTCCGGCTAAAAGAAAAGGGAGCCGCTTTAAGGAACTCCCTTTCTTTCTCTTTCCATTTACTTTTTAAATTCCACAGAAGACAGCAGATCCGATCCTGTTGGATGCGGCTTGAATCCGGTAATATCCGCTTTTCCTGCAAGAACAGGATTGGAGTGGACAAGCGGGATCCATGGCGCATCATCCTTGATGATCAGCTGAGCCTGCTTATACAGCTCTTCACGCTCGGCCTGGTCTGTCAGCGTCTGTGCTTTAATCAGAAGGTCATGGACCTCTTGGTTTTTGTAATATGTGTAGTTATTGGATCCGATAGTATCCTGGTCAAGAAGGACATACAGGAAGTTGTCAGCATCTCCATTGTCCCCTGTCCAGCCGAGAAGGAAGGAATCTGCTTCCCCTTTATTGGCTTTGTCGAGGTAAGTTCCCCATTCATAGGATACGATTTTCGCCTTTACGCCAACATCAGCAAAGTTGGCCTGGATGGCTTCAGCAACCTTTTGCCCGTCCGGCATATATGGTCGTGCAACCGGCATGGCCCAAAGCTCCATCTCAAATCCATTTTCATAGCCTGCTTCCTTCAGAAGCTCCTTTGCCTTTTCAGGGTTATACTCATAATCCTGCACCTCATCATTATAGCCTGCAATTCCCGGCGGCATCGGGTTCTTTGCCGGCTCAGCATATCCGGAATAGAAGGCATCGATGAGAGCCTGCTTATCCACTGCGTAGTTCAGCGCCTGGCGGACCTTCTTATCCTTCAGCGGGCCGCGTGTATTGGTCAGCCCAAGATAGCCGACATTCATGGACGGGCGGTCAAACAGCTGCAGATCTGCATTTCCTTCGATTTGCCCTACATCACTGAAGCTTACGCCATCAATCAGGTCAACCTCGCCTGTAGACAAAGCATTCAGCCTTGCTGAGTTTTCAGGGATGACCCTGAAAATGACTGAGTCAAGCTTTGGCAGGCCTTCCTGCCAGTAATCCGGGTTCTTCTCAATGACGACACGGTCGTTCCGTTTCCATTCTTTGAACTTGAAAGGACCTGTTCCGACAGGGTTGTCAGTGAACTTATCGCCGGCCTTTTCTACTGCTGCAGGACTCGCGATTCCAAATGGCGACATCGCCAGGTTTTTCAGGAATGGAGCGATCGGTCTGCTTAATGTAAATTCAACTGTATAATCATCAACTGCTTTTACCTCTGTTAGGACATCGCCAAATTGAGAGGCATAATAATAGAATTCTTCTTTATTTCCTGCTTTCCAGCGGTTGAAGTTGAAGACGACCGCTTCTGCATTGAAGTCTGTCCCGTCATGGAACTTGACTCCCTCGCGAAGCTTGAGCGTATGCTTCAGCCCGTCTTCACTTTCCTCCCATTCAGTTGCAAGGCCAGGCTGGATTTCTGTATCCTGCTCGCCAAAGTTGATCAATGTTTCAAAAATATTGACAGTGACTTTAAAGGATTCACCTTCGGTAGTAACGGCCGGGTCCAAAGCATCAGAGTCTCCGCTTCGCCCGAAGACAAGTGTTCCGCCGGCAGCTGTTTCACCGCCCGAATCTGTACCGGAATCTTTCTCTCCTTCATCAGTGCCGCTTGACTGGCTGCCGCTGCAGCCTGCAAGCCCCAGTGACAGCAGCAGGGCAAAAACCAACATTAAAAGACTATTGCGCTTTTTCATACTTTTCCCCCTTTTAATATCTTTCTTTTATCATGCATGCACCCTGTTACTGGTGTATAAGTGGCAGGCTGCAAAATGACCTTCTTCAATTTCTTCCAGCTGCGGCCGTTCGACCGTGCAGATTTCCATGCACTCCCTGCACCTTGTATGGAAGGCGCAGCCTTTTGGCGGATTAGCCGGGCTCGGGATATCTCCGCTCAGAAGCTCCGCTTCCTTGCGCAAATCTGGATCCGGGACCGGCACCGCTCCAAGAAGGGCTGACGTGTAGGGATGCAAAGGCTTTTCATACAGCTTTTCAGCCGTCGTGATTTCTACCAGCCTCCCAAGATACATCACTCCCACCCTGTCGCTGATATGTCTGACAACACCCAGATCATGGGCTATGAAAATATAAGTCAGCTGAAACTCCTTCTGCAGGTCTTCAAGCAGGTTCAGCACCTGTGACTGTATGGAAACATCGAGCGCAGAGACCGGCTCATCCGCAATGATCAGCTTCGGCCTGGTCATCAGGGCCCGTGCAATCCCGATCCTTTGCCTTTGTCCGCCGCTGAACTGGTGGGGATATCTTTTCGCATGCCAGCTGCTCAAACCGACGACTTCGAGCATCTCTTTTACCTTTTGCTTCCGCTCTTTCTTATCCCCCATCCCGTGGACGATCAGCGGCTCCTCAAGGATTTTTTCGACTGTATGGCGGGGATTCAGGGAAGCAAACGGATCCTGGAATACCATTTGCATTTCCTTGCGCATCTTTCTCATTTCCGAATCGTTCAGTCCTGTCAGTTCTTTCCCTTCAAACAGCACCTTTCCTTCGGTTGGTTCAATCAGCCTCATCAGCATCCTGCCGGTCGTTGACTTACCGCAGCCGCTTTCCCCTACAATCCCGAGTGTTTCCCCTTTATTGACATAAAAGCTGACATCATCAACGGCCTTTACATCTCCGGTCTTCTTGCCAAAAAGGCCGCCCGTTATTGGGAAATACTTTTTAAGCTGATTGACCTCAAGCAGAACTTCCGTCATTGGCTGCACCTCCTGATTCATCATGAAGAAAGCATCTTACTGTGTGCACCGGCGAATTTCCCTGGTACAGCTCCGGCGTTTCCGACAGACAGCGGTCATGAACAAATTCGCATCTTGCCGCAAATCGGCAGCCATGCTTGACTGAACCAGGCTTAGGGACATTACCCGGTATCGAGTATAGCCTGTCCTTCCTCTCCCTTATATCGGGGACCGACTGGAGAAGCCCGATTGTATAAGGATGCTTGGCGTTTTTGAAGATTTCCCTGACAGGCGCTTCCTCGACCACCTTGCCTGCATACATGACTATGACCCTTTCACAGATCTCGGCAACAACGCCAAGGTCATGGGTGATCATCATGATGGCCGTATCAAGCTTTTTATTCAAGTCCTTCATAAGAGCGAGGATCTGGGCCTGGATCGTCACGTCGAGCGCTGTAGTCGGTTCATCCGCAATCAGCAGCTTCGGATGGCAGGAGAGGGCCATGGCAATCATCACCCTTTGCCTCATCCCCCCTGAAAGCTGGTGCGGATATTCCTTCATGATCTGCTCTGCCCTTGGCAGCCCTACAAGCTTGAGCATTTCTACAGCCTGACTGGCCGCTTCCTTTTTCTTTATTTTCTTATGTATCATAATGCCCTCAACCAGCTGGCTGCCGATTGTGAACAGCGGGTTAAGGGAAGTCATCGGCTCCTGGAAAATCATCGCCACTTCATTCCCTCTTATTTCCCTCATCCTGCTCTCTGAAGCTGCAACCAGATCCTCGCCATTGAGCAGAATCTCGCCGCCTGTGATTTTCCCGGGCGGCTGGGGGATCAGCTTCATGATTGACAGCGACGTCACGCTTTTGCCGCAGCCTGATTCGCCTACTATTCCCAGAATTTCACCTTTACGGACCGAAAAACTGATTTCATCCACAGCTGGTATTTCTCCATCTGAAGAAAAAAAGGAGGTTTTCAGCTGCTTTACATCTAAAACGGGAGCTTGACTCACACCATTACTCCTTCCTTTTTTCCATGCTGAAGCACTGGTCTTTCATGGGTTCTCCTGATTTCCTGCAGTTTAAATGCCGTGAACCAGGAGGGCATCCTCACAGTATGCCCCTTTAAATTTGTACCTTTGGTCACTATCTTTTTCTCATTCTATAAAAAAAGATTAAACAAGTCTACTGATTTTTCCAAATTATTTAAATATATTAAATCTTTGAAATAGTATTTAGGAATACTAAATAAATCCAGTAAATGAAAGCGGCTTTTCCAATCATATGCTCTGGTGTTTTGCTATATGAGCAAAATTACCTGTATTAAATTGGAAAAAACCCTCCCCTTCTACAAGATTACTTCTGTAGAAGAGGAGGGTTTTCTTAATGCTCCAGCTGCTGTACCTGGAATAAGTTATAATAATGACCCTGTCTGGCCATAAGTTCTTCATGATTGCCGATTTCGGCAATTTCCCCATTCTCGATATGGACAATCCTATCGGCATGGGTAATCGTGGAGAGCCGGTGGGCTACAATGAATGTGGTCCTGTCTTTAGCCAGCTTTTCCAAAGCCTCCTGGATGAGATGCTCGCTTTCCAGGTCAAGAGCCGATGTAGCTTCATCAAGAATCAGGATCGGCGGATTCTTCAGGAAAATCCTTGCGATGGCCACCCGCTGCTTTTGCCCCCCAGACAGCTTGACACCCCTTTCCCCGACTTTAGTCTCATAACCTTCCGGGAGGTTCATGATGAAATCATGTGCATTGGCTGCCTTGGCAGCTGCAATCACTTCTTCATCACTCGCATGCGGCTTGCCGAGAAGGATATTGGTTTTAACGGATTCACTAAAAAGGATATTATCCTGCAATACAATTCCGATTTTATCACGGAGAGAACGTACCTTAAACCGCCTGATATCCGTCCCATCAAGCAGGATTTCCCCCTTTGTGACGTCGTAGAAACGGGGAATCAGGCTGATCAAGGAAGATTTTCCTCCTCCGCTCATCCCAACGAGTGCAATCGTTTCTCCCTGCCGGACATCAAGGGAGATATCCTTTAACACAGTTTCTTCTTCCTTATCATATGAGAAGTCCACATGGTTGAATTGAATATGGCCCTTCACATTGGTCACTTCAATGCTGTCCGGCGAGTCATCAATGTCGTACTTTTCATCAGCCAGCTCAAACACCCGGTCCATGGATGCAATCGACTGCGTCAGGGTGGTGGAAGAATTGACAAGCCGGCGAAGCGGATTATAAAGCCTGTCAATATAGGCGATAAACGCCATCATTGTTCCAATCGACAAGTCGTCCTGTATAACCAAATAGCCTGAATAGCCGATGACGATCAATGGCGCTATATCGGTTATGGTGTTAACGACAGCGAAAGCCTTCGCATTCCATTTTGTATGGTCGATGGCTTTCTCCAGGAAATTTTTATTTTGGCTGTCAAACTGCTTCTGCTCATGATCTTCAATGGCAAAGCTCTTTACAACGGCCATTCCCTGGACACGTTCATGCAAATATCCCTGAACCTCGGCCAGCGCCTGTGAACGCACACGGGTCAGTTTTCTCAGGTTCCCGAAGAAATACCTGACACTGAAAGCATAGAATGGGAAAAGAATCAGAGAAACAATCGTCAGTGTAATATCCATATTGAACATAATTACGACCGCTATAATAATTGTTGCAATATCAAGCCATAGGTTCATAAGGCCTGTCACTACAAAGGTTTTTGTCTGTTCCACATCATTGATGACCCTTGAAATGATTTCCCCTGCCCTGTTATTGGAATAAAACTTGAAGCTGAGCTTCTGGATATGGTGAAACAGACTATCACGGATATCATAAAGGATTTTGCTTGCTGTCCATTGTGCGAAATACTGCCGGTAATACTCAATCGGCGGACGGGCCAGCACAAAAATGACAATCATGGCTCCCATGATCCATAGCAGCCTTTCCGTTTTTCCGCTCTGGGACAGTAAATCATTCCCGACGATATCATCAATTACATATTTAATTAAAAGCGGAATCAAAAGCGGAATGGCAAATTTTATAATGCCGATTAAAAGTGTGCCGATAATTTGCAGCCGGTACGGCTTAACAAACTTCATATATCTTTTGATGCTGTCCAATTGCTGCCCCCCTTAATGCTCTCTCTATAGAATACCTCTTTTAAACAGATAAAAACCTGTTGAAACAAGGTCAACAGGTGCTACATAGGCATTTTTTATCCTTAATATCAGCGTCTGTAGGTTAAATATCTCTCATACCAAATGTCGATAAAATCCGGCGCAAAAGGCCCTTTCCGCTGGCGGATCCACTGGATCAGCTTATCGACATTCGCTTTTAATATCCGGTCGATGACTTCAGGATAGTTCATTTCCTTCCGGTGCCGCTCATATTCATCTTCATCAAGAAGATTGAATGTCATATCCGGAAAAACCTTGATATCCAGGTCATAATCAATATACTTCAGCGCTTCGCCGTCAAATATAAAAGGAGAGCTGATATTACAGTAATAATACACGCCATCCTCCCGGATCATACCAATGATATTGAACCAGTACTGTGAATGAAAATAACAGATTGCCGGCTCCCGGGTCACCCAGGTCCTTCCGTCGGATTCGGTTACAATCGTCCTGTCATTTCCTCCGATCACAAGACTTTGTGTCCCTTTTAGGACAGTCGTTTCCTCCCAGACGCGATGGATGTGCCCATTGTGTTTGTAGCTGTGTATTTGCATCGGTTCTCCTTCGATGGGTACGCCCATTTCTTCTCCCCTACTTTCATTCCCAAACGCTTTGCAACCTATCAAATGACTTGCACAAGTTTCCTAAAACGACAAAAGGCAACAAAGAACGTATTATTTCCTATTATTATAACGGTTAAAGAAAGAATTTAAAACAAAGAGCCATTGAAAATCTCTCAATGGCCCTATCTATCCCATATAGTCACTCTTGAAGCACAAGGATCCAGCCTGTTTCCCGGCCTTCCCTGCTGCCTATCTCTCAGCCGCAGGTCAGATTCACTTCCTGGTACGACCTTATTACCTCTTCCGTCTGGGTTTCAAACACCCGGTGGATCTCGCGCAATTCCTCTTTCATGCGGTGGATTTCAAACTGGACGCTTTCCAGCTCCGTTTCCTCCTGGATTATCTTAAGCTCATGCTCAATTTCCTGGCAGCGTTCCAGTTCTGACTGAAGAAACAGGAGCTTTTCCATCGTTTTCATCTGTTCAGATACCAGCAGGTCAAAAGTACTCATACAGGTCACCGTCCCAATTTCAGATTCTACCTATGTATTTCGGCTTTGCCCCAATCTTTCCTTTGACTAGTTCTGCTGATTGAAAGGAAGTTTTGTCGAATAGGGAAAAGCGGAAGCGCCTTGTTCATCCCCGACAAGCAGAAGACACCCCTCCCGGAAAGGCGATCTTTTCCTTTTTGGAAGGGTGGCTTGTGACCTCGAGGGGCTAGGCGCTGGAGCTGGACAATGTTCGAAGCCGGGTTCTGCCTTCTAAACTTTTTCAAAAGCGCTTTTTATTTTACATTAGCAAGCCCTCAAAATAAGCGGAGATTCTACGGTTAAGCTGCTGAATATAGTACGGATGGGTATAAATTAGCGGAGAATTTCCGGTTAAGTGGAGCGAAGTTGCCCATTTTCCAGTTTTTTGAGTCAATAGACGGAATTTCTCCGTCTATTTGAGCTATTTTTAGAGTTTTTTTGAAAATAGGGGGATTTCTCCTCTTATTTTTCAACCTGACACTGACTCCCTCATCCAGGTCCGGGAAGGTTGGCTTTCCGGGAGGGTATGGCACTCAAATAACAGCATTTAATGCGAAAAGAGCAAAATAAAAAGAAGGCACTCTTTGCGGATAAAAGAGTGCCTTCCCGTACAATTAGCGGCTTTGTCTGCCAGCGTTTTGACCTTTGCGGGCTTCAGCCTGCTGGTTTTGCTGACGTACTTCTTGAGCGTTTGTTTCGCTAGCGAACTCAGTGCCGAATTGACCTTGCTGGCCTTGAGAAGCTTGGGCGTTTTGCTGGCGCACTTCCTGGATGTTAGTGCCAGCTTGAGTTTGGTTTTGTCTGTTTGCCATTGTTAATCACCTCCACGACTATTAATTTAACCAGCCGCAGAGAAAATATCCTTTAATTTTCAGGAAAAAAATTCTAATTTAAACTTATTATACGAGCAGGGAGATTCCTCCGTCGACTATGATGGTCTGCCCCCTGATCATGCCTGATTTATCGGACAGCAGGAACATGACTGCGTTGACCATATCTTCAATCTCAACCATCCGCCCTGCCGGCGTCTTCTCCCTTGCCTCAGATAAAAGGTCTTCCCGGTTTGGGAAATGCTTTAATGCCTCTGTGTCGACTGCACCCCCGGAGACTGCGTTGACAGCGATATTCATCGGCGCGAGCTCAACAGCCAGGTAGCGGGTTAATGCTTCCAGTGCCGCCTTTGATACACCGACTGTTGTATAGTTTTCCAGATAGCGGATCGAGCCGAGCGAGCTGATGCTGACAATCTTGCCGCCCCCGCTCTCCTCCATCAATTTGGCTGCTTCCTGTGCACAGAACAGCAGGGCCTTGCTGTTGATGTTCATCGTCCAATCCCAATGACTTTCTTCAAGCTCCATAGCAGGGCGAAGAACACCGGATGCCGCATTATTCACAAATACATCCAGCCGGCCGAATTCATTCCTGATTTCCTGGAAAAGAACCTTAATCTTCTCTACATCTCCAACATTGGCCCTTACGATCAGGGCTTTTCTGCCAAGAGCTTCAATTTGTTCTGCTGTTTCCTGTGCAGACTTTTTGCTCCTGGCATAATTGATGACAATATCATATCCTTCCTTGGCAAGGGAAATGGCAGTCGCCTTCCCGATGCCCCGGCTGCTTCCTGTTACAAGTGCTACTTTTTGTGTCATGAATCGTAATTCCTTTCCTGTTTCATTTGTTTTCATTTTATCTTTTCCATGTATATCTGGCAAACAGGATTATAACACTATTCTTAAACAACAGGCTCAAAGAGAAAGGAATGAAAGTATGTACGTCGGAAGGGATATGACTGAACTAACCATGGTGAAAAAGACGGAATGGAAGGACAGCGAACTGGCCTTCTTCCATCACTCCATGCAGCAGGTAGTTCCCTACCTCAATGCAGAGGGACAAACCATCCACCGTGAAATCATAGAAGAAATCGAAAACCGCGGCGGCCTTAAAAGGCAGGAAGCTGACTATACACATGGGACACGGGTCAGTTACGAGTAGACATGCGGAAAAGCCTTGTTCAATAGAGGAACGCGGACTAAGAGCGCCACGTCCTGTGGCAACGTCCGCATGACCCGCATCTGTGGGCCTCATGCATAAGACGAGCAGGTCGGAAGGTTGTTCTTTACCTTCTGGCCTGTTTGGCTTATGACTCGAGGTTCCAGCGCCCGGAGCTGGACAAGTAGAAAAGCGAAAAATCCTTGTTTCCTAATTCACAAAAAAACAGCAGGGCTGCCCCCTGCTGTTCTATTTATGCTCCTGCACGTGCTTGAGCATTTTCTGATGGGAAACCGGAAAGGCAAATTCCTTCAGCTCTTCTTCGGTTACAAGCTTCAGATCGCTCCGTTCTTCTTCCAGGGAAAGCAGTGTCCCTTTATAAACATGGATATGCCATGTTAGGTGGGTGAACACATGGTCGATCTGTCCTGTCATCTCAGCTGTTTCTATTATGGCGCCATACTGCTCTTTGATCAGTTCTGCCAGCTGATCTTTTTCATGCAGGAAAGCAAGGCTGATTTCAGTATTGGGAAACTCCCACAGATTGGCCAGCAGGCCCTTTTCAGGCCTTTTCCTGATCAGGTATCTGCCCTCTCTGTCCCGCAGCACGACAGCGGCAATCTGGACATCCTTCTGCTTTTTGTTCTTTGTCTTTATCGGCAGTTCACTCTGCTTGCCTTCATAAAAAGCATGGCAATGCTCACGGACTGGGCACAGCAGGCAGGATGGCGACGTCGGGGTGCAGATGAGCGCACCCAATTCCATGAGTGCCTGGTTGAAGAATGATGGGTTTTCGTGTGAAATGAGCTCCCGCACCGCCTCTTCAAAAATCTTGCGGGTTGCAGGCTTTGCAATATCCTCCCAGATGGAGAGAATTCTTGACAGCACCCTCATTACATTTCCGTCGACGGCCGGCTCCGGAATGCCGTAGGCTATGCTCAAAATGGCCCCTGCCGTATAAGGGCCGACCCCTTTTAATGAGGAAATTTCCTTCGGATTATCAGGAACCCTGCCGCCGTAATGTTCATGAACCTCCCTTACAGCTGCCTGCAGGTTCCGGGCTCTTGAATAATAGCCAAGCCCCTCCCACGCCTTCAGCACCTTGTCTTCCTCAGCCTCTGCAAGCGCCTCGATTGTCGGAAATTGTTCGATGAACCGGTTGAAATATGGAATGACTGTGTCGACCCTTGTCTGCTGGAGCATGATTTCCGATACCCATACCTTATAGGGATCCTGATCCTGCCTCCATGGCAGTGTCCGCTGTTCCTGTTCAAACCAGCCGATCAGGTCCTGGCGGAAGGTTTCTTTATTAAATGCATCTAAGTTGGCTAATGCTGTTTTTTTCAATTTTGATCCTCCGGATGTTAAACTTCCATGAAATATGGGAATATAATATTAAAGTTTCTTTTTCAAAGCCCAGAATCGGATTTCTTCGAGACCGCCGGGTATGAAGCTGTCCAGGCAGCCGAATGCAGAGTGCCCGCATGAGCTTCTCAGCTTTTTCAGCGCGAAATAATGGGCTTCTGTCGGCAGTGAGCAGGTTTCCGTAACGAACGAAGGCTCATGTTCAGCCCCAGAGTAGACGAACGAAATGTCAGCTGCTTCATACACAGGGAGAAGCGCTGCGATTTTTTCGATAGTGCTTTTAAAAAGATTCAAATCTGCTGGATGAACTTCGTACTGCAAAAACATTTGGACTTCATGCTTCATCATTATATTGGCAGCTCCTTTAACGTAAACCATTAATGGCTTTGATGACAAGCTTTTTACTGATAAAATACAGAAACAGCGCAACTTCAGATTATTCCATGGAAGGAGGTTCTTTCCTCTTGGATACAGGCACACATGTGGTCATGGGCTTTGCACTCGGCGGGCTTGCCACTCTGGACCCCGTTGTAGCAGATAGCACAGCAACAGCGACGGGCGTCATGATCGGGGCGCTCATCGGCTCTCAGGCCCCTGACATTGATACAGTATTAAAGCTTAGAAACAATGCAGTCTATATACGGAATCACAGGGGAATCACGCACAGCATCCCGGCTGTCATCCTGTGGCCGCTTGCAATACTCGCGGTCATTTATCCATTCTTCCCTGAAGCAAATTTGCTTCACCTATGGATTTGGACATTTGGGGCCGTATTCCTCCATGTTTTTGTCGACATATTTAACTCTTATGGGACACAGGCTTTAAGGCCATTTTCTTCCAAATGGGTTGCACTTGGGATCATCAATACATTTGACCCGTTCATTTTCGGCATCCATGTTGCCGGTTTGTTCATATGGATACTGGGTGCACATCCCGGCTATACATTCCTGGCAATCTATGCCGTACTGATTGCATACTATATCATCCGGTTCCTTGCCCAGCGGGCCGTCCTGAAAGCGGTGAAAGCGATTATTCCTGACAGTACGGAAATCATCATCGCCCCGACCATGAAATTCCATCAGTGGAGGCTTGCCATCATGACTGAACATCAATTCTTTGTCGGCCGGGCCAATAATGGGCATATCGATATCCTGGATCAGTTCAACAGGGTACCGGTACCTCAGACTCCTGTGCTGGAAGCTGCCAAAAAGGATAAAAATTTGTCGGCATTTCTTTCCTTCTCCCCTGTATACAGGTGGGAGGTAGAAGATCTCGAGGACTCATTCGAAGTCCGGTTCATTGATCTCAGATACCGCAGCAACGGACATTACCCATTCGTTGCCGTCGTCCAGCTGGACAATGACCTGAATATCATTTCTTCTTATACAGGGTGGATTTTCAGTGAGGAAAAGCTGCGGAAGAAGCTCGATATTATACCAAATTAAAAAAGATGGCATATTTGCCATCTTTTTTAATGGAGATTTTTATCATCCGGTTTCTGCTCAAGCAAATTCTTATATTTTGGATTGCTGGCAACAAAGTCATGCAGCCTTGCACCGTAGTTTTCAATCCACTGCCTGACAATCCTGTCTGTCATCTGGCTTCCTTTATACTCATAGCCCGCTTTTGCACGGGTCGTTTCAAAATCATCCCACAAAAGCTCTACCCATGTCCGGGCCTGGCCGTAGGAAAGGTTGCCGTTTTTCTCCATGAGAAGCTCAACCAGTCTTTCTTGTGTTTCAAACATAGACAGCACCTCTTTGCCAAATATTATTGTTATTGCATTTCGTTCATAAGCCTGCTTTTTTAAACACATACTATTCTTGCGCGGCTAATCAAGGCAGCACGCGCAAGCATACCTCGAGGAGGGGAAACGAATGCGGAACAAAGCAAAAAATTTCCCAAATCAGAATCATAACAAGTTTGAAGGCGAACCGCGCGCGAAAGCAGAATATGCTTCAAAACGCGCAGACGGGTCAATCAACACCCATCCGCAGGAACGCATGCGGGCGTCATCAAACCGTACAGATGATACACCTGAATTATTTTAACCAATAATGAGGAGGTTTGATTATGGGAAACTCTAAAAAGTTTTTTGATAACAATCCTTATTCCAGTCCGTTTACTGGTCCCTTTTACCGCCCGAAGCATGCACATGCCCAGGTAAATGGGCAGACCCAGCAATCGCAGGACCTCATTATTCTGAAAAGGCAAACAAGGAAACAGGCCTAGCCTGCAGGGAAATCAGAGCTCTCCGCTCTGATTTTCCTTTAATTCCTTCAGCATGGAAATCGGAAGCGCCTCTTCCTCCTTTCCGCCATGCAGCCTGAAGCCCCAGGCGAACACACCATTCAAATAATCTATTTTAAAATATGAGCCGGGATCGCCATCCACTTCATAAATCTCCCCTGCTTTAAAGTCCTTCGGATCAAGAAGGTATGCTTTGGCCATGACGGCTTTTCTCTCGAGGACAGCAAATTCACTGAGCATGCCCATTTGTTCAGCCTTTCTCGCCTGTTCATGCAAGCTGGCGATTTCCTGCTGCAGTTCGTACTGGGAAAGCTGACTGTATCTTTTCTCCTGCGCCATTATAATCCATCCTTTTTTATTCCTGTGTCCGGCCTGCCGGAGGAAAACTTCATCTTTTTTTAGTATAGTGAAAAGAGCTGTATAAATAAAGGACTTTACCCTTGAAGGAGGACTCAACATGCAATCAGTTATCATCACCGGCGCTGGCACCGGTCTTGGAAAGGAGCTGGCCCTTAAATACGCCGGCCTTGGTTTCCATATCATACTATCCGGAAGGCGTGAAGCAGCTCTCCAGGAAACGAAAGAAGCAATCTCCAGCCAGGGGGGAAAGGCGGATATCCTGATTCTTGATATAAGCAAGCCGGCTGAAGTAAAGGAGAAAGCTGCGGGACTGCCAGAGCAATTTGATTTGTACGGTGTGATCAACAATGCCGGCGTTGGGCATTTCGGTCCTTTTGAAGACCTGAAGGACGAGGAGCTCCATGATATGCTCACAGTCAACCTGATGGGCACCATCTACATGGCACAGGCACTCCTCCCTGCTATCAAGCAAAAGAAGGGCAGCTTCCTTATGAATATCATTTCAACTGCCGGGCTGCGCGGCAAAGCAAATGAAGCTGCATACTGTGCCAGCAAATTCGCGGCCCGGGGCTTTACTGAAAGCCTGCAGAAAGAATACGAAAACGATCCGGTCCTGATCCAGGCAGTATATATGGGCGGCATGGACACCCCATTTTGGGATCATAACAACTATATTTCAGACCGCTCACGCCTCCGCTCACCTGCTGAGGTAGCCGGCATAATTACCGAGAACCGTTTTGAAGAGAAGATTGTGATTGAATCCGGAAAATGATTGGATGTAGAACAAAAAAACAGGCAGCGCAAATACCCGCTGCCTGTCTTCTATTCTTCCTCTTCCTTTTCCTCAAGGAACCGGTCAATCAATTCAATCGGAAATCCTTTTCTAAAGAGTGCCTGCTTCATTTTTTGCCTATATTCATAGCCCTGCAGCTTTTCGTATTTCCGATGGGCTTTTTCTCCCTGATAGCGGATGGCGTCCATTTCGCCGTCATCGTCTTCCTCAAACTCTGTCTCTTCGACGGCAATATTGATTACGGAGAAAGGATAGCCTTTCCTGAGGAGCATCTGCTCAAGCTTCTGTTTCAGAAGCCTCTGTGATTCCCTGCTGTACTTTTTTGCATATTTCTGGCACAGCTTTACTGCTGCTTCGACCTGGTCCTCAACAGGGAACTCCTGTATGGCTTCCTCTATATCAGGCTGTGATATCCCCTTCTCCTTCAGCTCCCGTTTAATGACGTCAGGGCCTTTATCAGACGTATTGGCCTGTGTCCTCACATAAGCGATGGCAAATTCGTTGTCATTCAGAAATTTATATTCGTACAGCTTAACGATGACTTCATTGATGATGCTTTCATCTGTTTCTTTTTCAGCAAGATGCTTCCTTACCTCTGTTTCCGATCTCATTCTTCTGGATAAATAATGAATAGCCTGGTTATAAGCTTTTCTGATTTCATCCTGAAATTCTATTTGGGTCAGGGAGAGCGCGTCAAGCTCCATCCCTTTTTTCAGGCCGAATTTGATGATGACATCTTCATCGGCACTGAAGGCATACTGCTCACCCTTGCCATAATCCATAAAAATGTTATAGCGGTCCTTCCTTTTTTGCTGGACTGATATTTTTGTGATTACCGGCATCCTCTTCACCTCTCTCTCCACTTTATCACAATGTGCTGCATCACTTGCAAACTGCAGCCTGGAAAAGGAGTTTACACAGGAAAAAGCGTATAAATACAGTATAGGAAAAGGAGGTCCACCCATGAGAATAGCGATTACAGGCGGAACCGGCTTTGTCGGGCATGCCCTTGTGAAGAAGCTCGCAGAATCGGGCCACACGGTTTTCATTTTGACGAGGAGCACAGAAGGAAAAAAGAACGGAAACAATATTCACTATGTCCAGTGGCTGAATGAAGGTGACAATCCGGCGGCACAGCTGAAAGAGATTGATTATATCGTCAACCTGGCTGGCGAATCGATCAACAGCGGCAGATGGACGGAAGAACGTAAGAAAAGGATTATTAAAAGCAGGCTGGATGCCACAGAGGCTGTCCTGAACATAATCAGTGAGCTAAAAGAAAAGCCTGAGGCTCTGATCAATGCCAGTGCAGTTGGCTACTATGGCACTTCGGAAACAGAGACGTTTACAGAAAGTAATAAAGAACCGGCGGGGGACTTTTTGGCTCAGACTGTTAAACAGTGGGAAGAAAAGGCGGCAGAGGCAGGCAGATGGGATGTCCGCACCGCATTCTGCCGATTCGGGATCATTCTTGAAAAGAATGACGGGGCGCTCCCCCGGATGGCTCTTCCCTATAAACTTTTTGCAGGAGGCAATCTCGGCAGCGGCAATCAGTGGGTTTCATGGATCCATCTTGAAGATGTGGCAAGGGGCATTATGTTTGCCATGGAAAATAAAAACCTAAGCGGCCCGGTTAATTTTACGAGCCCCCATCCTGTCCAAATGAAGGACTTTGGCAGGACCTTGGGAAGCACCCTCGACCGCCCCCACTGGATTCCTGCTCCAGCCTTTGCACTTAAGCTCGCTCTTGGGGAAATGAGCAAGCTGGTGCTCGAGGGGCAGCGCGTTCTTCCTGCTAAGCTGGAGGCTGCCGGATTCAGTTTCCGCTATCCTGGGCTTGAGGAAGCACTGAAAGATATTTATTAAGAAGGTATGATTCCTTCCTTTTTAGGAAAAATTAAGAAAAGGAGTTCATTTTTTCGGAAAGGGATGGTGCCTGATGGATAAAAAATCGAAAGATAAGTCCAAGAGTACATTGTCAAGCATGCAGGAGGTTGTTTACTCCAGGGAGTTCAAGCTGGCAGACCAGGCCGGCGGCTTTACGAAGAAAAAATCCAAGCATTGATGCAAAATGCTCATAATTGCCTTGATAGGGTGCAAGCTAAGAGTACGGAAGCCAATTCCGTACTTTTATTGTTGAAAGGGGTTTTTCGAATGGGCCGTGCACATGGACACAAAACTCGGGATAAAAACAAAGCATCACTTCCACAAGTTCCGAAGAACATGAAATCAGATGGACTGGATGTCGAATTTGACCGCGACCTTGCAGACCATGATGATTTAGAAGCAATGGCACGTTCAAAAGCTGCCGACCAGCGCGCCAAAAACAGCCGCTGACCGGCTGAGGGCATTTGCCCGCACTCTCTCAGCATAAAAAAAGCAGCAGGTCCAGAACCTGCTGCTTTTCTCTTTCCTAGTGCCCGTGGGCATGCCTTTTCGCAAAAACGGCCGTTTTCTTCTTCTTTGCCATGTTCTTAAAATAAGGAATCATGATGCGGTCAGCACCCCAGTAATAGGCTGCCCCGCCTGCGAATAAGAGGAGGACCGCTGCTGTGTATAAAATCGGATTCGTGCTTACTGTACCGGCCAGAAGAAAGTTAAGATTCATGAATGCACCCGCAATCAGGGCAGGAATGGTTGCTGCCCCAAGTACAAGCCCGGCTCCAACCAGAAGTTCTCCCCAAGGTATCAGAACATTGAACAATCCAACATTCGGAAGAGCAAAGTGCTCGAGGAATCCGGCATACCAGCCCTGTACAGCTGGATGGTCCCCTCCTGCCTGGGCGATCGCCCCCTGCAGGAATCCCCCTGCATCAAAGCCATCAGCGAGTTTATGCCATCCCGCTTCAATCCATTGAATGCCGAGCCATATTCTTAATACAGTCCATATTGCCGCTGCCTGTGGAGTTTTCAGCACTTTCATGATCATCGTCTCCCGCTTTGTTATTTTGTGAATAACTTCACAATACTAAACAAAAAATAATTAAGCCGGCCAGCTTTTACAAGAAAGTTTGTGAATATCTTCACTTACTTTCTACACTTTTAATATACTCCATGTTTTTCCTTTCTGCAACGCACTTCACAATATGTTCATATTCTTTTTACTCTGTGAATAAAAAGTATCCACAACCCTGTGAATTTTGTGGATAATCTAAATAATCTCATATTTACTAACGCTTTAATCGGTTAACATAATAATGAGCAAAACTTCTGATAATTCTGTGGATAATGTGGATATGTCTGTGGAATACTTTTCTGTTCATGTTTTCCCTGTTAATAAGTCTCTGGATAACATGCTATAAGACCTACACCCCTGAGTCTTTAAACCTATACAAGTATAGATAAAACTATAAGATTAACCCTTGCAATACGAGGTACATCGTATTACACTGTTAGTAACATTAGGAAAAAGGTGATGGAAATGGATAAGGAAATGATGAAAGGGAGTACAGATCTCCTGCTTTTATCGCTCATTGCCCAAAAGGATTTATATGGCTATGAAATCACAAAAATCCTTAAGGAAATCTCCGATGAAGCTTATGTAATGGGTGAAGGCACTCTCTACCCTGCCCTCAAGCGCCTGGAGAAAAAGAAGTTTGCAGAGTCATACTGGAGCGAAACCGCAGCAGGGAGAAGGAAATATTACCGTATTACTGAGGACGGCCTGCAGGAGCTGGAAAAGAAGCGAAAGGACTGGAGCCTGATCGAAAACATGATCCGCAAAAGCTCGGGGGGATTAACGTGAAATCGCAGCTTGAACGTTTTGTCATGAAAATTGTCCAGCATACCGAATGCTCCAAAGAAGAAAAAGAAGATCTATTCGAGGAGCTTATGGTACATCTGCAGCTTTCAAAAGAGCACTTCCAGGAACAGGGCTTCAGTGAAAGCGAAGCCGAACAGAAAGCGATGGAACAGTTTGGCGAGGAAGGGGAAATCGGAAGCCAGATTCAGCAGTCTCTCTTTCCATACCGAAAAGAAATGATGCTGACGCTTGCCATCTCTTCCATCCTTTTTACAATAGGCGCTTATCTGGGACAGCTTTTGATCAATGGAGATGCCCATATCGGCTGGCTGCTGCTTTCCATGGGCGCGAGTTCCATGATTCTTTTCCTTGCCGTGAACCAGGTTTTCCACCTGAACCGGAAGCTCTGGATGAACTCCCTGCTGATTTTGCATATCCTTGTTTATGCGGCCGGCTATCTGCTGGCCAGCAATCTGGATCATAGCATCTCACTCGGACTTTCGATCTGGGATTGGCTCAATATCCTTCTTGCCATTGTCCTTGTCTATCGGACGACACTGTATGATTTCAGCGCCAGCAGCGGCAAGATGGATAAAACTTTGAAAAAGCTTCATGCCATCAATATTACCGCCGGCGTCCTGATCACAGCTGCCTGCCTCTTTTTTGCCTGGGGAGGGCTTATCATGATAGGCCTGCACCCGGTCATATTGATTTCTTTAAGCCCGATACTCTTCTGGGTCATCCTCTATGTGATCCAGATCAAGGTTGCAGGAAAAAATAAGAAACTGGCATACGGACTCTCGGCGATTCCCTTCATCGCCATCCTGGCAGGCCTGGCACTTATCTACGCGCCTGCCCTGTTTTACTAGAAAGGAGCTTTTCATGAAAAAGAAAAGTATCATCCTGCTGTTTTCATTTATTGGAGGCATCACGCTCCTGCTTATCCTCCTCGGGCTTAATCTGGATAAATCTGAAAATGAAAAGCAGAATGGGATTACCAATCAATATGATATATCCTCACAGAATACGATTGCTTATGTAAATTACAAAGATGGCAAACCAAGCCTTATGCTGTACAACAAGGAAAAAGATATCAATGCTGAGGCATTTTCCCTGGACAGCTCAAGAATGATCCTGGATCCGAGCTTTTCCTATGACGGATCTCTGCTAAGCTTCATTTCCACCAATAAACAGCAGGATGAAGATACAGCGTTTAAAACCACCATCCATATTCTTGATTTATCGACAAAGCAGGTCACAGATGCTTTTACCGAGAATGAGCTTATCACGGAAACTGAATTTTCTCCTGTTGATGATACTCTCTATTATTTGCGCGCCGGCACCTTTCAGAACTATTCACCTATTGCCAGCAAACGGCCGCATGACCTTGATGTCTGGTCATTTAATCCGGCTGAAGGCGAACATAAGCAAATAACTGATCTGAAGAGCTATTCTATGCACAGCCTCCAGCTCAGTCCGGGAGAAAACAGTGTTTTTATCCAGATGGATGATGACCAGGGTGCTGATACACCTGAAGAAACCTTTGAGGTGAAGCAGCGCATATTTGAAATCCCCATAGATAACCCTGATAGCATGAAGATAGCAGGTGATCCTGACAGAAAAATGGATGTTTTTGATTTCACCTTCTCTCCTGATGGAGACACAATGATTTTTCAATCCATCAGTAACTCTGATGAAGGAGGAACCTATGAATATGAGCTGTATAAAATGGATGTGGATTCCGGAGAGGAAGCCCAGCTTACCCATTTAGGGGAGTATACAGACAGGCCGGTATTCAGTGCTGATGGTGACCGTGTATACTTTATGGTCGATAAGCGTTTTGCTAAAGGGTCGCCCGAGTATCATCTGTACAGCGTGAAACTGAATGGCAAAGAAATAGAAAAGATAGAACTGCCTCTTTCAGAAGACTAGAAAGAGGCTTTTTCCCTTTTAAACTCGAGAATACAGGGTATAAGTCCTATAACCCATAGACAGAGGAGGTAGGGAAAAAAATGCTGGAAAACCTGCTGAAAGAGCTGATCAGCATCAACAGCTCGGACAAAGAAGGGGCCAATGAAGCTGTTGCCTATTGCGGGCACTGGCTTGAGGGCCACGGGCTCCCTGTACATATCATTGAAAATAACGGCTACAAAATGCTTGTTTCAGAGATAGGGAGCGGCAATGAAACCATTGTCTGGAACGGCCATGTAGATGTTGTTTCAGGCAAAGAAGATCAATTCATCCCCGTAGAGGTGATAGACAAGATTTATGGCAGAGGGGCCGCCGATATGAAAGCTGGCGTGGCAGCGATGATGTGCGCCTTCAAAGAGCTGAAGGAGGCGCCGCTTGGGGTCAAGCTTCAGCTTCAGATCGTTTCTGATGAGGAAATCGGCGGGTTCAACTGCTCCGGCTACCTTGCCGAAAATGGATACCGCGGCGATTTTGTCATCTGCTCAGAGCCGACCCAGCTTGGAATCGCCCTCCAGGCAAAGGGCGTCATGCGCCTCGAAATTGCCATTGATGGAGATCCGGCCCACGGAAGCCGGCCATGGGAAGGCATCAATGCGATTGAAAGGGCATATGAAGTCCATGGAAAGCTGAAGGAGCTCCCTTTTGCCAAAGAAAGCTCCGAATTCTATCCTTCCCCTTCCATCAACCTGGCCAAAATCCGCGGAGGCGATGTATATAATAAAGTCCCGGAAAAATGCGAGCTTTTTTACGACATCCGCTATTTGCCCGGCCAGGATAAGGATGAAATCGTTAAACAGATTGAATCGATTACAGACGGGGAAGTGCTTGTCAGCATGTTCAGCAAACCGCTGCAAACAGCAAGGGACAACCCATTCATCTTAAAGCTGAAGCCGGTCGTTGATCGGCATATTAAAGATGAAGCGGTCTTTTTCGGACAGCATGGCTCTGCCGATACCGTCTTCTTTGCCAACTACGGCATACCGGCCATCGAATTCGGACCGAGCGGACTGCATTGGCATGGCGATAAAGAATATGTACTGCCGGAGTCTGTTCATGTATACAAGGAGATGCTGGTTGATTTTGCTGAAAGTTTTTAAAGAAAAGGGGTTCGAAATATCTCTATTTCGAACCCCTTTTAGTCTGTTTCAATCTATTCTTTTTCCGGAACGATGCAGCTTCCATCCGTACAGCTGGCATCAGCCGCACCTTCCGGGGACAATTCCTGCAATTTCACTACAGGATTTTCTTCTTCCCATACCTTCTGCAGAGCGCTGGCAAAGGTTTCCGCAGGCTGGGCGCCTGAGATGGCATATTTCTGGTTGATGACAAAATACGGGACTCCTGTAACGCCATATTGCCGGGCAATGCCTTCATCAATGCGGACATCATTGGCATAAGCTGTTTCATCCTTCAGAATGCTGAGCGCCTCTTCCCTGTCCAGTCCTGCTGCTTCCGCAAGACCAGCCAGCTCCTCGTGATCTCCTATGTTTTTTGATTCTGTGAAATAGGCATTAAGGAGCTTTTCCGTCAGAACAGCTTCCCTTCCCTTTGTTTTCGCGAATTTAGCCAGTCTATGGGCATCAAAGGTATTTCCCGGCTTCATTTCGTCAAAATTGAAGGTCAGGCCGACGCTTGCCGCCTGCTGCCCCACTCCCACATTGGCCTGCTTCGCCTGCTCGATGCTCATGCCATATTTTTCAGCGAGTGCCTCATGAATGCTTCTCCCAGAGTAAGGAGCGGCATTTGGATCGAGCTCAAAGCTCTTGAACTCCACCTCTACCTGATCCCGGTAAGGGAAATCCATCAATGCCCCTTCCAGGCGGCGTTTTCCTATATAACAAAACGGACAGACAAAATCCGACCATACTTCTATTTTCATCCTGGACACCTCATTTCTTAACTATCCCCATACTAGCACATCTTATCCCAAAACCCTCAGGCGGATGCTCAGGCATGCTTTCCCCGATTGTCTGTATCATGAAGCCTGCATCAGGTTAAGTTAAAAAAGAACAATACCCATTGTTCAATCCTTCGTCGGGAGTGATGGATCATGGCAAGAAACAAACTGTTGGTTCCTGGTTCAGCTAATGTACTTGATCAGATGAAGCAAGAAATAGCCAATGAGTTTGGAGTTGAGCTTGGTGCTGAAACGACCGCGCGGGCAAACGGCTCTGTCGGCGGCGAGATGACAAAGCGCCTTGTCGCCCTCGGAGAGCAGCAGCTCCAGAACAGGCAGCAATAGCGGGCCTTTGTGGAGCGGGAGACCCTTTTAGCGGGGGTCTCCTTTTTTTATTGGCTGTGTTAAATATGAATGTTGATAATTAATTAGAGATAAGAAAAACCTTATAAGGTTTCCAAATTGCTTGTTAATGAATTATACTTCTGTGGATTGTGTTTTTATAACTTCAGCACCAAACTCTAAGCATTCAATACATATAGAAACTCCTGGTCCCATAGCTAATTCTCCGGCTTCTTCTTTACTTCTACGACAAAAAGAACAAGTGGTACCGTGTTCTGTATTGCTTAAACTATTTGGATTTGAAGTTTTCTCTAAGGCATTGTACAATTCATCAATTACTTTTGGTTCAATATAGTCGAAGTCTCCTTTTAATTTCACTGCAATAGTAGTATAAGCAATAGCCATTCCTTCATAGAAACGCTGCCTTTCTAATTGTTCACTACTTTTAGATTTCTCTTCACATAATGAGCTAAGTTTCTCTAATTCCAAGATCATATCTTCAATCTTGGCACCTCGAAATGTTTTTTTGCGAAAGTCTTTTTCCACTGCATACACCTCCTATTTTGTATGTACACATTTGTATACATACATAGTGAGATATATTCTTCACACATATAGATTGTTCCTTCAATTTCCAACTATTTCTGGAATTAACTTACTCTTTCACATTAAGAACTAACATTGATATGGCATACGGGCATGCGCCTTGTTTTTTTAAAGAGGGCAGCAAGGCAAATGCTCATTGCTGCAAAAGAGAGTGCAAGCAGCTGAAAGAAATACGGCGGATAATAGACCATCTCGATCCTGTTCTGACCTTCCTGCAGCCGGAAGCCTGTAAATGCATAATTGGCCTTCAGCAGCTCTTCTTCCTCTCCATTAATCTTTAAGCGCCAGCCTTTTTCAAAAGGCAGCGGAATGATTGCATAATGCCCGCCTTCATTTTGAAGTTCAAATGACAGACGGTTTCCTGACCACTCTGCCTCTGGCGGAACATGGCGGCGTTCTTCTTTTTTCACATTTTCCAGCACCTCAAAGGTTTCTTCATAAAGCTTAAAGTCCTTTAAATGATATTCTCCCTTTGGCATCCTAAGGGAAATCTGGTCCGCTGCCTTGACCCTTATGATCAGGTCATCCACACCCGTCCGGTATATAGACCCTTCTTCTTTCCTGATTGTCTGGAACTCATTGACCTCAAGGATAAATTCATCCTTGTTGTTGATGCCATCAATATTGAAGCCAACCAAATAGTCTTTTGCAGAAGGATTTCTTCTACTGATCAATAAATCAATGCCGCCTTCCTCACCGCTGACCTTGAGTTTTCCTCCCGCATACTCGGCGTTTAAAGGCTTGATTTCCGCCTGCGAAATTAGATTTGTGCTGTCCGGTATCGGAGCATTTGCTGTTCCCTTTTCAAGAACGATTCCTTTCAGCATCGCCTGTTCCTTTGCCGAAGGGGAACTTCCTTTCAGATCTTTTTCCAGATAAACGCTGTCAGCCGTCCGCACAAAAGGCAGGAGGTTTTCATTTTCATAAGCCTCATAACCGCCGGCAGAAGCTATTCTCTTAAAGCCGTAAGGAATGGAGGCATCTCCCTTCTCAGCAATATAATATTTTCCCATGAGGATGCTGTACAAGTTGGCCCGGTCCCCAAGGGAAGCATAGCGGCTGACGCTCTCACGCCCCATATCGATTTCAAGATCACTGAGATAAAACCATAGAAGCTCTTTATTTAAGATACTGGAATAGACACTCATTCCTCTGAAATCCTGGACAATCGGAGTATTATTCCTTAAAGGGATCATCCAGTCGATCCTTGCCAAAGGATCAGCGTTACCCTCCTGTACCAGCCGGATGAGCTCCTGCTGGTCTGCACCGTTATAGTCACGGCTGTTCATGAACTCCTTTGATACACGGTATTCCGTCCCTGTCACGGTCAAACGCTCTTCCTGGTAAAAATTCGGGATCAGCACGCTGGTCAGGATGACAGCAGCTGAAAGCAGTACTCCGGCCTTTTTCCTGAAAAAGGCTGCCCCGAGAAGGAAAACAGCAGCCGAAATGAAGGCTGCAATCGCCATATAAGCATCCTGCACTTCTTCAAATTCCAGCTTAGGGTCAAAATGATAGAACAGTATGTAAAATAAAGCCGCACCTGCTCCTGCTGATGCAAGCGGAAGAAGCTTGAGCCTGCCTGCCAGGGGGAGTGCAGCTCCTGCCGCCCCGCCGGCTGCAAGCGACAGCATATATTCCCAGCGGTACTGTGGAGCAGAAAAACCATTGAACAAGCTGCCTATAAACGGGCTGAAATGCAGGATGGACAAAACGATCGTCATTGCAGCAAAAAACCGGAAATGCCTGTTCCTGTATAAAGGCTTTACCAGCAGGCAGATGAGAACAAATGCCGGCAGATAAACAATTCTTCCGTTCAGCAGCAGATTGTCAATAAACTCAAAAGCAGGGATATGGTCCTCATATGCAGGTCGGTAATTGTTCAAATAGCCATATACGGCAGGAAAAAACGAAAAGCCGCTGATGCAGAATCCTGCGGCCAGCCCGATAATATAATGCTTCAGCTGGATCAGCTTGGCCCGCCCGTTTCCATCAAACGGGAGAATCCAGCGAAACAGGACATAAACGCCGCACAGCAGGAAATTAACATAAGCAAAATAAAAATTGTCAAATAAGCTGATGGATACAGCTATTATGAATAAACCGGAACCCTTCCCCCGCATGATCCTTTCAATCCCGATCAGAAGGAGAAGCAGCCAGAGCATACTGTCGGCAAAAAACTCCCAATAGGTCACATGCCTGAAGTAAATGATGCTTGTGCCGTAAATGACAGCGCCAGTAAAGGCGGGCAGTGCTTTCATTCCCAGCATCCTGAAATAATAGGAGGCCAGAAGCAGGATGCCTGTCAGCCTGATGATGCTTACAATGAGGATGATGTCAGCCCAGTAAAAAATATCCGGCGCCCCAATCAGGCCGAGACTCTCAAGTATATAGGTTACAAGCATCGTAATTAGAAAGAAGATAGAAGTAGCAAAATAATAGCCAAGCTGGGTATAGGTTCCCCCGCCGAACCCGAAGTCAGGCGAATAGAAAAACTCCCCGCTGGTGTACTGCTCATACAAGAGCTGCTTGAACGGCTGCATTTGCGACAATCCATCGTTCATCCCGGTCATATAGCGGCCCTCGAACCACTCAGAAATAAAAAACATATGGCTCAGTACAGCTGCCAGCAGACAGAAGAAGAATAAGGCAGCCTTAGGCCATCTGTCTGCCTGAAGAAACTTTAATAAGTTTGGTATGTAGCTTCGCGCTTTTTGCATGATGTTTTCAGGACTCTCCCCGTTAAAATGAAAGTAGCTGGCAAAGTAAAGACGACTGCAATGACCGGTGCAAGGCTGCTGCTCACCTTCAGCCCATCGACAAGTATGAACAAGATGAATGCAGTCATGCCCGTATTGAACAGCTGTGTCAGCGGAAAGCGGATGAACGCCCCCCATGTCGGCTTCACCCTATATGTAAATAGAGTATTCAGGAAAAAAGAACCAATCAGGCTGCTTGCGAAACCTATACTATGCGCAAGGAAATAATGGAACCCTGCCCAATGGAGAAGAACAAGATAGACTGAATAATAGTGCAGGGTATTCACCCCGCCGGTCACGGCAAAGCGGAAAAATTCACTGTGTATGAACCGCATGCTGCTCCCCTCTTTCGCTTGCTTGCTGAATATTGGTCTGCTGAATCAGATAATGCGGCCTTTTCTTTGTCTCATAATAAATGCGGCCGATGTATTCACCGACGATTCCCATGCAGACAAGCTGAATTCCTCCCAGGAAAAGGACAGCAGATATGGTCGTGAAATAGCCGGGAACAGAGACTCCATGCTGCATGATCTGGACAAAGGTAAATCCGATATATCCGAGCGAAAGCAGAAGGACAAAGGCGCCCAGATAAAAGCATGCCCTGAGCGGCTTGTGGTTAAAAGAAACGATCCCATCAATCCCGTAATTCAGCAGTTTAGGGAATGACCATTTTGTCTCCCCTGCTTCCCTTTGGACATTCTCGTATTCTATTATTTTCTGCTCGAATCCGATCCATGAATAAAGTCCTTTGGAAAAGCGGTTTCCTTCACTGAGCAGCAGGAGCGCCTTTGCTGCTTCTTTGCTCAGCAGCCGAAAATCTCCCTCACCGTCTGACAGCTGCACGTCCACTGCCCTGTTCACAAACCGGTAGAAGCAGGAGGAAACGAATGAACGCACCGGAGAATCTCCCGTACGGTTCCTTTTGGCAATTACCTGCCCATACCCTTCTTCATATCCCCTCACCAGCTGGCAGATCAGGGAAGGCGGATGCTGAAGGTCGGCATCCATCATGATGACCGCATCACCTTCTGCGTTCCGGAGTCCGGCAAGCATGGCCGCCTCCTTCCCGAAATTCCTTGTAAACGATATAAATTTGACTTCCTCATGGTGAAAAGCCAGCCGATGGATGGTTTCCATCGTGCCGTCCGAGCTCCCGTCATCCACAAACAGGATTTCATATTGATAAAAAAGGCTTGCCATTTCCGTCCGGATTGCCTCCAGCACCCTGGGGATATTCTCAGCTTCATTATAGGAAGGGATGATAAATGATATTTTTGCCTGACTCATTCTGCTGCCTCCATTTGCTCTTCCGGCTGGCCGACCATGATTTCCGGATGATTGGTTGTAATCTGGATGCTTCCGCCCAAGTCCTGCACCTTTTTCAAAGCTTCTTTGCCGTTGACTGTCCATGTGCCGATTTCAATTCGGGCGTCCAGCAGAGATTCAACCAGCCCACGGGAGAGAAAGCCATAGTGAACGGATACATGGCTTGCCCCCGTATAAGCTGCCTGCTCTGCCAGGAGAGTCGCATGACCCAGGTAAATCAGGCCGGTGCGGATCGTCGGATCCAGCTCTTTCAGCTTCAGAAGTGAATGATGATCAAAAGAGATGACCAGGGCCTCTTTATAGAGCGAATATTTCCTGATCAATCCTGCCACTTTTTCTTCAAGTCCTTCATACATTCCGGCCATCTGCTTCAGCTCAATGAAAAGCTTCTTTTTTCCTTTGGCCATTTGAATGATTTCCTCCAGCGAGGATATCGTTTCGCCGGAATACTCAGGGCTGAACCATGAGCCTGCATCAAGGAGTGCCAGTTCAGCGGCAGTATGGTCCTTCACATTTCCGCTCCCGTTTGTTGTCCGTTCCAACGTGTGATCATGAATGACAACAGGGATCCCATCCCTTGATAAATGGACGTCCAGCTCTATGGCAGAAATCATAGGGTGCTCAAGGGCGAGCCGGAAAGCGGCCGCCGTATTCTCAGGGGCTTTCCCGCTCCAGCCGCGGTGTGCAACACAGGCATTCTTCAGCATCAATCATCATCCTTTCCTGTCTATTTGACTCCTGTATAAACAAAAGCACGGATAATCTGTCTTTGAGCAAAGAAAAAGGCAATAAGGATCGGCACAACAAGGATCATATTTCCTGCCATAAGCACATTCCAGGCAGTTCCTCCCTCTACTTCCCTAAGCTTGGATATCCCGAGCGGAAGGGTGCGCGCCACATCGCTTGTCGTCATAACAAGCGGCCAGAAATAATCGTTCCAGTGAGTGATGAAGCTGAATAATCCAAATGTGATAAGAACAGGCTTTGCCATCGGAACCATAATGCGGAACATGATCTTCCATTCAGAAGCTTCATCAAGCCGGGCGGCTTCCAGCAGTTCCTCAGGGACCTGCATGAACGACTGCCTGAGCATAAAAATGCCAAAAGCACTGGAGGCAAACGGCAGGATCAGCGCCCACAGGGAATCAAGCAGCCCCCAGGAGCTCATCTGCAGATAGACCGGCAAAAAGATAAGCTGAGAGGGAATCATCAGGGTAATCATGGTCACAGCAAAGAAAAACCTGCTTCCCCTGAAACGGTACCGGGCAAAAGCATAGGCTGCCGGTATAATCGTCAGAAATTGCAATATCAGGATTCCCGCTGAAACCATCAGGCTGTTTAAGAAGTAGCGGAAAAACGGCCCGGAGTTCCATGCCTTGGAGAAGTTTTCCCATTTGAACTCCTCAGGCAGCCATTTCGGCGGAAATGTCATTGTTTCACCAAGCGTTTTAAAAGAAGTGGAAATCATCCAGACAAACGGAAGTGCAAAAACAGCAACAACCAGTAAGAGTGCGGCCAAATTGAAAAGCCTTCCTGCAGCTTTAAGCTTCATATATAATCCTCCACATCATCGGTAATGGACTCTCCGGGAAAGCAGCCTGAAGTAGACTATTGTCAAAAGGCTTACCAGAATCAGCAGCAGAACACCTGCGGCCGATGCATAGCCGATTTTGAAGAACCGGAAACCATACTCATAAATATAGAAAACAAAGGTATTCGTTGAATTAATCGGCCCGCCCTGGGTCATGATCGCAATCGTTTCAAACACCTGGAATGACGCAATCAGGGAAATGATCGTCAGGAAAAAGAGCGTCGGTGACAGCATCGGGAGCGTCAGCTTGAAAAAGGTCCTCGCCTTATTCGCCTCATCCAGCTCTGCCGCTTCATAAATATCCTTCGGAATGCTCTGCAGCCCGGCAATGAAAATGAGCGTATTGAAGCCGATCCCTTTCCAGACCGCCACAATGACGAGAGAAAACAGCGAGGTTCCCGGATCTGTCAGCCATGGGACATTTGCGATGCCGAACAAATTGAGAAACCAGTTCAGCAGTCCATAGTCAGTATCCATGAGCCACATCCAAAGCATCGACACTGAAACAAGCGAGATAATATGCGGGCTGAAGATCGCACCCTGCACAAATCCGTACAGAGCTCCCTGCCTGTTCAGCCACAGGGCAAGCAGGAGAGAAACCGCCACCGTCAGTGATACTGTCAGTGCTGTGTATGTAAAGGTATTCTGCATCACTTCAATGAACTCACGCTCTGCGAAAAGCGCTTTGAAATTGCCGATACCCACAAAATCCTTAACAGGACTGACAAAGTTCCAGTCATGGAAGCTTAAATAAATCATGTATAAGATAGGATAAATGAAAAATAATCCGAAGATGGCAATCGATGGCGCAATCATGCCATACGGCCGCAGCTTATTCATCATGATATCAGCGGCCCCCTTTTACCAGTACAGGCTCCTGCATGTTCATGCTTGCTGACCTGTTCCTTATTCCATCATTCGTGAAAAAGTAAAGCTTTTCATATGGAAGCCTTACATGCACATCCTGCAGATGGGGCATCGGATCGAGAAAGCTCTTCACATGCATAACGCCAGCCGTATTTCGAACAGTATAAATGGTCTCAGATCCAAGTGTTTCCATCGCGGCCACCCTGGAAGGGAGGATGATGCTGTGCGCATCAAAGGTATCCGCCGTAACGATTTCCATATGCTCTGGCCTGCATCCAATATAGGCTGCGTCACCGTCTACAGCCGGCATATAATCAGAAAGCAGGGCTTTTTCCACTATGTTCATGGGAGGCGTTCCGATAAAGCTCGCGGCAAAGATATTCTCGGGATCATGATAGATAGCCATCGGGCTGTCAGCCTGCTTGATTTTGCCTTTATCCAAAATGACGATTTCATCCCCCATCGACATGGCCTCCACCTGATCATGCGTCACATATATAAAGGTGGTGCCGAGCTGCTTGTGAAGCTGGATCAGCTCTGTCCTCATCTGGACTCTCAGCTTCGCATCCAGGTTGGAGAGGGGCTCATCCAGAATGAATACCTTCGGCTTCTTTACCATGGCCCTGGCGAGCGCTACCCTCTGCCTTTGTCCGCCTGAAAGGTTCTGCGGCTTTTTATCAAGATATTCCTCCAGGCCGACAATCCTTGATATTTCAGCAATAAGCTGTTCCCGTTCCTGCTTAGGAACCTTTTTATTCACAAGCCCGAATTCAATATTTCCCCTGACCGTCATGGTCGGATACAGAGCATAGTTTTGAAATACCATGGCAATGCCGCGCTTCCCCGGCGCAAGATCATTCACCTTCTGGTCGTCGATCCAGATCTCTCCTCCTGATTCCTTTTCCAGTCCCGCTACCATCCGCAATGTCGTTGATTTTCCGCAGCCGGATGGGCCAACCAGTACTGTGAAGGATCCATCGCGGATGGTCAGATTCAAATCATTGATGATTTCCTCGTCTTTATAGGTTTTTGATATATTCACCAATCTGATTTCAGCCATGCCTTTTCATCTCCTGTTTTCGAGTATTGGATTTTCTCCAGACAAGGATCCTAGATTGCCCCTGAAGGAACGGCCTCCAAAAGCCTCAAGAATCCGGCCAGCTCTTCGATTGTTTTTACTGAATGGTCCCACTCCTCTGAGCCGGCATGCTCATACCGGGAAATCAGGCAGGTCCTGCCCCCAAGCTGTTTCACCGGGTAAAGGTCATTGAAGGGATTGTCCCCGACGGATAAAATTTCATGTGGCTGATAGCCTTCTTCCCCCAGCCTTTTCATGACGCCCCTGATGCCCTCAGGCTTCTGTGCATCCACTATGTATGTATCAAACAGATTTTCCAGCCCAAGAAAGCTGACAAATTCTTCAGCAGAAGGAGATGGGGTGTTGGTCATAAAAATCTTGCGATCAGCACCCATTTTGCCTACCGCTTCAATCAAGCCGGGGAACACCTCGATCTGATGGGGTCCGGCAAGCATTTCCTTCCTGACTGTTTCGAACGCATTCAGCTGTTCTTCTGCATGGACGCCATGCCTTTTTGCAAGAATGGCTGCAATCCCCCATGGATCACCTATGTAGAAAAGTCCGTCCATCTCTTCCTGGTTCAGTACCCCTTCCTTTCCATCCCATCCGAAGCAGCCTGTCGGGACAAGCCCATCATGGCTGTATGCCCTGTTTCCATCATGACAGAACAAATAGCCGAACTTCACCGGGTGCTTTCCCTCCAGAATCATATAAGCTTCATCGATGGCCGCCTGAAGTTCCTGTCCCTGCAAGCGGCTGCCAAGCATGTGGCTGATATATCTCCCTAAAAAGGCATAATCCTGATATAATGTGCCGTCCAAGTCGAAAATGGCCACTTTAATGTCTTTGTGCCAAGTCATTCTGCATTCCCCTTTCTTTATGAATGCCGGGGAAAAGGACTGAATCCCTCCCCCGGCAGCCTGATGCGATTATTGATTACTTAAGCAATTGATTGGCTTTTTCTGCTGCCTCATCAAGGGCGTCTTTTGGAGCAAGGCCATCTTCAAGCATGACCCTGGAGATTTGGTCTGTCAGGATTTTAGCCACTTCAGGATAGGCTTCTGCCATCGGACGGGCATGACCATACTGCAATTGGTCGACAGCCACTTTGAATTGCGGCATTTTCTCATATAGTGACTTCATTTCTTCAGAATCTACAGCTGAAAGGCGGCTTGGCAGATAGCCAGTATATTCGCTGGCATAAATGGTTTGTTCTTTTGCCGTCATCCATTTGATGAATTCCCATGCGGCATTTTGCCTTTCCTCATCAAGACCGGCTGTCATGACCAGGTTGGCACCGCCTGTCGGCACTCCATTCACCTTATTGGCAGGCATGAAAGCAGTGTTCAGCTCAAAGCCCTGTTCTTCGGCCACGCTCAAATTATAAGAAAGATCGGCTGTAGAAGAGAAAGCCATGGCAGAACGGCTGTTGGCAAAATCCTGCTTGGCTACTTCTGCAGCTGCTTCGCCGCCAGGAACCTTGATGACGCCTTTGTCGGCCATCTTTTTCCAGAATTCAAGCGCTTCAACACCTGCTTCTCCATTGAATTCAGCACTCTTTTCATCATCAGAGATCATTTGCCCTTCACCTTGTGCGACAAATGCTTCATACATCCAGATATTGACCGGCATGGTCATCCCGACCGTTTTCCCTTCTTTTGTGAGGGCAGTCAGATATTCTTCGAATTCCTTCCAATCCTTAGGCCCTGCCGGATCAAGCCCAGCTTCCTTCAGCATGGTCGTATTCATATACAGAATCGGTGTGCTTCGCAGATATGGAAGGCCGTAAAGCTTGTCATCCACATAGGAATTCCCCATCAGCCCCGGGTTGAAGTCATCCATATTGATATCATCTTTTTCAACGAATGGCGTGAGGTCCTGTGTCATGCCGGATTTAGCAAAAACGCCAATGGAAGCAATCTCATTCTGAGTGACTTCAGGAGCATTCTTGGCGGCAAAAGCAGCCTGTGTCTTGGAGTGAAGCTCATCATAAGTCCCCTGGTATTCTGCTTCTACATAAATCTTGTCCTGGGATTCATTGAACATCTTGACGAGATTTTCATTATTCTCGCCAATTTTATCTCCCCACGCATACCAGTATTTGATATGGATTCTGTCATCACTGGCAGATGCGGTATTGTCCCCCGAAGATTTCGTTTCTGTACCGGCAGAATTGTTGCCTGAGCATGCGGTTGCCATCAGCAGCATAAAAATCATTACGATAAGACCGGATATTTTCTTCACTTCATATTCCCCCGTTTTCAATGGATTGTGATCTAGCACTTTGCATCAGGTAGTTCAGCTTAAGCAAGATTGGAGCTGTAAAGCTTTCAAGAAAATGGCAAAGGTACTGGCCTGCCTCCTCACCTCCCAAAAAACTAAAGAGACCTCAAACAAACGGAATCCTACTCTCCGTGTTTGAGGTCTCTCTGCATTGAACCTGTTTTCTATGTACTTGTCGATTATGATGTTACATCCCTTTTGCTAAGATAGTATTATGGAATTGTAAATCTTTATTAAACAGGCATTCTCGCATTTTTGCGCCCGTTCCTGCTTAAATCTTCCTTCCAGATCCCCGTATTGGAGGTTGTGACCGCCGCAGCCCCGCATGAGAGCGATTCTTCTGCATGCTCCCTTTCCGTCAGCAGGCCTCCCGTGATCACCGGCACCAGGAGCTTTTCCGAGAGTGATTGAATGATATGAGGAAGCCTTGAAGGCATGATTTCAATCATATCAGGGCCATCAGGTCCGCCCAGCTCCAGCACATGATCATATACTTCCGAATCTATCATGAATACACGCTGGATGACCATCAGGCGCCGCTTCTTAGCTTTTGCCGCAAGTCCCGGCTTTGTGGTCACAATGCCGAGCGGCTTGACATAATCAGCGATGAAATCCAGCCCTTCACTGTTAAGGCTTAATCCCCCGATCTTTTCTATATGGATAAAAACAGGCAGCCCCTCCTTCCTGAATAGATCTGCATAATTCTTAACAGACATGATATTGCCGGTCATCAGGAAGACAGCGCTGATTTTGTCTTTATGCCTAATCGCTTTTTCAATTCCGCAGGGCTCTTTGACTGCCGCAATCTTCCTGCATGCTTCCACCCGTTCCAGAAATTTCGCTTTCTCTGCCAATGCTGCCACCATAACACTCCTATTCTGAAAATAGATTCGCTGTCCGTGATCCTGTCCTTTCTCCTATTACAGTATCATAATCCTCTATGATGAAAAGTAACCGGGAGACTCTTTAACCTGATTTTTACATTCCTCGTCATTTTTCTTAATATTCGGCCCTTACTGTTCTAAGTGAAAGGCAGTACATACGAAGGGAGAATAAAAGATGAAAATTGCAATGATTGGAGATCTGCATTACCCGGCAATCAACGAAGAGGTTTTGGGACTCAAAGAAGCGCGTACAGCTTTCTATGAAACATTCATGAACTACTTCCTGGATATCGAGGCTGATTTTCATGTTTCGATCGGTGACCTCACTAATTTCGGCCTTCCAAACGAGCTTGAGGAAATCTACAGCATCATCAGGCAAAAAGACCGCACCTTCTACCATGCGCTTGGCAATCACGATGTATATGCGATGACAAAGAAAGAAGTGCTCGCCATCACCGGCCAGAAACAATATCATTCTTTCGAAAATGAAAAAGCTGTTTTCGCCTTCCTTGATACGGCGAGGGAAATGAACTATGAAGACTGGGGCGGCTGGATGGATGAAGAACAGCTGAACTGGTTCGAGACTGTTGTTGCAGCTTCCGGCTCCAAGCCGCTTCTTGTGTTTGTCCACCATCCTGTCTATAACACAACAACCCGCTCAGATGGCGAAAAAGGCTCCATCCACCGGGATATCGACATGTGGAAAGTGCTGAGCCAAAAGAAAGGGCTTGGCGTTTATTTCAACGGCCACACCCATGTAGACTCCATCGTGCAGCAAAACAACTGGACCTTTGTACAAAAATCCGCATGCCTTGACCAGCAGGCAGTCCGTGTCATTGAAATCGGCCAAGAAGAGATCTCCGTTTCCGCCATTGATCTGGATGATGATTTCCTGGTCGAAAAAGCAGGATTCATCGCCGGAAACATTCCCCACTTCGGGCCAACCCCTGCAGCAAGAGGCACACAGGAACAGCGTGAGTGCCGCATTCCCCTCAATGCAGCTGCCTATCAGCTGTAAAATCACTGGAAGATAGACATGGCTGTGTGCTGTGTCTATTTTTTTTGCCGGCGGAATACTGGTTATGCAGATGTTGCCGAGTTTTTGGCCAGCATTCAGGAAGGTCACAAATATATCCTGGGACTCGCAAATATATCTGGAAAGTCGCAAATATATTGGAACTCGCAAATATATCCCAAAAGTCGCAAATATATCTTCAAAGCCGCAAATAAAGCCTTAGCCTTCACACCCTGCTGAACGCCAGCCCCTCGAGCCTGCAAACGCCCTGCTCTTTTCTAGGTCCCAAGTCTTAGTCAAAATATGTCTGAGGCTCAATCCGCTTTAGACTGATTGAGTTTATGATGGAAAACAGAAGGATGTGGGATTTACTCCTTTAAAAAGAAAATTTTACTAATTTATGTATTATTTTCTACAACTGCTCTGTATGATTATTCCTTGGGAGCAAAGATCCATATTTTCATCTCACTAAAAGGAGAGTACTTATGAAACTGATCAAATTTATCGTTGAAAGAAAGATTCTGGTTGGACTTGTGGCAGTCCTGGTCCTGCTGACCGGGAGCTATGCAGTTCTTGAGCTTGATAAGGAGCTCATGCCTGCCATGAAGATGGATGGCGGCTATGCAGAGATCAATGCGGGAGAAATGCCTGCGATAGAAATTGAGCGATCGATTACCACTCCGCTTGAGCAGCAATTAAAAGGGCTCGACGGGGTTGAAGATGTAACGTCCACTACAATTGCCGGAAGAAGCTCCATCCAAATGGCCTTTGAGCAGGGCCGGGGTGACGAGGTTTTCAAAGAAGTGGAATCTGTCATCAATTCTTCCACTGCCGGGATATCTGCTGTAAAGGAAGTAGAAATGGGGCAATACGGCGCTAGCCAAAGCTATGAATTTTTCCTGGATCTGTCGAACGGCAATCTTGAGGACATAACCAGATTTGCAAAGGAAACATTGGAGCCGCGGCTTGAAGCTCTGCCTGAAGTAAGGGATGTATCGCTTTCCGGCATGGAGGAGGATGAAGTAAACATTCTCTTAAACCGGGAAGAAATGCTGAAAAAAGGACTGGATGCTTCCGGGGTGATGGCTGCCATCCAGCAGGTGAACAGCGAAGCGACGCTCGGTCAGCTCAAGCTGGAAAAGGAATCCCCTTCTGTCCGCTGGAATACAAAGCCGGGTTCAGAAAATGACATAAGGAATATTGAAATTGCTTCTCCTTCAGGCTTCATCAAGCTTGGTGACATTGCTGATATTACAGTAGCGCCGCAGGAAAGCTCCTCTTTTGTCTGGAAAAATGGCACCAAGGATCTTGTGTTTGTCCAGGTCGGGAGAGTTTCGGATGCAACCCAGATCGAAATGGCTGATGCTGTCCGCGGGGAAATCGAAAAAATCCGTGAAGAAGGGCTGATCAAGGGGTTTGAGCTGAATGAGATGGTTGCGCAGGCTGACTATGTACAGGAATCTATTGACGGCGTCGCGTCCAACATCCTCATTGGGGGCATCATTGCTGTAGTGATTCTCCTGTTATTCCTGAGGAACTTAAGGGCCACTCTCATTGTCGGAATCTCAATTCCGACCTCCGTACTCCTGACTTTCGCCTCGATGTGGATGTTCGGATACAGCCTCAATATGCTGACACTTATCGGCCTGGGATTGGGAATCGGCATGATGGTTGACTCTTCCATCGTCATTCTGGAATCCATCTACCGCAAAAAAGAGCAGGGGCTAGCCCGTCTTGAGGCCGTATTGGAAGGAACGAAAGAAGTATCGGCAGCCGTAATCGCAAGTATGCTCACTACCATCGTCGTATTTTTGCCGATCGGGCTGCTGGGCGGAGAAATGGGCCAATTCATGATCATGCTGTCGGCAGTTGTTGCAATCACACTGATCAGTTCAGTACTGGTTTCATTCACAGTCATCCCTTCCCTGTCAGAGAAGTTCTTAAAAATTTCCAGCAAAAAGAAAGCCCGCAGGGAAGGACCGCTGCTACGTTTTTACAGCAGGGTGATTAACTGGACTGTAAAGAAAAAGCGCCACAGTTTTGCAGTGATTGCAGCCTTTTTCCTCATGTTTGCAGGCTCGCTGCTGCTTATTCCAAAAATACCGATGACAATCATGCCGGATGTGTTCAACCGCTATTCCGAGCTGATGGTTGATTTGGAGACCGGTGTATCCATCAAGGAAAAAGAAGCGGTTGCCGCAGAAATGAATGAAAGCTTGAGCAAAATCAAGGATGTAGAATCCAATTATGTTATGGACAGCGGCGGTATGATGTACACCATCATCAATATGACCAAAGGGGATGATATTACAAAATCCCAGAAAGAGGTCAACGAGGAAATCATGAAGGCGCTGCGCGAGCTTGAGGATACCCAGCCAATTGAAAGCGTCCAGAGTGTGATGTCAGGCGGCGGCGGCTATCCTGTGCAAGTTAATTTGAAGGGCGAAAGCTTTGAAGAACTGGAGACTGTTTCCGATTCTTTTATAAAGGAACTTGGGAAAATAGATGGAATCGTCGCTATTACTTCTTCCATGAAACGCACATCACCTGAAGAGATCGTAGAATTAAAGGAAGACGAAATTCAAAAAGCCGGACTGTCCGGACTGCAGGTCAAGCAATTCATTGAACAGTCCTTTATGGAAATGCCGCTTGGCGAGGTTTCACTCCATGAAGAATCTGTTCCCCTCATTTTAGGATGGAGCGAAAAGACGGCAACTAAAGAGGCGCTCATGAAGCTCTCCATCCCTGCTGCCGGAGGAGAAAAGAAGCTGTCAGAGCTGATTAGCCTGAGGAAGATCGATGCGCCGAATGAAATCTCCCATAAAGATGGTGAAAGATTCATATCTATTTCGGCTGATATTGAGGACAGGGATCTTGGCAGCATCAACCGTGATGTACAGAAACTGATCGAGAAATTTGATGCACCAGCAGGCTACACTTTATCTGCAGCCGGAGATTTGGAGCAGCAGCAGGAACTGATCAAGGATATGGTCTTCATCCTTTCCATCAGCATATTCCTTGTATACCTTGTCATGGCGGTTCAATTCAATCATCTGGTTCAGCCGATCATCGTCATGTCAGTCATCCCGATGACAATCGTCGGCGTCATCCTCGGGCTCTTCCTGACCCAGCGCGAGCTGAGCGTCATGTCGGCAATGGGAATCGTCATGCTGATCGGCATTGTGCTGAATAATGCCATCCTGCTGCTGGACCGGACCAACCAGCTGCGCAAAGAAGGAGCTGCAATCACTGATGCACTCATTCAGGCCGGAAAGGACCGGATCCGCCCGATCTTTATGACGACCCTTACAACAGCTGGCGGAATGCTGCCGCTGGCCCTTGCTTCCGGCACATCCGGAAACTATCAGGCGCCAATGGCAACAGTCCTCATCTCCGGGCTGATGTTCGCTACCTTTATAACACTTCTGCTGATTCCGGCTGTGTACCGCTTATTCAGCCGCTCTCCCAAGAAGACGAAGGAGCAGCCGGAGCCTGTGATGGAGAATGCAAGCTGATGAGAGAGGCCCCGCTTTTGGCGGGGCTTTTCTCTTTTTGTTCTTCTATTTGCTGATAACGATAGATAATTTGTAGCTCACTGCATTGCTGAGTCCCGTCAAAAATTCATCCAATCTTTCATTGGATGGGAATCTGCATTCAAGCAGATAGCAGCTTTCCCCACTCACTTTATAGTTATGGATGATGTACTGTTCTTGTTTCTTAACGAAAGATAAATACGGCTGATGATTGGCGGTTTTCGTATAAATATGAAGGATGGCATGAACTGGGTAACCCATCTTTTCCTTATTTACTTTAATGGTATATCCTTCAATAACCCCTGAATCCTCCAGTTTTGCAACTCTGGCTGAGGCCGCCTGTCCGGTCAGGTGGACTTTTTCACCGAGCTCTTTCATCTTTATGCGGCTGTTTTTTGAAAGCTCTTCTATAATATGTTTATCCGTACCATCTAACATCCCAACAAATCCTTTCATTAATCAAGTGAAAGTGCTTAAAGACTTGATTTAATCTATGTAAAGCCAAAAGGGTCTTATTATAAACTATACTTACATTATGGAAAAGGAGCTGCGCAATATGATTATACAACAAATCCGAAATGCAACTTTGGTTGTCCATTACGCTGGGAAAAAGTTTTTAATCGACCCATTTTTAGCAGAGAAAGGTACTTATCCCCCCTTCCCTAATTCTATCAGGCAGGAACAGAAAAACCCTTTAACCAAACTGCCATTTTCTATTGATGAAATAGTTGGTCAGGCAGATGCAGTCATTGTAACCCATCTTCACCTGGATCATTATGATGATGCAGCCAAAAACGCACTTCCAAAGGATATTAAAATGTTCGTGCAAAATGAGGAAGATGCCAGTTCAGTCAGAAGTGACGGTTTTCGAAATGTAGAAGTCCTTAAAGAGGATACAGTATTCGAAGACATCCATCTGATAAAAACGAAAGGCGAGCATGGCAGGGGAGAAATTCTGAAGCTTGCTGGTCTGGTGTGCGGTGCAGTCTTTAAACATCCTTCCGAAAGAACACTCTATATAGCCGGAGATACTGTCTGGAATGCAGATGTTCAGGAGGAAATTGATGCACATCTTCCAGAAGTCATTGTAGTAAATGCGGGAGATAATCAGTTCCTTGAGGGCGGCTCTCTTGTGATGGGCAAGGATGATGTATATGAAGTGTGCAAGGCTGCCCCTAAGGCTAAAATCATTGCAAGCCACATGGAAGCAGTCAATCATTGGACATTGTCCAGGGACGAACTCAAGAAGTTTATTAAGGACAAGGGAATCTCTTCTAATGTGCTGGTGCCTGATGACGGTGAATCTTACTCGTTTTAGTGAAAAAACAGACAGGATAATCCCCCTGTCTGTTTTTACATTGCCTCTGCCCTCTCTTCCTCTGAAAAATACTGGTTCATCCCAGGCTTCAAAGCCAGCCAGATGACATAAAAAGAAAGCAGCAGGTTTGCCCCGGCAAGGACAATCGTTGAATAGCGCAAAGGGATGATATCACCGATGATCCCGATGCCGAGCAGGAAAATGATTTGGGCAATGCTTTGGAAGACGGTCAATACACTCGTCATCCTCCCCATGATGGAGATGGGGATATTATTCTGGTAAAACGTCTGAAAGCCCGCGCTCATAAAGGCATTAAAAAAGCCAAGGAGCAAAAATCCTGCAGTGACCATCGCGAATGAATAGGATAAAGCATAAATCATATATCCTGCTGAGACCATGAGCATCCCGATGGCCATGAGCTGCTTGATGCTCAGCAGCCTGGAAATAACGGTGATCAACAGGGCTCCAAGCGCAAAGCCGATACCTGTGATGCTGACCAGGAAGCTGTAGTCAGCCTCGGACAGCCCGACTGTATCCTGGATGAACACAACCTCCTGTGAATCCAGGGCAAGGGAAAACAGGCCAAACGCAAGAAAGCTGGCATAGACGGCAAAAACAAAGGATTCTTTCTTGCTGAAGGTGATCACCTCACGCCAGTCCTCTTTAAGATGCTCGAGCGCATTCCTCTTTTCATGCATAGAGGCATCCTTGTCTGCATCAGGGAGAAACGTGATGATGAGGGCAGAAGCAAGAAATGAGAGGCTGTTCAAGTAGATGGCCATGTCAATGGTTCCGATCAAAAACAGCGCACCGGCAATGGAAGGGCCGACAATGAAGGCCCCGGATGAGACAAGGCTGCTGATTCCGTTGAACCGCTTCCGGCTAGCTGCTGGTACCAGCATGGCTATATATGTAGTGGATGCTGGTGCAAAAAAAGCCTTTGCAAGACTGATGACAAACAAGCATACATAAATCAGTTCCACACTGCCAAGGAGCGGGATAACCGCGACTCCGGCAGCCCGGATGATATCCGTAACGATCATCAGCTTCTTTTTATTGCTCCGGTCAACAACTCCCCCGCTCCAGGAATTCATCAGCACAGCTGTAACCGGCCCGATGATCCACAAGCCAGCGACCGCTGCAGCCGAACCGGTCATCTCGAAAACAAGCAGATTGATAGCAATCAGATAAATAAAATCCCCCAGCTTGGAAATGCCGATGCCAGTCAGGAGAAGTGAAGCAAGCTTCCAATTGAATTGGTTCATAAGTTCACCCTTGTTGTGGGAATAGTCAATCAATTCATTATAGCATGCGAGTCCCTTATCCTCTTGGGAAGATGTTACAAACTGCCAAACTCGTATAAAAAGAGGAAGGCAGCGCCCTCCTCTTTTGCTGGAACCGCTATTTTCCGTTTTCACAGAAATAGTGGTTCTACCTTCTCTCGCTGGAACCACTACTTTTGTTTTTCATAGAAATAGTGGTTCTACCTTCCACTTCTGGAACCACTATTTTCGATTTTCATATAAATAGCGGTTCTACCTCCTCATGCTGTAACCACTATTTTCGATTTTCATAGAAATAGCGGTTCTACCTCCTCATGCTGGAACCACTATTTTCGATTTTCATATAAATAGCGGTTCTACCTCCTCATGCTGGAACCGTCATTTCCCTTTTCACCAGAAATAGCGGTCTAACCTCCAGCCCCTGGAACCAGGGCTCATAGCAAACTCCACTTAACCTTCAGATACAGCCTCTTCCTTCGGCTTCGAAAAGAACCAGCCGCCAACTGCAATTAAAATAAGCACGATATAGAACGTGATTTTCCATTCAGAAGATTTGGCAAAGCCTTCTGCCAGTACCCCAAGCGCCGGATGTGAGAGTGTGTACACAGACAGCTTAACGCCTACCCAGCCGACAATCAGGAATGCGGCAACTTCGAGGCCAGGCCTTGAATGCAGCAGCCCGACAAACAGATTGGCTGCGAAGCGCATGATAATCAGACCGATGAAACCTCCGGCAAAGATGACAAGGAATTTTCCTCCGTCAAGTCCACCGATATTCGGAAGCCCTGAATCCGGGAGCGCGATCGACAAGGCAACAGCAGCAAGGATTGAATCGACAGCAAAGGCGATATCAGCCAGCTCTACCTTAAGAACAGTTACCCAAAAGCCTGATTTCTTCTTTTCTTCTCCCTCTTCCTCCTCCTTCGCTCCGAATTTTCTGGCGGCAAGCTTACGGACAATATGGTTGATACAGATGAATAACAGGTAAAGCGCACCAATCGCTTGGACCTGCCAAACGTCGACCAGGAATGAGATGACAAATAATGAGCCGAACCTGAAGACAAAAGCTCCTGCCAGACCGTAGAATAATGCCTTTTTCCGCTCCTCTTCAGGCAGATGCTTGACCATGATGGCCAGTACGAGCGCATTGTCAGCGGCTAAGAGCCCTTCGATGGCTACCAGGAGCAGCAGCACCCAGCCATATTCCATTAATAATGCAAAATCCATTTTTTGAACCTCCTATTAATCTGATTATTTTTCTATTCCATGCTTTAATTTCAGTGAATCCGGCGCCATCTTGATCATCCGCTCTACAACAAATCCAGCCACTGCCAAATCATCGACGATTCCAAGGATGGCTAGATAATCGGGAATAAGATCGAATGGGAAAAAGGCATACGTCAAAACGAGCAGGATGCCGAGCGCCTTCTTGTGGGCCTCAACCTCCTTCGATAAAAAGAAATCTTTCAGAAAGGGTATGACCTTCCAAAATTTAAACAGAAACTTGATTCTCCGGAAAAATTTCATGCTGCTTCACACTCCTTATTGCGATTTTGCATACCTCTCATCCAGCCGCTTTTCAATTTTTTCAATCTCTCTCTTGTCCTTCAGAAGCTCTTCCTTGTTCTTCCTGATCAATTCTTCAAACTGGAATTTCTTCTTTTTCATGCCTGACACCCCTTTTAAAATTTTTAACAGAAAAAAAGCCTTTGCCACATCCGGCAAAGGCTCAATAAACAAATAAAGACCTTTACCCGAATCAGGTAAAGGTCTTGCTAACAACGTCATGGTTGCCAACAAAGCCGGGAGAAAACTCCGAAATGACGACTTTGCTGTAAAAGCTACTCCCCTTTAGGAGACTATTTAACTGTTGCCTTTATCATAATATAAACCTTCTGGGCTGTCAAACTTTCTTCTGCAGGAAGGAAATGGCATATCCAATGGCAAATTATTATACATACCATTTTTTAAGGAGGATCACCATGCAAAAATTTGTATCTCATATTGCCACGATTGAAATACCTGTCTCAGATCTTGAAAGGTCCATAGCGTTCTACAAAGAAATATTCGGTGTCTCGGTTCACTTTCATGGGGAAAAAGCTGCCATGCTGACATTTGAAGCCAAAGGGGTGCCGACCATCTTTCTTGTAGAGACTGGCAGTGAAGGAAATCTGTCTTTCCATAATACATATACAGGGGTCGACCACACCGTTGTTGATTTTTATACAGAATCTCTTAAAGAGTTCAGAGATTGGCTCCAGGAAAAAAAGGTAGAAGTGGGTCCGCTTAATGTACATCCTGAAAACGGGATGGGCGGGTTTGGCTTCAAAGACCCGGACGGCAACAATCTGAGCGCGTGCAATGTCCTTCATCCTGGACAGTAAGCATTAAAGGTGGCATTGCCCCTTTTTCTGCTTTGTCCACACCTTTCTCCCCCAAAGCGCATTATATGTATCCGTAAAGGATGTGAAATCATGAACATTGCGTCAATCGGGGAGCATTGTGTTGTAAGGATCAACCGGCAATTTTACCTGCTGCTGGAAATCGATTTTACTTTTGAGGCGATGAACAGGAAAGAAACCATTTTTATCCTATTGACCGAACAAGAAGCCAGTGCGCTGACAGAAGCCTCTCTATAAAAAGCCATAGGTGTCCTCCTTTGAAGGCAGGCGCCTATGGCTTGCTTTGCAATTAGATATGAAAAAATTTGGCGGTACGCTTAAACAGCGCTATCTATGCTTAAATACATAAACGCATATCAGTTGCCCATCCCTTCTGTAAACGTTATATTTCAGAGTAGATGGAAGAAATGAGGGATCAGGATGAAAAAAGCTGAAATAGAATACAAGATACAAGATCTTAAGCTTGATTACGTACGGCTCCAAAACGATCTGGAGAAAATGGAATCTGTCGACGGAAACCTGTCTCCGCTCGAAAAACAAATCCAGGCAATCGAGGCAGAGCTGAAAAGTTTATATAAAGAATTGGAAAACGAGTGATATGAGTTTTGGGTAAGATAATCGGGCCTCTCTTATTTTAGACAGGCCCTGTATATTGATAAGTGCAATTTAATGCGTAACTGGCCGGCTTGAAACCGGTCCTTATATTTAAAAAGCAGACATTCTATGCATGAGTCGCCGCGGTGAGGCCAAGTCATGTACCGAATAGAGCTTATCTATGCATGACTCGTCGATTTGAATCCAAAGGATGCCTGAATAACCTATCTCTACACGACTCGCCTCAACAAGCGAGTATTTTATATGACTTTAGTAATAAAATTCACACCTCATAATAGGAAGATTGATTTATTTTTCCAATATTTAGATATTATTATTTTCAGCAGCTCCTTCCTCCCGTTTACAATAGGGATTGTTATCTTATAATCGGAGGAACATATTATGAAAATCAATTCTCTTATTCTAGTCATTCTTGTTGTACTGCTGGCTGCCTGCGGGAACAGTCAGGATGAGGAAGCAGGCAAAAAGGAGCCTGTACAGGATGAGGCAGCCCAAAAGGAAGATCAGGATTCTGCTGAGGATGAGGACAGTGATAAAGAGGCTGTTAAAACTACGGTGCTTACAGCGCGTGAGGATGCAGGCGATTATGATGTGAAGCTTGAAGGCGAAATCCACCGGAAAGATCAAAACATCACAGTCACAGGCACCACCAATCTTCTACCCGGTTCAAAGCTTTTCCTTTATACCGATCCGCTAGACGGCGCCATCATCGGAAGCGCCGGCACCACTCTTGTCGAAGAGGATGGAAGCTTCACGCTTGAAGACAGCATCCCGGATGATTATAAATATCCGGTGATTTATACAAAAATCATTTTCAAGCCCTCTGCCAGCAGCGATGAGGTGAATGAGCATTATTCCGTGGATGGCAGCAAGCTCGAAGGGGCATTCGTCAGGCTTGATGAAGAAGGCGGAGAACACCAGAAGCAGATTGTCGCTGTGAATGAAATTGACCTGTCCCAGCCGGAAAGCACGGTCATGATTGAAGAACCGGAATGGTTAAAGCCCGATGATTACGGAGCTGTTCAAATCCGGATGGAAACTGAAGTGACCGAAGATGAAGATTTCATTTACGTTAATGGTAAAAGCAATATTCTGGAAGGAGCATCTGTTACAGGAGGCGTCAGTGCAGAAGGCTATATCATCACAGGCTTCAATGACCGTGCCGATGTCTTGCCTGACGGATCCTTCCGCCTGGTCATCTCCAACCCGATGACCGAAATCAAAGATCTGAAATCCTATCAAGTCAAAATCATGTTCGACCCCACTGATGGCAACGGCTTATCCTATATCAAGGAAACCTACGGCGAAAAAGGCGAAAAGCTGCAGGGCGGTCTGATCAAAGACGAAAACGGGACCAACATGGCGGTCTATAGCTTTAAAGTCGGGAAATAGGAGGGCGTTTCTGCCCCGCAGCCAGTGAAGAAGGCGTCTCCAAAAAAGGAGACGCCTTCTTCATGCCTGGACTGTCAGCGGATGCTTAAACTCTGCCGGCAGTCTGCTATGTTCGCCATTATATTTTACAAATAAAACATGGCTGTCTTGATACTTCACCTTTTCCAGCACATCGGTCTTTGGAGAAGGGGTGAAATAAAGCGCTGCCCTGTTTGTCTCCTTTTCTGCGAGCCTTCCGGCAAGGCCGGCCGGATCCCAATCAGGTTCAGAGGAAATGATATCATACACATGCAGGACATCCTTTTCCTGCCTGGCGAGTACAATGGCCCGATCTTCCGGGAGATGGTAGATGTCATCATGGAACACATTCAGGCAGTAAAACATGAGCAGCTCTCTTGTGTTGACTGCATCAAACCCGCCTGGAAAGGTTCTCCTGCCTGCCATCTCATAAATGAAGCTTAGATCCTCCGGATTTCTGCCATCCAATTTGCGGATCTCGCTTTGATTACTGTCGGCGTTGGCTTCTATGAAATATTGCATCTCCTCCACCGGACTGAACCCAAATTTCGGATAAAAATCGAGCACAGTTGAATTGGCAAAAAGGTAAATGAAATCCGCTTCTTGATAGTCTTCCAGGATGCGTTCCATCAGCTGCCTTGCCAGCCCTAGATTGCGGTAATCCTTATGCGTCATGACAGTGCCCACCTGGACAGCCTTCCAATCCTTTCCCTCTCCTGAAAACCCGATCAGATTTGCCGATGCATTGGCCACCACTTTTTCTCCGTCAGCAAAAGAATAGGGTATGTATTTATCTGACCAGTATCCGAGGTCAAACCAGTTCTCAAATTGGATGCCGAAAGTCTCTTTCGCCAGTTCATTAAAACTCCTGCGCAATATTCGGTTTTTTTCATAGCCTGAGACAAACGTCAGCTTCTCCAGTACAGCCATATTACTTTCCTCCCATCAAGGCTTCTTTGCTTTTATAGTAAGGCGGAAAATGATCAGCGTCCAATCTTTTTTCAAAAAAATCCCTGATTTAAGTTTACAGGAAAACACACCGGGAACGAGTGGAATATCTAATCATTACACAGGGAGGCGGAAGAGATGAGCCTGCTTTTTTACAAAGCAATGGAAGCGTTCAAAAAAGATGCTGAACGCGAAGAGCAAATGAAGCGCCAAGCGGCAAGTCAATATCCGAGAAAGCAAAAATAAGAACCCTTTTCCCTTTCCTGTCCATCCTTTCGAGGGTGGATTTTCTGTATAAGAAAAAGGATAAAATCCCATGGGATTTTATCCTTTTTCATTTTGCCGGGCTCTTTCCAGCAGCTGCAGGAATGACCACTTTAGCAGAAGTAACCGAATGATGTGAATCTAAGGTAACCTGGCCGCCATAGCGGCTGGTGATCTGTTTTACAATGAACAGCCCCTGGCCTCTTGTTTTGCCTTTTTCCGGTTTTTTCGTTGAAAATCCGCTTTCGAAAATCTTTTCTTTATCCCATGAATTTATGCAGGGGCCTGTGTTTGTCACGGTAAACATATAGTGGCCTTCACCTGCCGTGCAGGATACTGACAGCTTCCTTTCTTCCTCAGGAAGCTCAAGGGAAGCCTCTATGGCATTATCTATCAAATTAGAGAGGATTTTAATCAGGTCTGTTGTTTTAATAAGATCAAAAGAGTCCTCAGAAACGGAAAATCTGGCTTCGATGCCGTAATTTTGCGCCAGCAGCCTTTTTGTTTCAAGCAGTACCCCCAGCCCGGGGTTGACCGTATCGAGCTTGATGGATTCAATGGAATGCACTTCCTTGGAAAGGGCCGTCAGATAAGAAAGGGCCTGATCATAGCTCTCAATCTTCAGCAGGCCGTGAAGCACCTGGATATGGTTTGAGTAATCATGCCTCAATGACCGGACTGAGGAAAGAAGCGAATCAAACTCTGCCTGGTACGTATATTCCGTCTCACCGACTTCATTTTTCAGCTCGCGCTGGTACCAGCGCTGGATAAAGATGAATGCCGCGAGGAGAAACAGTACAAAGACTCCGTTGAAGACCAGGTTGGATAAACTGCCTTTCAGCACCTTGCTGCTGATGCTTCCGATCATTTCCGCGCTGATGTCGATGGCCAGGAAACCAATGGTTGCACCTTCCGAATTTTTGATTGGCGCGCCTGCAGTCAAATACTCTCCATATTCGGGATCCTGGATGAGGCCGGTACTAAAAGGCTTCCCATTATAGGCCAGCTTCACCTGCTCCTCAGGTACAGTGCAGATCCCGCCGATTGGAAACTCTTCGGCACCTGGCGGGAGCCCGGCTATCATTGCCCTCGAAACCTCGGGATTATCAATGAGGAGGGTATACACATGGAGCGAGCCTGTCTTCTTCCTGACATCCTCCAGATACCTTTTGATAGCTTCATATTCCGGCCCTTTTTCCGGATTTTCCAGAAACTCCTCATAAATGATGACTGGCATGGTATCTGCAATAGATTTGGCTGTTTCAAGCGTCTGGCTGGCGATGGACCTTACGGTAGAGCCTTTTATGCTTACATAAGATATATACATGTTGAAAATAGTAAACAATAGCAGCAACCCTGCTGATATTATAATGATGGCTTTGAGCTTGGCATTTTTCATCTGCTCTAACTTCCTCTTCTTGATAACACTTATAGTAAAAATAGCCTAAATTCAAGTTTACTATATTTTGAGGGTGAGCACATCATAAAATAGGTTGGGAAAATTTCAAAAACAGGCCAGTCTGAATGGCCTGCTTCATTTCATTCTATTCTTCCTTTTCATTGTGCTCCAGATAAGTGCTTTTATCATTTTCAATGAGATGCTTGAGCACCGATAACCGGTTATCCCAGAACCGGTCGAAATAAGCGAGCCATTCCCTCAATTCAGCGAGGGATTCGGGCTGGAGTGTGTAAAGCTTCTCCCTCCCCGCCTTTCGCCCCTTGATCAGCTTCGCTTCTGAAAGGATATGGAGATGCTTGGCCACTGCAGTTCTGCTAATGGAAAAATGGCCGGCAATTTCTGATACAGGACGCTCCTTCTCTGCAACCAGCCTTAAGACTTCGCGGCGCGTCGGATCAGCCACAGCCTGGAAAACATCGTATTTTTGTGCCGGGGCGGACATTATGACTCCACAGCTTTCTTCAATTTTTCTACAATGCCTGACCAGCCGCCGCTCATGCGCTCCCTGACAACGCCGCTCGCCTCGCGGGCCTTTGGCAGGATTTCACCGGTTTCCTTCCAGCCGGCATGGATAAGAGTGAACTCTGTTTTCCCGCCCTTCTCTTTTAACAGGAACGAAACAGTCCATCCATCATTGTCCCAGAGAAAAGAAAGCCTGTAAGGCGGATCAAGCTCGGTCACCTTGCATGGAGAAGGCCCAAAAGGGGACTGAAGATGAAATTCACAGCCCAGTTCAGGCTTGAAATCATTCGGCATGAACCATTCCGCGATTCCTTCTGAAGAGGCTACCTTTGCCCATACTTTCTCAATTGGTGCTTCAATGGTGATGACCTTGACGATATCATCTGCTTTTGCCATAATGATTCTCCTTTTCCGACGAATATACAACCTTTTGGTTACACTTTTAAAATATAACACCTTATGGTTATATGTCAATGGAAGTTCATATAGGAAACCTTGCCCACAATCGGAATAATTTTTTCCCAACCTCGGCAATCTAACACTATGACAAAAGACAGGGTGAATGATTGTGCAGACTGACTGGTTTTCTATCCTTCCATTTCTGATTGCGATACCCATTGCCATAAAAACCAAACAGGTCCTTCCAGGCCTTTTTGCCGGCCTTCTCGCCGGATCCTTCCTTCTTCAGCCGACACTGGCAGGAGGCTTGGAGACGCTCATCCGTTTTCTCGTTAAAGGGCTCATAGATGAAAATAATATTAAGATCATCCTTTTTCTTTATGCTTTTTCCGGCCTTGTCGGCATGATCAAGATTTCCGGGGGCATCAGGGGGTTTGTTGAGGAGGCGTCAGTCAGGATCCAAAATAAAAGGCAGGCACTCCTTCTCACTTACCTTTCCACGGTTGGGACCTTTTCGGCCCCCAGCTTCCGGTTCGTCACGATTGCGCCGATCATGCGGGCACTTTTGAAAAAAGTGAAAATGTCGACACAGGAGCTTGGCTTTGTTATCGAGACCACAGCAACTCCCATCATTGTCCTGATACCGATCGCTACAGCCTTTGTCGGCTATATGACCTCCATTGTCGATATTGCTGTCAGCAATGAGAACATAAATGCCGATCCTTATGATCTGTTCCTGAGGAGCATCCCTTTTAATTTCTTTTCATTTGTGATGATTCTTCTCGGCATTTATTTGAGCTTCTTCCATCATTCAAAGTCAACGCAGGACAGCAATCCTGAAAAGATCGGAAAATCCGGCGATGATGAAGATGACTGGCATACTTGCGACCCGGCTGTTGGGAGAGACTTGCCGGAAAAGCCGTGGAATCTGTTGGTACCGCTTGCGCTTGTTGTTGTTCTGACTTTAATATTCACATGGTGGGACGGCTATAAGAAGGCAGGGGGCTTTGCCGCTGCCTTCATTAAAGCGGATGTGATGGATGCTATGCTGATTGCCCTTGTATTTACTGTTTTATTTACATTTTTGTTTTTCCGGTTCCAAAAGACGAAGACGTCCGATCTTTTGAACAGCTTCGTGATCGGCGGGAATGACCTTATGTCAGTCATCGTCCTGCTCGCGGTTGTCTGGGGGCTGTCGTCCGTAACAGAGGCGCTGGGCTTTTCCGCGTTTGTCACCCGATATTCGAGCTGGATTCCTCCATCCATCGTTGTGCCGCTGCTCTTTTTATTCGGAGCAGCCATCTCATATTTCATCGGGTCGGCATGGGGCACCTGGGGCATCCTGATGCCGCTCGGGATTTCAATGGCTGCTGCTTCAGGGATCTATCTTCCGCTCGTCATCGGCGCTGTCTTTGCCAGCGGGACCTTTGGTGCATTTGCCTCCCCGCTGAGCGACGATACGAATACGATCGCCCGGATCCTGAATTTGTCTGTCATTGAATATGCCCGCTATAAGCTGAAGCCTGCTTTGATTGCCGCCGGTATTACTGCCGTATTGTATGCGGGGACCGTATTTTTCTTCTGACAGCTGAATTGCCCTCACCGCACCGAGTGAAATGTGGTAAAGTTAAAGGGCACAAAACTGAAAGGGGAATCATATGACACACCAAGATAGTGGATTGCCAGCTAAAACATGCAGCATTGAAAGACTCGTTACGGTACCGGCGGATATCGAGAAGGTACTAAAAGGAGAAAAGACAGCTACGAGAAGGAATGGCAGGTATGCTGATATCGGGGAAATCATGGTGCTCAAGGATAAAGAATTCATCGTGACTTCCGTTTACAGCCAGACTCTCGGTGAGCTTACCGACGAACATGCCCGCCAGGAAGGCTTCGGCTCTGTCGAGGATTATAAGCAGACAATCCTTTCGTATCATAAAGGAATGCCTTGGCTTCCGCATATGAAGGTATGGGTCCACGAATTCAAACCGGCTGAAGCGTAAGACTCAATGGATTTAATCTACCGGGCTGTTATATACATACATGTACTTAGTGCGATTATGTCAATCGGGCCATTCTTCATCCTCTTCCCGATTGTGAAGAAGCTGAAGACTGCCGCCGGTGCCGAGCTTGAAGCTTATATGGATACTTTCCGGTCCGTTGTCAGGCTCTCCAAGCACTCCGGTCACGTCCTTGTAGGATCCGGCGTGATTTTGATCGCAGCCGGACCATGGACATGGGGCACCTCCTGGGTTGTCATGACCCTGATCATCCTGTTTCTCTCTCTCTTTTTCCTGGCGCGCGCTTTCACGCCGAAGCTGCGGAAATTCCGGGAAGAAGGGACCGATAAGGAAAAAGCAGCGGCTCAGCTTAACCGCACTGTCTGGATTTACATCATCCTTCTATCCGCCATGCTCTGGTTCATGGTCGTCAAGCCTGGTCTTTGGTAAGACGGTCAGCCTATTGAGGAGAAACAGGATAAAATGCTAAAACCTTGCCTTAATCCGGCAAGGTTTTTATTTTATAGAAGAAATAATAGTATTTATACAGAACAATGATTACCAGCATAATCCTGACTGCTGTGAGATCCGTCAAGAAGAATGCAATGATGATCATGGCGTCAGCAAACAGCAGGATCGTGAATTTTTGCCTTAGTGTCATCGCCTTTTTATTCACAAAGCTTTCCAGATGCTTTTTATAAATACCTGTCTGCTTAAACCAGGCTTCAAACTTTTCCGATCCTTTCATAAAGCAGAATGAAGCCAGCAGAAGCAGCGGGGTGGTCGGAACGACGGGAAGGATGATGCCCAGGATGCCAAGGCCCAGGGCCAGGAAGCCGGCTGTGACGAATAAAATCTGTTTTAATTTCCTGATAACATCTGCCCCCTTCCCATTCTGAGTTTAATCTATCACTTTTCATAGTAAAAAGATATATCTGATGTATTGATGCAAAACTCTATAAAGAAAGGCCCTGCATCTGCGCAGGGCCTCCACTTTATCGGGCAGTCACTTTGTTTAAAAACTGCTGTGTCCGCTTGTTTTGTGATTTTTCAAATACGTCCTCTGGTGTTCCTCTCTCAACGACAACACCGCCGTCCATGAAGATGACTTCATCGGCAGCATCGCGGGCAAAGCTCATTTCATGTGTCACGATAACCATCGTGATATCTTCTTTGGCAAGATCCTTCATTACCTTCAGCACTTCCCCGACCAGCTCCGGGTCAAGAGCTGATGTCGGTTCATCGAAGAGCAGTACCTGCGGATCCATTGCCATTGCCCGGGCAATGCCGACCCGCTGCTGCTGGCCGCCGGACAGCTGGTGCGGGTAATTATCGGCACGATCTTTGAGCCCCACCTTTTCGAGGAGGCCCAGTGCTTTTTTCCGCGCTTCCTCTTTCGAGCGCTTCAAGACGACCATCTGGCCTTCCATTACATTTTCAGCCGCGGTCAAATGCGGGAAGAGATTATAATTCTGGAATACCATGCCGGTCTGCTTGCGGAAGGCTACCATTTCCGCCGTTTTAATTTTCGCAGAATCCCCGAACTGGAGCGTTTTGTTTCCAAGCTCGATCTTACCGGCATCAGGAGTTTCGAGCAGATTCATGCATCTGAGAAGTGTTGTCTTCCCGGATCCTGAAGGGCCGATGATAACGGCCGTTTTCCCGGTCGGGATGGACAGGTCGATCCCTTTCAGCACTTCCAGTTCGCCGAATTTCTTATACAGGTTTTCAATCTTTATCATTCAGGCACCTCCATTATTTGGCTACGCTTCTTCCAAAACGGTCTTCAAGCTTGTTCTGGAAATAAGACAGGACTGTGCTGAAAATCAGATAAATAAAAGCAACCTCGATGTACAGCCACAGCGGTTCATAGGTGGCTGCCGCAATCTGCTGCCCCTTTTGGAACATCTCGGTAACCGTGATGGTCGCTGCCAGGGAAGTATCTTTTACCAGGCTGATAAAAGAATTCCCGAGCGGAGGGAGTGAGACTCTGACTGCCTGGGGAACGATGATGCGCCTCATGGCCTGGCTCCTGGTCATCCCGACAGAGGAAGCCGCTTCCCATTGCCCCTTGGGGATGGAAAGGATTGCCGCCCGGATGATTTCAGAGCTGTATGCACCCTTGTTCAAGGTAAAAGCAATCACAGCGGCCGGGAACGGATCCAGTGTGATGCCTACGCTTGGAAGTCCAAAAAACAGGATGAAAATCTGGACCAGCAGCGGGGTTCCCCTGAAGATCCAAACATAAAACCTGGCCAGCGCGACAAGCGGCTTGATGCTGGATAATCGGGCAAGGGCCACAAAAAACGCAAGAATCAAGCCGAGGGCAAATGTAATCAGTGTGAGCGGGATTGTAAAATAGATCCCGGCTTTTAGAATAGGAAAAAAGGAATCAGCGAGGATTCCTATAATTCGTTCTGAGCGTTCATCAAACATCTATATCAGATCCTTTATTTCGATACGTCTGTGTTGAACCATTTTTTTGAAATTTCCAGGTATGTTCCGTCTTCCTTCATTTCTGCAAGAGCTCCGTTCACAGCCTCGACAAGCTCATCGCTGCCTTTGCGGAAAAGGAAGGCATTACTTGTTGCATTCTCTTCTTCAAAAACTGTTTTAACAGGAAGCTCAGGACGCTGCTTCTTAAGGTCAAGATAAGAAAGGCTGTCATTGAGTGTCGCATCGATCCTGCCTGATGTTATCAGATCTATTGATTGATTGAAGCCTTCTACCACCGTGTTCGTAGCCCCATGCTCTTCAGCAATTTTACGGTAGTTTGAGTCCAGTGACTGCCCGACCTTTTTGCCGTCCAAATCATCAAGCGTCTTGATTTCATCATTATTTTCATGAACGATCAGCACCGCTTTAGAAACGATATATGGATCTGACATATCGTATTTTTCAAGGCGGTCTTCACGGACGGCTACTTCATTCGCAACCAGGTCGTAGCGTTTTGCATCAAGTCCGGCAATCATGCCGTCCCATTTAGTCTCAACAAACACAGGCTTGATATCAAGGCGCTTGAACACTTCTTCTGCAATTTCAATGTCAAAGCCGGTCAGCTTTCCTTCTTTATCATGGTAGGTGAACGGGGCATAGGTTCCTTCAGTCCCGATAGTGATTTCGCCTTTTTCCTTGATCTGGTCATACAGGCTCTGGTCTTTCGCTGTATCTTTGTCTCCATCGCCGCTGCTTCCGCATGCAGCAAGGGAAATCGCTAATGCAAATGTGAGTAAAATTAGTGCGTACTTCTTCATGTGTGCATCAATCTCCTAGTATTTTTATCGGTTTAATTCAAACAACGTTACTTAGATTAATTCACTGGTGAAAAAAAGTCAACATATATTGCTCGGTATTAAAAAGAATCCCCTTAATGCCTTTATTTCATGTGCAGATAAAAACTTTCAGCCGGCAATCCTTAAAATCAGGCAAACCCGCATCCTTTGCCAGATGCGGGTTGAACTTTACTTTTCTTTTTTCTGGTTCAGTGATTTTAAGGCACCGCGGAATGCCTGGTCATCCATCCTGCTGTCAGAGGAATCATGCTTTTTCTCATTTTCCTTCATAAAAGATTGCAGGGCCTGCCGGTATGCATGGTCTTCCATCCGTTCTGCATCTTCCGCAGCAGGCTTTATTGGTGTGCCTGCTGCTTCCCCTGCATCCTGAACGGGTTCAGCAGGATGTTCCTCAGGAGCCTGGAGCACTGCCTGGCTGGCACTCTTTTTCTCCTCCAGCTGACCATGTCTGCGTGTAGAGTTTAGATTGGCAGCAATCAGGCTGGCAGCCACGATTAAAGCAGCCAAAAGGCAAAATATGATGCCGGCCATTACTGACCAGCTCCGTCTCTGCCGGCATCAAGCCGTCTGGCCAGAAGTGAAACCCGTTCACCGAGGGTTCTCCCGAGTTCCAGCCCTTCATTTGATATCTTCTCGTCTGAATCAATCGGGCAGGTGATGCCGACACCATAATAAGAGCCGTATAAGGCATTTGCCGGAATATTGGCAGGCAGTCCGGCAATAATCATCCCTTGATGGAGCATGGGCGTAATCAGATTGAGCATCGTTGCCTCGAGGCCACCGTGAGTGGTTGCCGTTGTACAGAAAACCGCGCCAATTTTATTGACCAGCTTTCCTTCCGCCCATAAATAGCCCAGCTTATCAATCCACGCCTTCAAGCCTGAGCTGATGGTTCCAAAATGGCCCGGGCATCCCCATATGATGGCATCCATTTCCGGGAGTTTATACACATCTGCCTGGCTGACATGATCAATCAATACCTCTGCTCCCTCTATCGTCCGGGCGCCTTCAGCAATGGACCTGGCCAGGGCTTCCGTATGCATGCCTTCGCTATCGTAAACCACGTATATCTTCAATTGCCTTTCCTCCCCGCATTTTTCCTTTAATCGCTTCTTTTAGAGCGAAATTTTCACTTCCGCATTCATCCCCGGCAGCACTTTGTCTGAAGCATTTTTCAGGGAAATTTTCACTGCGACCTTTTGGGCCACTTTGGTGTAGCTGCCATTGGAGCTTTGCTGGGGCAGCACAGAAAATAATGAATTGGTGGCAAAGCCGATTTCCTCTACTTCTCCATCAAATAATGTGTTCCCATCTCCATCAACCTTGATTTCAACACTGTCTCCCACTTCAATCTCCTTCAAGTCTTTTTCCTTAATATTGGCCGTAATATAAAGATGCTCCATGTCTGCAGCAACTGCCAGCGCCTGTCCCGCCTGGACCATCTGATGAGGATAGGCTTGATTCTGGATGACCGTGCCGTTCATATAGCTGCTGACAGGAACAGAAGTTTCTCCTGCCGCTACTTTTCCGACGCTTGCATTCTCGGAGACACTTTTCCCCTCTTCCAGCTTCCATTCTGCAAGCATCCCTGATGCCGGTGCCGTTACCTGCATCATATCGGCTGATACCACTGCATCATCAGTCGTTACATAGTTTTCATTCTGGTAATAGTAATAAGCACCTGCTGCAATCAATGCGAACACAACCAGGATGCCAATAATATTTGTCAGGATTAAACGTCCTTTACTCATTCATCTTTCTCCTCTCAGGTAACCTCTATTATTTATGTGCCTGCCGGCTGTCCGGAGCGGGCAGAAGAATTCTTTTTTGCTTTTGGACAAGCGAACGCCCTTTCCCTGTCGCAATCTTGCCGATGGAAGCCAGCAGCATGATGACGCCGATTCCCAGCATGATCGTAAACAGGTCATGGTATGCCGTAAGGATGGCCGACTTTTTCGCATTAACGACCAATTCATAGAATGCCATGCTCTTCGCCTTGGCCAATGGCAATCCGCTTTCCATCAGATGCCTTGTCATCCTGGCCATTTCCGCCTGTACTTCCGGGTCATATTTACTTGCGTGGATCCTGACTGCTTCATAATGATACGCATTCTGCCTGTATATGAACCAGCCGAGCAACGGAGCAGCCACTGCCCCGGCAAAATTCCTGATCGAATGCAGGGTGACTGACCGCTTGGAGGCTTTATGGATGTCCCCGGCCAGGGCCGTCCCAAGTGCTCCTGCCACCAGCACCATGCTGACCCCTGCCCCAAGGCAGGCGATTTGGAAATAGAGAGCATGAAGGGAGATATCAGGAGTGATGTTCATCCATCTCCAGCTGACGTAAATGACAGCCAGTGAACCGATTGTCCCCAGAATGCCTGCTCCAAGCCTGTCATATAATAAAGTTTTCAGGATAGCTGTGATCAATATCCCGATGAAAAACCAGAAATAAAAATGCGATAGATACTCAAATGGCAAGTCTTTATTATTCCGGAGAAACCCATTGATCCCGGCAAGGGCAAAAATGAGTGAAATATGGGACGCGACTGCCATGATAGTGCCTGACACCGGCTTGGCTGCCTTGAGAGAGCCAAACGGAACAAGCGGATTCTCCGATTTTAAATCAATATAGATAAAGAGGAGCATGATGATGGCGGCGAGAACCAGCAGCGGCCAGATCCTGATCGATGAGAAGCCCTCTTCCATCAGATTGCAAAGGGGATAGGCGAGGCTTAGGATAAATAACCCTAACAGGAAAATCCCTTTTTTATCCGCAGGCGGCTCCTTATGTTTTTTCTCATCCTGTGCTGATGGAAGAAAAATACTTCCCATTACAAGGCATAAAATGCTTGAAACGATGTTCAGGATAAACAGCCAGCGCCACATGCCTGATGAGAGCGAAATGCTTCCAAAGAATGCCCCGACAGCACTCGACCCGAATAGTCCCCCAATCGCCATCAGCAGGAAGGTATTGCGGATTTTGTTCGGAAAAGAAGTCAGGCTGACCGGCAAAATCGTCAGGAAAAGGATGCCGGCGCTGATTCCCTGTATGATCCGGCCTGCCGTCAATGTTGTAATGCCCAGTGACAGCGCGTCCAGTACAGAGCCAAGCAGGAAAACCAGCACAAAGGTCAGATAGTTCCTCTTAAGGCCGATCTTCCTTGCCAGCACCGGACCTAGCGGCACACCGAACGCAAATGCAAGATTGGATAATGTGGACGGCAGCAGCAGATCATTCGAACCAAGGTTCAGGCCGTTTTGAATGATCCCCTGATTGAGAATATAAGATAAATTTAAAAAGTACTGCGGCCCGATAGAAAAGATGGTCAGAATGGATATGGCCAAATATGGCGGAATGGCCATCTTTTTCGGATCAGAGCCGGAAATATTGACAGGTTGACTCAACAGCAGATCCTCCTTTCAAAACTTATATTTCTTTTTACAAGTTGCATTATACAACTTATAGACAATATATTGTATTATACAACTTTACAGTGATTCTGCAACAGGTAATATCCAACAAAAAAAGAGCCTAGGCGGCTCTCTCCTCATCCGTATTATTTTCCCCATAGTTTGAAATCTTTATTAAGCCTTGTCAGGCTGGCTTCCAGCCCTGCCAGCTCGTCCGGTGACCAGTCTTTCAAGATTTCCCCATAAACAGACTGGCGCGCTTCTTTCACCTTCTGAAGCACCGCCCGTCCTTTATCTGTCAGCTGGACCAGGCTGATCCGGCCGTTATGTTCATCCGGAAAACGTTCAATATAAGCTTTTCCTTCGAGAACGGCGATCTGCCTGCTCGCTGTAGAGAGATTCAGCATCAGCTTTTCTGCCAGTGCATTGATTGCCAGGGGCTCATGCGCAGAAATCTCACTCAGCAGCAGATACTCCGACCGGTCAAGGCTCCCCAGCTTCGGACTGTGGGCAGTCGTCAGCCTCACAAGCATCGCAATTTCATATTCAATCTGCCGTAAAGTATCCTTCAGCACCATCCGCCCCCCTCTTAATAAACGCCTTTCTTCTATTTGTGATTATGGACCATTTTACCTGAGGTATCAAGGGATGAAATGTGATGGACTCTGTTTAGAGATAGCTAATTCGCGGCGTGTCCTGCACAGTCTATGGACCACAACACTCATAATAGAGTTGGGGCCCAGCTCTGCCATGCTTAAGCTGATCGTCAATTCTCCAAAACTCTCAGCAGCACAGCATGACGGTCAACGTCTGAGTCCTTTCCTGGATGGCCATATTGAGAAAAGAACCTCTGTCTGTCCTTAGGCGCTATCCCGCTTCTTTTGACCGGAATTCCATAGCTTACTAGAAAGCGATTAAGCGAAACGGCCCTCCTGAAAAATTCCGGCGAATCAGTGCTATCTACCCTTCTCCCATGCTGCTGTAGCCTTCATTGGCCCACAGAGAAATCATGGCAGCAGCTATCATAAGAAGAGTAAAGACAATAAAAGGATGCATGCTCCCTTTTTGCCTTCTTTTTCTATGCTTTTTTTCCTTCATACCATCCCCTCCCCTTTCCATATATAAAGAGAAAAGAAGAAAAGGCCAGGCATCGCCCGGCTTTTTCAATGTTATTTCCTGATCTTTTCTATTTCATCGGCTACAAATTGCACTGATGTGCCAACGATGACCTGAATGCTTGTAGGACCGACAATATTGATTCCCGGAACCCCGGTATCTTTAATCTTTTTCTGGTCGACCTGCTCCATGTCCTTCACTTCAATGCGAAGGCGGGTCACACAGTTGTCTACAGATGTAACGTTCGCATCTCCGCCGAGGCCGTCATAGATTTTAGCAGCCATGATGGCGAATTTTTCACTTCCTGCCGCAGGGGCAGATACTTCTCCGCCTTCAGCTCCCTCAGTCATTTCAACCCGGCCAGGAGTGGATAGGTTAAACTTGGTGATCAGGAATCTGAACAGCACATAATACAGGACTGCAAATACGAGCCCCTGAACCAGCAGCATCCAGGGCTGGTTGGCAATAGGGATGCTCAAGCTCAGTGCAAAGTCAATCAGTCCCGCGCTGAAGCCGAAGCCGGCTGTCCACTGGAAGAAGGCCGCAACAGCAAGCGAGATTCCCGTTAATGCCGCATGCACGACATAAAGAGCAGGCGCAATGAACATGAATGAGAACTCGAGCGGCTCAGTCACTCCTGTAAAGAAAGAAGCAAACCCTGCAGCAAGCAGCAAGGATGCCGCCATTTTCTTCTGCTTTGATTTCGCCGTATGGTACATGGCCAGGGCAGCAGCCGGAAGGCCGAACATCATGACAGGGAAGAAGCCTGCCTGATACATGCCAGTTACCCCTTTAGTCCCCTCACTTGCCCAGAACTTTCCGATATCATTGATTCCGACAGTATCGAACCAGAACACAGAGTTCAAAGCATGGTGAAGGCCTGTTGGGATCAGGAGCCTGTTAAAGAACCCGTAAAGGCCCGCGCCCACAAAGCCCATCTTGCTTATCGCTGTCCCGAAGGATACCAGTCCGGAATAGATGAGCGGCCAGACAAAGAACAGGATTGCGGCCACAGCCAGCATCGTTACAGCTGACATGATCGGCACCAGCCGCTTTCCGCTGAAGAATGCCAGGGCATCCGGAAGCTTCACCTTGGCAAAGCGGTTATACATAATCGACGCTACAATTCCTGATAAGATACCGACAAAAGCATTCTCAATCTTTCCAAATGCCGGGTTAACATCAGCTGCATCTACACCCTGCAGCATCGCAACCGTGTCAGTTGCCAGCAGCGTTGTCACAACGAGGTAGGCGACCAATCCGGAAATAGCTGAGGAACCATCTTTTTCCTTAGCCATCCCCAAGGCAATTCCGACTGCGAACAGTACTGGAATATTATCAAGAATGGAACCCCCTGCTTTAATCAGGAATGCTGCAGCTGCGTTGCCTGCACCCCAGCCATCGTGATCAATAGCGTAACCAATCCCCATCAAAATCGCAGCCACCGGCAGCACGGCTACAGGCAGCATTAAAGAGCGGCCCATTCTCTGTAAGTACTTCATGACCATTTTTATTCCCCCCTGGATGAAAAACTTGTTTGTCTACTTTGTAATGCAGAACGGTCCTCCTCTTCGTGATATTTTATAAAATAAACGAAAAAAGTCCATGCCTGCATCTATTATAGTTCACAAAATTGTAAATATTCAATCAAATTTCCAATTCTGCCTTACTTATTTTGCACTTTTTTAATAAAAGCCGTCAAGCGCTTCTGGTATTCTTCTTCAGCGATTGTATAAGCCTCTGTATGACCGGCCCCCGGCACAATCCAGATTTCCTTCTCGCTTGTCGCCGCATCATAAATCCGGTCTGCCATTTCGGTCGGGACCAGTTCGTCCTGGTCACCGTGGATGATGAAGAGCGGAAGCTTATTCTTTTTCACCTGTTCAACTGCCGAAGCTTCGCTGAACGTATAGCCTGCCCTTACCTTCGTCACAGCGCTCGTCACTTGCATGAGAGGGAATGAAGGCAGATGGTACAGATATTTCAGCTGGTGGGATAGCTCTTCATGAACGTTTGTGTAGCCTGAATCCTCAATGATCCCTTTCACTTCCGGCGGAAGCTTTTCCCCGCTTGCCATCAGGACGGTCGCTGCCCCCATGGAAAAGCCGTGCAGAAAAATATCAGTTGCCCCTTCCTCTTTTATCAGCCTGCTGGCCCACTTCACATAGTCCTTCCGTTCATGCCAGCCATAGCCGATATAATTCCCTTCGCTTAAGCCATGGCCCCTGGCATCCGGCTTCAGGACGTCAAACCCCTGCTCATAGTAAAATTTCGTAACGCCCGGCATCTGTTCGCTGCTGCCTTTATATCCATGAGCCAGGATGACTGCCCTGCCATTGGAATCCGGGTTCTTCAGGAAAGCTGCCTTTAGCTTCAGCCCGTCGTCCGAAGTGATTTCAACAGTCTTGAAGTCCTGTTTTTCCGTCCACTCCATCACTTCAGCAAGCTTGGCCGCCTCTTCCTCAGCTGCCATTGCACTGACTGCTCTTGACTCGCTGCCGCCATGGAGCTTCAGGGACTCATCACTCCGATTGATTGCTACATTATAAAAGTAGTTGCCTGCTCCTATCAGAACCGCAGCCAAAAGCACGATGACAATGCCGCTAATCAGAAGGATCTTTTTCTTATTCATTCTCCTACCCCATTTACTATTTATCTTGAAACCATTATATCTATCATTTCCAATAAATTCTATATCTCCAGCAAATAAAATGTAAGCGATTTCACATCTTTAGCCTGTAGATCAAAAACCTTTCATTATGATCATGGCTGCTTTCAGGAAGCTCAACCTCTTTTTCCAGCTCAAAGCTTGTATAATTTTCAAGGAAAAAAATATAATCCTCTGAAGGGTAATACAGCACAATATCTGCAGTGCGCGGGTGCTCTTCCACAGACAAAAGGATATTCGCAATGATGTTCCTGAACACCTGGATGGAAAATGGGTTGAAGAAGTAAAAGCAATTCTCCTCAGCCTTAATGCTGTATTCCTCTGCAAGGCTGCATTCAAATTGGAGCATCCCCCTGCTTTTTCTGCTTTTTTTCACATAAGTTTCTGCGTTTCGAAGAGCTTCTTCATATAAATCTTCATTCATTTCAACACCTGTGCCGGAAGCCTGGAACAGATAGTGGCTGTAAAAGACAAGCCGGCCCTTCCCGCAGCCGAAATCAACAAGCCTGTCAGTGCCCGCCAGCTTGTAATCCTGAAATAAAATGTCCAGCGCGGAATAAGGCGTCGCTTCATATCGGTGATAATGGAAGGACCGGTTAAACCCCTGCTGTCCGCCCTCTGTTTTAATATGAAGAAGTCTATCATAATCCTGTTCTTTCATTCTTTCCTCCCTGGCTGTTCAATGTCATTCTCCCCAAGCATCTGCATATAATCTATATTTGAACCGCCAGTACCAAAGCTGTCACCCACATCCGGAATAAAGGTTTTTCCATTTTCATCGTAGCCAATCCAGCCAAAATGGATGCCGAGCACAGGAAAAGAGAACCAATCAGGCTGGCTCTTCTTGGCAGAATCCGCCAACGAACCCGCGACGGACTTCCACTCTTCCGGCAGCTCCATCATCCCATAGCTGCCTTCATCAAGCATGGTTTCATGCTCCATCTGCACCTTTGGCAAATAAGTCTCTTTTCCCCCTGAAACAAAAAAGTCCCTGTCTCTCATTAAATAGTAGCGAATCTTTTCTAAGCCGCTGTCAGGCGAAAAGCTCCAGGCTATCCGGAATGAAGATGGGTCATCCGGGTCGATCCGCCAAATCTTCGGCTCCCCGGCAGAGCTGATATAATCAAGCTCCCAATCGCGCTTTCTCCATGTCCAGAAGCTGGCGCCATATTCTCCGCCTTTCCTCACAAAAGGAACAAAAACATGCTCTTCATCGACTGGGATGATTGCCTTGATATCACTGGCCTGCATGTCGGAATGATAGCGGTTCATATAATCTATGAGCTTCTTGTCATCAGGCAGTCCGTCCGGTTTGGAAAAATAAAGCCAATAAAGTCCGATGCCGACTGTTATTGTAATAATAAGACCGGACAGCAGGAACAGCCTTTTCTTATTCATATCCATACCTCCGGCAACGTTTATTTGCTGAACCAGTTTGCATGATCATCCATATGCAGGAAGGGGATGCTGGTATTCACTTCACCTGTGATCCTTTTCATATCAATATCTTCTCCCTGCAGCCATCTGTCAAAGTCAAATTCAACCGGGCTCCGGTCGCCGCCCAGGGCAAACCAGGCTTTACCTTCCTGAGGCAAATAACCTGATGTGTGGATGGTGCCGGCCCAGCTGCTGTATAAATCAGAAAAAACGCCTTTATCTGTATCATTCAGGAGTCTGAACGCCTCCATCGCTTCGGTCATTTCCACGCCTGTTTCTTTGATAACAGCAAGCCTGCGGAGTGAGTCTGCCAAATGGTGGCGGTTTTCATCTTTCATAATTTCAAAATGGTTGGTGCAGGCATTCGTCTGCCGGATCTCCACACGGCGCGGGGAAGTTTCCACCGCAAAGGATTTCCCGCTTCGGTCATATACAACATAGGTGAAAGAATGGCGGTGCGGAATCTCCTTGAGCATGCTTACAGCTTCATCGGCATCTGCGCATGATTCAAGAAGCAGCCTCCCGATCATGCAGCAGATAAAGCCGTCGCCCGGTTTTTTCCGGTTCATGAAGTTATAGCCTACCACCAGGCCTTTTTCGTTCATTCCATCCATCCGCCCTGTGACCCGCTGGCTGGGCCCGATGATGGCATAGCCCTGGTCAGTTGGCTGGAAAAGGGTGTAGCGGCCTTCATAGGTTTTGGGATGATAGTCGTAGTTGCGGATCAGATAGCTGCTGCCTGTCAAGATGGAGCAGCCGGATCGGTTATAATCGACGCGATAGCCGCCGAACTCCTGGAGGACTTTCTGCATCGGCCATTCCAGTGCTTCCTGGAGGCCGAGCAGTTCGTCCCAAGTGCCGGGGGCGAATTTTTTGATTGCATCCTTTGCTTCTTTTTCATCGATGATGAAGCGCGGTTTTCTTACTTTCCATTGTTCTTCGCGGTTTTTTACGGAAAGGGAGTTTTTGATTTTTTCTCCCTGCATATAGCCGAAGTCATAGTGGGTGCCGCGGAACTGGATGATGTCGCTGTGTATTTGTTTCATAGGGATCCCTCGTTTATTTCAGATTGCCTGTTTAATTTTCTCTTCTTTTTTAAGGATACTGGAAGGGGATTTGAAAATAAAGAGAGAAAAGCGGAGGCGCCATTAAGGAGTGTTGTTTAGAAACATAGAAAAAAGCTGATCCAATTTGGAGCAGCTTTTAGACTTTTTTCACTTGTTAATGGGGGCTGTTGATTTGCGTTGCAGGCACTTCGCTTTCCGCGGGGCGACGCTGAGCCTCCTCAGAGCAAGCTCTTGCGGGGTCTCAGCCTTGCCGCTATCTCCCACAGGAGTCTGCGTGCCTTCCACTCCAATCAACAGGTCTTCGAAATTTTTTGGCATGGTTTCCATTGAAAAGTTGTTTAACACAAATAACTCTTTTGGGTGGTTATACCCTTTTTTCAATCTGATTCAACTCATAGACTCTTTTTCTCTTGCTAATGGGGGCTGCTGATTTCCGTTTCAGGCACTTCGCTTTCCGCGGGACAGCGCTGAGCCTCCTCAGAGCAAGCTCTTGGGGGGTCTCAGCCTTGCCGCTATCTCCCGCAGGAGTCTGCGCGCCTTCCACTCCAATCAACAGGTCTTCGAAATTTTTTGGCATGGTTTCCATTGAAAAGTTGTTTAACACAAATAACTCTTTTGGGTGGTTATACCCTTTTTTCAATCTGATTCAACTCATAGACTCTTTTTCTCTTGCTAATGGGGGCTGCTGATTTCCGTTTCAGGCACTTCGCTTTCCGCGGGACAGCGCTGAGCCTCCTCAGAGCAAGCTCTTGGGGGGTCTCAGCCTTGCCGCTATCTCCCGCAGGAGTCTGCGTGCCTTCCACTCCAATCAGCAGGTTTTCGGAATTTATATGGTAAGCCTTGGCTGAAATGTTATGCAGCTTAAATAACTTTTAGTCTGCTTATCACTTGATTTTGGGAGCCTTTTATTACTGAACAGCTTTATTTCGTCAGCTTTCCTTATAAGTCATCCACTACCAAATAAATAGCTTTGACTGGGCCATGGACGCCGACGATTAGGTTCATTTCGATGTCGGCGCTGTTGCTTGGGCCGGAGATGAAGTTGATGCAGGATGGGACTTCTTCTCCTCTGGCTGCCATTTCGTGGATGGCTTTGGCTGCCTGGGTCATTCTTGGGACGATGGTGCTTTTTGGGATGATGGCAAAGTAGATGGCCGGAAGCAGGCTGACGGACCGCCCTTTTCCTTGGCCGCTGAATAGGACAACGGTTCCGGATTCTGCCAGGGTTGTGTCACTGAAGGTGATCCCGATATCGGCGGTTGCTGAAATGGCGAGGTTTTCTTCCCCGGCTTCGGGATCCCATACATGCAGATCGATTCCGTCCGTTTTAAGGGTGCTTTGCATGCTGCCGAGCCCGCATTCTTCAAAACGGGGGTCATCCCATGTGACGACTGATTTTCCGCCTGTTTCCTTTATCAGTTCTGTTATCAGAAAAGGAAGGTCGGCTGTTACTGTCCGATGCACTTCTGTATGGATGATTTCACATTGCTTGATGAGGACTTCGGCAAGCTCATCCTGTGAAAAGCCCTTTAGGACCTCCCACTGCGGATTATGCTTCCAGACCGGCTTTTCAACATGATTGCGCCGTTCCCGTCCAAGATTCTTCGCCAGGTTATCCAGGAAAGATGAGCGGTTTTGGATTTGTCCTGCAGGCATTATTTGTCACCCTCTTTTTCTCTCTTTTTGAACCAGTCCCTGAACCGGTCTTTCTTAGGTGCCGGGAATTCGCGGATATCTGTCCAATTTTTCAGCGGGCCGGGTCCTTTGGAAATTTTCTCATCCTTTGAAAAGACGCCAAGTGCCGCCGGTGCCAGCTTTGAACCGATATTGTACATGGCCGGTGAAGCAGTACCCATGCTGAAGGCCTTCATGGAAAGATTCTCAAAGGCAGGAGCCCTGCCCTCTTTCTCGACAATTTCCTGGCGATGGCGCAGCAGGTGCTCGTGAAGCGGAATCTTTACCGGGCATGCCTCTGTGCACGCCGCGCATAAGGTTGAAGCATAAGGAAGTTCTTTAAATTCATCATAGCCGCCCAATAATGGCGACAGGACAGCCCCGACCGGTCCCGGATAGATGGAGCCGTAGGAATGTCCGCCTACATGGCGGTAGACCGGGCAAACATTGATGCAGGCTGCACAGCGGATGCAGTGCAGGATTGACTGGAAGGCCGTCCCCAATATCTTCGAGCGCCCATTGTCGACGATGACCAGGTGGAATTCCTCCGGTCCGTCAACATCGCCCTCCTGCTTGGGTCCGCTCAGGCCGGTGACATAGCTTGTCAGCTTCTGCCCGACTGCCGCCCTTGTCAAAAGGCTGACCAGGACCTCCATTTCTTCCCAGGTCGGTACAATCCTCTCCATGCCCATAACGGTGATCTGCGTCTTCGGGATCGCCGTAACCATCCGGGCATTTCCTTCATTCGTCACAAGAGAAACCGTGCCGGACTCTGCAATGGCAAAATTGCAGCCTGTGATGCCGATGTCTGCCTCCAGGAATTCCTTGCGAAGCTTTTCCCGTGCAAACAAGGCAAGCTCTTCCGGCTTTTCCGTTTTGTCATAGCCCAGCTTCGCTTTGAACACATCGCGGATTTGTTCTTTGTTTTTATGAAGTGCGGGCGTGACGATATGGGAAGGAGGATCATGGTCATCGACCTGCAGGATCCACTCCCCAAGGTCGGTTTCAATGACTTCGCAGCCGGCCTTTTCAAGCGCCTCGTTCATGTTGATTTCTTCTGTGACCATTGATTTGGACTTAACAACCTTTTTTCCTTTTTTCCGTTTTACAACATTCGTGATATAGTCATTCGCTTCTTCCGCCGTTTCCGCAAAAAAGACATGGCCGCCGCGCTTTGCCACATTTTCGCTCAGCTGCTCCAGATAGTAGTCAAGATTTTCTATTGTATGGGAGCGGATTTCTTCGCCAAGCTGGCGCCAGTCCTCCCAGTTCCCAAGCTCTTCCGCTGCATTCAGGCGCCCTGTGCGGAAGCGCCCCTGTGCAGAGGAAACGGCTCCGCGCATAAACGTATCATTGATGCCGCCGGCTACCCGTTCCTTGAAGGGCTTATCCCCAATCTTCATTGCCATTTTTATTCCCCCTCTTTCTCTGCACTTTTACCTGCTGTTTAGGACGGATGCTATGTGCATTACTTTGATCTGCTTTCCGTGCCTCTCGATCCGCCCGCCGATATTCATCAGGCAGCCGCAATCACCGCCTATTAAAATATCAGCCTCTGATTCTTCAATATGCATGACTTTTTCATCGACCATCTGCTCTGAAATCGGTGTCATTTTTACCGAAAAAGTGCCTCCAAAGCCGCAGCAGTCATAGCTGTTCTGGAGCGGCCTCATTTCAAGCCCCTTCACATTGCCCAGCAGCTTCATCGGCGCTTCCTTCACTCCGAGCAGCCTTGTCATATGGCAGGAAGTATGGTAGGTTGCCTTCCCATCAAGCCTGGCACCGACATCCTCGACGCCGAGCACATCGACAATGAACTGTGTCAGTTCAAATGTTTTATCAGCCAGACGCTGGGCCCTCTCTTCCCATTTCGGGTCCCCTTTGAAAATATGGGGATATTCTTTGAACATCGTACTGCACGACCCGGAAGGAGAAACAACATAATCTGCATGCTCAAAAACTTTTATCATATGTTTCATCGATTCTTTCGCTTTTTCCACATAGCCGCTGTTGTAAGCAGGCTGTCCGCAGCATGTCTGGCGCTCCGGGAAATCGACCTCGCAGCCGAGCCTTTCGAGCAGCTCCACGGTATCTTTTCCCGCTTCAGTCTGGAATATATCGATCAGGCAGGTAACAAATAATGATACTTTCATCGATTTCACCTTTTCCTTGTTATCGCTTTCACTTCTTTTGAAAGCTGATTCACTTTTTTTACTTTTGATACTATATAGTTTAAATCTTTATAGGTTTATAGTCAACAGGTCATCAGATGACTTTAGTATACTAAAATACTTTCCTGAGAAAAAGACAGGCCCCTTATAGGAACCTGCCGATTATCAAGCTGTTTTTTTCAGCTGCCTGCTTTCCGTACGGTTCTGTTTTTCCCCTTTGTACAGCATCACGAGGATGAAGCCGGCGGCAAGCGCGAGGATGGCTGTCCCTGCATTCAAGCCGAAGCCATTGATGGCTGTATAGCCGATCCCCCCGGCAAAAATGACATAGAAGGTCATCGGGATCAGTGTTTTTCTGATCAAATTTCCTTCTTTTCCGATCAGGCCTGCAGAAGAGGACGCAGCCACAACATTATGCACACAGATCATATTGCCGGCAGCTCCGCCGACTGCCTGCAGGGCAACAATTGTGGCAGGTGCTGCCATGATATTGTCTGCCACCCCGAACTGGAAGAGCGAAAACATCATATTGCTGATTGTATTGCTTCCGGCCGCAAATGCGCCGATCGCTCCAATCGTCGGTGCTGCAAGCGGCCAGTAGGAGCCGAATACCTCTGATATGCCCTCAGCGAGTGCGAGCGGCATGCTGGTATAGTCAGCTGCGTTGACGCCGGAATTGATGAATACCTGCACCATCGGCACTGCGAAAATAAGGGCTGCCATGGCACTGACAACGGTTTTGAAAGAATCTTTGACCGCCCGGCCGTATGCTTTCATATTCATCCTGTAAATAAGGATGGAGATCAGCGATACAGCAATGAATACCACACCGGGAATATTCAGCGGCTTGGATTCAACTGTGATGACTGTCCCGAATACATTCTCAAGGCTGATGACCCAGGACTGGATCCACCCGGCAAACGGGAGTGTCTTCAGTCTTGTCAGCACCAGCAGTACCGCAACAAGGATGTAAGGCATCCAGGCTGCCAGGAAAGAGACAGGCTTTTTCGCAGCATCTTCTTTATCAACCTGGAGGGTTCCCGTCCAGGCAGGATCCCAGTTGTCTGCTGAATCGAAATCCCAGGACTTTTTCGGAACAAGGAATCCCTTCCTTGCTGCCGGCACCACAATGACAAGTCCTATCAAACCGCCGATCATGGACGGGAATTCCGGTCCAAGGAGATTGGCCACAAGCGCGTAAGGCACCGTGAATGCGAGTCCTGCGAAAATAGCAAACTTCCAGATGGCAAGCCCTTCTGCAATCGATTTATTTTTTCCAAAGAAATAAGTCAGCATCGTAACCATAAAGAGAGGGATGAATATCCCGATCACTCCGTGAATCAGGGCAACCTGGCCGCCGATACCGTTTATGTATGCCTCCATCGTTGTTCCTTGTTCAGCAACATAGCTTTGGACAAGCGGCGAATCCTTCAGTCCGGTATTGACGCCGATCAGGATCGGTGTACCGACGGCTCCATATGATACCGGCGTTGACTGCAGGATCAGGGCAACCATGACAGCTCCCATCGCGGGGAATCCGATTGCCACAAGAAGCGGACCGACAATTGTCGCCGGGGCTCCCCATCCTGCGGCACCTTCCAGGAAGGAACCGAACAGCCAGCAGACGATGATCGTCTGGACGCGCCTGTCAGGCGAGATGCTCATAAAGCCTTTACGTATCGTAAAGATGGCACCGCTTTCTTTCAAGGTGTTAAGAAGCAGGATTGCTCCGAAGACAATCACCCCTACTTCAAGGGCGGTCGCCAGGCCTTTGACAGCAGCAGCCCCGATCTGGGCGCCAGGCACCTTCCACACAGCCATGGCCATCAGGACGGTTACGATCAGCGATAAAGGCATCGCCTTATTCGCTGGCCATCTCAATATGACTAAAAAAACAAATACCGAAACAATCGGTATGGTAGCAATGAGAGCGAGCATTCCAATACTCATCGTTTTTCTCTCCTTTTTAATCGCATATTCATTCATCATGTTAACAGGTCATCAGATGACTTTATTATATTAAACAGTATAAGTAAAACGCTTTCACATTACAATAGGAAATTTTCAGATATTAACTTTTGCAGGGAGTCCCGCTCTTCGGTTTTAATGGATTCCTAAATACCGAGCAAAGAATCATAAAAAATAAATAAGCCTGCATCCCCCTCGGATGCAGGCCCTCACTCTTCCATTTCGTTCATATATTTCATCAGGACCTCTTCCACACTATGCAGGTGGTCAAGCATCAGCTGCTGGGCGCGGGGCCCATCCTGGTCCCGGATGCTTTCATAGATGCTCTGGTGCTCGAGTGTGAGGCGGCCTAAAGCTTTTTCGGTAGAATACAGCCAGATTCTCCTTGTCTCACGCATGGTGGTCACCATCATTTCCGAAACATTATTCATCAGGCTGATCAGCAGATCATTTTGCGACGCCTTGGCAATCGCCATATGAAACTGAAAATCCGCTTCTTCCCCAAGCTCTTCATCGCTGGCCTTTTTCATCTGCTCAAGCGCTGATTCAATTTCAGCCAGCTGCTCTACCGTACGCCTTTCTGCAGCAGCACTGACGGCGCCGACCTCAAGGATCCTCCGCACCTCCAGAAGATTTTTAACATCGGTCTTTTTCATCAGCATGGCTGTATAGACTGGAAGTGTCAGCATATTGGATTCAAATTCCCTGATATAGGTTCCCTCGCCCTGGTGCATTTCCACAAGTCCCATGGCACGCAAAGCGCTCAAGGCCTCCCGGACGGCAGACCTGCCGACCTGGAAGTTTTCCGCCAGCTGCTGGACCGAAGCAAGCTTATCTCCCGGCTTCAGCTCTCCTGACTTGATCATATCCATTAGCGCCTCAGCAATTTCTTCATATATTTTACGCGGTTTAATCCGTTTATAGTTCACATGGCTCACCCCATTATCCTTCTGCTTCTGATTTTATAGCATAATGGATGAACGGACAATGCGGAGAGGCCAGCTAAGATTCTTTTTATCTGGCATAGGGTTCAATCAGCGGCTTTTCAGACCGGTAATACATCTGAGCATCAGGCCCTGAGATCAAGACGCCCTTCCCATCCTTTTCAATATAAATGACTGACTCCAGGCCGCTTCCCCATTTAGGCTCTGTCCCGGAAAGAAGGTAAGGAAATCTTTCATCATGATTGTCGTCCATCGTTATTTCCCTGTACCATTCTTCACTATCAAAATTTCCCCTGGTCCATATTCCTGTCTCCAGCAGTGCTCCCTGGCGGAGAACTGTCTGTTCTGCTGAAGGGTGCAGCAGGACCACTTCTGCATCCTCAACACTGGCCAAATAGACGGCAGGATCCTTTGTGTCATAGACCCCATGGTAAAACATAGCCGCTGCAAGTGAAGCCGCAAGCAAAGCAAAATTGGCGGCAAACCCCAGCCAGGCAAACCGCCGGTACTTTGCCCATCTCCCTTCTTTGCCCCTGGAAAAAAAGTAAAGGATCCATACCCCGAGAGGCAGTATCGGCAGCCGGATGGGCAGGCCGTCACTTTGCCAGTTAATTGAAAAAGAAAAGAGTCCAATAAACATAATGAGGATGATTTTTAATACCTTGGGCTTTTCATCCTGCTTTTTATATAAAACGATTGCGGCAATCACAATAGCTGCATAAGCCAATATGGTGGCTGCCCATTCTACTGCGTTACCTGTAAACTCCAGATTGATCATGGAGCTCACCTCCTGCTGGTTCCATTTACTGTTATATGTATGATAGCAAAGAAAAAGGACCACTGCGCATGGTCCCTTTCAGATATGCTGCTGGAGCTGCAGGGTGCCGATTCTTTCCGGGGAAATTCCTGTTTCTACATAGCTTCTGGCCTGCTTCCAGCTGCCTTCTCCGTCTTTTTTGAAGGTATCGAAAAAGAGATTGGCTGTGCCGATCCGTTCTCCCTTTATAATAATCGAGGCCGACAAGACCACCATCACTTCATCCTCCTTCAGCGGAATGACAGCAAGCTCCTTCAAATCCCAGATCCCTTCATTCTCTTTTACATACCGAAATCCCTGCTCCCAGCCTTTGACCGACTCATCGTAGCCAAAATCATCAATCTGATCCCCGCGGATTTCCCTTGCCTGATAATCCTTTGATATCAGCTCTTTCATTTCTTCGAGCGATGAGTTCCTCCAAACCTGGAGGTAATAATTGAGAAATGATTTGAATTCCTGTTCCATTGCTCAGCCTCCTGTATATTCTTGTTGGAGTTAACTTCTACAGTGGAGAAGGGATATCCTTTTCCTGAAAGGATTATTTGATCGGTACTTCCATTTGGAATTCTTCTATGAGCTCGGGAGCCTTTTCATTAAAATATTTGATGAAAAGACCTTCATCCGGCGTATTCGGGAACACTTCTTCAACAAGATAAGCTTCGCCTCCTAAATATTCCCGGGACTTCTCAATGCCATGATAAAATTCCCCATTTTTATCTGTAAGCATAAACTGAAAATCATTCAGGAACGCCAGGGAGCTTTTATATTTATAGGCAATTATGAGTGTTTGGTCTGCCCTTTCAATCCCTTCTATTTCAATGCTGCCCATTTCTCCCATCTGGAAGGCTGCTTCAGTTGAGAGCGGGGTACTACTTAGAGGCGTATCTTCTTTAAACCTGTTTGAAGTCCCATTTATCACCTGTATGGTTACGGTTGACGAACCTTTGTCCACTTGCTCGAAAAACTCTTTGTATTCAGTCACACTGTACCATTGGCCGTTTTCTTTTGTCTGGGTCCCCATTCCCATTGTCCAATTGTTTAAATTCCTTAAAACTTTGCCATTTTCATCAATAAGCCTGATTGTATGAGACTGATAGGGCTCCCTATTGTTATATGGCTCCTTATATCGGAGATTAACCGATGTAGTCAGCGGGCTCAGCTTAATACTCTTTAGTTCTAGTACTTTGTTTTCCCACTGTTTAACCATATTCATAGGGATGGTTTTAATATCCTCTGATTTTTCAACAGGGAACTGGAACCGGAACGAGAAGTCCTTTTCCCATTTGTAAGATTTGTCTGTTGTAGCTTTATATAGAAAGTCCACCTTTATTTTATCCGGCAATTCGCCTTTATCATTATCGTACGTAAAGGTTGAGATGCCTGCCACTTTGTTTTCAGAAATCTGTTCATCCCTTACACCATTTCTGGAGATACCCTCTTCAGAATGATTAAGGGGTATATAAGCATCGATTTGTTTATATGAGTAATTATTTATCGGCTTTTCTGATTCAATCACATAACTGATTGAGAGTCTGCGTCCATCGTAAACTGCTTCCTTTATGCTCATCTTAATCCCATCTTCCTGCTTTTCTAAAGATAAAAGCGATACATTTCCGCCTTTTGAGGCCTTTTGGAGCCCTTCATCGCCAAAAAGGCTGAAGATGGAATCAAAGAAAGGAAAGTTTGAAAAAGCAAATGCCTTTGTTCCTGATCCGTATAAAGCCAAGGAACCTGCCAAAGTAAAGAGGAGAACTGCAGCTGCTGCAATCGATTTGATCCGCCATTTAAAGAAAAGTGGTTTTTCACTATTTTTTATACAGTCCTGCACCTTCTGTCTGTCCTCTGCAGTAAATTCCACCTCACTAAAAAGATCTTTGCTTTTTATATCCTGTCCCATTGCATGTCCTCCTTTCTCAATATCGCCCCGAGCTTTTCCCTTCCCCGTTTCAGTCTCGTTTTGACAGTATTCTCTGATATACGAAGAGTGGAGGCGACCTCTCCAACTGTAAACTCCTGATAATAGTATAGAAAAATGACCTCTTTATATTTCGGGCTTAAAGACATGATACAATCCCTGATTTGCCTTTTATGGTCTTTTTCGAGTAACGCTGCCTCAGGGCTGTCCGCATGAGGTGTTGAGTTGTCCTCCTGTTTACCTGGTAAAAGTATCCTTTTGAAATACGCACTCTTTAAATGGTCTTTGCACTGGTTAATGGTGATCCGGTACAGCCAGGTCTTCAGGGAAGACTCCCCTTTAAACTTTTGCAGGCTGGAGCTGCAGCTGATAAATACATTCTGTATAATATCCTTGGCCAGCCCGGCATCCTTTACATAAGAGAAAGCAAGCGTTGCAAGCTCCGTTCCGTATGTAACCATGATTTCTTCTAATATTTCTTCCAAATTTTCATTCTTTGCCAAATCCGGATTAAAATCCTGCTCACCTTCTATAAACACCAAAACCCACCTCCTTGTTTAAAATTCGTGATTTGACGAGGTGCAGCAGCTGAGGGTTTCAAAATTTTTAAAAAAACAAATAATTATCATTATATCTCACACCTTTTTACAAGTAACCCATTCACTGTGAAGAATAAAACCTAAGAACCAAGCCATATTAAAAGCAGATAACAACGAAGGGAGACAGCACAGTGGAATCGATGACGCGTGAGCAGATTCTGGCGGATTTGCAGAGGTCTTTTGAGGGCTATTTGAATGAATACGGGGCGGACAGTATAGGCACTTATGAGGAGCCAGGCCAGGGCGGGCGCTATTATTTCGGCTGCACGGTCAAGAAGGATGATCGGACGTTCCATATACATACACCTTTTGCACAGCAGGAGGATGGAAGATTTACGGCTCTTGGAAACGGCTGGACGGCCGAGACGGATGATCCGATGCTTCAGGACAAAAGGGGATATGGAGATCTGGAGAGTGCACTCAAAGAAATCTAGCATATAGAAAAGGCAGGCTGGACTGAAAGTGTCCGGCCTGCCTTCTTTATTAAACCAGCGCTTCTTCATGTCTGTTCTGTATCCAGTCCTGCAGCTCTTCTTCTTTCAGCGGGCGGGAAAAATAATAGCCCTGTACATGCGGCGATTCGCTTAAAGAACCAATAAAGTCGATCTGGTCCTGATATTCTGCCCCCTCGATGACGACCTTTAGGTTCAGCGAGCAGGACAGCGAAATAATGGCCCGCAGGATGGCCGAATCCTTTTCTGACATCGGCACCCCGTCGACGAAGGATTTATCAATTTTGATGGTCGAAATCGGTATTCTTTTTAAATACGAAAGAGAGGATACGCCTGTACCAAAATCGTCCAAGGCAACAGAAAGCCCCATTTCCCTGAACTGCGCCACTGCCTGAATGGCATTCTCAATATCATGGATGACGCTGGTCTCCGTGATTTCCAATTCAAGCAGATGGCTGCTGATATCATATTTCTCAAGACTGTCTATTAAAACGTTCAGCAGTTTGGCTGAAGTCAGATAAGGGCCCGGGATGTTAATGGAAATCTGGTGAAGGGCTGCCCCGTCTTTTCGCCAGTGTGACAGCTGCAGGCACACTTTTTCAATTACCCAGTCTGTGACTTCGAAAAGCTTCCCGCTTTCCTCCAGGATGGGAATGAAAACGCCTGGCGAAATCATGCCATGCCTGGGGTGTTTCCAGCGCAATAATGCCTCCATGCCCGAAATCTCCCACGTGCTTGAGGAGATTTTCGGCTGGTAGACAAGAAAAAGCTCCCCACTTCCCATAGCAGGTGTGATATCCTTAGCCAGCTCCTTTTCAAAGCTGTAGGTATGGACTGCGGGATTATATTCAATTACCTCATGCTTGTACTTGATCGTCGAGTGCTGGAGTACGGCCATTGTGCTTGAAAACAGTTCTTTATGCGGCTGTTTATCACTGGCTGAACTAACGGCACACACCATATCAATTACGAGCCGCTGTTTTCCAATGATCAGCGGCTGGGTGAAGACAGCCATGATCCTCTTCAAGGCTGCCTTTATTTTTTCATAGTCATGCTCCCCGGAAGCGAAAAGCGCGAAACGATTCCCTTCGATGCGGTATGCCTTGATTTCCAGCGGAAGCAGCCCCTTAATTCCGCCATGGACAGACTGAATGATTTCATCCCCGAATGAATAGCCAAAGCCGCTGTTCCATTTCTCCAGGTCATGGATATGGATGATGGCCAGGCTTCCTTTGCCACCGCTTTTTAAGTCCTGTTCAAACTGCCGCTGGTTCGGCAGCTGTGTCAGCGGGTCAAAATAGCTCAGGCGGTATTCTACAAACCGGTCCAGCAGGCTCGTCAGGCCGGAAATGGCAAGGAGAAGCAAGATTCCCACTGTAATGACGCCGACCAACAGCTTCATATCCATATTATGCATCTTATGCAAAGCATGGCCCAATGGCGCTTTTGTATAAAAAACAACAGCTGCCATCCCTGTGTAATGCATACTTGTAATCGCAAGACCCATGATAAGCGCAGTGGCTGTTTTTACCAGAAAGCTGCCCATGTATTTCTGCAGCACAGAAAAGATATACAGGGCGATATAGGATACCACGACAGCAATGGCGATGGAGGCGGCAAACAGTCCCGGCTTATAGCTGTATTCCGCTTCCATCTCCATGGCAGCCATCCCGAAATAATGCATGGCGGAGATGCCAATCCCCATAATGGCCCCTGAAATAACAGATGGCCAATGAGTGCTGTTCTTCCGGTTGCTGATGTAAAAGGCCAGATAAGAGGCCAAAAAGGCAGGAAACACAGAAACGATTGTCATCGTCCAGTCATACTTCATCGGCATCGGCAGCATGAATGCACTCATGCCGATAAAATGCATGGACCAGATTCCGAGCCCCATTGCAATGGAAGACAGCAGCAGCCAGAACTTTTGCTGGAAAAAGCTTGGCTGCTGCATCCGCTGATTCATTGATAATGCGGTATAGGATGCACAGCAGGCAATAATAATAGAAAGAAGAACAATCGGGACAGAATAATGGCCTTGGAGAATATATATATTCTCTGAATCTGGGACAGTAAACATGGGTGTATAACCTCATTCATTTTTATAGGTATTTCATACTGGTTATATCGGCTGATTCTTCCGAATATCAACTAAATAATTCACTTCCGGCATATTGATGCTCAACTTATTGTTTTTTTGCCGGCATAACCATAAAATATGATTATCCAAAGCCTGTTTACTTATAGAACGGAGGAACCCCTTTGAAGCTTTCTTTTACCGATTACATCAGCATCTATATCCATCAGACCGACCTGACGCTGACCAGCTATGTTAAGAACAGGCTGGCGCCTTATAACCTTGCTCCCGAGCAGAACTTAATCATGATGCTATTGTGGGAAAAGGATGGAATTACGCAAAATGAGGTAGCTGAAAAGCTGCTGAAAGATAAAACCAATATTGCGCGCATGGTATCCAATCTTGAGAAAAAGGGATTTATTCAAAGGATTCAGCATAAAAGCGACCGCCGTTCCCTCCAGCTGTTTCTGACAGAAAAAGGACGGGAGCTCGGGGAGCACATCATTCCCCTGACCGAGGAATTCAACTCTCTCGTCTGCCAGGGAATTACAGAGGAAGAGCAGAACGAAGTCAGGAGGATTCTCCGTAAAATGCAGGCAAATGTCCAGTAGTCTGTACATTTGCCTGCATTAATGTTGCTACAACAACCAAAAGTGTGGTAAAGTGGTGTTTGTCATAATAGCATAATCAACAGTTGCTATAGCAACATAGAAAAATAAAGCGAGGTATTCTTATGTCAAACGTATTATTCATCAAAGCCAATTCCCGCCCGACCGATCAGGCTGTAAGCGTTCAGCTCTATAATGCTTTTGTTGAAAGCTATAAAGAAGCTCATCCCGGCGAACAAATCACTGAGCTGGATCTTTTCAGCGAAAACCTGCCATACTACAGCAATGATATGATGGGCGGCATGTTCAAGCTTGCTAAAGGCATGGAGCTTACGCCAGCTGAAACTGAAGCAGCAAACCTGGTAAACAAATATCTGGACCAGTTCCTGGCTGCAGATAAAGTTGTATTCGCATTCCCATTGTGGAACTTCACTGTTCCTGCAGTACTGCACACATATCTTGATTATCTCGGACAGGCCGGAAAAACTTTCCGTTATACAGCAGAAGGCCCTGTCGGTCTGCTGACAGACAAGAAGGTTGTCCTTCTTAATGCACGCGGAGGCATTTACTCTGAAGGCCCTGCGGCAAGCGCTGAAATGGCCGTCAACTATGTGAGCACCATCCTGAATTTCTGGGGCGTCCAGGACGTTGAATCCATCATCGTTGAAGGACATAACCAATTCCCTGACCGTGCACAGGAAATCATCAATGAAGGTCTTGAAAAAGCAAAAGCAGCAGCGAAGGCACTTTAATCTGCCAGCACCATTAAGCCTGTTCCAATCGGAGCAGGCTTTTTCTTATATTGCAGGAATTGTCCAACTCTTTTAAGATACTAATATACGAATAAGGAGAGGCGGTCAAATGATGTCAGCTGCAGATACAGAGAATGGAATATTCAAAAGCGTATGCCCGCTGGACTGCCCTGATCAGTGCGGGCTGCTGCTGCAGAAAGAGAATGGAAGAATTGTTAAAATTGCCGGGGATCCGGAGCATCCGGTCACAAAGGGCCATATTTGCCAGAAGGTGCGGCATAAGGCTGAACGGATTTACGATGAAAAGCGCCTGACACATCCTTTGCGAAGGATTGGCAAAAAAGGCGAAGGCAGATTTGAGAGAATAAGCTGGGATGAAGCCATTCGGGAAATCACCTCGCATTGGAAAGAACTTCTGCAAACTGCCGGACCCGAGAGCATCCTTCCTTACAGCTTCTATGGAAATATGGGAAGGCTGAATTCCGAGGGCATGGACCGGCGCTTCTTCAACCGGCTTGGCGCTTCAAAGCTGGATTATACAATATGCCAGGCGGCAGGCACCGTCGGCTACCGCTACACGATGGGCGGAAGCTTCGGCATTGATCCTGAGGATACGATCCATTCTAAGCTGATGATTTTTTGGGGCATCAATGCGGCAAGCACGAATATGCACCAGATCGCCCTGGCGCAAAAGGCGCGAAAGAACGGGGCAAAGCTGATCGTCATTGATGTCCACAAAAATCAGACAGGACGGGCTGCCGACTGGTTCATCCCCATCCTTCCAGGGACAGATGCAGCCCTTGCCCTTGGCATCATGCATATCCTGTTTGAGGAAAACATGGCGGATGAAGAATTCCTCAGGAACTGTACGGTTGGACATGAAGAGCTGAAAGCGCATTGTGCTGCCTATGATCCTGCTGCTGTTTCCGCTATCACCGGCGTCCCTGTGGATGATATTTATAAACTGGCAAGGATGTACGGGACCATTTCCCCTTCCTTCATCCGGATCGGCAATGGGATCCAGCACCATGACAATGGCGGCATGTGCATACGCACCATCTCCTGCCTCCCCGCGATCACAGGCCAATGGCTGAAAAAAGGCGGCGGAGCCATTAAAGGCAATGGCGGGTATCTGGCACTCAATAATTTCAAGCTGCAGCGCCCGGATCTTCGGAAGGAGAGCAGGGCCCGGACCATCAATATGAACCTTATCGGCCAGGCGCTTCAAGAATCAGAGCACCCGATTCTGTCATTGTTCATCTACGGGACCAATCCTGCGGTTGTCGCTCCGGAAGCCAATCTGGTCAGGGGCGGTCTCAAGAGAGAAGATCTTTTCACGGTGGTCCATGATTTATTTTTAACCGAAACGGCCAAATATGCCGATATCGTGCTCCCAGCGACTTCCTCTTTTGAAAATACGGATTTGTACACCTCATACTGGCATCATTTTCTGCAGCTGCAGGAGCCGGTCATCAAACCTTATGGTGAATCAAAATCTAATGTGGAGGTTTTCCGGCTTTTGGCGGCAGGCATGGATTTTGAAGATGAGGCTTTTTCTGACACCGAGGCGGAAATGATCAGCCAGGCGCTCGATCATCCCGGAAATCCTGCACTGGATGGGGTCACTTACGAAACGCTGAAGGAGAATAGCTTTGTGAAGGGTAAGGTACAGCCTCTTTTCCCTGGTAAACTGCCAACGCCGAGCGGGAAAATTGAGCTGTATTCCGAGCAGATGGCAAAGGACGGCTATCCGCCGCTGCCTGTCTATACGCCGCTTGAAAAAGACAGCGAGCACCCGTTTTTCTTCGTCCCGGCGCCGAACCATAATTTCCTGAACTCCACTTTTTCCAATAATCAAAAGCATCAGGACCTGGAAAAAGAGCCGCAGCTGTTCATGAACAGTCAGGATGCACAGGAATTGGGGATTCTGGATGGGGACATGGTGAGAGTTTGGAATGACCGGGGCGAATGCATCCTGAAGGCGAATGCCGGGGATCGTGTGCTGCCGGGAGTCCTAGTGTCCCAAGGCCTCTGGGCAGATTCCCCCGGCAAAAAGCATCTTGTCAACGCACTCGTCCCTGACCGCATCGCCGACATGGGCGGAGGCGCCACCTTCTTTTCCGGACGTGTGAATGTGGAGAGATTCATATAAAAAAGGTGCCAGGCACGGGATTGCTCCCGATGCCTGGCACCCTCTTTTTATTTAAAAATCCCGAATGGCTTGCCGATTGGCAGCACGACTTTTCCAAAATGCGTATTCAGCACAATGGCCGCTGATCCATAAAAGGACAGAAGCGCAATGCACATTTCCGCAACAGCTGCCAGCATATGTGTCGCTTCATGCATAATGCCAAAGGTGCTCAGAGATAGACCGATAAACAGAAAATCGATGAACACGAAAATAAAAAACAGCACCTTATGGGTTTCCATAGCCCCTACCGTCATAAAGAGGCTGAAAATCAAATAGCCGACGAACGCGAACCCCAGCTGCTTCGGGTCTCCATCCAAGGCAAGGGCTTCTCCAAAGAAGCCAAGCTGGATCAGCCAGGTCATGCCGACACCGAACCAGAACAATCCAAAAGCCCCGAAGGCCGTTGTCCCGAAAATATTATTATGCTTCGAATCCTGAACCGAAGCGAAAAGCTGCGCCAATCCGCCCAGGAAAAACGCCCAGGGAAGGATATAAGATAATCCGTCTGTCAGGCCCAATTTCTGTGATGACGCCACAAACGTGACCATGGCAAGGCCGAATAAGCCCAACGCGGATGGATCTGCTGCTGTGATTTTAACTTGTGTGTGATTCTGAGTCTCCATACTTTCCTCCTAATAAAAAACATACTTGTGTACTTTATAGGATAAAAGTAAGAGTGTCAACAGCCTATTAATGGGAAGGGCTTTATTACGCAGGTCAGCCCCATAGGCCGCTGATAAAATTCCACAGAAAGCTGCCTGTCTGAAGCTTCAGCAATGTGATCCCAATTACAAGGCCGGCCCCAAGGATTATGCCTGCTTTTTTCCTCATTCTCTACTCCTCTTCAAAAGAGAGATTGACCGGTTCTTCGTGAAGATCTCTTGTAAAATCAATATTGGTTGTAGGGACGGAGGTGCTGACTTCCTCAAACTTCAATTCATCCACCCACACTTTTCCCCTGCCGGATAGTATGACGCCAAAGGCAATCACCGCACTATTTTCCGGCACATCGAGGACAATATCATAATAATTCCAGCCTGTACTTCCCTTGATCGGGCGATTGCCCATATTATCGAACTGCAGTACTTCATCGGAAGCATTATCTACTCTCATCCAAAAGCTGCAGAAGCCGTCCACATTATTTGATTTCAGGAAACCGGAAAACTTAAGCCGCTTCCCTCGATAGTTTTTTGCGTTGATTTCCTGCATCATGGTCGCAAATTCTCCTGGCGCTTCCACAGTCTGTGACTGCAGATACCCTGATGATTTTCCTTTGTGAAAAGTCTCATGATCAATTCCCATCTGGTAGTTGAACGGATGGCTTCCACTGAGCACCCATCCTTTTGGCTTCTGTTCTTTGTCCATGTTTTTTTCCTCCTTTTGCTCCGCCAGTTTCCCGATCAGCTTTCTGTATTTTCCCGGCGGCAAATGATAATATTTTTTGAATGATCTTGTGAAGGCTTCCTGTGATTCGAATTGAAAGTATAAAGCAATATCAAGGATTTTCTCATCTGTATAAAGCAGCATATGGGCACTGTTGGCAATCCTTCTGTAGCGGATGTACTCGGAAACCGTCACCCCGACTTCCTTCTGGAAAATCCGGTGGTAATGAAACTTAGAAAACCCGGCTGTCTGAGCGATATTGTCCAGCGACAGGTCCTCATGAAGGCTTGATTCAATATGCTCTATGCTTTTCTGGATGATGGAACTGTAGGCCACTGCTGGCACCTCCTTCCATATTTAAGATAACAAAAGCAGATGGCGGTTTTTTTGACCTATATTGCTAAGTTGAGCAAGCTGCCATTATTTTTTCTCTTGGAAGAGCAATTGCCTTAATTTCTCTGTATGTGCAGGAGAGGTGAGATAAACAGCATCATCCCCGATATACATGAAGGTGCTTCTCTCGTTTTCCCCGCCGAGCCACAGGTGGATCCCATGTGCCGGAAACTCCCCCTCCGGCTGATATTCCACCATCACGTCATATTCAGGATCTGAGATATCGGCCTTCCCAGGCCGCAGGACCGCAGATGTGATTGCATCCTCGAATCTGGTTAGACTTTCTTTGTCCTGAAAAGAATAGAGGATTTCTTCGTTCATCCCGCCGAATCCATCAGATTTTGAAACGTTCACTTCTGATATTGGCTCATCAAGCAGAACCATCTTCTCCGGTGCCTGGCACCCGGCTGAAAGAATGGCGAATAATATTAGCATAATGATAGATTGTTTCATGGTTGTCCTCCTCTGTTTTTCTCATTTTATACCAAAAAATGCGTGCCAGGCACCGCTCGTGGACATTTTTGGGGAAAGTGTCCATTTGCGGTGCCTGGCACGCAGGGTTAATGTTCTTTTATAATGGCCCTCGCGGCATTGCGGCCGCTTAGCGCTGCTGATAGTGTACCCGGTCCTGGGAAGACCTGCTCTCCTGCTAAATAGAATCCGGGCAAGGAAGTCCGGAAGCTTTTTGGCTTGAGGATGCTGTTCCGGATGGTCAGGGGAAATCCGCCGACCTCCGATTTACCTACAAACTTTTGATACGTTAAAGGGGTTCCAGCTTCAGCCTTTTGCAAGCGGGTTTTAATTGGTGTGATTTTATCCACTTCATGGAGCAGTCTGCCTGCCAGTTGTTCTTTCCGCTGCCTGTATTCTTCTTTTCCAAATGAAGCCCATATCGTGCTGTCGGTATGAACAGAAATCGTCAATATCATTTCATCCTCGATTGTAAGCCCGCTTGCGTCCCTCGATTCCTGCAGAGTTGCATAGATGGGGCCATGAAATGCTTGCTGCTCCCCTTGCGGCATGATCTGATAGGCGAAAGGCAGGTTTCTTTGGTCCTTTCCTGACACGATGCTGTCAACCCGAAAAGCTCCCCACGAAAACTCATCACCTTCACTATGGCTTGTCCCTTTTCCAAAGGAAATGCCGCTGTTATTGATAATAAGATCAAATGCTCCGCTGCATTTCCTGCTTTCTACCTTCCACTTTTTTTCACTTTTGCAGTACTCAACCTTCTTAACTGGAGAAACAAGCTCCACCCTTCCGCCAAGTTCCACTATCCTCTCTGCTAAAGAAGAACTGATCTGCCCCAGCCCTTTTTCAATGGCAAAGCTTCCATTCCTATAAATGGTCAGGGCCAGGCTTGAAGGCAGCAAAGCAGCCTCAGAAGCATCGGTCTGCGCGGCATCCAGCAGCTGGGCATCCAAGAACTGCCTGAACGGAAGATAATGTTCGAGCTTATGCTTCTTTAATAGATCTTCTACTGTTGAAAGGGCATAACGTGCGAGCCTCAGCATAGAAACGGGGCGCCGGAGGGCGAGGCCTGCAAATCTCCCAAGGTCATAAAGTTTTTTTATCGGAAGAGATATCCCTGAAGCGGAAACAGCCTGTACCATTTCCCCGATTTTGTGAAGCTCTCTCCAGAACCGCAAAACATCCTCTGGGTGCTCAAAGAATACGCGCTGGAGCTCTTCCTCCCAGTATTCTGTGCGTTGGTATATGGAAATTTTCCGATCAGGCAATATAACATCCATAGGATGGGACAGACATTCTGCCGGGAGGTGTACCCCTGATTCATTTAGGAGCTCTCTCAGCAGTCCTCCTTCTTCCAGTCCGAATGCGACAGTTGCACCGGTCGGGAACATCCGTCCTTTTCGTATATAAAAGCCAGCCGATCCGCCAACGGTTGATGCCTTTTCCAGGACAGTCACCTGAAAGCCGGCATTGGCCAAAAGGGCACCGGCTGTCAGGCCCCCGATCCCGGCTCCGATTATACATACTGACTTTGCCATTTCACCGCCTCCATTTCCTGCTGCACCTGCTAACATGTTTACACCATTATAAGCAATATTGGCGGCGTTATTGAAATTCTAATATGGTGTCTTATACGGTGTCAGGCACCGCTCGTGGACAAATTCAGAAGAAGTATCCATTTGCGGTGCCTGTCACGGTTAGGAATCTATCTCTTTTACATATATGGCTGCATTGGTTTTGATGGTGCGGCAGCCCTCCAGATCTGCTTCTTTTAGCAGGCCCAGGTCCAGGGCTGATTTAATTTTACCTTCATCCGGCTTTTTTTGGATCAGTTCATGGAGATTTAACTCTTCCAGCCTTTTTACGGTTGGTTCCTGCTCAAATTTCTCGGCTTTCCTGATCTGCCGCTGGAGTTTGAATGTGCTCACTGTGATTTCGCCCTTTTCATTTTGTCCGACAGATTGATCAAAATGGAGATTGAACATCTTTTTCAGCGACTCAAGCTCCTCTTCCGCAGCTTTCTTTGTCTTGCTCAATTCCACATAGCGCGCAAGGATTTCCTTTGTAACAATGCCATTCGCATTTACCAATTTCTCGCCCCATTTCTAAGATGATAGTTCATCTTATTAAGGCGAGGGTGACATTATGCATGTCCCTTGAAAACGTATGTTCCTGGTGAAATTAGTGCCTGGCACTGCCCGTGGACAGAATGGGGGGAGGTGTCTTTTGGCAGTGCCAGGCACGGCAGCAGCTGGCACTGGAGTATTCTGGTATTCCAATATATGTATTTTGTGTAGAATCACACTGATTTTATGTAGAATAACAAGAATTTTAGGTAGAATAACAGAATTTTTATGTAGAATCTCTTGCCCCTGCAAAGTATTTAATGAAAAAACGCCCACTGATATCTATCAGAAGGGCATTTCCTGCATAAAATCCACTTTAAATATCATCGAGCAGAACAATCTCGCCTGTCTCAGCATCAATTGCATGCAGGCAGTCCAATTTTCCGCATAAAACATACTTTTCTCTCTCAACATCATAGACATAGACCGGTTTTAAGAAGAAGGATGATTTTAACATTTCAAAGGCTTCCTCCTTAATGACCGCTATCTCCCCTGGTGCCTGGTAACCGTCGAACATGTCGAGCATCATCTGGTTGTCAAAATAATTTCTCGGCTCAAAACTATGGGCATCAATCACAACCGTCAGCTTTCGCTTAAAAACACTAGAATCCTGCCCGGATTTCCTTAATACCGCATCAATGCACCCGCGGCTCCTGCGAAGTGTTTTCAATGTCCACTGGCCGGACTCGCCAGGATATTCCCGGCTGAGCACCTGCCTGACAGCATCCGCGCATTTATCAGTCTCTTCCTCCCTGATCGGGCAGGACTCTATATGAGGTTCTCCGCCGAATGCCTGGTCTGCTCCAATGTCTTCGGATTCTATGATAGGCTTTCGTTCAAAAGGAACGTCTGAAGGCTTGTCCCAAACGATTACCTGATCAACCATAAGCTTTGGCTCCATCCCTATTGGGTCAAATTCAATCGTTTTCATCCTGTCATTCTTGACGAAAATTTCCTCAATCGCAAATAAAGAAAACCATTTTTCTTTTTCCCGGTTCGGGAATTGAGCGAATATCAGTTGCTCTCTAAGAAGATCTTCATCTATGTCTTCAAGCGAGAGAGCATATTTCTCCTCCTGTACCTGATCTGCTTCTGGGAAACTTCCATTTGAAGAAAAAGTAATCAGCCTTCCTTCCTCATCCGTTTCCAGCTCTATATAACCACCAGGATAGAGGGCGGTGCCATTGACAGCCGCTGAAAAATGCAGCCTTCTTCCCTCTTCCTTCGTCAGCATGAATTGCTGCCCATAGCTCAGGCCAGTTTCTTTCTCAATCCAATCAATCATACTGCCCCGGTCCCCGGGAACGAAAATAACTCCATCAGCCAATGTCTTCCCGCCCACAAATATAGCGCTCTTTGTCTTATTGCTTGGAATGGCCACTTCTATGACAGCCGTGCCCTCCGGATTGCTCTCATCATCCTCTGCTGCTGTACCGTTAGGGAACCATTCCATACAGAGAGTATAAACAGTCTTATTCTGAAAAGGTGAGTCTTGATAGAATCCGGTTCTACCGAGATCATATTCTGCCAGCCCGAACTTCTCAAAAGCTGAATCTGCAAGTTTCTTTATTCTTTGATCCATAGCTGCCTCCTTGTTTCATCCTAATCTCTTTACGAAAGAAACGGTAATTTGGTTTCAAAGAATGTGGCAGCAGTGCCTGGCACCGTCCGTGGACAAATGAGGGCAGAATGTCCATTAGCAGTGCCTGACACCAATATAAAGCCGCACTGAAAATTGACTGAATATTGCCCTTATACTAAACTAGTAGCAGATTGAGATATTTCATCACTTAACTATTTTCCTATAAGAAAGGATGCTGTACATTGCCACAATCATCTCAAGGTTCAAATTGTGAATTGCCTTCAAGCAATAAGCCGAAGGAGATTTCCTCTGATGGATCTTTCAAGCGGCAGACGAACCGGTTTATGACTCCTTTTGGCGAGGGGCCGGATAAGCTGCCTGTCGAAGCGGGAAGATATCGCCTTTTATGGTCTGCCGCCTGTCCTTGGGCGCACCGTTCAGTTATTGTCCGGAAGGTGCTCGGCCTGGAGGAAAGCATCAGCCTTGGCACAGCCAGCCCGATGCGGCCCCGCCTTCAGCATGTTGACTGGGAATTCTCCCTTGATGAAGGAAGACGTGATCCTGTTCTTGGCATTCAGTATATGAGCGAAGTATACAAAAACGCAGACCCTGATTATGACGGCAGGCCGACGGTGCCGGTCATGGTTGATATAAAAGAAAAAAAGGCCGTCCACAACGACTATTTTAAGCTCACAAACTATTTTGAGACAGAATGGGCTGCATTGCATAAAGAAGATGCACCTGACCTCTATCCGGAAGACCTGAGAGCTGACATCGACGAACTGAATGAAAGCATCTTTCATGATGTAAACAATGGCGTCTACAAATGCGGGTTTGCGCATTCGCAGGGGGCCTATGAAGAGGCATACGATAAGCTGTTCGCACGACTTGATGAGCTGGAGCAAAGGCTTTCCGGCCAGCGATTCCTGTTCGGCGACTATATCACCGATTCAGATGTGAGGCTCTACACAACCCTTGCCCGATTTGACGCTGCCTATTATACCGCGTTCAACACAAACCGGAATTTGATCCGTGAATATACGCATCTATGGGGCTACGCCCGCGATCTTTACCAGACACCGGGATTTGGCGATACCACTGACTTTGATGCAATTAAGCAGCACTATCATTTGTCCATCACCATCTCAACCGACAAGACAGAGCCGGCTATCCTGCCAAAGGGTCCGGAATTGTCAGTATGGAACACAGAGCATGGACGTGAAAAGCTCAGCGGTAAGACAGAAAAGTTTTTGAAAAAAGGAGCAGATGGCAGATGAGCGGCGTAATCATCCGCAATGCGGAAAAGGAGATGACCGGGACCATCCGCGAGCAGCGGGTTTCCGCCTATTCGGCCCATACCGGCAGCATTCCAGGACCGCATTGGGAAGCATTAAAAAAAGCGATATCCTCTGATGCTGACCAGCAGCCGGGCGTGGAGCTGATCATTGCCGAGGAGGATGGCAGGCTCGCCGGCAGCGTCGCCCTTTTTCCGGCCAGGACTGATGCCTATGAAGGTTATGTGGAGGAACTGGATTACCCGGAAATCCGGATGCTTGCCGTTGCTCCTGAATTTCAGGGCAAGGGCATTGCGAAAGCTCTCATCTCTGAATGCATCCGCCGCGCAAAGGAACAGGGCTTCCATAAAATCGGCCTGCACACAGGCGATTTTATGAAAAACGCGATGAAACTTTACGAAGGCTTTGGATTTAAAAGGCTGCCGCAGTATGATTTTGAGCCGGCTGGTGATGGGATTATTGTGAGGGCTTATGTTTTAGAGATAGAGTAAAAAACGGGGGAAGGTGCACTTCCCCCGTTTTCCTTTTCATAGCTCAGACGCATACTGATTAAGCTGAGTTGGCAACAAAAAAAGTGCCAGGCACCGCCCATGGACACTTTTACCCAATCTGTCCATCTGCGGTGCCTGGCACCCACACTAATCATTCAGATACACCCATGCATACTGCGCATAAAGCTCTGCGCCTGTTGTGAGTGCGTCTTCGTCTATGTTGAAACGTCCGTGGTGGTGAGCCCATTCGGTATCTTTATCAGGATTGCCGCTGCCGACGAGTGCGAAGCTGCCTGGTGCGTGTGCGAGGTAGATGCTGAAGTCCTCGCCGCCCATTGTCGGCTTTTCATGATAGATCGCTTCTTTCCCGAAAGCTTCTTCCGCGATCTTCTGCACCAATCCTGCACTTTGTTCCTCATTGATGACAGCATCCGTGCCGCGGATATATTCCACCTTGGCTTCTGCCCCGTAGACAGAGGCGGTCTGCTCTGCAAATTGCTTCAGCAGCTTTTCGACATGATCCCTCGTTTCCGCATCAAAGCAGCGGACCGTTCCTTCAATCTCGGCATTTTCCGCAATGACGTTGAAGCGGGTGCCGGCTGACATCTTGCCGACTGTCAAGACGGCCGGGCTTTGCGGATCGATGGCCCGTGATACGACTGCCTGGACATTCATGACAAAGGAAGATGCGACAACAGCGGCATCAATGCATTCGTGCGGCATGGCACCGTGTCCGCCCCGTCCTTTGAACTTGATTCTGAATATATCGCCGGAAGCAAATGACGGGCCAGGAGTGCAAGAGATTTTATGCGTCGGCATCTGGGACCAGATATGGATGCCGAACACATTGTCGACCCCTTCCATCGCTCCCTGCTTCACCATCTCCTTCGCCCCTTCGGCAATTTCCTCAGCCGGCTGGAAAATCAGGCGGACGGTGCCTGGCAGCTCGCCTTTGATCTCCACAAGGGCCTTCGCAGCGGCAAGCAGCATGCTTGTATGGGCATCATGTCCGCAGGCATGCATTTTTCCGGGAGAGCTTGACACATAAGGCAAATTGTTATTCAGCTCATCAACAGGAAGGGCATCCATATCTGCCCTCAAGGCCACCCGTTTTCCGGGTTTGCCGCCGGTGATTTCAGCCAACACCCCGGTTGGGTTCATCCTCCTGAAGGGAATGCCGAGTTTTTCAAGAGAGGTAACCACAAACTCTGTTGTTTTCTCTTCCTCCCACGGAAGCTCCGGTTCGCTGTGAAGCTTCCTCCGGATGCTGACCAGCTCTTCTCTGCCAGCCTGAATAGAGGCTTTGATTGCAGGGTGGAGCATCTTACTCAGCCTCCGTCAGCTTCTTTGCTGCTTCATAGAAAATTTCGACGGCTTTCGCAATATCCTTGGAATCTGACCATTCTTCAGGACAATGGCTCAGGCCGTTCCTGCTTGGAATGAACAGCATGCCTACGTCCGTGAAATCGGAAAGGACCATTGCGTCATGCCCGGCTCCGCTGTTGATCGGGCAGTATGGAATATTCAATTCAGCGCTTTTTTCTTTAAATAGCGTCAGGATTTCCTCGTTCATTGCTTTAGGCTTCATATACAGCGGCTGTTCGACGGAGGTCTGAATTGCGCCGCCATCGTAGGAGCCGATTCGTTCTTTCACTTTTTCAACCATATTCAGTACATGCTCTTCCTTGCCTGAGCGGATATCCACTGAGAACACCACTTTATCCGGGATGACGTTGGCTCCATTAGGAAAAACATTCAGGCGGCCGACGGTCAGAACGCTCCCTTCCCCTTCTGCTTCAGCCAGTCCCGAAAGCCCGGCAATGATGGCAGCCGCCGCAGCGAGTGCATCTGAGCGGCGGTCCATCGGAGTCGTCCCGGCATGGCCTGCCTGCCCCTTCACAGTTACTTCCAGCTGGGTCAGACCGACAATCGCTTCTACCACACCGATCGGGATACCTTTTTCCTCGAGTATTGGCCCTTGTTCGATATGCAGCTCCAGGAACGCTTTAATCGTTTTCGGGTCCCTCTGCTTTGGAAGAGAAGGATCCAGCCCGATTTTCTCCATTGCGTCCTTCGCCAGCACGCCATCCCGGTCTGCCAGCTTGAAAAATTCTGTCTCGGACATCAGCCCGGTGATACCTCTCGACCCCATGAGACCGCCTCCAAAGCGGGAGCCTTCCTCTTCCACCATTGCGATGACTTCCAGCGGGTATTTCGGCTTCACATTATTCTCTGCAAACAGCGCAGCCACTTCAAGACCTGCCACAACGCCTGCCGGTCCGTCATAGGAGCCGCCATTCGGAACAGAATCAAAATGTGAGCCAATCAGCACGCTTGGTGCATCCTCCAGGGTTCCTTCGAGCTTTCCAAAAATATTTCCAAGGCCGTCCTCAGTGACTTCCAATCCGATTTCTTTCATTTTTCCCTTAATATAATTGCGGGCCTGAAGGTCTTCCGGACTGTAGGTGAGCCGTGTTGTACCCTTTCCAGGCGTAGCCGTAAAATGACTCAGCGCTTCTATATGCTTCTCTATTCTGGCAGCAAGCTGCTCTTTTACTAGACTCATGTTCTAATCCTTCCTTTCTTTATAAGAGGCTGACAAAGAACCCTGCGAGGACAACGGAAACGATGGTGACGGTGATGAAGCCGCCGACGAGCATTGGCGGAAGCATATGGCTAGTCAGCATCTCCCTTTCTTCCTCATCTTCGGTCAGTGATTTAATCACTTCGTTCGTGATTATATAATCTGCCGGGAATCCGTATAAAGCTGTCAATGATACGGCGAAAGCCATATTTTTGCTGACGCCGAGAATTTTTCCGGCAATAAAGGAGAAGATGTACATCCCGATGACGCCAAGCACAATAGTGCCGACCAGCGGCCCGATGATCTGCAGCATCATGGACGGTGTTGCCTGCTTCAGACCATCAAAGATAAAGAGCATCAAGGCCATAATTGCGAAACCGAAGGCATTGGCCTTTTGGAGGACCTGCTTTTCCAGGAAGCCTAAGCTTGTGGCGATTACGCCAAACAGCAGGCAGATGACAAACGGGCTCACACTGACAACAGGCGCCAGCCAGGCGGAAACCTGGTAGGCCAGGAAAGCAACGACCGAAAGGCGCAGCAGCTTGAAGAAATCGGTATTGTATTTTTCCGGCATACTCCTGAACAGCTTGAGCTCCGGCGCGGCTGGAGCCTCAGCCGCCGCTGCCATTTCCGCTTTGGCAGGCTGCGGTTCCTTCAGTGTGGCACCGCCATTCTTGCGATAGGCTTCCAGCAGGTTCTTTCCTTCTTTTTTCAAAACAAAGGATGTAATCGGATAGCCTGCAAACCCCTGCATCACATAGATGACAATGGCGAACACGGACAGTGAAGCAAGCCCCGCTTCCTTTGCACCCTCTGACATGATCAAGGCAGAGACTACACCTCCGACCAACGGCGGAATTGCCACAACAATCGTCTGATAGCCGAAGATAAATGTTCCGACTGCGAAGAGTATGGCGATGATGCCAAGGATGCCGGAAATAGCAATAACAATCGTTTTCCATTGATCCTTCAGTTCCTTGACCGATAAGAGCGTACCCATATTTGTAATCAGCAGATACATCATTAGTGTCGCAACAACCGGCGGCACACCTGCCAGCGCGACGATATCCTGCGGAAAAAATGTCCAATATCCTGCAAGGAATAATACCGCACACACAAAGATGGAAGGCACCCATGCCTTCGTACGGACTGCCACAAAATCTCCGATGAATAAAATTAAAACAAGAATAACAACTGCCAACATTTGGGACATAGGGAACTCCCTCCTTTTCTGAATTTATTATTTCGGTGAGCGAAAAATTATTAATATTAGTATAATAATACAGCAAAATTAGTCAGTCAATTTAAATTATTTTAAATATTTAAGTAACCGTTTACATTTTTATGTATGGCCGTTTTAAAGTGATGAAGTAAGAAATTTCTGCTTGAAGGCTTGGTGCTAGTTAGTGAGTTTTTAATGTAAAAAAATGCCGGTCCGATTGGCTTCGGACCGGCATTTTATCAGTCATTTGCCATTCGATTCTACATAAGTTTCCTAGTATTCTACATAAAATATAAGTTTTTCTACCAAGTTTTTCAGTTATTCTACATAAAATCGGCCTAATTCTACAAAAAATACATTCCCTGTAATGACCGTGCCTGACACTCCATATGGACACTACAACCTATTCTGTCCACGGCCGGTGCCTGGCACGACATCTTCACAATACCATTGCATTCGACCATTTCCGGGGAAATATGCCTGCAGACTTCAAATAGTGACAAAAAAAGTGCCAGTACCTGCCGCAGCAGGTGCCTGGCACCCCTTATCCTATATCTCCATCTCCCAGCGCTCCTGCTGGGTTTTCTTCAATTGTTCTTCGGTTTCCTGCGGATGGACCGTACGGAATTTGTGATGGTCCGCCGGAATGATTTCAATCATTTTTTCAATCATGTCCTCCGGATCGAATTGATGCTTCAGCCCTTCCTGCTGCTTGAGCATATCTTCTTTCCTGGTAAAATTCTTATCTTCATCGTACCATTTCCATATTTCCTCGGCGCTGCGGTCATTAAACCCCGTGTTATAGGCGCCTGGATTGATCGTGGCAACTTTTACGCCAAATCCCTCGAGCTCGCTCTTCAATGTCTGTGCAATTCCTTCAATAGCATGCTTAGTAGCGGTGTAAGGTCCGACATAAGGAGTTGCGGAAATGCCTGCCATCGAGCTCAAGAAAATGATTTTGCCGCTGCCTTTTTTGACGAATTTCCGGGCAGCGATTTGAACAGTCTCCAAAGTGGAAAACACATTCACTTCAAATAAAGCCCTGAAGCGGTCCATTGGCACTTCACCGAGCGGTCCGCCTTCATTGATGGCCGCATTGGCCACAAAAATATCAAAATCGTATTCCTCTATCTGAGCCCGGTCACGCTCATTGGTGATATCCAGCTTGAATACCTCCATATCAAGTCCAAGATCGCGTGCTTCCCTGAGAAGATCTGTCTTTTGCGGTGTAATTTCTGTTGTCGCGATGATTTTATGCCCCTTTTTGGCAAGGCCGATGGCAGCCCCTCTTCCAAGTCCGCTGCCTGCACCGGTAATGAAAATGGTTTTGCTCATAATCTGATTCCTCCTATTATTTGCTCTACCATTCTCTCTTCCCATCAGGGGCTGTCCTAAACACAGGAATAGGCGGAGGTCTATTCTTTCACCTGCTGCCAGATTAGCCAATGGCTGTGAATAGCCAAATTGTGAAACCTTCATTCCATTTTTCCCAATACAAAAAACGCCCGGCTAAAAGCTGGATTCCAGCTTTGCCGGGCGTTTTAATCAGTGTGAGAATTTCTCTGTCCTGTTTTTGCGGATAGCGTGGATGATAAAGGTAACAATGAACGCAAGGATCATCACGCCGATGAAAATTTCATTCGGTATATGGATTTCGACCAGTGTCAGTCCCATTTTAACCGCAATGAAAGTAATCAGTGCATAAGCGGTCGTTTCCAGCTCAGGCACTTTGTTCATCAGGCTGATGAAGAAGGTTGCAACACCCCTCATCAGCAGGATGCCGATCATGCCGCCGAGCAGGATGACCCAGACTTCCTCTGATACAGCCAGGGCGGTCAGGATGCTGTCGACTGAGAACGCCAGGTCCATGAGCTCGACACTGATGACGGTTGCCCAGAAGAGCCCGAATGTCGTAACAAGCCAGCCTTTTGGCTTGCGGGCCTCATCCTCTTCGCCTTCCTCTTTGTTTTTCAGCTTGTCCATAAAGAACTTAACGGACAGCCATAGCAGATACAAGGCACCGATCAATTTGATGAACCATAACTTGATCAGGAACGTACCGAGACCGATGAAGATGAATCGGAACAGATAAGCTCCCCACAGTCCAAAAATGAGGGCTTTCTTCTGCTGATCTTTAGGCAGCGGCTTGACGAAAGCCGACAGGACCAGTGCATTATCGGCTGATAGTATACATTCAAGGACCGCCAGCGATAAAATCATCCCCCATGCTTTTGATGAGGTCAGCATCTCCGCCCACATATGCCAATCAAACATTGAAGCGTACGTTGATAATATTTCCTGCCACATTCTTCATATCTCCTTTGATGTCTTGAGCTTATTTATTTCATTCTTTCCAGCAGTTCATTCAGCTTTTTAAGGCCTTCAATAATGTCAGTAAGCGACTCATCGGATTCGTCTTTTATGGAAAAAGAAATCCTCTCTATCAGTGCTGCATTCATTTCCTCAACTGTTTGAGCACCCTTCTCGGTAAGAGCTACCTTGACGACGCGCTCATCATTCGGATCCCGGAACCGCCTCAGGAATTCCAGCTTTTCGAGTTTTTTGCACATGGTTGAAATATTGGTGCCAGCCATGTTCAGACGGGATGCAAGGCTGCCGATTGTATGGGAACCATGCTGCTGAACTTCGACCAGTATCCGGATCTGAAGGCTTGTAAGTCCATATTGCTCACAAATGGAAGTGATAATCACATTTGTATTTTCGCTGATTTCCCGTGTATAGTTCCACAGCATATTTTTAAAATCCATAACAACCATGATAGTCCTCCGTTAAGTATATTTTATATTATATATAATCTATATATATTATAGATCATAATGATAAAATTGGCAAGTATTGAAAGAAAATGATAGTGTGCTCGCTAAAAATAGAAGAAGGCCGCTTTACAGCAGCCGTACGCAATCTATTTTATTTTTCACGATGGACCATATAATCCAGCAGATATCCCAAAAAGGCAAACTCCCCCCGCAGCTCCTGAAGCAATTCAGCTGCCGAACAATAATGCTCCCACATCGACCTTTTGGCGCCATCCTTCCCAAGTGCCGATACATATGTTTCCTTCTTGTTTCTGCTGTCCGTTCCTACCGGCTTGCCGAGCAGCATCGGATCTCCCTCCACGTCGAGCAGGTCATCCCGTATCTGAAATGCGATCCCGGCATGCCGGGCAAATTTTTTCAGGACATCAATTTCATCCTGCTCTGCTCCTGCAAGGATGGCCGGCATGATGATGGACGCCTCAAAGGCAATGCCTGTTTTATAAAAACAAAGAGCATCCAGCTCCCCTGCCGTCAATGCTTTTCCTTTCGCCTCAAGGTCCATCGCCTGCCCGCGGCACATTTTAGCGGTTGAACGGGCGGTATAGCGGATCAGTTCCAGGACCGCATCCGGCGTGGAAGAGGTGAGCGATGCCTGATCCTCCATAGCTTTCTGCGTCAAATAAAGACCGGAAAGCTCAGCTGCTGCCGTGCCATATACCTCATGGACAGCAGCCTTCCCCCTTCTGCTCGGAGCATTATCCTGGGCCGGAAGATCATCGAAAATCAGAGAAGCTGTGTGCATGTATTCCAAGGACCGGAGAAGCGGCATCAAAGCAGTTTCCTCCATACCGTATGCCTCAACGCCCACAAACCAGGCAATGACAGGCCGCAGCCTTTTTCCCCCGGCTGCCAGGCTGTAATTGGCCGCCTCCCGGACAGGCTCCCCCATCAGCAGATCTTTATCCTCAATCGGAAGCACGTTATTAATCCTTTTCTGCACCTCCTCCACTTTATACCGGAAATCCTCCTGCCCCAGCCGCTCCTTTTGCAGGCTGTCAAGCATATGGTCTCTAAGCAGCTTATCGAAAAAGTCGACATCAGCGGCCTTTGCGGCCATCTGCTGAATCAGCCGGCTGAACTCCGGGCTTCCGGGTGCAAACAGCTCCATGACTTCCCTGTATTTTTCTTTTCCGAACCTCTCCTTGCTTCGCTTTAAACCATTGATGGCCCGGTCCAAAATTACTTCCCTCGCTTTTGGATTGGAACCGTAGACATCATGGATCAGGTGGATAATAACGGTCCAATACACCTCAAACGGATTCAGCAGGTCATGCCGCGCCCTGTAATGGGTGAGGTAGTATGTATAAGGGGTGACCGCCCCATCCTCCAGGTCAGCAAACAGATCAGCAAAATCATCGGCAAGCTGGTTGTAGATTCCATAATAAAAGGTCCGGCTGTCAAAGCCGTCATCCTTTCCACTGTTCAGTACGGAACGGACAATCAGGCGCGACGAGGACGACTTCAGGATAACGGGAATATACAATTCTTCATTTGTGTATGATGAATCATTCAGATCCTTCTGCCGGTCCACCTCCTGGGACTGGAAAAAGACATAAGCCTGTTCAAGGAAGCTGGCCAGCGTCTCCGGCGTCTGCTGGGCTTTTATATAATGGAAGGCTTCCCGCAGCTCATTATGTACATAGGTGATAAAAGGCAGAATAGCACGCTGCCACCTGCCAAGCGGCGGGACGCTACCCGTTGTCAGGGTAGTGCGGATCAGCTCAGAAAACTGTTTTTTCTCATCTTCAGACAGTACCCGGCTGTCCAGCAGATCATCTATGAAAGGATAAGTCAGTCCATAAGAATAGCCAAGCCTGATAGCCCGTTCCAATCTTCTTTTCCGCTCCCCTGCCTCTATCCCTTCTTTCATAGCTTCAGTTTCATGCATCAGTACGCCTGCAATGATCTTAATCAGCTTCCGCTGGGCATGGGCAGCATCCATGCCTTCAGGGATATTCCGTGCAGTCTGCTGCAATTTTTCCATCAGCCAGATGACAGCTGATTGGATGCCCTCTTTCTCAGCCCATCTGTACAGCCCGGCCATGCCGAAATACTCTGCTTCCTGCTGCTTCGGTGCCGTGAGACGCTCCTTCAGGCTCTCCACTGCCCTTCCGATGCTTTCCTTCGTATCCCGGTCATCAAGGGATTTCCCCAAATCCCTCATATATAAATAAGAAATGCTCCGGTCCAGATAATCATCCAGCTTGCCCCTGTATTCCAGCCACTTGATATAAGAATGATAAGCTTTGGAATCAGGCTTTCTGTTTTTCCGTGAAAAAAACGGCAAAAAAGACGATGTCTGCCGATGATTCTTTTTCCATGAATGAAAGTCTCTTTCCAGAACAGGGATAAAGCTTTTTTCTGATGCCTGCGCAAATAGAGCCTGAAAATAGGCAGCGGCCTTCTTCTCCGCCTCCCGGTAGCAGGCTTCAGGGTTTATTAAGGTTTCTTTTATCATCTGGACACTACCTTTGCATTTTGGTCTGTTTTATATGTATGCATGTTTGCGGACAATCATTAATGAGGCCATCCTCCTATATCATTCTTTTAACATAGCATGTTTGGGGGCTTTTGCGGGGATAGAAAGGAAAAAAATCCCCTGACAGATAACGCAGAGGATTGCTGGTTGTATCTATTGGTTTTGCTGCATGAAAGAGTTAGCAGGGTTATGGATGCCCGTCAGCAAGGATGTTGCATGATCCGTCCCAAAAGAAAGACGGGATTCGATCAGAAAACAAGAAAAACCGTCCCCAAAGTGATGATTGCCCCGCCCACAATCGTATGCTTTCTCGCTTTTTCTTTTAAAATAACGAAGCTCAAAATCATAGTGATCACCACACTGAATTTGTCAATCGGAGCCACAACGGAGACCTTGCCAATCGCGAGCGCCCCGAAGTAGCAGAGCCAGGACAGCCCTGTTGCCGCTCCCGAAAGGATGAGAAACAGATAGCCTTTGGAGGAGATAGTTTTCATTTCCCGGTATGTCTTCTGGTAAAAAACAATGGCCCATGCAAACAGGAGAATGACGATGGTCCTCAGAAAGGTAGCGACATTGGAATCTACCCCCTCCATTCCGATTTTGGCCAGGATTGAGGTCAGGGCAGCAAAAACAGCGCCCAATATCGCGTACACAATATAGCTTTGTGATCCGGTGAATCTCTTTTTGTCTTCATTTTTGCCGATCAGCACGAAGGTGCCAATGGTGATGAGGGCACCTCCGGCCAGGATTTGGGGCGCTGCGGGCTCGCCAAGCAGCAAAATGGAGAGGATGATCGTCAGGACGATGCTGGACTTATCAATCGGCACGACCTTGGAAACCTCGCCGATTCCCAGCGCTTTGAAGAAAAACAGCCAGGACAGCCCTGTGGCGAAGCCTGATAAAATAATGAAAAGCATGGCTTTCGGCTGTATCGCAGCGATTGTGCCGAACTTGCCTGTGATCAGGACCATGAGGAAAGCGAGGATCAGGACAACGATCGTCCTGACGGCAGTTGCCAGGTTGGTGTTTACATTTTCCATCCCGATTTTCGCCAGGATATTGGTCATTGAGGCGAAAAGAGCGGCCAATAATGCGAGGATAATACTCATTGTGACATCTCCCTTGAATAGGATGCCTGCCCAAATAAAAAGGCTGCCGGTTACAGCAGCCTTAGACTGGGTACATCCGGGTTCTTGTACCCTATAGTGTACGCCCGTTTGTCCCGATTACATCCTTATACCAATAAAAAGATTTCTTTCTGCTTCTCTCCATGGTGCCGGTTCCGTCATCCTGCTTGTCCACATAGATGAAGCCATAGCGCTTTGAGAATTCACCCGTCGACATGCTGACCATGTCGATGCAGCCCCAGCTTGTATAGCCCATCAAATCAACTCCGTCTTCAATGGCCTCCCCCATCGCTTCAATATGGCCGCGCAGGTAATCGATCCGGTATTCATCATTGATTGTGCCGTCTTCCTCAGGTTCATCATAGGCACCCAGACCGTTTTCAACTACGAAAAGCGGCTTCTGGTAGCGGTCATGCAGCATGTTCAAACTGATTCGCAGCCCTTCTGGATCAATCTCCCAGCCCCAGTCGCTCCTCTTCAGGAACGGATTGCGGACGCCTCCGATCAGATTGCCCTGTGAAGCTTCATCATCTGACTTCTCCTTCTTCTCGGTGCGGGACATATAATAGCTGAAGCCGATATAATCGACAGTCCCTTCGCTGATAATATCCAGGTCTCCTTCTTCCATTTCAAGCTGGATACCATGATCTTTAAAGTATCTGTCCATATAGGAAGGATATGCTCCCCTGACCTGCACATCTGCACAAAAATAGTTGAAGAGCTGTTCTTCCCTTAAGCTGTGCATAACGTTGGCCGGATTGCTGTCATAAGAATACACAGGGGCAAACAGGATCATGCATCCGATCCTGGATTCAGGGCTGATTTCCCGGCACAGCTTCACTGCAAGAGCGCTGGCGACAAATTGATGGTGATACGCCTGGAATGTGGCTTGATAACGGTCTTTTTCTTCTTGGATGGAAAAGCCCAGCCCCTGAATCGGCATGACAAGGCCGCTGTTGATTTCATTAAAGGTCATCCAATACCTTACTTTATCCTTATAACGGGTTAAAACTGTCCTTGTATATTTTTCAAAAAAAGAAACGGCCTTCCGGCTTCTCCAGCCGCCATATTCCTTCACCAGATGAAGCGGCATTTCATAGTGGGAGAGTGTTACGACCGGCTCAATGCCATGCTTATGAAGCTCATCAAAGACACGGTCATAGAATGCCAATCCCTCTTCATTTGCTTCAGCTTCATCCCCGTTCGGAAAAATCCGCGTCCACGCAATCGACATCCGGAAAGCCTTGAAGCCCATTTCCGCGAACAAAGCGATATCCTCCTGATAGCGATGGTAAAAATCAATCGCTTCATGGTTGGGATAATAGTAATCGTCAGGATGGATCTCAAAGTCAAAGCCCGGCCTTGTTAAAATTTCATAGCGCCCTTTTCCGCCGGGAAGGACGTCTGCTATATTCAGTCCCTTGCCTCCTTGATTATAGGCGCCTTCTATTTGGTTGGCTGCCGTCGCGCCTCCCCATAAAAAACCTTCTGGAAAACGGTATTCTTTCATGATGTTGCCTCCTCTGGCTGATCCTATTTTACTTTTAGCTTATTCTTCTCTTAATAAGCCTTGTACTAAGTATCTTAACGCTGAATCTCAAGAAGAGTAAATGAAGACTGCCCATTCAGTTCGTTTTTACCGAAAATGAGAATTGTTTCATAACTGAAACACTATGTTTCAGAGAGCATGCTTGTGATAAAATAGAAAAACGATTGATGATATCCTTTAGATAGGAGCGGAACAGCCTTGTTTACAAATGAAATGATTGCCAGCTTTAATCCGCTGGAGATTTCTCTATATAATTATATTTCCCAAAATCGCGAGAAAGTGGTCTATATGCGGATCCGGGAGCTGGCAGATGAAACACATGTGTCGACAAGTACGATTCTCCGCTTTTGCCGCAAACTGAATTGCGAAGGTTTTTCGGAGTTTAAGGTAAAGCTGAAAATGGAGCTGAAAGAACAGCAGGGAGCAAACATCAAAAGCTCACGGGAGTCGGCAGCCGAATTTCTGGAAAGGGCGCTTAAAGGAGATCTTGAGGAGAGCATTGCAAAAGCTTCCAGGCTTGTGGCAGAGGCAGACAGTGTCATTTTTATCGGGATCGGAAGCTCAGGCATCCTGGCGGAATATGGGGCAAGATATTTTTCAAGCTTAGGCGCTTTCTCGCTGTATATAAAAGATCCTCATTTTCCGATCCATTCAAAGTGGCAGAAAAACAGCGTTGTCATTGCCCTCTCCGTTTCAGGGGAAACGCCTTTTACAGTTGCCCACCTGAATAGGCTGAAGCAGGAAGGAAGCAGAGTCATCAGCATTACGAATAACCGCGCTTCCACGATTGCAAAGATATCTGACTTAAATATCTCTTATTATGTAAGCGAAGAGTTTATGGGAGAGTCGAATATCACCACTCAGGTTCCGGTTGTGTATATTCTTGAATCGATGGGCAGGGAGATACATCGGCTTGGCCATTAATGTAAAAAGACCGGAAATAAAATTTAAGACCCTGCCTCACCATATCGCTGAAAAATCCAAATCTAGCCTAAGCCACCCAGCGCCTTTAATCGCTTCACCGCCGAATGCACAGTCAGCCTATGATAAGAAATCAGTCTCTTTTTAAAAACTGCCCCATAAATGCCATACGGTGTCGGCGAAAGGCGCAGCAGTTCTTCCCTGCTTGTCAGCTCAATGATATTCGCTCTCAGCCCCAGTTTTTCTGCAGCGGCTGTGAGGTTGTCTGCCGCAATTTCCACAAACGGACACTGCGGCATTCGCAGAATCGTCAGTTCCTCGAATGGTTCCAGCCGCTTCTTCCAGTCACCGGGAAAATAGGGGTCAGGATCATCCCCAAATTTATAAACCATGAGCTCGAACCCATAGGGAGCCCTTCCTTTTTCCACAAATCCATGCTTGATGAAAATGTCGGCGCTTGGCGTCCAGGAGGTATCCGGATTCGTGATTACGATGACACCTGCTTTCTGCTGCTTTCTGGCATCCTCCAAGCAACGCTCAATCAATTGCGAGGCATATCCTTTCCCTGTCACATGCACCCAAAGGCAATGGATGACAAGATAATTTTCCCCATAGACAGCCCTTGAGGAAAATTCGATCGGCGTATATTCAATGAATCCGGCCTGTCTGCCGTTCTCCAGGACTTTCAAATACTTCAGGCCCTCTGTAAATCTCTCGGTCAGCCATAGATTTTTATTTTGGTAGCCTGAGGAACCCGGCTTGCTGCGCAGGCAGTAGCAGCCTTCCCCAAGGCATTCTCCATTTAGTTCTTTCAGTACTGCAGCAGGCATATTTCTCCCCTTCCTTTTTCTCTATTTGCAAGGATGCGTATAAGATAAGGATGATGAGAGCCCAATTTTATCCGTCATCTTTCTTCTTTTTTCATCCGTTTCGCTTCCATGCATATTATTTCTTCACACCGGCCGCATTTCCTCCTTTTACCAGATAGGAACGTTTGCTGGCAGTTCTAACGTTTACCCGCCGACCATTAAGGTCAAATACATAATATAGGCTGGATATAAGGAGGTTCACTTTGTTTTGAGTTCTGTTTTAACTGGGGCTGCCCTCGTTTTTATCGGGGCAAATCTGTATTATTTTTTTGCCAATAAGTCCTATAAGAAGAGCCGCTTCAGCTCTGTCTTATTTTTAAAGTTGTTTTTTGTAATGCTCGGCCTCACGCTTGGCTTTTCCGTCATTTTTTACGCCCTTTCACTCGATGATGTGGTGCTGCGGGTTGGAACACTGGACGGGAAGCCTGCCGACCAATCGTTTATGAATCTGCTCTATTTCAGCGGAGTCACCATTCTATCTGTCGGCTACGGAGACCTGATCCCGGTAGGCTCACTCCGGTTTTTTGCCCTGCTTGAAGCTACCATTGGCGTCCTGCTGCCCACTGCCTATTTTATGAAAGCGATGGGTTCTTCAGGGAAGGAAGAAGAGCAGGATTAGGGTGAAAATAAAGAAAGGCTGCCAGACAAAATTGTCTGGCAGCCTCTTTATTATGTTATGATGCTTCCACCGTTTTCATGGAAGTTTTCTTCTTTGGACGATCTTTCTCAGTCATGGTCAGCCCGGTGAATCCGTAGAACAGGGATACGAGCGGAGTGATCAGGGCAAGGAAACAGAATGGCAGATAGGCCCCTGTTGCAACGCCAAGTGCGCCTGCGGTATAAATGCCGCTTCCAGTCCACGGGACAAGTGAGGAGCTTTGTGTCCCGGTGTCTTCCAATATCCTCGACAGATTCTCAGGCTTGAGGTTAAGCCGTTCAAAAATAGGTCTCATCAGTGTGCCGCCCATGACGGTCGAGAAGTATACCGATCCGCCGATGGCAAGTGTTGCATAGCTGACAAGAATGGTCACAAGGGTTAAAACACCAGTGCTTTGGATCTTATCAGCAAAAGAAGCAATGAGCGCTTCCAGGACGCCGGATTCGGCGAGCATCCCGCCAAGGCCGAGCGCGAACAGGAACAGCGCAATGAGCGCCAGCATGCTGACCAGTCCGCCGCGCTGAAGCAGGCTGTCGGCCATTTCGATGCCGGACTCTACTCCATAGCCATTATAAAAAATGCTGATCGTTTCTGAAAAACTGAAGCCCTGATAAACGATGGCAATGATTCCGCCAACGGCTGCACCGATAAAGATGGCCGGGATGGCCGGCTTTTTCAGCATAAGCATCCCGATCAGGACGATGACAGGAATCATCGGCACCAGCCCGAGATTAAATGCTTCAGCCAAATAGGATGTCAGTTCATTTACACTTGCGGCATCTACAGTGGCTCCGCTGTATCTAAAGCCAATGAAGGTGAAAATGATCGCCGTGATCAGATAAGCGGGTACAGTCGTCCAGAGCATATGCTTGATATGGCTGAACAAATCTCCGCCTGAGACGGTCGGAGCCAGATTCGTCGTGTCAGACAAGGGCGACATTTTATCCCCGAAATACGCACCGCTAATGATGGCGCCGGCTGTCACGCCGACAGGTATGCCTAATGTCGTCCCTACACCCATCATGGCAATCCCTGCTGTTCCGATGGTTCCCCAGGAAGTCCCTGTTGCCACAGACACCAGTGAACAGAACAAAAGAGTCGTAACAAGGAAGAACTGTGGAGATATGGCTTTAATTCCATAATAGATCAAGGTAGGCACTGTTCCAGATGCAATCCATGCACCGATTAAAATGCCGACGGTTAATAGAATCAGCGAAGGCTGCAGCGCCTTGCTCATCGATGACAGCATCGATTTCTCCACTTGCTTATAAGAGTATCCCAATCCCATCATGAAAGGGATCAATACAAGCATACTAATAAACATCAGAATTTGAATCGGTGCATCAAAAGCAAGAATGCCGACCGAAATAACGGCAATCGCCGCAAATAGCATTAATAGCGCATAAATAAAAGACGGTTTTCTAATATCGGTTTCCAACCAACCACTCCTTACGGTAAATTTTGATCTTACAACTGTCCTGGATTGTTTTTTGACATGAATGAAATAAGATCGTGTGTTTTTGCAGTACGAGGTTAAATAGGATAAAACAGAGGGCCCTAAAAAGGGCAGCAGCGTGCAAAGCTTGTTGTGACAGGCTTTACTTGGAAGGCTTTTGCAGGGGTTCCTTCCCGCTGACCTTTTAAAAAGGTATATAAAAATAATACTATAGTGGAATTTTTCTGTAAATTCCGATATAAGCGCATATTTCATGATGAAATATGATGAGCTGACTTCAGAGCTTTTTAACTCCTATATTCTTAGTAATGCGCTGGTATGGTCAGGGAGGCTTCCTGAAAGGCAAATAGGACAGGCCTCATACAATAGGACTCTTGAAACCTTTTCCTGCTCTGTAACGTATGCTTTATAGAGGACACTGCGAAAGGAGCATAGATATGCCAGAACCATTTTTCATGGGGGACTTTATCTTTCAGGCTGCCCCCGTTTTTATCGGCATCATATTTATCATCGTTATCGGCGGCCTTATATTCAACATCTTCAAAGGGGTCGGCCAGTGGCAGAAAAATGAGCAGTCCCCCAGGCTGAGTGTAACGGCCGCAGTCAAATCAAAGCGGACAGATGTATCCAGGAGATCACATGCCCATCATGATAACCATCATCATGTTTCCTCAAGCACCCGCTATTATGTGACATTTGAATTTGACAGCGGCGACCGCTCGGAATTCCATGTATCAGGGAAAGAATATGGTTTACTTGCAGAAGGAGACGCCGGGATGCTGACGTTTCAGGGAACAAGGTATTTGGGGTTTGAGAGGAATAGAGGGCAGGACCATTCTTAAGGAGAGGCGGGGGTTTGCCTCTCCTTCATTTCTTGCTCTCCGGTCTTTCGGGAAGTCAGTATCCTTGTATCCTGTTTATGACGGTCAGCAGGACCTGAATATCCGCCTGAAGTTCTTTTTTAAAAAATTCATCTTCACATTGTTCATAATCCTGTTTCAGACGAACAAGCTCTTCCATAAAGAGATCTAATTCTTCTTCCATTATGCTGGTCTTTGGCTGTTTCTGTGCCATTGATACCCTCCTGTTTTAATAGATCGCAAATGACCTATTGCAAAATCTGCTGCTGAGCAAAAAGAAAAAGCCGAAAAGAACAGGGCTCCCTGTTCTCTTCGGCTTATGTCCGGCATCATTGTCCGGTTCATTACTGCCTTATGAATCATTTGGTTTAAGTATAAATGAAATAACACTGTTATCCAGTTCAAAATTCCAATCAACAAAAACGTCCTGTATCTCCGCGTCCAGGATATCAGAAAAGTGAATATTATTGCTGAGCATTTCACCTTCCAGCTGCCTTTTGGCAACCCGGAGCGTTTCCACAAATCCCAGGGCAATCAGCTGCTTTTCGATTGGCACCAATATTCCCTCGCGTATGACAACCAACGTGCGGGATCCGAGCATATAAGATTCAACCCGGTCCGGGGCTTTCTCCGCCTGCCTGCTTATGCTGATGATTTCTTCGTGGACCTTTTTCTTTCCCTTGTAGTCAGATTCTGAATCTTTGCCTTCAGCCACAATGGACGGGCCTACGCCGACAAAGACCCCTGTCTGCCTGTCAAGATTCCAATCATAATACATATGCTGAATGTCTATATCCGTGATCGCTTTGATCTGGCCCCGCATTTCAGGGTCAAGCGATTTCATCAGATATTCTCTTGTTGTCAGTACCGTCAAATCCTGGCCCTGGTCAAGAAGCACCTGCTCAGTGGCTGATATAAAGCCGCTTATATAAATAAGGACATATGGCTTTGATACCGTCACGTAAATGGCTTCCGGGCCTTTTCCGAACTTCTCCCGCAGCAGCTTGCCAAAGTTGTTCGACAGTTTTGTCTGCTGCGCCTTAATTTCCATGTTTCCGTCTATCCCTGCACTTAGAAAGAAGCATCATATCCTCTCTCCTTTTTTCCATTTTAGCATCTGCCTGCCAGAAGGGAAACTCCTAAAAGGCAAATCTCCACAACATAATTTTCCCCTTTTTATCACAAAAAAACATATTTTATGAATAATCTGTAAAAATATAGAGGAATATTTTAATTTTGGAAGAATAAATAGGTAGATTCAATTTTTTACGGTATAATTGCATTATCTCAAGACTAACGATCCCCGTCCCCGCTGCTGAACGGATTTGGGATATGATGCCTGAATCTAAAGGATGGCGAGAATGGACATTAAGAAAAAAGAAAAAGAATTGGGATCTTTTATTGGACGGGTTTTGCGCGGAGCTTTTGGCAAGGGGCCGGGGGCCGTGTTTGCCACTATTTCTCCCCCTTATATCACTGTATATATGAAAGACTTTATGTCACAGATAGAAGATAGATTATTAGATACAGAGCAAAGCAAATATGTCGAGAAAATCAGGGACATGCTGATGCCCGCACTCATAGAGGAGATAAAGGTATATATCCAAATGGATATAGGCGTCACCATTGATGAATTCTATTATGACTGGAATCTGGAAAGCCATTCAGGGATGTTCATCGGCGTTTCGACAGAGGCCGCCCCGGAATACAGCCATTATCAGAACCAGGAAGCTGTACATAAGGAAGTCATCCAAGTCAGTCTGGAAGCCGAAAAGCCTCCAGGCGAAGTATATTCTTCCCTGCTGAATCCAAGGACTCTTGTGATTGTCCGGAATCAAATACTGGTAGCTGTTGAAAAAGAATTAATCCGGCAGGGCTATCCGGAAGTGCTTACCCTCGCCAAACGGGATCTGGAAAAAAGATTGTTCATGGAGCACAGGCCGCAGTTCGAACACTATTTGGATGCAGAGCTGGAAAATGTGTTTGTTTCATGGGATTTTGAACAAGACAAAAGCGTGTGCCTCTTCATCTTAAAACCGAATCATAACAGGCAGCAATGACCCAGGCGATAGAACTGGACATGAGCCAAGAGAAGGAAGCCTCCTTCTTTTGGCTCTTTTTTTTAATAGACGATTGACCAAACAAATGCCAGAGCAAGAAATGGCAGTAAGGGGTTTGTCAGGCATGGAGAAATCAGCAGTGGTTCAAATTATAAAGGAGAATGATATCATTCTGGCCAGAAAGATGGGTAGAGAACTTGCTCGATCCCTTTACTTTAATCCCATTGATCAGGCAAGAATCCTGACAGTCATCTCAGAGCTTGCCAGAAACATCTACCGGTATGCAGGCAGCGGGCAAATTCAGTATGAGAAGCTCACAGCAGGAACTCAAATAGGGCTTCGCCTTACTGCCATCGACCATGGACCGGGAATCAGAGACATTCCGAAGGCACTGGAGCAGGGCTATTCCAGCAGCAATGGGTTTGGGGCAGGGCTGCCTGCTGTAAAACGGATGATGGATGAATTCCGGATTGATTCCAGCAAAGAGATGGGAACCAAAGTTACCGTGATTAAATGGAAAACCAGAATCTTTGGAGGTATGTGCTAAGCCGGCGTTATGGACGGATGGCAGGGAAAAGAAACACAAAGAAAAGCGCCTGAAATTTAAAAATCAGGGCGCTTTTTATATGATAGCCTTCCAATATTAATGCCTGCCCTGCCGTCCCAGCCTCCAAACAGCCGCCACATTGGCTGCCGCCTGTTCTGCATATTCTGCTGCGTTCCGGAAGGCATCCTCCAAAGGGACTGCTCCCGGCACGATGCTGAAGACTGCGTCAATCCCATGCTCCCGCACAACCTCACAGTCTCTTGAAATGCTGCCGGCCAGCCCGATCACCGGAACGCCCGATTTTTTGGCGGTTCTGGCAACGCCGATCGGGGTTTTTCCGAAAATCGTCTGTCCATCGATCCTGCCTTCTCCTGTGATGACAAGATCAGCATCTGCCACGATCTTCTCCAGTCCGGCAGCTGCAATGACAATATCGACTCCCCGCTTCAGCTCAGCTGGAAGAAAGGCGAGCAGTCCCCCGCCAAGGCCGCCTGCAGCTCCTGCCCCAGGCACATCCTTGATTTTCTTCCCAAGATTCTTTTCAATCACACCAGCATAATGCGCCAGATTTCGATCCAGCATTCCGATCATCTGAGGATCGGCGCCTTTTTGCGGACCAAAAATGGCGGAAGCCCCTTTTTCTCCGGTCAGCGGGTTGTCGACATCACATGCGACCTCAATCTTTACATCTGCAAGGCGTCCGTCGAGCTGTGAAAGATCAATTGATGAGAGGCCTGATAGCGCTCCTCCGCCCCCGCCGATTTCCCGGCCTTCTTCATCGAGCAAGCGGGCGCCAAGTGCCTGAGCCATACCCGCCCCTCCGTCATTCGTCGCGCTGCCGCCGATTCCGATGATGATATGGGTGACTCCGACATCAAGTGCACTCTTGATTAATTCGCCGGTCCCTTTTGTGGTTGTCACAAGAGGGTTTCTTTTTCCGGCAGGCACCAGGTGAAGTCCTGATGCTGCCGCCATTTCAATGACGGCGGTTTTCTTATCTCCCAAAAGGCCGAAGAAGGCTTCCACAGGCTCCCCCAGCGGTCCTGTCACCAGTGCCGGTATAATGGTTCCGCCGGTCGCATCGACCAGTGACTGGACCGTACCTTCCCCGCCATCAGCCATCGGCACCTTCACATATTCAGCATCAGGAATGATGCGCTTGAAGCCTTTTTCGATACAATCAGCGGCCTCCATGGCCGACAAGCTCTCTTTATAGGAATCTGGTGCAATGACAATCTTCATTTCTATCACTCCTGTTTTTGAATCTTATCCGAACAGCTGAAATACACCGTAAATGAGAGTAGATACTACCGCCATTGTAAGTCCCACCAGTGATTCGTACGGCATGACCTTCAAACGTTCTTTCATTTCCATATTGACGCTTCCGCCTGTTGCATGGAAAAAGCTTCCGTGCGGCAGATGGTCAAGGACAGTTGCTCCCGCATGGACCATGGCTGCGCCTGCTAAGGCGCTGACGCCCATTTCCAGGATGGTTGAACTGAATACCTGGCTTGCTACAGCTGTACCTGCCGTTGTCGAAGCGGTGGCAGCCGACATGAAGATCCCGGATGCAGGTGCAAGCACATACCCTGGCAGACCGACGGCCTCAAGTCCATTTATAAGAACATCCTTCAGCCCTGAATTGGCGATGATTCCCGCCAATGTGCCTGTTCCAAGCAGCATGATGGCGACGCCTGTCATTTTCCCGAGTCCTGAGACGGCAAAATCATTGATCTTCCTTGCTTTGCCCATCACAATCGCTCCCGCAATCCCTCCAAGCGGCAGGGCAATCATCGGATCGATGCTGATATCAAATAATGGCCTCAATGCCAGTAAAATGATAGTAACGACAGGTCCGATCAGTGCGGCCCAAAACGGCGGAAGCGCGCCTCCAGTGTGCGGGGCAACTTCGCTTGCTGAAATGGCAGTCCCTTTATTCACAAGCTTTCTCGCAATGAAATAGGTCATCGCAAGACCAAAGACTGCAGGGATGATCCCGGCTGCCATAATGCTGGTCAGCGGGATATTGAATGCATCTGATGCTGCAATGGCATTCGGGTTCGGCGACATAATATTGCCGGCCTTTCCACCGCCTATCATGGCCAGCAATATCGCCGTTTTGCTGATCCCTGCTCTTTGCGCAATGGCCAGTGCGATTGGTGCTACCGTGATGACAGCCACATCGACAAACACGCCTACCGCTGTCAAAATCATCGTGGCAGCCGCCAATGCAAGCAATGCCCTCGTTTCACCGAGCTTCTTCACAATCGTTTCTGCAATGACGGACGCGGCCCCAGATTCAATCAGCACACCGGCCAGGACGCCGGCAGCCAAAATCCGCAGAACCGCAGGGATGATGCCTTTGGCACCCTCCATCATTAAAGTGACTGTATCGGTTATATTAACCCCGCCGACCAGGCCGCCGATTAAAGCACCGGTAATCATGCCATAGGCCGGGGAAACCTTTTTCAATATCAATAGTATGGCAACAGCTAAAGCGACTATGGCCCCTAAAGCGCTTACTTGAATGGTGGCTTCCAAGATGATTCCTCCCTTAAAAGATGTTAGCTTCATTGTAAGCGTTTCCGCAAAGGTTTACATTGTTCAAAGTATAAAATAAAGGCCCGGTATTTCCGGACCTTTTTGTGCATATGCACAATTCACCTAAGCTGGTTGTGCAAAAGAGATAGATAGAGTTCCAGCAGATCCTTTATGGAGCGCGGATCCTTTCCGGTCAGCTCCTTGATCCGCTCCAGGCGGTATCTCAGTGTGTTGCGGTGTATATAGAGGCGGCTTGCCGCAGAGCTGCTGTCCCCATTTTCTTCAATATAAATCCTCAAAGTCTCCTGCAGCTCGCCTTTTTTGTCATGCTGATTTAAGTTTGCGGCATGGTGCTGGAACGCTCCTGCTATCCCGAGCTCTGCTGCCCTGGCAACAAAGACTGGCAGCTTATAATCTTCATAAAAATAAAGTGCCTGCTGCGGGTCAAGCTTCCTTCCCGCCTCCAGCGTATGTACAGCTTCCCGGTATGATCTGGAGAGCCCCTCCAAACCGGGATGATACTGGCCGATGGCCGCCTGGCATGGCAGCCCCTGGCTGCCTGCAAGCGCGGAAAGCCAGTCTCCCAACTGGTTCATGGTTTGGCCATGATCCCAGCCTTCCCGTTTTGTAATCACCTTTTTCAGCAGGATGATATAGCCGGGGTTCATCACATACAAATCTTCCTTTTCCAGCCTGTCGCGGATCCATTTATAGCTCTTGGTCTGCTCATCGGCTGCAATAACGATTGCCGTCCTCGGTATATCCAAGTCAATTCCGAGGCGGTTCACTCTTTCAAAATAGAGCGGATCCAGATTTTCACTCCCAGACAGCAGCTGGCTCGTCAGCTCTTCCTTCAGTCTTTCATCCCACTGCATCTCATCCATCAAAACAGCCTGCTGAAGGATCATTTCGGCCGCCATTCTGACAAGCTCTCCGTAGCTTCTGATTTCTTCCGGCTCCCCCGTGATCCCGATTACGCCGATGATATGATCCTGGAAGGTGATCGGAAGATTGATCCCTGCCCTGACGCCATTCAGCCGCCCGGCCTCTGCTTCAGTAATTTCAAACCCGCGGCCCGCCCCGATCACCTGGACTGCCCCTTCATGGACAGACTGGATTCTTGCCTCATCTCCCGAACCGATGATCACACCCTTCTCATTCATCACATTAATATTCCGGCCGATGATCTGCATCGTCCGATCCACGATCTCCTGAGCCAATGCCCCATCCAGAAACTTCATTTTGCACCTCCTAAAGGACGAAGGTGCCAGGTTAGTTGTCCCGGCCTTTTGAAGAAGCGGGACAACTAACCTGGCCATTATCCCCGTCCGGTAATCAGCTCACGCTTTTCTTTGTAAGGGTCAGCTTCAACCCGGCTTTCACTGTCAAAAATATAGGTATAGCGGTCCAGCGGCTGGTACGCCGGCCAATTCATGTCATCTCCAGCCGCATTCGGATTGCCCGCCTTGGCAAACGAAATCCAGGCTGACTGCATATGCCGGGAAAGTTTTTGTATGGTTTCATCCACTTGGACGCCAAGCCGGCTGAAGTAGAAAAGGTTTGAAAAAACAAATGCAATCTCCAGTCCATGTGCTGCCTTGCCGACATGGGGATGCCCGGGAATATGCCAATCAAACCGGTACATCCAGACAGGAGCATGCTTTGTTTGCCCGGCAGCATATTCAATCGCAGGCTTCCAGAAAACAAAATCGGTCATGAACTGGGATTCCCCTTCAATTGTTGCCGGGTAGTGCCTTTTCACCTTTTCCGCCGCCTCCGGACCAATGAGCTTGGCCATCGCTTCATCTCTTGCAGGGCCTGGCATAGGGGCTGATCCCGGCCTGAAGAAAAAGGCCCCTTCATCATGATTGGTCCCGATCATGACAGGAATCCCACCTGCTGCTCCTCCAGTGATTGCCTGCAGCGGAGGAACCGGCAGTGTCTCCGCATCAACCGTCGGCTGGAAGATCATACCCGGCCCCTGACCCGCGGTGACCCGCTCCGCAGCCTTCAAAATATCCTCTGCCGGCACTTCATTTAATTTTTCCATGTTATGATCATCAATGCCCAGCTGCTGCAGCACCGCTTTCGCTATCATGGAAGCCTGCTCCGGCGGGATGATCTGCGATGCCCCGCTTTCCAGGATGGCCTTTTGAAACAGCCCCTTTGCAGCCGGCATGGCCAGTAAAGAGGCGATGCTCATTGCACCTGCCGACTCCCCGAACACCGTCACCTGTTCAGGATCGCCGCCAAAAGCTTCAATGTTTTCCCGGACCCATTTTAAAGCTGCAATCTGATCAAGCAATCCAAGGTTCGCTGTATAGCTGCTGTCCACTCCGGCAAGGTGCAGAAAGCCGAATGCGCCGAGCCTGTAGTTGATCGTGACGACAATAACCCCGCCGTTTTCCGCCATACTTGTCCCATCATAGAGAGGACTGCTCCCGGCACCTGCCCGAAAGGCGCCGCCATGGATCCATACCATAACCGGAAGCCCTTCCCTTGGACCTGCCGGTGCCCATATATTTAAATACAGGCAGTCTTCTGACATATTGTCAGCAGGCGCGCCAAGCATGGCTGCTATATCTTTATTTTGCGTACAAACAGGGCCAAATTCATTCGCCTCGAGGGTTCCTTCCCATGCTTCAGGCGGCTCGGGAGGCTGAAAGCGCAGCTCGCCGGCCGGTTTTTTTGCGAAAGGAATGCCTTTCCATACTGTGGCAGCGCCTCCCTCAGTACCCCTTACAAATCCCTGCTTGGTTTTCACAATGGCTGAATCCATTCACACACACTCTCCCTTTGGATTTTTTTCAAAAAAAGAGCCCTGCCCCATGATCGGGGCAAGCTCCTGCTGATCAGGTTCCGCAATAAGTTACATAGCCTTTTCCATCATCATCGGGACCAGTGCAATATCCCTCGTCAGCCTCCGCATGAGAATATGGCTTTGCCAGCACATTCAGAAGCCTGCCCATCACACTGTAGTCTCCTTCAACAGCCGCCTCAAGGGCCTCTTCCACTCTATGGTTCCTCGGGATCACTGCCGGATTGCTGTTTTGCATCAGCGTTTTGATGTCTTCTGGTGTCCTATCCTGTTTTTCCAAACGGGACTTCCATTTATCATGCCACTCGGCAAACCCCGGCTTGCCCTCTAGAGCTGTTTCCCTGCTGATCGTTAAGGCCCGGAATGTGTTCGTATAATCCGCCTGATGATCCTTCATCAGGGAAAGGAGTTCATCGACTAGCGCTCTGTCTTCTTTTTCAACAGAGAAGATCCCAAGCTTTGCCCCCATACCTTCCAGCCAGTTGCCCTGGTAAATGTCCATAAAACCGGAAATTTCCTTCTGGGCAATCTCAACAGCCTGGTCCTGATCATCATGCAGAAGGACCAGGAGGCTCTCCGCCAGACGGGCCAGATTCCAGCCGGCCATGTACGGCTGATTTCCGTAGGCATAGCGTCCCTGCACATCGATGGAGCTGAAGACAGTTTCAGGATTGTAGGTGTCCATAAAAGCACATGGGCCGTAATCGATCGTCTCGCCGCTGATCGTCATATTATCGGTATTCATAACCCCATGGATGAACCCGGCCAGCTGCCATTTGGCGATTAATGAGGCCTGGCGCCTGATGACCGCTTTAAGGAGTTCAAGATATGGCTGCTCGTGTCCCTCTATTTCCGGGTAGTGGCGGAGAATGGCATAGTCCGCAAGAGCTTTGACATCTTCCTTCTCACCGAATTGCGCGGCGAACTGGAAGGTGCCGACACGGAGATGGCTGTCAGCTACCCTTGTTAAAATGGCGCCGGGCAGCATGGTCTCCCTCCGGATCATTTCACCTGTCGTGACAACGGCGAGGCTCCTGGTCGTCGGGATTCCGAGGCTGTGCATCGCTTCGCTTATGATATACTCGCGCAGCATCGGGCCTAGTGCCGCCCGGCCGTCTCCGCCGCGGGAATAAGGTGTCCGCCCCGAGCCCTTCAGCTGGATGTCAAAGCGGTCGCCTTCCGGGGTGATCTGCTCGCCGATCAAGAGCGCGCGGCCGTCCCCAAGCATATTGAAGTGGCCGAACTGATGCCCCGCATATGCCTGTGCAAGCGGCGACGCTCCTTCAGGCATTTCATTTCCGGCCAGAATGCTGATGCTTTCATTACTCTGAAGCTCTTCAGCATCCAGTCCCAGTGAAGCCGCCAAAGGCCCATTCAGAATGGCCAGCTCCGGCGCCTCCACAGGATTGGGATCCTGGCTTGTAAAAAACATCTCCGGCAGGCGTGTGTAGCTGTTATCTAACTCCCACCCTGTTCTATTGCTGTTTGTCATTGTATCCCCTTTACGTTTTTGACATAAAAATCCTATTTGCAGTCGATAGTTTTATTATACCCTTTCCCTTTTCAGTTGACGCGCGGAATGCACGGGAGGAGCGGATGGATGTTTTTAAAGGCTGAGAACTGTGCGGGACTTTTGTGCATCATCCTATTTAAGAACGGTGGTATAGTTCTTTTTACCCAAGCATTATACTTCTATAATTTCTCAGCTTAGGTTTATAATAAGAGTGGTAGTAAATCTATGAATGATACAAATAGAAAGGGAGTTTTTTCTATGAATTACAAGAATGTAACCGTTGCCGGAAGCGGAGTGCTTGGAAGCCAGATCGCATTCCAGACGGCATTTAAAGGGTTCAATGTATCTGTATATGATATCAACGACGAGGCACTTGACCGTGCAAGAGATAGAATCGGGAAGCTGAAGCCGCGCTACCAGGAGGACCTTGGATCCAGTGAAGAAGAAGTAAATTCAGCCTATGAGCGCATTTCCTTCCACAGTGACCTGGCTGCAGCGGTTGCTGATGCCGACCTCGTGATTGAGGCAGTTCCAGAAGTCGTGCAGATCAAGATTGATTTTTATACAAAGCTCGGGTCTGTGGCACCTGAGAAAACCATCTTTGCCACTAATTCTTCTACTCTATTGCCAAGCCAGTTTGCTGACGCGACAGGCCGTCCGGAACATTTCCTGGCACTGCACTTTGCGAATGAAATCTGGACAAACAATACAGCAGAAGTAATGGGACATCCCGGCACAAGCAAGGAAGTATTCGACGATGTCATCGAGTTTGCGAAAGCAATCGGCATGGTTGCGCTGCCTGTGCACAAAGAACAGCCCGGCTATATCCTGAATTCACTGCTTGTTCCATTCCTGGAAGCAGGCCAAAAGCTGCTCTTGAATGGCGTTGCCGATCCGGAGACGATCGACAAAACCTGGATGATCGCAACCGGCGCGCCAAAAGGCCCATTCGCCATCCTCGATATCGTCGGCGTCACAACTGCCTACAATATCGCAAACGGCAAAGGCCAGGCCGGCATGGCAGAATCCGCCAAACTGGCTGAAATGCTGAAGCGGGATTATATCGACAAAGGCAAGCTTGGAAGAGAAACAGGCGAAGGATTTTACAAATATCCGAACCCGAGCTATATGGAAGACGACTTTTTAGACAGCTGATCATTTGAAAAAGCTGCCCGATGGTGCTTATTGCGCTGGAGGGCAGCTTTTTTTGTGTGGGTTTGGGGTGAAGTATTTGGATGGATTCAGGTTTCGGACCGGGAAATGGTGCTTTGAGCAGATGGTACTTGATGAATTTAGCTTTAGAAAGCGCCTGCCGGCAGGAATTTTACATTCTTAGTCCCAAATGGAGGGTATGTTTGCGGGCTGGATCATGTTTATTAGCAACTTTTTCGATATATTAGCAAGTTTTGGATTTTATTAGCAACTTTTCCTTTTTATTAGCAACTTTCCAGATATATTAGCAACTTTCACTTTTTATTAGCAACTAGCCCAAAATAACCCTCCCCGCCAACTCAAAAAAACACCAGCCCCCCAGGCTGGTGTTCCCCAAACTCCGCTCAAACCGTCATCTGCCAGCTTGAAAGAGCCAGCCATCTTTCCTGCTCTTTATAATCCGGCATCAGCTTCCCGACGAGGCGCCAGAAGGAGCGGTCATGATTCATATGCATCATATGGCACATTTCATGGATCACCACATATTCAATCACCTTCGGCGGAGCCATGGCCAGCTTCCAGTTGAACGTAAGCCGGCGGTTGGAGTCGCAGGTTCCCCATGTAGTAGGGCTGTCGGAGATGCGAATAGATTGCGGCTTCATTTTGAAATGCTGCTGATTGGCCTGAATGTTTTTTTCAACAAGCGCTTTGCACTGCTGATAGTAAAACCGCTTCAGAGCCTGCTGGATCTGTTCATCCCCCGGCTGCTTCACAAAAATGCGCAGCTTATCTCCGTCCACTGCAGCATAATCCTGCTCAACCCCGGCATCCATGGTCACTTCAATAGGATAAGATTTCCCCAGATAGAGGAACTTCTCATCCCGGTCATAGCTCCGTTCCTTTGGGCCCTCCAGCCGGTCCTTCATTTCCTGCGTATTCTCCAGGATCCAATCCCATCTCTCCTCCACCAGCTTCAGCACACTTTCATCCTTTGTGCCTTTAGGGACTCGGATTTCAATATGGCCAAGACCATCGATATAAATCCCGGCCGACTTCCTGTTTTTATGGACAATCTGAAAACTGATCGTCTCCCCTTGAAATGTGTGCAGCATGATACCGTCATTCTCCTCTATATTTAACCGTTAATCCTTTTAAGAAATTACGGGCAAAATTGTCTCCGCATTCTTTATAGTTTTTATGGCCTTTTTTCCTGAGAAAAGCGCCAAGCTCGCCTTTAGTCACTGTGAGCCCTGCCAGCTTGAATACATCGAGCATATCTTCACTTGTCAGGGACAATGCTATTTTCAGCTTTTTCAGCAATAGATTATTGGGATGTTCATTGTCCGACAGCCTGACCTGCGGCGCTTCCGGCTCACCTGGCCTGGGTTCCTGACGGCCGCGCTTAAAAACAATATACCCATTGAAAAACGTTTCCAGCATTTCATCAGTGCATGGAATATGCCTATCCGTTGCCACTGGAGCCGCATCATCCTCCAAATCAGGCGATTTCGTCAGAATCAGCAGCACTTCTTCCCGCGTAAATTCCATTCCGCCCAGCTTGAAAATCTCCACTACATCGTTATTCTTAATATCCATTGCATACCTGCACCGAATCAAAATATCATTATTATCCACGTTAACACACTCCTGTAATACCGGGACAGGCACACTGTCCCAATTTATTGATGAACCGGAGGAACTCTCATCCCAGCCAAAGCCCGATGGCTTCCTCCAGTTCTTTATTTAATTTCTCTTTCCTGCCATACAGCAGATTGAGCCTGTCATAATCACTTCCGGCCTCTGCCATGAAGGCATCAATTTCCTTTAATTCCTGCTCAAGCCGCTGTATTCTTGCTTCAGCCTTCTCAGCTGACGTGTCCTGTTTTGGATAAGAATGCTGATTCTTCTTTTTCTCCTCAGGCACTGGCATCACCTGGACGGCTTTTTGTTCCTTTATCATTTTATAGGAATCATAGTTGCCTGGGTAGTTTTTCAGCGAATAATCTTCTACTGCAACCACTCTTTCGCTGATTCTGTTGATAAAATAACGGTCATGTGAGATGAAGAAGATCGTTCCTTCAAAGTCTTCCAAGGCAGCTTCCAGTGTTTCGATCGATGGGATATCCAGATGATTGGTCGGCTCATCCAGGATCAGCAGATTGATATCCTGGTATAATAGCATCGCCAGCTTCAGCCTGATTCTTTCGCCGCCTGACAGCTGCTTCACCTTCGTGAAGACACTTTTTTTATAAAACATGAACTTAGCCAAATACTCGCGGGCCTTTCCTTCCACAATGGAAATGTCCTCCCGGAAGGCCTCGAGTACAGTCAGCTCTTCATCATTGAATACGATTTTCTGCGGCAGATAGGCTGCCTGCACATTGGCGCCGAGCTCTACTGTGCCTCCATCTGGCAGCACCTCGCCGAGGAGCATTTTCAGGAAAGTGGTTTTGCCGCTGCCATTTGAGCCAAGCAGACCGACTCTTTCTCCATATTGGACCAAAAGGACGCTGTTTTTAAAAATAACCTTATCATTAAAGCTTTTGCACAGCCCGTCAGCTTTGATGACTTCTTTGCCTGAACGCTGGGCGGCTTTAATATCCAGCCTCATATTTCTCCGTTTGAAGACAGGCTTTTCAATGATATCCATTTTATCAAGCTTCTTCTGAATGCTCGCTGCCCGCCGGAAGAATTTATTGTTATCCGCCCTCATCGCCCATTCGCGCAGGTCGGACACCGTCTTTTCCATCCCGTTGATTTTTTTCTGCTGCTCACGAAAATGCTCATATTGAATCCGCATATTCTCTTCCTTCTGGCTGATAAAAGAAGAATAATTGCCTTTATAAGTGATGGATTCCATATCCTCAATCTCGACTATTTTCGTCACGGTGCGGTCAAGGAAATACCGGTCATGCGAGACAATCAGGACAATGCCCCTGCAGCTTTTCAGATAACTTTCCAGCCACTCGATCGCTTCCATATCAAGATGATTCGTCGGTTCATCCAGCAGGAGGATGTCAGGATTATGGATCAGCAGCTTGCCGAGCACAACGGTCGTTTTTTCCCCGCCGCTCAAAAGATCAAAATCTGTGTTCAAAAAGCTATCGTTGAACTTAAGTCCGGTGCACACCTTGCCCAGCTTCTCTTCCCGCTCGTAGCCGCCCTTCGCCTCAAGCTGCAAAACCAGATCGCTGTATTGGTTCAAGGCTTTTTCAAGCTCCTTATCTGTGAGCACCTTCATCTGCTCCTCCAGTTCACGCATGCGTGCTTCAATTTCATCGATTTCTTCGAAAGCAAGATTCAGTACATCGTTCACAGTCAAGCCCGGCGGAAAAACCGGCGACTGTTCCAGATATGCCTTGCTCGCCCCTCTTGGAAAATGAATCAGGCCCTCATCATAGCCGGGACTGGATGTCTGCGGATAACCCGGATAATAATGCATCTTTTCAATTCCCGCGATCAGCTTCAGAATGGTGCTTTTCCCGCAGCCATTGGCCCCGACAATCCCAATCTTCTCCCCTTCAAACGCTTCAAGCGATACCTTCCTCATGATCAGTGTGGCTTCCATATATTTTTTGATTCCGTTCAATTTTAATTCGAGCATCTTTTATTCCTTCTTTCATCCATATTGGCTGCTACACTTTTATGGACAAGGCAAAGAAGATCTTCCAACTATTCAATTTTCCGCATACAAAAAGGCTGCAAGAAGATATCCCTTCCTGCAGCCTGGATGCTATTATAATTTATCGCCAGTGAAGCCTGAAATGCGCCCATCACAAAATAAGCCCATTTCAGCCTCTGGAGCAGCCTAGAGCTGCCGGACTGATCCCCGTAAATTATAAACCCGGTCGAGTAAAGTAAGTTTCCTTCTAATTTGCCATCATTCCATAAAGAGCATAACAAATAGACCTAATCAGATTAGGCATTTTAACACTCAATACAAAATTCATATTAATTTTAAAATCAATTAATATTGGCAATTAGTTGGTTCCATAAACTTACTTCACCCCTTCATAATTTTCTGTATTATCTCACGTTATCCTTTTTTTGTAAATGAGCATGCGGACTAATAATAATCCGGCTCATATTTTCCCTTGCATTGCTGTTTGTTCAAGATCTTCCCCAGCAAGCCACTTTTTTAGATTAATCTGCAGCGGATCTTCTCCACGGCAGAGAGAAGTAACTATCTGAGAGTCCTGAAAAGAGTAGCCAAACGTGTGCAGTGTTCCAAAGAGATCTTCATAGTCTGTAAAAAACAGCGGTGACTCTGAGTCCCTGAACAGATCGAAGGTTTGCTGGAAAGAAAGCTGTTTACTTCCGACCAAATCGAGATAACCGGTTCGCTTGATCGACCCATCAATATGCTCACGATTCTTCCCTGCCATCTCTTCTGACCTGAAATGGTTGACGCAGGAATGAAACACTTCCGGCCCTTGTCTTATCAATACCTTATCGGGGCTTGCCTCCACTGCCCCCTGATTGCCAAAGCTGTCAGCTAGGGAGAAATTATAGCAGGCTGCATGGGGAATTTCCTTCAGAAGTTCAGCAGCCTCCCTCACAGTGGCGCAAGTATCCAGCACCATCCTCACACTTGTCCATGCCGATAGCCCTTCCTGATAGCCATCGTGACTGACAAAATGAAGCCCTGCCGCGAGCCCTTTTTCATTCACCCCATCATGCCGGCCGATGGCCTGAAGATTGTAGCCGGCTGACGCAAGAGCCGGCAGATTCTCTGATAGAGTGAAGATACCGTCATAGAACTCTGGGGAGAAATCATAATTGCGCACATAAAAGTCTTTCGTCATAACCGCTGTACAGCCCATGGCAGCCACCTTGGGCACATCATAACCGCTGAAAAGTGCTGCTGCCTTATGATAAGGAATCTCCAAGCCGTCAGCAATCCCTTTTAATTCATCCAGGAGATGAGGAGAATAAGCTTTAAGGATTCCCTCCATTTTCTCTATATTGATAGCAGCCTTTGTGATACTTTTAAACACATTCACTATAGGCTTCCCTGACAAGTGCCTGCCCAAGGCTGCACCGTTTTCATAAGGGCCCTTCCGCAGCTGCAAAATATCCGTTTTGAATTCCATATCGAGGTCTCCTTTTGATAGATTCATACCGCTTAAAGAGTTCAACGCTGTTTATAAAACCAATGACACTAAGGCTCCAAACTTTCCCAGTCCCGCTTTCCAGTCCGGCTTCTTTCCATTCCGTACATCATAAAGGAGGTCATGAAAAATAGGCTGAAGCCCGTAAAAGCTCTGAACCCTTTTAAAGAGGGCATCTGCTGATTCATTCGTCTGATACCAGGACAGGACCTCCTTCGTGAAGTTTTCTCCATAAGCCCAGTAAATGCCCGCAAAGTCGAATGCCGGGTCTCCAAGCTGGGCGTCGGTAAAATCAATGACCGCGCTGATACGGCCCTTCTTTTCGCTGTAAATGATATTGGAAGCTGTCAAATCACCGTGAATGATAGATTTTTTAATAGAATAGCCAGGGAATTCTTCAAGAAAATCCCTGAATATCCCATTAATCAGATCCTTTTCCCTGTCTTTTAGATAAGGGAGAATTTCCTCCCTGACAGATGAATGCAAGGCTTCCCAGTACTCCAATGTATGAAGGGTTTTCAGATTCATAGTGTCTGCCTCTGCAGGGTCTATAGAGTGCAGCTTAGTTAGAAAATCGCCCAGCAGCCTTGCATTTTCCTGGTTATTCTTGAAGGAGTCCATGCTGATATCGCCCAGCATCCTGCCTTCGAGATAATCATACCGGACACATTTTAACATTTGATTCTGGTACAAATATTCATAATCCGGCAACTGCAGGATGGGGTGTTTCTTTTTCAGCAGATGCAAGAGCTTCCCTTCCGCCTCTACTTTTAAGATCACATCTTCAGATTTCGGAAACCTGAAGACGAGACTTTCATTAATGATCACGATATCGTTATCCCAGCCCTTTTCATTTGCTTGAAACTTTTTTATTTTTAAGTCTGGATATTCATCCGAAATGAACTCAAGATATTCTTCTTTTCCCAGCATATAAACCCCAGCCTCCCTCTAGCTTACTGAAGGTATTCCCCCGTTTTTTTCCAAGTATAGCATAACAGACGCAGGTACAGGACCTTTTCCCCCTGCCTCTTCCTCACACATAAACTGCCTCACAAAGCCTTTCTCCCTGTCCAATAACAACGCAAAACCGGGACACATTACCCACCCAGCTCTGTGCTGAAAGCCTTTTCCTTTGAAATTACCTGTAAACATTTGCTAACATTGTCAATGTAGCGAATTATCAGACAATAGATTGGGAGGGGTTAGATGAAAAAAATACAATTATTCAGCTTTATGATGCTAGTGATGCTGGTCCTGGCTGCATGCGGCACAGATGATGCAGACAGCAGCGGTGATGGAGGGAGCTCCGGTGACGACGGAAGCAAAACCTATACGGTTGGGACGGATACAACCTATCCTCCGTTTGAGTTTGAAGAAGGCGGCGATTATAAAGGGATTGATATTGATATCATCAATGCCATTGCAGAGGAAGAAGGGTTTGAGATTGAATTAAAGCCTATGGATTTTGGCGGCATCATCCCGGCCATCCTGGCTGACCAGCTTGATGTAGCCATTGCTGGCATGAGCATTACAGATGACCGCAAAGAAAAAGTTGATTTTTCAGACCCGTATTTTGATGCCGGGCTGACCCTTGTTGTTTCAGAAGATAACAGCGACATTACCAGTATAGACGATTTAAAAGGGAAAGTGGTCGCCGTTAAGAATGGTACAACAGGTGCGGAGCATGCCGAGGAAATTAAAGAGGAAGCCGGCATTAAAGAAGTCCGCCAATTCAATGACAGCCCGTCCATGTTCCAGGAAGTGGCCAACGGGAACGCAGACGTGCTGATTGAAGACTATCCGGTTATCGCGTACGCCATTAAAACAAGCGGCCTTGATCTGAAAACCGTCGGGGACCGCCTGACCGGCGACCAGTACGGCATCTCTGTAAAAAAAGGCGAAAACCAGGAGCTGCTGGAAAAAATCAACAGCGGCCTCCAGAAGATAAAGGATAACGGCACATACGATGAGATTTTAGGACGTTATCTGGAAGAGTAAGAATTTGCTCAGCGCGCTCCCCAAAAGCGCGCTGTCTTTTTCGAGAAAGAGAGGAGCAGCGATTTGGATATTTTCATAGAAGCCCTTCCTGTCTTATGGGCCGGGCTAAAACTGACTGCATATATTACCGTTCTCGGTCTGCTGTTTGGATTCATCATCGGGCTGATCACCGCACTTTTCCGCCTTTCCCCGATTCCGCCATTAAGGTGGATCGCCATTTGGTTCATCAACTTAGTACGGGGAACACCTTTCCTCGTTCAATTATTTTTCATTTACTTTGGATTGAATTCACTTTCGTTCATTTCGCTTGAGCCTGTAACGGCAGGTATTGTCGGCGTTGCCATCAATGCAGGCGCCTATATAGCTGAAATCATCCGGGCCGGCATTCAGTCCATCGATAAAGGGCAGACAGAAGCTGCCCGCACACTGGGGCTGACAAGTACACAGACCATGCGCTATATCATCCTGCCCCAGGCTTTAAGAAGGATGCTGCCGACATTTGTGAACCAGGCGATCATCAGCCTGAAAGACACCTCCCTCCTGTCGGTCATCGGAATCGCCGAACTGACTCAAAGAGGGCAAGTCGTCGTATCAGCGACCTATGAACCTTTTAAAATATGGGGCATGGTCGCGCTCATGTATTTCATCCTGATCTACCTGCTCACCAAGCTCGGCGACTTTATTGAAAGGAGATATCAGCTGCGATGAGCGTAATCCAAGTCAATAATCTGAAAAAATCATTCGGCGAACTCGAAGTATTGAAAGATATCAGTACAGAGGTAAAAGAGCAGGAAGTGGTCTGTGTTGTCGGCCCTTCCGGCTCTGGAAAGAGTACCTTTCTGAGATGCCTGAATAAACTTGAGGAAATTACGGGTGGCCATGTCATCGTGAATGGAAATGACATAACCGATCCTAAAATCAACATCAATAAAATCCGCCAGGAAGTCGGGATGGTGTTCCAGCACTTCAACCTTTTCCCTCATAAAACAGTGCTGCAGAATATTACCCTGGCCCCAATGAAAACGAAGGGCGTCGACAAAGAAACTGCAAAAAAGAAAGCCCTTGAACTTCTTAGAAAAGTAGGGCTTGAGGAAAAAGCGGACAGCTATCCCGGCGAATTATCCGGCGGGCAAAAACAGCGTGTTGCCATTGCCAGGGCACTTGCCATGGAGCCAAGGGTTATGCTGTTCGATGAGCCTACCTCTGCCCTCGATCCTGAAATGATCGGGGAAGTGCTCGAGGTTATGAAAGATCTTGCCCGTGAAGGCATGACCATGGTCGTCGTCACTCACGAAATGGGATTTGCCCGCGAAGTCGGGGACCGTGTCATCTTCATGGACGGCGGATATATCGTCGAAGAAGATGTCCCAGGCGAATTATTCGGCAACCCCAAACATGAACGGACTAAGGCTTTTCTTGGCAAAGTGCTTTAGGCCGGGTTTGTGGATACAACAGAAAGGAGCCCTGCTGCGGCGGCAGGGCTCCTTTTGATTTGGACTTTTGAAAAGGCGAGTTGCTAATATATCGTGAAAGTTGCTAATATCCGTCCCCTGCACCCTTCCCCAACCTAATATCCGCACAACATTCATCCAAGCTCCCTTATCCGCCTTGTAAGCTCATTAAATTTCCGGTCCAGCTCCTGATATTCTTTGTCTTTCGGCGTCATAAAGCTGAGCTTCCCCAGCACTTCCTGCCTTTCAGTTTCAAGCTTCATCCTCAGCTCTTCCCGGTCATCCCTTGTTTCCGGTTCCTGGTCGAATTGCCTTTGAATAGTCCCGCCTGCAATCACGAGCTTGCTGCTGGTTATTTTCTCAAGAAAATAGCGGTCATGCGACACCGCCAGTAGTGTCCCTGGATAGGCTGACAGGGTTTCTTCCAGCTGTTCGCGCGAAGGAAGGTCAAGATGGTTGGTCGGCTCATCAAGTATGAGCACATCTTTTTCCTCCAGGATGTATTCCATCAGCTTGCACTTGACGCGCTCGCCCATGCTCATATTCCCGATCGGCTCCTTCCACTGTGATGCCGTAAAGCCGAGATGCTTCATCAAGGTTTGGACCTTCCCTCTTTCCGCAAACGTTTCCCGGTAAAAAAGATCCTCCGGCGTCTGGTCGAGCGGCAGATCGAATACTTCCTGCGTCAAGTAGCCGACACTGGCTGCCGGCGACACCCAGACCTCTCCCTCTGCTGTTTCCTTTCCCATGATGATTTTCAGGAAAGTCGTCTTCCCGCTGCCGTTCGGCCCTGTTATGGCCACTCTTTCGCCATGCTGGATGGTAAAATGCGCTCCTTCAAACAGCCTGCGCCCATCAAAGGATTTTGCAAGATTCTTCACTTCCAAAAACCGCTTGCCCCGCTTTGTGTTTGCCGAAATCGAAAAGCGGACCTCATGCTCAGGCGCGACAGGAGCTGCTTTTGATTTTTCCAGCTCCTTTTCCAGCCGCTTCCGTTTGGATTTCACCTGTGAATCAAGGCGCTTCGCCTTCACACGGTGATATTCCTTGAAGCCTTCCTCTTTCATCGATTTAGCATGGCCGGTGTTTGCCCAGGAGCTCAGCTCATTCAGCTGCCCCTCGATCCGCTCGACCATCTTCTGCTGCTTTTCATATTCCCGCTGCTGTGCAAGCCGTTTCTGCCTCCGGGCCTCCATATAACTCGAATAATTCCCTTTATGCTCAATCAGCTGCTTATCCTCGATCGACCAGATTTTAGAAACCGCAGCATCCAAAAAGTGGCGGTCATGGGATACGAGGATGATCGTCCCTTTATAGGCTGCAATCTGTTCCTTCAAAATCTCCATGCTCTGCTCATCCAGATGGTTGGTCGGCTCATCAAGGAGCAGAAGGCCTGCATCTGCCGCAAAGCCTTTTGCGAGACGGGCCTTCAGTTTTTCCCCGCCGCTCATCCGTACATAGCCCACAGCAGGAACCTGCCATTTTTCCAGCAGCTTAATTTCCAATGGAGATTGTTGCCCTGAAGCATAGGATTCTGTTTCCTGCTCTACCATCAGGATATCAGCTTCCTGTCCCACCCACTGGATTTGCCCGCTGGAAGGCTGCCTCTCACCGGTGATCAGCTGCAGCAGAGTGGATTTTCCGGCTCCATTTTTCCCAATGATGCCGATCACTTCCCCCTGCAGGACACTGCTATTCACCCCTTCAAACAGGCTTACATCCATAATTTCATAGCTAAGGTCATTCAGTTTCAACATTTCCTTCATACTCTCATCCCTCTCTTTAAGGGAGAACCAAAAAAATCCTCCCAATTGAATTGGAAGGATTAGCCGTACCTTTGCATCAGCAAATAAACCATTATCATAATGGCTGAATGATGTATAAGTGAAAAATGGGCAGACTAATCCTATTTTTTGTGTGAATTGAAATATGCTATTTCAATCAAGAAAAAATAAGATCAGTTATCCATCGTCCACCCATCATTCCTTTCGCACTTAGTTGGATATTAGTATACCACAAAATGGCGGAACATTGTGATATAATACGTAAAAATAAGGAAAAGGAGGACACCTGATGTCTGGAAAAAAAGTAGCCGTATTCATCTTTGTTGGTGTTTTGGCTCTGGTCATTATTTTGTTTGTTGTTATGAATTTGTTTTTCAGTTATATGGAAACCAATGATGGTACGGATGATACTGCCTTCAACACTCCTTCTGTCTATATTGCGGACAAGTTATAGAGGGAAATTATCGAGGCTCACACTGGCCGCTGCTCTTGGCTATAAAGAGACTCCACCAGCCCTGCTGCATATGCATCCCCTTCTTCAGGATAGTGAAGATCCATTTTTACACAAACATCTTTGGCAGTTTCTCTGAAAAAGCTCATCGTATTATGCAGGGCCCTCCAGACATCCTCTTCTTCATAAACTCCATAAAGGTTTTTATAGGCGGACACTGTTTCAGGATCAGCCCATTTTTCAAAAAAGCGGTTACCGTGCCAGGTGTCAAAAGCAAGGCCTTTATTAAGCTTGTTCTGCGTCCGTACCAGCTGCATGAGCAAATGCTTCATATAAGAGTCGCAAATCGATTTTGCATCAAGCAGCTCTCCCCGCCTGATTTTCTTTGCAGCCAATACAGCATGGTACCAGAAATCATGGATAGCATTTCTTATCTCCTCTGAACCAGGCATCTGAGGGGCAGGCAGGTTTTTGGGCGCCTGATGAACCAGGGCAGTGACGGTGCCGTCCTTGTCGAACAGTACCCTCACACCCTTTGCAAATACGCCAAGCGGCTCCGGATCCTGCTCAAGCTCCGGCAGTGCGGAAACAGGGAAAAACGCAAAGTCCACATCAAGCCCCTCTTCAAACAGGACCCTTCTTTCCTTTCCTCCCCCAACGGCAGTATTCTCAAGGAATGTCAGATAATGCTTCCCTATTTTCCCCAGCCAGTCTGTATCATCAAGAAATGCAGACGGGTTTTCCACGATAGCCACAAGATCAAGGTCGGAATACTCGTCAGCCGGCACCTCCGTTCTTGCCCTGGAACCTACAATGAGCGCCGCCCGGATCTTTTCATCGTTTTTAGCCATCTCCATAAATCCCGCTATTATTGTTTCATAAGTCAGTTTGTTCATTATTTACTGCTCCTTTTACTCATACTCTTAAATCCCCAGCCTCTCCTCCAGCTCCCCTTTCTGCCGGAGATGATGCCGGAAATGCATTTCAGCCAGCTCGTGCCACTCCATGGCGCTCAGCCAGCCGAAGCCTCCATGCTCAGTTTTAAGGTCAGGTTGAATCTTATCCAGTTTTTCCCCCAGCTCCCTCATCCTTCTTTCCAGCTGCACAAGCCTTTCGAGCAGGGAAGCTGAAGTACCTGAGTTGTCCGGCGGCTGGTTCATCTCATCCGGCAGCCTGATTTTAACAGGCGGGAAGCCTCCTTCCCTGAACAGCTTTTCGCCAATTCCGTTTTCCCTCTGCCCTGTACAGGCTCAGCAGCAGCGCACGCTTCCGCTTCATCCAAATACTCATCGGCCACCACAATCACATGATCATACATCTGCGCAAGAGACCATACCCCACCAGCCGGAATTTGCCTCAGCTGTTCCAAATCATACTTTCCGAGGCTTTGTTTATAAATCTCCATGACACTCTGCTCCGCCATCGCTCCCGCTCCTTTCCAAAGTCCCTGACACTACTATTCTCCACTCCAATTGGGAAATCCTTTGTGAGGCCGGGGGGACAGGTCCCTTGGCTCAAAAAACAAGAAATATTAGCATTTCCAAAAAGCAGTGTCTCCTGCTAAAGTTAATATGAATATTAATACAGGAGGCTTCTTCATGCTTGGCATTAAAAACTATAAGTCAGTTTTCTACGGAGACTCTTTGGAATTCATAAAGAATCACGGCAATCGCCTTAGATCCATGGTTAATAAAAATCTATGTGGGATGTGGACTGTCCACGAAGTGTCGAGCGGTGAATTTTGGGGTGATTGTCCAGTCGTCTTACTAATAGGAGGACAGCAGCTGGAGTTTTGTTCGTTTAAAGATCAAATCGCTGTAAGCTGGAATGCAATTGATGTAAATGAAAGTATAATATGGTATGGATCCTGGGATTTAAGACTTGAATGGCGAAAAAATGCGATAAAAGGCACTTCTGCTCTCACCGGCAGTCCAGTAGAGGGGGCAGACTTGATTGAAACAGCACAAGGAGGTTACTCCAGCACACTAAAAGGATTAGGATTGAAGACAGCTAAAGGCTATATTTCGCTATTTAATGAGTTTGATGAAACAGTCCTTGCGTTCAAAAAAAATGAAGAGTGTCTTTATACAGAAATCTAAGCCATTCCCAAAAGGAGCATACCATGAAAAAAGCTTGGATATTGATTATAGGCCTTTCCCTTTCCTATCTCACCGTTTTCATGATTACCGAAATTTACACGATCAAACGGTTTGACATTATGTCCGGCAACGGAAATATCGGTCTCCTGCCTGCAGGCTTCTTGCTCCTTCTTTCTATTCTTCTCATAGTGCCGATCTATCAATCTATCCCAAATACAATTAAAAACAGCTGGATTGCAGCTGTTTTCTTCTCAGTTTCCCTTCTTATGCTGATTTCTATTTATATTGGAAAATCAAGACTGGGCCACATCAGAAAATCTCTTTCCGCACATTTTGAAAGCAGCGATGTCAGTCAGTTAACAAGCGGCATGACAATCTACACTAATGCTGTCTATATCAATATGTTCAGCTTTAGCACGGTACTGCTTATCATTGTTCTACTAACTATGATATTAAAAAAATGCACCGGACGAAGAAACCGGTACCTTGTCCCTGCAGCAAAAAAGGGACACTAAATCTGTCCCTCATCCCCAAACGTCACCCGGTTCCGCCCCTCATGTTTAGATTGATAAAGTCCCTGGTCAGCTCTTGAGAGAAGGGAATCTACAGTATCTCCTTTTTTATACTGGGCAACGCCAAAGCTGGCAGTCTGATTCCCTGCCGGGGGAAAGCTGCTTTCCATAATCACCTTTCTCAGTTTCTCAGCCAGGTTTACTGCACTTTCCCCTGTCTTTGGGGTAAGAATGATAAACTCTTCCCCTCCCCAGCGCCCAAAAAGCTCAGCACCCGTCAGTGGTTGTCTGACGAGTGAAGCCAGCTGTTTGAGGACAAGATCACCTGCATCATGACCATAAGTATCGTTCACACATTTAAAATGGTCGATATCAAAGAAGATCACAGAAAAACCTTCTGATTTTTTTATCCATTCTTCAAGCCACCCATCAATTCGAAGCCGGTTTGCAATGCCGGTAAGCGAGTCAGTATAGGCGACCCTCTTCATGCTTTCAAGCTCTGAAAACAGCTTGAACAGGTGAAGGGCCATATAAAATACAAGTATATAAAAAAGGTAGGCCACATAAAACTGAGCCAGTGACTCAAGGCTGTCGCCAGAGGCATTAGGGAGATTCATCAGTCCAAAAGCAAATATAATGACAAAAATGAAAAGCGAATAAACAGCGCCCCATTTTGCCCTTAAGATCAGGAAGAAAATCAAAATAACTGCCGGAACCCAGATGACAGAGACCCCAAATGCCCCTTCCTTCCCCTTTCCGATATAATTAAAGACACCATCATATATGATGGCTATATGTGCAGCACTGATGATCGCCAAAGTAGCGAGCTCAAAAGCACGCAAAAACTTTTTTTTATAAACAGCAGCCCAGCTGATGATATTCCAAGCTATCAAAATCCTTGTCAGATATGTTTCTAAATTGTCTTCCGAGTCATTTTCCATAAGATTATAACTAACCATAGCCAACAGAATCAAAGGAATCATATACAGATAGATCATACGTTTGAAATCCATATATGAATTATACTTTCTCAAATCCGCTTCCCCTTTAAGTCGCAGTGCAGTTCTGCTTTATAAACTTCTTTCTTTATCTTACAAACAAATGGAAAAAAGTCCAGTCTTTTCGGCACAAAACAAAGCTCCTGCCCCGCCGGCAAAAGATCTTTCCTCCGCCCTAAAATAGTCTGCAGCTGCAGGAGGTTTGTCCATTCGTTTCTTCCTGCTTTTCATATATTGATTATGAAGGGAGTGAAATGAATGCGATTTAATATTTTGACGACAGGACCGATGAAAATTCCGGGCCAAATCTCAGGGGATCCAGCAGGAGGTCCGCCTGACGTTGTAAGAGTTTCCATCTCCAATCCGACTAATCGAGATTATAGGATTCAGCTGTTTGCGGAAGTCTGTTCATTAGACGAGGACGGTGTTGGCGAATCAACCCTCTTTCCAGACGCTGTATTTGTCATCCCGGCAGGCAGCTGCCGAAACAGGACATTCGGTTTTTTAGACCCGGACATAGGAGGAAATGCCGGTGACCAGCTCCGCTTCTTCGCAGTCGGTGATGTGGAGCTTCAGGCGGTAAAACTGGAGCTTTCCTTTGTAGGACAAAGGCTTGCTGATGAAATGAATGAACCGACCATGTTTTTCCGCCATGATGATCTGCTTGAGGTGAGAAACAGATATACACATCCAATCAGCGAGGCGGTTTTGGGCGGTAGCAGCCAATCGTGGGACACGCTCACTGCTGGTGATGAAGGTTCGGATCCTGCAAGTGCAGGAAATGAGGCAGAATAGGCAATTGATCTTGAGGGGCAGGTCATGCACAATGTTCCATAAAAATCGGGACAAGGTGCACTTCCCCTGTCCCGCTGCATTTATAAGTTTTCCTGGCTTAAAATCTGTTTCGCCATTTCCATATATTCTTCCAGGCCGGATTTCAAGGCGAATTCGGCAATGGCTACAGGATAGGCTGCTTCAAGCTCCATGACATGCTTGGCCATGTTTGGCCACACGTACCCCCCGGCAGCACTGTAGCAGCCGATTAGCCGTTCCAGCTCTTTTTTGCCAAATGTACGGTAATGCCCTACGAAATCATTGGCTATATCAGTTACTGACGCTTCTGTCCAGTCGATAAAACCAGTCACCCGTGAGTCCTCGTCGATCAGGATATGCCCGGGATGCAGATCCCCATGCACCAGACCAGTCTGTTTGGGCCACATCGAGCTATCGTGCACCCACGTCTGCCACCTTTTCCACAAGGCGTCATGTACTTCAAACTTTTCCTTCACTTTTTCCATTCTCAGCATCATACTGGCTCTCGCCGTTTCTGCACTCTCAACTGGCAGTTTCACTCCCTCAGCTTCGTCCTTCCCAATCTTATGGAGGGAAACCATGGCTTTTGCCAGACTCTCTATATACTTCTCTGGCAAATCATTCACGTCCAGCTCCCATTTATAGGCTTTAGCTTCATGATCAATGGTGCCTGCAGGAACGCCATCCAGCTTTTTATAGGCAATCAGTTCCTCGTTATATACAAGCCAATCCGGAGTCTGGATCAGGATATAGGAGCCGACCAGCTCAAGTGTCCTCTTTTCCTTCGCAGTTGACGGTATTACATCCCCCCTCCTGGGGAAACGGAGCACCCATCTCTCTCCCTTGACATCTTCCACAAATACAACCAGGAAATCAAGCCCCGACTCATTGAATTCCAGCGGCTCTTCTTTAGCTTCAATACCATTTTTTCTTGCAATTCTTAATACCTTTTCTTTTGCCATACTCATAGTCCATTCTCCTTTAATGCTATTTTGTACTAAAAAAACACAGACTGGGTGCCTGTGTTTAAAGTAAATGGAAAATATAGTTATGTCTGTCCTAAAAAAGAAATGCCAAAGAGAAGACAAAACTCAAAAGGCCATGAAAAAAGACAGCAAAAAAAGAGGACAGACTCGTCCTCCCTTTCCTTATACAATCAAACGTAAAATAAGGTTTTCTTAAAAATAGGCAGACCAATCCCATTTACCCTGCACACAGGCAGAGCCCTTGAACGTATTTAATTAACGATTCAAAGCTGGGAAAAAACGTAGTCTGATGCTGGCTGCCACAAAGAAAACCTCCATTTCTGTTAAAAGTTGAATCTATTATATCATGAAAGGGGCCGCAGGGATACAGGCTGCTGTCACATTTATCCTGATAGAAAACCTTTTTTTAATGACTGTCCCGCATTAGGCCAATACAGTGTCCGATCAGTACATAGAGCACCGCCCTAATCCCAAAAAAGAGGGACAGCAAAACCTGTCCCCCCCCTTGTATCACTATTTACTCTTAATTTGTTTATATTCAGGCTTCCACATAGCATCGTCTACAGCTTGTTCAATATCGTCGATCTCCGCTTTGGCAATGCCTTCCTGGACGGCAGCCTTGGCTACTTCGATGGCAACATGCCTTGAGACGTCAGCCAGTTTGGTGATGGCCGGCAGCAGGGAAGCACCAGGCGTGCTGCTGTCTGATTTCTCGGCAACTGCATTGGCTGCAGCGGCGAACATGCCTTTTGAAATGATTTCAGCTTTGGCGACAATCGCTCCGAGGCCGAGGCCAGGGAAAACAAATGCGTTATTGGACTGGCCGATTTCATGGCTGATTCCGTTATACTCTACATTCGCAAACGGGCTTCCTGTGGCAATGAGCGCCTTGCCGTCTGTCCAGTTGAAAAGATCCTCAGGCACCGCTTCAGCTAGGAGTGTCGGGTTGGACATTGGCATGATGATCGGTCTTTCAACGTGCTTGGCCATCTCCCTTACGATTTCCTCTGTGAAGGCGCCGGCCTGGCCGGAGGTGCCGATCAGGATCGTCGGCTTTACCCGCTTCACCACTTCCAATAACGGAATCGTGTCCGCTCCGTCTCTTTCCCAATCCTTGACTTCCTCTGCACTGCGTACATAAGGCTTTTGGAATTTCAGGACATCAGGCGTTTCTTCCGTCAGCAGTCCGCGATAGTCAAATGCCCAGAACCGGTCATATGCTTCTTCACGGTCAAGACCTTCAAGGATCATCGTTTCTGCCATCTGGTCTGCGTTTCCGATGCCTGCCGCCCCAGGTCCAAAAACAAGGATGCGCTGGTCCTTCAAGGATCCGCCTGTCACCTTCATGGCAGACATGACGGCAGCAAGTGTAACAGCCCCTGTTCCCTGGATATCGTCATTGAAAGTCAGGATTTCATTGCCGTACTTTTCCATGATGTTCCGTGCGTTCACATTTCCAAGATCTTCCCAGTGAAGAAGAACATTCGGGAAAAATTTGCGCGCCGTTACAACAAACTGGTCGACAAACTGCTCATAGCGCTCACCGCGGACGCGCGGGAATTTATTTCCGATATATAAAGGATCATTGATCAGGTCCTCATTATTGGTCCCTACATCAAGCACAACCGGAAGCACACGGCTTGGATCAATGCCGGCTGCCGCTGTGTAAACTGCCAGCTTGCCAATCGCGATATTGATCCCGCCGACGCCCTGGTCGCCGATTCCCAGGATACTCTCAGAATCCGTCACAACAATCAGATCGATTCCTTCATGGGGCTTATTCAGGTTTTCGAATGCCTTGTCCATTTCCTCCGGATCTTCAATGGTCAAATAGAGGCCGCCCGGACGATGATATTCATGGGAATAGCGCTGGATCGCCTCACCCACAGTCGGTGTATAGATAATTGGAAGCATCTCGTTCAAATGATCTCTGAGGAGACGGTAGAACAGGACGACATTACGATTATATAAGTCATAGAGCACTCCATTTTTGAACATATTGTTTGTCCGTCTGGAGAACTGCTCATACGCACGTGTTGCCTGTTCATCAAGAGTCAGCACCTGGGTTGGCAGCAAGCCCTGAAGCCCCAGATCATCCCTCTCTTCTTTTGTAAATGCGACACCTTTATTCAAATAAGGATTTGATAGAAGCTCTTTTCCTCTCAAATCTGTGTAAATTACGTTTTTTGCACCATCTGAAGCAGTCATAGATCATAGTTCTTCCTTTCAATTGGAGTCAATTTCCGTACTATTCCATGTTAGTAGCCTTTACCCATTATCTCCAGGTTATTTAACTAAAATTATTTAAAAAAGCAAGCAGCATCACATGCCGCCCGCCCATACCAGAATCCATTAAATACTATTCCAGCTTTTCTGTCAATTCGCGGGCCAGGGGGTCTGTCCCCTTGGCCCTGCCCTTGGCCCAGCCCCCTCAGCCCAGTCCCGGACCCGGTTCAGTTCAAGATCTTCATTAACAGAATGGCAAGGATGACTGTTGATGCGCCGCCGATTCTTGTGGAAACCTGTGCGAACGGCATCAGGGACATGCGGTTGGAGGCTGAAAGGATGGCAACGTCGCCTGTTCCGCCAAGGCCGCTGTGGCAGCCTGTAACGATTGCGGCATCAACAGGATACATTTTCATCAGTTTTCCTGTAAAGTAGCCTGTGATGACCATGGCCAGAACAACAGCCACACAAACTGCAATATAAGAAGGCGTTACGATTTTCACTACATCCTCAAGCGGGATATACAGCATTCCAAGGCCGACCATCAATGGCCATGTGAGGCTGGATGAAACGAATTTATAAAGGTGGAAGGCACCCTGCTCCATTTTGGCCGGCATAAGCTGCAGGCATTTAACAAGGGCAGCCGCAAAAATCATCAGGACTGGACCCGGGATGCCAAGGACATGGTGGCCAAGCCCTCCGATAATGAAGAAGCTGCAAGCAATCAGGAGCCCTGCCCCCATTAGCGGGAACTCGACAGGTTTGTTGATTGTCGAAGATTCTGTGATCCCGTCTCCGCCCTTCGATTTGACCAGGACTCCTTTTCCTGTAAGCTCCGGCTTTTTCTCTCCCAAGCGGGACAGGATGCCGGCACAGATGATCGCTGCAATATTTCCGATGACCGCTGCAGGAATCAGCTGGCCGACAAATGATTCTGAGCTCTGGCCAAGGACATCGGCATAGCCGATGGACAGCGGCAGGATTCCTTCGCCAATCCCTCCGGCAATGATCGGCACAACAATATAAAACAGCGTATGCTTTACATCATATCCAAACAGCATACCGACAAGAACGCCCGCACAAACTGAGGCAAGTGTACCCAGAACAAGCGGCACAAACATTCTGGTAAACCCCTGGATCAAGACCCTGCGGTTCATACCGAGGATACTTCCGACAACCAGGATCGAAATATACAGGTACAGGAAATTGGATGTTTTCATCAGCTGGGTGACAGCATCCATTCCGGTTGTATTAATAATATTAAAAAATACCAATATAGAAGGAACGAGCAGCGATAGTATCGCCGGGCCCCCGATATCCTTCAGGATCGGGATTCTCATTCCGATATCGCCAAGCAGGATTCCCATTGCCATAATGACGGCAAATCCGCCGATCATATCAGCCGGCAGTGATTCATAAGCTGCCGCAGCATATACAACAAGTGCTATTAAAACATAAAGCGGAAGCGGCACTGCTCCTACTTTTATACTTCCCAATTTTGCAAAAAAGCCTTTTTTCTCTTCCCTTTGATCTTCTGGTGCAGAAATCGGCTGCAGTTTCTTAGCTGGTTCCATAAAGCTTTCCTCCCATCTGTTCTACATGTCCATCTTAATTTCTCTAAAAGCGTTTTCATAGATTATGTAATTAGAGAAATTCTTTTTGAAATTAAAAAAAGTAAGCAGTTTCAGAAACTGCTTACAGAAAGTTCTTAATCAGATGCTCTTTATATGGGTTATATTCATGCTGGTACACGGGACGGCCGATCGTGCCATAGATGACCTTCACATCCAGTATGCCAAGCTCTTTTAAAAAGTTCAGGTATTTCCGCGCCGATACTCTTGAGACGCCTACCGCCTCGGCCATCTCGTCGGTGGAGAACGGTCCTTCCTTAAGCTCCTGCACGGATTCCCAGACCTGTTTCAGCGTATCCTTTGTCAGTCCTTTCGGGAGCTCTTCCACAACCGACGGCTCCTCGCGCCGCAGCAGGTGGCTGTCCAGCTCCTGCTGGGTGACCTCTTCCCTCTTTTCAGCGAACCGGCTCTGCTGCTCATAGGCTGTCAGCGCCGCATTGAACCGTTCAAATTCAAATGGCTTGATGAGATAATCCACCACACCGGAACGCAGGGCCTGCCTGATCCGGTCCATATCCTTTGCGGCAGAGATGATGATCACATCGGTTTCCAGCTCATTTTTCCTTAGATAATTGACCAGTTCAAGCCCGAGCCTCCCGGGCATATAAATATCAAGGAGAATCAGCTGGATGTCCTCCTTCTCCAGAAGGCTGACCGCTTCATCGACCGACTTGGCCGACGCAGCCAGCCGGAACCCTTCTACCTTGGCAAGATACCGTTTATTAATTTCAGCGACCATCGGATCATCTTCAACAATCATTACATTGATCATGTCTCATCATCCCCCGCTTTATAAGGTATATAGACGGCAAACTGCGTCCCCTTTCCTGCCTTGGAGGAAATGATCAGTTCCCCCTCCAGCTTATCAGCCGCCTGTGTGACCAGATACAGCCCGAAGCCCCTGTCCTTCCCTTTTGTGGAAAAACCCTTCTCGGAAATCCGATCCTGGATTTCCTTTGTCATACCGCTTCCTGTATCTCTTACTTCTATTGTTAAAATTTCCTCGGCATAATCCAGCATTAACTCTACTTTTTTGACCGGCCTTCCTGATACAGCTTCCAATGCATTATCGATTAAGTTGCCGATGATCGTGATCAGATCATGGGTGATTTCCGGATCGGCCGGCTTTGGCAGATTATCGGCACAGTCAAACGACAGCACCGCCCCTGATTCCCGGGCATTGCTCAGCTTGCCGATGAGAAAACCGGCCAGGACCGGGTCCTGAACCTTCTTTGTTACAAAGCCCATTTCATTCTCCCGGTGATTGACTGTCTCGTTCACATACCTGGCAAGATGCTCGTACTGCTCGGTATGGACCATCCCCAGGATAACATGAAGCTTGTTCATGAACTCGTGGGCCTGTGCCCTCAAAGCATCTGCATAATTGCGGACACCTGTAAGCTGTTCAGCAAGCAGCTGGACCTCCGTCTTATCCCGGAAGGTCGCAATGGCGCCGACGAGCTGATTATCCACCACCACCGGCACCCGATTGACAAGAATCGTCACCCCGTGGAAGCTCTGCTCCTGGTCAAGATGTGTTTTCCCTGTGATCAGGACTTCCTTCAGGCGGGTTTCCGGAAGATACTCCTCAATCTGCAGCCCAACCGGATCCTTTTCGATGCCGGCCTTTTGAAAAAGCTTCCTTGCCGCCCGGTTTACGAGCGTAATCTTCCCGCTCTGGTCAACGGCAATGATTCCTTCACGCACAGACTGCAGCATTGAGCTGCGCTCCTCCAGCACCTTGGCAATCGCGGAAGGTTCCAGTCCCAGCAGGATTTTTTTAATGTACCTGGCAAGTATCACCGCACCGATAATCCCCACCAGGATGCCGATCAGCGTGCCGATGTAGATTGCGTTCTGGCTCTTATGGACAGCCTTCGTTACCGTCTCTAGAGAAATGCCGACAGCCACAGCCCCTATCTGCTCTCCTGTGCTGCCAATGACAGGAGTGAATGCCCTCATCGATGGTCCGAGTATGCCTTTGGAATAGGAAACATACTCTTCCCCCTTCAGGACAGGGCCTTCATCCCCGCCCCTGAAGTGCTTTCCTATCTCAGATGACTCCGGATGTGACAAGCGGTAGCCCTTCATGTCCATTACAACAATGAAATTAACATTCGTAAGCACCCGCATTTCATTGGCAAAATCCTGGACCCCTGCATCCTCAGGCCCCCCTTCCAAAGCATCTTTCACAATCATGCTGTGCGACACCATTTTAGCGACATTCAGCGCTTTATCCTCCTGCGTTTCCTCAACACTGGAGGTGACCCTGCTGCTGATCAGCAGGTCGGTGATCATAAGGGAAAACATGACCACCAGACAGACAAATATAATAATGATGGCTTGCAAGCTCCAGCGGCCCTTTTTCATAGTTTCCTCCAGCCATAGATTTAATTAAAGTATTCTCCTCCATACCCATATCCACACAAAGTAATGACAAAAGACCGCAGAGCCCTTCCCTGAGGAAGGACCTTGCAGTCTGTCTTTTCCTATTTTAAAACAGCAGGATGAATCCAGCCATAATCGGCGTCAGCACCATGGCACTTTTTAAAACAGGAAGCGGCACATAATTGGTGAACCGTGCTCCGAGGTAAGAGCCGATCATCGTTCCAGCCAGCACCTGCAGCAGCAGGATCGCATCAAAGTATCCTTCAAAATAATAGCCGATGCCGCCGGCCAGCGCAATCGGCAGGATGACCAGCATCGTCGTCCCGACAGACTTCTGCACAGAAAGGCCTAAGACGGCTAATAGTCCAAGCTGAATGAAAGGCGCAGAGCCGATGCCGAACGTGCCTGACAGCAGGCCGCAGACAATTCCCACAAATGCAGCTTTCATAAACAGCCTGCGCTGCGGCTCTGCTCCCTTGTCCTCCATCCGGCTGACAATGAACAAACGGACCAGCAGCATTACAGCTGATAGAAACAGCATTCCGGCCGTCAGCCAATGAAGCGAATCAACCGGGATCCACACCGCAATCCCTGAGCCCAGGAATGAAGTGACCGCTCCAAAGCAGCCGACAGCCAGTCCCATTTTCACATCAATATTGCCCTGCCGGTAATGGCTGTAAGCCCCCGACATGGTCGTAAACACCATCGCCGCAAGCGACGTCCCAAGCGCCGTATGGATCGGCACCCCGAACACCACCGTCAATAGCGCAATAATAAACCCGGATCCCCCGGCCCCGATAAAACCAAGCAAAATCCCTAAAAACAGCATCGTAAACGTAATAGCCAAGCAAATCCCCCCTATTAAGCAGCTTCAGCAGAATTCATAAATGGAAGAAAAGCACCAGCTACTATTATAAAACTTTACAAAAGTGCGGGAGAATTTTGTAACTAAAAAAACCGGGCCAGGGGGTCAGGTTCCTTGGCTCCGTTTTGGGAGTAGGCCAGGGGGCCGGGTCCATTGGCTCCGTTTTGCGAGTGGGCCAGGGGGTCTGACCCCTTGGCTCCTTCCTACTATCCAAAACTTAGTTCATTCATTAGACAAACTTAATATGGTCTGCTATAATGCAATTATTCATTATTGTAAAAAAATTATCAGCAGGGGAGGGAATGGGCAGTGAATTTCTTTTATACCGGTAAATGTAAACGCTTCAAAAACTATGACAACAATGTAAGCGTTTAACTATCATTCCAGTATAATGAAAACTGCCTTCACACATGACGAAACAGCACAATGGTTCGCTTTACATCTTCTCTATCACACTCGTTGCCACTCTCGGCGGCCTGCTCTTTGGCTATGATACAGCTGTCATATCAGGGGCTGAAAAATCAATCCAAATCTATCTGGTGGACAGCCTGGGCTTAAGCTCGTTTATTCATGGAGCCACCATCTCCAGCGCTCTGATCGGATGCATCATCGGCGGCATCATTTCCGGTTATTTTTCTTCTGCATTTGGCCGAAAAAAATCGCTGATCATTGCGGCCGTATTATTCCTTTTATCAGCACTTGGCTCTGCTTACCCTGAGTTTCTGTTCTTCTCAGCGGGTGAACCTACTATCGGCCTTCTGCTGACATTCAATCTTTATCGCATCATCGGCGGCATCGGGGTCGGACTCGCTTCCGCCATTGTGCCAATGTACATAGGGGAAATCGCCCCGGCAGCCATCAGGGGCCGGCTGGTTTCTTTCAATCAATTTGCCATCATCTTCGGCATGCTGGTCGTTTATTTTGTCAATTGGGGAATCGCACGCGGGCAATCAATGGAATGGATCAATGAAACCGGCTGGAGGTATATGTTCCTGTCTGAAGCCATCCCGGCCCTGCTGTTTTTCGTTTTCCTTTTCTTCGTGCCGGAGACGCCCCGCTATCTGTCTCTGAAGAATCAGGACGAAAGCGCACTGAGGATTCTCTCGAAAATCAACGGCCCGGCAAGCGCCAAACAGATACTCAGCGAAATCAAAGGTTCCATGAATGCAACTGCAGAGAAAATGTCCACCTTTGCTTTTGGAAAAAAAGTGATTGTCATCGGCATCCTGCTTTCCGTTTTCCAGCAGTTTGTCGGCATCAATGTGGCTCTCTATTACGCTCCGCGCATTTTTGAAAGCATGGGCGCTGCAAAGGATGCTTCCATGCTGCAGACGATCGTCATGGGACTTGTCAACGTCATCTTCACTGTTATCGCCATCATGACGGTCGACAAATGGGGACGCAAGCCGCTCCTCATCATCGGCTCGATCGGAATGGCCATCGGCATGTTCGGTGTCGCGGGCCTCGCTTTTGCCAATATCATCGGCATCAGCACGCTTTTATTCATCATCGTGTATACCGCTTCCTTCATGATGTCCTGGGGGCCGATCTGCTGGGTGCTGATTTCCGAGATCTTCCCGAACCGCATCCGCGGACAGGCTGTGGCGATTGCGGTTGCCGCCCAATGGGGTGCCAACTATCTGGTCTCCTCCACCTACCCGATGATGATGGAATTCAGCGGCGGGATGACCTACGGCATTTATGGCCTGATGAGCGTCCTTTCCGCCATCTTCGTCTGGAAGTATGTGCCTGAAACGAAAGGCAAATCCCTAGAGCAGATGGAAGGCCTGTGGAAGGCGCCTGCCGAAACAAAGCGTTCTAAAGCAATATAAGCTATAAAACGGGACAGCAACCCTGTCCCCTCACCAAAAAAAGGCCTCCTGCCAGAGCTGGAGGCCTTACCTATTAATAAACGCCCCGGATATGGGCATGCACTTCCTTCTGATAAAAGTCCTTCAACTTCTGCAGTTCTTCTTCACTGAACGGCTTTGCCTCCAGTGCTTCGAGATTGCTCTCCACCTGCTTCACATTCCGGAAGCCCGGGATGACTGTGCTCACCTCCGGCTGCTGAAGAATCCATTTGATGGCCGCACCTGCCATGCTTCCCCTGCCTTCTTCAATCCACTTCACCTGCTCGCTCAGCTCCACGCCTTTTTCGAAATCAAGTCCGCCGAATGTTTCGCCGACATTAAAGGCTTCCCCGTTGCGGTTGAAGTTGCGGTGATCATCCTGCTCAAACGTGGTATCCTTTGAGAATTTTCCTGTCAGAAGCCCGCTAGCCAGAGGTACACGCGCAAGAATCCCTACCTTCTTTTCCATCGCCATTGGGAAAAGCTCATCCAGCGGCCTTTGCCTTAACAGGTTAAAAATGACCTGCAGCGCGCTTGCCTTCGTATTCTCCAGGCAGAAGATCCCTTCCTCGACCGTTTCCACACTGACGCCATAATAGCGGATCTTCCCTTCCTGCTTCAGCTGCTCAAGCACTTCGAAAACACTGCCATCTTTAAGAATTTCCATAGGCGGACAATGGATCTGATAAAGGTCGATTGCCTCCCGATCCAGCCTTTTCAAGCTGTTTTCACAAAAAGACCGGACACTATCCATTGAATAGGTTGCAGGATCATAAATATCAGCGCTGCGGCAGAACTTTGTAGCGAAATGGATGGAATCTTCCTTCCCTTTCGTGGCCTTCGCCAAAAGCTCCTCGCTATGCCCGTCTCCATACACGTCGGCCGTATCAAAGAAATTAACGCCCGCGTCCATTGCCCGTTCCAGGGCTTTAAGCGCTTCCCCGTCATCTGTCTTTCCCCATGAACCGCCGATCGCCCAAGTGCCGAAACTCAGTTCACTTACTTTCAAGTCGGTATTGCCCAGCTGATTATATTTCATTTCGCCAACTCCTTCTTTTATACAGAAACCCAGAAGGCTGCCCCGGGACTTTGCATATACGATGCATCCTTCCAAGGCAGCCTTCTGGTTTCATTATGTTTATTTTCGATAGGCCAGCAGCTTTTCATTAAGTGCTTTTGTCTGCCCGTAGACTTCCTGGTATACAAGGAATAATTCTTGGTAAATCTCCACATTTCCTGCATCAGGGACAAATTCTTTTTCGACCTTCAGGAATGCATCGCCGCACTCCTTCAGAGAAGAAAACCACCCGCTGCCATAAGCCGCAATCATAGCGGCACCCATGCCAGGACCCTGCTCGCTCGAAAGCTTAACAATTTTGCTGTTGAAAATATCCGCCTGCATTTGCAGCCAATCTTCATTCTTCGTGCCGCCGCCGGTAGATACGATGGTATCGATCTTTTTCCCATTCTCTCTGAAGATAGCCAAAGATTCGTTCAGCGAGAAAGTGATTCCTTCCATAACGGCACGGACGAAATCCTTGCGTTCATGAGAGCTGTCCATCCCGATGAAGCTTGCCCGTATGCTTGCGTCCGCATGCGGAGTGCGCTCCCCGGATATGTAAGGCGTGAACAGCAGTCCGTTCGATCCTGGAGGGACAGTTCCTGCTTCAGCCAGCAGTTCCTCAAAGCTCTCTTCCGCTGCGAATACATTCCGGAACCAGCTCAGGCTGTGGCCTGCTGCAAGGGTGACTCCCATCGTGTAAAAAACGTCCTCGGCCCCATGATTGAAATAATGGACTTTTCCACCGAAATCTTTATCGCTGCTGCTTTCATAAGAAAGGACCACACCAGACGTACCGATGCTGCAAAGGGTTTTCCCCTCCTCAAGGATACCGGAGCCGATCGCTCCGCAGGCATTGTCGGCACCGCCGGCAAATACCTGGACAGAAGCCGGAAGGCCGGTCGCTGCTGCAAACTCAGGAGTGATATTCCCCGTCTTTTCATGAGATCCCACCAATGGCGGGCAAAGTGCTGTGTCAATATCGAGAATATCGCAGATCTCGCTGCTCCATTCTTTTTTCGCAATGTCCAATAACAAAGTCCCCGCTGCATCGGAATATTCCATCTGCAGCTCATCGGTCAGCTTGAACCTTACATAATCCTTCGGAAGGACAAAGGTTTTCGCCTTTTCATAGATCTCTGGCTCATGCTCTTTCACCCAAAGCAGTTTCGGCAAAGTAAAACCTTCCAGTGCCGGATTCTTCGTAATCTCAAGCAGCCTCTCTTCGCCGACCCGATCGTAGATCTCACGGCACTGTGCCGTCGTCCTTGTATCATTCCAAAGAATGGCATTGCGAAGCACTTCATTGTTCTCATCCAGAAGGACAAGGCCGTGCATCTGCCCGGAAAAACTGAGTCCCTCAATGTCTTCCGGATTTCCGCCAAATTTTTGGAGCAGTTCAGACAGCCCTGCCGCTGTCTGATCTACCCACTCTTTCGGATCCTGCTCGCTGTAGCCGGTCTTCTCCTGGATCAGGGGATAGTCCTTGGAAACCTCCTGGACCACATTCCCCTTTTGATCGACCAGCAATATTTTTACCGCGCTTGTTCCTAAGTCAACGCCGATTACATATTTCATTGGTGCACCTGCCCTCTAAGAGTTACTCTCCCGCATAAGCCCTTAACAGATATTGATTGATCGTAGCCTTGATGCTTTCGAGGCGGCCGGACTGGTGCTTCACTTCAGCCAAGCCCAATGCATGCTCCTCAAGCTTATGGAAATCTGTCCTGCCTTCAACGATCTCAAGGCCGATGCCTTCTGTATAGCTCTTATAGCGGTTTTCAACCACATTGTCCAGCACCTTGTCATCAATCAGCTTCTGTGCGACCTTCAGGCCAACCGCAAAGCTGTCCATTCCGGCGATATGGGCGTGGAACAGATCTTCAGGCTCAAATGAACCCCTTCTCACTTTCGCGTCGAAGTTGAGTCCGCCGCGGCCAAGTCCGCCATTTTTAAGGATTTCGATCATTGCAAGTGTAGTAGAATACAAGTCTGTCGGGAACTCATCTGTATCCCAGCCAAGCAATGGATCGCCCTGGTTGGCATCTACTGAGCCAAGCATATTGTTTACACGTGCATAGTGAAGCTCATGTTCGAATGTATGGCCGGCCAGTGTTGCATGGTTTGCTTCAATATTGAATTTGAAGTGGTCCTGCAATCCGTAATGCTGCAGGAATGCATACCCTGTCGCCACATCGAAATCGTATTGATGAGTTGTCGGCTCTTTTGGCTTAGGCTCGATCAGGAATTGGGCGTCAAAGCCTATTTCCTTCGCATAATCCACTGCCATGTGCATGAAGCGGCCAAGGTTATCCATTTCAAGCTTCATGTCTGTGTTTAAGAGAGTTTCATAGCCTTCACGGCCGCCCCAGAACACATAGTTTTCTGCGCCGAGTTCTTTTCCGACCTCAAGGCCTTTCTTGATTTTCGCTGCTGCATACGCGAAAATATCCGCGCTGTTTGAAGTTGCAGCACCATGGACGAAGCGTGGGTTCGTGAAGTTATTCGCCGTATTCCAAAGCAGCTTTGTTTTGCTGTCCTTCATATAATCTTTAATCATGCTGACGATGATATCTAAATTTTGGTTGGTTTCTCTCAGGCTGCTTCCTTCTGGAGCAATATCTACATCATGGAAGCAGAAGAATGGCACATCCAGCTTTTCAAAAAATTCAAAGGCTGCTTCAACGCGCGCTTTTGCCAGATCCATTCCCGTGAACTTATCCCAAGGGCGGAGCATTGTTCCAGTTCCGAACGGATCGGAGCCGTCCATTGTGAACGTATGCCAGTAAGCTACACCAAAACGCAGGATTTCTTCCATTGTTTTCCCGCCGATTTTTTCCTCCGGGTTATAAAATTTAAACGCAAATGGATTGGTTGATGCTGAACCTTCATATTTAATCTTTTCAATGTTAAAATAAGCCATTTTTCGTTCCTCCCAGAATCATAATAAAGTTCATTATCTTTTTATAAAATGTAAATGCTTTCAAAAAGAATTATATCAATATTTCATTTGTTTGTCTATTGAATAAACAAAGATTCCTCATAATACTGCGAAATGATTTTTATTCCAGTATAATAGGTTTTACATAAGGAAAAATTGGAGGCTTGAGCCATGGCAAGCAGCGTTTTATACCGGATATTTGAATGGATCACCCGTTTCGCTTATATGAATCTCTTATGGATACTATTCACTCTTGCAGGAGGCATCCTCTTTGGGTTCTTTCCCTCCACCCTCGTCATGTTTGCCATCACAAGGGACTGGCTGAGGGGGAAAACAGACACACCCCTATTCCCCAGCTTCCTTTCATATTATAAAAAGGATTTCTGGAAGGCCAATCGCCTGGGCTTCATCATTATCACCACCGGTTCCCTGGCCGGCTTCAATCTTTGGTTCACTCAGGCCGGTTTTGATGTGCTCACCTGGGCCCATGTCCCTTTGCTCGCGTTCCTGATGATTTTTCTGTTGTTTCTTCTTTATCTATTTCCAGCATTTGTTCATTTTGATCTGAATGTCAGGCAGCTCATCAAACAGGCCCTGCTGATCATGCTCGTCAATCCGCTCCACACCGTATTGATGATTCTCTGCCTTGCTTCGCTTTACTTTATCACTCAGCTGGCCCCGGCGCTTGCCTTTATCTTCGGCGGGAGTTCAGCGGCTTTTATCATCATGTGGCTCTGCCTCCATGCCTTCAATAGAATCCAGCGGAAGCAGGCCAAACAAAAAGCACTTTCTCCTGATTGAGGAGAAAGTGCTTTTTGTTTTATCCTTTAACTGCACTTGAAGAGATGCCTTCAACAACTTTATTGCTGAAGAAAAGGAATGCCAGCAGGATCGGCAGCACACTGATGATGAGAGTCGCGCCGATTGCGCCCCAATCAGTCATATACTGGCCGATGAAATTCTGGATTCCGACCGTAAGGGTTTTATACTGATCAGAACTGATAAAGGTATTGACGAAAACAAACTCATTCCAGTTATAAATCATATTGATGATCACAGTGGTCGACATGATCGGGATCGTCATAGGCAGGATGATCTTGAAAAACATCCTGTGGACTGAACAGCCGTCCATAATCGCCGCTTCTTCAATTTCCCTTGGCAAAGTGTAATAAAAGCCGAGGAGGATCATCATCGTAATCGGCAGATTATAAGCCGTATACGTAATGACGATTGACCACGGATTGTCGATCAGATTTACATTTAAGAACATGCTGAACAGCGGAATGATCGCTGAATGGATCGGGATCATCAGCCCGACCATGAATAGCCCAAGCACCAATTTGCTCAGCTTCCACTGCATCCTTGTAATCGCAAAAGTCGCCATGCTCGCCAGGATTACGGTCAAGAGGATGGCCACGCCTGTAATCCAGATGCTGTTCCAGAAATAGATTCCAATGCCGCCTTCCCATACTTTGCTGTAATTTTCCCACCTGAATTCAGTTGGCAGCGAGAAAGGGGATTTTGAGAAGATTTCCTGATTATTTTTTAAAGAAAACAGGAACAGCCAAATGACCGGGAAGACCTGAAAGATGGCTACGATGGCCAGGCAAAGATAGAGTATGAAGTAACCTGCTCGTTTCATTGTACAACCCTCGCTTAATATTGAATTTCTTCTTTAGTAGCTGTTGCCTTGCGCACAATCACTGTCACAATCAGCGTAATGATCAGGAGCAGGAAGCCGATGGCACTGCCGTATCCGAAGTCATTGCTTGCGAAGGCCAGTTTATACATATAAGATGCCATAACCTCACTGGCGCCATTTGGGCCGCCGCCGGTCATTACATATATCAGGTCAAAGTATTTCAGTGACCCGACTACAGCCAGCACAATCGTTACTTTCACAACACCCATGATCAATGGAAGCTTGATTTTCCAGGCGATCTGGAGCGGTGTGGCCCCATCGATCCTTGCTGCCTCAACCAATGATTCCGGAATGTTCTTGAGTGCTGCATAGTAAATCAAAATGTAAAACCCTGCGTATTGCCACAAGATAGGAATAAAAATCGCATAAAGAACGATTGACGGTTCTGCCAGCCATGCTGGAGGATTATCCACACCGAAGGCCATCAGGATGCTGTTGAGCATTCCATTGGTCGGGTTGAACACCTTGATCCACAGCTGTGCGATCGCTACAGATGACAGCAGCATCGGGATCAGGTAGATTTTTCTCAGCAAATCTGCCCCTTTGATCCGGGATGCCAATATCATTGAGATGGCCAGATAGATGACCAGGCTCAGCGTTGAAAATACGGCCAGCAGGAAAGAATGGTAGGCACTGTCCCAAAACTTCCCATCCTGGATGGCATTGATATAGTTTTCCAGCCCTATGAACTCCATAGCTCCGATGCCATCCCAGTCCATCAGGCCGTAATAACCGGTCAAGATCAGAGGGATGAAGATGAGGATACCAATCAGAAGGAGTGCAGGGAGAACGTATAATGCGATAATCCACTTGTTTGACATTACTTTATTCATCACATTCAACCCCATATTTAAAAATGAAAAGGACAATCCTGCAAAGGGTATGTCCTTTTCTTTAGTTGATTACTAGTGTTCCGCGGACCCTTATTCTTTGGACAGCGCTTCTTCGTGCGCCTTGGCAAAGTCTTCAGGAGACACTTCTTTTCCAAACAGCGACTGAATCATATCCAAATGCACCTGGGCTGTATCTGCGCTCATCTGCACATCTGCAAAAAGCGTGATATTGCTGGCAGAGTTCAGGTCTTCCAGGACATCGACATACATATCAGGAAGGTCAAGTGACGCCGCATCCACTTTCGTTGCCGGGATGACGCCTGCATCTGTCACTGACTTTTCTCCCCACTGCTGGATGAAGTAGGAGGCAAATTCCTTTGCTTCTTCCTTTACATCGGAATCCTCTGCAACGAATAATCCTACACCAGGACCGCCTACAAAGCTGTCCATGTCACCTTTTCCGTCAACGGTCGGGAAGTTGAAGTAGCCGACAGAATCCCTGAATTCCTGAGGAACGTCTTCATTGGTTGTGTAATTCGGCAGATCCCATGTGGCAATCAGGTACATAGCTGCCTGTTCGTTCATGAACATGCTCTTCGCTTCTTCATCGGCAAGACCGTTGAAGCCTTTGACAAACGCATTCATATCAACCAGCTCCTGCACCTTTTCAGCAGCTGAAACCAGGGCAGGGTCTTCAAATGAACCGCTGCGGTCGATCGCTTTTGTCAGCACATCTCCCCCGCCGATCCGGTCAGCCAGATACATATACCATAGAGACCCGGTCCAGCGGTCTTTGTTTCCAAGCGCAATTGGAGCAACGCCGTTTTTATCCAATGTTTCTACTACATTCTGAAACTCTTCATAAGTTTTAGGCGCTTCCAGTCCATATTTTTCAAAAATAGCTTTATTATAGAAGACTGTTGCAATGTTCAATTCTAGCGGCAGTCCATATGTGCTTCCATCGACTTCATATGCTTCTGCTGTGCCGGATACGAATTTATCTTTTAAATCTCCTTCAAGAAGGTCATCCAGCGGGGTGAATTTCTTTCCGCTTACATAAGGGTCCAGGAATCCTGCAGCCCATGTCAGTCCTACATCAGGCAATTGGTTAGAAGTTGATAATACTTTCAGCTTATCTTTATACTGCTCATTGCTCAGCACTTCCAGGTCCACTTTCACATCCGGGTGCTCGCTTTCAAAATCCTCAATGATTCCGCTTACAATTTCGTTGTGCAGTTTAGAGCTTCCTTCAGGCCAAAGGTGCATGAATTCAATTGTTTTCTCATCACCGGAGCCGCCGCTCGCTTTTTCGTCGGATCCTGAACAGCCTGTAATCAGGGCAAGGGAGGAAAAAATGGCAAAGACTGTTGTAATCGCTTTCTTCTTTCTCAAACTAAATACCCCCAATATTCTTTATTTTGAAACCGAGATTTGTTACTAAACATAGATTACCATCTCAAAGAATGTTTGTCTAGCGGATAAACTAAGTTTATAATATAAAATGAAAATGGTACACTTAGGAAAACAAAACGAAATGGAGCTTTTAAAAATGAGGCTGACCCAGACCTACAACCAGCATGTTGTAAAAAAAGGCAATAAGTCGTTAGTTCTGCAGACCATCCAGGAGTATACCCCTATTTCAAGGGCGGATATCGCCAACCTGACCGGATTGAATAAAGGGACCGTCTCCTCCCAGGTGAGCGAGCTGCTCAGTGAAGGCCTGATCCTTGAATCAGGGCCAGGTGTTTCAAGCGGCGGGCGCAGGCCTGTTATGCTGCTCTTCAACCAGGTTGCCGGCTATTCCATCGGCATTGACATCGGCGTCAACTATATTCTTGGAATCCTGACCGACCTTCAGGGTAAAGTCTGCAGCGAGGAACTGATTAAGTTTAATGACCTGACTTATGACGAAATCAAAGAAAAGTTATTCAACATTGTCGATACCCTGATCGGTTCAATGCCGAAAAGCCGTTACGGGCTGGTCGGAATCGGCATCGGCGTGCCTGGCACCGTCAGCACGGAAGGCGAAATCCTCCTTGCCCCCAACCTGAATTGGCGGCATATCGACCTGAAATCAGTGATGACAGAAAAGTACAATGTTCCCATCCTGATTGAAAACGAAGCCAATGCAGGAGCATACGGTGAGAAAAAATTCGGTGCCGGACAGGAAGCCAATAATATCATCTATGTAAGCATCGGCATCGGAATTGGCGTCGGCCTCATTTTAAACGGAGAGCTCTATAAAGGAAATAATGGATTCTCCGGTGAACTTGGCCATATGACAATTGAAACGGGCGGACCTGTATGCCGATGCGGCAACCAGGGCTGCTGGGAGCTTTATGCTTCTGAAAAAGCACTGGTCGAATCTGCGGCAAGGAATGAAATCCAGCCGGAGGATGGGCAGAAGCTTTCACTTGAAAGCCTGAATGAACTGGCTGAAAACGGGGATGCCGGGGTCATCCGTATTTTCGAAGGGATCGGCGGCTACATCGGGGTGGGAATCAATAATATCATCAATATCTTCAACCCTGAGCAGGTTATCATCGGCAACCGTCTCGCCTCTTCTTCCAAGTGGCTGGAGGAACCGCTGAAGAAGAAGCTGGTCCATGCGCTTTCCACTCACAAAAAGGATCTTAAGATTGATTTTTCCCAGTTATCCACCCATGCTGCTGCATTGGGAGCGGCCGCTTATGCAAGCGAAAACTTCCTGACCATCGATATCCAGGAAGTCTAATATTATATCCAGGAGAGGTGCTGTACAATGACAATCATTCAAAATCCGATATTAACAGGCTTTAACCCTGATCCAAGCATTTGCCGTGCAGGCGAAGATTATTATATTGCCGTTTCTACATTTGAATGGTTCCCTGGCGTCGGGATCTATCACTCCAAGGACCTTAAAAACTGGCGGCTCATCTCCCGCCCGCTCAACCGCCTCAGCCAATTGAATATGATGGGTAATCCTGACTCCGGCGGCATCTGGGCCCCTGCCCTGTCTTACCATGATGATAAATTCTGGCTGATCTACACAGATGTCAAAGTGGTTGAAGGACAGTGGAAAGACAGCCATAACTACCTCGTCACCTGCGACAAGATTGATGGTGAATGGTCAGAGCCTGTCTACATGAACAGCTCCGGCTTTGATCCTTCTTTATTCCATGATGAGGACGGAAAGAAATATTTCGTCAACATGATGTGGGATCACAGGGTCGGCAACCATAACTTCTATGGTATCGTCCTGCAGGAATTCAGTGTTGAGGAGCAGAAGCTTGTCGGCAAAAAAGAGGTTATCTTTAAAGGCACCGATATTAAACTGACTGAAGCGCCCCATCTTTATAAGATGAATGGCTATTATTATCTCCTCACAGCTGAAGGAGGAACAAAATACGACCACCAGGCAACCATCGCCCGATCAAAAGACCTGTGGGGTCCATATGAAGTGCATCCTGACAATCCGCTGATCACGTCATTCCCGTACCCAAGGAATCCGCTGCAGAAAGCCGGACATGCTTCGATCGTACAGACGCATACGGACGAATGGTTCCTTGTGCACCTGACCGGCCGCCCATTGCCGCAGGAAAACAAAGCGCTTCTCGACCCGCGCGGCTATTGTCCTCTGGGCAGGGAAACCGCTATCCAGCGCCTCGAATGGAAAAATGACTGGCCATATGTGGTCGGAGGCAACCAGCCATCCGTCGAAATTGAAGGACCGGCCATCGAGGAAGTCAAATGGGGGAAGGATTTTGATGAGAAGGATGATTTCAGCTCTGAAACTTTGAATCTTCATTTCCAGTCACTAAGGATTCCGCTTGGAGAGGACATTGTTTCATTAAAAGACAACCCTGGGCATCTGCGCCTTTATGGAAGGGAATCACTAACATCCAAATTTACGCAAGCGCATATCGCGAGGCGCTGGCAGCATTTCAATTTTACGGCCGAAACAAAAGTGGCCTTCAATCCTGACACATTCCAGCAGGCTGCCGGACTCGTAAACTACTATAATACACAAAACTGGACCGCCCTGCAGATCACCTGGCACGAAGAAAAAGGCCGGATCCTCGACTTGACGGTCTGCGATAACTTTACATTCAGCCAGCCGCTCCAGGACAGCCCAATCACCGTTCCGGACGAAGCAGACTATGTTTACCTGCGCGTAAATGTAAGCACTAACACTTACCGCTATTCCTATTCATTCGACGGAAACAGCTGGACCGAGGTCCCAGTCACCCTGGAGTCCTACAAACTCTCAGACGACTACATCAACGGAGGCGGCTTCTTCACCGGCGCATTCGTCGGCATGCAATGCCAGGACACATCCGGGCAGAGGCTTCATGCTGATTTTGATTATTTTGTATATCGAGCCATGGGGTCAGACCCCCTGGCCCAAAATTAAGGATCCGAATCACAAAAACTCCGCTTGCTGCCATCAGCCAGGCGGAGTTTTTTTAGACTAGTATTAAACTTTATATTAATTAAAGCCCCGTACTTAATTGGCTGTGTTGATTTTTATTGTAGAGGAATATATTTTATTGAAACAAAACAGAGGAGTATTGCTTTCAAGAGAAAGTTATTGATTGAGGGTAAAGAAAGTGTCGAATAGAGATTATAAAGAAAGCCTCCTTTTAATAAGCTCCAGCTCTTTCATTACGTGAAGCTTTTTCCCGAATAAAGTCCTGATCCAGTTCCAATTTATTGAATCGGTCCATTACTTCTTTATGGTGACCATCAATTTTTGCATCAGTGCTATCCATTCTTGCTTCAATAACATCAAAGCGTCTATCAATGGAGTAAAACTTCTTTTCAATGGAATCAAACTTCCTACCAATTGAGTCAAATTTCGCTGTGCTCCTGTTGAACGGTTTGCATATTGGCTACCTTTGTAAGCAGCTGCGTTAGCATTCCTTCAAGTCGGTCAAATCTTTCTTCCGTCATTTTCTCACCTCCCTTTACTTTATTATAAGATAGTCACTTGAAACTAGACTATGTCAATCTTTTCACCCTTAAGCGCAAAAAAAGGTGCCCCATCATTTTCTCCCCACACCCTCATTTAAACCGATACCCCACTCCCCATATCGTTTCGATATACTCCGGACTCGATGGATCTTTTTCAATTTTCTCGCGTATTTTCCTAATATGAACGGTGACGGTCGTGATATCACCCAGGGAATCATAGCCCCAAATCCGCTCAAACAGATGCTCCTTCGAGAAAACTCTGTCCGGGTTTGAAGCAAGGAACCACAGCAAATCGAATTCCTTTGCCGTGAACACCTTCTCTTCTCCATCTGCATACACCCGCCGTGAATCGGCATCCATCACCAGCCCTCTCTTCCGTACCTCCCGCTTCTCCGGCTGGCGGCTGATCAGCCGGTCATATCTGGCTGTATGCGCCTTAACCCTGGCGACAAGCTCATTCGGATTGAACGGCTTCACAATATAATCATCCGCGCCCCGGTCAAAGCCCCTGATTTTATCAATATCCTCCTTACGCGCAGTCACCATCAGGATCGGGATGTCCAGGAATTCTCTCATTTCCCTGCATAGCTGGAAGCCATCAATCCCCGGAAGCATTAAATCCAGCAGGATCAGGCTGTATTCATTTGTCTTAGCCAGCCTCAGCCCTTCCTCGCCATTGGAAGCAATATCGCTGTCAAAGCCGCTCACTTCCAAATAATCCCGCTCCAGCTCGGCAATATCCGTCTCATCTTCTATAATCAGTATCCTTTTCATTTACTTCACCTTTTTCAATGTAAAATGAATGCTTGTTCCTTTCCCCGGCTCACTGGCTGCCCAAATCCTCCCGCCATGCCCCTCAATGATTTTCCTGGCAATTGAAAGGCCGAGTCCGCTGCCGCCTGTCGCCGAATTGCGGGATGCATCAGTACGGTAGAAGCTGTCAAATATGCGGGGAAGATCCTCTTTACCGATGCCGGCCCCGTTATCCTTGATTTCAACCTCTAGATCTTCCGTCCCCGAAGTCAGCCTGATCAGAATCCGTTTAGATGTTTTGTCCATGTATTTCAGGCTGTTTTGCGTAATGTTCATAACAGCCCTGTTCAGCTTTTCCCGGTCGGCTTCAGCGAGAAAGCCCTGCTCCCCTTCTAAAATCAGCTCTGCACGCCCATTTTCCTTTTCCATCTTATATGACAGCTCCTCAATATAATCGGCAAAAAAGGAATCAAGCATCACTTTTTCAAAATGGAAGGGCATCTGCTCCAGGTCCAGCTTGGAATATAAAAACAGCTCATCAATCAAGGCGTCCATTTCATTAGCATTCCTGCTGATTTTGCTCATATACCGCTCCAGCTTTTCGGGAGTTCCTGCTATGCCGTCCTGAATCCCGCTCACATAGCCTTTGATTGAGGTTAAAGGAGTTTTCAGATCATGCGAAATGCTGGCGATGAGCTCCTGCCGGTTTCTTTCATACTGCTTCTGCATGCGCTCAGCTTCCTTCAGCTTCAGCCTCATGTCTTCAAATGTATTGGACAGCTGCCCCAGTTCATCCCGGCTGCTGGATTTCACACTGTATTCTAGATTACCTTCACTGATTTTTCCGGCCGCCTCAGACAGCTCCCGGATAGGCACAAGAATGCTCTTTGATACAAAGTAAGTCAGTATTGCATTTGTCAGCACGAGGATCACGATCACTGCCGCAAACCTGGCAGTCAGGAACAGCTGCAGCTCCCGCCCCTCAGGCTTCCCGTTGAACAGATAGAAAAATAAATACCCGGCTATAACCTCCACTACCAGCAAGCTGAGCACCGGAATCAGAATCATCCCGATATTGGACAAGATCAGCCTTTTCCTTATCGACATAGGTTCACCTGCTCTCCTGCTCCATTCTAACCTAATTTTTCCCCATATATAGCGGCCGGCTGTCAAGATTCCCCTGACAGCCCTTCTATTATTGTTTATTCTTCAAGCTTCTGCGGTCCATCACAGGTACAAGCACTGCACAGATGGCTGCCGTAAAGTATGGGAGATATTTAACCCCAAACGGCTGGCTGAACAAGCCCATGCTGATGATCCCGATTACACTTGACAAGGCAATCCCAAGAATAAAACCGCCCACAATGCCAAGCAGTATAGCTGCAAAACCTCTCATCCTTCCCCCCCCTCCCTTTTACGATTCGGAAATAACAATCCCCAGGCACTCTTTGCTATAAGAAGCGACTGAATTAAAATAATCACCGCAATAACCGGATGCAGCGCCCCTGCCCATGGCAGCGTACCCGTTATATTCGCTGTAAAATACATCAAAAAAATCGACAGCATCACACCCAGCACCTGAACTAAAATAGAACGCGGCAGTCCGCCAACAAAAGCCGAGATAAGCATCAAAAGCGGGAGAGAAAACCCAAAAAGGTGGACCAACCTGACATGCCTCATCCAGCTTGCCGGATTCACAAACACCCCCATCCCCGCAATATACAGCTGTGTCAGGACACACACCGCAAACAAAATCGAAAACACCACAAAAGCCATCCCCCCGGCCCGAAACCTTAAAGAACCCTCTTTCATAACCATTCCTCCTTCAATTGACTCTGTGAACATCGTACAGAGAATTTCTAAACCGGGGCTTATGGAATTCTTAAATAATTCTTAAATGAGCCAAGGGGTCTGTCCCCCTTGCTCTTGACATATCGAGATTATTCGATATACAATGACGGCATGGAACCTATTGAATTGTTTAAGGTGCTGTCAAATGAGACGAGGGTGAATATTTTAAAGTGGTTGAAAGAGCCGGAGAAGAATTTTCCCAAGCAGCAATCGCATCTCCCTAAGGAGGTCAGCATTGAGGGCGGCGTATGTGTCGGGGATATACAGGAAAAAGCAAATGCTTCTCAATCCACGGTTTCCCATTATTTAACCATAATGCAAAAAGCAGGTCTGCTGGAATCGGTCCGCTATGGCCAATGGACATACTACAGAAGAAACGAAGAAACAATCCGCCAGCTGGCTGAGTTTCTAAAAACAGAAATCTAGGGCGTCGCTCGGGCCGATTTCTGTTTTTTTCACAGCACTCATATCGATAATTCTAGATATCTATTTATATAAAAAATCTAAACACCACCAAGAAAAACTATAGGAGTGATTCTTTGAGCACCACCGAGAGTACATCATTATTGAAAAAGCATAAAATACTAATTTTCACTTTGACCCTTTTGACCTTTGTCATGGGAACAAGTGAATTTGTCATTGTCGGTCTGCTGACAGAGGTTTCCGGTGATTTAGGCATCACCGTGGCGGCGGCAGGTACCCTTGTATCCGGCTTTGCCATCGCCTATGCCATCGGGACGCCTGTTGTGACAGCGCTCGTCAGCAGGTTCCCAAAATATCCATTGATGCTGGCCCTTATATCTATCTTCATCATCGGCAATATTGTCAGCGCCTTGTCAGGCAGCTATGTGGTTCTGTTCTCTTCCAGAATCATCACCGCTGTGGTCAGCGGAGTTTTAACTGCTCTTGCCATGTCTGCAGCCAGTGATATCATGCCGCCCGCTAAAAGGTCCTCTGCGATTGCCATGATCTTCGCAGGATTCACGATTGCCAATGTAATGGGCGTACCGATCGGCACGTTTGTCGGCCAATTGGACAGCTGGCATCTGACATTCTGGCTGACAGCCTTGCTTGGTGCAGCAGCACTGATCATCAGCATTCTCGTATTGCCGAGGAACCTGTCCAGTGAAAAAAGCTCACTGAAAGATTCCTTGAAGCTGTTCACTTATCCAAGGATTCTGCTTGCTTTCCTTATGCCCATTTTTTGTTTCACAGGAACTTATACGATTTACACATATATAACGCCGATCCTGGAAAATGGCATGTCACTGCCGGCTAAGTATACCGGACTCATCCTGCTTGCTTACGGGATCTTCTCGATTTTCAGCAATGTTCTGGCCGGAAAGATTGCAAGCAGCAATGGCATCGGAAAGCTGCGCTTTGTCTTTATTGTCCAAGCAGTCATTCTGGCAAGTCTGTACTTCACCATCCATTCAGCCTTTTGGGGACTTGTCAGCATCATGCTGATGGCCGTCATGCTCTACGCTATGAACGCAGCCATTCAAATCTACTTCATGGACCTGGCTCAGACATATGCTCCCGGAGCGAAGGACTTCGCCTCCTCCCTGACTCCGGTTTCTGTCAACATCGGAATCGCATCAGGCTCTGCCCTGGGAGGCTTAGTTGTCTCAACCGGAAGTCTCGTCCACTTGTCCTGGACAGGCGCACTGGCAGCCTTAGCCGCTTCAGCCCTGGCTTTCATCAGCTACAGGCTGGATAGAGGAACAGGCTCCGCAACCCGCTCAGCAGAATAGCCACTCACAAGCTTGTTCCCGTTTTCGGGGGCAGGCTATTTTTTCACAGGAAAACAACAGAATATTTTCCCGAAAAAACAAAACAAGCTGGATAGCTGCCCTCTTACCAGGCAGGCATCCAGCTTCTAATCACCAAACAGCAAGCTCACTTCTCCCATCATTTTCATCAGTAATATATTCCGCATTCAAGAAACGCTCCTTGCAAAAACGGTACATCCTTTCTGTCCTCTCTCTATCTTTGCAATAAACCGCCACATCTGAACAGTCCACTATCATAATCGCCATCCGGCAATCACTTTTCAAAAAGTCTTTGTAGGTCTTAATATCGCCCGCAGCCTTTCCAGGCGGAAAAGCCTTTAAGTCAGCAAAAATGAGATAGCAGGAGCAAGGATGAAGATATGCCAGCAGTTCCTCTCCTGCCATGACCATTTTATTTTCCGGGAAAAGCTCTCTGCCCAGCTCTCCGTTTTCTATAAAATAACCTTCCTCACCAGCGATTACCCACTCAAAGCTGGAAGCTTCCAGCGCCAGCAGAATCTCAAAAAGAAACCGGCCATATTCATTGGGAATTTCAAAAGTGATCCCTCTTTTCATTTTTGGGTCTGCCTCCCACTAATAATAAGCACTCAAAAACGCTGCAATATCCTCATTAATCTTATTCAAATATTCATCAGAAGGAAAATGCCCCATTTCATATGCCTTAAAGTCGGTTAGATTTGGGATGATTTTTTTTTGCTGCCGGGTTAAGACTCTGCTCAGGAAAGAAGACGTCTTTTTTTCCCGCTATAACCAGGGTCGGCGCCTGGTATCCCGCCAACTCATGACGCTCCGTTATCTTCGGCATATCCTGTTCAAGCTTCACATATTTGAATACATGTCCAATTATTTCTTTATCCCGCACTTTCATAGAACCGCCGGACATCACTCCTGTAAGTTTATCCAGCTGTTTTTCCGAAGAAAAGGCCTTAAAGGCAAGCATCGGCAGTAGAATATCCTTAATCATCCTGGCCTTGGGCCCAAGGCTGATCCCTGCCGGCGACACCAGCACTGCGCAGTCAATCAGGTCGGGCATATAGGCTGCCATCCTCATAATGATTCCTCCGCCATAAGAAGGACCGACAAAAGCGCAGCTGCTGATCTGGAAATGATCCATCAGCTCTTTTACCCATTTCGGAAAACTATCATCCTGAGCTGAAATCCTTGTTTCTGCGCTGAAACCCGGGTGTCCGATGGTATCCGGGGCATAAATCCGATAGCTGTCCGCTAATGAGGAGAACCACGACAGTGTCATCGGATTGATGCAATTGCCTCCCTGAAAAATAAATACAGGCTTCGCCTCCTTTGGCCCTGCAGCGAGGACATGTGTCCTTCCATAGCTGGTTTCCGCATATACCCTTTCCACATTAAAACTCAAAGTGCCTATATACGCTTCATAATCCTTCTCCAGCGTGCGTTTGCCATGTTTATTTTTATAGATGGTCATTTGGCATCTCCCCAGCGTTTTTATATCAGCCTTTACTGTGGATATACGCACGAGAGAGCTGGTAAGTTTCATTTCAATGAAAGCAGTGACAGCGCTTTTTAAATAATCGTTAAAAAAGCGCTAAACCGGCCAGGCATAGCGCTTTTCACTCACATGATCCACTCTTCCCCATGTGCACGAATGAATTGAAGTTCCTTCTGGTAATGCTCAAGATGCCCTTCATCAATCATCTTTTGAAACGCCTTGTCTCCCTCTTCAGCTTTCCTTCTTATGGTTTTGCATAACCCATCTACCCGGAGCCGCACCATCTCTAAATATCCATGTTCCAATCCAGCCATACCATAGGTTTGAAAAAATAATGCAACCCTCTGTTTTATGCGTTCGGCATCCTTTGACCGGTCATAATAAACTGCTTCACCTGTTTCCGTATGGTACAGTCTGCTTAAAGGAACACAAGTGTAAAGAGCATAAGCGATATCCCAAATTCTCGGGCCGGGCGCAGCAACGTCAAAATCTATAATCCCTGCCGGCTTTTCGTGCCTGAAAATAATATTATAAACGGCAAAATCATTGTGGCACACTACCTCAAACGGCTGAGGGGTGTTATCAATCGGCTGCCAGCTCTCATCCATTGGAAAATCGCTCACAGCATCATGATAGAGCCGAAGCATTCCTGCAATCTCTTTTAAAGCATCATTAGACCACATATATTTTTTTAAAGGATAATTGCCGGCTTCTCCTTCAATAAAGCTCAGGATCTCTCTATTTTTTTCGTCAATGCCTAAAAACCTCGGTGCGAAGCTGAATCCTTTATTTTCTAAATACTGCAATAACTTTTGGATGTTTTTACTATCAGGCTTCATTTCCCGCCGGACTGTATCTCCAGAACGATAAACGTTTGTGACATTTCCTCCTGATAGCAGCTCTTCGTTTTTGTCCTGACTCTTCATGAAGATTCCTCCTGGTCAGGGACGCTATGATTATGCCAATAGAGATGCAACTTCACCCGCAATATCTGCCTGGCAATGGAAATTTATATGGCCGCATCATGTATCCCTTGAATGAATTAAGATCAGCAAATAAACGTATCCCCCAACAAGGACCGCCCACTGCCTCTATCCAATTCTACAAATCAATTCAAGATATTCCACATGTGCAATATAGATTCCCCTTTCTATGCATCTCTCAATTTTTATAATACCAAATATTAGCATTCCAGTGAAACCCGAGTGGTATAATGGAGAAAAGGAGAAGAGCCATCCATGAAAAAAATAATCTTCATATTGGCAGCCATCGCCTTGCTCCTGGTTCTCTTTATCACAGTCAATTTCATGAAAACAACCAATAACACAGATCAGAATGAAAGCATAGAACAAACTCAGCCAGAGTCCGGTCCCTTTGAAGAAGCCTGGGATCCAGATGCAGCACCTGAACAGGTTGCCAAAGTGGAAGGGGCAACTACAACATTCCCGGTAGACCAAAGCTCTGCTGAAAAAGAAGTCATGGATACCATGCACTTTATGACACATCAGAAAGTCATGGCCGAGAAAAAGACCGGTGCTGTCGAGATGAGCAAAGAAAATGTTGAAAAAATCTTTAGCATCCTGCAATCGAGTGATTTTGAAAAAAAAGAAACGCTGCTGGAAATAGCAGCGAAGTGGAGAAACGAAGACTTTACTGGCATCATAGAGGATCATAATTATTTTTGGGAAATGGATGGCGGCCAGATTGGCAAGGCATACAGGGTTCTGAAGCCAGCTGATGAGGAGAAATTTATTGAGAATAACTTTAGAAATCCATAAATAAAACAGCTGCCGGATTGGCCGCTGTTTTTAAAAGCCTGAGGGCCTTGTTTTATATAAGCTTCAGCTTCAACCCTTCATGTGTTGCCTTAAACCCTAAACGCTCATAAAATCTCAGCGCATCCGGCCTTTTTTTATCAGTTGTCAGCTGCACCAGATGGCAGCCGCGTTCTTCTGCACGCTGAATGGCCCATGTAATCAGTTCAGACCCTATTCCCATACCTCTTACTGAAGCCGCTGTTCTTACCCCTTCAATCGCAGCCCTCCATCCGCCTTGATGTGTGAGATAGGGTGTAAAGGTTATTTGCTGAACCCCAACGGCTTCAGTTCCCCTGCATGCAACGATCAGCTCATTATTAGGATCAGATGAAATAGCTTGGAATGCTTTTTTGTAGCTGTCGGGAAGCGGATGCTCATACCTTTCGCGGGTACTCCCGAGAACATCATCCGCAAGCATGAGCACAATGCTGTCCAAGTCTTCCTGAGCTGCGGTTCTAATGCTTATTTTGGCCTCCATTCCTTTCCCTCCCTATAGAATCTATATTTCTATGCTAACTGAGTTCATTCCATAAAGGAATTACAAGTATATGATGACTCTTCATAAAGATTTCTTATGATTACAGCCAGGTATTTTCGGGGCGCTCTTTTAAGTGGATAGATCTGCAGCCGTCAGAAGGCGGAACCAGGTCGAAAAAACACAAAAAGAAGGCACTTCACGCCTTCTTTTCTTTAATCTCAAAACCGTTTTGCCCAATGGCATATTCTACTCCATGCTGTAATGTAGAGAAGGTTTGTACTTTGCTGAATAGAATGTTTGAATGTGATATTTGTATGGCCTGGTCCGCTGAAATACCGACAATAAAGCATTCCCCGCCTATCAAGCGGATAGAAAGAATCAGCTTTTGGATGCCTTCTATCGTGTAGCTGTCCAGCCCTTTCACACCTGTCAGATCAATTAACAGGTAATTGGCTTTCAGCCTGGAAAATTCAAGCAGTGAACGTTCGATAAAATTGGATAGTCGTTCATCGTTGAAATTGCCAATAAGCGGGACGACAACAATTCCTTTCAATACCGGAATAATCGGGGTGGATAATTCATTCACAAGGGTGGAAAGTTCTTCGGTTCTCTCTTTTACTTTTTGCTCCAGCTCCAGGATATGTTCTGTCTCTTTTTGTCTTGCTAGTTCGAAGATATTTTCTGTAGGTGAAACATCAGAAGGAAAGATTTCAATTTCGTCATATTCGTTTCCATCCAGCTGGCTTTTGTTGATTTTGTACCAGACTTTTTGTTCAAATAGGCCTGTAAAGACTCCTGCCCAGTGGCTCGGCAATAATACGCCAGCCTTTTCCTTGTCTGTATGATTAAAAATCCTGTGCTCCCAGCTGTTGGTCAGCTGAACGGTTGCTCTCTTTTCTTCAAAATTATATTGAACAATTTTGACGTTGCCCCAGCCGGCATTTCTGTATATATCACTATATTCTTCAAGGAGCTGTTCGAGGTCCCTTCGGCCGGTATAATAAGAAGTTACCAGGTGGCCCATCCGATATCCCGTAGCTTCATAAACAGTTTTAGATACATCTTCACCAGAAACTTCTTCAATGGTTTTCAAAAATAATTCTATTGCTGAATCCCAAAATAAAAGCGCTGGTGCACCATCAAAGGTAAAGAGCCCGTTTTGGGGATCCCACACAAACTCATTACTGTTTACCTCTACCGTTACTTTTTCCCTTGCCAACGCCATAAAGTTCACTCCCCCGCTATTCTTATGCCTGTTTATTTTAATAGATGACTGCTTTTTTACCAATAAATTCACCATATAATTGCAGTTCTATACATATCTCATTTGCCCGATCATTCGGTGGTGCACCAGAATGTAAAAAGTACATTTTATCCAACAAAAAAAGTGCTGACTGCACAAATCATTTGCGCATGTTAGCACTTTTTTTGCAAGGTACAAACCTCTTATCATGATATCCCGATCAATTAATCAGATCCCAGCCGTGCTGATTCCTGGGCTTTAGCAGCCTTCCCCAGATGGCTGAACCCAACAAATTTCTTCCCATCTTCATCCCAAAGACGGAACTTTAAGGACTGAAGGCTGGTTGCCAGTGTAATGGTCGGAACGTTTTGCAAGGGTTCCGTGTTTTTATGCACTTCTTCAAGCTTATAGTTCGGGACTCTTGGGCTCAGGTGGTGCACATGATGGAAACCGATATTGCCTGTCAGCCACTGCATGACTTTGGGAAGCTTGTAAAATGAGCTTCCTTCAACGGCTGCTTTTACATATTCCCAATGCTCATTTTCTTCAAAATAAGAATCCTCAAACGTGTGCTGAATATAAAACAGCCATACTCCGAGAGTACCCGAAATCATGAAAGTCGGCACCTGAACGAGCAGGAAGTTCTGCCAGCCGATAGCCCAGCATACAAGTCCCGCCACAGCCGCGATTCCCAGGTTCGTAATATACGTATTCATCCGTTCTTTGGGCTTTGCCCCTTTGCGGTTGAAACGATTGGTAATGCCAAAAACGTAAATCGGGCCGAGTATGAACATAACAAACGGATTTCTGTACAAACGGTATAAGATTTTGGTTTTAGTTGAAGCTTCCAAATATTCCTCAACAGTCAGTACCCAAATATCGCCTGTCCCGCGCTTGTCCAGATTGCTGCTGGTGGCATGATGGACAGAATGGTCATGTGCCCACTGGTCGAAAGGATGCAGCGTCAGAATCCCCGTTATCGTGCCAAGGATCCGATTCGCCTTCCTGTTCTTGAAAAAGGAATAGTGGCAGCAGTCATGAAAGATAATGAAGATTCTCACTAAAAAGCCTGCTGCAGCCACAGAAATCGCTAATGTAAGGAAATAAGAGACCGGTATGCTCTTATAAGCCAGGTACCACAACAGGAAGAATGGCACCAATGTGTTAATAATCTGCCAGATACTTTTTTGTAAATCGGACTTTTCATAAGGAGTAACCATTTTTCTCAAAGCCCTTGGGTTTTGTTCGTTCATTTTTAGAAGTTTCTCCTTCACTCAATTAGTTAATTTAAGTATAGAAAACGTTTTATCTTTGCGGTAGTCCCAGCTGTCATATACCATACATGATAAGTGTCATGGTTATCTCATTTTTTCAAAAAAACTTTCACTTTCTCATCTGCCAGGAAGATAGCTGAACCTATGTATAGCGGCGTAAAAAAATTATACCCAGCTCGATATCGGATAAAACTTTCTGCCTGCTCCTTTGTGGGAATATAGCTTTCATTATAGAAATGATTGAAAATTTGGCACCCGTTTAAGCAACTCATCCCACCTAACAAATATTGCCATAATAAAACAAGAATATAATTTGCAATTTTTTCCGATTGCTGTTATGATGAAAAAGAATTATTTTTGTTCGGTATAAGTTAATTAATGACTTTTCGTCTATATAAATACTTTGAGCAGGGATAGTAATACATTGTGCGGCAGCACTAGGAGGCAACAAAAATGGAACAAGGTACAGTTAAATGGTTTAATGCAGAAAAAGGTTTTGGCTTCATCGAACGCGAAGGTGGAGACGATGTATTCGTACACTTCTCTGCTATTCAAAGCGAAGGATTCAAATCTTTAGACGAAGGTCAAAAAGTAACATTTGACGTTGAGCAAGGTGCTCGCGGACCTCAAGCAGCTAACGTTCAAAAAGCTTAATCTTCGCATAATACAGACAGGCCCTATATAAATAGGGCCTGTTTTTTTCTGTATAATGAAAATTATTCAGTGTCAGAAAGCACCTTATGGAAAGTACGGAGTAATTTGATTTCCTTTTCAGATTTGCCGGACTCAGGACAAAGTGAAAGGAAGCGTGCATTAACAGCGTAAATAACTGTATCTGCTGATTTTACTTCCTTACTATTATTTACTATGACGTTCTCATATGGCAAAAATATTCTTATCACATGGGTATACCCTGCTGGACCCGGATTAGATTTAACCTCCCTGATCCATATGCGGACTTTTTCGCGTTCAGGCCCTATCCATTCTACAGAATCTGCCTTGTATTTCTTGTGATACAATCTGGAAATATCCTGATCCAGCCATACCCGCAAAGACTCATAAATAAAGGTTTTCGCAGCCTGATCTTTTACCTCCGCTTCTTCTCCCGTTTCTAAGATTTCAGAAGCAGATACATGTCCAGTTAATAAGACAAAACCAATGACTAGCAGCATTACTTTTTTCAAAATCATCACTTCCCAATATGCAGTTATGCATTATTCTCCTTAAGATGAAGGTTTCCATACCATGCAAATATTGGGTTAACAAAGACTGCAAGCCGTCTGCATATCAATCTTGCGATAAATATATCCAATTTCTCTCATCAAAATCCTGGATCACAAAATTCGACCCTATTTTTTGCAGCATCTTATTGAAAGATTCTATAGTATCTTCCTCTTCATACAAGTCCTTTTGAACATATTCCTGAATGATGAAATTCGTCAAATGGGTGTTGTTCACAAACTCCGAAAAGAATGTTCTTAATGTGATCGAATCGGCTTGGCTTAATTTTTTATCGCTAATCAATGCAATCCTGAAAACATTTAAAATCTCATTAATATCCTCTTCGTCCATAAAGCATAAAGGATCCAATTTTTTGTCTTCTTCTGTAAAAGGATTCCGAGTATCCTCAATGATGCTATACGCTAAAACTCTTCCGTCCCGTATTACTTGGAAAATCTCCAGATTACGCAATTTCAAGATTCTGGCAAGTGATATCATCATTTCCTCCTGACCAAATGTATATTTGGTGTTCCCTATGCTTTCACTTTTCTAATTATTATATTGGCACAATGGATGATTATCTTCGTCTGTGAAAACAGGTAAATCTCATGCTTCAGCTTCTTTTTGCTCAGCGGAGTGATTTCATCATATCCCCAATCATCGAGGCCATTTCTGCCGCCAAATGCAATCTCTTTTGGATTGTTGCCATAAACATTTCGCGTGATATCATAGTCCATGAAAAACTTGCGGACATTCTGCCACTGAATTTCATAGGTACCAGCTGTCTCATCATACTGCTTAATAACCATCAGGATTGCGGTCGGATCCTTTGTTATTCCATTCTCTTTATTCAAAACCGTAAGCGAAACAACCTTTCCATCATGGAAAGAGTGGTTTTTCAGGAAATTGGCTGTTTCTTTATTAAACCTGGGCAATAGCTTCTGTAATTCTTTTCTATATCCCAGTATATCCCAATGGTCGTCATCAATAAAATATTTCATTACTTCATCCTTTATTCTATTAAAAGTTTTGTATAACAGAAAAGAAGATCAACACGTAACCTATATTTGCTGCTATGGCCAGCAAAGATTTTATGATCGGTTCTTTTAACACTAAAGCCCCGATTCCTAAAAGAACGCCTGTAAATGACAGAAACATTGGCAATACCAAATTGCTTAAAGTTAACAGCATGGTAAATAATCCGCCCCAGTCTCCTATGAGGAAAAATAGTATATTTGAGATTAGATTGATAGCGACGCATATAAGTGACATCCTGGTTAATTCAGCCATGCTTCACCTTCACCTGCTTTCTGCTTTTCGGAATCAGATCAGGCAAAAAAAATAGCCCGGTTGGAGCTATTTTAAATTGACTTCAGTGTACCTCATTACTCTTCCATTATCCCTCAACAATCGCCAGATACTTCAAAACCTTCCCCTCGGACTCCACTAGTAAAATATCTTCTCTCTCCCTAGCAGAGAATATCCTTGCACCGACAGGAAGCTTATTCGACATAGCATCTTCAAAATCTGTATCGTTCTCATTCCTGGATTGTATTTCACCAATTTGAGCGTCCTTTTTTAATGACAATTCTTCGACCCAATCTATATTCGTTTGGTAGATGACACCATCATACTGAAAAATATCAGCATCCGGATCCAGCCTTAAAACTTCTTCTGCATCAATGGCGTCAATGGAAACTGCCGTGCTTTCGCCTTCATTAGAGCAACCCGCAGATGTGAAAATCGTTATACCAATTAAGAAATACAATAGATATCGGCACAACCCGCTTCCCTCCTACTCCGACATTCCAACAAAATAATCCCTTATATCTGCCGGAAGCTCTTCGACAGCAAGGACTTTAAACTTCGTTGTTCCTGGTGAAGTTTTGATAATATAAGATTTATCATCATACTCAAACAATGTGAATTGGCCTATGCTATTGGCGCTATGATCTGGGCTGTTTATATAATCAAAGTCCTTTTTCTTAAAATGCTCCTCGTATCCTTTTAAGCTCAGCTTTTGTGCTTCTTCAAAATCGGCTGCAAAAGAAAGATCCTGGTATAATTCAATTGAATTTTTCGGCGTATGAAAATAATAGATCATTCCCCCCTCAATCATGAATGCCATTATGAAGAGAACAATACGATATCTTATTATGCTTTTTTGCGGGGTATCCATCCTGCCATTTCCCTCCCTTCTTGTCAGTCACCTTTCTTGAAAAAAAACAAATGGTAAATGACAATCAAGATGCCTGCTGCTATTAACGCAATACTTAGAACATAGGGAACCCAGCCTGCTATGTCAGTAAGCACTGATGCCAGTTTTCCCGGCGGATTGCTCCAGCCGGTCAGATGGGGCATATATGCAGCAATTGCCAGATGCATGAAGCCGAATAAAACGATTCCTGAAAAAAACAATATATACCCAAATGTGAGTAGTCTCTGCTCCACCGCTTACCCTCCAGGTTAGAAAAAAATATTACTTACATCTCAAAAACCATTCGATCTTCTCTCGAAATACGTCCATATCAAAAAAATCAGAACCGACAATCCAATGATGATAAAGCCCGCATTGGAGATAAATTGAAAATCCCATTCTTTTACTATCTTCTTATCTGCTCCATAATAGTTCAGCAAAACATAATTTGAGTCCTCATAGTCCAGGAAAAAGTATGATAGGATACCGCCAAGCAGGATTCCGCCGGTCAAAGATAAAAAGAATTTTTTCAATGGGCCTGCCTCCTTATTGTTCACCTTTCCTCCTCGCAACTGATACTTGAACTTTTTTCACTACTAGCATGAAAGAATCGTATGTCCTTCAGGTACCGTAGTCTCCAAAAAGTCCTCATCCACCTTAAAAAATATCCTGCCCAGATTCTCCCTACCGCCCATTTTCTCAAACCAATCCTGCACACGCTGGACGTGCTCTTTATCATGTCTCACATTGTTTTCAATGTTTTCATATGCTTCACGGCTGTCATATTGCCATATTGCAAAGATTTCGACTGCCCCTTCTGCCGGCTGTCCCATCCATCTTCCGACCAGCCTTGACCCGTATTTCAGCTGGGCCGGCAGCAGCGTCTGATTAAAATGAAGATTGAAATCTTCTACAATGCTTTCATCCACTTTATAGCTTTTTCTGCGGTAAATCATCTGCTTTCCCCCTTACTTAAACTATGTATTTTCAACGCTTCCTTCACTGCCCATCCCTGGTGCTCATGAAACAGACCTGCTTCAGCTTCCAAAGGATCCAGCCATATCAGCGTATGGTCCTCTTCCAGCGGCAGGCTTATTTGCCTGACGATTTCACATAAGTAGAAATACCCTTCGCTCAAATAGTATTTATATTCATTGGTAGAGTAAAAATATCTTTGTGCCTGCCCCAGAAAAGGACCGAGTTCAATCTCGGTCCCCATTTCTTCAAGAGCCTCTCTTTTCATGCATTCTTCATGCGTCTCCCTGGCCTCTATTCCTCCGCCGGGAAGAAAATACTTTCCGTCCCCGGTCTGTATGACAGCGACTTTCCCATTCTCCGGGTGAAGAAACAGTCCGTAGACAGCCGGTCTGCTGGTATATTCTATTTTCTCAATTTTTTCTCCAAAAGTAATCATCCTGATCGATGCGAGCCTCCTTTTTAGGACAAAGGGACAGGTCTTTAAGATAACTTGTTCTTAAAAACCACTTCTCCTTCTGCATTGTAAGCAATATATTCAGCATCATAGATTTCATCGCTATCTGTTCTGAATAGTCCAAACTTTTCATCCGCAGCTTTAGTAAGAAGCTTGAAGTTGTGAATAGTTTGATCTCCCTTTACTATTTCAACACGGTCTATTTCTTTATCAAATACCCGAAGAATCACAGCGTTGTATTCTTCTTCACCTGTAAATGGCGAAGTGAAGAAGGCAAGGTGAATCGGGTCATGTATTCCTTCCGGTGTAAAGGCAAACTCTTTTTTGGCCTCCCAAGAAAATAACGACCTCTCTAAATACATTTCCCTTTCCTCACCTGCTGCAGTGTGCAGAAAAGCAACGGATAGATGGTTATCAATCATATCGATATGGTCTATACTGACTCCGTTTGTTTTTTTCGCAATCTCATTAGCAATTTGTGCCTCGCTCCCCCGAGCAGGCAGAAGCCAAATGAAGGAGAAAACAGCCGCAATGGCTATTCCGATGAAAAACCGTTTTTTTACAGACATTAATCGGAACCTCTCTTTTACTAATTTAAAAGTTTACTGCTTTTCTCTGTGCAGTTCAAAAGTCTCCTCGGCATCATCCCATTTTACATAAACTTTGATAATATCATCCTCATTCACTATGCCGCTATTCTCCGAAGATCCGCTGCTTTTAAAAACCTTTTTCGTCGGCGGTGCATCAAATTTTGTTGCGCCGCTTCCCCTCCCTGCTGACGTTTCATAAGAGTACTCTATTTTTTTCATGGATGAAAGCTCTTCTAAAGGCCCTTTATACTCTAAAAAGAACTCATCATTATTTTCGTTAGAGTATGTGCGGCTTCCATTTTTCTCGCCCCACACCTCTGTTCCTTTAAATACGTACTCCGCTTCCCAATGGTCGCTTTCCCCGACAAATCGATAGTCATAAGTGTTCACTTCTTTCGAACAGGCAGCTAAAAACATCAAGGAAAAAAATAACAAGAGTATTTTTTTCAACCTTACTCCCCCTGTCTATTGAATCAGCGCTAATAGTTCCTCAGGGACCAGCCGTAATCCCTTATCCCGAAACTCATTGATAGGCTTCCACATTAACTTGAACTCTTCCCCATTATCCTCAAGACCCATAAAAGATGGTTTTTGATAGAAGGAAGGATCAACAAACTCCCCATCATAGACAAAAACGAACTCATGGCGGGGAATCCCATTGTAGGTAAAGATATTTTCAAGGGTCCCTAAATGAATGAGATTCCTAACGTTTGCCCCAATTTCCTCGAACACTTCTCTTTCCAGCGCTTCAGTGCTTTTTTCGCCAAACTCAATCCCCCCGCCAATCGGACGGTAGAAATAGTCCTGCTTAACTTTGTCGAACCCCTCAGCCACAAGTATCGAGTCATCTTTTCTGAACACACAGATCGCAATGGCCCGAATATTATTTCTTATCATCCTGTCCCTCCAGCTTCGCCTTTCTTTTCCATATATAAAAGACAGCAAATAAATTAATGGCCACACCCATGGCGTGCATGATAAAATTGCCGGTGCTGCCTAAACGATCTACGGTGATGCTTATTAAAAAACTCCCGATCATTAATAACGGAACAGCTAAAAAGAATCTCAAATCAAATTCCCTCCGGAACAATGCTTTCTGACGAGCTCATGCTGAAAAGCTTGCCTTAAAACTGAACATCAGCAGGCTCAATCAGTTATCGGCTGGTTCAATATTTACCAGCTTTGTATTTTCTATAAGTTCTTTTGAATATGATGTTATATCTATGGTCTTTCAATCGTGATAACATCCTCAGCAGGCGTCAAATATTCCCCTTCCCCGATCGTAAAATCAGCCCCCTGCCTTTCCACTTCAGCATACTGCACCACTTCACCATCGTTCATGAAGACCAGCAGATAAATATCATCTCTAAAGTCAATGCTGCTGGGATCGTTAAAAGAGACACCTAACTGTTCCTCTATATGCTCTTGAGGACTATACGGCGTAAATAAAAAGGCCTTTTCCCAATCGAAATCCGCCAATGAGTCAAGAGGTATCTCATTGCTATCTTTATCTTTCACAATATCAGAAATAGACTTTTCTAAATCTGTATTATGCTGAACACCACTGCAGCCTGCTAATAACAGCAGGATGAGTAAGAATGCCGCTGCTCTTTTCAAAAGTATCCCTTCCCTCTGCAAACAGACAAAATTTCCAAATAATTCATCTTTATTATAGACGAAACAAAAGCTGTAATGTTTCATTTTCCCCCGCTCTATTTATGCAGCAGGAAAGAAGCACAAAAAAAGAGCCCCGCAAGGCCCTTCTTTAAACAGTTAAAATTCACTATCCAGTCTGCTCATGAAATCCGATGCAGCGCTGTACCCCTGCTGCCGCAAATACCAGTTGTTCGCAGCTGCCTCGATCAACCCGGCCACGTCACGGCCTGGCTGAAGCTGGATTTCCATTGATGGCACTTTAACGCCCAGATATTCCGTGAAATCAGGCTGATGCTCTAAATCATTGTTAAGCGAATTCTTTTCCCATTTCGTTAATTGGATATCCAGCGAAATCCGTGTTTCATTCTGGAATGCCTTCAGTCCATAAGAGCGGACCACATTGATCAGCCCAACACTGCGGAGGGCCAGAAACTCTTTTGTTTTTTCATCATGCGTCCCTAAGAGCGTCTGCGGGCTAAGCTTTTTCAGCACGACAATATCATCTGCCACAAGCCTGTGTCCCCGGCCAATCAGCGTATGAGCTGTTTCACTCTTCCCCACTCCCGAATTCCCCCGCAGCAGGATCCCCATTCCATACACATTCACACAAACTCCGTGAACATAGGTTTCCTCTGCCAGCTCTTTAACCAAGTAGGCATCCAGCTGGGAAATATAGTCGGACGTAGTTTCAGGAATTTCAGTTGTCAGCAGCGGAATGCCGTACTCATTGCAATAATGCCTTAGGTACGTCAGCCCCTTATCACCTGTTGTTACAATAAAGCATGGCGGGTGATAGTTGACGATATTGCCAATCCGTATTTTCCGTTCCTCTTCTGTCTGCTTATGTAAAAAGTTGATCTCTTTTCTTCCCAAAATCTGAATCCGGTCTGTTGGGAAAAAATCAAAATGCCCCACAAATTCCAAGCCCGGCCTGTGCACCCTCGACTGAGTGATCAGCTTATCCAGATTATCCTTTCCAGCCAGCACCTTCAACGAAAACCTCTCAACCAAATCACTAACCTTAACACTCTTCACTCTCCAAATCACCGCCAATAACGTATATAACTTCATATTATATCAAAAATGAGCCAGGGGGACAGACCCTCTGGCTCGTTTGAGCCAAGGGGTCTGTCCCCCTGGCTCACTCTTGTTCCTTCTCCTGTATTTCATCTACCTTTTTCGGTGTAAGGATCATATCCTGGACAGCTGAAACTCTTCCCCATTCGTCTTTATAGACGAGATGCTTCCGCTCGAATTTTGTCGGGGTATCAAGGCCAGCAGCTGCAGCCAGATTGAACAGCCCTTCACGGAGGGAAACCACATAATTGGCTACCCGGTATTGTTTTTCCTCAATGACCAGCCCATCCTGAAGCTTCGGGTCGGTTGTGGCGACACCGGCAGGGCAGTGGTTGGTATGGCATTTCTCCGCCATGATGCAGCCGACGCTGATCATGAATCCGCGGGCGATGTTGACGAGATCTGCCCCCATGGCAAGAGCAATCGCAACTTTATCCGGGGTAATCAGTTTGCCTGATGCGATCAGCTTCACCCTGTCGCGGACTTTATATTTAACCAGCATTTCATCAACAGCCGGCAGCGCAGATCCAATAGGCAGCCCCACTGCATCGGCAAGCTCCTGATAGGTGGCGCCTGTCCCGCCTTCGCCGCCATCGACAGTGATAAAGTCAGGGCCCATTCCTGTTTCCTTCATCACCTGGGCCATTTCCTCAAGAGAATCCAAATCACCGACCACGATCTTGATGCCAACCGGCTTGCCGCCTTTATCCCGCATCTTTTCTACAAACTGAAACAGCTCATCATAATTGTTAAATTCGTAGAATCGGTTGGGGCTGTTGATCGTCTGCCACGGCTCAACAAGGCGGATCTCCGCAATTTCTTCGTTAACCTTTTCTCCTTCAATATGGCCTCCGCGGATTTTTGCCCCCTGGGCCAGCTTGATTTCAAATGCCTTCACTTGCTCAATTTTGCTCTTTTTCTCAAATTCATCCCATGAAAATTCCCCGGCCGGAGTCCGGACGCCGAACAGGCCCGGCCCGATCTGCATCATGATGTCCGGGTTTCCGATTAAATGATATTTTGATAGACCGCCTTCCCCGGTATTCATCCATGTTCCGCCGGCAAGGCCCAGCCCTTTTGACAAAGCCGTGATCGCCCGGTCGCCGAGCGCGCCATAGCTCATCGCAGACTGCCCGACAAGCCCTTTCAGCTTGAACGGCTGCCGGCATGTATGCTCGCCAAGGATGACTGCGTCTTCGTCTGTTAGAAAATAGGGATCTGTCTGGCTTTCCTCCCGGTGTTCCTTCCTTGTCATAAGGCCTTCTTCATCCACTTTATAAACCTTTGTATTGATTTTCTGGCTGTTATCGATCCTCAGTTCTTCCCGCTGCTTCGGAAACATGCTGTTGCGGATATAATAGCCGCTTTTTGAAAAATCCCGCTCCGAACCGAAGCCGATCAGACGCTCCTTATACTTCCCGGCCTTGACGATATCCTCGAACTCTTTCCGGGAAAAAGGTGTCCCTTCATTATTGCTTTCGAATAAGTATTGCCTGAGCTCGGGGCCGATCTTCTCTGTCATATACCTGACCCTGCCAAGGAGCGGGAAATTCCTCAGGATGGAATGCTGCTGCTGCGTGTCATCCTTCCGGTAGAAATAAGTCGCAGCTGCCGCAGCCCCGAGTGCCGCAGTCCCCTTCAGAACGGCTGGGAGGTATTTTTTCATATTGGACATCTTATCACCCTTTTCATAAAATAGTTAAGTATCAGTCAGTTGCTTATCTGCTGTAATGCCTCGCGGATCGGCATTTCTCCTGAAGACACTTCAATGGTTCTGTTAAAAGCCTCCTCCAGTTCCAGTGCCTCGACCAGTACAGTCGCGATATCCTCTTTCGGAATTTCACTTTCCTTACTTTTAAGAGAAAGTGCTGCTTCAATCTTCCCTTTTCCCGGCTTGTCTACAGGCTTGCCTGTCCGTAATATGGTATAAGTTAATTCTGCATTTCTTAAAAGCTCCTCAGGCTGATCCTTCGCCCCGTCTGTTCCTGAACCGCCTTTGTCCGTCTCATTCGCACGCATCGCACTCATCAGCAGAAAGCGCTTAACTCCCTGGTCCTTTGCCGCCTGCACCGAATCAATGACTGACTGATGGTCAATCAGAATCGGCTTGCTTTCACCCGTCCGCGCACTAGCATCGCCCACATAAATGACCGCATCACAAGCTGAAAAGGCCTTGGCATAACCATCATTTTCCTGCACAAAAACATCCGCTGCCCCCAGCCTTCCCATTTCATCCACCTTACTCTTTGTCCCAACCAATGCCACCGCCTCATGCTGCTTGTCCGACAGCTGCTTGATTACATGCTCCCCCGTCAAGTCTTCCGTTCCAATCACAAGGACTCTCATAGAATGCCTCCCCGCTTTAGTTAATCTTTATTATTTACCACACTATTTCCAGAGAAAACCAAAAAGGATTTGTGCCAGGGGGACAGACCCCATGGCCCAGTTTTGAAAAAGAGCCAAGGGACCTGTCCCCTTGACTCATAGAACATTCAGATTTTAAATTTTTATATTACTGTGTTTAAATTAGTTTTAACGTGGTAAAGGAGGTAGGGAGTTTAGTAAGGTAAAGAATTAGCGAAAGAAGTAATACATACTTTTCATCCATACCCCAGCATAGTCCACGCTGTAGCGGACTACTTTTTTTACCTTTGAACTAGTTCTTTTTTCTCGGTCCCTAAGACCTAACAACCACTTACAGGAGGAGATTTTTCATGGAATTAAAGAAGCTGTCATTGTTTAGAGAATGTTTTGGCCAGGTTGAGGGGGAGACTCAAAAGCTCGACAATGCTCCCTTAAGCCAGTTGAATGCACAGTCTTTAAAATACGAGACTAAAGTCCCGCAGCTGGAGTATATGTGCTTAATGATGGAGAACATCGTCCTAACGAAGAAGCTTCAAGGGAACGTTTATGCAGGCTTTCAAAAGTTCTCGCGCACGAAGAACGTGCTGGACCGTTTCCAGGCTATGGCCGAGTACTCTAACGTTCATATCTTTGGAGAAAATGATGCAGCCATGGATCCAAGTGATGGCATTCATTATATTGAGCTTCCAAAGAATAGTGAACTGATGCGCGAATGGTTCCTCATTATTGACAGCCCTGTATTCAAATCCATGATGGTTGCCTATGACATGGAGGGCTTCGGCGTACATGAGGTGGAAGAAGGGCGCAAGTTTAAAGGAGTTAAGACTTCAAACCCGCAAGTAATTGCTCATGCAACAAAACTGTTAACACCACATATAGGATTCTCACTTATCGGTTAATGCCAAGGGTAGCCCTAGGGCTGCCCTTTTATCATGAATAAAGGAGATTTTACATATGTCACGTATTCAGAAAATGGCCTCGATTGGCATTTTAACAGCACTTAGCCTTATTTTATACTTATTTAAAATCCCGCTTCCTTTTTTCCCTGTTTTCTTAACACTTGATGTCAGCGATATTCCTGCCTTAATCGGTGCCATTACAATGGGGCCTGCTGCCGGAATCCTTGTTCAATTCCTGAAAAATGTCATTGAGTATATAACTCACGGAAGCTATGTGGGACTGCCGGTGAACCAGATTGCCAACTTCTGCTCTGGCGCGCTCATTGTGGGAATGATAGGCGCTTTTTATCACTATCAGAAAAAATTGAGCTGGGTCAGCTTTACCCTTTCGATCAGTATATTTCTCGCGGCTATGTACCTGCTTAACTATTACTTTATATTGCCGGCGATCATGAACCTGCTCGGACTGAATATGGATCAGTATCTGACATCTTTCACCGATGCGAACCCGCTTGTGAAAGATTTTGAATCAGCTGTTCTGCTCATTATCATCCCCTTTAATCTAATTAAGATATTTGTAGTCTATTCAATCGGCCTGCCGTTCGCTTTCAGGCTGGAGCGTATTTTACAGAAAAGGAGTCTGGCTGTATGAAAAACAAGAAGAATCTTGTGATGGCAGCTTCCGTCCTCCTGGCTTCTGTGCTGCTGTCGGCACTCCACTATTACGTAGACTCATTCATACTTTCTCTTATTGGAACCCTGGTCATTACGGCAGCCCTCTTCATCGGCTGTGCCAGGATGATGAAACAGGAGAATGCTCAAAATGAGGAGGTTGCTGAGAAGAACTCATCAGCTCAGACCTCAATCGAGGAGTCGCTGCAGGAGCTCCGCCATCTCGAAGCACACAGCGGGCACTTAGTTTCAATGAACACACAGGTAAGCGCTTCTTCTGAAATGGTTGGCGGCCAGCTTATGGATATGGTACAGGATATTCAAAAGCAGCATGAGCTAATTTCGTACTTTGGGGATCAATTAGGAAAAATGAATGGGATGATACAAAACCTGGATGCCATTATTGAAGTAACGAACTCCACTACCTCAGATGTAACGCTGCTGTCCAACGAGGGGAAGCTGAAGGTCGACGATTTCAGCATTGTTTTCACAAAAATCATCTCTCTCACAAAGCAGTTCGGTGATTATAACCAGACGCTCCTTGAGAAAATGAAAGCAGTCACAAAGGCTCTCGGAGCTATCGATTATATCTCCAACCAGACAAATCTCCTTGCATTGAACGCCTCTATTGAAGCTGCCCGTGCAGGCTCAAATGGGGCTGGATTCGGAGTTGTTGCTTCTGAAATCCGCAAGCTGTCCGTTCAGGTCAAAGAGAGTGCAGAAACGATTAACACCATCGTAACCGATGTGAACAGAAATATAGAAGAACAAGAAAAATCGTATAGTTCGAATGTGTCGGTATTAGAAGAAGGAAAAGATAAGAGCCTGCAGATGATCGATATCTTTGATGGCGTGATTTCAAGCATCAATACACTTTCACTGCAATCACACGAAATCAAACGCGACTCAACTGAGGTGGAAGCCGAAAATCAGCGTCTGATTGAAATGATGCAGGAAGTATTGGGAATCACAGAAAACTTAAGCCAAAAAACCATGGGCTCATCTGAACTGACGATGGAGCAGCAGGCACACCTGATAGAGCTCGACATGACTGTCATGACCATGGGAGAGCATATCCGGAAAATCCAGGATCACTTAAAAGAACAAACAGAGCACCAAGGGAATGTAGTATGGATCCGGCCTGGGGAAATGAAAAAGAGAAATGAGATGAAGCTTGCTGAGTAATCTCTTAATTCTTGAGACTGAGGCAGGCCCTCAGTCAGGATTCCCCGCTCAATAGGGACAGCGGAAACAGGCTCTCCCTTAGGAAACAAAAAGAGGTGTTTTTCTCCAGTGGGGCAAGGCACCTTTTTAACTTACTGCAGCAGGAACACATTAAACCCTAGGTAATCGTTTAAACCCTCACATGCCCCAAGAGCTTCAAAAAATTTTAACATGGCTAAGCACTGATTCTTATTCCCCCCACCCGCGTTTTTAATTTAGACTTTCTGCTCCGTTCGGTATCTAGTTCAATCTTCAGTATCGGAAATCACCTTAGAACTTGTTGTGCCGATCCATTTCCCTATCACCACTCTAAGTTTTTCTTCTTTATCTTTTACATCATTCTCATTAAAAAACTTCACCACAGCTCTATCATTCGTCTGCCATTCTAATAATCCGGTATGGTCTTCAAATAGAGGCTGGGCAGCTTTAGGTTTCACTTTTGCACCACAATGAAACACAAGGCGAAAAAATGCATTCCCTTTCAGATTGAAGGTTATCCGATCATCATTTTCGATGCAAAAACTCGGCGCATTCCATTTTATATGCTCTGTGAATCTCTCATCAGAACTTAAAATGATTCTGCGCACTTCTTCTATCTCTTCCTTAAGAGGATGCTCAAGCTGTTTCATAAATTCAAACACTTGCTGATCACCGGACAATTTACTTTTAGGATTATTTCTCATTGTTCCACTCCTTGTATAGGTCATTGTTTAAGAAAGGGCCGATCTACCAATATCTGTTGTTCCGGAAATGTAAAACATGTCCGGTTAAGTTTTCTATAAAAGGAGCTTTACTTTATGCCGGGCCTCTATCTTCATTTATATATTCGGTATTCAAAAAATTAATCCTTCTGAAACTAAACTCCCTTAGTCCTACTAGAATAGCTGCAATTTTGGCAGAGGCATTAAAAAAGAAAAGCTGCCAAGTTTGGGCAGCAGACTTTCAATATAAGACCAACTAAATAACGCGATCGTTTACTCCTTTTCTTGTTCGTTCCAGTCGGCAAGGATCTCACTAATGACTTCTGAAAGAACATCAACAGTTCGATACTCTTCTTCCAAAGTATTTTCCTTCCCTCCAACTTCTAACAGCACAGAGTTACCAAACAGATCTTGATTATAAGAATTTTGAGTAGGGGTATCCTTAGTAAAAACTCCCCTGGATAAGTTGGGGTATCTTTCCTCAGTATATTCATGCAGCAGTTGGGCAAATTTAAAATTCACTTCGTATTTAGCACTGGATTTCGACACTATAAATGCAATTCTAGGATAGTCCTTCCCCTCTATGCTAATCGTTGACTGATTTCTCTGTGATGAATCTCTGTGTATATCAAGGACCATTTTCAGCTTTTTATTATGTGATAAGGCATTTTCGAGTGGTACTCTGGAAACTTTATATGCGTCGCTATACGAGAGTCTTTTTTCTTCTAATTCCGCCTTAATATTCGTGCTATCATGGATAGCATGAATTCCATAATTTTTAAGTTCTTGTCTAAGCCGCTCACCCACCAGTGAAATATTTCTTTCTTTGTGAAACAAATCATCTGAGTGATTCGTTGAGGTTTCTGACACAAAAGATTCCTGATTGTGTGAATGGTAGATATATACTAAAGGATCTTGGATTTTTATAGCTGCTGTCGAAGCTGAATGTTCATTTTGAGGAGTGGAGAAGTTGTTATAAAAGATATCTTTTCCGCCATAAAAGAAGAACCATGAAAGAGCCAATGTGCACATGGCAATACTGGCTGAAGCAACCGTAAATTGTTTGAGCCGGCTTCTTCTGTTTATCTGCCTGGCCGATTTTTTGAGTTTATCAGCAGTGTCCAAGACAAATTTCTCTCTTGGGTTGATTGGATATGTTTCCTTTATTAAGTCGAACAAGTCTTTATCAGTTTGCATTCCCGATGACCTCCTCTATATCCCACTCAAGCTTCATCCTAAGTATTTTTAAAGCCCTGTGATAATCTACTTTGACCTTTGACTCGCTGCATTGAAGGATCTCGGATGTTTCCCGGATTGAAAATTCATTAATGCCTCTTAGGATCACTACAGTCCTATACTTTGTTTTCAGCTCAGATATAGCACCATGAACAATCCTTTTCATTTCATTTTCCTCCATTAATTCTCCCGGTTCCTTTTCGGCCGAGACAATATGTTTAAAGAAGCTGTCGGTAAAAAGGGAAGAAAATCTCCTTTTTCTATAATGGTCAATGGCAACATGCTTTGCAATGGAGAAAATCCAAGTTCTTTGATGGTCAATATTTTTGCCTCTGGTCAAGTTATTCAGGATTCGTAAAAAAACTTCTTGAGTTAAGTCCTCGGCATCATTCTGGTTACCAGTAAAGCAAATAAGAAAACGATATACATCCAAATAATGACTCTTATAGATCTGATCGATTCTCTCCCCTAACCTTTCATTGCCGGCCAAATGGTTCCCTCCTTGTTTAGTCTTCAAGTATTAATCGTTTGAGCTGCAAGAAAGGTTACAATTAATTTTAATCAAAGGATACCTGCTCCTTTTATAAAATAAAAAAGCCGCCAGTTTTGGCAGCGATTTGGAATTTAAGCTCCCGGTAGCTGAAGATGTCATCTCAGTTTTTCACTGAAATACATATCGGCATAATAATCAATTTCCTTGTCCTTCCGTATAATTGATATCATTTCTTGAACCACTACAGAAGAAAGTATTCCTTCTTCATTGAAATGATGAGCAAAATTGACTGCTAACTGTTTGATATCAATAACAGGATTTTGAAGGAGAACAACCAAGCTTTGTTCAATTAAATGTTCATTTCCCTTAGTATTTTCATAAAGATAGTTCAAAGCGAGGGTAATCTCTTGCTCGTTAGTCGTTGATAAGGCTGTGTTAAGTTCATCGGGGGTCCAATGTCTTCCCTCTTGTTCAAGATAAATATCTTCAAGTTCTGCTTTTTCTACGTATAATCCATTTAAGAATATGTCAAAATTAGGAGCTAATTCAATAATCTGTTCAGATTCCATATCAATGTATATAACCGTAGGCTCTACTTTTGTATTTCTGTAATCTAATGCTACCCACGAATGCCCACTTCCTGAGACTAAAACAATATTTTTCGGCAAACCCCATTCTTTTATTAAGTATTCACTTTCTAATATACCTTTTTCTTCACCTATACCTAAAATGTGATCAATATTAATATGATCATCAGCCCAAGATGTTGGGACATTAGAAGGGAACGAATTATAGTTAATATATCCACCATTCTGGATCTTAAGAAGATAAATATAGGATTTAGGCAACTTCACTTTAAGTTTTTTTTCTGCTCTTTCTACTTCTTTATCTTTTAAAGGTTCCAATTTATAGTATTCATCATCTTCTTGCCATATATTTTTCACAGCTGCATTCTCTCCCAAAAAACTCTTTTATTAGCTAGAACTTCAAAATAATTATTTGTTAATTTCTATTAAGCTTAAATGCTCCTTTATCCACAAAAGGAAGCTGCCTGGATGAATTAAAGACTTTTTAAAGGGAAAATCAGACAGTGATTTCCCCAATCATCCATCCCCTGATAAACTCCTCTAAAGATGAAGCTACTCTCCAACGACTGTCATCTTCATGGTTCCAGACATAAATATGCTCTGTCTGAACCCTTCCATCTGCTATTGAATAGCCAAATAAGTCTCCATTTCCGGCATCAGAGAAAAATAAAAAGGTATCCAGAGGTTTCATAAAATCGCTTCGCTCATGAAGGGTCCAAATAAATAAATTTTCTTTAATCATCTGTTCTATGGACCAAACAAACGAAATTCCATAGTTCCCATAAACTCCGTTTGTTTCCTTGTATAATTCAGCCAACTTATCCGGCAATTCAACTTTTAGTTCCTTCTTAATTAAAGCGGTCTCCGCTTCCGTTGCAGGTGCTTTAAACTCACACTCTTTTGAAATACTTGTCAAATAATCTCTCCACATAATCAGCTGCTTGCCACCTTTGAAAACTGAATGAATATTAATTCTCTCCAGGATCTTATTTCTCCTGCTTACGTCCTGTTTATTCATATAGTGATAGAAACCTTAAAATTGAAAATCTCCATCCTTCATTAACAAAACTTCAGTTCCATCTTCTTTAATGCCCACTACTTTCATATCTTCGGTACCAAAGGTCACATTGACTAACAAAAGTGAGGCATTCAGACCCGCGGCCTTCAGCTCTTCCTCAGATTGGCCAATTCCATTTTGAATATTGGAGGGAGAAGCATTTCCGATTCCAATATGACAGGCTGTATTTTCATCAAACAAGGTATTGTAAAAAAGAGTGTCTGTCTGAGCAAGAGGTGATTTATTAGAGACCAAGGCAATCTCGCCCAGATAATGTGAACCTTCGTCTGTTTCAATCAGATTTTGCAACACTTCTTGTCCCTTTGCAGCATAATAGTCGGTAATCATTCCATCTTTAAAAATCAGATAAAATTCATCGATGACACTTCCCCCATAGATAAGAGGTTTCGTACCGGCCAATTTGCCATTCACCTTATTTTTATGGGGAGCTGTAAATATTTCTTCTGTAGGAATGTTCGGAAAGAAAGGTATTCCATTTTTATCTGTGACACCGCCGCCGATGTAGCGATGATTTTCAGGCAGGCCCACTAATAAATCAGTTCCACGGCTATTTGTAAAATGGAGGGCTTTGAATTGGCTCTCGTTCAGGATTTTTTTACGGGACTCGAAGGCTCTGTTATGACTCTCCCAATCTTTTATAGGATCTTTTCCATCTACCCGGGATCCTTTTAAAATTAATTCCCATAATGAATACAAGGCTTCTCCTCTACTTAGGTTCGGAAATACTTTAGCTGCCCAGGAAACATATGGGACAGCCAGCAGACACCAGCGTATCTCGTGGGATCTGATTTTCGCATGATAATCCTTTAATTTGGTACGAGAAGCTTTTTGAAAACGGCTTATCCTTTCTGGAGGAACCTCTTTAAAAACATCCAGGTTTTCTGAAATAATATGGATATAAGCAGCACCCGCATCTTCCCACTCCTTAAAACGGGCAGCCTGCCAATCAGGAAACTGATCAATATCACGATCTGCTGCATGTAAATAAAATTCTTTGGCAGACTGTTCATCTGTCCAATCTATAAATACATTCGAAGCTCCTGCCTCGTAGGCTGCCGTTTGGATCAGACGTGCGAACACAGCATTTTGTATATCACTATGAATAACCAATAATTGATTTTTTTGCAGATTTACACCAGCCCTCACAGCAAGCTCTGCATACTTTTTTAACTGTGCTTCACTTATGAATTCATATATTCCTTTAATCATTTAGAATCTCCTCTGTGGTGTTCTTTGTGTAATTGTACTTTAAATGAAGCCACAGGGACAGGTCCCATGGCTCAAAAAGAGCCAAGGGACCTGTCCCCTTGGTTCATTTGCTTTTTGGTTAATGTTAACAGTAAGATAAGTATGAATTGTGAAATATTTCGAAGGGGGAATTCTCATGAAGTATACGGTGATTACAGGTGCCAGTTCAGGAATTGGATACGAAGCGGCGCTTGCATTTGCTTCACGCAATAAAAATGTCATTGTGACTGCAAGGCGGGAAGATCAGCTGCATAAGCTAAAAGCAGAAATCCACAACATAAACGCCGATCTGGATGTGGTAATTCTACCGGCAGATCTATCTGAAAGCGAAAATGTTCATTCATTATATGAGAGTCTAAAAGAATACGATATTGAAACCTGGATCAATAACGCCGGTTTCGGAAACAGTGCCCCCGTTGCCGAACAGAATGTACAAAAGATTGAAAAGATGCTCAGAGTCAATATTGAAGCACTCACAACCCTTTCCACTTTATACACACATGATTATTCTCAAAAGGCAGGCACCCAATTAATCAACGTGGCTTCTGATGTAGGCTATAGAATGGTACCAAACGGGGTGACGTATGCTGCTACTAAGTTTTATGTGAGTGCATTTACAGAAGGGCTCGCCCAGGAACTTCAGGATCAGGGAGCTGCCATGAAAGTAAAAGTGCTTGCGCCGGCTATGACAGAAACTGAATTTGTTATAAACGCTCGCGAAATAGATGAATTCAGCTACCGTGACAACGTGCAAAAATACCATACCGCCCGGGAAATGGCCGGATTCATGCTGGATCTTTATGATAGTGAGAAAACAGTTGGAAAAGTAAATAGCGAGAGTTATGAATTTGAACTGCTGGATCCTATTTATCCTTATACTTCACGCCGGCCGGCTTCCGATTGAGATGGCCACTGGGAAAGGTCCCATGGGCTAGTGTAGAAAAGAGCCAGGGGGCCTGTCCCCTTGGTTACTTTTTTTGTTTCAGCGTTTCTTAACGAAAAACACGATAGCCGCAGTGAGTATAACCATGATTGATAAAAGAACATATGGCAAAACCCCTGTATAAAGCTCTACAATACCCGATGTCTCTATCTCTGGCCTTACAATTTTCTCCACTTTGGTATCACTCCTTTAGATAACCTCTTTTCATATGAAAAAAAGATCTGACCAATTCACATTCAGATCTTAAACATTTCTGCATTTAGCTTGTTATTCTATATTCATAACAATTTCAAGTCCTGTTGGCTTTTCCTTAAAGGTGTCGCTATACTCTTTAAAGACTATCTTTGTATTGGAAATATCGTCAGGCAATGGCGGAGAAACAATGAAGCTGTATGTAAAATGCCCTGTTGAGCCACCACCACGAGACTGCCAGCAATCGTATTGCTCTCCTAAAAACAATTCAAAACTATTATGATGATGCCGGCCGATTGGCGAATCATCCGGCTCATCCCAATCAATATGCAGCTGTATAACGCTGGCATTCTCATACTGCCGAATAACGGTTATGGAATATATCCGATCATCTTTTTCAACCGATTTTAAAACCGATAGGTGTTTTCTGAATCCAGCCGGTTCAATACGCGGTTTAAAGAAATCGTATATTCTCATTCCCCCGAATAACGCCTTCAAATACTCTTCATAGAGATCATATTTTATAGCCCAGTTAGAGATAAAATGATCAGACGGAATCCCTGGGTTATCGTTTGAAATATCCCTCCGCTGTTTCAGCAAAGAACAGATTTGCTCATCAACTTTGCTTAACCGTTCATCGTAGGCTGGTGGCTCAAATGGCGTTCGTTTAATTTCAATCGCCTCCTCATTAACTTATTTTACCATATATTAACAATAAGGTAATTGCCTTTTTTTGAAATGGCAGCTGAATTGCTCAAAAAAAATTAAAATCCCAGCAATATTATTCATATTACCAGGATAAAGGACTAAGCATTTATAGGTTTTCTATCTTTTCTATATCCTCCGCAGTCAATTCAAAATTGAAAAGGTCTAGATTAGACGCTTGATTTTCTCGGTTGTGAGATTTAGGGATAACAATCACACCGCGTTGGATTTGGTATTTTAATAAGACTTGTGCACCGGATTTATGATAGATCTTACCGATTTCATCCAAAGCTTCTTTTTGGCGGGCTTCGGCTTTCATAGGTCCCCAGGCAACAGGGGTAATTTCCTCGTCTTTTAATACGGCAAGGAGATTTTTGTTGGGTTCTTTTAAGTTGATTTGTATCTGATTAACAGCCGGCTTCACTTTGGCGAATTTTTTCAATTCATCCAGATGATTTTTTTCAAAGTTTGAAACACCGATTGCTTTTAATTTGCCCGCTTCATAATATTCTTCAAAGACTTCCCAAGTGTTTTTAAGCTGTACTTTGTCCTCGATAGGGAAGTGAATAAGAAGCAGGTCAAGATAGTCTGTCTGGAAGTTTTTCAGACTATTATCAATAGCTGCCCGGGTAGCTTCCTTGGAAGAAATATATTCTTCACTGGCTGGAATTTTGGTTGTAATGAAAAACTCTTCCCGAGGCACTTTGCTTTCTGCTAACACACTTCCGACAAGCTTTTCGTTTCGATACATGATGGCTGCGTCTATGGAAACGGTAACCCAGCTCAATTGCTGATGCCAGTTCAGGAATTTCATTTGTTAACGCCCCGTTATAATCGTTGTTTTCTTTTCCATACGTATTTGTACCTGTACCTACTATAGGCATTTCCAGCCCATTATTAAGTGTTATGTATTCCATATTTAAGCACTCCCTCTGTCTAATTACTTTACTTATATCATATCAAATTATGGAATTTTCAAAAAGTAATATGAAAGAAGGTATCATTCCTCTGGCTATCATTTTCCTTGATCGGAACAAGCTTCAGCAGCATCGGTTAGGCAGCGATCTGAACCATAGTAACGATTAACCTTCAATCTGTTTTAAATATGGTATTTCCTCTCCATCAACATTTGCAATATATGCTGGAGTATCTGTTTCATATATTTTAGTTCCAACAGGTAATATATTTGCCGTACCGTTTTTAAAACTGCCGGCCTTATCTGTTATTTTAGTTATTTCTCCAATTTGTTCACCCAATTGATATTCCAGATCAGAAACCCAATCAACATCTTGGGCATTAGAATACACAATTCCACCCAGAAGAAATATATCAGCACTATCATCGCTAAGAAAGTCCTTTGGAGCCGGATTGTCAATAAGACCTTTATTGCATCCCACTAAGAAAATACACAACATACTTATAGGTAATAAGATTTTTGTGAATTTCATATGATGCCTCCTTGTGTGAATAAGTGCTTCCAGTTAGGATCTCTCTTTTCTTGTGAATTTGGTTCTCTAACATTTTTAACAAATCCCAGTTCACAAGCACCATACCTAATAAAGTTTTTTTGTGCTTCAATTAGAGTCACTTTATTAGCACCTGTTTCAAGCTCATTTTCTTTTTGAAATGGGTCGTCCTCCCAATAACAGATTTCGCAGATATCATAGTCACCTTCGCTGTCCAATGTTTTATAACCACAGCAAGGGCATGTATTTTTGTTCATAAGACACCTCTCTAAACTTCTTGTTATAAAGAATCCTCACTGAATCTTTAGATCCTGCGATTGCTTACCTACAAAAGTTTTTGCATGCGAATTCTTGGAACAGTACCTTCCTCTTCTATCCACAGAGTGTTAAAGCCGTGCTTTTTATAAAATCTTATAGCTCTCTTGTTGGCAGCTGATACCCTTAATTGGTATTCATTGATATTATTTTCTTGAAAAAAATGTTCCGCATAATCAATTAGTTGAGATCCATATCCTAAACCACGAAATGCTGGTATTAAGTAGAATAGGTTTACATAGCCAATCTTTTTATTATCAATATCCTTAATTTGCATTTCAACCTGTCCGACTGGTTTATCACCATTTTCCACAAGAACAATCCCACCTGGAAATTTAACAAGCCTTGTCTCAATCTTCTTCAGGTAACTTTTATTATCGCCGAATAAATAATCGTCCCCAAAACTGATAACATAAGAATCTCTTCGGAATTTAATTATTGTTTCTGCATCTCTTGATAGGTCAATGCTGCGAAAGGATAGCAAAACTAATTCAACCCCTTTAAATCTTTTTATAGAAATGCTGCTTCATTTGGAATTTTTCTCAAATAAAAGCCTCTGTTACTTTAAATTTGGTCACAGGCTTACTTTATTTATTATGGAATAGAAACAAGTGTCTCTCAGCTCGCTGCCATCTGCGGATAAATCATCATTTCTTAAAGTGCCTTCTAATACAAACCCCAGTTTTTCTGCAATAGCACGACTTTTAAAGTTCATTGGTTCACACCTTATTTCGATTCTTCTCAATTTGATATAATACAGACCAAAGTCTGCTAATTTCTTTACTGCTTCTAACATATATCCATTGCCGCTGAATTTTGTATTTATCCAATACCCAATTTCAGATTTAGGAATATTCCAGTCAATAGCCTCAAGGCTCGTTATTCCTATGAAATCCTTACTCTCTTTATCGAAGATAAGAAAACGAAAACTATCCCTCTTCAAAAAATTTATGTGAGCATTTCTTAAGTTAATCTCTGTTTCTTCAACATCAGGAAGTTTCTGAGCAAACGGCAGCCAAGGTTTTAATTCCTTAAAGGATTCTCGAATTGCTTGGTTTACAATTTTACCGTCACCTGTTGGAAGTGGTGCTCGAAGAATAAGCCTGTCTGTTTCTAATTGTAAAGGAACATCTAACAATAAAGGATTCATTGAATTTTTCCCCCTTTGGATCTTAAAATTCAAAGTGCAAAATAGCGCAACAAAAAAACTCTCACACCTCTAAGAAAATGATTCTTGAGGACGAGAGTTATAACTTCGTGGTACCCACCTCAGTTTGTTAATATGTCACCAAATCAACTTATTCAGGACTTTCATAACCTATCATTCAATCTGAAGGATTCGTCTTACTATCCCTAATTTTCATTAGGCTGGTAAGCAGCTCCAAGGCTTTGTTCATTAAGAAGAATATTGCTCCATTTCAACAAACTGGAGCTCTCTGTAAAAATCCACACTTTTATATTGAATTTTCAAAAATTATATCCTCTTTCATAAACATTGTCAAAAAATCCCTTAATGAATAAACAGCCTGGTTTGGCAGCTGATCTGAACTTAGGTATTAAACTTTTTTTACCATCCGTACTTGTTTTAAAATATGACCATCGAACTCTTTTTCATATTCTTTAACTGTTTCAAAACCTTTCGCTTCATAAAAGTACATGCCAATCTTATTATCTTTTTCGACGTTGATATAAATTTCTTTTATACATTTTAAATCTTTAACCGCTTGTTGTACCAAAGCAGTGCCAATCCCTCTGCCCTGGAATTCTGGATAAAGATAAATAGCCGCCAATTCGACCTTTCCGCCATCCCTTACTGTGGAATAGTTTGCAAAACCGACAACTTCTCCCTCAACTTCTGCAACATAAACAATAGAACGTTCTATACGTTGTTTCATACTTTCATCACTATAATTTAACTTTATAAAATTATTTTGTACTTCTAAGGGGATTATGCCCTCATATGTGGCATTCCAAGTTGTTTTCGCTATGCTTTGAACTTGTTTTGTATCTTCGTAGTGCATCTTGCGGATGGTGATATTCATCTTAAGCCCCCTTTGAATAAGAAGTAAAAATTCCTTCTTTGACTGCCACTTATGTGGAAAAAAAACTGCCTGGTTTGGAACGTGAGCATCCATTAGTGCAATAGAAGCAGTTTCTATCTATCAAGTGCTGGACAGCCTTTGTTTTCAATGTCTTCTGAACCAAAAATCTGATAGGAATATTGTCTTTCTGGCTTTCCCTCCTCTTGAGCTGCTCCGTTCGCTCCAAACCTTATTTTTTCTTGATGTAATTTTTTTATTTTTTTTCCTCTGCCGTCAACATAAAACGCACGTAATTGGTATCCTCCAGAATGCTGTTCATTGACCCAGCCAAAATCAGATGGGGAAGAAGTGTTTAAAACCCCACTCTTAGGAACCTTATAAACAATTTCATTGTTATCTATTTTTAGTGGCCTTGCCCCCTTCACATTGTAATTAATTACTACACATCCCTCAAAACCCATCGGTAATAAATGTGTTTGGTCAACTCCCTCTTGAATGGCTATCAACCTATAAACTGTTACTAAGATTATTAGAGCTAACGCAGCTAATCCAATTCTGGTAAACAAATAAACTTTACCTCCGATCTGAGCCATAAATACCTAATAATGGAACAACAGTATTTCTTTCCCCTCTATATTCGCAAAATAAGCTGGAGTATCTGTTTTATATATCCTACTTCCAACAATATATTTGCTGTCCCGTTTTTAAAACTCCATGCCTTATCTATTTGTTTAGTTATTTCTCCAATTGTTCACCTAATTGTTATTCAAAATCAGAAACCCATTTAACGTCTGGGCATTAGAATAAACAATTTTATCCAGCAATTATGCCGGCATTTTTTTTAAAGAAAATCCCTTGGATTCGGAATGCTTTTGCGGGGTTGTTAATAAAACCGTTATCGCACATTAACTCAGATCATAAACAAAATACTTATAAAAGATATTATTTTCGTCAATTTTATATGATGCCGCCTTGTGTAAATAAACAGACGAACTAACTTTTAAATAGTTACATGTCAGTCAAAATTTTGTTATACATTACACCCCGTTTGTTATACAAAAGAAAGGCCGCCTGATTGGCAGCCGATTTAGCATAAGCATCTGCAGTTTAATTGTATTTCTTTTACAACTGTTATCAAAAATTGATTTGAAACGCCGCTGTTCAAACAAAGTATTATTTAGAACTTATCCTGACAAATGGCTGTACTCTACTATTTCTACTTTAAATCCATGACTGCAACCAATTTTAGGACTATCACAAGATGGTGATACCCTAACTTTAACAAGGTCATGTGCATAGTTGCCGAGTGTGCTACTTCCTTCTGGAACTTGAATATTTATGGAAATATCATAAGAATGATTATTATTGTAAACAATACCGACGATTCTTTGGAACTGCCACCCAAAGATCGCTTCATCATTGCCTGAATACTCCTGCGTCACTTTTTTATCAATTGAGGGAAATACAATATCCTTAATAATGTCTTCTGGAGTGACATACCAATCTTCTGCATAAGGTTTAATTACCTTGGGTTCGGAAGGTTTAGCATTAACAAAATCACCACTTGTAAGTATAAATAAAATGGTGAAAAGAACGATCACTTTCCTTATGAAAGTTACTCCCATATTTTTCAATAGATTTCCCATCGCAATTAGATGCTATGCACTAATACCCGCCTTTGGCCGGCATATGTTATCTCATATACTTAACTTCATTACAGAAAGCTGCCCTCTTTTGTGAGATAAGAAAGGTATCTGGCTTACCAGCCATCCAAAACATAAGCATCTGTTATCTGGAAAAAGTGAATTGAGTATCAACAGCCAACTGCTCCGATTCGTTAATTTTTTGAATAAAAATAAGCAGCAAGAGCAATATATTATTGCAACTAAAAGAAGGTGGTGGTATTGATGCATCGTGATAATAATTTGTTTGGCATAGCAATTATTGCAATTCTTTTAACAACTATTTACACTGCAATTTTATCTTCAATGCTTATGAAAACCAAAGAACGGGTTGATTATATTTATCATAAGGAACGTTCAAGAAAAGATGCTTAAATTGGCGATGATTTCATCGCCTTTTTTTCAACAGAATAAGCCTTAACTATTCTAAGTACTACAAGCTTAAAGTGAGGACGACCCAAACGTCATTTCTGCCTCATAAGATATATAAGAAAAGCTGCCTGGTTTGGCAGCAGCTGATCTGGAACATAGACGATATTAGTTTTGGTAGCAAGTCTCAAATTCGTCTTTCATTAGCAGACTTTTACAAGCCAATCCATTTTCGTGATAAATTTCTCTGCCGATTTTTAACTTGATGCTTCTGTTTAAATTTGGATAGTCGGGGTCGTCATTGAGGATATACAGGGTGTCTTCATCCATCCATTTCATTGAAAAGTCACTTTTTGCATCAGCATAATAAACAGTTTGAACATTATTCTTCTTATGATTGTTTGTGACTTCAACCCAGACGTTAACACCGCCTGCCGCGCCGCCATATGGTTCATAAAAAGCAGCAGCAGTAAGTTCTTTATTGGGTGATGTGACAGATCCAGGTCCCGTTTGGACATTGTCTCTGTCAATTTTACTAAAGGTAAAAAAGTACGTTTCATACACATATATTGAAGAAACCAAAATAACCCCAGCCAATACTGCTATAAGTAATTTATTAGGGAAACGTTTCTTTTTGACAAAAACATTTATGATTTTGGCACATAGAATCACCAATAATATAGTAGCAGCGACACATGCTAAGAAACCAGATAACATTAAATTCATAATCCCCCTGCTTTAATTACTATACTCTCCAAGCAAACTAAAAATAAAGAAATCCTCCCTATTATGCCAGCTGATCTTGAGCATAGCCTTTGTTAGTTAAATAGCACTTCACTTTACAAATTCAGTTTTTATCAGGTAAATGACCAGAAGTGAATTGATGTTCCCATGGTTTTATCAGGAATCTATCAATAATTATCCAAGCTGTCATGTTTACCTTCTTGCACTCCGCCCTCCATACCTTGATTAGATTTAATAATATTATAGACCCGAACCTTTTTATTTTCCTTATCATAAATATAGCTGTATCGTACATCCAACTCATCTTCATATCTAACATCTGCCATATATCTGCCCATTTTCCAATCATAAACCAACTCGGCCGAACTAATTAATGGAGCATCTTCTCTAGCATTTAAATAGCTTAATACTTGATCCCTAGTTTGATTTTTCGGTAATTGAAACACACCCAAAAATACTCCTAAAAGTGTTATTAAAACCAATGAGAGTGAAATAATAATGTTTATTTTCAATTTGTCCCCTCAGTTTCAATGAGGCCAGGGGGACAGGTCCCGTGGCTCATTCTTTCTTTTTAATTATAATCAGTTTTGACATCACAAAATGACCGACTGCAATAGTTAATAATAGGTCTCTGTACGGCTCATTTACACCACCCATCAAATAGGCAGCAATATTGAAAAACATAAATGATATTGTGAGTAGCCCGAGAACATAATACTCCATTCTCACTTCCATTATTTTTCCCCCTTAAACATGCCAGGGGGACAGGTCCCGTGGCCCAGTCTCAAAATGAGCCAAGGTACCTGTCCCCTTGGCTCACTTTTTTACTGTGTAATGTATTTCAACAAATTGGTTAAAAGTTCGGGTCCCTTTAAGTTTTAAGTCCAGCTGATAATCGCCGGATTTAAATAATGGGATTCCATCTCCGATGATGGAAGGAGCAATTGTGATAAACAGTTCATCGAGTAATTTTTCTTTCAAAAACGTGTGTAACAATTCTCCGCCGCCAACTACCCAAATATTTTTTCCTTCTTCTTTTTTAAGACTATTGGCGAAATCTACAATATCTTCGTTCACAAACTTAACATCAGCTGTATCTTCTAATTGAGACCTGGAAAAGACGTAACAGTCTTTATTTTTATATGGGAATTGACCTTTTTCGTGTTTCATTATCCAGTCATATGTTCTTTTGCCCATAATGATTGTGTCAATTTCTTCATAAAATTCCGAGTAGCCATTATCACCTTCACCCTCTACTTTAAATAACCATTCTAATGAGTCTTCTTTTGTTGCGATGTATCCATCCAAGCTTTGAGCAATAAAGAGTACTATGTTCCGCGGATTCTTCATCATACACCGTCCTAACTACGGGGAAATTTGCCCCATTTTTATTTTAACAACAAGAACTTGATTTAAACTGCACTTTTATAGAATAAGGATTCAATAAAAAAGGCGGTTATCCTTCCTGGATCAACCCGCCTGTTACATTAAAATATATTTCTGCCCTTAGGTCTTTTTATTATTATCAGTTTTGACATCACAAAATGACTTGCCACAGGGACGACCCCCTGGCCCAGTTTTAAAAAGAGCCATGGGACCTGTCCCCCTGGCTCACAAAAATTATTGATTTTGCCTGATACATACGATCCCGGTATTCATATCCAATGACAATGCTGCCTGCAAAAGCACCTGGAGACAGCTGGGGATACAATACAGCATAAAGTTTATTATCTCTTATTTCGTACTTAATGATGCTGCCAAAGTTAATCTCTGGAAATATGGTATCAGGTAAAAGCTTCAACTTTTTAACATCAATTTGATAAGACTTCTGTCCAATCGTTATCACTGCTTTGTTTTTTGTTAAGCTTGATTTTATATTCTTATTTACAATTGCCATTGGGTTGTCAACCAGTACTTCTCTCAACGGCTGGCAATTTACATGAAAGACAGCCACTTCTTGCTCTAAGACGCCTGTACCATAACCTTTGGTCAGGGTAATAATCAGTTCTTTCTTTTTATCACCATTAATATCCTCGTTATGGATTTCAGGGGCGTAAGTGGGATTGGATGCATTTATCCAGAAGGGCCTGGAATACTCACTTCCCTGAAAATTCAACTTAAAGTCGTAAAAAAAACCATTCCTCTCTATGGCATGCAAAGTAATGCTGTCTGATTTGGCGACTATTTTATGTTTTGGTTCTGCAGCTCCAGCTTCATTTGATAAACTCACTAAGAGTATAGACAATAAGAAAAATACTACTCTCTTCAATAGCCCTCACCTCGTTTTTAGCATTCCCAAATTGTGAGCCAAGGGGACAGACCCCGTGGCCCAGCTTCAAAAAAAAAGCCAAGGGACCTGTCCCCTTGGCTCTTCATGTTCTCTTAATCATAATGGCCCCCGACCCATTCCTCTCCTCATCCCAAACCGTCTGTATCTCAAATGTCCCCGGCTCGAAAAACAAATCAAATCTCATTTTGATATCTTCCTGCATCGGCAAATTTTTTGCATCTTTTATGCTGATCCAATGCAGCTCCCCTTCCGGCGGATTCTCCAGCAGTTCGCCCTCAAAGTCCTTCGTCCAATAATTCATCATCATATACCGCTCATTTTTCACCGGATTCACAAACTCCGAAATCCCCTTAAATACAAGATTGCTCACTTCAAGGCCGGTTTCTTCCCTGACCTCCCGGATTGCTCCATCAGTAAAGCTCTCCGGGAATTCCACTCGCCCGCCCGGCGGAAGAAAGCCCTTAAAGTGGTCATGCTGCCTGTCCAGCAGCAGCACTTTATCTCCATCCTGAATCATCACCACTGTCCAGATCTTATAGGTTATTTGATTCTCCAAAATATCTCCTCATTTCGTGCCAGGGGGTCAGGTCCCCTGGCCCAGCCTCAAAATGGGCCAAGGGACCTGACCCCCTGGTTCATTTTCAGCGGATTAACATGTACACTAAGGTTCCCCCCGCTAGAAATAGACCTGTGCCCAAGAGAACTTTTACATAAGATACTCCAACTACAGCTGTATCATAGCTGGTCTCTCTGCTTTCAAGCACAGACCACCAATCATTCTCTGTAGAAAAATAGATGGCCATGAACAGCCATGTAAGAAAGGTGAAAAGAGTAATTAGGAATACGATTATTTTTGCCCTCAAAATATCCCCCAATCAGATTCATATGGCATTTATAAAGCAGGGAAGTTAGAATCCTGCTGGTTAAACAGTTATACAGTGAACCCTATTTTCCTCTTTACTTCTTTTAAAAACGGTGCACTGACAGCCCTGGCTTTTTCTGCTCCCTCCTGCAAAATCTTATCAATTGCTGCCGGCGAGGACATCAGCTCCTTATATTTTTCCCGCGGCTCCTCCATGAATCTATTCATTGTATGGAAGAGCTCCTTTTTCACTTCTCCCCAGCCTATGCCTTTCTGATATTCTGCTCTCATCTTTTCAACTTCAAAAGCTGAAGCGAATTCTTTATACAGCATAAATAATACGGAAGACTGCGGATCCTTCGGCGCCTCTGGCGGCAGTGAATCTGTTTTGATTTTGTTGATAAGTTTCTGCAGCTTGCCCGGCTCCTCAAAAAGAGGAATTGTATTTTTGTAGCTTTTGCTCATTTTCCGGCCATCCAAGCCTGGCAGCACTGCTGTATCTTCTTGAATTCTATACTCTGGCAGCAGAAATGTTTCGCCATAATGATGATTAAAGCTTTCTGCAATATCCCTGGCAATCTCAATATGCTGGATCTGATCCTTCCCGACAGGAACAACCTCCGTCTTGAACATCAAAATATCGGCGGCCATCAGCACTGGGTAGTTGAACAAACCCATGTTCACACCGAAGTCAGCATCTTTCCCAGCAATCTTATTGGCTTCAACAGCGGCTTTATAGGCGTGGGCACGGTTCATAAGCCCTTTGGATGCAAAACAGCTTAATATCCAGTTCAGCTCAAAGATTTCAGGAATGTCTGATTGCCGGTAAAAAATCACCTTGTCAGGATTCAGTCCCAATGCCAGCCATGTTGCAGCAATCCCATATGATAACTGGTTAAATTCGGCCCCATCATGGATTTTGGTCAGTCCATGATAATCGGCGACAAAGTAAGCCGCCCTGTATTCCCCTGAATCAGCCAGCTCCAATGCAGGCTTGATCGCCCCGATATAATTCCCTAAATGAATCTGTCCTGTAGGCTTTATCCCTGTTAAAATCGTTTTTGCCATAATGCCTCCCCCTAGTTCAAAATCGGATGAAATACAAAAAGGGCTACCCCTCCAAAAAGGACGAGTAACCCGTGGTGCCACCTTCATTCGTTCACAATAAGTAAACGCACTTATCCATACTGAAACCAAAGGTTCCAATACTTAGCCTCTTGTAACGGTAAGGCACTCCGCCGGACCTACTGCAAGTTCAGCCCGGAAGCTCAGAAGCCCATTCAGCATTAATCCTGTACTGATTCCCACCCAACATCAGCTCTCTGCCACACTCTTAATGCCTACTATTCTTCATCATCGCTCTCCAATAATTAAAATCAATTCTAAAATATGGATATCAAGAGGTCAAGAGTTATTTCGAGCCAGGGGGACAGACACCCTGGCCCATTCATAAAAAAGAGCCAAGGGGCCTGTCCCCTTGGCTCAAAGCCACTTCCGAATATCCATGATAGCCTGCAGATGCATGCCTTCATGGAATATCGTCCGGATCAGCACTTGTTCGATTGTCTGCATTCCCATTTCTGTTGGCGGATATTCTTCTTCAAGGCGGTGGCCATAGGCTTTCCTCAGGCTTGTTGGCTGCTGTCTAAGCAGGTCCTTAAGTTCATCAAATGAGGGTGTTTCTTCAGTAAAATCAGCAGGTGTTGAGCCATAGCCAAACCAGGTGCGGAATGCTTCCGGCACCGGTGATTTTTCCTTCGTTACCGCTTCAATCCATAAATATTGGTCCAGATAAATATGCCCCATATTCCATCTGATGTTATTGCGGAATTTATCGGGAACAATCTCTGCCTGACAGGCGGTTATTCCTTCTAACACAAGCAGAATATCTTCCCTGTAAGCTTGCAGCTGGGTGAAAAGATTTTCGTGGCGGTCATTCATTTTTTGAACTCCTTCTTATAATGACATCCACCATAAGTTCCACAAAACACGGCGCCAATCCTTCTTGAAAAAAGAGCCAGGGGGACAGACCCCGTGGCCCAGCCGCAAAAAGAGCCAGGGGACCTGTCCCCTTGGCTCTTTATAATGTTTCGGTATTCGATTTTTTCTGCGGTGCAAACCATCCGAGGAGGGCTATTGCGATCAGTATTCCGTAGAAGACCAGTGTCCAGCCTGTGCTGTGCGGAAAGTGGTGGTCTAGGACGCCGATATCTTCGTGCGCAAGGGTGATGACAGCAAGCTTGACTCCGACCCACGCTACAATGGCATAGGCGGTTGTTTCAAGTGCCGGTCGTTTCGCAAGCAGCTGCACAAACCAGGTTGCAGCGAATTTAATAAGGACCAAGCCCGCGATTCCGCCAAGGACCACGACAATGAACTGTCCGCCGTCCATGCCGCCGAAATCATCGAGCGGTGAATCCGGCAGTCCCAAAGCAAGTGCAACCGCAGCAAGGATTGAGTCAATTGCAAATGCCAAATCGGCTAATGCAATTTTCCCTACCGTCGGCCAAAATCCCTTGCCGCGGGACTCTTCTTTCAGATCCTCGCGGTTATGTTCGTTATCCTTCCCAAACTTTGCTTTAATCACATGCTTCAATCCCAGGTAAAGCAGGTAAGCCGCCCCGATTGCCTGTATCTGCCACACGTTGGCAATGAAGGAAATGGCAAAAAGCGCGATAAATCGAAAGGCAAATGCCATAATAATTCCGTAGTTGATAGCTCTTTTCTTCTCTTCCTCAGGCAGATGCTTCGCGATGACAGCCAGTACAAGCGCATTGTCAGCAGAAAGCAAGCCCTCCAATCCAATTAAAATCAGTAATGCCCATGCATATTCAAGCCATATGCCCTCCATAAAAACACTCCTCTCAACAACAATACATTTTTTGTAGATTTCCCTGATAAAGCAGTTTATAACCATTTAATTAAGCATTAATCATTTTCTTTTTTAAATGATCCCCTCAATGTATACAATAACTCCATTTTATAACACATGATGTTGTCTGCAATATTATTTTTTCAAATAGTTTTCTTAATCATAAATCAAAATAATTACGTTTTACATTGACACATTTTTTCGCACATAGTATATTCAGTAAAGTATAAATAGTAACAATTACGATTTATACAATACATAATGATCGGAGCGATATCATTTATGAGCAAAAAGCTTACCAGTTCTATTTTTTTCCTTTTCTTATTAGGCATCATCCTTGCAGGCTGCCAGGAAAAGAGCGATGCACCGGCTAAAGAGGCAGCCCCTGAGGAATCCGCTGAAAATGCCGAGGAATCCACTGAGAGTGCCGAAGAAAGCCATGATCATGAACATGACCATGATGACGAGGAAGATCATGAACACGAGCATGACCACAGCCACGGCTCAGAGGAAGAACAACAAATCTATTCAGGGATATTTGAGGATGACCAAGTCGAAGACCGTCCCTTATCTGACTGGGAAGGCGACTGGCAGTCTGTTTATCCTTATCTGCTGGATGGAACGCTGGATGAGGTTTTTGAACACAAAGCTGAGACAAAAAAGGATAAATCACCTGAGGAGTACAAAGCTTATTATAAAACCGGTTATGAGACAGACGTTGAACGAATTGTTATCAAGGATAACGAGATGACATTTTACAGAAATGGTGAAGCAAAAACAGGAGAATATGAATATCACGGCTACGAAATCCTGACCTATGAAGCTGGAAACCGGGGCGTCCGTTTTCTATTTGATCTGGCAGGAGAAGAAACAGATGGGCTGCCAAAGCATGTCCAATTCAGCGATCACAGCATCTACCCGACAAAAGCCCATCATTACCACATTTATTTCGGGGATGAAGAACATGCAGAGCTTCTCAAAGAACTGGAGCACTGGCCAACCTATTATTTCTCTGATTTAAGCGGAGACGATATAGTGCATGAAATGACTGCTCATTAATAAATTAGAGCTGAGAGAGATATTGCCCTTTTGCAGGTGATATTTGTCTCTCAGCTTTTTTAATCTGCATCATTTTTTGGGTAAATTGCTCAGTGTTTAAATCGTTTCACTGCTTTTTAAACCAAGCCCCTTTTATCCTGCCAACAAGCCTGAAGGAAGAGCTTCTATCCTTATAAAATCTCCCCTATCACCCGCCCAATAAACGCTCTTTATTCTCTTCCAAATGCTTCATAATTCCTTGAATGCCAGACTCATAGCTTCTCACCGCTTCTTCATTTGGTTCAGAACCACTCTGCAAAAATTGCTTCCATTCTCCTTCTAACTGCTTCAGTGACTTTCCATAGACGGCCTGGATTGTTGTTGCAAGGTCCGGTTCACCATGAATTTCTAAGAATTTTCCCAGTCCATATTCATTGATAAGATACCTTGTAAACGAAGCGGATTCTATGTAAGCCAGCCATCTGAGGGAGGATGAGTCTTTATCCAGGTTTGTATAGGAGAAGAATCTGTCATCCAGCAGCAGGGTTTCAAGAGGCAGTATGATGTCTTTAGAGATTAAATCCTTCATGATTTCATGTGTATCTTCCTTATAATTAGGATTCACACTTCTTTCCGAATAGGTTTCCTGCATAAAAATCGCCAAGCCTTCTTGTGTAACTTGTCCTTTTTCATCATTAAAAAGTGCATGGGTCATTTCATGAATGAGCGGATCATTTCCTTCTGAAATATAATAAAGATTGATGGTGCCGCCGTTATGGGAGCTGACCTTTTGCTCATTATGCAGATTCAAATAAATCCTGGAGGGTGGAGAAAGAGGAATCTTTTCTTTTTGCAGTGCCCCATAAAAGCTGAGGATTTCTTCTTTGATCTGCTTTAGCGTATCCGTTGGTAACCCCCCTTTATTTTGCATAACAATATCAATTTTCCCATCTTCTGTTTTAAAATTTGTCAATTCATTTTTTGGAGGCTCAGCTCTTTTGGTGACCTCGGCATCCTTGTCAGTATTGGTACAGCCGATAAGAAGCCCCATTAGCAAAATGGCAGCAGAGGCAGCCTTTATCCTTCTGCCCGCCTTCCCCTTCCTATTGTTAATGTACATCTCCATCAAATACCCCTCTCATCTCCTCAGGCACAATCATCACATCCTGTATTTCATACCGATCATCAGGCGTTAAATGAAGCAGCACCATTTCGCCATTTTCAAATTTTAACAGCTCATAGGTATTGAAGCTTGTACCTGAACTCATCCTTACCTTAATTTGCTGCAGCAGCTCATCAGAGATTTTCGCCTTTCTTCCCTCGGCCATGAGTGTTCTGGCCTGCTGGTCATTTTCTGTCCTGACCGCTTCCTTGAATATCAGCCCAACTTCACCAGCATCTGGTTTGCTCAACTCTTTATAGACAACCAGCCCTAATCCTATGTTCAGAAAAATAGATGCAGCAATAAGTATATTCTTGACTCGCATCGCTTCACTCCTTACTTAGCCGGATTATTAGTACCCAAATTGGTTCAATATAAACTTCAGCACCGGCAGCAGGATCAGAATCAAAACGCTTTGATAAAAAGAAGTCAAAATATCCTTTTTCCACGTATTCCTTTCAGGATAGCGATTGGCCAATCGCTGAAACAGAAGCAGCACAAGCCACCAGAAAAATAAAGCGGTCAGCACCATTTGTATATCACTATAAAACATCCTTGCTCCCCCTTTGCCGACAATTTACTTAATCACATATACGGTTTATAAGGAAAAAAGTTCCTTTTTATTAGTACAAAAAAAGCATTTCCCCATCAAAAGGAAATGCCCATTGCTTCTTTATTCTTTTTTCCGTTCTTTTCCGAAAAAGCCCCAATCCAGGAAGGCATATACGGCCATATATACGGCAGCCTGGATACAATTAGAAAGGAGGTGGACTTCCTTTTCTGTTAGAAAGTCATACAAGCTAAACCAGGCTATCATGATGATAAGCAATAGGATATAAAAATTCTTCCTGGATTTTCGCAGAAATTTTTGCACTTGCCGCTATTTCGCACCCTCATCAGGCTGATGGATTCCAAAGATATTGCCTTCTGTATCCACATAATATCCCTGCCACGCCATCCCCGGCAGAGCGTATTTCGGCAATGCGACCTTTCCGCCGTATTCAATGATTTTAGCTTCGGTGCTGTCATAATCTTTAACACCTAAAGTACAGGAATAGCCGTTCACTGGCTGACCGGGTTCGGGCGGCGGGCTTTGGCGTTTGATCAAGGCCCCATTGATGCCCATTTCACTGTCTTCACCCGTCACTGCGCCGAAGTATGGCATCCCGGCATATTCGCTCCAGTCCTGAAACGACCAGCCAAACACATCTCCATAAAACTTTTTCGCACGCTCCATTTCATCCACATGAATTTCGAAATGAATTAGTCTTCCCATGATTACCTCCCGATTTCCAATTATAATTTCTAATACTAACTTCGAGCTATCTTTAGGAATCCCTTCTACAAAAAAACGCCTGCCCCAAAGTTTTTGGAGCAGGCATCTTTTCTATTAGTGGATATCCTTTTTCCTGAAATTTCCGCCCTTTACTTCGGAAACATCATAAACAGTGACAAAGCAATCGGGGTCAATTTCATTGATGATTTCTTTCAGCTTGGTTTCTTCCATGCGGTTGATGACACAGGTGATCTCCCTGAATTTTTCATGGGAAAAGCCTCCGTAGACTTCTTTATAAGTCGCACTTCGGCCCAGACGGTCGCGAATGGTCTCTACCATCAATGCAGGCTGAGTGGTGATAATCTGAAAAGTTTTGGAACCGCTCAGTCCCACCTCAACAATGTGAATGACCTTGGATGCGATAAAGTAAGCAATTGCTGACAGGATTGCCCCCTGCAGGCCAAACACGGTTGAAACGAAGATAAATACAAAGATGTTCAAGAAGAGAATGATATCGCTCGTCCCAAACGGCAATTTCCGGGACAGCAGCACGGCTAGCATATCGATGCCATCCAAAGCACCGCCATTCCGCAGCGCCAGCCCCATGCCAAACCCGAGGATGATCCCCCCAACCACTGTGACCAGCAAGGTATCGCCTTCAATGATTGCCGGGGTATGATGCATCATGCTTGTCCCTATAGCCAGGGAAGCAATTCCGATGATGGAAAGGATCGCAAAGGTTTTTCCGATCTGCTTATATCCCAGCCAGATAAACGGGATGTTCAGGACCGCGATTAAAATCCCTAATGGAAAATCAAATAATTGCGCCCCAACGATACTGAGGCCTGTGACACCTCCATCTGAGACATCGTTCGGAATCAGAACGGTTTCGAGGCCATATGCAGCTATGACTCCCCCGAGGATGACCAGCAGCACCCTCATAGCAAATTTCAGTTTATTCGACTTATGCTTTCTCTTTTCAGTCATAAAATTTCCTGCCTTTACTCTATTTTCATTTTTACAGTGTATCATATTTTAGCCAATCTCCAACACTACTTCACACTTGCCAGGGGAAAGAGCCTTGCCCGCCCTTGTCCCTGAACAGCATATCCTGTTTAATATAAGTTAGGAAATTTACACTAAGGAGTACAAAAGATGTCTGGGAAAGAACAGTTTATACAAATTACTAAAGTACTTGAATATATAGATCAGCATTTGCAGGATACTTTGCCGCTTGAAAAATTGGCCAAGGTATCGACTTACTCCCCTTTTCATTTTCAGCGCATCTTCAAATCATTCATGGGAGAATCTCCGGCTGCATATATAAAAAGGCTCCGGCTCGAGAATGCCGCACACTTATTGATATATGAGCGTGAGATTCCAATTACCGAGGTAGCCCTCATGTGCGGATTCTCCTCCATCTCTTATTTTACCTATTCATTTAAAGAAAATTTCAGTACAAGCCCCAAGAAGTGGCGTGAAGGAGCCTATCTGGAATTATTTCCGAGAGTCTATCAGGATAGCAAGAAATCTAAACTTTTCAGCAATATAAAGAAAGAGGAACAGCAGCAGAATCCCTATAATGAGTTTAGATGGCTGGACCTGGATAAAGTCAGGACCATTGAGCTTCCAGTTTGCGCAACTGTGAATAGACAAAGCGTCGGCCCTTACACGGAAGGAATCCCGGATGCCTGGGAAGACCTCTACCATTGGACAACATCAAGGGAGCTAATGAAACCGGATCCGTTCACCTTTGGTGTGCCGAGAAATAATCCATATATAACACCTCCGGAAAAAACCAGATATGACTGCCGCATAGCAATTGATCAGGATAAGATTCCGGAGGGCGAACCCGCCTTTCTTTTTAAAGGGGGAAAGCATGTTGTATATGAGTTTGATGAACCTGTCGATTACAGTGAAAGAGGCAGACTGATTGAATGCTATTCTGAACTGTACAGCTTCTGGCTGCCGAGAAGCGGATACAGGTATCTGGATAATCCCGTGGAATTGGTTGATGTAAAGCCGCTCAAAGGGTCGCTGTCAGTAGAGTGTAAAATCAGGGCAATATGCCTGGCCATCGAACCCAAATAAAGGAGCAATCTTATGTCAATTGATTGGAGCAGCATCTCCCTCCTTCCGGTAATTGCCGGAGGAATGGTATACATCCTTTACGGAGGAATCTATTATTCAATCGCCTTATCGAAAAAGTATACAAGCAATCATGAAATCATCAATAAACAAAGCCAGGGCCCATTCAAATATATCTACTCAGTTATTATTGCATTCATGATTTCATATTTAATGGCTGCCGTCCTTCAGGCGACCGGCTCTGACAGCCTGCTGGATGGCGCAGTGCTGGGATTTTCCGCCGGATTATTGATCTCCATCGTTTATGTAAAAAATGCTTTATTCGGACTTGTCACAAAGAAATCATTGGTTATTGCTGTTGGAGACCATATAATTGCATTTACTATGGTGGGGATGGTTGTGGGGTTATTTTTATAAGTATTGAAGAAAGGTGCCTGTCCAGTATTCTATTACAAGGGCAGGCACCTTTTTATGCAGCGAGAAGAGAGCTGTGTGATGTTCCTCATTAGACCAATGACCCGCTCGTGTACTCCTCTAAGGCCTGGCAGCATTTTTCATCTTCCAAAGTAAGATAAACACTTTTGCGGAAAGATTTGCAGTGTTTCTTAAGCCGGGCGGCTTCTCTGCTCAATTCTTCAATCGTTTGAAAGTCAGTATTCGTGTTGAGGACAACAGCAATGGATAGACCAAGGATCGGGACACTGTCCGGGATTCCCATCCGGTTTACTGCCTGGATGCACCCTTCCTTAAGCTCTTCTTCCGAGTAAAATGAACGGGCATAATCATCAAATTTTTCGAGAATCGCCGAGCAGATGTTTTGATAGTTATGATGAGGGAAAACCGCAATAAAATCATCCCCTCCAATGTGCCCGATAAAGGAATGGCTGCTCATGGGACTTGCAGCAATCACATCTTTCATTATTGCTGCTGTTGCCTGGATGACCTCATCGCCAGTTTTGAATCCAAATGTATCATTGAAGGTTTTAAATGAGTTGATGTCAATATAAAGCACGGTATATTGATCCGAGGACATTGCCTTCTTGAGGGCATTTTTAATCTCGAAATTGCCCGGCAGCCCTGTCAGCGGATTTGAATATCTTGCTATGCTGATCTGTTCCTCCGCCAGCTTCATCAGGAGATTCCGGATGCTCACTGTACCAATCAGCAGGTCTTCTTTCGTTACAATTACGTAATCATACAGCTGCTCCTGTGTCCGGTCCATAGCAAGGGCACTGGCTTCCGTAATTGGGACAGAATGGTCGATAACAAGAGGCTCCGGGATCATGACCAGCTCAACTTTCCGCTTCATGAACAGGTCAAAGCCGTACTGAGTGGACAACTTTTGATAAAATTTCGTTTTCGACACCAGCCCGACCGGCCGGCTGTCCATACAGACAACGACCCCTTCAATTTCCGGCGTTTCCTTAAAAATGGAATAAACATATTCACATTTTGTCGAAGGAGCAACAAACATGACTCTCTCGGCGATTTCTCCAATCGTCGCTTGCATAACGACACCTTCATTTCAGTACAAAGTTATAGATGAGTGCTGGGCCTTCCAAGGTAATATCCTTGTCCCAATTGAATGCCTGCCTGCCTGGCAATCATTAATTGCTCCGCAGTTTCAATCCCTTCAAGCGTAACGGCCACACCTTCGCTGATAAAATAGGCAGCAATCCAATCAAGGAACTTTTGCTTTTTCACAGACTCAGCCAGGTTTTCACAAAAATAACGGTCTAGCTTGACGATATCCGGCTCAAGCTCCAGAGCAATCCGCAAGGAAGACTGTCCTTTTCCAAGATCGTCAAGTGCGATCCTGAAGCCAAGAGACTTCAAATATTGGACAATATCCTTCAGCCTGTTTAAAGAAACAACCGATTCAGCTTCATTCAACTCAAACGTAATCTGTTCCGGCTTCAGCAATGCTTTCTTCATTATATCATCGATTTTCCATAAAAAAGCCGGTTCCAGCATTGTAGATGGGAAAATATTCACAGATAAACGGAAAGATGCAGCAGCTGCAGCTTGATATTCAAATGTGCTGATGCTCCGGGCAATCGAAAAAACATCCAGCTCATACAGCTTTCCGTTCTGTTTGGCCATTGCAAACAGCACTTCGGGATTTTGGATCTCAAAGCTTCTGATCAGTCCTTCATAACCTGCAATACAATGCTCTGCCAAACTGAATATAGGCTGAAACGCATGGCAGAAATTGAACATATGGAAGTTTTGATCTTCTTTAGATTCAAACAGCATAGTTGTCATCAAAAATACCTTCCTAAACATAAAGTCGATAATCCAAATGTACTACTTCTCTGTTAAATTCGTGTAAGGTTCTTGTAAAAATCTTTCTAGGTATATAAGAATTTGACAAGCTTCCTACATTGTAGCCAAAGATAAAAAAAGGGAAAGCCCCTATGAGCTCCCCCCATCATTATTACCCGCGCTTCCCACTGATCAAGGAAAACCTGTTCATAACTGCGTTTTTTCCAAAGCTAAAAGTCGTCCATAATTTTTACTAGGCCGCCGGTACGGGCTGACTCCACAGCTGCCGCTGCAATTCCCTGGGCTCGGCAGGCATCCAAATAGTCCGTTTTAATCCCGGAGGCGTACCCTGTCTTAATCGCATGAATAAAAGCTCTTGCTTCAAGTATGTATGGGATTTCTTGATCCTTCCACTCTGTTACTATCCCATTCTCCCTTTTTGTCAGCCCTTCCTGATCAAGCTGGAGAATGCCCCAACCTGCAATGGCTTCCGTTCTGGCTTTCACTGCCCAATAATAATAATTACCGTCCCCAAAAAGACAGCACAGGCTGTTGCAATCAGCCTCCAGTCGAATCTTTCTTCAGAGGCCAACAGCATCCTGGCCAGGAAAATCGTAATGATCGGCTCAATAGCCGCTATGGTACTGACATACGATACATGAGTATAAAGAAGGGACACGAAAAAAGAGACTTGGGCAAACCCTGTCACAATGCCGGCTGCCACAAAATAGAGATTGATATTTTTAAAGTTCCATGCCAATGTCAGCTTCAGCTGCTTTCTGCCAATTTCCATCAAAATAAACACGAGCAGGGCGAATACGGAGCCAATCAATGATCCTAAGACTGCATCAGAATCATACAGAATTCCTAATTTTCTCAGCCCCTGGCCAATGCCAAAGCAGATGGCCGCAGCAATCGCCAGCATGAACCCCGATTTATCCTCTCGTTCCGCATGGTCCCCTGCTGAGCGGAAGTCAAATCGTGCCTGCAGAAAGAGGAAGGTCAGGATGACGAGGATTCCAGTCCCGGCAAGAAGAGAAATGGTTTCTCCTAAAAAAAGAACGGCCATGATAATGGTGAATACCGGGGCAGCATTTTTCAGCGCGGCCGCCCTGGAAGAGCCTATTTTTCGAATACCGGCAAACAGAAGAGTCCTGCCTAAAAATACCGTACAAAATCCTGCCAGCATATAAAAAAAGACACCAATCCAGCTAACAGGCGCCATCTCTTTTTCCCCAAAAAGAAACATCGATCCGTATATCCCCGTCACGGTCAGCACACAAATGAACAGAGACAGGAAACTGCCATTATCCTGCGGGGATTTTCTCATCCCAAGCTGGATGAATATATAGTTGAAAGAATAAGCTATGGCACAGAAAATGGCTAAAATAACCCCCACGCTGTTACTTCCCCTTCCCGCATTTAGGCTCTCAATGCTTCCATTGTATTTCGGTTCCCTAAAATGGTTCTGGATTTCTGCTGCCGGCTTACTGGAATCCCAAATGAAAAAGCCTGTCCGCTAAAGGAATAGCGACAGGCTTTTTAAAATGATCTGGAGGTAAATTAAAATTCAGCATTCCCCGGAGTACGCGGGAATGGGATAACATCACGGATGTTCTTCATGCCTGTGAGGTACATGATCAGGCGCTCAAAGCCGATTCCGTAGCCGGAGTGCTTGGTTTCTCCATACTTGCGGAGCTCAAGATACCACCAGTAGTCCTTCAGGTCCATGCCCATCTCAGTGATTCTTTCTTTAAGGAGCTCTTCCCTCTCCTCACGCTGGCTTCCGCCGATCAGCTCGCCGATTTCAGGAACAAGCAGGTCTGCAGCGGCAACGGTTTTGCCATCATCATTCGCTCTCATATAGAAAGCCTTGATATCTTTTGGATAGTCTGTGACAAAGACAGGACGCTTATAAATGACTTCACTCAGGTAGCGCTCATGCTCTGTCTGCAGGTCTGCACCCCATTCAGGCTGATATTCGAACTTCTCGCCTGACTCTTTAAGCTGCTCGATTGCATCCGTGTAAGTCACGCGTGCATAGTCAGTATTCAGCGCTGTGTTCAGCCTTTCGATAAGAGTCTTATCGATAAAGCTGTTGAAGAATGTAATTTCCTCAGGAGCTTCGTTCAGCACATACTGAATGACATGCTTAATCATCGCTTCTGCCAGGTCAAGAATATCCGGCAGCTCAGCGAATGCCACTTCCGGTTCAACCATCCAGAACTCAGCCGCATGGCGGGTTGTGTTAGAGTTTTCTGCACGGAAAGTCGGCCCGAATGTATACACCTTCTGGAAAGCAAGAGCGAATGCTTCTGCTGATAGCTGCCCGCTGACTGTCAGATTGGCTTCTCCATTGAAGAAGTCCTTGCTGAAATCCACGTCGCCTTCATCCGTTTTAGGAACATTATTCATGTCCATCGTTGTCACACGGAACATCTCGCCGGCACCCTCCGTATCACTGCCTGTAATGACTGGAGTTTGAGCGTAAATAAAGCCTTTTTCCTGGAAGAAGTTATGGATGGCATAAGAAGCCAGAGACCTGATCCGGAAAACAGCTGAATACGTATTCGTGCGCGGACGCAGATGGGCAATCGTCCTCAGGTATTCAAAAGAGTGCTTCTTCTTTTGCAGCGGATAGTCTGAATTTGATTTACCCTCAATCGTAATCTGTTCAGCTTTCATTTCAAATGGCTGCTTCATGTCAGGCGTCAGAACGATGGAACCTTCTATAGAAACAGTAGAGCTGATGGCCGCTTTTGTGATGTCTTTAAAATTCGGCAGCTCGTCTCCGTAAACAACCTGGACATTTTTAAGAAAAGTGCCGTCATTGACTTCAAGGAAGCCGAAAGTCTTTGAATCGCGGGACGTACGGACCCAGCCGGTTATACGCACCTTCTCATTCAAATGGGCTTCAGGATCTCTGTACAGCTCTTTAACAGTTGCTTTAATCATGATTGATCCTCCTAAAAAAATAATGTTCATAAAAAAAAGCCTACGTCCCCCTAAAAGGGACGAAAGGCTTTGCTTCCGCGGTACCACCCACATTGCCGCAATATGCGGCCAGCTTATCAATTCCGGCAGATAACGTCCCGGACACGTCTAAGCCTACTCAGTGAGCCTTTTCGGTTAGAACTCAGAGGTGTTCTTCACTCATGCATCCTCATCAGGCTCACACCATCCCTGACTCGCTTTAGATTACAGCACCAGCTACTCTTCCTCATCATCGATTTCGTTTGTTTAGTTCAACACCATATATATTAATCGAAGAGCGGGATAGTTTCAACTGGGATATTGGCTGCAGGGCAGATTAATCTCTTCATTAAGCATTATTGCCCAAAGTTTGAGTGGATAAACAGCTTGAGGAGCGGGTTTCTTGGGTTGGTTGGTGGGCCAGGGGGTCAGGTCCCTTGGCTTAGTTTGTGGGCCAGGGGGTCTGTCCCCTTGGCTCCCTTACTCGCGGTAATGGCATGAATGAGCAGGGGCACATATATTTCCAGAATGCTATAATAATAGAAAAAGCCAAAAGGATGCTCACATTGAAATCTTTAAAAATGAAGGCCTTCACCTGGATTGAATCCCTTTATGATCAATACTCAATTAACAGTTTTACTGGTAATCATGCCGCTTATTTTAAGCTTGATGGATTTGCCGATGAACCAGAGGTTTATATCCATTTTACCGATGCTGGTCTGGACTTTGGATATGAAGCTGTACAATGGAACGGACCTATTCCGGCTCCGGTGCCTGGCATTTATACAAAACATTCTTTATCCTGGAAGGAAGTTCAATCCTTGAACAGAGAAGAGCAGCAGGACGTGATGCTTGAACTGCTGCTTAAGACTATTAACACCAGAAAAAGGCAATATCGAAAGTGTCAGTTTTGCGGTGAAAAGGTTGCCAAGGAGCATCGGTTTGACAATGATACATGCCATGGCTGCGCATCGCGGCAATTTGGGGTTGTTTACTAGATTTAATGGAGATGTACAATATACTACTTTACCAAATGATTTGAGGTGCCTCAATGTGGAATCTAACAATTCAAGCAAAAGAAGCATTCTTAAAGCATAACCTACTTCCCATTCCTGAAACGGACTCTGACTGGGAAAGCGCCTTGAGAGAAGCCGAGGAGGAAGGAGAAGATCTCCATTCCCGCCGGAAAGAGGAATTGAAAGATATTAAAGCAGAACTGCTTACTGTGCTCCCTAGCCGCTTTGTTCCTTATGTGGAGAATGGAACGCTCAATCAGCCTTCCCTGCCAAAATCGGTCCGGGAGGATTATCTTCAATGGATGCGCAACAGTGACAGGGAGTTTGAACAGGTTCTGGATGCAGCACATGAGCAGACAACACAGGCTGCTGCCCATTTATCACCTGCTGTCCAGGAAGTTTTCACAGATAGCCTCCATGATGCCATCATAGAGCGGATTAAGCTGGAGAATGGCAATCTTCATCTTTATATCAATACAGAGAGCGGTTTTTCCACAAAGCCTTATATCCACTTTACTTTCCATGATATCACTGAAGAAGAAGCAGCTGAGCAGCTGCAGACCGGCCAATGGCTGATTTACTATGAGCTGCAGAAAACCGCTGCAGGCTTTGCCTTCCGCGTTCTGTTTGAATGCCCGGATGCCCAGTGGACCATTTATATGAAGGATTTGACTGTGCAGTATTTTTATAGGCCGGTGCTTTTTACGAGATTAAAAGATGAAGGAAAATTAGAGGATATGCCGCTTGGGAAATATATCGCACAGCTGCCGCAGGGTCAGCGCTATTGGCTGGCTGTGCCTGACTTTATAAGCGAGATTAGCAGCTTGGAGGAATCCGTTCTTCTAGCAGATGGAAAGCTGGAAGTAAACCAACTAAACGCAGTGGTAACAACCTCAAGCGGGCAATACACCTACCCTTTGGAGGAATATAATCCGATCGGCTTCATCTACACTGACATTGATGAAGACCCCTACGCACACTTAAAGGAGCCGGTCCCGCCGGAAGAGCTGGAAGCTGCCATTTTCAGCGGGATCCCTGAACAGCAGGTCAGCGCCTGGAATACGATGTATACCAGTCCTGAAGAGCATGCGGAGACGATCAATCTCATCATGGAGAAGCTGGAGTTCACAGAAGAAAATGAAATGATGCTGTTTGTATATGCAAACTATTTTTATAAAGCTGGGGTTTTGAGTGAAGATAATATGAAAAAGTACGGAGAATTGATTGATCATGAATAGGAGCCATGCCCCGTATTATTTGGGGCAAGGTCTTTTTTACACCAGCCGGATACCATGCTCCCGCAGCAAATCACTCAAAGCCGGCCGCACATTCCCATTCCGGCCCACCACCCGTGTTGCCGCTGCCAAAGAATTCAGGACAGCTTCTTCCGTTGCATCGCCTGCCGCCCTGAAGGCCAGATCGATATCCTCTTCATGTATCATAGAAAAGGTCAGGCAATCTGCCGGTTTTTCATGAGGGATTTTCACAGCAGTCGAAAACCCGATGACAACCTCGCCGCTTCCCGTCCCGATGATTGACCCCGTCCGGGACAATCCTGTAACCGTCCTTTTAATAATTCGATTCAGCTGCCTCTCCGACACAGGCAGATCTGTAGCCACAATGATGATAACCGAACCTCTATCCTGCTCCTCCTTAGCTTGGATAGCCTCACTCAGCTCTACCCCGACCGCTTTCCCATTCACCCGCAGATCCTTTAAACCGCCGAAATTCGTCAGCACGAGAACGCCCAATGTATATGTCCCATGGTCCATCTCCATTACCCTTGAAGCTGTCCCGATCCCGCCCTTCAGCGAATAGCAAAGCATGCCGGTCCCGGCTCCAGCCGTTCCCTCTTCCACCTCGGCCGAGGCATTCTGCAGTGCCTGGAAAACATGCTCCCGCTCTATAAACCCAGCCCTGATATCATTCAAAAACATATCATTGCATTCACACACCACCGGATTTACCGTTCCAGTCGTCCGGCCGATTTCGGGATTAGACTCCAGCATATACTGAATCAAAGCATCTGCCGCTGTACCGATCCCGAGCGTATTGGTCAGGATAATGGGGGATTCAAGCGTACCCAGCTCATTGATCTGAATTGTCCCCATACTCTTCCCAAACCCGTTGATCACATGGGTTGCGGCAATCAGCTTTTCTTTAAATAGATTTCCGGGATGCGGCACAATTGCCGTAACCCCGGTTTGTTTGTCAGCTTCGCTCAGCGTGGTATGCCCCACAGTTACGCCTTCCACATCTGTGATGCTATTGCGCGGACCTGTCTGAAGGGTTCCTATTTTTACTCCATAGTCTCTGATTCTTTTTTTGGCATGCATTGCGGCCCTCCGTTCTAGTGGCGTTTTTCTTAGTTTAGAATAATTTCTGCCGACAGTAAATGAAAAGTGCCGGCCCAATATGGCCGGCTCCTCTCTAAAACAATATTAGATCCCATTCCCTTTCATTATGTAAAAGGATTACACTGTAAACTTACTCAGTTCCTCACTCAATTCACCGGCCATCTTATTCAATCTTCCCGCAGCAGATGTTATTTCTTCATTGGAAGCGGACTGTTCTTCCAGGGAGGCGGCGACATGCTGGACACCTGTTGAGGCCTGCCTGGCAATGCCGGCAATTTCCCTGATGATTTCCCCGGTACGTGCTGATGTTTTCCCTATACTCTCAAGCGCTTTCAGAGAGTCTGTTGACTGCTTGCCGATTTCATGTACATAGCCTGCAATGTCTTTAAATGCTTCGCCTGTTTCATTCACCATAGTCCTGCCATTGTCTACAATCTCTGTGCCTTTATTGATGGATTCAACGGCATCGGCTGTCTGATCTAAAATATTCTCGACCAGCTTTTTGATGCTTTCGGCCGCTTGGCCGGATTCTTCGGCAAGCTTTCTTACTTCCTCAGCCACAACGGCAAACCCTTTTCCTGCATCCCCTGCCCTAGCTGCCTCAATGGAAGCGTTCAGCGCCAGCAAATTGGTTTGATCAGAGATGCCTTTGATCAGCGTCACCATTTGGCTGATTTCTTTAGATTTGTTTCCCAGCAAGTTTACAATGCTGGATGATTCTTGAACAGACTCTTGAATTAAGTCCATTTTTGAGACGGTATTGCCAATCAGCTTCATTCCCATATCTGCCTTGGCGTTCGTCTCGGCAATCATTTTAGAGACTGATTGAACGGACGAGGCCATACTTTTCATTTCATCATTAATCAATCCTGCAGAGTCCTGAAGCTCCTGTGTTTTATTCACCTGATATTCGGAACCGGATACAATGTTTTGAAAGGTGGCGGAAATCTGCTCTACAGATGCGCCGCTTTGTTCTGTGCTGACCTGGAACTCTTCCGAATAAGCAGAGACCTTGGAGGCGGTATCATTTGTTTTCGCAACCACCTGCCTGAGATTATCGATCATCACATTGAACGATGAGGCCAGCTGCCCGATTTCATCTCTGGATCTATCTTTAATCTGGATGCTCAGATCCCCTTCGGCCCCGGATTTTGTTGCTTCCAGCACCTTTTTCAGACGGTTGGTAACCAGGAATGTCGTACATAATGAAATGATTAATGTCGACACCAGCAGCGTCACACAGGTGCTGACAATGACGCCAAAGCTTCCGTCAAAAATACCTTTCAATTGTCTGTTGATAAGTTCGGAAATAGGCGTGCTGATCAGCAGACTGACAATCACCGCAAAAATCATTTTAGCTTTTATACTGCGCTGAACATTTACGATTTCTTTGAAAGTTCCCGACTTGTTGTTATTATCCATTGTTCTAGCCCCTAACCTTATTGAATTCTTTATGTATCATTTTACCTATATCCATATACCTAATATATGATTGTCCAAAACCTATTTTAGATATTTTTATAGCAAAATATCAAATTATTTGTTTCATTAGACCTAATTCAATGTTCTGCAGCTGACTTAAATTTGTTAAGCCATGGGGACAGGTCCCGTGGCCCAGTATTAAAAAGAGCCAAGGGGTCTGTCCCCTTGGCTTTCTATTATTTTTCACAAGCTATATTGTCGCCATCCCGGTCCTTTGTTTTATTTGCATTATACAGGGCCTTGGAGACATATGGTTTATATTTGGTTTTTCCGCCCTTATTTTTATCAGAAGAAGAACGGGCTACTCCTCCTTTATAATCTTTATTTAATTCTGTGCAGTTTTTATAGGTTTTGGCAGCTGCCGGTGTTTTAGCTTCTACGTTCATAGAGAAGGAAACACTTAAAATCAATAAGGATGAAATGACTAGAGCACTGGATTTTTTCATTTTAGATTTCTCACCTTCCATATTTTAACTTATCATAATAATAATCCAATATACCCCTCTATTACAATACTTTGATAGAAATGCAGTCACCTCATAACTCTGTCCCAATAAAAGCCATGGGGACAGATCCGGTGGCCCAGTATTAAAAAGAGCCAAGGGATCTGTCCCCTTGGCTTATTAAAACAAAGCCTTCAACCTGGCCCAAAACCCTTGCGGCTCTTCTTTAGGCTTTTCATTTTCTTTCGTTTCTTCCTGCTTAATGCTTTCTGTCTTTAGCACAAACTGAACTGAGTTTACCTTTTCGTTTTGCGCTGATACGAAGGATACCGGTTTGAAGTCACTCTTGTCATATTCTTCGAGCATGCCTTCAACTTCTTCTTTCATTTGTTCAGGCAGATCCCTGGTTGCTTCATAAAGTTCAGTGGTACCGGTATGAAGGCTCGCTGCGCCGTTGGCGATTTCTCCTGTTCCGTCAGCCACGCCAGCAATGCCGTTATGCAGTTCAGAATAGGAACCTGCCAGCCTGCTCACTCCGCCGGTGTAGTCCACCAATCCCGAGTGAAAGGATTCGTAATTGGCGGCAAGGGCATTAACGCCTGCCTGCAGCTGGGCCATTGCATCGGCAGCATCTGAGCTGTTCAGAGCCTGCGAAAGTCCCGCGGCCATTGCATCCAGATTTTTGGCCATTCCTGTCAGAGAGGTACTGACCTGTTCCAATGTCCCGCTGACAGTTTCAAAACTGCCTTTTCCAGCAGCAAAGACTCCTTTGGCATTTTTAGCCGCGGCATAAGTCTCAAGCAATTGCGCGACCACATCCGGATCGGCCCCGCTCTCCTTCAGCTGCTCGATCTGTGCCTGGGAAATCTCATGATTCGGAATGCCTTCCATTGCTTCATTCAAGCTATTGTAAGAGGCGCTAAAGGCCTGCTGCAATGCTGCCAGATTCCTGGACACTTCCCGCAGGCCGGCTGCGGATTGGGACAGTCCATCCTGCATCTTTTTCAAATCGCCGAGACCCATATCTCCAGAGCCAGCGCTCAGAATGCTATTCAGCTTTTGCAGAGCCTGCTCGATGCTCTTTGAGCCGCTGACCAGCTTGGAAGAGGAACCATCGAGCGCCGCTATGCCATCACGGTACTCCCTGGAGCCGTCGTTGAGCTTAGCTGCGCCATTATGCAATTCCGAAGCGCCGTTCTGCAGCTGCCCCACTCCATCATTGACCTCTTTGATCGCCTTTGTCAGTGTATCCATCTCACCTGTCATGTCATCGATGTCAGGTGCATCAATCGGGAGTGAAGACGGAATGGCTGTGATATCAATGCCTTCGAGCTCGAAATCTGCCACATCTGCTTCAAGTGTCAGATTTCCCTCTTTTTCCGGCATCACAGTGAATGTGGCCTGCTTGTTTTTCCCCGCGTTGGCAAGCATCCCGTCCGGAGCCTCGATATTGCTGAATTTCTCCCCATTCAGCGGGAAAAAAATCTGCAGCAGATAGTTTTCGAAAAAGGAAGCTTCTGCACTTTCATTTCTGGAGGTTTGAATCCCAATCTCCACATGGCCGCTTTTTCCAGCCAATTCTTCCGGTGCGGTTTCCTGCCCATCCAATGTATACGTAATGGAAACATTCCATGGCAGGGCTGACTCATTCAAATCACCCTGATAATAAAACTTTCCTTCTTCCTCTGCCGTCACATTCACCGCTGCGTCTGATTTCTCAATCGGCGAGAGATCCGTCAGGTTTTTCAGGTTCGTATAGGGGCCATAATCAGTCACTTCCCCAGGTTCTTCAATATTTAAAATGTTGACCACATAAACTTCCTGATTTTCACCGGCTGGGCTGAGCTTTGCATACACCACTTCGTCCTTTGAGGAAAGCTCTCCTGTTTCCTGGGAGACTTTTTCCCCTGACTTGCTGCCCGCTGTATCAGCCGAAACGAGCAGGGCGGGCATCATCATTAGGATGCTGGCAAAGACAGCCAAGAATTTTCTCATTCTCCTCATCATCACTTCTCCTTATAAAAGTTTGCTTTCCATGTTGTTTTCATGATCAGTTTATCGAAGATCAGCAGGCACGCCGGAAGGAAGAACACAACCATGATCAAGGCCAGCAGCGCTCCCCTTCCAAGCAGCAGTCCGATTGAAGCTACGATTGGGTTCGATGACGTAATCCATAAGATAAAGCCTACACTTGATAAAATTGAGGCCGAAATGCCGATCGAGAATATTTTTTCATCCATTGTCTTCTTGACTGCTTCCAGCGCAGACATTTCCTGCCGGTCCTCTTTATAAGCATCTGTCAGCAGGATCGCATAGTCGACAGTCGCGGCCAGCTGGATGATGCTGACGAGCAGATAGCCGACATATACTAATGAAGAATCTGTAAAATAAGGGACCGACAGATTGATCCAGACGGCTGTCTGAATGGTCAGCAGCAGGATCAGCGGAATCGAAATCGACCTGAAGGTTACAAACAGTACGAATGCGACGGTCAGGAGAGTCAGCAGATTGACCAGCGTGTTATCTTTTTTGACCGTATTTTTGATATCATACAATGTCACGCTTTCCCCGACTGAATAAACCTTATCCCCGTACAGTTTTTCAGCAGTATCCTGGACCCGCTCGATCAGCTTGAATGCCTCGTCTCCCTCAGTTTTTGTATCTGTCTGAAGGATGATCCGGCTGTAATTTTCCGAGTAGAACTGTTCGGTGATGCTGGGGTCAAGATACTCTGGAGGGATTGCCGCACTGACGGTGTTAACATACGCCATGACACTCGTTACATGGTCAAGCTTCTCCAGCTCGCTGGCGAGCTCTTCTTCCTTGGCCGTATCCCCCTTCGGTACAAGCAGGACCATCGGCGTGCTTTCCCCGAACTCTTCTTTAATTTTCGCAAAATCGCTCCCCGCCCTGGTTGTTTCCGGCAGCTCTCCAACTCCATAAGTGAAATTGGTCTTGCTTTGCGCAAGAAAGGACGGAACAATCAGGATGGCGACAAGCAAAAGAACCGGCACCCGGAACTTCAGCACAAAATTCCCCTTGCCGCGGATGTATGGCAGCAATGGCTTATGCTGCGTCTTGTCGATCCATTTATAACAAAGCAATGTCAATGCCGGCAGGAACACCATGACACTGATGAAGCTCAGTAAAATCCCTTTGACCAGGTTGATGCCAAGATCAGACCCGATTTCAAACTCCATGAATGATAAGGCAATGAAACCGAAGAAGGTTGTGGACGCGCTGGCTGCGATTGCCGAAAATGATTTCTTCATCGCCAGCTCCATCGCTTCCCGCGGGTCTCCCACCTTTTTCCGGTAATCGTTAAAGCTGTGCAGGAGGAAAATTGCATAATCCAGCGAGACTGCAAGCTGCAGGATCGGGGCGACCGACTGAGTGACAAAGGAAACCTCCCCGAGAAAAATATTCGTCCCCATATTGATCAGAACCGACACACCGATGGCGGTGAGGAACAGCAGCGGCTCCACCCACGAGGTCGTTGAAACGACTAAAATAATGATGATGATCGGCACCAGGAAGGCGGCCGCATACATCGATTCCGTGCCGGCCATTTTTTGCTGGGTAGCCGTATTCAGCGATTCACCGGCCATCGCATTGTCTTCGCCGATGAGGTCATAAATGCGATCGGTGATCTGGACTTCCTCTCCTTCACGGATGCTGAAAGAAAACAAGGCATAGTCATCTTTGTAATAGTCATCTACCGTATTCGGGTCCGACATCTCAAGCGGAGCCTTGATGTCGATCACATCATCCAGCCACATGACATCAGATACACCGTCAATCGCGGCCAGCTTTTCTTTGAAAGCAAGAGCTTCCTGTATGGTCATGTCCCGCATCATCACCCGGTTCGTCGGGACATTCCCTTCGAATTCCCGCTCCATCACTTCCATGGCTTTCGTCGACTGGGCGTCCTCCGGCAGATATTCCTTCATATCATAGTTCACCGACACAGTGAACTGCGCCAGGGCGCAAAGCACAGTCAAAACCGCAAACGTGATGGCAACGGCTTTTTTATGTTTAAGTATTCGTGCAGCAATATTGATGCGTGTTCACCCTCTCTTGCCCTTTTTTTCTATACACTTTATCATTATATAAACACGGTGTTGCCTATTCAACGAACAGTTCTCTAACTTCCGTGGTATTCCCGACACAATGATCAAAAGTGTTGGAAAACGCAAAAAGAAAGGAAACTGGTTATGACCTCTCCCAAAATGGACAGACGCAAAAAATATACAATAATGGTATTGAAAGACAGCCTCATGAAGCTATTGAAGGACAAGCAAATCTCCTATATCACCGTCAAAGAAATCTGCAGTCTCGCCGACATCAACCGCTCCACATTTTATTCCCACTATACCGATCATTATGACCTCCTGGACACAATCGAAGACGAAATCATCCAGGACATGCAGGGCTATATGAGCCAGTACAACTTCGAAAAAGAAGACCAGGCCCTCCAAATGATCGAAAAACTGCTCGAATACTTCGCCAGCAAACACGAAGTATGCACCACCCTCCTCAACGAAATAACAAACACAACCTTCGAAACAAAAGTCATCAACTTCGCCCATCAGGTCTTCATGACCAGCTGGCTCGCAGACACCGCGTACGATGAAAACCTTTCTGAATACCTCAGTACCTTCATCATCAGCGGCAGCATTCATGCGATAAAGAAATGGCTTAATAATGGGATGGATCACAGTCCTAGGGAGATGGCGGAGATTATTAATGGGGTGATTAATCGGGGGTTGTTGGGGGTGCGGTGAGGTGGGGGATTGGGTTCTGTGGGCTGGTTTGGGCCAGGGGGTCAGGTCCCTTGGCCCGGTTTGAGCCAGGGGGTCAGGTCCCTTGGCCCGGTTTGAGCCAGGGGGTCAGGTTCCTTGGCCCGGTCACAAAAAGAGCCAGGGGGTCTGTCCCCTTGGCTCAAAACACCTCAGCAAAAAACGCCTTACTCTCCTCATGCGCCAGCCGCTCCAGCGCCTCATTTCTCCCAACAAATTCAACTTCATTAATCTCGCTGTCCTCTGCCTCCAATTCAGACCTATCCCCCACATACTCAACAACAAACATCACCGTTTCCTGCCGGCTCCAGCCTGTTTTCTTTGCAAACTCTCTATCAAAATCAAAACAGATCTTTTCCTGTAGCTGCTTTATAATCCGATATTCAGCAGATCCTGTTTCCTCTGCCAGCTCTCTTAATATCGCGTCCTTAAGATTTTCATCGCTATCCTCGACCCCGCCCTTAGGGAAATCCCACTCCCCTTTCGTTTGTCCTTCCGAAGCTTTTAAAGCACTTCTTTTAACCTTATGAACCAAAAGGTATTCCTCTCCCTGAAATACGATGGCCCCAACAGCATTTCTAATCATTCGGCATTCTCCTTATTTGAGCCAGGGGGACAGACCCCCTGGCCCAGTTTCAAAAAAGAGCCAAGGGGTCTGTCCCCCTGGCTCTCTATTCCAAAGATATCCTCACAACATCTTCCAAATATTTAGTAGTACTGTACCCATAGATTTCAAGGGCTTGGGGAACTAAATTTTCACCTTGTATTTTGACTCTTTCAACGGTAGAGAAATGGCGAAGGTACTCGAGCTTTTCGTATAGAGCAGGTGTGATTTGATGAACATCGTATTTTTTCCCGCTTTTATCGACGTAGACTCCTTCAGAGTCCATTTCGATTGAAGTATTTTCACTTTTCTCCGTTACAATATTGAAGTGAAACGACTCGTAGGCGCGATCTTTAATGTCATGATTGCTTAAGACAACAGTGGTAGGCTTACCAACCTCTACCTTATCAATGGAAATCCTGCTGCCAGCATAGTTAAAGGTTTGCGGGTACTGCTTGGATGGGTCCAATCTAATTGATTTATAATCATCAAAAGATAAATACAGCCTCTTGAATTTCACCTCAATCTTCCCTGCCTTTTTTTCAAAAAGAGGTTCGAATTGTGCTTGATAACCATGCCATGAACCTAAAGAGGCCCCGCCATAAAGATCCGCTTTTAATTTTTTATTGTTCACTTCTAAACTGGCAAAATCAATATTATCTATCCTCTTTTTTCCTGACTGTGCATAACCCATGCTATATTGCAGAAGGGTGGCTGTCGGAGTAAGAATCAGTTTTTCCATCCGGACTGGGAGACCCTCAACTTCTATGTCTTTTTCCAGTTCATACTCGGTGGAAGGCTGCTTGACTACAGGAATCTCAAATTCCCACTCACCTCTTGCCTCCTCTAAGCTTCCGCTAAAAGTATCCCGGACAGAGGAGCTGCGGGTTAATTTCATCATCTTTGTAATCTTCAGCTTGACAGTGCCGCTATCTTTTAGCAGCGGCCTCAGACTGATTTTTCCATGATAGATGTTCTGTTCTTCCTTGTTTAAATCCGACTCCAGGTCAGGGGGATTATACGGAGGATACATTTGCTCATTCATGATGGACTGCTCATCCTCCACATAAACGCCATCATCAAAATTAATCATATACTGATTGTTTTTCTTCGTATCTTCGATTTCATAAAAAATCAGCGTCTGAACCTCATCAGCGATCACGCTCTTAATTTTAATCTTCACCCCATTATTTTCTGCTACCAAATTCAGCCTTTCACCCAGTTTCGCCTGCAGAAAAGGACGGAGCTCTGGATTTTCCTCCGATAAGGAATAATAGACTTTTGCGAAAGCCCCTGTAAAGAAACCAGTGCACATGAGTATAGCCAATACACTTGCAGCAATAAATCCGATTCTATTACGTTTGTTGTTCTTTTGCTGCCTCAGGTTTTCAGTCTGGGCAATTCTTTCTTTAATGCTCTCCATAAAGCCGGCCGGAATTTGAAACGCCTCCATGATCTTCGTCAAATGCAGCTGTGCTTCCTGAAAAGAAGCCAGATCCTCCTGACATTCCGGGCAATGATAAATATGCTTTTCGAAATCAATCTTAAGCGGCCTCTCCATGTTCCGCCCAAGATAATCTAAGTAAAACTTTTGGTACTCCGCACAGCCATTAAAATGCTCCCCATACCTAAGTCCATTTCTGAGCGACTGGATTCCAGAAACCAGCAGCTCCTTTACCTCTTTAACGGAAAGCTGGAGAAGGCTGGCTGTTTCCTCAGTAGACAGTCCCCTTAAATACGTAAAAACAAGCACTTCTCTCTCTTGTCCTTTTAACTGATTAAGCGCTTTAAATAATTCCCGATGCGCATCACTTTCCTCTGAAGCTTCTAAACTCACGGTTGCAGCATGCTCCCGGCACTTATGTATAAAAACCTTTGTTACCCATGTATCAAATGTTGTTTTGCTATTTATTTTCGAAAAATCCTTCTGCACCTTTAAAATGGTCTGATAAAAAAGATCTTCCAGCTGCTTCTGATTCCTCAGATAAGACCAGCCAAACACATAAAAAAGCCGCTGATGCTTCTCGAACCAATTAACAATAGACAGTAAATCGTTACTACTCATATCCGCAGGTATATCAGCATTCACTTTCTCTGGGTTGATCAACATATTCCCCCCTCTATTTCCTAATTATACCTGTTAGTGAGCCAGGGGGACAGACCCCCTGGCCCAATCTCAAAAAGAGCCAAGGGACCTGTCCCCTTGGCTCACACTTCTATTCCAGCCACTCCAAAGCCGCCGGCTCCGGAGTGGGTGGAGATCATGCCGCCTGCTTGGATCCACTTTACGTTTTTAAAGCCAGCATCTGCCGCGATTTCGTCCATCCGTTTCTTGATTTGTTCATCAAGGCCAATTGAGTAAATGAAGTAAAGCTGGTCTCTGTTGATTTTGTAATCATTTAAATAATCCTGCATCATTTTTTCAGCCACCGTGCTCATTTTTCCGCGGTATTTTTTCGTGGAGACGAGCTTCCCGTCAACCAATTCTATGCAGGGTTTTATTTTTAAAAGTGTTCCGCCAAGGTACGCCATATTGCTTACGCGCCCGCCCGCTCTTAAGAAATCCAGGCTGCCAGGGATGAAAGCCAGCCTCGACTTAGGCACGATGCTTTCAATTTTTTCAATCAGGGCTGCAGGCTCCATGCCAGGTTCCTGTTCCAGCTGTTCTGCTGCGTAGATGACAACGGCAGCCAATCCGCCTGTCACATTTAGGGCATCAATCAGGAATAGATTTTCAAACTCTTCCGCTGCGATTACGGCATTCTGAAAAGAAGAAGAAGCTTTGCTTGTATAGCCAATATGGAAAATGATGCCATCCGGATAATCCTCTCTTATCTTCGCAAAAAACTCCTCGTATTCATAAGAGTTCGTTGATGTCGTAGAGGGAATCTTTTTCGTTCGTGCATAATAATCATAAATATCTTCAACCGGCAAATGGCCATCCAAATAATCCTTCCCATCCATTACGATGTGCATCGGAACCACCTGAACGTTATACCTTTCAGTTAAATCAGCCGGCAAATCAGCTCCGCTTTCAGTCGTGAGAATGATCTTTTTCACTTATTTCGCCTCCTAGTTAGAAGCCATGGGGACAGACCCCCTGGCCCACTTTCAAAACGAGCCAAGGGACCTGTCCCCCTGGCGCAGCCTCACACTATAAAACCTCATCGCCAGCAGGCTGCCTTCCGCCTCGAATACGCCTGCTGCTATCATTTTCTTCAATCGATATTCAAGAAATTCGTCTCCTACATACTGATCCAAACGCCCAAGCACGTCGCCAATCAGCCTTGCTGATTTCATGAAATCCTTTTCCTTTTGCTTGGCATGCAGCTTTTCGGCCCTGCTTTTTATAAATGTATCATAGTAGTCTTCGGGAAAGCTGTGGATCAGTTGGTTTCTCCATACTCTTAAATTTGCCCGATCTTCTGAAAGGATCAGCCACTCTTTTTCCAGATGTTCTCTATCATGGTCTGTTAACCATTTTCCAAATGGGCTTTCCCAGATCAGCTGAAGTGTCTCAGGGGATATTTCCCCTGTGTGCAATGGAGTAAATTTCACTTTTTTGTCTGGAAACATTTCTTCACCCGCTTTTGTTGTGTTGATCGCGGAGATATCTATATTTTTCCCCTTCAAAAGATACACAACAAACTGCAATCCCGTCTGCTCGTGGGCATTATCAGCATGCCAGATAATAATATGAGAGCCATCAGAAATACCCTGTATCTGTCTGATCGTCTTCTCAAACTTATTTCGATATTCGGGATATTCCTCATAATCATCACTGATCAAATCCTTCATCCATTCTATCCTGTTTTCTCTCCCGCTCTCTTCATGCAGCATCCAAACAGGACCAACTGAAAAGATGTCCCTAAAAAACACAACCCTCTCCTGCTCATAAATACCCATATCCCTAAAGGCATTTTTCAAAGATCCAGCAGGGGACTCCCCAAACAAAATATGTATGCGATTCAAACCTCTCTCTTGTCCCATGCTTGACCTCCTTCCCTTAAGCCATGGGGACAGACCCCCTGGCCCAGTCTCAAAACGAGCCAAGGGGTCTGTCCCCATGGCTCACATCACCGTATCTTCTCCAGCTCGTCCAAAAAAGCGGGCTTTCTTTTATTATCTTCTGCCAGCCTTTCAATGATTTCAGCCTGCTCCGGCTTCCCGGCAAGTTTCTTAAAATGAATTAACTTCCGGCAAACCTCCCGATACTGGCTTCGATTGGATGCAGATTTTGCTTCATTATAGATATATACCCTGTAAATCCCGGTAACTTCTTCCTTATAATGGTTTGCGAGCTTTCCGGCATATTTTTCAATATAGCTGGGATTTTTCCGGACAAAGATCATAAGCTCTTCCGTATCATTTTCCTTTTCTATCAATTGAAGCAGGAGGCGTTCATTATTCCATCTATTATTCCCCTTCAGCTCTTCCTTAAGCTTCTCATAAAACCGTTCATTCTCTTTTCCAAGCTCTTTCAGCTCCCCGTACAAGCCAAAGTCGCCATCTAAAAACAGTTCCCTCGCCAATGATTGCTGCTCTTCTTTCCTTCCAAGGGCTTTATATGCTTTGTACCGGTATTCCTTCCACTTGGTTACCAGTCCAGCATACTCTCTATCCTGGTCCTCTCCAGCCAAAGCAACTTCGATGACTTTTTCGTAATGGCTTTCCTCCAGATATTTCTCCAGCAGCTGCTTTCTAAAAGAGGAAAAGTGCAGGTGCTCCTGCATAAACTTCATCGCTTCCTCTGCCGGCCCATACTGATCAAGCAGCTGGTATAATAGCTGAAGCAGGCTTTCCTTCCTGTATTTCGAATACCTATCATCCGGCGCTTCTCTTAGTAGCTGGGACTCAATAATATTTCTTAATTGTTCTCTATAATAATCAGTCGAGGCAAATATCAGACAAATTTGGAGAAGGTCAATCTGGAATTCGTCCCAGCCATCAAACATGTTACTATTTGCAGCCTTCAATAGCTTGTTGAACACCACTTCCCTCTGGTCACTTCCAGCTGCATCCATGGCGATTTCCTCAATCTTCTCGAGAGTTCCCTTGATTAGAAAACCAACGTCTCCATCTGAATCATCTGTATATTGAAAGGAAGCTATAGCTTCCTCCAGAAGTAACAAAGACATATCTGCAGCCAGCTCCGGATCACTGACATCACCCGCTTTTTCGAGGACTGTTTCCAGCTCGATCGTAAACCGGCCAGCGTTTCTGGAAGTAATAAACCCGCCCCTGCCTTTATACTCCCTCACAATATCCTTGATCAGCTTTTTGCATGCCTTCAGCTCTTGTTTGCTGCCTCCCTTTACATATTTCAATAAGAGTTTTCTTTCAAGTCCCTCATCATAATAGGCGGCTTCCAGAAGAATTTGAACCAATTCTTCCTTTGATAAATCAGCCAGGACCTCTTCCAGAGCGGGAACTTTCTCAGTTTTTTTCACTGCCCTATGTTCCTGCTTAACTCCATCCAACATTCCCGCCAGCTGGTAAAAAGCTGCAGCCTGGTGCTTACAGATCGGGCCATAGTCATAGGGGCAATCACATTCCGAATCGGCAATCTCCCCATCTTCCTCAACCTCAACCCAAACCTCATAAATATCCGTCCCCTCCGCTTGGAAAAAATACTTATTTTCAGCATTGGTTTCTATATGCTCCAAGCGCCCGTCTATATAATAATCATGCCCTCTGTCGAGAATCGCGGCATCAATTGCACTTTTGAAATTACTTAAGTTCATGTTTCACCCTCCCTTATGAGCCATGGGGAGAGCCATGGGGACAGACCCCCTGGCCCATCTCAAAACGAGCCAAGGGGTCTGACCCCGTGGCTCATCTTACCATCACCCTATGACTCCATATTTTCTGTTTCGCTGGTCTCTGTCGAATATCCTCCTAATAATCCTTTTTTCTCTTCTTTGAGCCAAGGGGACAGGTCCTCTGGCCCATTTTAAAAAGAGCCAAGGGACCTGTCCCCTTGGCTCATCAGTCACAAAACTCCTCCTTCAACCGTCATAAGAATGAATTTAAAACAGGAGGGATATTTATGACTCAAAATCATTGGGATACTGTCATTATAGGAGGCGGTTTAGCCGGCCTTGTTTCAGCAGCTGTTTTAGGAAAAGCAGGGATGAAGACTCTGCTGCTTGAAAAAGCGAAGTCTGCCGGGGGGCGTGCAAAAACGGATATCATCAGCGGCCAGTTTTTTAATATAGGACCCCACGCTCTTTATAAAAAAGGAAGAGCATTACCCATCCTCAAAGAATTGGGCATAGAGATTAATGGCAGTGCCCCTAAACTAGGCGGTTTGTTGATGGATGGCCACCACTCCTTTGCGGCACCTTTTTCACCCAACGGGGTCCTGCAGTCAAAGCTTCTAAATTGGAAAGAAAAAATAGAATGGATAGGCATTCTGCGCAAGATTCAGAAGCTGCAGCCCGGCCAATACAGTAATCAAACCTTCCATCAATTTGTGCACGAAACAACGAAGACTCCTAACAACCAAAAGCTTCTTTTTACACTCGGACGCCTTGTGAGCTATTCCCATGCCCCCGAACAAATCAGTGCGAGCGTCATGCTGGCCCACATGCAAATCGGCATGGGCGGTGTGATTTATGTGGATGATGGGTGGCAATCCATCATTGATCAGCTGTACAACCAAGCCGTGACCAACTATGTACTGATTCAGACCAGTGCAAATGTGAAGCAGCTGACTGCTTTGGACAACGGCCAGTGGCAGATCACAGTATCCAATCAGGAACCGATCTATTGCAGTAACATCATTTATACCGGCCCCCCTCAAGCACTGAATGACCTGCTCGGCGAATCTGCCAAGCTGCCTTTCAATCACTTTGAACCCATCAAAGCGGCCGCATTGGATGTTGCATTATCCAGGCTTCCCAATCCGGAAAACTTATTTGCCATGGGAATCGATGCACCCTACTATTATTCTGTTCACTCTAACTATGCCCGGCTGTCAAAGAAAGGAGAAAGCACCATTCTCCATGTGCTGAAATACCATCATCCCGATGAGTCCATTGATGCTACTGAAGAAAAAAGGAATCTGGAGAATTTTTTAGAGGTAATACAGCCTGGCTGGCAGAAATATATCATTACGAAGAGATGCCTTCCACAAATAACGGTGAATGGCCGATTGCCAATGGTCAATGACACATCGTTATTTACCCGCAGCTCCGCCATCCTCCCCGGGCTCTACGCTGCTGGAGATTGGGCCTCGCCTTCTTTCATATTGTCAGAGGCTGCAGCGGAAAGCGGAAAACAGGCCGCTCTGGAAGTGATTGATAAAGAAATGAGGATCAAGCATGCAAATTAGCGATGAAGATTATGTGCTGTATAAGCCGTTATTATTTTCTCTCGGCTACCGCATGACCGGCTCCGTCTCAGAAACCGAAGATCTGATCCAAGAAACCTTCCTTCGGGCTTATCAGCTGCCTGAACTGGAGGTTGAGAACAAGAAGGCTTATTTATGCAGAATGATGACAAACCGCTGCATCGATTTTTTAAGATCTGCGAGGGTAAAAAGAGAGCAGTACATCGGTCCCTGGAACCCGGAGCCCCTCCTGTCGGCGGGAGACAAGCGAGCCAATCCGTCGGAAATCCTCATGGAAAAGGAGTATTTAAGCATCGCCTATTTACGGATGATGGAGCATCTCACCCCTCATGAACGGGCAGTCCTGCTGCTGCGGGAGGCGTTCGGCTTTTCATATTCGGAGATTAGCAGAATGATTGAAAAAACAGAAGAAAACTGCCGCAAACTGTTCAGCCGCTCCAAACAGAAAATGGCCGCAGCCGAAGGAGAAAGCCTGGATTATCAAAAGAACCTCTCATTGATCCAGCGCTTCATCCTCGCATTCCAAACAGAACGTACAGAAGACCTGCTCGAACTCATCTCAGAAAATGTGACACTCTACTCCGACGGCGGCGGAAAAGTCAAAGCAGCCGTACGTCCGATTCTGACCCGCCAGAGGGTATTCGCCTTCTTACAGGGAATTACACGCAATTTATCCAATGAAGTGCAATTTACCCTCACCACCGTCAATGGCCAGCCTGCCATGGTCAACTACATGAACGGCCGCATCCACAGCACCATAAGCTTTTCGATTTTTGAAGATCGTATTGCGGAGATTTATATTACTATGAATCCGGAGAAGCTGGGGGGATAGAGCCAGGGGTAGAGCCAGGGGGACAGACCCCCTGGCTCAAAATTGAATTGGACTATACAGGCCGAAAATAATAGCCACAACGAATGAAAGAATAACGACAATAGCCATTTGCTTACCTGTTTTATAAAAGATGATGCATAGAACGATGTACATCATTAACTCTTCTACATAAGATACATCCACATAAAATAGACCTATTCCCAGGGCAAGGCTTAATAAAAGTCCCATCGGGAGAGCCGGCAGGACAAAAGCTAGACGTGGGTCATTCTTAGCTATCCAAACAATCATAGCCAAGAAAGGAGATACGATGGCTATACTGCCCCATAGAAGAAAATAACTCGTTGGAAAAAATCCGAATAAATAGGCAGAATACACATAATAACTTATCAGCATACCAATAAAGAACAGGAACGTATTCAGAGCCGCTCGTAACAATGTTTTTACTATACGCTGCCAAAATGGTCCCGATCAATACCCAAATGCCGGGCCTTGTAAAAATATCCCCTGAATAGCTTAGGATATTGCGCCCCCAGTGCCCATCAACAGAGACTGTATCTAAATACTTGACGATTGCCCCCAGTAATATTCCAAAGACGAGACTTAAAACAAATCCTGGTATCTTTCTAATTAACTTAATCATTTGGCACCTCAATATGGGGCGGAGCCCTCGTTTTGAACCACCGGGACAGACCCCCTGGCCCAGTCTCAAAAAGAGCCAACGGACCTGTCCCCTTGGCTCATTCTATAAATATCACTTTACCATAAAGAATTTTATAAAAGGAAAAACTTTCTTTAATTGTAAAAACTTTATATCGAAATAACAAATATCTACGAGCACATGATATGATAAATACAAACTTTTCAACTACAAAGGTGAGCGATAATGAAGCATACTGGTAAAATCATCGGAAGTTTGAGTTTGTTATTATTTCACTCCGTATATATCCTCTATTACTATCTCCGTGATAGAGAAGTAGAGCCTCTGGATTTGTATACATATCCCTTATTAATCTGGTTTGGCTATTGGGCTGGCAAACAGTATGACAAAGTGAGATTTTATTCGGAGAAAGATGAACTGACAGGGACATACAATCGAAGATATATCTTAAGCAACTTTAAAAAACTATCTAACCTAACAGAAAAAATGAACAATAAACTTTTCGTAGTAATAGTTGATTGTGATAATTTTAAAGTGATTAATGACACCTTTGGGCATTTTACAGGCGATATGATTTTGACTAAAATCAGCAAAGCACTTGCTGAAACAGCAAGACAAAGTGATATCGTCGCCCGCTGGGGTGGTGACGAATTTCTGCTCATCGGACAATCCAATGACGAGGCAGAAATGCAAACCGTTCTGCAAAAACTCGAAGAGAAAATAAAAGATCTATCTAAGGAAGTAAAAATGCCTATTACACTTTCTATTGGATCTGCCCTCTATCCAGATGACAGCAAAAACTTATTTGAGTTAATCAAGATTGCTGACCACCATATGTATAGCAGTAAGAATTCAAAGAAAGCCTTGTAGGAGCCAAGGGGTCAGGTCTACTGGCCCATTCTCAAAAAAGAGCCAAGGGGTCTGTCCCCTAGGCTCAAATTCACTCAACCACCGTATAATTACCAATCTCCATATCTATGACATACTCAGGCTTCGGTGGCTTCCCGCCATTCTCTTTAATCTTGTTCTTATGCCCCGCAATATGCTCCGGACTCTTCTCCCATGCTTTCCATGCTTCTTCTGACTCCCAGCGGATGATCATTACCACCTCTTCTTCTCCGCGGCGGGCATTCTTCACCATCAGCTCACGGCCAATGAATCCTTCTCGCTGCTCAATCAGAGATGGCCCTTCACCAGGCTTCTTTTGAAAACGATCAAGAATCTTATCAGCATTTCCTTCTGTCAATGTCCATTTGCGTATCTGTACAAACATCTATATCCCTCCAATTAATAAGCCATAGGGACAGACCCCTTGGCCCAGTTTCAAAATGAGCCACGGTACCTGTCCCCTCGGCTCACTTCACCCTAGATACTGTCAGACCATCCCCAATTGGCACCAATACAGATTCCAGCCTCGGGTGGTCAGCAACAGCTTGGTTGAACTTTTTCATAAATTCGGTATGGCGTGTGGGCTCTGCATTTTCGTCGGCTACCGTACCTTTTGCGAGTACATTGTCACAAACGATCAATGCTCCCTCTTCCGCCAAACGAATGCAATGCTCGAGGTAGTTTTCATAATTCTCTTTATCGGCATCTATGAAGAAGAAATCGAACTTCTTATTGTCATCCTCAAGCTGGTCCAGGCTTTCCAAAGCTGGTCCAGTCAGATAGGACACCTGATCACCGAAGCCTGCTTTTACTAAATTTCTATGTGCCAGTTCTGCATAACTTGCCACCAGTTCAAGTGAAGTCAATCTTCCTTCGCTGCCGAATCCTCTTGCAAGGCAAATTCCGCTGTACCCTCCAAGCGCTCCAATCTCCAGTACATTTTTAGCACCTGAAATCGAGACCAGCATCGTCAGCAGCTTTCCTGTGGATGGCGAAACAGAGATAGACCGCATCCCATTTTCCACGATGGATGAAAGAACTTCCTCCAGCAGTGCATCCTCCTTATAGAACACCGAATCAATATAATCATTTATCTTCTTCATGAAATCACTCCCCTATGTGCCATAGGGACAGGTCCCGCGGCACATTCTCAAAAAGAGCCAACAGAACCGTCCCCCTGGCCCAGTCTCAAAAAGAGCCAACGGACCCGACCCCCTGGCTCAGTCTTAAAAAAGAGCCAAGGGACCCGACCCCTTGGCTCAGCTTCAAAAAGTGTCAACAAACCCGACCCCCTGGCCCAGCTTCAAAAAAGAGCCAACGAACCCGCCACCCTGGCCCTGTCTCAAAAAAGAGCCAAGGGAACCGACCCCTTGGCTCACTTTTATTTCAACTCAGCCAATACTTCTTCGATCTTTGAAAGTTCGGACTGGAGTCCGCCTCCGCTCAGGTACCAAAGCGGCCCGTCGAGGTATACGATTTTCTTGTTTTTGTAGGCTTCTGTTTTCTTGATGATGGCATTTTCCATATCGGCTTTGATGTTGGAGTCGCCGCCAACGGCTGCTGTGCGGTCGATTACGAATAATACCTGCGGATCAAATTCCAGTAGTGCTTCGAAACCGAAGTTTGATCCGTGGGATGAAGCTTCGATATCTTCTGTTACCGGCTTGAAGCCATATTGATCATAGATGTAGCCGTAACGGGAGTTTGTAGCAAAGCCGGACAATTTCCCTTCGTTATACATGGTCACTAATGATGTTTCATAGTTTCCAGACAGCGTTTTGACTTCCTCTAAAGCTGTATCGATCTTCGCCATATATTCTTCTGCTTCAGTTTCTTTTCCAAACATTTTCGCTGCCAGGTCAACAGATGACTGGAATGTGCCCCAATAGTCTTCCTGTGAAGTTCCAACAAATACGACCGGTGCAATTTCGCTCAGCTCTTCATAGAATGGTGACTGGCGTCCTGAGATGAAAATGACGTCCGGGTCAAGCTCGGCAACATCTTCAAGCAGCGGCTCTTTTAAACTGCCCACGCTTGTATATTCGTCAGAAGTATATTTTTCAAGCTGATCCGGCAATGAAGAGTCTTTTGCAACCCCTGTGATTCCTTCAACGCCGAGTGCATCCAATGTATCCAGGAAACCGTAATCAAAGACAACGATGTTTTCCGGCATTTTTTCGAATGTTATATCTTCAAAGCTGTACGGTTCAGCGCCCTCTTCCCCTTCGACAGAAGCCACCGTTGGAGATACCGTCATTGGATAAGCACCATTCTGCTCAGCTGCTGCCCCGGAAGTCTGCTCAGCTGCAGGCTTAACTTCTTTTTCTCCTGAGGCTTCCTCATCGGATCCACATGCTGCAAGCATGAGTGAAGCTGCTAGTAGTGCACACGCGATTTTCCATTTTTTCATCTGTCGTTCTCCCCTTGCTATGTATTTGGTATTTGATGATGATAATCATTATCACTGATAACAATTCTCATTATAGAGCCGGCAAATCTCAAAGTCAACTAGATTTATAAATAATTTTGATTTTTTGTAAAAAAAATACAGTCTCCGCAAAACAGCCTTCTAGTAGACTATTTTGCAGAAACTGCCCACAAATTTTTCAAGCATGTGAATTAAAATAAACACAGATTCGGCATCCATTCTGCTCCTGAATAGGAATGTCCATATCGTAAATTTCCCGCAAAGCGTCAGAGTTAATAATCTCATGGGTCTTCCCGTTTTTCACAAGCTTCCCATTCTTCAAAGCGACAATGCGGTCCGAATACACAGACGCAAAATTAATATCATGCAGCACAATGACAACCGTTTTTCCAAGCTCATCGACCAGCCTGCGCAAAATTTTCATAATCTGGACAGAGTGCTTCATATCAAGGTTATTGAGCGGCTCATCAAGCAAAATATAATCCGTATCCTGCGCAATGACCATGGCAATGAACGCACGCTGCTTCTGCCCGCCTGACAGTTCATCCAGAAACTGATCCTGCATTTCCAGCAGATTCATATATTCCAGCGCCTGCTCAACAAGTTTTTCATCCTCTGCTGTCAGGCGGCCTTTTGAATACGGGTAGCGGCCAAACGAAACCAGCTCGCGCACGGTCAAACGGACATTGATATAATTGGACTGCTTCAAAATGGAAACGCGTTTGGCGAATCCATTTGACTTCCATTTTTTAATATTATTTTTATCCAGCAGAACTTCACCTGTATCTGAATCCAATAGACGGCTAACCATCGAAAGAAGCGTCGATTTCCCGGCCCCATTCGGTCCGATGAATGACGTAATCGTCCCCGGCTCGATTGTGACCGACACATCCTCCACAACAGGCTTTTTGCCAAAATGCTTTGTAAGACCCTTGATCTCTATCATCCTGCTGACCTACTTTCTTTTAATAATAAGTAAATAAAGTAAATACCGCCGACAAAATTGATAATCACACTTAATGTGGTGCGCAGTTCAAAAATATGTTCCACAAGGAACTGCCCGCCGACCAGGGCAATGATACTGATCAGGCTGGCACCCAAAATCAGCACTGAATGCTTATAGGTAACCAGAAATTGATAAGAAAGATTGGCTACGATCAGGCCAAAGAAGGTAATCGGCCCCACCAATGCGGTCGAAGTGGCAATCAGCACGGACGACAGGATGAGGATATTCATCACCATGCGGTCATAATTGATGCCAAGATTCATCGCATTGTCGCGTCCGAGCGACATCACATCCAGCTGGCCCATGATGCGGAATCCGTAAATGAACGCCACAAGCAGAATGCCGGCTGCAATCATTAATAAATCAGATTTCACATTGGTAAAAGTCGCAAACAAGCGGCTCTGAAGGCTTAAATATTCAACCGGATCGATGATAACCTGCAGGAAAGTCACAAGGCTGCCGAGCAGTGTCCCGATGATCATCCCGATCAACAGAAGCAGATATATAGGATATTTGTCAGCTCTGAATAAGAACCGATAGAGCAGCAGCGCAAACAGGACCATCGCAAAAATCGCTGTGCCGAAATTCAAATATTTATTGAGCACCCAGACAGACATTGATCCGCCGAAAAAGTAGATCAGGGTCTGCACCACTTCATACATGGAGCCAAGCCCCATCATCGAAGGCGTCAGGATGCGGTTATGGGTGATCGTCTGGAACACGACGGTCGAATACGCAATCGCGGTTCCGGTTATCACCATGGCAGCTATTTTCATCATCCGCCTTGGGAAGGCGTAGTCGAAGCCGCCTTTAATATCGTAAAAAGCATAGAATAATATACTAACAATGGCCAGCACGGCAAGGAATATCAGTTTCGTACTATTTTTTCGCATATGCTCTCCCCCTAAACAGCATAATTAAGAAGATCGCACTGCCGATGACTGCCACTGTTACATTGACCGGAATCTCGTATGGATGGATCACAATCCGCCCGATGATATCGCAAATGAGCAGGAACACAATCCCCAATAAAGCGGTATGCGGAATGGATTTGCGCAAATTATCGCCCAGATAAAGCGAAACGATATTCGGCACAATCAGCCCCAGGAACGGAATAACACCGACTGTCAGCACGACAGTAGTGGAAATGATGGCAACCAGGATCAGCCCCAGGTTCAGCACAACCTTATAGCTCAAGCCCAGATTCTTCGCAAAATCCTCGCCCATTCCTGCCACCGTGAATTTATTTGCGTAAATATACGCCAGGATCACCGCTGGAACACTTATGTATAAAAGCTCATACCGGCCGGAAATCACTAACGTGAAGCTCCCCATCAGCCAGGAAGAAATATTATGGAGAAGATCTGCCTCATAAGCAAAAAACGTCGTGATCGAGGATAAAATATTTCCATACATAATCCCGATCAGCGGCACAAAAATAACATCCTTGAACTTCACCCGATCGAGAATCTGCATGAAAACAAATGTCCCCGCCAAAGCAAACGCAAAGCTGAAAAGCACCTGCTGCGTATACGTCACATTCGTAAAAAACAGCATCGAAATCAAAATCCCCAGCTTCGCGGCATCCAGCGTACCGGCCGTCGTCGGCGACACAAACTTATTCCGGCTCAAAGACTGCATAATCAAACCCGCAATACTCATCCCCGCCCCAGCCAGAATAATCGCCATCAAACGCGGCACCCGGCTGATCAGGAAAATCTGCGCCTCATCCGACTCCCAATCAAGCAAATCACCTATCCCAATATCAATCGCCCCAATAAAAAGCGACACACCAGACAACACAAAAGCAGCAATTGCCAAAACCCGTAGTTTCATAGCTAATCCTCTTAATTCTCTGTCTCTATAAACAGTCATTTCAGTTGATAATGATTATCATCCTTATTTAGTTTTTATTATATGACAAGGATTGGGAAAAATCAAAGGGGAATTTGGGCGGGGGGGTGTTGGGCCAGGGGGTCAGGCCCTCTGGCTTGTTTTGGGCCAGGGGGTCAGGCCCTCTGGCTCGTTTTGGGCCAGGGGGTCAGGCCCTCTGGCTCGTTTTGGGCCAGGGGGGTCAGGCCCTCTGGCTCGTTTTGGGCCAGGGGGTCAGGCCCTCTGGCTCGTTTTGGGCCAGTGGGGTTGAGCCAAGGGGTTGGGCCAAGGGGTCAGGTCCCTTGGCCCACTTTCCCAAATGAGCCACGGGACCTGTCCCTGCGGCTCAGCCTAATCTCTGAATAATGCTTCTCGATACCCCCGTAACTCTCGATATTTGCCGGTCCGAGACTCCTTCTAGTTTTCTTAATTCTCTTAAGATCGTATTTCGCTGAGGTTTATTCATTTGCTGCAGCATACTGGTATGATGAATTCCGATTTCTCGTATATAGCTGATCAGTTGTTCATCTGTTTTGCGTGAACGCGGGTTATCCTCCAGGCATTCATCTTGGTTTAGTGCATTCATATATTCTTTGAATAAGGTTATGGATTCGTCTTTGTTTTGGGAGAATAATTTAAGGGCAGCCGCGGTGTTTAATGGGCTTGATGGAGAAGTATATTCATGGATACTTGTCCACTTACTGGAGAATGCATTCCTGGCCAGACCAGCTTTCAGAGGATTTTGGTGAATATAGCGGATTACTTTGAGGAAATAAGGTGTGGTTTCAACATTTTCACTTCGGAACCGGCCTTGAAATAGATGGCCGCTGCGATCATATTTAGTGTTATACCAATAAACATAGCTTGAGCTGAGGTTTTTGATTATATCTGATAAAGTTATTTCTTTTTCTTTCAGCAGCAGGTGAACGTGGTTATCCATAAGGCAGTAAGCAAAAAGATCGAAATCATATTTCTTCTTATACTTCAATACCGTATAAATAAATCGCCTCCTGTCTTCATCATCTTCAAAAATCGTCTGCTTATTGATCCCCCTTAACATGACGTGATATATTCCGGTCATACTCTTCTTCCTTGCCTGTCTAGGCATTTGGCACCTCCATTCTTTAGCCGCAGGGACCAGCCATCCAGCCATGCAGTCCCTGGCTTTCATAATACCTATTCGACCAGGAGATGAAAACTCCTGCACGGGGGTGGGCCAGGGGGTCAGGTCCCTTGGCCCATTTCAAAAAGAGCCAAGGGGTCTGTCCCCCTGGCTCACTTCCGATACTTATCCTCAATAACTTCATATCTTTCGTGGTTAATCTTATCCCACTCAGTTTTCTTATAATGAAGCCCTTTTAGTCTACTATTAAGGGAATCAGGATCATATTCCCGAAAATACATCGTTTCTGCCCAAACTTTCATGTCCTCATGTTCAGGATGCTTCTCATCCTGATAAACTTCTAGAAATTCATAGAATCCAGGCAGCCCGCCCACATCTTCAGGGGGTGCTGTTTCTGCTCCATCAAGCAGGGTTGGAAAACCAAAGTAGTAGTCATCGACAGTCTGCTCAAGCTTCACGTTAAAACGCCAGCCGTCACCAAAATCATAGGAATATTTGATTTCCTTATATTTTTCCAGATAATCATCGATTTTTAAACCGCTAGGCTTGCGCACTTCAATCTTCAATCTTTCCTGATAATTCTTCTCAAAATCCAACATTTCTACCGGCATTGATTTAAGCCGCTCTGCATACATGGCCTTGTTTTTCTTAAAATGCTGATGCTCAAGATAAGCTTCTTCATTATCTGTAACAATCCTCTGGTCCTCAATCAGGTCAAACTCAAAAAGATGATAACCGTCATAAGGATAACCACTTCGAAAATTGGTCACATTCTGGATGACATCATGAAGCCTCTTATACGTCGCTCCGGCTGGCATGACGACTCTTCTCCATATTAATGGGTTTGACCCTTCTAATTCTATTCTTAGAATATATGATTTCAAGTTATATTCGCCTCCATACTATTGGGTGGTGAGCCAGGGGGACAGGTCAAGTGGCTCATTCTGAAATTATGAGTAGCCGAAACAAACAGTGTTTTCTTTATTATACCCAATAAAGCGGAGCCATAGGGACAGGTCAAGTGGTTCAGTCTTAAAAGAGCCAAGGGGTCTGTCCCCCTGGCTCCCTTTTGCTCTCGGCTTTAATCAATTTCTTGGTATGGCAGGAAGATACAATAAAATAATTTGGGACAGCATTGGAGCATGGTGACTTATTCCCAAAGTGTGGAAAACTTTTTGATAATGCGCAATCCACTGTTCTTTAGATGTTTTAATGTGAGTAAAATCATCTATAAATTGCACAAGTATCAACCATGTTGGAATGTGCAGTTCTTGGTTAAGGAGATATAAATATGCAAATCGATTCGCTAATTGATAGTATTCGTTCAGCCAAGGAGTTATAAATGCAGAGGAACCGAATTGTGCTTGGGTAAGAGCAATTGTTTCTGTAATTTGAGAGATACTTTTTGCAGAAGTAGCTTTGATCTTGGAGTGAGTTTCACGGAGATGTGATTTTGCTTCCACCAAAATTAACCCTTTTTTGGTGATACCACTGACTAGTCCTATACCATCCCAAACTGGCCCGTTTTTCGCCCAGTGGTCCCGTATAAACTGTTTTGATTTTTTACACTCATCTTCATCATCGTAATATAGCTGTAAAAAGTCATCTTGGTATTCTTTGTAACTTTCATGAGCAAGAGGAGATTTCCAGTTTATTATTCTTTCACCATGCGTATATGCCAATAACGAAGGAGAATGAGAGAATATATCTTGATTTAATACCCCACTATACTTATTTACGTATGTTTGAAAATGATATTTACTTCCTTTAGTTGCTTGAGTCATAGCGCCCACGTAAATAAGCTTTTTCATTTGCTTTCAAAGGATACTTATAAACAAATTTTAGCCTGCTACTATTCTCTGAACCTGAAATTAAGAAAAACTTTAATAATTCTATTCTCACACTATCTTCCCTCCTTAAAATACATCCAAATTATACCATAAAGATAAGCCGCAGGGACAGTTCCCCTGGCCCAGCCTCAAAAAAGAGCCAAGGGACCCGCCCCCTCGGCCCAAAACCTCCCTCCGCTCAAAAAGAGGATTTCCCTCCCACTACCTCGAAACTATTACCAACAACGAAAGGAGAATCCCAATGAAACCACCTATTGCTAAACGCATCCCACACCCCCACAACCTGCATGGGGATGTCCGCGAAGATGATTATTATTGGCTGAGGGACCGCAACAATCCGGAGGTCATTACTTATCTCGAGGAAGAAAATCGATATTACGACGAGATCATGCGTCCGTTGGAGGAACAGACTGAACAGCTTTACCAAAGCATGGTTGACCGTGTTCCTGATTCAGAAGTGAAGGTGCCGGTGCAGCATGGACCGTACTTCTACTATTCTTTTTTGGACAAGGACAAGCAGTATCCGATTTATGCACGCAAGAAGGCAGCAAACCGCGAGCAGCTGCCGGAAGCGGCAGAGGAAGTCATACTGGACCTGAACAAATTAGCCGCTGAGGGTGATTATTTAAGTGTAACGCTGCAGCGTATAAGCACAGATCATAACCGACTGGCTTATTTGGAGAACCGTGATGGAACTGACCGGTATACCATTTATGTAAAGGATCTGGAGACAGGTGAGCTTCTTCCGGACAAAGTACCGAATGTGTTTATACATGGCAGCATGGAGCTGAGTGAGTGCGGAGAGTATATTTTCTACATAACGGTTGATGAAAGTCAGCGGCCATACCAGCTTTGGAGGCATCGCCTTGGAAGTGAAAACAGCAGTGATGAACTGTTATATGAAGAAAAAGACATAACATTCTCTTTGTATGTGTCAAAATCGCAGAGCGGGAAATATATTTTTGCACATTCCAGGTCAAAAACGACGAGCGAGGTTCGCCTGTTGGATGCAGCTTCTCCGTTGACTCCTTTACAGCTAGTAGATGAGCGCCGGGAAGGGATAGAGTATAGTGTCGAGCATTGGGAGGATGACCTGCTCATACTGACAAATGAGGATGCGTTGAACTTCCAGCTGCTCCGCTGCCCGGCTGATGACCTTTCTGCACGGATGAAGGTTGTCGGGCATAGCGAGGATCGTTATCTTCAAGCTATATACCCATATCAGGATACGCTGCTTCTTTTTGGCCGGGAGAACGGACTGACGCAAATTTGGGTACTGCACGATGGTGAGATGGCTCGAATAGAATGGGATGAGCCCCTCTTTACCGTATCCGTTTTGCCCGGTCAAAGCTACGAAACAGCAGAGGCACTTCTCCAATTTGAGTCCTTGGTTACGCCAAAAACAACTTACGGGCTGAATCTTCTTACGGGCGAGAGGAATTGTTTGCAAGTTGCGCCTGTCAGCGGTGAATATGATCCGTCCCTCTTCCAGCAAGAACAGCTGTGGGCGTCTGCCGAGGATGGAGTCCAAGTCCCTCTAAACGTCGTCTATCAGGATGGTGCGCTGGATATTGGACCTGCACCGTTGATTCTGTATGCATATGGATCTTATGGAGCAAACAGCGATCCTCGTTTTGATCCGTATCGTCTGCCGCTGCTGGAAAAAGGGGTCATCTATGTCACGGCACAAGTGCGCGGCGGCTCCGAAATGGGACGGAATTGGTATGAAGACGGAAAGATGCGGAACAAGCGAAACACCTTCACCGACTTCATTGCTGCTGGGAAATTTCTTATTGAAAAGGGCTACACATCCTCAAGCCAAATGGCAGCCTATGGCGGCAGTGCGGGCGGCTTGCTCGTCGGCGCAGTGGCCAATATGGCCGGTGATCTGTTCCAGGTGGCCGTGCCGGCAGTTCCATTCGTCGACGTCGTCACAACCATGCTCGATGCAACCATTCCCCTCACCACCCTGGAATGGGATGAATGGGGCAATCCTGAAAATCAAGAAGACTATTTCTATATGAAATCTTACAGCCCTTACGACAATGTAGAAGCCAAGAACTACCCGCACATGTATATCACAACCGGTTTGAACGATCCTCGGGTTGCCTACTGGGAACCCGCCAAATGGGCTGCACGCCTAAGAACTTTGAAAACGGATGAAAATACTCTCGTGCTTAAAACCAACATGGGGGCCGGCCACTTCGGCGCTTCAGGACGTTTCAACCATCTCAAGGAAACCGCGGCTTGTTATGCGTTTATTTTGGATAAGATTAGGCCATAGGGACAGGTCCTGTGGCTCAAAATCTAAAAGAGCCAAGGGGTCTGTCCCCTTGGCTCTAAATTGCGGGCCAAGGGGACAGACCCCTCGGCCCAAACCTCCAAAGGGGCCAGCCCCAGCCGGCCTGAAACCCCATTCCTTCATTGTAAAGTATTCATCAGCTCATAGAAGTACCCCGGCTCATGCGTCTTATTAAGCTTGAACCATGCCTGCAATGTTTCCGGCCTGCAAACATCGAGCTCCTTCAAGACCTCTGCCGCAAATTCCAAGGGAGCTATGCCTGAAGCGGTAACCAGACTCCCATCTGCCACTGCGGGCTCGAATTGATACAGCTGTTCCCCGGCATAAAGCGGGCAGACGGCTTTCAAATAGCCTGGATCATTGCTTGTGTGCCTCCTTGTGTCCAGCAGCCCCTTATTTGCCAGGCCCATGGTTGCGCCGCAGATGGCGGCAACAATAGTTCCCCTCTGCAGCCCGTTAGAGGCTTCTTCCAGGATGGACTCGTGAATGGGCTCAAGCCAGGTATCCCCGCCCGGAAGAATCAGGATATCTTGGCTCCCCAAACTGAACTCTTCCATAGATAAATCAGGCTGTATGGTCACCCCTCCCATTGTTTTTACAGGGTTTTTGTCCGCACCTACGGTCATCACCTCTATTGGCGCCACCCCTTTCCTGAAATACCTGCCCGAATTCAGTTCAGCAATCAAATACCCCGCTTCCCAGTCTGACATCGTATCAAAAACATAAAGATAAGCTTTTCTTTTGTGCATCATCAGGTCTCCTCTACCAGTCATTAGAGGCCCATTATAAAAAAACTTCACTGACAGCCCGCGCCAGTAAAGTTTCATTTCTGATAGTGATCAGCCAATTCATATAAAACCTCCAGCATTTTCTTCTTCATACTGGCCGGTTCCAGAATTTGAACCGACTTCCCATAAGGCAGGAGCAGATGCGCCACATAGGTATGCAAGGCTTCTTTTTCCAAAATAAACACAGCCCTTTCTGAAGTGCGCTCTGCCAGATGATGACCTAAAAACCAATGCCGGCATAAGTCATCCAGTGCGCCGGTTCTGCCGCTGACAACAAAAGGCACAAATTCCTGCGTTTGTTCTTTCTCCGGAAGCAGGTTCTTCATAAAAAAACCGCTGGCTGAAAAACCTGCTGGACGGTTAAAGCTGGTTCCGGTTTCAGCCATACCGGCAATCCTATCGACCCTGAAACTGCGGATTTCGTTCCTCAGATGGCAGAATGCCGCCACATACCAGCGGCGGTTCCAATAAATGATTCCATAAGGGTCAATTTTCCTCCGCTTAGGCTGGTCTTCACGAACCGTATAATAATCAATTTCCATAGAAACCTGGTTGAAGACCCCATGCTCGAGCTCCCTCAAAATGGCACCCTCAGGCAGACCAGCGGCAGAACCGATCACATCAAGTCCCTCCACACGCCGCCGGACCATACTTTCCTGCTCTGGCGTTGAGTACATGGACAGCTTTGATGCTGCGCTGTTCAGTAACTCCCCTGAAAAATACCCCACCTCTTTCGCCAAAGCAGCTGCCTGAAGCAAGGCTGTTTGTTCTTCCGCACTAAACAGGAGAGGACTTTCAACGAACTGGTGTAAAAGCGTATATCCGCCATGATGGCCCGCCTCCGCGATAATCGGGACACCGCTGGCACAAAGAGCATCAATATACCGGTAAACCGTTCTAATATTAACCTCCAGCTTTTCAGCCATTTGCTTCGCAGTAGCCTTCCTCCCCGAACTCAGCATCCAGAGAATCTGCATCATCTGATCCATTTTAGCCATCTAATCCACCCTCGTAATTTATAATCACCATTCCTATCATTGCCAATAGCATAACATGGGCCAGGGGGTCAGGTCCCCTGGCCCAAACAAAAAAAGCCAAGGGGTCTGTCCCCTTGGCTCATCGTTTCAACACACTCTTAAAGTGAGTAAACGTATCAAAGCTTGCTTTCCCGTGATAGGCTCCCATGCCGCTCGCGCCTACGCCTCCGAATGGCAGGTAATGGGACGTCATGTGGTTGATGGTATCGTTGATGGATCCCCCACCGAAGGAGATTGAACCCAGAATCTGGTCCTGTACCGATTCGTCATTTGAGAAAAGATAGAGAGCAAGCGGTTTAGGGCGGTTCATGATCGGCTCAATGATCTCGTCCAGGTTATCATAGGTCATAACAGGCAGGATCGGTCCGAAGATTTCATCTTGCATGACGGGATCTTCCCATGAAATGTTATCCAGAATAGTCGGCTCAATGATGAGCTCGTCGCGGTTATGCTGCCCTCCTGTCACAATCCTTCCGTTATCAAGGAAGCCAACAAGGCGATCGAAATGCCGCTTGCTGACAACATGTCCAAAGTTCGGGTTCTCCACGATATTCTCACCGAAAGCCGCAGTGATGACTTCTTTGAACTTGCTCATCAGTTCATCCTTCACGCTGCTGTGGACGAGAAGATAATCCGGTGCCACGCATGTTTGGCCGGCATTGGCGAATTTTCCGCGCACAATACGCAGTGCGGCTTCGTTAAGGTCGGCATCTTTATGCACGATCGTCGGGCTTTTTCCGCCGAGCTCAAGCGTCGTTGGCGTGAGATGTTTGGCCGCCGCTTCCGCTATGATCTTACCAACGCCTGTGCTGCCTGTGAAGAAAATATAGTCAAAGTCTTCTTTCAGAAGTGCTGTGCTTGTTTCCACTTCCCCTTCCACCACGTGAAGATACTCTTTCGGGAAGTTGCCATTGATCAACGCACTCAGCAAAGCAGATGTTTTCGGCGTAAGTTCAGATGGCTTTAACACAGCTGTGTTCCCAGCGGCAATCGCGCCTACAAGTGGTGTCACGGCTAGCTGGAACGGGTAGTTCCAAGGTGCAATCACCAGTGCGGAACCAAATGGTTCAGGCTTAATAAAGCTTTGGGCACCGTTGTGAGACGCTGGTGTCGGCACTTCTTTCGTTGCTGCCCATTCTTCTAGATTTTCCACCATATAGTCAATCTCGCTGATAACTAGTCCAACTTCAGCTCGCTTCGCTTCAAGCTCGGACTTATTCAAGTCCTGCTTAACAGCATCAAGAATATCCTGTTCGTGCTTTAGCACAAGGGATTTTAATGTATTTAATGTGCGGAGTCGGAATGAAACGCTTTTCGTTTCTCCTGAACGGAAATAGGCGCGTTGTTTATTCAAAAGCTCTTGGTAGTTTTCCATCATGAACACTCCTTTGTATTGTATACTCTAGTGATTTTATAGCTTGGAACCAAAGCTTATGGGAATGATTTCTACTATTCACATATGGCCTTGCCCATTAAATTAATGCATTTATTGTTGACTCGACATACTATAGTACAGATATTTTTTATAAGCAAGGAACCTGCCCGGGCCAAGGGGTCGGGTCCTCTGGCCCAAACTCAAAAAGAGCCAGGGGGTCTGTCCCCTTGGCTCTCTGCCCTTGGCTCTCCCGGCCACCGGGACAGACCCCCTGGCTCAAAAAACAAAAAAGCCAAGGGACCTGTCCCCTTGGCTCCCTCATCTCTAGCTACGCATTAATGCACCGTTAGGCTTGGGCAAATCCTGCTCGATTATTTGATTCATCTTACAAAAATGCTCAAAAAATTGCTGTGCATGCTCCCGTTCTTTTGGGTCACTTTTCAGCGCGACTATATCACGCAAAGTTTGAGCCATCCATGAATTTTCAAAATAGCGGTATTTCCCTGTATTCCATGTCATTTTTTGAGGAGATTTTTCATTCACATAATAATCCCAGAAGGGCATCTGTTCCGATTCCTCTTCTGTAAGCTGGAGTCTGTATGTTGAATGAGCCGGAATATTTCCATCTTCACAAAGCTTGCCAATAAACTTCTCCTTCACCATGTAGACACCTAAGATGCGTCTGTCTTTTTCAGGCTTACTGGGATCTACTGCTGTCAGCAGAACAGCACTATTTTGGTGCAGGCGGCTGGGTTTGTTTGGCTTCCCCTTATTATTGCCGCTTTTAATAACACCAGAAAAAACCTTCCACTCTGTAAAAGAACGATCCTGTTCTTCTGCATCACACCAAAAAACCATTTGTGATTCCGGATGAAGCTTATGATTTTTCATCAGTTTTTCATATCCCAAGCGGAGTTCCTGACTTTTCCGATATCGATTCTTTTCTTCTTCCTTCTTCCTGTCTTCTTCCCTACGCTCATTTTCCTTATTTTGTATAATCGCATCGAGTGATTTAGAAATCATTTCATCATGCAGTATCAAGTGCTCTCCAAATACATCAGGGAAAACAAACTTCTTCTTTTCCGATGCGAAATGTATCACTATACTAGTATCATTATGTTCAACTATACTCCCCATACCAAACAGCTTGTGCGTAACCTTCTTATTGATTAGATTCATTATTCTAATCCTCCTTATATTGTAGAAAAACCCAGATGCTGTTTTTCATCCGACTATCTTTCCTAAAAGGCTGCACAATTGTTTAAGTTTCCTTCAGTTTGAAAAGGAAATAAAAAAAGTATCCGAAATTCAATCTGCAAAACAATACAGCGAAATCCCGGATACGATTAAAACATTTGTAAACCTATTATAACATTTATTGGATAAATTAAAAACAAGCCAGGGGGACAGACCCCTCGGCCCAAAAAGCCCCAAGTAAGCCAAGGGAACAGACCCCCCGGCCCAAAAAGTCCTAAGCAAGCCAAGGGGACAGACCCCCCGGCCCAAAAAGTCCTAAGCAAGCCAAGGGAACAGACCCCCCGGCCCAAAAAGTCCTAAGCAAGCCAGGGGGACAGACCCCCCGGCCCAAACTCAAAAAAGAGCCAAGGGACCTGTCCCCCCGGCTCATCACATAAATCCAGAAAACCACAACCCCAACGTAGTCCCTACATAATTCCCTATAATATACCCTAACGTCCCAACCACAAGAATCGGCCCAATCAGATCCTTCCATCCTTTTGCAATAGCCATGGCTGCTGCAGTTGTTGGCCCGCCGACATTGGCATTGCTGGCAAGCAGGATTTCTTCAAGGTTATACTTTAACAACATGCCAGCAGTCAATGACACGGCCAAGTTCACTACCACAATAATGAATACAAACACCAGCAGCAGCGGCGCATTTTGAACAATCAGCGGAATGGATGCCGGAATGCCAATCACCACAAAGAACAAGTAAATGAGGAAAGTACCAATTTCCTGGCTTCCGTTAATCGACTCAAAATATCTCGGAAACAAGGCAAGTGCCAAGAAAGTTAACGTTGTCAGCATCAAGTAATTGTCACCGAACAATCCATTCAGCAGATTTAAAAAGAAAGAAGTATCCTCCCCGGAAGGTATCAATCCATCCATGAATGCCGCGATTTTAAAAGAAACCACCACAAGAAGGAACGCAGTCCCTACAGACAACGCAATATCCTTCAAAGATATATCCTTTCGTTCCCAAAAGCTTTCCGCAAGTGTCTTCCCTTCTTCTCTGACTCCTCCGCTTTCCACTTTCTCCACGTGCGGTGCCCTAAAGCGCCGTCTAAAAAAGCCCATGGCCGGAATCATCATCAAAACGATAAAGTAAATCGCCATCATCAGGTTGTCTGCGACCACTGCCGAAGAAACCATTTCTCCAGGTGCCTCGAATTTAGCTGCCATGGCTGCAAAGTTCACCCCGCCGCCAATATAGGAGGCACTAAGCATGGCGCCGAGCTTATCCAGGACCGGTATATGATCCTTCAATAAAAAGAAACTGATAATTACTCCTGCAACCGTACCAATCGAACTGATCAGAAAAATAATCAGCAGCCTCCCGCTTTCCTTCCAGATCCTCTTAAAATTCACATGAAACAGCAGCAGCGGAATGGCGAGCGGAATGATAAAAGTCCAGATCGCATCATACACTGGCGACACTGTCGGAATAATTCCGGTATTAGATAGAATAATAGCCCCAATCAGCGCAATGATTGCACCAGAAATCTTCGCCGCCCAGCTGTAGCGCTGCTCCAGAATAATACTCGCCGAAGCCCACACCACAATAATCCCCCACAGCGTTACATAATCATCGGCTTTAATCAAAGTATCCTCCAAAACTTCGCCCCCCTTTCACATTTTTCGACTAAAAATATATTACTATGACAAGCTGAAAATTCAAAATATTTAAGCCGGTAGGATTGAGTTCGCCGGCCGAGCCAGGGGGACAGACCCCATGGCCCACTCCGGCCCAAACTCAAAAAGAGCCAAGGGACCTGACCCCTTGGCTCACTTTTCCATCTCCACCGTCTCATTAACTCCTGCTTCTTCTGCATCCTGCCCAGTAATCCGCTTCAGCATGAAGACGGCTTTCTTCGTGAAGCTGCCGCTTTCCCAATATTCGGCTGCTTCTGCCTTTACCTTGATCAGCACGACGCTCGGATCGTCATAAGAAGTTTGCATAATCTTCTCATACATTTTGCTCCACAATTCCTTCTTCTTCCCTATATCCTCAACGATTTCCGCTCGGCCGCGGACAGAAACATAGGATTTGCCTGCATATGCAACATTCACATCTTTGTCATGTAAAATCTCATGATATTTATCTGTCTCTTTTTTAGTAAAAAACCATAGGTCCCCATCAAACTCGACCTCCTGTGTTTTCATCGGGCGTGAAACGAGCCCTTCCTCAGAGACCGTTGTCAGCATGGCCGTGTCCACGTCTTTGATTAACTCTCTCAGCGTTTCCATTTCTTCTTGTTTTAGCATATTTAACAGTCCTCCATCTTCTCAAAGTTTATAAATATATATTACCCTCCACACAATCTTTTAAAGCATCGGTCTGAAAAGCTAGAAATAATAGCCGAAATTATATAATATGATTATTGAGACAATTAAAATAATTCAAAGGGGTAAGGGGAGCTATTTCATGACACAGGAAGTAAAAAGCAATTATTATAAAGAATTAATCGATCTCCAGGATGCGGAAGGAATTGAAGCGCAGCTTCAAGCTTTACTTGAGGTGCCGATCGATTCCGTTTCTGACCTTGAAAATTGGCTGAAGGATGAAAAGGAATTAGGAATTAAAATTGATGAAGCCATGACAGGCCACCAGGTTGATTTTTACCGAAATACCGAGGATGCGGACATCAAGTCGACTTATCTTCACGATCAGCAGGTCATTCAGCCGCTGCTAATGAAATATGAAGCCAAAATGAATGAGAAATTCTGTGAGTCACCTTATGCTGCTCAATTGGATGACAAGCGCTACGGTTTAATGCGCCGTGTCCGTGAGTCCAAGGTAAAACTTTTCAGGGAAGAAAACATCCCATTGATGGTAAAAGAGCAGGAGCTTTCTACAAAGTACAGCGAAATCATAGCAGGGCTGACCGTTGAATGGGATGGCGAGGAAAAGCCTTATCCATTCATCCAGTCCCAGCTCGATAATCTGGACAGAAGCGTGCGGGAAAAAGCTTATTATGCCATGCTGGGAGCCCACCGCCAAATCAAGCCCGATATGGACAGCATCATGGACGAACTCGTTCAGCTGCGCCACCAGATCGCTTTAAACGCAGGCTTTGAAAATTACCGCGATTATATGTTTGTAGTAAAAAACCGCGAGTACACAATCCAGGATTGCTATGACTTCCATGAAAATGTAGAAAAGCATATCATCCCTGCCTGGAACCGCCTCGCAGAGGTTTTCAAATCCAAGCTTGGCGTTGATGCCTATCGCCCTTGGGATAACACCGCTAAATTAATGAAAAATCCGCCATATACCGAAGTGTCAGATCTAATGGTTGGTGTTTCTGAAATGCTGGGCAAGACGGATCCGTATTTTGCAGACCGTTTCGATTATATGAGAGAAAATGGGCTGCTGGATCTAGGAGACCGGAAAGGCAAAAGCCCAGGCGGTTTCTGCACCACCTTGTCAGTTTCAGGAGATACCTTTGTGTTTGCAAACTTCAGTCCATCCTTCTTCTCGCTGATCGCCCTTATCCACGAAATGGGCCATGCAGTGAATGGATACCTCGAGTTTGCTGAGCACGGTCCGCTGGAAGAACACCAGCACCGCATGGAAGTCGCTGAACTCTATTCCCATGGGATGGAACTGCTCTTACTCGACAAGCTCGACCGCTTCTATCCAGAAGAAGAAGACTTCAAGAGCGCCCAGCGTGAAGAACTGAGACGGGCATTCACCATGCTATACGGCCCATTATCAGGCGACCTCTTCCAGCATTGGATGTACACCAATCCAAATCACACCGCCAAAGAGCGCGATGAAAAATACTTCGAAATCGCAAAACGATATGGCCTAAGCCCTGTCGACACATCCGGTCTCGAAGACGTAATGGGCATTTTATGGGCAGACACCCTGCACTACTTCCAAGTGCCTTTCTATAACATCGAATACTCCATCTCCATGCTTGGATCTCTGCAAATCCTTGAGAACTATCACAACAACCCAGAGCAAGCCGTGGAATTATTTAAAAAAGGCGCAAGTGCCGACTACAATCAATCCATCGCCGATATCTATAAAGAAACCGGCGTCAGCTTCGACTTTTCCGAATCCGCCGTTAAAAGGATGGGTGAGTTTTTGGAGAAGGTTATTCAGGATATTCACTGAGCCACGGGGACAGACCCCTTGGTCCAGTTTGAGCCACGGGGTCAGACCCCTCGGCCCAGTTTGAGCCAGGGGGACAGACCCCTCGGCCCATTCACAAAAAGAGCCACGGGGTCAGACCCCCTGGCTCTTTTCTACTACGGAGGTAAACATGAAAACTCACTACTATTTAGGCTGGTTTAATAATCATTTTCCAGAGAAGCTGAGCAAGCGGCTTCAGGAGGATATAATTGATAGAAAATCGCTTGTTATGATCAGCTCAAATCCATCTATCTATGAAGAAATGGGCGCTACGGAACGCTCGTGGCTGGACCAGGCCGGCATCGTATTTGATGAATACCACCTGATTAATTACCGTATCCTGAATGAAGAGGCCCATACTTTAATTAGTAATGCTTCAGTCATTTTCTTATTGGGCGGAAATACCGTTGAACAAAATAAGTTCCTCGCAGGATATGAGCTGTCGGATCCTATTACAAAAAGCCGTGCCACTGTTATGGGAGCCAGCGCTGGTGCGATTAATATGTCTGCTAAATGGTTATGTTCAAAAAACCTTGGCTATAACGTCGAAGTCAGCACTCTGTACGACGGAATCGGCCTTGGCGATTTTGCCGTCCTTTCTCATTTTGACCTCGAACATAACCTTGCACTCGTTCAAAATGAACTCTCCCCCTTATCCGAGGAAATGAATATCTATGCTTCAAACAAAGACTGCGCTGTGCGAGTTAAGGGAGACAAAATCGATATTTTAGGCACTGTCTATTTGATTTCCCGGTCAAAGATTGAGAGATTGGATGAGACGCTTTAGCTGCCGTGAGCCATGGGGGCAGATCCGAGCCATGGGGACAGACCCCTTGGCCCAATCTCAAAAAGAGCCAAGGGGTCTGTCCCCATGGTTTTTACAAAAAATGTGGAGTGATTAATATGAGGTTTTTAAGCTTCATTTCATGTTTACTATTTGTTTCTGTTTTAGCCGGATGTTTTGGAGAAGACTATGATTTTTCCCCGCCAACAGTTTCCCTATTTAATCCTGATGATATTACCCAAGAAACAGCACTTGAAGAAGCGAATGTTGAGTGGGACTTCGACGAACAATACAACAAGAAAACGGATGATGTTCAAGCATTAGCTAAAAAACAAGAAGTGATGCACTTTAATTCAGGACAAAAAGTTCAATACATCCTCGAAGCTGGCCATTTTGATTCTGATGGAGTCAGTGTTTCGGTTTGGAAAAACGACAGTGAGACAAAATTGAAATTAGAAAAAGGGCAATCTTTCTACTTACCTGAAGAAACTGGTGAATATGTGATAGTGTTTGACCTCGACACAGACAAAGGCGATGCCCAATATGTTGGAAATATTGTCGTAGAGTGAGCCACGGGGTCAGGTCCCCTGGCTCACTCACAAAAAGAGCCACGGGGTCTGTCCCCCTGGCTCTCTCCTTAACTTAATAAGGTTTTAATCTCCGTACTTGTCTGTCCACTTTTTTAACCACGTTGAATAATCTCCTTTTATTTCCTCACTGGTTTTACCATTCAAAGAATATGGAGCTCCAACTATATCGTTGCTTTTAGAAATCGGAGATGACAAACCTCCAATAACTTCTCCATCTAATAACCAAACTGTTACAGAAGTTTCTCCCCTATTAAATACATCATCTAATGGATGATTTTTAATTGTAAAAAGAATTGCATCTATTTTCTTATTCAGATATTCATCAGGTTCTATACGTTGAACAGACCAAAGTTGTTGGGTAGGCATAGTGCGTAATTCTGTTTTAGTAATTTCTAGATCACTCTCACCCTGATATGAAATAACTTCATACTCATTCTGTTCTAGGTAGTCTTTTGCGATTTTGGCATTTTCACTTAGTTGTATTTCTGTTTCACGACAACCCGTGACAATTATAATAAAAGTAAAGATTAGAACTATATACTTGGGCAAAACATCACCCCTTTTCATAATCTTCTACTAAACTGACTGTTAGCTGAATAAGCCTTCCCTTTGAACAATACTACAAAATGTAAATTTTCACCAGGTCTAAATATAACAACAATTTTCACAAAAAGAGCCAAGGGGTCTGTCCCCCTGGCTCCCTACGGTTCAACACCCGGAAAATCAATAATAAATTCCGTCCCCACCCCTTCTTCGCTTTCTACTCTGATTCTCCCTTTAAAGGAATGGATGATCTGGTAGCTGACCATCATCCCGAGTCCTGTCCCTTTTTCCTTAAGAGAATAATAAGGCGATCCAAGGCGCTGGACCTGTTTCGGGTTCATGCCGATTCCCTGGTCCTTGACGGTGAGCCTGATGTGTCCACTGGCGGTATGATGACATGAAAGCGACACGGTCCCGCCATTCGGCATGGACTCCACTGCATTTTTCAAGATATTGAGCAGGGACTGATTCAGCTTCTGGGGATCTGCTTTTATCCAGCAGTCATCCTGAATGTCGGTTTGAAATTCAACCTGCTGATTCACGCTGAAAGTTTGAATCAGCGCTGCTGTACGTTTTAAGTGTTCACTGACATTGACAGCTCTATCTGTACTGCTGGAAGGTTTTCCGAAAGTGAGAAAATCGTTGATGATTTCATTGGCCCGGTCTAATTCCTCAATTGAAAGCTTAATGTATTCTCTTTTGGGATAAGGGAGCTCCGGGTCATCAAGGAGCTGCAGGAATCCCCTGGTCACCTGCATAGGATTGCGGATTTCATGGGCAAACACACCGGTGAGTTCACTGATCACCCTGAATTTTTCAGAGTCCTGGACCTTCAGCCTGAGCTGGTGGTTCTCACGGATTTTCTCAACTAATACGGTACAGAACCACGTCACAGCAACGGTAAAAAGCAGATGAATACCCTGAACTTTCACCACGTTGGTAGAGAAGCCATTCATGATCCCGGACACCGCCATGCCGCAGAGACAGTAAAAGAACGATAATCCTGTCGAAATGATAATCCTTCGATCTTTATTCAGACGTAAAAATAATCGCTGAACCGACAAAATGACGGGGAGCGTAATGATTGACACCATGACAGTCGTCAAAAAACCCATGCTGATTCCGAAAGACAGGCGGTATAGAATGATCAGGGCTGTCAGAAACACACCGGACCATACTCCGAGGTACAACGTTCCGAATAGGAGAGGGATAAACCGGATATCGAGCCGCGCCGCTTCGGCGTATTCCACAGGAAAGGACATGCACAATAAGATTGACACTCCCCACAAAAGTGTCATCAATATCTTAATGGACCGGTCCTCTTTTACCTTCTCCAGAATAAACGTAAAATAACTGAAGATCGGAATAACCATGAGTGTCAACTGCAGCAGGAAATCTTTCACTATACTCATCTGGGCACCATTCGCCTTCTGTTCTATGTACTTATATTTTAGCAAAAATTCACACTTTTTAGGTATTTTTGTCTTTTTTTCGAGCCAGGGGGACAGACCCCCTGGCTCAGCCTCAAAAAGAGCCAAGGGGTCTGTCCCCTTGGCTCATCAGAAAATTGAAACTATACCCTCAGTAAAACGTAAATAAAGATAATAACATTCTCCGGAGGGTGAATATGGATAATCAGCAGGTTGATGAACTTAACAGTTTTCTTGAAGAAATCGGACAAAAGGCTGATGCAAAAACGGCTGCGAAGCTTGAATTGGATAAATGCAAAAGAATCATACAAAGGCTAAGTTCCTTTTCATCAGATTGCGAAAAATGTAATCAGCTTTTTTTAGGTTTAGAAAATCACCTGATCCGTCTAAAAAGCAAAGCAGAACATCTTACAGAAGGTGAGGTTAAACATCATAAAAAACTAATTGGCACCATTAGCTCCCATCTGCAGAAACAGCACAAACTGGTAACGCAAGGGTATTATCTGGCATTATATATGTCCATTGGCATAAGTATTGGTACAGCAATTGGCCTTGTTGTATTTGATAATCTGGTACTGGGCCTGCCGCTGGGAATGTGTATTGGTATAGCAATTGGCACAGGGCTGGATGAGGATGCTAAGAAAAAGGGGCTGACCCTTTAACTTCTGAAGGGTTTGCTGCAAAGAAGCCTAATCCTCCTTATTTTTACCGAGGAATTAGGCAGAGTTTATTCAAAGTCATGTTAACTATATGGATTAATTTCTAATGTTCCTGTAGTGGATAAATCTTGCTATAGCACCCATTTGTTCCATACAATCTTCCACAGATAAAACTAATTACAGAAATACCGTCTCTTTTCAAATAGAACATCTGCCTATTTTGTCAGCTGACCTGCAACATTGGCTCCTAATCGGAATTCGGAGACATATTTAGTTTAATGACTTGGAAACAATTCAAGTCTATATACTCGATTTCAGTCTGGCTATTATCACATATACAATCTGAGATAGAAGAAAAAATCCTAAGAAGGACTTTGTATGTGTCCAGTTATGTAAAATAAACATTTCTCCTTTAACAAATAGGGGCTCAAAAACATAAGCCAACAATGCCGACCCCAGCACAGACAGAATAAAATAACTATAAAACCTTTTAGAAAGCTGGTAAATAAACATAAATAAAACAGGAATGACTGTAATATCTGCCGGAAACAAAGGAGGGACCATCGGCAACAATTTGTCTGGGTATCCCCATAGGATCAATTCTCCGCCAATGACATCAAAAAGCGAAGCCGCAGCTGCCCAGATAAGTCCATAGCTTAAAATTTCAAATGTTCGCTTTTTATCGCGAAAGCTAAGCCATAATATCCATGGGATAATTGTGGCTGCAAGTAATACCCACCATTTCCAAGTGAATAAATCATCTTGGATCCAATGTTTAAAGGCCACTTCTTTCAATAATTCTCTAGCTTCTTTAACATCTTCATATGATGGTTTCATGCCTTTTCAACCCCTACCCTAAATCTACACTTATCCTTTCCGATACTATATGCCAATATCCATATCCTCTAGGAGCTAATGTATTTTCTTACTCACTAGCCTGTCTCTAAGTTTAGGAAAACATATCGGATACCAGTTATTAAAATCCAATCGGTTAAAGAGGCAATTAAGCCACAGGGTCAGACCCCTTGGCCCGTTATAAAAAAGAGCCATGGGACCTGTCCCCCTGGCTCTTCTCGAGGTTGCAACATTCCCACCCACTTTCTAGGGAATGGTTGATTGATAATGGGTTCCCGATATGTTTATAAGGAAGAGTAAATCATAGGAAAGCAGCTTCAGGAATAAGAGTGCCTCTACTTTTATAGATGTCTCTCACCGATAGTGTATAGAGCTACAGGAAAAAGCAAAAAGAGCCAAGGGGTCTGTCCCCCTGGCTTCAAAAAGAGCCAAGGGGACAGACCCCCTGGCTTCATTAAGCATTAGGGAAAAGACGCTGAAGGGATGCTTTCATCTCTGGCTTTACATTGATTCTTGGCCGGGCGGCCTTCGCCATTTCTTCTGCTTCCCTGATCGTCTTTGCTTTCCCTAAAGAGAGTAATGTACCGATCGCAACGGTCCCTGTACGATTGCTTCCGCCTGCACAGTGGAAGTATACTTTTTCCCCTCTATTATAGGCATTTACCACATGCTCAACAGACTGTTTAATTGATTCATCCTGCTGCTCAGCATCATCTACAATGGGGCTGTGAATCCGCACATAGTCCGCTTCTGGAGCCTCTGCCCGAAGATCGAAAATCACATCTGCTTTTTCATTTTTCATCATTTCTTCTACATCATCTGCTCCGCCAATGTAAATGCGATCTTTTATTAGTTCATGATAGTTTTTTGTCATGCTGTTCCCGCCTTTTATAATGATTTGCTCCAATCATGTGTTGCCGTTCCTTCCAGATATCGTTCGGCATCAAGTGCTGCCATGCATCCTGTCCCTGCAGCTGTAATTGCCTGGCGATATCTCTTGTCCTGTACATCCCCGCAGGCAAAAATGCCAGGGATATTGGTTTCTGCCGTACCAGGGATAACATTAATATAGCCTGTTTCGTCTGTTTCGATTTGCCCGTTGAGAAATGCTGTGTTTGGTGTATGTCCAATTGCCACGAAGATTCCGTCTGTTTCAATTACTTCTTCTTTACCCGTCTCATTGTTCCGGACTTTTAAGCCTGTTACCTTCATTCCATCTGATACCACTTCAATCGGTGTGTTGTTAAGCGCCCAGGATATTTTTGGATTCTCTTTCGCGCGGTCCTGCATAATTTTTGAGGCCCTGAGTTCGTCACGCCGGTGAACAATGGTCACTTCGGAAGCAAATTTCGTTAGGAAGCTTGCTTCTTCCATAGCCGAATCTCCGCCTCCAACAATTATTACTTTCTTGCCGCGATAGAAGAATCCGTCACAAGTAGCACATGTGCTGACTCCCCGTCCGATATTTTCTACTTCACCAGGAATACCCAGAAGCTTGGCAGATGCACCGGTTGAAAGAATCAGCGCTTCTGTCTTTATTTCTCCCAAACCGCTCACATTTAGTATAAATGGCTTTTGCGAGAGGTCGGTTTCAGTAACCCATCCCCTTTTAAACCTGGCTCCAAATCTTTCTGCCTGTTTTCTCATATTGTCCATTAATTCCGGGCCCATTACTCCATCTGCAAACCCAGGAAAATTTTCCACTTCGGTTGTTAATGTCAATTGGCCTCCTGGCTGTGTGCCTTCAATTACCAGCGGCTCCATATTTGCACGAGCTAAATAGATAGCAGCTGTCAATCCAGCTGGACCGGTCCCTAAAATAACGACTTTTTCCATCCTAATCCCTCCATTAGTGGTTGATGAACTTCTTTAATTCCTGATATCCAGTGCCTGCTTCTCCCTGAACCGGGACAATGGCGCATTTCTCGCTCAGCTCATCTGCCACCTTTTCAATCCAGCTGAATTCGGCACCTGACCTTCCGTTTAGAACAGGATCCTTTGTTTCTGTCGCATACAGACTTTGGTTAATCACCCACCACTCAGGTGTGATATCCGCACGCTTCAAGTCTTCCTGCAGTCTGCCAGCTTCCAGCACAGGAGTGGCCTCAGCCAAGGTCACAATGACGACACCCGTCTCCTTAGGGTTTCTTAACCTTGGAAGAAGCATTTGGACACTTTCAGGTATATCACCCGCAGAGCGTGCAAGTTCTTTATGAAACGACTGTGCTGCGTCCAACAGCAGCAGGGTATGTCCTGATGGAGCAGTATCAATGACCACTACTTCATTCTCCGATTTTGCTACAACTTCTGCGAATGCTCTGAATACGGCAATTTCTTCAGTACATGGGGAATTTAAGTCCTCTTCTATAAAAGCAAGAGACTCATCATCCAATTCATCCCTTACATTGCACAGTACCTGGGATTTATAGACCTCAACTTCTTTTTTCGGATCAATCCGGCTGATAGTCAATTTTTGATTCAACTGGCTGTTTTGAAAAACAAATTCAAGATGCGCAGCAGGATCAGTGGTGGTCAAATGCACATGATGACCTTTTTCCACTAACCCAACTGCAATGGCAGATGCCATTGTGGTTTTGCCAACTCCGCCCTTGCCCATGGTGAAAATGACCCGGGTGCCCCTTGTAGAAAAGTCTTTAATGACCTCACTTAATCCAGGCAAATTGAAGAACTTTTGATCAATAGCCAATTCTGTCTGCGGAAGAGTAAACTGCTTAAATAGGTAGCGCAGATTGTTAAGCCCTGTAAGGGAATATGATACAAACGGAATAGAATAAGCAGCCACTTGCTTCAATTCATCCGGCATCCTTTTTAATGCACTCCGCTGACGCTGGAAAAATGATGCTGAAACCTCATCATCAGGAATATGCGACTGCATGAACCCATTGATAATCAGACTTTGGTTCTTGATCCCAATCTCTTTTAATTCCTTGGAAGCACGGCTTGCTTCCAGCAAAGATGATTCATCCGGTCTTGACACCAGAATCAGTGTGGTGAGGCCGGGATTGGCCAGTGCTTCCATGGTTACGGAGTAAATCTGCTTCTTCTCCGCGAGTCCAGATAAAGGACCCAGACATGAGGCACCATGTGTACTTTCCTCCAAAAAGCCGCTCCAGGCTGTTGGCAGCTGAAGCAGGCGAAGGGTATGCCCTGTTGGTGCTGTATCAAAAATGATGTGGTCGTAAGCTTCTACAACTGAAGCATCCGAAAGCAAGCTGGTGAATTCATCAAACGCGGCAATCTCGACTGTACAGGCACCTGACATCTGTTCTTCCATTGTATTTACGACTGAATCCGGAAGCTTGCCGCGATAAGGCCCGATTGTTTTTTCGCGATAGGCACGTGCAGCCTCCTCCGGGTCAAGATTACATGCTGACAGATTGGAAACTCCGGGAATGGGCATGGGTGTATTTGTTAAAGCAACCTCTAACACATCCTGCAAATTCGATGCAGGATCTGTACTGACGAGCAGGACCTTTTCTCCTTCATCAGCCAGCTTGACAGCAGAAGCGCAAGCAGCTGAGGTTTTGCCCACCCCGCCTTTACCTGTAAAGAAAAGGAATTTAGTGTTCGCAACAGCTCTTGCATCAAATGGTTGAAACATGCTTATTCCTCCTTCCTATTTCAGGTCGATCTTGAATTTAACGCTGGGCTTTTTCTCAGCCAGTGAGTCAGCATCCACTCCGAACCATTGAGACAATTCTTCGTTAGAGGGGTATCTGCCCGCCTTGGCAACTGATCCGTCCACCAGCGTGACCGGCAGGGCGCCTGGCCCCTTTTCATGAAGAACCTTGCAGATTTCTTTATTGTCCGCAAACACAGCAGGTTCATTTGCCAAATTATATCGTTTAATGTCAAACCCCTTTTTTTCCAGCAAAAATACGGCGGAAGCCATTCTGGTCAGTTCCGGATCCACACTCGGTCCGCACACCCCGGTAGGGCAGCATAGAGCCGGATCAAAAATTTCCACTTTTGTCATGAGACTCTCTCCTTTAAAATAAAATAAGCATATACTTATATAAAAGGTAAAAAGCTAGCCAAGAGAGTAATTTCTCTTGGCTATTTTCTTTTTACTTGCCAGTCTCGGCAAAAGTTTTGATGCGGTCGCCGATTTCGTCGCGTACACGCTGGAAGAAGGCCCATTTTTCTTCTTCTGTTCCTTCCGCTTTGGCTGGATCGTCAAATCCCCAGTGTTCGCGTTTTACATGAGGAGGAGTCATCGGGCACTTGTCAGCTGCATCACCGCAAAGTGTTACAACCAGGTCCGCATTGTTTAAAATTTCAGTGTCAATGATATCAGAAGTCTGATTGGAGATGTCGATGCCGGCTTCCTTCATGGCCTTTACAGCATTAGGATTTAAACCATGTGCTTCAATTCCTGCACTGTATACATTCCACTCATCACTCAAATGCTGCTTAGCCCATCCTTCTGCCATTTGGCTGCGGCAAGAGTTTCCTGTGCATAGAAAGTAGATTGTTTTTTTAGTCATGTTGAGATTCTCCTTTTAGGTAAGTTTTTTAGATAATCAGCAACCAAATATATAAACCAACTAATGTGATGAACAATGTTGGAATGGTTAGAACAATTCCAGTCTTGAAATAGGTTCCCCAGGAGATTTTTACTCCTTTTAGAGACAATACATGCAGCCACAGCAGGGTTGCCAGAGATCCGATAGGTGTAATCTTCGGCCCCAGATCAGATCCAATGACATTGGCATAAATCAATGCTTCCCGGATCACTCCACTGGTATCCGTGTCAGCAATGGCCAGTGCGTCAATCATAACGGTTGGCATATTATTCATCACAGATGAAAGAATGGCAGCAATGAAACCCATCCCGATGGTTGCCGCAAACAGCCCCTGGTCAGCTGTCATTTGAATCATATCAGCCAGCACATTGGTAAGGCCCACGTTTCTCAGCCCATATACCACTACATACATTCCGATGGAGAAAAACACAATTGCCCAAGGTGCCCCTTTAATGACTGTGCGGGTATTGACGGCTGGACTCCTGCGTGCCATTAATAAGAAGAAGATGGCAACGACACCGGCAATGATTGAAACAGGCAATCCAATGAATTCACTTGCAAAGTAGCCAATTAACAAGATTGCCAGTACAAGCCATGACAGCCGGAACATCTTGCTGTCCCTAACCGCTGCGGAAGGTTCCTTCAGATGGGATAAATCATAATTCTTCGGTATGCTTTTTCTAAAGTATAAGTACAGGACAATGATGCTTGCTGCGAGTGAAAAGAAGTTTGGAATAATCATTCTGGATGCAAACTCTACAAACCCGATTCCAAAAAAGTCAGCCGAAACGATATTAACAAGGTTGCTGACTACCAGCGGCAAGGATGTTGTATCGGCAATAAATCCGCTCGCAATGATGAATGGAAAAACCATTTTTTCATCAAACTTCAAGTTTCTGACCATTGCAAGAACAATGGGTGTCAGAATCAATGCGGCTCCGTCATTAGCGAAAAATGCTGCAACCAAAGCACCCAAAATGGAAACATAAACAAACATTCTTACTCCGCTTCCTTTTGCAGCTCTTGCCATATGCAGAGCTGCCCATTCAAAAAATCCAATTTCGTCCAGAATCAGCGAAATAATAATGATTGCAATGAAAGCAAGCGTTGCATTCCAGACAATGGATGTCACATCAATCACATCATTGAAGTCAACTACTCCTACAATCAAGGCAAGAATAGCGCCCCCACATGCAGACCAGCCAATCGATAATCCTTTCGGCTGCCATATTACCAATATGAGGGTCGCCAAAAATATCAATGATGCCAAAATTATTTGAGTCAAAACATGCTACCCCCTCTTACTCACAAGAAATTCTTAATCCTTGTTCTTCAAGTTCTTTCAATTTATAATCCTGACTCGGAAGGTGATCCAGTACATCCTTCACCAGCGGGTAGTAGTCGCTCGCTTTGTTCAGAGAATAAATGATCCACTGGCCTCTCCTGGCCTCCCTTACCACATCTGCATCCTTTAGCTTTCGGATATGCTGGCTGATGGCAGGCTGGCTCATTTTAAAAATCTCAACAAATTCACAAACGCAGCAATCATTATTATCCAGGATCTTCAGCATAGTTAACCGCGTTTTATCACCCAATAATTTTAAGATGCTGGCAGCTTTTTCAACTTCAACTGTGGACACTTTCAACGTCTATTCACCTCCCGCTTTACGATATCAATATATAATAATTCACTTATATATGCAACAGGTTTTGATTTTTTTTAAAACTTTACTTAATTTTAATATGTTCCTTTTCAGGTTGTTCATTCATAATACTTTTTGTACTTCTTCGTCGCCTTTTTTCTGAAGCTTATTCTTTTGGGGTCTGGGAATATCCCATCTCATCACCCTTTATTAATTTTAATCACGAAAAAAAAGCCGCCTAGAATTGGCAGCTGTTTTTGGACATCGCACCTATAGTTTAAAATTACAATAGACAGAAACAACATCTCGATATTCTTAATTACTAACTTCCCCTTGATAGCCTTTATCTGCTGTCAAGAATCGATCAAGCTTAATAAACCCTGTGAAGATGAACAGTGATCCAAGAATATTACATATAACCCTAAACCAATGGACAATTTTAAATTCCTTCACCGTTTGCTTAAGGAATTCTATAGAATGGAGGTCAGCACCTTCAATAAACATGATTTCATTCCGTGGCCATTCAAAAAGAATGGAAGCTGCCCCTTCTAATATGATTGCCAGCAGGCTGAGGAGCACCCACTTTCTTGCAGATTTCACTTTCCACACAAAAATTCCTGCCAAAACGCCGGTCAGGATACTTACAAAGCCCAACGGCGGAAAATAAGTATGTGGACTAGCAACTGCCATCCAGTCCATGGACTGCTCCAATGAAAATGGTACGTTATGAAAAATATTCGGATACACCATAAACGTATTAAGTAAAATGCTCCCCAAAATGATCCACTGAATCCAAAGGTGGGATAAAACCGTATAATACCCTACTTTCTTTGCCATGCAAAAAACTCCTTCTAATCATAAGTTTTTATAGCCTTATCGGCTAATATGCACTCATTATAAGGAGCAATTCTAAATGAATCCTTATGTAGTTCTTAAATAATTCTTAAAAAGCCATGGGTAAAAGCCATGGGAAAAGCCATGGGGACAGACCCCTTGGCCCAATTTCAAAAGAGCCATGGGGACAGACCCCTTGGCCCAATTTCAAAAAAAGCCATGGGGACAGACCCCTTGGCCCAATTTCAAAAGAGCCATGGGGACAGACCCCTTGGCCAATTTCAAAAGAAGCCATGGGACCTGACCCCCTGGCTCCTCAAGTTCATTTAAAATCACTAGGAATTTTTACGAGTACATAATTTTCAGTCCACATTTGAGTGGTGGCAATTAGCCTCTTTCCTTCTTTTTCAAAGAACAGGCCGGCACCATCTTTTTCTTTAAATTCCCATCCATATGAGGCAACCATTTGTTTAGTATATTCATCAGCGATTGAAATACCTTTATCCTCACTACGTGTGATATACCAAATAAAGTCCCCATCTACTGAAATTTCAGTTATCTTACTATCCGATTCTTTTAGTTTATCAATAGCTTCATTTGCTGATACATCATCAACTGGAAGAGAGGGGTAGTGTAATTTACCTGCAAAAATGAACACAACAATAGTTATTATTAATATGCCAAGTATATACCGCACCTTTTTCATCTCATCACCCTTTGTTAGTTTAAATCACGATATATTATTGTATTCTTCTTCAACTAAGCTGTCCCTTTCCCCCAAAGAACGACCACCTAATGGCAGCTGGATCTTCTTAATATCACGTTTACATTCTTGTGAGCTCCAAATTCCAATCTTATTTTATATATCAAAAAGTGCATTCAATACAAGAAGTAAGAGCCATAGCAGGATAACTAGGATTCCAAATCTTCCTATTTCATTGCCTTTTTTATCTGCTCTATTCTGGTGTTTTATCCTTCTATATAAGTTTTGAACTTTCTTTTGTTTTTCTCCTTCCACTGTTTAATCTCCCCTTTAAAATCATATCTCCTGGTACAGCGTGAGCAAATAGATGTTTTAGCCATTAAGTAATTTTCAGCAAAAAAGGCGATAATCCTTCTTGGATCAATCACCCATTAGTTTAATAAGGAACGTAGAAAAAGTGCACTTTCCTTAGTGAATAATACACTCTTCTATTTCAGTTTCCCTTTTTATTTACAACCAAAAAAATACCCAAGCCTGCAACTGCTATTAGCAAAAATAACGCAATTGAAGGCATCCCTAGATCAGAGCCCCAGCTTAATTGCTTATCTCTATCTGTTGTTGCAACGTAAGCAGCAGATGCCTTGATAGAATCAGATAAACTATTTATTGAATAAACAATAACGCCTGTGAGAATGGCTTGAGCTATAAGGAAATAACCTAGTATGTCTCTCATAAACTCCCTCCCCCTTTTACTAAATTATACAGTTTTTTAGCAAGGTGGGGAGCGAAATCCTATTGAACTACTCTCCCATTAGTTAAATAAGATTCAGCTGCCTTATTGACAGTTAAAGCACCTTTTAGTACAAATAACCTTCAGTATTCCCAAAGAGTCTCACCCGACCCGTTGACAATAGGCACCTTTACTCTTATACTTTTTGAAGAATTGAATAATAAAACCAATTTAGGACGTGGATTTTTCTAGAGGTATCTCTATTTTCGCCACACAATTGTCAGTTGACGGTTGTGTGGCTTTTTTATGTAAAGAAAGGGGCAGAGTAAATGAAAACTTGGCATTATGCACTAATCGTTTTCTTAGGTGGATGCTGCTATGGGGTGTTGTCTACATTTGTGAAGCTTGCTTATGCAGCAAATTATTCGGTAACAGAGGTAACGGGTGCCCAATATTTATTTGGGGTCTTACTTACCTGGGTGCTCGTTATGTTTAAAAAAAAGCAAAAAATTTCTTTAAATCAAACCTTCAAATTACTGTTATCTGGAATTCCGTTTGGTTTGACAGGTGTGTTTTATTATCAGGCGCTGCAGACACTCAATGCTTCACTAGCCATCATTTTTTTATTTCAATTTGTATGGATTGGTGCGCTTTTCGAGTGGGTCTTTCATAAGAAAAAACCAACAAAAGGGAAAATCATCTCAATTGGCATTCTTATTATAGGCTCATTTCTAGCTGCGGGCTTACTTGCAAAAAATGAAGTTGCTCTCTCCTTGCATGGGTCTGCTTGGGGGCTGCTTTCGGCTTTAACGTTTACAACTTTTATATTTCTCAGCAGTTCAGTCGGAAAAGATACTCCGCCTGTCCTGAAAAGTGCTTTCCTATCTACTGGTGGTTTAATTGTCGTACTTTTAGTATATCCACCAATGTTTCTAGTTGATTTACCTGTCTTAATGGGGGTCGCCCCCTATGGTTTATTACTCGGCTTGTTTGGTGTTGCCTTACCACCACTTTTATTTTCAATTGGCATGCCCCATATAGGACCAGGACTTGGCACGATTTTGACTGCTTCAGAGCTTCCAGTAGCAGTAACATTATCGGCACTTATATTAGCTGAATTTGTAAACTTTTCACAATGGCTGGGAGTTGTCATCATATTAATTGGGATTGTCGCAGGCAATTTAAAACCTAAAGATCAAATAGAAGCTGTGTCTATACAAACCAAATCCGTTTCGTGATTTAGAGTTGCTCCTTATAATGAATACCGGGCCATGGGGACAGACCCCTTGGCCCAATTTCTAAAAGAGCCATGGGACCTGACCCCCTGGCTCCAAAAACTCAGCCTTATGACAGCCTAATATTAACTTTTATTCAAAACTATTTTCATATATATCAAAAAACTTCGATAATCCCACACCTTGTTCTTGAACATCTTTATCCCCCACAGATACTTGCCACCCATATTGTTTGTATTCTTTATAGTTACTATCACTAACGGGTTCTAGATCAAACTCCTTAGCTACTGCCGCAAAGGCTTCTTTGTAGTCCAGCTTTGCCTGTTCTAATGCTTTTTTAGAATCTTTAAAAATCGGCATTCCTTCAGCATTAGCTCCTATTTCGTATGCCTTTTCATTACCAAAATCAATGCTTAATTTACTAACATCATAATCATCAACAACTGTTGCTAAGGATTGGTTATCACAAGAAACTAACAAGATGATTGCAAAGCTAATAAATAAGCCCCTCATATATACCTCCATTAATCATGCTACTTTGTTATAACCTTATAGAATAGACGTTTTTCGATAAAATAAGTTTCATAACTATTTTCACTATCCTTCCCCTTTTATAAAAAGAAAAAAAGCTGCTTGATTTCGCAGCTTAATAAAGGAATTTAACTCCCCTTTTCCAGGTTGTCTTGAATAAATTCCCGAAGGACACTTTCGGCATTTTTTAATGTATTTAAAGTTCCTGTTACTTTACTGCCAGGAACCTTTTTGGCAATTGGAATTCCTAAAATTGTTCTTTGGCAACTCCATATAGGAATTCTTAATTGAATCTTATGTCTTCCTAAGTGGGATTCAATTTCTATAAAAACATAAGAGATATAACCAGGCAGAAATTTATCTACACCATCTTTCAATACCTCAATGAGAATTCTTTGGTTTTTCTTTTCAAAATAAGGCTTAAACTCATTTAATAAAGATTCACAATGTACAACAAAACTGTGTTCAGCAGCACTAATATAATCCCTTATTTCAATAGAAAATTGGTTTTGTTTATAACTTTGTTGTAAATCTATTAAGTTTTCCATTAATCCTCCAATCGCTATTGAGCTTATCTTCCCGGACCGCATGATCTGCAAGTAATAATCTTAATACATACTTGCTGAAGCCAGTACGGCAATGGTCCACATGATAAGTGTAAAAGATATTGTCAGCAATACTGTATTGATTGCTGTTTTTTCGCCGCTCTTCACCTTTTTCAATATAGAGACTAAATTCAAACAAAACACAATGCACAATATGGGCATCAAAAACCAGCCAACATACCATCCTGCCACAATAAGCATATTTCTCTCCCCCCAATTTTTAAGAGTGCTGACCAGTTGGTTTATTATTTCTGCTTTGATTATAATTAGCTATATATTCCTCAAAATTTCATCGATCAGCTTAAAAGTAAACTATTCCCCAATACCTTTACATGATTAATCATCTTATCTGAACCATTCAGCTTCCACTCCAAAAAGAAAACCACAGACAAACAGGCCCATTACTACTCCGATCATTGTCACTACACCAAGGATCAATTTCACGCGGGAGGCGGCTTCATTGAAATCACTGAAAACCATAATGTAAGTATAGAAACAGGGTAAAAGAAGAAATAGAATGATGAAGGTGTTTAATGAGAAGGTCAAATGAGCCACTACTCCAGATTCGTTCAATAAAAAGCCTATGAATGTAATTAACATTCCGGAACTATAATATTTTGCTAATCTGGGAAGTGATATTGAACGGTTTGTAACATATTTTCCTTGCAAGCTATTCTCACCTTTTCTTCAATAAATGAGCAGGGCAATACACCACTGTCGCTTCTTCTAATTATAATCTATTTGTATGGTTTTTCGTGGTGGACTCACACGGCTTTTTATAAAAAAAGCCGCCTCGCAGCGGCAGCTGATTGAACAGAGGGATTAAACAAATACAAGGCGTTATTCCTTCTTTAATTCGATACTTTCGGTTTCTTCATCCCATTCAACAGTCATTGTAATCACAGTATTTTGTTGGATAAAGGCACACCCACTGCACATATCTCCAAAATCCTGACTTTGCAGAACCCCGCCATTAGATAAAGTTCCCATTCCCTCGGTAATTCCAGACTTTGCTTCAATACGATATTTAATTTCTTTACCTGTAATACTTTTTAGATTACTCCCTTCATACTTTAATGTGAAGTATTCCCCCCCAAACCCATTTGGGATATTTTAACACAAAATTCTGTAATTGACTTATAAACTGCGCAATGAGTCTACACGTAATGCAATGGTTGTTATCCCGAAATAATCGATTCCCTCCCTGAGGCTAAAGAGACAAACAGAGACAGGTCTCCGATCCAAACAAAAAAAGAGCCAGGGGGTCTGTCCCCATGGCTTACCTTGGCTTATTTCCATTCACAAACCATGGTTAATTGGTTCCCTTTTAGCTCAGCTGATATTTTTCCGTTCATTTTTTCCATCAGGCTTTTGGCAATGGGCAGTCCAAGTCCGGTTCCTTTGCCTGTCCGGGTTTGGTCGGCTTTATAGAACCGGTCGAACATGTGGTGTACGTCCTGTTCACTCAGTTTGTCGACGGTGTTGGAAATTCTCAATACAACCGCTGCATCCCTCTCGTAAAGCCTGATGGACACATTCCCTGTTGAGTACCGAATCGCGTTGACCACTAGGTTTTCCACGACTCTTTTAACAGCAGATGCATCGGCATCGATCATGATTTCATGATCAGGAATATGGATGTCCGGCTCTATGGTTCTCTTTTTGAATTCTTCATAAAACCCTAATAGAGCGTCTGCAATCAAGTCGTTGAACCGGACCCTCTCCAGCTTCATCGGGTAATCGGTTTGTTCGATAATCGACAGCTCGAAAAAATCTTCCAGGAGGGTTTTTAATCTTCCTGCACTATTTTTTATCGTTGCGATGTATTCCTTTTTCAACTCGGGGCTTAGTTCATCGGATTCTAAAAACTGAATATACCCCAGAATCGAGGTCATCGGCGTGCGGATATCATGTGAAATATGAGAGATGGCCTGTTTCAGCTCGTTTTCCGTCGAGCGCTTGACTGCCTCTGCTTGTTTCGTCAGGTCAATCTGGTTATTGATTTCCTTTGCAAGCTCCTCAAAATGACGGTCATTAAAGCTGATATCAACCTTCTTGCTTGTTTGATTCTGGTTGAATTGATGAAGCTGCCGGGTTGTACGTTTGATTTCTTTTTTCAGCAGATAGAAACGAGTGAGGACAATGGCGAATGCGATCAGGACGATTATGAACAAATAGAGCATGGGACCTCACCCGCTTTCTGGTTACTTGATTTCTTTTCGTTTAAAAATATAGACGCCTATTCCCCAAAACAGCAGGAACGTCAGAAGTGGAATTGCTACTATGAAAAATAAGTCACTGCTGTTCAAGCTGTTCACGATGCTGATGTCATAGATCAGCTTAAAAACAGAATGATTGAGTATCGGTTCAAAAAACGGCACTTTGGCTGCCAGTATTTGCAACGGCCAGTCAGCAAAAATAAAGAACATCAATAGAAACCCTATCGTTTTTCCACTGTCCGTAAACAGGATCGAAAAAATCGCCATGATGGAGGCAAAAGCAGCTCCATATAAAACAATCAGCCCGATGGTTTGAAGGTAATAGGAGATGTCAGGCATACCGTCAAATCCGAAATAGACAGCACTCGTGCCCGTCATCACGATAGGTAAAATTAATGATATAATGACCGCTCCGATGGAAAACACGATTAACTTCGCAGAGTAGATACTCAGCCTGCTTTTCCCTGAAGATACGATGCTTTTCATCGTCCCCATGGAGTATTCACTCGTAATAAAGAAACCGGCGAGAATACTGGGGATCAGCTTCACAATATTCGCATGGGGTCCAAGAATGCTCTCCTTGTAATAATCACTTACTGCCGGCAGGCCTGAAGCGCCATTGTCGAATTCCAGAAGAGGAAACAGCACTGCAAGCGCAAGCAGCATCCAGCTCAGGAATCGGAATGAGCGATCTTTCTTTAATTTATACCACTCTGTTCTCACTAAGTTACCCATGCTGGACACCTCCGATGCGATTGGTGAAATATGTTTCCAAATCTTCTCCCATCGGCATGAATTCTTCGATGATCAAGCCTTCATCGGTTAACATTTTGGAGACTTTTCGTGGTGCATCAACAGAGGTGAACAGTTTAATCGTCCCTTCAGGCATTACTTCAAAATCATGCGCAGATAACCGGCTTTCTATGATGGTTGCCGCCTTGCTTGGATCATCCACTTTGATATGCAAGTACTGCTGGCATTTTTCTTGAAGCTCTTTCGCAGATAACTGTTCCAGCAGCTCTCCTTTATGGATGATGCCATAATGGGTGGCCAATAGATGCAGCTCACTTAAAATATGGCTTGAGATCAAAATCGTGATTCCATATTCCCTGTTCAGTTTTTTCAGCAGTTCCCGGATTTCCACAACTCCCATAGGATCCAGACCATTAATAGGTTCATCCAAAATTAAAAACTCAGGATCTCCCAGTAAGGCAATCGCCAGTCCGAGACGCTGCTTCATTCCTAAAGAAAAATTCTTCGCTTTCTTTTTTCCTGTATCCTGCAAACCAACCAGCTTAAGCGTTTTGTCAATGCACTCTTTGCCTGGTATGCCTTTCAGGAGACGGTGTGCTTCCAGGTTTTCCTTGGCCGTCATCTGAGGATATAAGGCCGGCCCTTCAATAATGGTTCCGATTCTCTTTCTGGCCTCGATGATATCCTGTTCATTGCTTTTTCCAAATAATTCAAATGTCCCCGCGGTTGGATACGCAAGTCCTGTTATCACTCGGATCAGCGTGGATTTCCCGGCCCCATTCTGTCCGATGAAACCATAAATGGAGCCTTTTTTTATCTTTACACTCACTTTATCGAGCGCCATATTCTTTTGATATTTCTTCGACAGCTGGCTGGTCGTCAATACATAGTCATTCATGAAGAGTTTCCTCCTTACGTCATTATTCAACTTTGAACACTCTTATACTATAAGAAGGAAAACATAAGAAACCCTTAAGTAAATCCTTAAGAAAACCTTAAGATTTGAGCTTATAGCCCATTCCCCAGACCGTTTCAATATACTCTTCATCACTATTTGCTTTCGCCAGCTTGCTCCTGATATTGCTCAAATGAACATTTATCGTATTTTCATCTCCGTGGTATTTTTCATTCCACACGCTCTCGAACAAGTTCGCCTTGGAAAAAACCTTATGAGGGGACGCCACCATCAGAAGCAATATTTCGTATTCCCTGGCCGTCAATTTAAGCTGAATCCCGTTCACACTCACAGTCTTAGCGTCCACATCCACAATAATATCCTTATGGGTCAATTGATTTGTTACCGGCGTCCCCGACAGGTCCCGATATCTTCTCAGACATGAATCAATCCTGGCAGATACCTCTTCAATATCGAAAGGCTTGGTTATGTAATCATCAGCCCCAGCTCTTAACGCATGAATCTTTGACTGAGTCTCAAGCTTCGCCGAAATGATGATGACGGGGATATTGCTCTCATTCGTCACCTTTTTCAGGAGCTCTTCACCGGATAATCCAGGGAGCATCAGATCAATCAGGATCATATCCCACGTCCCGGAATCCAGGTATATCAATGCTTCCGTTCCGGAATAAGCCGGCTTCGGCGAATAGCCGCTTTTCCTCACAATATTGCACAGCAGGCGATTAATGTCCTCATCGTCTTCGATAATTAAAATATGTACCGTATCATTCATTGTAATCATCCTCATATTTATTAACCTTATCATTTATTGAAAGCCGGGGAATGTCAAGTTGGTCGAGGGCTGGAAGAAAGAAGACGCTTTGTCCGAATTTCCGGAAACTCAGCGGCTTATTTTGTGGTACGCTTTTTGAGACAAGGTCCACAGCTCAGCCACAAAAAAAGCCAAGGGGTCTGTCCCCTTGGCTCGCCGCCCTATAGGACGGCTTTATTCCTTTGGTTGATTTCTGACTGAAGATTCTTCCTTAGTTACTCTATACTTAGAATGTTCTAAATCAAAATTCTGCTCAATTCTTACTAGCGTATGGATTAATTCCTCATCTGCGTCTTGTGCAATGCGTTCCAACCTTTTAATAATTCTTTCTGCTGCCTGCATATCGATTCCATCATTACGTATTGTTATCGTTTGTATTAGATATGATTTAACCCGATCAACGTCTCTCAGTATATTTGTCAATAACTCAAATAGCTCTTTATTCACAACCCTCCACCCTTTTTTGATCTGAACTGTGATTTTGTTATTCTTTACCCACGATGCCAATGACTTATGCAAAGTAGACTTTAGTATCCAACTATTTCTTCATTTTCTCTGGCTTATCCTAAAAACGGCATCTAAAGAGCCACAGGGTCAGGTTCCCTGGCCCACTATCAGAAAGAGCCAAGGGACCCGGCTCCTTGGCTCTTACTTATCTTCTATTATCTGAATAAGGTTGCCGCAGTTGTCGTCGAAGACAGCTATTGTGTTATCACCCATCTTTGTCGGCACCATTGTAAAATTGACACCATGCTTCAACAATCTTTCATACTCTCTTTGAACATCTGTAACTCCAAACATTGTTGCTGGAATACCCTGCTCAAGTAATTTCTTTTGATATTCTTTGGCAGCTGGATTGTCATTGGGTTCAAGTATAAGTTCAGTACCGTCTTGGTTTTCTGGAGAAACAAGCGAAATCCATCTAAATTCACCAACTGGAACGTCGTGTTTTTTTACAAACCCAAGCGTTTCTGAATAAAAATTTAGTGCCTTATCTTGATCGTCTACAAATAAACTGGTAACAATGATTTTCATAAATGAATCCTCCTATTATGTCTGCTGTAATTTGTATGGTGATGTGCGTAATGCAATTGTAAGTTAACCATACGTTCTTCAAAAATCTTATTTCTATTTTGCCACTTAGTGAACTATTCGAACCCAGAAGTAAACTCCGTACACTTTTGTTAAACTATTCTTGTTTCTCGTATATTACTCAATCCAGCCTTTCAGCAAGTCTTTAAGTGGTTCATTGTCGAACTTAAGTACTCGATATTTGCCCTTTCGTATTGATTTTAAAAGGCCTGCCTCTTCCAATACAGAGAGATGCTTAGCTATCCCTTGACGAGAAATGGAAAGATTGTGTTCCATGATAAGACGGGACGTAAGTTCATACAACGTCATCTCATTGCGTTCGGATAGTTCGTCTAATATTAGTCGCCGAGTCGAGTCAGCAAGTGCTTTGAATGTTGTGTCTTTTTCCCATTTCATGTATTGATTATACGCAACCAAAAAGTTGCTCGTCAATAGTAAGCAACCAAAAAGTTGCATGAAATTAAGGAGACATAGCAGATTAAAGTCATATACAAAATTATGCCCATTGATACTCCAATTGCCCCCCTTTTATAAAAGAGGCTACCTGATTGGCAGCCGACCATGCATAATCCCCCTTTAGTTTTAGTGCGGTATATAACAATCCTCTACAGTGCTTTCATGCATTCAAATTAAAAAATATATAAACTCTAAGTTTTTTAGTGACGTGAGAAGTCCTCTAATTACAGGTGTTTAACCGAAAATCACCCGGGTAGGGATTAAGGAAACCCGTAATAATGCCATACTTCACGAGCAGAAATGGATTTGCTGCACCCAGAACAGCAGTCCATTGCAGATGTAAAAACAGCGAATCCTTTATTAAGGCGAAACGGGCTGCTGCAAGTCTTATCTCAAGTTTGTTGTAATTTACAGAACCATCAAAAAAAAGGGGGAAAGACACATTGGAACTTAACGAAGAAAAATTGAAAAAAACCAGCTTTCCTGTCCTATTAATAATAACCGGATTAGCAATCGCTGCAGGTTTTATCTTTTTATTTGCAGAGATTGCGGAGGAAGTGATGGAACAAGAGGTTAAGTCTTTTGACGGTATGATTATTGGCTATCTGAAAAGTATCGAAAGCACCGCTCTTGATCATATCCTGATTTTTATCACTGAACTGGGTTCTGTCTGGTTTTTGACAACCTTATCAATTTTGACAGTGGTTTACTTATGGTTTAAAGCCAAAAATAAATGGGGTGTGCTCTTTTTTATTATAGGAGTTGGCGGAGGGGGACTTCTCACTCTTTTGCTAAAACACTATTACCAACGGGGGCGTCCTTCTATAAACCCGGACATCGATGCGGTGGGATTCAGTTTTCCCAGCGGACATTCGATGGGTTCTCTCATTTATTACGGGTTTCTTATTTACTTCATTATCCGCTCGAGAGTTAAAAAAGAGGTAAAATGGACAGCCAGTCTTTTCGCCGTCATCATCGTTATATTAATCGGTTTATCTCGAATCTATCTTGGAGCCCATTTTCCGAGCGATGTAATCGCGGGACATATTGCGGGCAGCATTTGGCTGTTGCTTTGTGTTCTCGCTTTGGAATGGGTTGCTTGGCAGAGCAGCAATTCAATCCGGCCTATAAAAGCAGTCCGGAAATTCTTTGAACAGCGTTCCCATGCTTAGAGTTAGTTGAGGATCCGTTCATTATAAATGGTCTTATGCAGAAAGGGGAACACAGCTATGAATTCTTTAAATAAAATCGGCATGGGCTTAGGTATTTTTATTTTGCTCATTCTCGTCTGGGGTCTTGTTGAACCGTATTTTATTGATGTAGAAAAAGAAGAGGCGGTTATCAATCAATTGCCGGAAGAGTGGGAAGGGAAGCAAATCGCTGTTTTGGGAGACTATCAGGTAGGGATGTGGATGGATAACACAGCAACAGTAAAGAAAACTTCGAAAAGGATTGCTGAAATGAATCCTGTCGCTGTTTTCATTTTAGGAGACTTTGTCTACCATGCTGCCAAAAGCTCCAAAGAAGAAATGGACCATGTCAAAGAACTGCTTCGTCCTTTAACAGAAAAGGAGATACCCATATTTGCCGTACTGGGAAATCATGATTATGCCATGAAGCTTAGAACTGATGAGCCAAACAGAAAGTCAGCCGGGAACGTTGCATCTGAATTAAATGACATGGGGATAGAAGTACTCCATAATGAGTCCATTGCTCTGGAGCTGACGGAGGACGGTGTTGAACCTGGAAACGCCACGGAGAACAGCCTGTATCTCGCAGGTATAGGCGCAGCCTGGCCGGATGAAGCACAACCTGATAAAGCTCTTGAAGCAATACCGGAAACAGCAGCACGAATGGTCATGATGCACAATCCGGATACCTTCGCAAAGCTGGAGGCCGGCTCAGCTCCATTTGCTGTGGCAGGCCATACACACGGCGGGCAGGTGCGGATTCCCTTTACTCCGCAATCCACTTGGATGACCTATGCTAAAAAGGAAAATGTCCATGCCGATGGCTGGATAGAAGATTACGGAGCTGCCGGGAACAAGCTATATGTAAATCGAGGAATCGGCTTCAGCGATATACCGATCCGTATTAACTGTCCGCCGGAAGTAACGTTATTTACTTTAAAGACTGCGTCATAGCACTTTAGTGGTAAACAGCCTATCATTCTGTAATACACTTTTCGTCATCAGGCGGTAAATATCAGTTAGAGGCGATACATGTCAATGGATGTTATCTTAGTGTAATAGATTACCCTCCCTTAGGGGTAAAGAGATTAACAGAGACAGGTCCCCCATACAGCCGCAAAAGGAGCCAAGGGACCCGACCCCTTGGCTCATGTTATTTTAGATAACATCTTTGATAATAATGCTGCTCGTACAGGTAATTGGTCAATTAATATATGTTCATATTCGGCGTGCGGGCCAGCTCCGACAGAGCCCAGCCCGTCAAGAGTAGGTATTCCCAGTGCAGCGGTGAAGCTGCCATCACTTCCGCCTCCAACAGAAGCTTGCTCTAATGGGAACCCCAGTTCAGTTGCACAATCTTTAGCAAGGTTAAAAAGCATTTCTGTTTTTTCTGTTTTTTTCATCGTTGGCCGGACAATTCCTCCATCTATATGTATGGATGTTCCAGCCATTAAGGGTTTTATATTATATATTAAATGATTTATTCGTTCAGCTTCTTCCATACTTGTAACACGAATGTCGAGCTTCATTTCAGCATTTTCTGGAATAACATTAATGCTGTTGCCGCCATGAGCAATACCGATGTTAACCGTTGTTCCTTTTTCATAATTAGTAAGAGAATCTAAGTAGAGTATTTGCTTGGCCATTTCCACATTAGCACTAATGCCGTCTTCATGATTATTTCCAGAATGTGCGGCTACTCCTTGAATTGTGACTGTATATCTCAATATACCTTTTCTTTCTGTTTTTAAGGCACCAGTATTACTCACCGATGCTTCTGGAACAAGAACCACATCGCTTCTTAATCCTTCTTCTTCAATGAATGGACGAGCTGTATAAGAAGCAATACCTTCATGGTCACTGGTACATAGTATGATGACCTTTTTATTAAGTTGTATTCCTAGTTCTTTACATGCTTTTAATGCCCATATAGTTTGAATAAGACCGCCTTTCATATCAATCGTTCCCGGTCCATAAGCTTTATTGTCCTTAATAATAAAAGGAAGTCGCCCTTCCTCCCATACGGTATCAAAATGCCCAATGATTAAAATTTGAGAATCCCCTTCACCATAGGAGAATCGGAGGTGATTACCTGTCTCAGTTTGGTGAATTACTTCTGGTTCCAAGTCAAGATGGGTTTCAAATAATTTTGTTAGTACAGCTCCACAATTATCAACCAATTCCTTATTAAGGGTCGGTGATTCTGCTTTAACTAATTGTTCCAGGTCCATAAGCATTTCTGCTTGATGACTTTTCAAGTAGGATAATACATCTTGCATAATTGCCACTCCTTGTAAAAACGGTCATTCAAAAACAGCATCATCCTTTTTATAAAATTCCTCCAATTTTTGAAGCCGCTCGTTCATTTGTGTATTGTCTTTATTTCGTATTCCGAAGATTAGCAAATTTAAAAAGCTAAGAACAGGAGAGATCGAATTATAACCACTTTCATCTCTATTCGTATTAGTAAGCAGCGTGATATCTGAAATTCTGCCAATTGGTGATACCTTTGTGTCAGTTATTGAAATAGTAAAAGCTCCCTGGTCTTTGGCTTTTTCTAAGAATGCAAAAGTGCTTTTTCGATAGCGGGGAAACGAAATTGCTACTACAACTGTATTTTTTGTAATGCTTAAAAGTTCTTCATATTCATTTCTATACTCAATTAATCGAACATTGTTACGAAGAAGCCCTAATGTTAACGAAAACCAAGAAGCAGCAGCAAAAGCTGTATGATAACCGACTACTAATACATTTTCAGCTTGACTTATTTGATTTACAGCCTGCTCAAATTTGTCCACTTCCAGGTTGTTTAATGATTGCTTGATAATTTGGATATCTTTTTCAATCATTCTAGAGTATGGATCACTACTATTTATGTTCAAATCAAAATCAGTTCTGGCATTGTATTTATTGCTGCTTTCAATAATTTGTTTTTGAATAGTCTTCTGCATATCGGAAAAGCCACTAAAACCTAGAGCGTAAGCTAAACGAATAACCGTTGTTTCACTAACATTAGCTTTGCTTTGAATTTCATTTATAGTGTTATAACTGGCCTTCTCCAAGTTTTGTAATATATACTCAGCGACTTTTTTCTTTCCGAGTGATAAGGTATCATACTTTTCTTTAACCAATTCTTCAAAGTTGATGGTATTTGTATTCAAATTAATGATCACCTTTCAGGAGAAATATTTACTTACATTTTATAATAATGTAGAATATTATACTTCGCAAGCAAGCCAAATTTTCCCTGATCTTTTTGAATACATGTTAGATGCATCTTGACTAAAACGGACCATAATTAATAAGAACGGCAACCACAACAAAGGCTATGCCAATAAGTGTCCAAAGACACATTAATGGGAAGGCGAAGCGGATCCATCTAACCCATGAAACACCGCCAACAGCTAAGACTGCCATCAGCACTCCTGAAGTTGGTGTGATAATATTTGTAATCCCATCACCTAATTTAAAGGCAATAACAGCTGTTTGTCTTGTCAGCCCAAGCATATCTGCCAAAGGGGTTAACATAGGCATGACAACAGCTGCCTGACCACTGCCTGACGGAACTAGAAAATTAAAGAGCCAATTGAAGATAAACATCGCTAATGCCCCGAACATAGGTGATAAATTGCTGAGAGGAATAAATAGTGCATTTACTACAGTGTCTAATATTAATCCCTGTTCCATTAGAACGGTGATAGCTTTTGCTATACCAATAATCAAAGCTCCATATAAGAGATTTTTAGCGCCGCCCATAAAGACTTTTACAAATGTATTGGGACCCATTCTAGCAATAAGAGCGCTTCCAATAGCATTAATGATGAAGATTGCTGACAGCTCATTAATACCCCAGCCGTTATTGATAGATCCATAGACGAAAATCCCTAAACAAAGTGTAAAGTAGAGGATAAGCAATTTATGTGTACCATTAAAGGATGGTACTGTTTTATCATCAGTTGATGAAACAGAATCACTAAATGGCTGTTCTCCCATAAAACTTTTTGCTGGATCAGCGCTGATTTTTTTAATATATAGAGATACATAAATTATAGTTACAATAATCAGGGCAAAAAACAGTACGATTCGCAGGACTACACCAGAAAAAAGCGGCAAGCCGGCAATTTCTTGAGCAACCCCTAATGTTATCGGATCGAATACAGCAGCTGCTGACCCCGAAAAGTAACCTAAATAAACAATAGCTATCCCGGCAATTGCATCCAGCTTTAATGCTTTAGCAAGAATAATTCCTAAGGGAATAAAAGCAATAACTGCATTTGAGCCAACTCCAATTGCTGAAATAACTCCAAATAAAGTAGAAACAACAGCAACAAGCAAGTATTTCTGATTTCTGGTTTTATCAACCAATACCCTTACTCCAGAATCTATTGTTCCAGATGCTTCAATAACGGCAATTGCCCCGCCCATTATTATTACCAGGCCAATAAGATTTGCAGTATCAATAATGCCGTATTGAATGGAAAGAAACAAATCCATAATACCTAATCTCTCAGAATCTACTAAATGAAAGGTACCAGGAATAACAGTAGGGCGGCCTTCTGTGGTTCGTTCAAACTCTCCGGCTGGAATGATAAAACTCGCTAACCATACCAGGACAAGAAGGCCAAATAAAATAACAAAAGCATCTGGCATCCCCTTTATCTTCAATCTTTTCAAAAAAAATCGCCCCCCTATATACTTAGATTTAATTTTTTTAAAACAATACAAACACTGATGAATAATAGCGCTTTCATTTTAAAGGTTAAAATAACTCTGTCAAAAATAACTCTGCTTTTATTCTATCAAATAGTAAACCCTCCTTTTAAGTAATGAAGAATAAACTTCTGTATAACACTTTAGAAGAAGTTTATTCTTCATAATAGGATTTTAGCATATGAAAATTTAAAGTCAAATTTTTTCGAATTGTTTTTATAATGATTCTTTAGAATTACAGGAGCTGAAACTGCATTTCAAGAATTTTGAAAGAGGGATTATTATTTTATATCTAATTAGTGGTAAACAGCTGGCATTCTGGGGTACACATTTTGTAATTAGTTGGTAAATATCATGTCAAAGGCGCTACATCTCAATGAATGTTACCATAGAGTAATAGATTCCCCTCCCCGAGGGTATAGAGACTAACAGGAACAGGTCCCCAGCCCAGCCACAAAAGGAGCCAAGGGACCTCTTATAAATTTTTATTAGGTGGGATTACGTGAATAAGAGATTGAGAACAGGGGCTTGTCTGGCAGCCATCCCCTATTTGATGTTAGCAGGCTGCTCGCAATCGGTAACGTCGTCAGAGGAAGGATCAAAGATGCATGAAGAGTCAAAGCTGCCTCTTAGTGAGATGCAGTATACGCTTGAAGAAGCTGCAAAGTCACCAAGGTTTGCACGTGAAGCGTCGTACCAGGCAATTAAACCTTCTGAAGGAGCACAGCCGCTGAAAACCAAGTATACAAGTCAGCAGCTTGAGGAAATGCCAAAGACACAGGCACATGGAGGCAGTACGAAAAGAAGCGTTCCTTTAGGCCAGACCTTGACAGCTGGCGCCGAGGATCAAACTGACGGACCGCTGAAGGAACATCGAATTGTTTCCTATTATGGTCATCCCAACTCGAAAAACATGGGAATCCTGGGAGAATACAGTCCTGAGGTATTTATGGAAAAATTGCTGGCCCAAACGAAGGAGTATTCCGAATTGGATCCTGAGCGGCCAGCCATCCCGGCGATTGAATTGATTTCGACCGTCGCCCAGCGGAGCCCGGGAGATGATAGTGATTACATACACCCGACAGCCAGTGAAGATATAGAAACATATGCGAAATTGGCCGAAGAAAACAACGCCCTGCTGATCCTGGATATCCAGCTTGCCCGTGATACCGTCATGAACCAGGTCAAATCGGTGGATAAATACCTAAAACTGCCTTTCGTCCACCTAGCCATCGATACCGAATTCCATGTCAAAGAAGGACAAATGCCCGGAGTGGATCTGGGCACAGTCGACGGGAAGGAAATTCAAGAGGCAATCGAATATGTATCAAACCTAACAGCCGAAAATGGACTGCCTGACAAACTGGTCATCGTCCATCAATTCGCAGGAAATGTCCTCATCAACAAGGACTCCATCCACCCCACAGACAACACAGAAGTCGTCATCAACTTCGACGGCCATGGATTGGATGCCATCAAAAGAGCCGGATACAATGAATTTGTGCAAAAGGAGCCTATTCAGTACGGCGGGTTTAAAGTGTTTTATAAGAAGGATGAGCCGTTGATGACACCTAAGGATGTTTTGGAATTGGATCCTGCTCCGGGTTTTGTTAATTATCAATAGTAGAGAGCCAAGGGGTCTGTCCCCTTGGCCTTTGAGCCGGGGGGTCAGACCCCTTGGCTCAAAATTGGAAGGTGATATTATTGAGGAGATATTCAATCCTTGCTTTGGCACTATTGGGTGTTTTAGTAATTGGGCTTGTAGTATATGAATTAGTATTTAATGAAACAGATACCCATGAAAACAGCCTTTTAAATGCCTATGATAATTATATGAAACATAATGAATACGAAAGCCTAGAATACCATCCTGATGAAGAGTATGTATATTCTTTATATGAAAAATCATCAGATAGCACTATAGGGTTAGTAGAATTTCAAAATAGCAGGGAAGTAAAATCAGAAGAGATAAAGCAAGGAAAATCGGATTTTTATGTGATTCTTCTCAAAGGAAAATATAATAATTATGTTGGAGTAAAGTTTGAAAAGGGGCCTCAAAAAGTAGGCTATATTGAGTTAGTTTCAAAAGAAGGAAAAATCCTATACAATTAGTTACATAGCAAGAACAATGTTAGACCCTAATAACATTCAGACGATAAAGGTTTTCACCAAAGACGGAGAGGAATTATACCAGGAAGATATATAGGAGCCGGGGGGACAGGTCCCTTGGCCCACCATCAGAAAGAGCCAAGGGGTCTGTCCCCTTGGCTCCCTTGACTCCTCACCCCCAAAACCGCCCAACCTCCTTCTCAAACCCCAACCTAACCATCCCCACCGGCCCATTCCGATTCTTCGCAATATTCACCTCCACTTCATTCCCCACCTCACTCTTGCTGTCATAATAAGCATCCCTATACAAAAACAGCACCAAATCCGCATCCTGCTCAATATTGCCTGAATCGCGCAGATCAGAAAGCCGGGGACGTTTGTCCGCCCTTGACTCCACTCCCCTGGACAGCTGCGACAAGAGGATAATAGGAATCTTGAATTCCTTCGCCATGCTCTTCAGCTGCTTTGTGATGTACCCGATGGAAAGGTCGTGGCGGTCAAAGCGCTCCTTGACGGTAATGAGCTGTAGGTAGTCTATGACGACAAGGAATGGCTCCGTCGGATGCTCACGCTTCAGGTTCATGATATGCTGGCGGATTTCCATCAGGGTGACAAGCCCGTTCTCCTCCACGGTCAGTTTGGCTTTATACACGCTGTTCATGGCCTCCTGCATCCTCCCCATCTCTTCCATCGACAGATATTTATGAGGATTATGCCATTTCATCATGTTGATGCCGGACAGGCTGCAGAGCAGCCGCTGGAAGATTTGCTTTGCGCTCATTTCCAGTGAGAAGACAAGAGATATCCCGTTCCTGCTTGCACACTCCCAGGCGAGCTGGATGGCAAGCGCTGTCTTTCCCATTGAGGGCCTTGCTGCGAGAATGATGAGTTCCCCTTCCTTCCAGCCTCCGGTCAGCCCATTCAGTGTTTCAAATCCAGTGTCCACGCCCGGGAGTCCTGTCTTCTGTTCATATAGCGATTCATACAGCTGCAGCATAAGTTCATCTTTTGTCATTTTGTCTTTGTTGTTAAGAGTGTGGTATTGGATGAGCGTTTTATAAAGCTCTGCCGCAGATTCAGGGGTGAAATCGCCAAGGAAATAGTGGGCGGATTTGCGGATCAGGCCCAGCTGGTAATACTTAAGGACAATCTGTTCATACTGATCAAGATTGGCCGCCGTCGGACAGCTATTGGCGACTTCCACCAGATAACTCACGCCACCGGCATTCTCAATCTGGTCGCCCAGCTCTTCCACCAGCATGACCATGTCAATCTTCAGTTTCTTGCTCTCCAAGGCCCTCATCGCGGAAAAAATCTGCCGGTTCTCCGCCTGTGTGAAATGCTCCGGTCCCAAAGTCAGCTGCTCAATCACCTGTGGCTCAAGCAGTACTGCCCCAAGTATCATGCTTTCTGCCTCCAGCAGCTTCTCCCTCGGCTGATCACTCCTCCCAAGGCGGTCGTAGTTTATCCCTATACCTTCTGTCCCCAATCTTCTTCTCCCCTTCCCGTTCCCATTCTCTCATCATGTCCAGCACCGTTGTCTCCGTCTCATCCCTCACATAAAGGTGAGCCAGTGCCGGCCGGTATGAATTTTGCCTGATATAAGCATCCAGCCGCTGCTTCACGGCCGGATACCTGCATTCTGATAAATGCTGATGCCAGATTTCAAGAGTATCAAGGTCCATCCGCTTTCCGGGAAAAGCAAGATGGATTTCCTTGATCACCCTGTTGAACTCCTCCAGCGTCATGCATTCTCCACTCTCTCACCCAAGGCAGCAAGCGCCTCTTCCAGCCTCTGCTCCAGCACCTCCGGCGGTTCATACGATTCCAGGATCTTCTCCAAATATTTCGGGCTGTTGATCGTATCATGCACATCGCCCTGCTCCACCTTGTCAAACTGCTCGTCCATAAACGCTGTCAGCTGCTCAGTCGATAGCGGAGACTCACAGATTCTTTCAATCGCTGTCAAATCCATTGCTGTCAGGAAAAAGCCTTTGCCTCTCCTTACCATGAAATGTTCAGCAACAGCAGCGATTTTTGCTCTCCGGACATCTTCGGAGATGCTGTTGTTGTTGTTGTTTTTATTCTTTCTTTTCTCTCTTTTATTTCTTTTCTCTATTGTGTCTTCAGGTTCGATTCGCGAGTCCTCCACGTCCGATTCACGTGTAGGCGGCAAAAAAGGATCCTGTTCGTTTTCAGCCTGTACTTCTGCCGTATTTTTCGCTTCCACTTCAGCCAATTCACGGCCATCTGCTGGTTCCTCCACACCCATTCCAGCCAGTTCTCGGCCATCCGCAGGTTCCTCCACTCCAAGCACCGTAAACAAAAACCCATGCGGAAACCGCTCCGCCGTAATCAGACCGAGCTTCTCCAGCCGCTTAATCGAACGCTGAATCCGCGAATGACTGTAAAAATCCTTCTTCTTCACATTATAAAACCACAGATCCTCCCGCAGCAGAGTGATCGAACGAACATACTGCCCCGCATTCAGCACTAACTCACCGCACGGCACCTCATCCTTCACCATCGCATCACTCTTCAGCAGCAAATACAACCGCAAATCCTCCACATGATGAAATACCTCACTCCACCGAACCTGCCTCTCAAACTGAGTCCACCCATTCATCTGCATCTGCATTACCAACCACTCCTTTTTGTTTGTTCACCTCTTATATATAGATGTGAATGGGAAATGGACATGGTGTGCGGAACTTTTTTTTGGTTGTTCCATGGGGTCTGGGCCAGGGGGTCAGGTCCCTCGGCTCTTTTGTGGGCACTGGGGTCAGGTCCCCTGGCTCTTTTCAAGGTTTATTCAAAATCCCCCCACCTTCCATGGAATATATATTAATATCACCCCTATCAAACTCATTTCACTTACAAAAAGATTCTTAGGAGGAAGAAGTTAAACAAGGCAGATTGTCGCGAGCCACAGAGACAGGTCCCTTGGCCCAACATCCCAAGGGGTCTGTCCCCTTGGCTTCAGGTGGGCATTTAATAGAATAACTGGACCATGTCCGCCTTGATATTTCTTTTGAGCGAGGATGTTATCTTTAGAATCGACCGTCACGTGATCTACAAGAGGAGTAAGGATTTCCATCACATGTTCTCGGACATTTTTCTCCAAACCGCTTTCTCCATCAATGTTTAGGAGTTCTTCGTGCTGGTCTAAAAACAGCAGCTTAGCAATTTCCTCTGTTGGCATTTCAAGCATTCCAGGATCAATCTTTATTGCTTTTTCAACTAAATCTAAAAGCTCAGCCCTAGTATATAAGGAAGAATAAAATGCTGACCTTGGATCCTGATTTTTTTAGGGGGAGATTATCCGAAAAGTTTTTCGACTTTATCCATCTTCACTCCAGGGCGGAAACCGATGAAAGCATGTCTTCTGCCATTTCCATCACAGCTTTCCATTGTAAATACTGCCATTCGAATAAGTTGACGAATCAATCCGCTTATATCAAATCCAATTCCCTGATTTTTGGTTCTTCTTTCTCAGCATGAAACCATAATCCTTCTCTATGACCTCTATCTGGAAAATCAGTTGCAGCAAGCCATTCTTTTTTTGAAACATGCTTAAGTAGATCTTAATAATGAAGTCCTGCTGTGTAAAATGTACTCACCAAACTGATAGGCTTCAGAAACAGAAATATTAGGGGATCTAACGCTAAGCTCTATTCACAATTTTCGCCGTTAGACCTATTCACATATCTGTTTAGCCATTGGGTTATGTAAATTGTAAATGTTTCTTTGAAAAAACTATGGTAATATTAGGTTTATTATTTTTTTACGAGGATGGTTATTGTGCCTATTATTATTTTATTCTTAGTTATTGTTTTTTTCGTTCCAATAGTTTCTTGGGTATTATTTTCTTTACTGGGAATATTAATGCTATTTTATAAAGCACTTCCTTATATACTGGCTGGTTTTGCGGTAATCGGGGTTTCATTGTTTTTACTAAATAAGACAATTGATTTTTCTTTATCATCGAAATTTGGAAGAAAAAAAAGCATAGGTGAATTCACCAAAGAACTGGTAGATCAGAATGAAAATATTATCTTCGATATCGGTGTAAATTGGCACAATGCAATCTCTATTGGAAGATACTATTTAATAAATGAAAAATTCGAAAATTGTCCAACATATAAGAAATTGAAAAAGGATGATAAAGAAAAAATGGAATTAGTTATTGAAAAGATCTTTACTCCAGCTCTTTCGGAGGTTAAACGAAAGACAAAATTTCCAGTAGATAAAAAAAGAAGGTAAATTGAGTATTGCGACACAAACAGCCTCTTGCGGAGTTTTAATCACTATTTACGGATTATGTGGCCAATGAATGCATATTAGAGAGCCGCTGGCCTATTCTTACCAGCGGCTCTCTTTTTACTTAATTAACGTGTCGCCACTAAATTGTGCCGCTCACGCATGGGATATCCCCATCAATAAGAATCTTGTAGAAATTAATTGCTATCATACTGATCTATGGCTACAAACATGTATGCACCCTCTTTCACCAATCCATTAACTTTAATATGTAAATCAGGTCACCTGGCCAACCTTAAGAAGAGCCAAGGGACCTGTCCCCTTGGCTCTATGCTTTGCTCTATAAACACTCAATTAACTTAAGTAAGCTTTGATTCTTAGAATCTTTATATAAATATTCCATTGCTTGATAGACTTCTTTTTCATCCTCCCAATTACGTATTACTACACTCTCTGAAAAAATACGGGTATACCTAGCTGAAGGGAGTTTTGACTTTACCGAGAATCCTACACCCATTTCTTCAAGTTGTTCAATAATTGATAAGCGCTTCTCTGGAACTAATGGGCCCAGTTCTAAGGTTAGTTTCAGTCGTCCATCCTTTAACCTCTCATACCAATATGTAAAGGTACTGTCATGCCACCACCACTTCATTCGTGTGACACCATAACTATTCTCAAGCTCTCTAAAGATAGGGACAAGGAAAGAAGCATCATGATTTTTTATTTTGTAAAGGTCACTTGGAATTCCATGATTCATTGCAAATTTTACGAAAGCGTCTTTCGGAATTATTCGTTTTGGTGGGTTATAGTCTAATGCATTTGTGTCGGTAAATTCTAATTCATTTTGTTGTTGTTCTATTTTTATTAGGCTTTCAATAGCTGTTGCAATTTGTTTTAACAAGTTATTAAATAGGTCACTGTTATATAACCTTTCCATGCCTCCAACTATATTTGATTTATCTGCCCAATCACTTATCAATGTTGCCTCAGTATAAATTTTAGTATACTTTTTGCCTTCTAACTTTGCTGAAGAACGGAAAGTTACACCTTGGATTTCAAGAGCATTTAGTATCTGTACTCTCTTATCATAAGGAACTGGTCCTACCTCAACGTTAATTTTCAGAAGATCGTCCCAAGTTCGTTCAAACCAAATGATTAGACCATGCCCTAACCAATATCCTTGCTCTGGCCTTCCAATTATCTCATCAAAATCTTGCCATTCGGGCAGTATGAAGTTAGGAACTCTTACATGTGCATTGTATGCCTCTTGGGGAATTTCCTCTTTATGAGCAAATGCTAAAAACGCTTGACGTAAAACATTACTTCCAATTCTAAAGATGAAATCTATAGTCTTTTTCTTTTTAAAATAAATTTGTTTTAACGCTAATTGTTGACTCAAAGATAAATTATCAATCTGCATATATAAATCTTTAAATCTAGGTTGTTTACGAAACTCACTATGTTGACTAACAAATAAGGCGTCAATAGCTGCCTGATTCCTTTGGTATACTTCAAGAGCCATTTGTATAGATTCCTCATCTTCTACAAGTTCTTCATGTAAAATTGCTGTATAGTAGGTGAGGAAATCATGAATGTTATCTGCTATTACTTCTTGGTTTAACTCTAGATGTTGAGTGATTATATCGAGTATGTCATGGTAGTTTAACGACCAATACTCTGGATGTGATGGTGCATCACTTGCTAGTGTTAGGTATACAGGTAATATTGTGTAACCCTTGTATTGTTCAGTTACGTAATCAAGGTAATCTATTAATTGATTTTCTGATTCTGAGGCACGAAACTTATTTTCTATTACAATTACTACTTTTAAGGAAGGCAGTTCTATTAAAAGATCAATAAATCTCCCATTAGATGTTTTTACCTCACGATTAACCACAGTATCTGTTAAAGTTGAATAAAGAAGTGGTAAGTAATCTACATTAGCTAACATTTCTTCATTCTCGCTTTTTGTAACTAAACGAGATAATACCTTTTTTATAAAAAAACTACCAAACTGATGATTCTCATCGGGATCTAGTAACCAAGCCAGAACATTTGAATGACGAATTTCAAACTGGTCAACTCTTAATACCTTTAAAGGGTTAAATTGATGGAACATTTTATGTAAAATTGCAAATTCCTTTGAATGATCAAGTTGTGCTATAGAATCAAAAGAGTAACTCATCCTTTTCCTCCCAATAAATTAAAAATAAACTAATGAAAATGGTCTCTTTTAATTGAAATATTATTACTTCTAAATACTTCCCAGGCATCAGAGAGCCGCAGGGACAGGTCCCTTAAGAGGCCTGTCTCTCCGGCTTTTAAAAGGTATTTCTAGCATTCAACTCACCGTACTAGTAATCATTTAGTTCTTCCATACATACTCAGGGGTATACAAATCGGCAATATTTAATAGCTCAATGGACAACTTTCTGGTAACAGCATAGCATAGGACGGTAGTATATATATCGAACATGTGAGAATCCTTTTCCTGCCACAAGGAGTGTTTCGCATCATTATAAGGTTTAACTATAACCTTTAAATCTTTATATAAGAGGTCATTTAACTTTATACTTGCTATTTTATAAGATAACGCTTGACCTAATGGTATTCTAGATATCTTAAATATACGTTTAATTAGAGACTCTAAATGCAAACCACACATATGTATTATCTCTCTGGTGAGCCATTCAATCTGTTGGTGATCCATTTTAAAGTAGGCGTGAATATATTGGAATGGTCTGAAAATATCCCTGTCTTTTGTATGATATCTTCCCGTATTATCATTTCGATTAATGTTATGGATCCCTACTCCGTCATTTAATGACAGGTCAAACATACATACTTGTCTAAAAATATTCTCTTCATCATTATTATTAATGTCTTCAAAGAAGTTTAATTGTTCACGAGTCAGTCTTCTCATGGCAATTTCAAGTAACTGATCCTTATTCACATTGATCACCTACATATTAAAGAATACTTGTCCAATTCTTCTCAAGCCTTTTAAAAACAACTTTTCCTGAATCGGTTTCCATTTTCCCACCCATCACTGCTAAATTAAACACCATATCACCATGACCCATATATTTATTCTCTAATATTATCGCTTCAACTTTCTACTTATATCGTTAAATACTTAGGATTAATCCTTACTCTTTCTTCTAAATAATGCTTTCTCCAATAAAAATTATCTCTTAATCTATTTTGGCATTGGGATGTAAACTCATCTCTTACCCTTGGATTTTCAAATATGAAATAGTCCCGATTCTTTTGGGTACTCAGCATACTCATAAAAGAAAAACCATATGTAGCATAATTTTTTAATCCTGAACTTTCTCTTGGAATAAACGTCGTAATTTCTCGAATAGTGAACACTTTGCCAAGATCTACTCTACTTTTTTCCACTGCAATAAGAAAACGTAAAAACAACTTATCGGCATTTACCCTGTTTTCTATATTTGTGGTAGAAAATAGTTTGTATTGATCTGATTCCCATTCCAGTGCTAGCATCATTGTTAACCCCCTATATATTTCAATATTATTTATACTTTCCTATCCACTGAACCAACCTAGTTTTGCTCGAGTCATACCACTGCGAACACAACAAATACTTCTTCCCCAAAATACTAATAGGCTTAGCATAATACCGGCTCCGCCCAGTATGATCCATCTTAAGTTCATCAATCTTACCCATGTCCGTTACTTCCCTCAGCAAAGGAAAATTCAAGTCAAAGGTATTTTTCGAGTATCTTTTGTCCATTAAATTCTCTATCACGGATAGTGGAACACTGCCACTTTCCAAAAGGTTTTTCAAGTCTGTCTTGGCGATAACCCCTATCTTCCTTTCAAAAGCAGGCACGGTTTCTACTGCTCCCGCTACAGCCACCTCTTTTTCAGCAGCATTGTAGTCTTCAAACTTTCGGACTTTCCGATTTAACTGCTTCAGTAGCCTTTTCTTTTCCTCTATCTTTTGTTCCAACTCCAACAGTTCTTTCTGCCGTCTACTAATTGTTGTTTCAAGCTTTGAAAGTTCTAAGGATTTATTAAGCATGGAGTCCTCCTCTATACGTAACCACGATTCTGACTATATCTATGTTATTATAATTATACCAAATAAACCCATAAATAAGGGTATAATTCCCACGCATTGCCGCAGCAGGGCCACCGGGACAGGCACCTGGGCCTACAATAAAAAGAGCCAAGGGACCTGTCCCCCTGGCTCTTACTTATCCTCTATCAAATAATGATACAAAGAAGATTCAACTTCATTCTCTAATTTCAAATTCACCCGAACGACAGGTAATTCCTTTCCCTTGTCGTTTATCATTGTTCCTTCTTCTTCACTACCTAGCTCTGGGGTGGCTTTGCCTAAATAATAGAAATCTGTACCTTCATCATTGTCTTTCTTTATAAAAAGATGTAGGTCAATCCCCAGCTTTTCGGCGTTAAGGATGGTTTGTACTTCATCCGATTCCAACCTCCGATTACTTCGGGTGGACCATCTAAAAGTCTCTTGGTTAATGAATTCTTCAGTATAGTTAACACTAGATTCAACGTCGTCATTTTTATGATACGTAACAAAGATTGGACAGGTTCTGTGCTTTGTTTTATAGCCGAAGACCGTTGCACTCTCATCATTCTGCCAGTTTAGTAGTTTACAGACTTCTTTACGTGAGTATTTTTGAAATAGCGTTAACTGTTCTGAACAATTGTAACTCACACTTTTCGCCATTGCCGTTTTTATAATATCTTCTACTAACAGTTGAAAGTAAGCATTGGAAGACAGTTTCTCTTGAAGAGTCTCATTAAAAGTGTAAATGTCATTCTTAGTTTGAACTATTGGCTGATGACCATACTTCTTTACCGAATTTTGCGTGTAAAAAGAAAGATCCAGAACTCTTTGTACAGAGTTAATGGTTTCCTCACTAGTATGACAACCTTGAGAAGCCAGTTCTTCTACGAACCTTTCCTTTGTTACTTTTCCGTTCTTTAATAAAAGGTCTAAAAGTATGATTTCGTGCTTTCTTTTTCCATTCAACACCTCTTGAGAAAGCATAGTTAATATATCGAATTCATACTTTGATAGTTCAGGTGTTTCTTCTTTAATCTTATTTAGGAACTTATAAAAATTTGTATGTTCCATAACAATAACTGCCGGGTCAATCGAGTTATGCTCTATAAAATCGTATAGATACGGTACCCTACCGATTCTGTTTTTTAATTCCGTGTAAGCATCTCGTAGAATCCTTAAGGCAGTTAAGTTACTATCATTAATGGCCTTAAAAATCTGCTTCTTGGCGATCTCCTCAAAGTTTATGGTAGATACACCTTGAATATAGTGAGTGTCCTTTGTACGTCGGCGTATATTGTCCTTATTCTGGGAACGATCACCCGACAGAGCAACAGGGATGAGATAATTATTTTTATAATTCCCGATAAAATCAATGATGGTAACAAAGTCTTTTGAATCATGCTTCCTTAGTCCACGGCCAAGCTGTTGGATAAAGACAATACTTGATTGGGTCTGCCTTAACATGACCACCTGATTTACACTTGGTATGTCAACACCCTCATTAAAAATATCAACGGTGATAATATAATCTAAGCTTCCATTTTCAAGTTGATTAACTCTGAGTAATCTTTCCTCAGGAGAGTGATTTCCTAGAAGAGCAACTGTATGAAGACCATGACTATTGAGTGCTTCAGAGAGTTTTGCTGCTTCTTCTTTACCACTGCAGAACATTAACCCTTTTACCTTTTCTCCCGAATAACTATAGTAGTCTATTTTCTCAAGAATATGCTGCACTCTTTCTTCTGTAACCAGTTTTGTTAACGCAGCTGTTTCATCCAGTAACTGTCCATCATATTCATAATCCGTTACACCAAAATAATGAAATGGACAAAGCATATCTTCCTCAAGAGCTTCTTGTAAACGAATCTCATAAGCAATATTGTAATCAAACAGTTCATAAATATTAAAATCATCCGTACGTTCCGGCGTAGCTGTCATCCCCATTAGAAATTTCGGCTTAAAATAATCCATCACTTTTAAATAGGATTTGGCACCCGCTTTATGAACTTCATCCACTAACACATAATCAAACTCTGTAGGATCAAACTGGTGTAAAACATTATCCTTCGAAAGTGTCTGGATAGTGGCAAATAGATACCTAGCATTCTGCTCTTTAGAATTCCCCGATAAAATACCATAGTCCCTGTCTGCGCCACCTAATATTTTCTGATAATCCGTTTTCGCTTTTTGTAAGATTTGCTCTCGATGGACGATAAATAACATTCTCTTAGGGGCAAAACTTCTAACATCAAAGGCAGAAAGATAAGTCTTCCCAGTTCCCGTTGCGGAGATCACAAGTGCTTTTTCTTTGCCTTGCTCTCTAACCTGCTGGATACTTTGAAGAGCTGCTTCCTGCATCTTGTTTGGCTGTACTTTCAAAGCTTCTTCAAGTGAATTAGTCTGGTATTGACTTGGGAGCTCAATGACTTGGGAACCATAGGAAGGTGGCCCTTGATAGAGCTTTTCGTATTCTTCGACCCATTTAGCTGTTAGTAGATCAGATTCTTTCCAGACTTCCTCAAATTGTTTAACAAAATGATGAACGATCTCTCCATTTTCATGAGAATTAAGTTTTACATTCCATTCGTAATTAGCCTTCAATGCCTGAGCTGTAAGGTTAGAGCTACCAACGATTAAAGAATAATGAGTCTCATGCTTAAAGATATATCCCTTCGAATGAAAGCCTTTCAGAGAAGTAACCCTGACTTCCAAGTTGGGAATCTTCATTAACTCCTTAAAGACCTTAGGCTGGTTGAACTGAAGGAAGGTAGATGTTAATATTCTGCCTTTAATCCCTTTTTGATTCAGATCCCAAAGATGCGACTTAAGTGTAGCCAAGCCGCTTTCTGTGATAAAAGCAACAGAGAAGAAAAAATCTTTGCAATGAGTAAGTTCCTCAAGTAGTGATGCTAATACATTCTCTTTATTTTGAGCATTATTGATCAATAACTTCGGCTTATATTTCGTCGATTTTCCATGGGCTTGATTTATGAAACCTCTATATATCGAGTCTTGTAAGTTTTGAACAAAGTCCATTTCATTATCACCATTCAATTTCCATTTTTATATTAAAATTGTAATGGTCTTTTTATCCCCTGTAAACAGTTACCATTAAAAAAGCCACCCAACCAAAAGTTGGATAGCTTTTCTCACGCGTAGACTTTTGCAATTTTATCAATAGCAGGAATATCAGCAGGAGCCCATTCGAGAGTGGACAATTCATTAGGAGCCAACCACTTTATCGCAGCATGCTCTGTAAGAACTGGTTCACCTTCAACTAGCTGACAGTAATATGTAGTCAAGTGAACAATTCCAAAATCATACTCATAAACGGTGTGTTCAATCTGTTCACCTATTTCAATTGTGCAACGCATCTCTTCTTTGATTTCTCGTTTAAGAGCATCCTCAGGCTTTTCGCCTTCTTCAATCTTACCACCAGGGAATTCCCATAATAACGGTAGGGACTTCTCGGTTCCTCTTTGAGCACAAAGGATTTTGCCGTCCTTGAAGATGACTGCTCCTACTACGTGGATATTCTTTTTCATTTGTTTCTCCTTATAATTAAGTCACTATTATAAAGATAGCACACCTTTAAGCATATCTACAATTTAGCATATGGGATTCAGATGCCCTTACAACTACTTTTTAAATTATATATTCCCAACTGTATATGTTTCTCATTAGCATTCATAAATATTACAGCCACATTACCAAAGTACTGCTGCTTGTTCAAAGAGTCGTAAAGACCGTCTTGTTGCTATAATTAGTAGTATAAAGAGTTAATCTATTGTATTTTTCAATTCTTCCTTTAAATATATATGTTTGCTTCTTATCTCTTGAGGTAACCAATCAAATATTCTTAGTGCTTTTTCAATTTTCTTTTGAGAAACAGCGATAATTATTTTTTCAACATTCTCCAGAGCTTCTATTTTCTCTTCGGTATCTTTTATCTTTTTTAACTCTTGTAAGATTTGTTTAAAACAACCTTTTCTTAGGTGACACCTCTCTTCAAGTATAGCAAGATTATTATCACTCATATATCCCTTAGTCTTTCTAAATCCATATGAAGATACAATTAACGCTAACGATAATATTGTTGCCGAATCACCCACATAGGCTAAGTAGGTATTTAATTCTTCTCCTTTAAGATTATCCAATACTAAGATTTTAATAATAATAAAAACAACGAATAACATCACAGCAGCAATTCCAAACCCATTAGAAACAATAAAACGTATATAATTGAGTAGTTTGTTGTTTGTTTTAATCATAGTGTTATTAAGATAATCGTAGATAGCTATTGGTAAGACAATCATTATTGATAGTAATAGTATTAATGGCTTTAAATTACTTAAAGTAAATAAATATATTGAGAAAAGACATACAAATAATATAATTATTTCGGTTCTTAAGGGTACACTATCCGTTTCTATATTAACTTTTAACCAACCTAAGTCATAGAGATGAATAAAGGTTGTAAATAATAGAATTAGTACTACACCTCGGTTACTAATATCAAGCATTGAACGAAGAACAGCAATTAAAACCAAATTAGTTCCTAAAAAGTAAATTGTATAATTCAAATAATATTTCATTTGTTTTTCTCCTAATCCAATTTGCTAATAAAGTAAATCTCCTGGATTTATTACTGGATTTATGCTAAGCACTCCTAGAAAACATTATAATAGTAAAAGCAATACTTTTATGGTTTATATTTAAACTTAAAAGGTCAAAAGCTGTCTCTAATAATAAGACAGCTTTGAATTTATGCAACAATTAAATTGCTTTATGTTTCATTAGGAATAGATTTCTTGCCATTGAAGACAGTGCATATGCTACTTGCTCTGGAATTTTGTCTCTTCGCCCAATTCCACATTCTTTTTCTTTGCTTCATCGTTAAAAGCAATGAGAAAAATTTTGATCATTGACGATTACATTATATTTCTATTTGAACTGGTCACCTTTTCTCTGAAAATAAGCATGCAACCTATACTCACATACTTCAGTAGTAAATTCATGGATAAGGGATTTATATTCTTCGTGAATATCTAACTTAAGATTAAAGATCCCATCCTTAAAGGATATAAGCCCACCAGAACTCCCACTCCATTTAGTCATAGGCATACTCCCAATTAGGCTCGCTACCTTCTTCTCATCATACTCCCACATCTGTTTATGAGACTTGCCTGAGAAGTCGATCGATCTCCGGAATTCTTCACTTGTTAAGTAGTAGTGGAAATACGGGGCTGCTTCCTCTGGTGTAATGGGTTTGTACCATTCAGAAGGTCCTTTTTGCAGCATTGCTTTGAGCAAGACCATCTTGTAGCTTCTCGTCATCCCGGTCTTTTCTACTACTTTCAGCCATTGCTCATAAAGCAGATAAGCATCTTCCTCTAATTTACTCAGCTCGTCTATTTCATAAAGGAAACGATGGTAGGATTTCCATTCATCGTAATAAGCCTTTGCTCCCATTCTCCCCTGCAAATGGAGCTCCAAATAGGTGGGCCTTCTCCCCAGCTCATATTTCAGCTCGAAATAAGCCTCTTTGAGTGCTTCTTTTCGGGGCTGCTTTTTACGGGCCATTTCTGCCAGTAAATCTATAACACTAGTATCTAAGTTTAAGCTGCAGTCTTGCGGAACTGTTGGGACAACTTTTGACTTGTTTCCCTTTTTACCTGGTTCTTGTTCAAACAGAGATACCTTTACGTCTGCATTCCGATAATTCCCGATCAGATCAATGATTACACAGTGGCTTTTATTTTCATGAAGGCGCAGGCCGCGTCCCACTTGCTGGGTGAACACGGTTAATGATTCTGTCGGACGAACAAACAGCAGGGTGTCTACAGATGGAATGTCTACTCCTTCATTGAATAAGTCCACTGTAAAGATGGCATCCAGTTCACCATTATCCAGCATTTTAATAGAATCTGCCCTGTCTCTGCCGGTTGAATTTGATGTCAGTGCGAGTGTGTTATAACCATTTCCATTGAAAAAGTCTGACAGAAACTCTGCTTGGCGGATAGAAGAACAAAATACTAAAGTCCTTTTTTGCTTATGCTTTTCCCACGCTCTTAGAATTCGTTCCGCATAACTTTCCTTTAGCTGAACTGCCATTAGCTGTTCCTCATCATAGCGGGACCCTAGCCAGGTTATTTGGGAATAATCGGTTTCATCATAAACCCCATAATAATTGAATGGAGATAACCAGCCATGTCCGATCGCCTGAAGGAAGTCAATTTTATAAGCAAGATTTCCCTCGCAGATAGAATAGATATCTCGATTATCATTGCGATCTGGTGTGGCTGTAATTCCAAGCAAGAATTGCGGTTGGAAGTACTCCAAAACCCTTTGATAGGTATTGGCAGCAGCATGATGAAACTCATCAATAATGATAAGATCAAAATCATTAGGACTAAAACGTTTCATATGCTTCTGCCTGCTAAGCGTATAAATGGATGCAAATACAGCAGCCTTTTCTCCGTCTTTTTCGACACCATTATAAAGCCCTGTTTCCAAATCAGGGATAACATTCTTAAAGGATTTTTCCGCTTGTTTGAGGATTTCCTCACGGTGAGCGATGAAGAGAACTCTCTTGAACTGTTTGGCAAAGAAAGCAGCCAGATAGGTTTTTCCCAGACCCGTAGCCATTACCACAAGTGCTTTTCTATAGCCTTCTTCGTACGTCTTGCTGAGCTCCTCTAAAGCTTCTAGTTGGGCAAAACGCGGAACGATTTCTCCATAAGCAGCAGGAGGCTCTAAAACAACACTCTCTGACTCAGGCTCCTTTTCTTCCGGGAGCATGAGACTTACCTCCTCCTGCTCGGTCCATACCTTTTCAAGATTCGTATGCCTTTTATGAAAATCTTCGTAGTTCCCTTTGTACTCCAACAAGCTTTCCTCATTAAGCGGGACAGTCTGATCATGATAAAACAATTGAAGAAATTCTTCAGAGCCTTCTTCAAACAGCTCCTTATTATCGTTCACAAGTAAGTTCCACTCGATCCCTTTATTCATGGCAGAAGCAGAGAGATTGGAAGAACCTATAAAGAAATGGTCATTGTCTTCTGTTTCTATTAAGTAAGCCTTAGGGTGAAAGCTGATTCCTTTGCTTTTCCAAAGTCTTACCTCAATTTCTGGATGTATAGCCAATAAACTCGCCAAGGCCTCAGGCTGAGTGATATAAAGGTAATCTCCTGTCAGAATTTTAACATCTGCTCCCTGCTCTGCTGCAAAAAGCAATGCTGGTTCTAACAATCGTACACCCGATTTCATTGAGAAAGAAGTAAGGATATAGATCGTCCTGCCAAAAATAATCTTTTCCTGCAGCTGTTCTCCTAAACGAGAAGTTATTAACTGATAGGGTTTCATAAAATCAATCTTCAACCTCAATCAAGAAGATCTTTTCTCCAAATCCTCCGCGCTTCTCGGCTTTTTTTTCACGCACTTTCTCAACCTCTTCAATGGATGAACCATGATGATGAGCTAAAGAGTGGATAATCTCCAATAGATCTGCCAGCTCTTCCACCGCATCTTCATCGGTTTCTGCCGCACAATATTCATCCAGTTCTTCATAGCTTTTCTGCTGCAGATACTTGATGTAATCCTGATCATTTAATATTTTTGTAGAGAACTTCTTTCCGCTTTGCTCGATAATTTGCGGGATTTTATCGCGGACTAATTTGTTGTAGGTTGGCATATGTATGACCTCCTGATTATGTAAATTACAAAGACTTCTACTTTATAAATTTAGTATAACGGTAAGAGAGAGGGTTAAACAAGGTCGTGGGGGACAGGTCCCATGACACAGTCTTAAAAAGAGCCAAGGGGTCTGTCCCCTTGGCTCATAATTCTATTAACTTCCACTCATGTTGTTGTAAATATTCTATAGTACCCTTTAAATCCAACTCATGTTTAATATGCATCTCGTCTTTAAGTTGTTCTGGAATGAATTCAGCATATTTAGATTGGAAGTCGTCTTTTTTCTTCTTTTCCTCAAGTAGTTCCTTTTCATCCCAAATAGGTTTCATTAAATCATTATGGAGCTTGGTAAGATTACCTTCGTATTCAAATTCTATTCTTCCTAATGTGTCTTTTCTCTTTGGATTAGCTCCTGCAATTTTTAGCATCCAAAATAGTGTCGTTGAAATTCGAGTAGAAGAAAATGTTTCTAAAAGATAAGAGTTATCTTTCTCTTTCCAAATAACCCTCTCGTTAGTTGCTATGTCGTATAAATGATAAGGTCTTCGCAATTCTGCTAAAGCTGCTCTTGCTTTCGAGTCGCAATATTCAAAGTCATCTTCAGAACAGAGAATTTCCATCATTTTTTCCCCAATTCTTCTATGAATTTTTCCTCCGCTCCCCAAATACTTAGGTGGTTTACCATTTACTGCTTTGTTTACGTATGCTTTATTCCTATCAGTGTCTAAAAAGATTATGGTCCATAATCGCCCGGATAAAATTACGTTATCTCCTTCGAAGATAAATGGAGTTTTATCAATTTTGCCTATTTTTCGTGTGCCTTCAACTACTTCATATTCTTCATTAGTCATAAATACAGAATAAAATTCTTTACTTCGCAGAATTCTTTCCCCTTCCAGTCCTACAATTATTTCTCCTTTTCCGCTCAGTGTTTCGAGAATATCATGCTGGATCATATGGTGGATTAATAATTCTACTTTACTTAAATTAAGGGAATGGAAAATATCGTTTTTTTCAACAAGCCCCAGTAATGTTTTGATTGTGGCACCATTTTTTTCTGCACAAATAGAAATGATTTGGTGAAACAAAATATCATAGGGAACAGCATAACCATAAGCAGGCTCTATCCATTTATCTAGCACTAATTCCATGACTGCCAGAGACTGCAGCAAGCTATCTTTTCCGGTACTGTAAAGCTGCAGCATCTGTTCGGCATCTCTTTCCCTGCCAGATCGACCCAGCCTCTGTTTGAGTGAAGATACAGTATAAGTACTATCTAACTGGACGACTAAATCTACATTCCCTATATCAATTCCTAACTCTAATGAACTTGTAGCTACAACACTTTTTGGTTCTTTAGTTTCCGACATTACTTTTTCTACGTATTCCCGCTCTTTCTTATCTATTGATGAATGATGGGGATAGTAAGTTTCCCCTGCTCCGTCTCTGTTTGCCAATCGATTAAGAAAAACAGTTGTTTCTTCAACACTGCCTCTGCTGTTGCAGAAAATAATTGATTTTTGTTCTTTTGTAAGGTCCCTCATGTCTTCGAACAACTCGACTGGCTTTTTATTACCTTCTTCTGTTTCAAAGTACATGAGGCTATATAATAAATGTTTATCTGATGACTTATCTTCAATGATATTTACATTTTCAGGATGTTTAAAGTTTATCCATTCTTTTACAAGATTAAAGTTGCCAATTGTGGCCGATAAACCTATAATCCTTGGCCTGGTTTGCGCAAACTCCTCAATACGTGATAGTAATGACCTTAGTTGGACACCTCTTTCTTTATCTATAAAAGAATGTATCTCGTCTATAACAATAAAATCTAATTCTTTGAAAAGTGTTGGCAGGGCTCCAGGTCTATTGATAAATAAACTTTCTATGGATTCAGGAGTAATCTGAAGGATACCTGTTGGATTTTTTATAAATTTTTGTTTTTTACTTTGTGAAACATCCCCATGCCAACGATGGATATCAATATTCATGTATTCACACAGCTTGTTGATCCGATCAAACTGATTGTTAATAAGAGCTTTTAATGGTGAGATATACATAACTTTCAATGCCTGATCGGCAGTATCTTCTACATCTGTTAATATAGGCAAAAAAGCTGCTTCCGTTTTACCGGAAGCAGTACCAGCTGATAACACAATATCTTTGTTGGTTTGTAATATAGCGGAAATTGCTATTTCTTGAATAACAGTGAAACTTGACCATTTCATATCCCAAATTTTCTTCTGAAGGAATTTAGATAACAGTTCAAATGAACTCATATGAAAACCTACCCTTCTGTACGAGAAAAACGGGACTGAATGCTTGGAGTTGTCGTTACAGATTGTTCCGCTTTCCCAAATATTTGTTCACGATCATACTTAGGGTTTTGATGCAATATATTTAAAGCTCCCAAGAAACCACGTATGATATCTCCAACTGTTAAATGGTCAGCTGCTCCTGGACGATTGTATTCTGCCACAATATAACGTTTAATTTCATCATCTGTTATGGACGTCTCATAACTATTATGGGCAGCATGTATATCCCGAAGGCGCTGCATTAATAGAAAGGTTTCATCTGTTTTTAATGGTGTTAGTTTAATAACAGGTTGAGACAGATCCCGGAATTCAGCTGTTTCAAATTTATTCGTTTCTAATCTTCGCTTTAAAGCACCATAACTAAATAATCCACGGCGCTCATCTTCTAAGAACTCCACGGTTCCTCCAAAAGTGATATATAATCCTTCAATGCTACCTTGAAGTGTATCATTGTATATCTTTAAAATGGTTTCATAGTTCTTCTCTCTAGTTTGAGGATGTGTAATTTTGTAAAGGTTGATCGCTTCATCTAGATTGACCACCAGTCCGGAATAACCAATTTGTTTAACAAACTGAGACAAGATTTTGATATAGTTATACCAGTTATTATCGTCTATAATATCGCGTACACCCAGGTCGGTTTTTGCTTCTGTTCTTGTGCCATACTCACCACGCAGCCAACGAAGGGCTCTTCGCTGTAAGTCTTGGTTATCTTTTACAAAACCTCGAAAGTATTGAGTAAGAATCCGGGCAAAGTCAAATCCTCCGGTAAGCTCATCCATCTTAGAGATTACATTCGTAATTTCCCGTTCGACATGGCTAACAAATAACGGATTATCAAATTCAACACTGTTAAGGTTCTTTTCTTGCATAACTTTCATTTGCACTTCATTTATCCACTTATCCAAGATACTAGGCAAAGCATTGCCTTCAGGCTGGGTAGAAGTAGATAAATTCTTCATCAACTCACTGTATAGCGCTACCGCTTTATTTTCCGTTCCATATAAGCGGCGTTCAGGAGTAAAGTCAGCAGAGGTTACCACAAACTTCTCGTTAAAAGCTAATTGCTTAATAAACCCTTGAATGAAACTTTTCCCGCTTCCGAAAGGCCCAATAAAGAACTTAATAATTGAAGTACCCTTTTTAACATGATCCAGGTCAGACATGATTTGCTTAGCTTCATCAGTTCTCCCAACCATAATGTGTTGAATACCTCTGTTGGGTACTACTCCTCCGCTTAAAGAGTTAAGGATCGCAGATGAATCACGTTTTTTAATCTTCATTTCAAGTTACCTCTCCCTTTAACAAGTTGACCACTACTTCAAACTCTTCATAAATAGAAAGAAATTCTCCGTCATCTTCTAAAAAATTATCTTCCAGAGAATCTTGAGCCTTTTCATTCAATGAGCTTAAGACAACCCCCAGCATTTGTCCCTTCGCTTTAAGAAATAAGACCGCTTCACTCTTAGAGCATTCCAAATCCTTAAATTGCTGAATGAATGCTTTCTCTGTAGCTGATAAGGAATCTACGAAAACTTCTATCTGTTCACTATCTATATCGTCTCCTGAGCTAGAGAAAAACTTATTAAGTCCCTTATCTTTTTCTTCTATCTCTGGTTCCCCAAGATCAGCATCACCTAAAATTTCCTTATCTTCGTCCTGCGGTTCTATAGATCTTCTTTCCACTTCATCCACCAGAAGATCTGTTTCTTCTTTTAGCTGCTTGATTCTTTCATCGTTAAACTCAATAACAAATTTAGGTTTGTCATCCGGTTTTAGAGGAATTGCACTTCCTGTTTTCTCTCCCGCTTTTGTTTTTACTGTCTTAAAACGGCCTTTCTCTTTAGGACGAGATAAGAACTCAATCATATCCTCCTTGAGTTCTGAAGAAAATATTCCCTCATCCATTTGAAGCTGCCGTTTCTCGCCATTTAATAAACGGGTTACATTTTCTGATAATCTAAAAAACGCACTTACTTCCTTGAGCAATCGCTCTGTTGGGTAAATATTAACATTTTTATATTTTATAAAATTGTTCTCTGCCCGAATGGATACCATTCCAGGGAACAGCCAACGTTGTTCTGTCTCTTCTCTTTGTTCAAAATATACATCAATTAACTTTTTATTATTGCGTTTTAAATGGCTCGATTCTAATAAAGGAAGACATTCTTTAAAAGTTTTATAAATCTTATTTTTATTTTCTACAAAAAACTTAGATGGACGATGCTTTGTCAAATAATTCTTCCAATAAGTGATGGAGATGCGGGATAAGCTATCTTGTCTCTCATTTAGCTGTTTATATAGCGGGGGAACCTGGGGAGGATTTGGACTCCATTTTTCAGCTAAGCGGTATTCCCCTAATTCGTACAACATGTCTCCGATTAATCTAATGAACCGCTCGATAGGATGTTGATCTTTATACGCTTTATATAAACGGTCCATCATACTCAAGTTGAAAGCCGCATTAGGATTAAAAGAATAATTAATCAGTTCATATACAAATACATAAATATAACTTAGATCAGTTTCCGGATAGTGACCATTTATCACTTGTTCTCGCCAGTAAAAATACCAGTTTTTTTGTTCCTTATTCATGTCAGAGAACGTGGAGTAGAAAGCTTGAAAACGAGGCATCTCACATTTGGGATGTGTCATATTTTTATATTTAATTGAATCTCTCACGAAGTTTCTCTCTCTTACATCATAAGTAACTGTAAAGGTAATACCGTTTCTGTTTTCAGAGTTTGGCTTACTTACTGCAGCAGCAAGCATATTTAAAATTTTTGGTGTCGTTTTTATGTGTTTAAATTGATCAATATATACACTTTCTTCAATATAAAAAGAGTATTGATTAACTTGATTTTGCTTAGTTTCAGGATTGACGAAGTGAGTTGTTTTAGTAACCTCAGGTGCTTTATCACTTTTTATACTAACTTTCTTATCTCTGTTGAATAGATTCTTAAAAAACATAGAACTCACCCTTTTGTTTCGATAGTCTAATCCTATTTTACTGGAACCGATATGAATTTGGAACAATTATTCCAATTCATGATGCTGATCAAACTCCCACCGACTTTAAAATTCGTAACTGCCAGTTCGAACAATAGCTTAGATATCGGCACTTCACTTTGTTGATTTGCCGACAAGCCTGTATTAGCCAGGTCTTTACATAGATTCAGAAATACAGAAAATTGATTTATTAATGTGGAACTTTTGTCTTCTGATGAAGTTATCTTAAAAAGAATGGTGCCTGAACCACAGTCTTTAAAGCTTTAATGGATGTGGGATCAGGTACCTTTCATTTTAAAATAATCGGAAATATATACCACTCAAAAAAGGATGGAACTTAGTGGTAATATGAATAGGTTAACAATTATTAATCTATGCTAACATTCCGAGATTTTAAGAATTAACTTCTATAGGAGAGTACTCAAATGAAAAAGAAAATAAACTATTTAATCTCACTTTTAACAATCATCTTCATTGCCGGTTGTACCACCCCAGATGATGCATCCAATACAAATGCAGATACAGTTCCCCAAGAAGGAACTACAACTACTGTTAAACCAGAAGCAGAGAAAACAGCAAGTGTTCCAGCTGCCGAGGAAACATCCACCCAATCAAATAATGAACTGTTCTCGGGATACAAACTTATTGAAGTTGATGGCGGTGATGTATCTGGTGATCGTGAATCAAATGTCGTCGTTGACATTGGTTATGGGGACCGGGAATATTGGGCATTTACGAATGAATATGGGCAGCTAGTTCGTGTCATTGCTGACGAAATCATTCTGCAAGATGACAGTACCGAAGCTGTATTATCTTCTGGAAGGTACTATTCTGATGAGGCAAAGGTTCCTGGAGTTGAAAGTGACGTTTTGGATGAAGGACATATCATTGCTGATTCTCTTGGAGGAGTATCAAATGCTTATAATATTACTCCACAAGATAGTACGCTCAACCGGCATGGCGATCAGGCTTACATGGAAGATGCGATTCGTAAGGCAGGTGGAGCTGCTAATTTTGAAGCAATCATCACATATCCGAATACGGAAACGCAGATTCCTTCAAGTTATCAGTATACCTATACTTTAATGGGTAATGAGATCGTTGATACATTTGATAATGTGAACCCTGATGAAGTAAACGAATCACTCGGTTAACAGACAGTGAGCCAACTGAAACAACCAGTACAAACACAAGTGGTGATATTTCTAGTGTTGATACAAACGGTAATGGACAGGTGACGATTAAAGAAGCAAAAGCAGCAGGTTTTAGTATGCCAATAACGAGTGATCATTGGTTGTACCCATATATGGACGACCGTGATGGCGACGGTATGGTAGGTGAGTAACCCCTGGAACTTTGAGGCACAATGAAAGAAAGAAAATATAAATATTCTTCACTAATTGGTGCGTTTCTTCAATAAGGAGAACGCACCCTTTTTATTAAGGGCAATAATGAAGCTTAAACTATTTGCCTTTTCCTGAACTCCATCCTGGTAAAAGACCGACCTCTACTCTTATGCCTCATAACCAAAATTAATTCAAAACTGGCATCCCAATCCTTCATAAACGTGAGGTTACGCCTTCGATATCCGGTTAAGACAGACCTTCCTGTGCTAAAACCTCCGCTTTATAAAATTTCACATTTTATGTGAACTATCGTTCATAGTGTTTCTACCTGCTCAGTTATGTAATTACTGTAAAAAGGAGAAATTTCCTTTGGACAAAGAGCAGATCCTTTACATCGGGAGCACAATCAAACGACTAAGAACCGAGCAGAAACTCAGCCAGGAGGACCTCGCAGGATTAACCGGCTATTCACGCGAGTACATAAGCAAAGTGGAACAAAACCATATTGATCCCAGCCTCGGCGCTGGTACCGCATCAATCGCCAAAGCACTTGGATTGAAGACATGGGAATTAGTAAAGATAGCTGAGGAAAATACTCACCTGGAAGAGAAATAACGGATGCGGCAACGTGGAGTGATCGAGGAGTTAATCTTGAAAGTGGACAAATCATTGATTACAGAATATCGAAATTCTCGAGTTATTAGAATAAAGAACGAGCACGGGGATGAGGTAGAAGTTGAGCTTCTGCAATTCCCTTCTTATTACAAAGTAACAGCAACCATTTGCCAAGATTCTTCGCCCTACAAAGACTGTATAGGGATCGGAGTGGACGATGACAATGAGAGCAGTGCTTTAAGGAAGGCACTTCGGGAGCTGTACTTGGACGCTTATGGAGGAGCCTCTTCACTATTGTTCTCGAGACGAGTATTGAACAAGCTCCTTTTGTGAAATAAACTTAAAAATTAAACGTAGAGAAAAGCAGCTAGTATTCGCTAAACCAACTGCTTCTGTTCCCTCCTCTCAGGGATATGCAATTTATTGTGGTAGTAAATTCATTGGCTAGGGGGGAATTTTTGTGACCCTAATCTACCTCATACAAACGCTTTAACCCTTCACCGAATGTGGAGTCAGGCCCACTAGCCTTGTACCGAGGAAAGAAATACCGTAGGCGACCTCCTACCAGCACTTTAATCCTGCACAGAAATTGGGGTCTGGCCCCCGATTTTCATAATAAGAATCCATGTTACGAAAATCGCCCCCACAATAAAAAGCATAGAACTAAACGCAGGGCATTGCGTCTATACTATGCTTTATTCTTTATATATCGTCTCACTTTAGTAATCATATTTTGCATATAATCCAGCGATCTTGCTTCCTCAATTAACTCAACATTAACTATATAACCCTGTAGTTGATTGCAGAGTGATTTTAATTGGTTAATATCTTTTGGATTAGCTTCGTATGCCGTACATAGTTTTGAATAAGCAGTGCTCAAATCTTTTTGTAGGCGATTTGGAGCAAATAGCTTGTTCTCTTTTATATATGTACCAGTGATATTAATACCTTTGTTAATTTTTCTATGCATAGTCTTACCACTGTTTATTTCAAGATTGAATTGTCTAACAATTTTACTAATATTTCTTTTAAAAGACTTACTAATATAATCATTAGATGAAAAGGTCAAATCATCCACGAAACAAGTAAAAGTAATGTTATTTACCATTGCGTAATTGTATAAATGAATGTACATATCGCTATAAACTAAAAAGCTTAGTAGAGAGCTAGTGGGGTAGCCTTGAGGTAAATGCCTATAATTATCGTGCATAGGATGCGGTTCAGTTACAAGTAGAGTACAAATCTTCGCTATATCTGTTGACATGTTTAATCTATTTTTAAAAAATCTATAAACAAAATAATCGGAAGTGGAAGGGTAAAAATTTTTAATATCTAATAGCAAAAAATGATTGTTATTAATATGATATGATCCATTCATTATATAACTTTTATTTTTTATTCCACCGTTAACGAAGTCAGGAAGTGTGATCCTGGACAAAAAGCTATTAAGCCTCTTTAATATTTTTTTATAATAAGGTTTGGGTGGATATATATGTCTCTCTTTGTTCCGACTTTTGGAAATATAAAAGTCAGTGGAGAAATGACGGTCTATGTCCTTTAATTTAAAGACATCGATACGTAATAATTCGGATAAATATTTTTTATTGCTAATACCGTATAATTTACAATTTTGATATTCCATTTTAGACCCTCTATAAGATAATTAAGATAAGAGCTGATTGTTGTTAACATACTAATTAAAAAATCTGTCAAATTATAAACACAGTATGACAGTTTTTTAATTACAGGGAGACCAAATTCAACAGCTGCATAGGCGCCGACGAAATTTTTCCATGAACACCAATACTTAAAGGCCCTAGTAGGCTTTTTCTGTTCTTTCTCCCTACGACTCATACGAGTATCATTCATAACTCCACCTCCCAAAATTCCAGGCTGTTAAGCCTGCCCTCTGCGATATTTTGTGGAAGTGATTTCGGAAATGAGTCGCTCAGCTCTTACCTAATTAGCAAAACGTGCCCTCTGCGTACACAATTACGCATAGTTATACGGATTGCGTTTGCCGGGTGTTGCCGACTTTTTAATACGGAGGAGTTCGACGAACAGATCCCAACTACATTACCGCCATTAAAGGCAAAAGATTTTTGCAAAGGAAATTCCTACTAAATACCCGTGGTTTTATTTTATACTAGTTTCCCATATTTCATCAAATCAAAAGCTTCTAAATTATAGTTTTATTTAATATATTACCTTCATCGATTACGACTACTTCAAAGACGAGTAACTATACTAATCCTTAAAATTTGGTTCTACGTCAAATGTTAATGTGAAGTCCATAGGCTTCACCCTTATCCATTATGCACACCCAACTTTTTTAATAAGATTTTGGCTCGGAAACGCTTAAAGCTTCTAAAGCCAAATGCATTTCGTCTCATAACCTTCGTTAAGTTATTGATGCCCACTAAAAAGCCATTGGAATAGTCATATCTAAAGCTATTTAGCATTTCAATCTGCCATTTTTTATGGCCTTGGCAGCCTTCATGAACGCAGAAATGCCCACCTGATAGGAATCAGCATGAAGCAAAAATCTGGTGGCATCGTCGATAAATGCGACAAGATAAACCTGTTTCTTCACTCCATTTTGGCCAATCGGCAAATAAGGAACAAAAAAAGGTGCCTGTCCCCACACGCTCTAAAGCTTTAGCAAATGTAGCGGCATGCACCTATTTCCATTCTTAGTTTAGCCTTATAAACTTAAAACTCGCTTACAAACTCTCAGCAAAAGCAAATGCCTGAACCTACAACTAACGGTAAACTTCAGAACAATCACATCATATCATTATTATATAGGATACTTAACCCCATTCTTCTCAAGCTTCCTATAAACCTCTTCCTCCAAATCAACATCCATCCGATCTGCCAATTGCACTAAGTAAATCAGCACATCTGCCATCTCTTCCTTGATGTTTTGCCTTGTGTCAGCCGCTGCCTCTTCACTTGTTTTCCATTGGAAATTCTCCAATAGTTCACTCGCTTCAAGAACAATAGATATCGCCAGGTCCTTTTCTTTGTGGTAATGCTTCCAGCCTCGTTCGTCTCTAAACTTTAATACTTCTTTGATTAGATTATCCATTTGTTCTCCTTACTTATATTCTTCTTTATCTTCTGATACTCTCAACTCAGGATTGAAGAACTTGTTTTCTTCATATACAGTATTGCTCTTTTCATACCTTTCCCTCAAATAATCGGCAAGAGCATGATCCGTGCAGTAAACATAGCAGCCCTTTTGCCCGCGGGTCATCAGAGTTCTATAAGTATTCCTGATAATTTCATCCGCCAGCTTTTTGGCTTTCTTAGGATCGTCCTTCATCATTTTCTTCAAGCCTCTTAGTGAAGAATCTGTTTTAGCGCGCTTCGTATGATCTGTAATGACCTGGCCATTTTCATATCTCATGTCATCCCCGATAATGACTCCGACATATTCAAACTCCAGTCCCTGAGATGTATGGATGCACCCTGCCTCATTAACGGACTCCGGATCAATCGCCCAAGTATCAGAATTCCCCAGATTCCAGCTCATTTTAAAATCGTGCTCATCCAGCATAATATCATGGTAATTGGGATTGCTTTTACCTTCCTTTTCCCAATTCCAACAATAGCCTGCAACCATACGAGCCTTATTGTTCATGTTCCGGCTTTCGATTTCTCGCCTCAAGTCACTCGGGTCACCAAAGACTTTAAAGTCATACTGGCTTCCAATATAATCAGAGTTTGCTGTTTCTCGTATTTGAAGTACATCATCCAGCCAGGCTAAATAGCCGTCTGAACCATTGCAGCGAAACTGTGATTCCAGATTCATAATGGTTAAGTGAGCATGATTTTCTTTAGCATAATGTTCGATTTCACTTATGCTGCCAGCGTCTTTTAACGTCACCCGCTGCCGTTCATCTATGAAGAAAATAGAGAACTTTGATGCCGCTATTATTTCCTTAGTCTGGTTTTCACCGAGGTTTTGGAACATGCCTGATTTCAAATTCAGTCTGTGTGCTTCATCGACAATCAGCGCATCAAACTCATTTTCTGGGGCATTGATATAACTCCCTGATCCCTTAAACAAGTTATCAATATGGCCTTTCCTGAAGTCCTGCTTAAGCTTATTAGCATAAATATTCCGCGGTGCAGCATTCTTCGTTACATATTGGCAAACCATACTTTGGCCTGTCAAATACACCAATAGATTGATAGCTAACACAGACTTGCCGGTACCTGGCCCGCCTTTTACAATCAACACCTGTTTAGTATTCGTTCTAAGAGCTTCTTTGGCCAAATGAACCGCTTCCTCGTAAACCACCTTCTGGTCATCAATCATCACAAACTCATCATTGCCCTTTAACATTAGATTTAGGGAATCCTGTAATGACTTTGAAGGTCTGATACGGCCATTCTCGATTTTATATAGATTCTCTTTATTATCCCCGAATCGAATGTAACGTTTAATAAAATTCCGGAGCTGCTGAGCCTGTCCCTTCACAAAAACAGGAGCCTGTTCAATATAGTAACCATAAATCGGATCAGTTAAAGGATCATCCGCTCCTGGATTCAAGTAATTATGCAAGTATGCACAAGGATACAAATTCATATCCTCATTCTGGGCATTCTCATTATAATCCCTAATCAAAGAAGCATAAGACCAGGCCTGATATGAAGGATGAGTCGTCTCAACAAGCCCCCGGTTCATCGCCGTCTTAACAATCGCTTCTTTCCCCCGGATGACCTCCACGGACGCCCACTGTTTCAATTCAACAATTACTATTGAGTCCTTGTCAGCATCTCTTCCTGAAATAAGAAAATCAACACGCCTTGAAGTATGCGGAATTTTAAACTCGATCGCTACACCTGCATCACTGGGAATTTCATTATCACTTAAGACCCGGTACATATATTGCATCGAATTATCCCAAGAGCGGACCTCACGTTCATTGATTTTGCCAATTTTAGAATTGTAGTTATTGCATATATTGTTGACTAGTTCATCGTGAAATACGTCTTCTAGGAATTCTGATTTTGTTGCTTCGTAGACTATCATGGTTTCAGTCCTTAAATATATTTCTAATTTTCAATCATCTAACTACCTTTATTTTCAATCATCTAACTACCTTTATTTTTGCTATAGTTATTTAGGAGTTCCATTTTTGATTAAATTCGGTAGAGACTCTACCAAAGCAATCTAAGGCTGTCAGGATACTCAACTTCATAATTAAAAGTCATGGGGACTCTAAATAAGAAGTTTATAAGCTGAGTTAACTACGTGAGAGACTTGAGAATTCAAGAGATTCTTGTTGATAATATAGGTATTTAAAAATAATAAATCTAACTTAAAAAAGTTTAAAACAATTTTAATAGCCATTATGGTATATCAGTAGGTTAGAATTGGGATATTTATGTTAGTTTAACAAGAAATATTATATACTAAAAAAATAAGGGATTTTGTAAATAAAGTAAAAAACACTATAGATTATTAGCTTAATTAATGGGTCTAGAACCTTCTTACAATACGGTCATTATAAATTAATTGGCAATAAATAAAAATAGTTTAATAAAAAGGAATAATATACTAAAGAGGAGAGCTATAAATGGAACTAAATATCTACCTTGTAGGCGTTTTAGTATCAGAAGCACGCTTACAAGCAGTATATCCGGATTTTTTACCAGTTAAAGGACATTCTAACTTTAATCAATTTCAATTTTTTTTAGATATATTAAATACTGACGATATTCCAGTTGAGTATCAAAAATTTTTTAAGAATCGGTTTGCACTGGGTTATGACAATCAAATTAGGGATCCCGAATGGGAATCTATTTCTGAAAAACAACAATTTTTTAAAGAAGAGGCATTCAAGAATTTTGCTTTTAATAAGGTATTTATTTTCAAACCATATTTGGATGAAAATAATTATGGTGAAAAAAACATCAAAGTCTCAAAAAACAGCCTTAAAATTATTGATAGACCTAGAGGTATATCAGAAAAGGCCTTTGGTAGTCTAATGACAATTCCGATCTTTAATGAATACAACCAATATGCTTTTGAAAAAAGATTACTATCATCACAAGCAATAGGAAATTATGATTTCCTAGATCGTATTACGGCTTCTTGTGTCGTTTCAGGCGACTATATATATGGTGAATTTCAAGATTTTGAAAAATTGAATGATGGGTGGCATGTATCAATAGACGGTACATTAAGAAAACTACCGATTGATTTTGAGGCGTATAATGAACACATAATTATTGAAACACATGCTATCTATGTGGATTATGATTTCTTCAATGATGTAATTTTAACAGAAGGATTGATAAAACAAGGGAATCCAGTCAGTCTAGATAAAAAAGTCAAATTAAAGGAAATTACTGAAGAGCCAATTGGTGACTTTGAAGAAGAACAATATTCCGAAGAAGATTTCTTAAATACATTATTTGATCAATTAAATAAGACAGGGTTGATCTTTGAGAAAAAACAGCTAGTTAACTATCATACAGCTTTAAAAACCCGCCGATTAGTTATTTTAAGTGGTCCATCAGGGACAGGTAAAACACAAGTCGTATTCCAATATGCGAAAGCATTGGGAATCGTAAATAAGGATATGCAGCAATTTAAAATGATTCCAGTTAAACCGAATTGGAAAGATGATACAGATTTAATAGGATTTCTTGATACCATAAACAACATTTACCGTCCTTCTGAATCAGGCCTAGTAGATGTGCTAATTGAAGCGAAAAACAATCAGGATAAAATTTATTTAATATGCTTTGATGAAATGAACTTAGCTAAAGTAGAGTATTATTTTTCACAATTTTTAAGTGTTTTGGAGTTAGAAGGGAACGAACGTAAAATCTCACTATACAGCAAAAAATTAGTTGGCCGCGTTTTAAATGGCGAACAATATCCACACGAAATTAGCATATTACCAAACGTATTATTCGTTGGTACAATTAACAACGACGAAACAACACAAACTTTATCTGATAAGGTTTTGGACCGTGCTAATTTTATCGAGTTTAATATACCTGAAAACCACATAAATAATTGGGTGAATAGGTACAATCATGTTTCTGAACACTCCCCCGCTGACAGTAAAACAGATAGGAAAGTTGTTGATTTATATCATTATAATAATTGGAAAAAAGGTAAAACTGAAATCAACTTACTTCCTAGTGAAATAGAAATATTAAACCAACTAAATGAAGTACTAATTAAACATGACAACTTAAAAGGTATTGGTTTCCGTGTTTTAGATCACATCAATTCATATATGTTGAACTTGCCAGTTAACCAAATATTGGGTCGTTCGGATGCTTTTGATTTACAAATTTCACAGAAAATTATTCCTAAGATTCGCGGAACATATGATGAATTAAAGGAAATCTTAATAGAAGAAGAAAACAGTATATTAAGCATACTAGATGAAACAACTTATCCCATTTCTTACGTTGCCATTAAACGTAAGGTTAGGGAGTTGAACTTATATGGCTACACATACTAATAATTTATCATATAACTTACCATTTAAAGTAGAATTCGTATCCTACAGTGATTCTGAAAACAGTGTTAAGTATTTGAAACAACTTCAAAAATTTACAATCAATAAAAATCCCAATTTTATCGAAGATTTAGGGCTAAAAGAATACGATAACTTAGCTGTACGTTTTACCTCAACTTCATTGAACAAAGATGAAAATGCCAAATTATTTATGGATTGTTTTGATTATATTGATGAACTAACTAATGATTTAGAATTAGAACAAAGCGAATCAGGATATATTTACTTGGAAAATGAAATAATGATTCATCGTCATTTAGATAATGACGTAGGTAGCCCGTTGATCCCTGGGGTGTATAGAATTAAAGTGATTTATAATGGAGAGACTTATTACAGTCAAATTTTAATTAAGCCAAATAACTTAGATATTAACGAACATTATCAAATGGTAAAAGAAATCGAAACCCAGGTAAAAGGGCTTGCACGTGATTGGATTAGAAAAAATAAATCATTAGAAGTATTGAACGAATATAAAGATATAGATCCAACTTATTTAGATTATGCTTATTTATTATTAAAACATCAAAATTTATTGGAATACTCTATGAACATAATCTTAAAAAATCCATATACAGGTTTAGACAAGAATTATGTTGAAATGCCACTAATAAAAAGTAAAAAAATTGACAGTACATCTTTAAAATTAAATCAAATCAAGCATGGCTCTACTCTTTTCATGCGGAATTCTCTATCTAATCAAAAAATCTATACCTACAATATGATTGAGAATTATGATAATAAAGTGAATACTTATCTTGTTAAGGTATTAAACGATTTTATAGGGCTTTTGAAAAAGGCAGAACAAGACATTGTGAAAATAAAAAAGTATTTTCACGACGAGTTAAAGGAATTGAACTATTATAATCGATATAAAAAGAATCTTGGTCAAGAGTCAAAGATTCTCAACCGTGAAAAACAATTGAAACAAATTACAATATTCGAAGAATCTATTATTGACTTGCATGCTAAGCTTCTAAATTTCCAAAACACATCCTTTATTCAACTACTGAAAACTAAACATAAGGGAACATTATCAACTCAATTTATCAAAACACCGGGTTATAATAACTTCTATCGTATTTCTTTGCTAGTTAATGGGCGATTAGAAAATAAGATTGAGGATTTATTCGACTACAACTGGAAATCCACGGAAGTTTTATACGAATACTGGTGTATGATTCAAATTATTGACTATCTAATTAAGCTAAATTATCAGCCAATTGGTGGGTGGATTTATAAAAAAGAGGAGAAGGATAACAGAATTACTGTACCTTCAATTCCTGACGGTGAATACATTGATTTTGAAAAAGGGGAATATACACTAAAACTTACTTTCAATTCAGAGATAGGCAAATCACCAGAAGAAGCGACAGTGAAAAAATCGCCATACTGGATACGAGTAGAACGGAATAAACCTGATTTTAGACTTGATGTGTATAAAGATAATGAGTTTAAAAAGACGATCATAATGGACTCAAAATACAGTCCAGCAGCTCGTTTTTGGAATAAGAAACTAATCAATACTTCACGTAAGAGCAAAGTTGTTGAGCAATTGAAAATTTACGCAAACAATATCTACAAATTGAATACTAGAAGAGTAAACGTGGTTGAGGAAGTACTAGCTCTTTGTCCTACAGTAATCAATACAGATGACTTGTTTGATATTGATGAGAATCATTCGATTGGTGTAGCAACATTAAAGCCAGGTATTGAAAACCATAAGTTTAAGGAACGTTTAGAGTACTTAATTACAATAAATTCATATTAGTATTGTTAACTAGATTGTTAGCATTATTTATATTGAATACTTTCCTAATATCAACCAGCGTGTTGGGTCAGGCACCACATTCAAATAAGCATGTTGAATGTGCTTGATATGTTGCATAGCAACCCTAACCCCAATAACCAGACTTATCTATTTGTCGAAATAAGAAATATATCGACGAGAGAATATCAAGTGCACCCTTCACATCATTTGACCATTCTAGGGCTAGTTCAAAAGAAGGGCATGACCCACTAGCCTTGCGCGAAAGTAAACAAATTTACTGTATCTAAAAATTTACATTTCAATTCTGTTCTAAAATATAAAAGGAGAACGGGTATAAAACTGACCCTGTTCCCTTTTTTTCCTTTTAGTAATTTCCTAGTTTTCGGCTATTCTTATCTTATTTCTCTTTTTTTTCAATCTTTTTTCAAAGCAACGTTACCCAATGACGGTGGCTTCTTCTCACTTGGTATAGGGACTTTCTGCCTTCCCTTTCCCTTAGAGGTTCTCTTCTTCTTTAATCGCAATGCTTTCCTAAAAGAGCTTACCGATTTGTACAAATAGGTCTATAAAGAAAGTGCCTGACCCCACACACTTTTGGATGTTTCTTCCCCGTGCATATGGCGCGTTACTTTTCCAAAGATCAGGAATGTTTTTGCGCGGCTGATGTCTTGCATGATTGATTTGACCTGCGGCAGCCTTTTGGTGATTTCTGTGATGAGCTGTTCTTTTTTCGTCTTTGATTGATGACGATCTGAAAGAAAGTGCCTGACCCCAGATGCTTTAAAGCATTAGCTAATAGGGGGTCAGGCATCTATTACCAACCACTCACTCTTGATCGAACATAGGATGCAGCCATCTTATTTGGATGACGCAATTTGCCTTACAATAACTTCAACTACAAAATTCAATTAAAATCTAGTAAGATATCCACAGGAGACATTTTACATGGGGGTAAAAAAATGAGCGTATTATATGTAAAAGATTTAAGTCACGGCTTTGGTGATCGTGCGATTTTTAATGATGTGTCTTTTCGTCTTTTAAAAGGTGAACACGTTGGACTTGTGGGGGCAAATGGTGAGGGTAAGTCTACTTTCATGAATATTGTAACTGGCAAGCTGCAGCCCGATGAGGGCAAAGTGGAGTGGTCACGAAAAGTTCGCGTTGGTTATTTAGATCAGAACTCTGTACTTCAAAAAGGGACGACGATGAGAGAGGCTTTGAGTACTGCCTTTCAATATCTATTTGATGCTGAAGCAGAGATCAATGAACTTTATGGAAAAATGGGTGATGAAGGTGCTGATATCGAGGCACTGCTTGCTGAAGTGGGGGAGCTGCAGGAAACGTTGGATAGTAACGATTTCTATCAGATTAACTCAAAGGTTGAGGAAGTTGCGCGTGGTCTGGGATTAGACGATGTCGGACTGGATCGGGATGTGGATGATCTGAGCGGCGGGCAGCGTACGAAAGTTCTGCTGGCTAAGCTTTTGCTGGAAAAGCCTGAAATCCTATTGCTTGATGAGCCTACGAACTATTTGGATGAACAGCATATCGAATGGCTGAAGCGCTATTTACAGGAATATGAAAATGCCTTTATCCTGATTTCACATGATATTCCATTCCTGAACAGTGTTGTTAACCTGATCTATCATATGGAAAATCAGGAATTGAATCGCTATGTTGGTGACTATGATAACTTCTTAAATATACATGAAATGAAGAAGCAGCAGCTGGAGTCTGCTTACAAGCGCCAGCAGCAGGAAATTGCTGGCTTAAAGGACTTTGTCGCCCGTAACAAAGCCAATGTCGCGACCCGTAATATGGCGATGTCCCGCCAGAAGAAGCTCGACAAAATGGAAGTGATTGAGTTGGGGAGAGAAAAGCCGAAACCGGAATTTCATTTCAAAGAAGCCCGTGCAGCCAGCCGCTGGATTTTCACAGCAGAAGATCTGGTTATTGGATACGATGAACCACTGTCCCGCCCGCTGAATTTAAAAATGGAACGCGGACAAAAAATTGCCTTCGTGGGTGCTAACGGTATTGGTAAGTCTACTCTTTTAAAAAGTATTCTTGGGCTGGTTAATCCGATTTCGGGCAAAGTCGAGCGCGGTGAATATCAACACCTCGGTTATTTCGAGCAAGAGGTAAAAGAGGCCAATTATAACACTTGCATTGAAGAAATTTGGAGCGAATTCCCAAGCATGAACCAAGCTGAAGTCCGCGCTGCTCTTGCAAAATGCGGATTAACAACCAAGCATATCGAAAGCAAAGTCGAAGTCCTATCCGGCGGCGAAAAAGCCAAAGTCCGCCTGTGTAAAATTTTAAACACAGAAACGAATTTACTCATCCTGGATGAGCCTACCAACCACCTGGATGTCGACGCAAAAGAAGAACTAAAGCGTGCTTTGAAAGCCTATCGCGGAAGTATATTGATGGTATCCCACGAACCTGACTTCTATCGTGAAATTGCGACCGATATTTGGAATTGTGAGGATTGGACTACGAAGGTGTTTTGATTTTTTGGGGTGCCTAGTGAATTAAGAATGTTCACTTAGGTACCTCTTTTTTATAAAGGCTAACATTTTTGCATGAAATCTTTTTTTGATAAAAGCCCATCCAAACTAATGTTTGATGGGCCTTTATTTATATTCATATTAATTTGGAACCCCTTCAGCATGTGCTTCTGCGGAAACATATCCTCCGGCTTCATAGACTCCACTTTATATATACTTCAGACCCAGCACCATTCTTCGCCAATGTCAACGGGTTGCAGGACACATAAACAACTTTCTTAGGCTTCACTATCAAAGTTGGTTTCAGCTACGCCTGATCCAGCCTATACCTTGGCCGATTAACCACGATGAGTCCTTCCTAACAACTTATGTTTTCCATTTTGACAGCAGGACTTCAGCTTTGCCTGTTTCTTATTTAGCGTGTTTGATGTTTCGTTTTTCTTGGTGTCCGGGATAGGTTTTTGAATGACGTCAATGCCGTGGTCTTCACCTCTTTTACCGCGAGCAAAAAGAAGGTGCCTAAACTCTCAAACTCTTTTGTGCATCAACTAATGTGGAATCAGGCACCTATTTCGAAAATAAATATTTTATCATTCCAAAAAAAGAACGCTAGTACCTTTTTAAAATACGTTTTTTTAACTGCTCTACTGATAAATACATACCATTTTCCTTCCGATGAAGCATTGCATGGCAGTTCGGACAAACGGGGATTAAGTCAAGAATTGGATTTACTTCATAATCCTGTTGTATTTCATGAAGTGGAACTATGTGATGGACATGAATAAAGTCTTTTCCTACTCCTCCATATATAACTTCAAAATTCAAATTACAAACTTGGCATTGTAACCCATAATGTTCAATACACAGCTTCCGAGCGATAGGGTTACGCTCAAATACATTAACTGTTACTGATTTACGTTTCCCTTCTCCCAATGATTCAGGGACTTCATCGGGATAATAATCTTTTGTTAAATCATGTTTAAAGAATGACAAGATATAATCTCGTAGCTCTCCGGTAACTTTCTGTGGGCCTTGTATATTTCCTTTCACACCATTTTCACGTAAGTGAGCTAACAATAGTTCATTAGTATCGACTTGGTCGATTAAGCGAAAACATGACCAAGTCCAAGTTTTTGATTGTTTAAACTTTTCTTCATCTTTCCAGAAAGTTTTATTGATTTCAACTTCATGAGGTGGTACTAGTCCTTTAATGACCTCTACTTTATAGCATACTTTTTGCACATTATTAGAAAGGTATATAAATACAATGTCGCCATTTTCATAATTAGCTGATCGTCTCCAATGGATTTTGTCATAATAACTAAAAGCTCCTGCCAAGTCATATTCGTTTGGATTAGATGGAACTAACCAATAACGACGAGCATTGACATGCTCTCTCTCTTCAAGTTGCTTACGACGTTTAAAGGCAATTCGTTCAGGTGCAACAAATCTGTATTCTTCTTCTTTATGGTAATAAGGAATGTCATAAACATAACCTCGCTCAATTGCATTAAAGCTGGCATTTTTATTTTGTTGTAGATGTTTCGAAAGAAATTCTGCTGCTTTTTGAATATCTGTTGCTTCTAATATATTCTCATTGTTTCTATAAATAGTTATAGGGGTAGCCATATAGTTGCCTCCATTTTCTAAAGAAGGTGCCTGACCACTTTAAAGCATTAGCTAATGTGGGTTCAGGCACCTATTTTTCTTTGCAAAGTTATGCACTTTTATTTTGCATTAAACAACAGATTAGAGGTCAAAAAAACAAACGTAGTTACGCTCATTTAGTGTTTATCTTTATTTCTGAAAAACTGTTATTTCTAGTTTATCGTTTACAGGCCTCTATAATTGGTAGGAAATACTATTCTACACTACAACTTGTATAGCCATTTGAACTGATTACCCCTTGAAGTCTCCTGATAATTTCATCTCTATTCGGATTATGAGGAGAAACTTTGATTCTTGTCAATTTTGACGGGGCAAAAGGCAACTTTAGCCAATCAGAATCAACCAAAGCATCCCTGTTTTTTGGTATTGCTACTATTCTGGTTTCTGAATCCTTAATAAATTTGTTGTCTTTTAAAAAACATCCCATCAAATTTTGCTTAGTCTGTCCATTTAATTCATAATTTCCAGAATCTCTTATTATTTTTCTTTTGAAATGATCGTCTTTTTTTAAGTAGATTATCTTGCGCTCTGCTCTTTGTTCTACCATTAGTTTGTTTAAAAAACTTATTGCCTGCGTTACCTCAAAACGATTAGATTTCGTGAAATTAAACCTTTTGTTCCACTCTCTGACTTTAGGTAATAACGTTCTATTAAACTTGTAGAGTTGGTAACTAGCGGCTACTTTCCATGTTCTTAGAAACTCATGTACGTCTATATCCAGCTCATCTAAATTTTGCTCAATTCTATTGTTTAGTTGTTCTATCTCTTCATCAGATAAGAGAGATTCTTGGTAACTACTTTGAAGCTCCTCTAATTCGTGGGAGTTAAAGTATTCTACTTTTTCTTGTAAAAATATAGAGGATCGTACATTAGTTTTCACTAAAGGATCGTCACTAAACTCAAATGAAATGTCACCATATTCTTCATTATGGAATTCACTTTCTTCATTCTCCGTAAAACATATTAAATAAGTATGATCTCTAAGGATATCAGCCAAAGCCGCTCCATATGATATTCCTTCTAACCATTGAGCTTTATTTTGAGCTATTGTGGACACAACCGCCTCTATAGAAAGTTCTTCTTTATTTTTGTGTTGAAGGAATCTATCAAGAATTAGGTTAAGTTCACCCAAATAATGATATCTGTTAAACTCCCTCATATAATGAAGAACTTCTTCATTGTCGCTAGTTTTCCCTAAACTTTTTAGCCATAATTGCCCACTTTCTAGTATGCTCGTTGCAGAATCAACGTCTTTTGTATAATGAATTAACATTTATAAATCCCCCCTAACACCGCTCCGTTCACCAATCTCTGATAAGAAATCCTTTTTAAAACTACCTTTTTATCCCATTGTATCAACTATTTGTTAAGTTGAAAATCTCACTTTTGACTTTTTGTACTCGACACGGGCTGTCGCCGGCCACTCTGCTACCGACCGGGAAGGTCCAGGAACTCGAGAAATTGGGGGCAGGCATTGTAAGGGTTGAGGCACTATCTTTGAATATTAAGAAAAGAAACAAATAATTGTGCAGGGGTTTGTGCCACTACTTGAGGAATATCTGGCCAGTGAATGCACAAAAGACAGCAAATCAATGGGTGGCCACTAAACTGCTCCTTTCGTACATTAAAGCCTATTCTTCTATTAAGATTTACCTAAAGAAAGTGCCTGACCCCACATGCTTTAAAGCATTAACTAGTGTGGGGTCAGGCACCTATTTATCTAACTGGCACTCTTCACTTGTATTTTTGAATGCGCTGATTTTTTAGCACTGAGTCGGAAATAGGTGACCGTGAGTGCAAGGACGAGGACTGTGCCTTTTACAATTTCAAATGCGTAATATGGTAAATTCAGCATCGTCAGCCCGTTGAGGAGCACTCCTATTAAAGCTGCTCCAAAAAACGTGCCCAACGCATTGGGTTTTCCTGCTCCAAGAACAGAGAATCCGACGAAGACAGCGGCTACAGCCTCCATCAGCAAGGAAGCCCCGGAATCTATTTGTCCAGATCCAACCCTGGACGCAAAGAGAATCCCTGCCAAGGATGCAAAGATCCCGGATACTACATAAGCAAGGGTTTTCACCTTGTTCACATTGGTTCCTGACAACCGGGCTGCCTCTGCATTCCCCCCGGTCATATACAGGATTCTTCCCCACCGGGTTTTATTCAATACCACGTATACAGCAGCCACCAATATCAGCATTATGATCACGGGGACAGGAATTCCCCATAGTCTTCCCTGCCCAATCCAAAGGAAATTTGGATAGAACTCTCCAGGCGCTTTTCCTCCAGCTGTCAATTCCATGTGGCTGTAGATAGAATATCCCTCAGTGTATGTGCGGTGCAGGCCTGAAATGATATACATGACCCCTAAGGTTGCCAGCAGATCGGGTATTTTAATTTTTACAATAAGAAGGGAGTTAAACAGCCCCACCGCGGCGCCTGCCAAAATCGGAACGATCAGGACTAGCCAAAGCGGGAGCTCAAACCATACCATCAAAGAAGCTGTTAAGACCGTCGCAAGGGACATCGTGGATCCTACCGACAAATCAAATCCATCCACAATCAGGGTAAATGTCACTCCTAGAGCCAGCAGGGTGACAATGGAGATGGAACGCAGAATATCGGATATATTACCGTAAGAAAAAAATGCCGGATTTACGATGGTGAAATAAACCAAAATCAGAGCCATCAATAGGATGGCACCATATTTATATACAAACTGAAACACTCTGCTGCTCATCACTTTCCTCCTTTCCCCCGCTCGCATACAGCAGAATTTTTTCCTGTGTGGCCTCTTCCCTTGATAATTCTTTTACAATCATCCCGTCATACATCACTAAGATTCGGTCCGAGACAGTCAGGATTTCTGAAATTTCACTAGTCAGATAGAGAATACCCTTCCCCTGGTCGGCAAGGCTTTGGATAAGGTCGAAGATTTCCTTCTTTGCACCAATGTCCACACCTTTGGTCGGTTCATCGAAGATATAGAGGTCACTGTCTGCTCCTGTCCATTTTCCGATCGCCACCTTCTGCTGGTTTCCTCCGCTTAAATGGAGAACCGGATCAGTTGTCCCGCCTGTTTTAACACCCAGGTTCTTAATAATTTTTTCCGCGTGGCTTTTCTCCGATTTCTTATTCATGAAAAGAAAAGAGGAAAACGATTTTAGATGAGGGAAAGAAAGATTATGTTCAATCGACTCATTGATAAACAATCCCTCTTTCCTTCTTTCTTCCGGGATTAAAACAACACCGGCACGTATCGCATCAGCCGGGCTTTTAAAGGAACCTATTTCCCCATTCATCGTCATTTCACCTGATTCTGTTTTCGTAAGGCCGAACAAGATCCGCGCCAGCTCTGTTTTTCCTGCTCCAACCAGCCCTGCGACTCCTACTATCTCTCCTCTTGAAACCGAAAGACTGGCATTTTTCACTAAGCCGCCATCACTTATCCTATCGACTTCTAACAGTTTCTTCCCGGGTACCGTTTTTTGTTTTTCTGTGATTTGAATGTCTTTGCCAAGCATCGCCTCGACAATTTCCTGATGGGTAGCTTGTGTTGTTTTAAAGGTCTGAATGGTTTCTCCGTCTCTCATGACGGTAATCCGGTCACTTATTTCAAATACTTCCGGCAGCCGGTGGGAAATGAAGATGATGCCCATCCCCTGCGCCTTCAGCTTTCTCACAATGTCAAAAAGATACTTTGTTTCCTCGATCGACAGCGGGGCAGTCGGTTCATCCAAAATGATGATGCCCGCCTCTTTGACCAGGCCTCTGGCGATCAGTACCATTTGCTTTTGAGCAAGGGTCAACTCAGAGACATATTGGTCTACAGCTATTTGCTCTTCATTCAGGAGAGCAAGAATTTCTTCTGCTTTTCGCTTCAGCTCCTTTTTTGAGACGAAAAAACGGTTTCCTCCGGCAAAGGAATCAAGCAGAATATTCTCCGCCACTGTCAGCTGCGGCACCAATGCTGTATCCACCTCCTGGTAAACACAGTGGATGCCCAGATCCTTCGCCTCTTTTGGTGAATGGATCGTGACTGGCTTTCCGTTAAGATAAATATCGCCTTCATCATGGCTGTAAGCACCCGCCAAAATTTTAATTAGCGTACTTTTACCCGCACCATTGGCTCCCAATAAAGCATGTACTTCTCCAGAGGCCAAATGCAGTCCAGCTTCCTTCAAGACCCTTGCAGCACCAAAGCTCTTGGATATATTTCTCATGTCAAGTAGTGATGCACCCATCATGCTCCCTCCTTTAAAAAGGAAAACATCAGGCGGCCTTTAACCTAAGGCTGCCTAATGTCCCTCTGTTATTTCCCTTCTTCCAATGCCTTCAGGGTTTCGGTATATCCCTGGTCGCTGTTGCCCCATCCTTCCACGTATTCATTCAGCTCCGTGGTTGTGATTTGCTCTTCCGGGAGGTCCTCTTTTGATACGAACACCGGTGTTAATTTAACATTGTCAGGAGTCTCTTCTCCGGATAATTTTTGATAGGCATAGCGAACCTGAATTCTGCCAATATCCTTTGGATCAACAGCTGCAGTTGCCACCCAAGGAGAATTCTTGTCCTGAATCATTTGCAGGTCTTCATCACTCATATCGATTCCGTACACTTTGATATCTGTCCGGCCGGCCTGCTGAATAGCACGAACGGCTCCTTTGGCAAATTCATCCCATGCTGCCCAAACCGCTGTAATCTGCCCTTTCTCCGGATACTGCTTTAAAATGGCTTCCATTTGTGACTGAGTATCCAATGCTGTATTCTGCGTCGCTGCTCCAAATGCGGCGACCTCTTTAATCCCCGGATTCTGTTCAAGGAATTCCTTATAGGCGACTTGTCTTCGCTCCATCGGCGCAAAGCCGGCTACCCATATTTTAACGATATTTGCATTTCCATCTGAGTCCTCAGCCAGTCTCTCAAGAGTGCTTTTTGCCATCTGCTGATCACCCTGCTCAAGCACGGTCACACCCGGTTCACTAACCTCGGCGTCAAAGGCAACCACTGGGATTTCTTTCTCGACCGCCTTTTGGACGCCGGCCGCCAATGATTCTTTCGTACCATGGTCTATTAAAATAGCATCAAACCCCTGGTTGATCGCTGCGTCCAGGTTTGAAGACATCTTCGCCAGGTCACCATCAGAAGTAAAAACTGTGGTAGTTCCGCCGAATTTCGTAACCTGCTCCTTCACACCGTCAATATATTGAGCAGAAAATGTACCAAGATTCTGCTGCATAATTAATGCGATCTTTTTATCGGCAAGCTGGTTATCACCATTGGTTTTATCGGCCGCCGCCTCTCCCTCGGTGCTGACGCCTGTCTTTGGCTGGCACCCTGCTGTAAGCAGGATAACGACAAAAATACTTAATAGAAAGCTCCACTTTTTATTCTTCATTTTCTCTCTCCATTATTGTTTTTTTTTATGCTTTTGCTTTGAACCCTTTGATGCTGACCTGTGTATCACTCCTTTTATGACATAGAAAAGCCTCTTTCTACGTAGAGAAAGAGGCTGAAGATTATGTATATCGAATCTCCACACCTCTTATCTCCCAGAAAAGAAAAATCTCCTCTGTTGGAATTAGCACCGTGCCTTAAAGGTATTTACATACCGGCGCAAATCTTGCTAGCGCCCCGTTTCACAACGGAATTACGGTCGGTTGCTGGGCTTCATCGGGCCAAATCCCTCCGCCTGCTCTCGATAAGAGTTGAAAGCTTGCTATTAATTTTGATTACCTGTGCTGAATATTATCATCAAAATTAAATGTACGCAATATGTTTTTTTAATTTTGTAAATTTTTATAACAGGAGTATATGTGGAACTGGCCCTGAAATTTAAGATAAGCACTGGTTAGCGAAAAGAATCGTTGTAGGATTAGGTGCTTGACCTCACACACTTTAGAAAGAAAGTGCCTGACCCCACACACCGTAAAGCATTAGCGAATGGGGTGGCAGGCACCTACTTCCAGCTACCAAGAGCTTCTATTATTTTGTATATTGTAAGAGTCTTTGCATTTACGAAGGTTATCTCAATTGAACACAATTTGTCATTGGGTAAAATTAATCAATTGGAATGTGTCAGTAAACTTCCTTAAGTGGAGTCTATCAGATTGGCTCCTCCAGTCCAAAGAAAGAAGCTACTCTTATAAGAAAGCCACTATCGAAACTAATTGAGTAAGTTGTCCAGCACATAAAAGATTACTTTGCTCTGAGAGCTTCACAGCAATATACTTTAAGGAAACCAGCTCATTATTTATTCTGTGATTGAGAAACCACTTTTTCTTCTTGTTTATTCTTCTCCGCTTCTTTTTTCTTCTCTTCCATTTCTTCATCAATTTTTTGTTCTATCAACAAAGCAAATAGTTTCTCATAATCTTCTTCACTGTTTATTCTAAGGAATCCTTCATGTAAAGCTTTCTCATTATCTCGGTTTATTACTTGTTCAAATAAATTCCCTACTATCCGCCTAGCTTTAGCAAATTCATCTGTATCGGAGGTCCCGTGTAATATTTTATATATAGTTTGCGTTTTTTTATCATTTGAAACATCTCCAATGCCTATGGCATTTTCAAAGTTTGCTATTGAACCGAAAACCCTTATATTACTACCTTCTTTAAGTTTAATTATTTTTTTACACTTCGTCAGTTGACCTTTTAATGTTGAAGAGGAATGTTTTCTATGATTATCTACATCATGTAATACATCATAATTAGAATTAAACTGGTTAAGAATTTTCATCAAGGTTCCGATTGTATCTTTACCTCTAGCACGAATTATGTGCAAGTTTTCATTCTTCTCCTTTGCTAGATGTTTAAAGGCTATATACTCAGTATCCCCTTCAACAATAATAATTCTATCTGCAAAGAAAAATTCATTCACATAAGAGTCTACATAGTTTAAAAGTTTCATATTTTTAATATCATCATCATCAAATTTGTCTCTTTCAGACTTATATAATTGAATCGCTTCTTTTTCACCAACACGGAAAACTTGAATCGACGTATGGTTCTCTGATAAATCTATAAGTATTGGTGAATGGGTAGAAATCATGAGCGGCATTTTCTCACCAATTTTATAAAGAGAACGACTTAGTGCTCGAACCGCTTCTGGATGCAAGAAAGCTTCTGGTTCATCTATCAATAGTAACTTATTGTCACCTATGCCCATAAGTTTTTTCTCTATCATGTTTTGAATGAGATAAATTAAACTCATCCGCTGCAAGCCAGTTCCTTGATTTGATAATGGCATTTCAGTTTGCTTTGAATTATCAATATGAACACTTGAATTTGTAGACTTTAGTATGTCAGATGAAGAAAATCCGTTACTTTCTCCACCTACTACCTTTAAAGATAAATGTTCATTCGAAAATAAAGTCTTTAAGTTATCAGAAACATCACTACTTACTTGTTCAAGTACTCTATCTGTATTTAATTTAATTTTTCTTAAAAACTCTGGATACGACTTTTTGAGTTGAGCATACTCTTCCGCTAGTTTTTTTTCTTCAACGTCACCATCATTTCCCTCAAGTTTTTCTAAATTATTTTTAAGAATCTCTGAATAAATATTTTGAATTAGATCGTTAATGTCATCTGGTAACATAGCAGGGGTTATGTAAAAAGGTTGAATGTTTAAAATCTCATCTAGTTTAGGTTTTAATTCATGACTTGCTTTAATTTCAACATCGGTTTCATCATAAAACTTAGGAGTTGTTCCCTCGTTATATTTCTTTTTGATGGTGACTTTATCCTCACCAGACTCAAAAACAGCTTGTAGCACAATTTCTTTATTCGCTTCCGAGAAGCAATCATTAGAAATAGCATTAGTTTTAGATGCTTTTTGAAAGAAACAGTTGATAGCTTCTAATATTGTAGATTTACCCGTATTATTTCTACCAGTTAAAATAGCAACTGAGTCTTTTAAAAAATCAATGGTAAAGGTATTTTTAAACACCTTATAACCTGTAACACTAAATTTAATTAATTTCATCTGTTATTCCCCCTAAGTATCTTAGTTATAATTTTACCATAAATATCCTATTTTTAGGGGGTACGTTTTTGCAAATAATGATTTAATAGAAATAAGATAGACAAGCGAAATATACTTTATTTATATTCTTAAGGGATTTTTATTCTTTTTGCAGCTGAGAATGAAATACTCCTCCGATTAATCCGGAAAACCACATACGATGAAGCTTACCCACATGGGTATACAACTTCAAATCCTCTGATCGGTATATGTAAAGATTACTATATATATTATTATATTCCAAATTGAGGTAAAATATTATTATTATCCATCATTTTCAAATTTAAAAATTATATTATAGCGCTTATTTCATTTATATTTTATATACAGTAGTAGGATTGAAAGAAGGGAAAAAATGTTTGATTATTCAAATTTAAGTGATAATGAGTTCGAAAAATTATGTAGCGATGTTCTTAGTAGGGAGCTCAATTTACATCTCAGATATTTTTCTCCAGGTAGAGATGGAGGTATTGATTTAGTAGACACTATTGATAATAATATTGTAGTTCAGATAAAGCATTATTCAAGAAGTACATATAGTTCACTGCGGACTTCCTTAAAAAAAGAATTAGAAAAAATCGAGAAAATGACTCCGAGGCCCAAAAAGTATTACATATGCACTTCTTTAGAACTTACACATAGCAATATAAAAGAAATTTATGACTTGTTTTCTGATTATATGGAAAGTGACAAAAATATCTATACAAAAATCGAACTAGATAAATTCTTAGCTAACTCAAAAAATCAGGATATATTAAAGAAGAACTTCAAACTGTGGCTGGTAGCCGATCAGCAATTAACACAGGTGATCAACAGAAGTGTTTTTATTGATGGAGAAGTATTATTAGATGATCTAGAGAGTAATTTTAAGTACTTTGTACCAACAAAGTTATTTAACGACTGTATAGAGATACTTCAAAAAAACAGAAAGGTAATGCTTATCGGTCAACCTGGAGTAGGTAAGTCTATTACTTCAAAAATGTTAACTTTTTATTTTGTAAAACACGGCTATCAGGTAAGATACACAACTAACGGAGATATCAGTAACTTAAAGGCTTCTTTGAATGAAAATAAGGAAGTAAAAGAGTTAATTTATATAGACGATTGTTTTGGTCAATATTATTTCAAATTGAAGGATTGGCAAGATGAGGAATTAATAAGTTTAATGAAATATATAAGCATACATGAAAACAAGATGCTTATTTTAAATACCCGAATAACAATTTTTAATGAAGCCCAAGGAATGTCTAGAAAGCTGCGAGAATATTATGATGCTGACAAACTAAAAATCAAAGTAATTGATATGAATGAAATAGATAAAGAAGAAAAGGCAGAAATTTTTTTCAATCATTTGTTAAAAAATAAAATACCAAAAAATCACTATTTATCTATCCAGAAAAACAAAAGCTATAGGAAAATTATTAATCATAGAAATTACAATCCACGAATAATAGAATATGTAACACATGAAAAAAGATATTCAAAGGTAAATGCTGATGAATACTCTATGTATATTATGCAGACACTCGACCGACCAGAAGAGGTTTGGTCCGAAGAATTTAATTATGGATTATCAATTGAAGATAGAATGTTCAAGTTTACTCTATTTTCTTTAACTGATACCCAAGTAGATATAAAAATATTAGAAGAATGTTTCGTAAAAAGAATTAAAAATGAATCCCAGCTAGATCATACAATCAATCATTTTTTGGAGTGTAAAAAAAGACTATCAAACTCTTTAATAAATATTTTTGATATAGATAGTCTTGAAATGATAGGAGTAATAAATCCATCTGTTAATGATTATATGAAATATATTATTACTGAAAATACGCCTCTTAAAGAATCAATAATAAATAATGCCATTTATATTGAACAGCTAGAAAAATTGTCTAATGATAGCAACAGTCTCATTCGGAATATGGTATATAGTGGAGAAATCCTTAATTTGAAAAGCTTTAATAACAAAATTTATGTTTATATAGCATATATGGTTACACAAGAAGAGTGGTTATTAGAAAAGTACAAACAAATAATAATGGAAGCTATAGATTCTTTTCAATCAGCAGAGGTAATAAATAACAAGAGAGTTCAAAAAATATCTATCCTTGCTAGACTATTTGGAAACAAAAAACTTTTTTATTTTTACGGTTTTGATAATGCTTTTAAAGAATATCAATTTAGAAACTCAATAATTTCTAGTCTGGACCTAGAGGATTATGTTGAACTGATGGAATTATTTCAACAATATGAAGATTCGTTTTCATTTATATATGAGGATTTAGTGGAATCATTGGTAGGAAAAGTTGAAGAATATGTTGAGGAATTGGATATATTTGAATATATTAGTGATAATATTGATCATATTAATTTTGACAGTGCGAATTACCTGGGGAAGTTTTCAAAATATATTATTGAAAAAATAAACGGGGATGTGTGGGACATATTACCTTACATCAATAATGAGGGTATTGAAGAGGAGATACAAGAAACCTTAAACAATCTCTTAGATAGTGATGAGATAGAATCATTAACCATTGACTTTCTTCGAGAAGATCAAGATGATGAAAGAGAATTTTATAAAGGTGAAAGTTATGATCGTGCTACAATTGATATAGTAGATATTATTTTTAATAGAGAAATAATATAAAATATTCCTTTAATATTATCTTCACCATTTTCCAAATCTTACTAAGAAAAGGCTTGTATGGTTTCATACAAGCCTTTTATCTTAACCAAAACCTCATTTACTAACGATAAGGTTCATCGTTAGTAATCCTAAACAAAAGAATTTCTACCATCGCTACACTTAACAATGTATCTGATTAATATAAACCAGAAACCTAATCAGGAACCTGCTCCACTCCTCAATACTAATTCACTTACCACTTCAACATGCGCCGTCTGCGGAAACATATCCACCGGCTGCATATACTCCACTTTATACTCCGGATCCAGCACGGCAATATCCTTCGCCAATGTCGACGGATTGCAGGATACATAAACAACCTTCTTAGGCTTAACCTTCAAAATCGTTTTCAGCAGAGCCTGGTCGAGCCCTGTCCTCGGCGGATCTACCACGATAACGTCCGGTCTCCAGCCTTCTTTCATCCACTTCGGAAGCAGGACTTCGGCTTTGCCTGTTTCGTATTTGGCGTGTTGGATGTTGTTGCGGGCGGCGTTTTTCTTGGCGTCCTGGATGGATTCGGGAATGATGTCCATGCCGCGGATTTCGCCTGCCTGTCCGGCGAGCCAGAGGCCGATGGTGCCTACGCCGCAGTAGGCGTCAGCGACTTTTTCTTTGCCTGTGAGGCTGGCGGCTTTTTTGACTTCGTTATAGAGCTTGACGGTCTGCTCGGGGTTGAGCTGGAAGAAGGTCCGGGCAGAGAGCTCGAAGGAGAGGTCCCCGAGTGTTTCCTGGATGTATTCTTCCCCGTGCATATGGCGCGTTTCTTTTCCGAAAATCAGTGATGTTTTCTCGCCGTTGATGTTTTGCATGATTGATTTGACCTGCGGCAGCCTTTTGGTGATTTCTGTGATGAGCTGCTCTTTTTTCGGCAGGTCTTTCGTTGATGTGATGATGACGATCTGGAGCTCGCCGCTCTGGATGCCGGTCCGGGCCATGATGGTGCGGACGGTTCCTTTTTTCGTCTTTTCGTTGTAGACAGTGATGCCGAGCTTGTTCATGACCTTTTTGACGACACCGATCGCTTTGTTCGTGTGCGGATGCTGCACAACGCATTGCGGGATGTTGATCAGGTTATGGGAGTTGAGCCCATAGAGGCCGGCGATGACTTTTCCATCCTCCTGGCCGACCTGGAAGGCCGCTTTGTTGCGGTAGTTCCACGGGTCCTCCATGCCGATCGTGTCGCGGATATCGAGCCCTGCAACCGGAAGCTTAGTATGGCGCTCGAGTGCCTGGATGACGATGTCGCGCTTTTCCTGCAGCTGCCGGTCATAGCGGAGATGCTGCAGCTGGCAGCCGCCGCACAGCTCATAGACCGGGCATGGCGCCTGGACGCGGTACTCGGACTCTTTGCGGATCGTTTTGATTTTCGCTTCGGCGAACTTCGGGCTCACCTTTGTGGCTTCGACGACGACCTCTTCGCCAGGCAGCGCGCCTGGTACGAAGACGACCTGTCTTTTAAAATAGCCGACGCCCTCGCCATTGATGCCGAGCCGCTTGATTGTGAGCGGGAAGGTCTGTTTTTCTTCTATTTTCACGGTTTGTTCGTTTTTCATCGTGCTGCTTCACTCCATTTATTCAATGCTTCGCCAGAGATACAGGGAAGCATAGGTTAGATATGGATCCCACCCTAGCGTATATTCGTCCATCTGCTCGTGGGTCGGTTTTGCTTCAAGCTTATATAATTTCTTCAGGGCATTTTGCAGCCCGATATCTGCCTTCGGGAAAAGGTTCTGGCGGCCGAGTCCGAACATCAGGAAGTTCTGGACCGTCCATGGGCCGATGCCGCGGATTTTGATGAGCTTTTTCATGATGTTTTCATCCGGCTCTTCTGCCAGCTCCTCAAGATTCAATCTTCCCTCGGTGATTTCCTGTGAGAGGCCGATGGTGTACTCGGCTTTCCTGCCGCTGAACTGGAGCTCGCGGAGCTGTTCCACTGTCAGGGCGGCCACTGTTTCCGGACGCGGATAGAACCAGACGCCGTCTTTTTGAAAACCGAATGTCTCGACAAACCGCTTCGTCAGTGTGAAGGCAAATGACAGGTTGAGCTGCTGGTGGATGATGCATTTCAGCAGGCAGCCGTACGGATCGAAATCCAGCACAACCGGTGTGCCGTAATGCTCGTCAAAAATCGCCTTCAGCTCTGTGCCCTGGAAATGGGTATGGATATCCTCAAGCGGGATATGCCATTGAAAGATCTGCGCCAGGCGCTCTTCCGCTTTTTCTTTATGTTTTCCCTCTATGCCGTTTATGATGAATTCGGGATGCTCAGTGGTTCCCGTCGCTGTCACCTCGGCAGCGATCGGTTCATTTTCAATCATCAAAGGAACCTTCACACTCCGCTTTTCCTTGTCAACAGCATGAAGCGGATCAAGCGAAAGCCTGTCCAATACAAGATCAAAGTTATAAGGTCCTTTCATTTGAAAAATAGCCAACTAGCATCCATCCCTTGTGTTTTTACCCTTATTATAACACTTGGGATTATGCTGCTCCCAAGAAACAAGCCCAAATCCATGATGATTTGGGCAGGTGTCTAGTACAGCATATCATGTTCGAACGCTTTATTCATCTCCAATTGATCAAGGCTTTTAAACGTATAGCCCCTTTTCTTCAGATCCTGGATCGCTTTTTCCAGTGCATCGGCATTGTCCTTTGAGACGGTATGCAGCAGGAGGATGCAGCCGGGGTGGATCTGCTTCATGATATTGTTATAGGAATATTCCCAGCCCTTCTGTGCGTCCCTGTGCCAGTCAACGAAGGCAAGTGACCAGAATACATGGGTATAGCCCTGCTTTTTCGCAAGGTCAAGTGTGCGCTCGCTGAAAATCCCGCGCGGCGGCCTCAGGTAGGCCATCTGCTTGACGCCTGTCAGCTCCTCCGTTTTGGCACGGACCATCTCCAGCTCCTTCGCCAGCTTCTCATCGCTGATCCGCGTCATATCCGGGTGGTGCCAGGAGTGGTTGCCGACAATATGGCCTTCCTTCGCCATCCGCTTGACAAGGTCCGGGGCGCTGTTCAAATAATGGCCTGTCACAAAAAAGGCGGCCGGCACCTGTTCTTTTTTCAAAACGTCAAGAACCTTCTCGGTATAGCCGTTTTCATAGCCGTTATCGAATGTCAGGTAAATATCCTTCTTGCTTGTATCCCCTTTATAATAAGACCCATACCGCTCCAGCAGATCATCGAGCGGCTTGCCTGCCTCGGCCGGCACCTCGTTGCTTGCCTTCTTGAAGCCCCAGTGAATCGGCGAATTGGCGGTCCCTGCATGGGCAGAAGCACTCCCCGCGAAAAAAAGCACAAGGGCCAGCATCAGCTGCTTCCAGTATCTCATCCCATTTCCTCCTTTAAACCTTTTAGGTTTAGTGTTTGTGAAAATGGGCGGGAGCATTCTGTCAAACATTAGAAAAAGCGGGAAGCACCTGGCTCCCCGCTTTCTTTTCTTATTAGTAAACCCGTTCTTTGAATTGGGACAGTTTTTCAAGTGAAGACTTATCCACATCCTGGTGGAGGCTGTTGCCGTGTGAGTCCATCGTTACGACGGCTGTGAAGCCTTCAACCTTCAGATGCCACATCGCTTCCGGAATGCCGAATTCCATCAGGTCGACGCCTTCGACTTTTTTGATGCAGTCAGCATAATACTGGGCTGCGCCGCCGATGGCGTTGAGGTAGACGCCGCCATGCTCCTGGAGGGCTGCCAGTGTTTTCGGCCCCATTCCGCCTTTGCCGATCACGGCGCGGATGCCGAATTTTTTCATAATATCGCCCTGGTAAGGCTCCTCGCGGATGCTTGTCGTCGGGCCAGCCGCTTTGACATGCCATTCGCCTGCTTCGTCCTTCATCATGACCGGACCGCAGTGGTAGATCACCTGGCCATTGAGGTCGACCGGTGCATCATGGTCCATCAGATGGTGATGGATTGCGTCACGGCCGGTGTACATCATGCCGTTGATCTGTACGACATCGCCGACATTAAGAGCGCGGATCTGCTCTTCCGTGATTGGCGCCTGCAGCGTCACCACTTGCTGAGCGGTTTCTTCTACAGCAGCCGCTGTTTCAAGCTCAGCTTCTGTCGGAGCGAAATCGATCTTCTCGCCTTCCTGGTACATCCACTCATTGATCTCGCCTGTTGCAGGAGAAATGCTGATGCCGAGACGGCGGAATGCCCAGCAGTTGTACGCGACAGATACGAAGAAGCTGGCCGGGATGCGGTTCATGACACCGATTTTGCAGCCGAGCAAGGTTGTTTCGCCGCCGAAGCCCATTGTGCCGATGCCAAGCTTGTTGGCATTTTCGAGTACATATTCTTCAACCTTCTGCAGGTCCGGATGCGGGTTCACATCATCCACGGAACGGAACAGCTGCTCTTTGGCAAGGTCATAGCCTGAAGAGCGGTCGCCGCCGATGCCGACGCCGATGAAGCCGGCGCTGCAGCCCTGTCCCTGTGCCTGGTACACAGAATGCAGGATGCACTTGCGGATGCCGTCCAGATCGCGGCCCGCGCGGCCCAGTCCGTCCAGCTCGCATGGAAGGCTGTACTGGATATTTTTATTTTCACAGCCGCCGCCCTTTAAAATCAGGCGCGCGTCGATATAATCTTTTTCCCATTGCTCAAACTTGATGACCGGAGTCCCGGCGCCAAGATTGTCCCCGCTGTTGTCTCCTGTGAGCGAATCAACAGAGTTCGGGCGCAGCTTCCCGTTTTTCGTTGCAAGGGCGATTGCGTTCTTGATCGCTTCCTTGATTTCCAGCTGGTTCACACCGACCGGCGTCTTGATTTTAAAAGTCGGCAAACCTGTATCCTGGCAGATCGGCGATACATTATCGTCCGCCATCTTAATATTATTCGTAATCGTCCCAAGGCTCATCGCCGAACGCGTGCCGGCACTCTCGCGCTCCTTCGCACTCTTGATCGCGCGGCGCACATCCTTCGGCAGGTTCGTAGAAGTCTCCACAATCAACTGGTACATGCTTTCCTGTAATGTCTCGAAATTCACAGCAAGATCCCCTTCCCTTTCGTTCCCCTCAAAAATCTTCTGTTTCTGTACGAATTTTCACGATTTTATTATACTCCTATCCTTTGGTGATTTAAAGAGGGAGGTGAAATCGGTTACAGGGGAGGTTTTGGTGGGCGGCGGGGTGTGGTGCGGGGGGCGATATTTGCGGGATTTGCGTTTTATTTGCGAGTTTCAGGATATATTTGCGACTTTTCATTTATATTTGCGAGTTCTGGTTTTTATTTGCGACTTCAACCACATCGCGGCCTTCAACCTTCTTTTTGCGACCAGCCCTCTGACAGCACACAGCCCAAAACAAAAAGAGCCCCCAAACCAGGGCTCCCTCCTACTCTTCGCGGTTATTAAATTCTTTACACTTAGATTCCAGTTCGTCGATCATCTCGATCAGACGGTCTATGTCTTCAAGCTCTGTGTCCTCTGGATCTATCGCATCCAGGACATCCATGAACATATTTAAGCGGTGCTTCAGGAATGTTACCTGCTGGTTTTTATCTTGTATTGGACTGCCCAAAGCAATCTCTCCTTTCATACCGGTGCCTGTCGCAGGCACCCGAAATGCTCTTTTTACTTTACCGGAAAAGTCGATTTTTCGCAAATGCTGACGGTTTTTAGTATATCCCAAACCTTTCGGATGTTTCAGCGGCAATCTGGGAGGAAAAAGGCTAAGTAAAGATTCCTGGGAGGTATATGATGTTTTTTAACAGCTGGGATAATATATACAGAACGGTGATCGTCGGGATATGCAGCTATCTTCTGCTCATTCTGGTGCTCCGTATTTCAGGAAAGCGGACCCTGTCCAAGATGAATGCCTTCGACCTGATTGTGACGGTTGCACTTGGTTCAACGCTCGCCACCATCCTGTTGAATAAAAAAGTGGCATTAACCGAAGGGTTTGTCGCCTTTTGCGTCCTCATCGGGCTTCAATATCTGGTGGCCTGGACCTCTGTCCATAGCAAGACCGTAAGCAAGCTGATCAAATCGAATCCGACGCTTTTATACTATAAAGGCAGCTATCTTCGCGATGAAATGAAGAAAGAGCGTGTTCTGGAAGTGGAGATCCTCCAGGCCGCAAGAAGCCAGGGCCTCTCCTCGCTTGAACAAGCAGAAGCGGTTGTGCTCGAGTCCGACGGATCTTTTTCGGTCATTAAGAAGTCGGATAAAGAGGAATCCTCCACCCTGCAGAACATCAGCAAAAAATAACAGAAAAACAGGCTGCCGGGAAAGGCAGCCTGTTTTTTATTATTCCAGCCCGACTGCTTTTCCTTCTCGGCTAGAATCCGCCGCACCGTAAAGCTTGCCTGCTTTTTTATCAATTTTAATAGCCTGGACGTTTCCGATCCGGCTCGGGTTGTCCCCGAATTCATATCCGCGGGACTCCAATTCACCCTTTGCTTCCATACTGATTCCTGGCTCCCATTCGACGAGCGGGCCGGTGGCTGCGAAAATACGCGGCTCTTCAACAGCATCCTTCAGATCCATCCCAAAGTCGATGACATTGACGATCGTCTGGAAGACAGATGCGATGATCGTCGGTCCGCCCGGTGATCCGAGGGTAAGGACCGGTTCACCGTCCTTGAAAAGAATTGTAGGACTTTTACAGCTGACCGGACGCTTTTCAGGCTCTACCTCGTTGATGCCGCCAGGATTGGCATCAAAGTCTGTCAGCTCATTATTCAGCATAAAGCCATGGTCCGGCACGAAGATCCCTGAACCAAATGGATGTTCAACCGTCGAAGTGACAGCGGCAATATTGCCCCACTGGTCGCGGACGGTAAAGTGCGTCGTTTCGCTCTTTTCTAGATCATCCGGCTGGCGGATCACCTTTTTCGGCTCGCCGTCTTCATATTTCCACGGATTGCCGAAATCAACCGCGTCATTTCTTCTTTCAAAATTGATCAGCTTCTGGCGCTCTTTTATATAGTCATCGTGAAGAAGACCCTTGATCGGCATATCCTCGAACTCCGGATCCGTGTTGAAGGCGATTTTATCGGAAAAAGCAATCCTCATGGCCTCTGTGAACAGATAATACTTTTCCCATGATTTCGGACCATATTGCTTGAGGTCAAATTTTTCAAGAAGCTTGAGAATCTGGATCACTGTCAGTCCGCCGGCGCTTGGAGGCGCTGAAGAAGCGATCTTATAGCCGCGGTATTCGCCCCAGATCGGCTCATCAACCGTCACGCGGTAATTTTTCAGATCGTCCATTGTCATAAAGCCGTCGAGATCATCCAATGCCCCTATGATAGCTTCGGCAATTTCTCCTTCATAAAAAGCCTCGACACCTTTTTCCTGCAGGGTCCTGAATGTGCTGGCCAGCTTCTTTTTCACCAGAATGTCGCCTTCCTTCAGGGCTTTCCCTTCGGGCATAAAGAAATCCTTCGCATGCTGGCCGAGGCGGTAGTGGAAATTCTCGAGCGCTTCAGCAAGCACCCAGTTGACTTCAATTCCTTCTTCCGCAATTTCGATTGCCGGCTGGATGAGGTCGGCCAGCTTCATGGTTCCATGCGCTTTGAGGGCTTCATCCATCGCCTTCAGAATGCCGGGGACCCCGACTGCTGTGGCATGTGTGCTCCGTTCACGGAACGGGATGACCTCGCCGTTTTCATCGAGGAACATTTTCGGATGTGCCGCTTTAGGCGCTCTTGTGTGGCCGTCGTAGATTTTGGTATCCTTCTTCTCGTTGTCATAGACCATCATGAAGCCGCTGCCGCCGATGCCTGTCATCATCGGCTCAACCACGTTGAGTGCAAATTGAATGGCGATGACCGCGTCAACCGCGTTTCCGCCTTGTTTTAGTATCTTCTCGCCAATGTCAGCTGCCACATGATGCGGCGCCGCCACCATTGCTTTCGTTCCTTCTGCACTCTCCCTTTCGTGTGAAGTTTTTTCATCCTCCGCTGTCATGTTCTTGCCTTTGCGAAACATCATCTATATTCCTCCAGTACAATTGGCTTTACTCTTGTATCAATCAATACCCCTTCTCTTCAAAAGAGAAACGAAGAGCGGCAGTTAAGAAGTTTCCAGCGCGGCCAGATAATGTAATTCACGCACAAAAAGGCGGCATCTGATTGATGCCGCCCCTGGATGATATGATCTATTAAAGGTTTTTGCTGTTCTTTTGAGTAGATGGAGTTGCAGTCGCTGTGCTCTTGCTGGAATCACTTGAGAACGCAGTTGTTCCATTTGAGCTTGAAGTGTTTGACTTGCTGCTGTTTGAAGTTGAAGATGAGCTGTCAGAGCTGTTTGACGAGCTTGTGCTGTCAGATGAGCCTGAACCGCCCACTGGGCTTTCAACCAGTTCAGAGCCGGCATCTTTTACCTTGCTGCCGATATCCATCAGATCGTCCTTTGCGTCCATGAGACCGCTTTTCGCGTCTTGGAAGTTAGACTTCGCATCACCTGACATGCCCTTAAACTCATTCACTTTTCCGAATACGTCATTATTAACGCGCTCGTACAGCTTCTGGGCATCGCTGATCGCTTCTTTCAAAGTCGAAGATGCAGACTTGAATTGGCTGATCATATTATCCTTGGCTTCACCAGGGTTTTCCTTTACTTCATTGAACATTTTCATAGAAGAATCCTTCAGGTCAGTCGCAGTGCCCATCACTTTGTTGCGTGTTGAAGTATCGAGCAGGGCAAGGGCTCCGCCGACAATCCCGCCAAGCACAATCCCTTTCAGGAGCTTGCTGTTGTTATTCGTTGAACCATAGTGGTTGCTTGAATTTGAGCCTGAGCTGAAGCTTGAACTTGAGCTTGTACCTGTACTAAAGTTTGAGCCTGTACCTGAATTGGTGCTCGAAGTGTCAGGGTTCACGCTTGTTGACATGCCTGTGTTTGAGCTTGTACCTGTTCTTGATTCCGCGCTTGTTCCAGTTCCTGGTACAGATACACCCGCGCTCGTTCCAGTATTTTCAGAATTCGTATTCGTACTGCCAAATTGCTGTGCCATCTTGCATTCCTCCTCTTGATTTATGCTATCATTACTAGGTTATTTCCCATTTTGAGAGATTCATAAACTATGATTTTTCAGAGGGACGCAAAAAATCATTGACATAGGCTTCACGGCATAGTAATGATTAAGGACATTTTTAGAAGGAGATACCGCATGATTATTGAAAAAACAAGCATTACACCGAGCCATGATCCATGGGAAGCTTATATGGATATGGAACAATATAACAAGCTGACATTAACCAATATTGAATTTACAACTACAGTTCTCTGCAACATGAGATGCGAGCATTGCGCCGTCGGCTATACACTGCAGCCAAAGGACCCGAATGCCCTGCCCCTTCCCCTGCTGCTGAAGCGGCTTGAGGAAATCCCTGCCCTCCGCTCAATCAGCATCACAGGCGGAGAACCGATGCTTTCAAAAAAATCAGTGGAGAATTATGTGCTGCCACTTCTCAAATATGCATCCGAGCGCGGCGTCCGCACCCAGATCAACAGCAATCTGACACTGGATATGGACAGATACGAGCTGATCGCCCCTTACCTGGATGTGCTGCATATTTCCCATAACTGGGGAACAGAAGAGGACTTCATTGAAGGCGGCTTCGCGATGATGGAGCGGAAGCCGACAAGAGAGCAGCGCGTCAGGCTGTTCCACCGGATGATCGAAAACAGCCGCGCCCTGGTCGATGCCGGTGTCATGGTGTCTGCGGAAACCATGCTCAACAAGCGTACCCTCCCCTATCTGGAAAGCATACATAAACAGATTACTGAGGAAATGAAGTGCCAGAGGCATGAGATTCACCCTATGTACCCATCAGATTTTGCTTCATCACTGGAAACTTTGAATCTTGATGAAATCAGGAAGGCAATTCACCACCTCCTTGATGTGAGGGACGAAGACACCTGGATGCTGTTCGGCACCCTCCCGTTTTATCCGTGCAGCACGAGCGACGAGGACCTGGAGCTCCTGAAGCGCTTGTACAGCAGCAAAAATGTCACCGTCCGCAATGACCCGGACGGCCGCTCCCGGCTCAACGTCAATATCTTCACAGGGGATGTCATCGTGACCGACTTCGGCGACACCCCTGCGCTTGGCAATATCCAGAGGGATGCCCTGCCTGACATCTTCAACAGCTGGCAGGAAACAAAGCTCGCAGCTGAACTCAACTGCCACTGCCCGGCTGTTAAATGCCTTGGCCCGAATGTATTGGTGAAGAACAGTTATTATCAGGATGTTGATTTCCAGAAGAACAGTTCGCGGATATAATGTGGAACTTTTCCAGGAGGCACCCCGTATGAATAGTAAGACATACTTGGGAGGCCTCTTATGGTTGAAGCATATCTCTTCATTGTATTGATGATTCCTGTATATGGCTTTCTGCTTTGGACTTATTTTAACCCCGAAGAAAGTGTGCTTAAGGGGCAGAGATGGATGTATACCGAGGAACCGGAAGTTTCGCGGGCGGCAATCCGTTATACTAAATTCATGTCACTGTTTATCATGATTGCACTGCCCGTTTTTATATTGCTCATGACACTGGACATCGGCCCTTTCCGATTGGGTGTGGTGATTCTTCCGGTTGTGTTTGTCATTGGGGCATTACGTATTTATACAGATGAGAAGGATTGAAAAAAGCTCAGAGCGCTGTGTTCTGGGCTTTTTTTTCTTTCATATTAGAATCAATTCTTCTTTTCACTGAACTCCACCCGGCAGCTGCCTTTAGTGGTATCGCCAACTAAATTAATGCCATGAATCCTGCTTGCGGCGACTGCTGTAAAAGTTCCCTGTCCGCTTTCATTAAGTGTTTTGCTCCAAATGATTCTTCTTCCATCATTCCATTCAATCGTCAGTTCTCCCTCTTCAACTGTCACTTCATAGGAGAGTGTGAGCTCAGCTCCCTTTTTGAATGTGAATATATAAAACTCGGAGCCGGTAAACGTTTTATACGCCACACTCACAGCACGGCCCGACTTTTCGAATGTAAAGCCCCATTTAACCGTTTTCTCGAATAGAATGTATTTTCTCAGTGAAAAGAGAATAATGGCGAGCACAGCAAAGACAATCACTTCCGGTAACATTCTTCCAGCCCTCTTCTTTATGGCAGCCGCTGCTGCCGTTCTTTGTGTCTATTTTACCCGAAGCAATTGTTTTGGTCAGGTATCATTTCTTGATAAAGGCCATGGGCTATGAATCAAATAGCTTACCTTGAAGGCACAAAACGATTTTCTTTTAAAATCGGGACCGTAGGCATCATATTCAGTCTGCTGCAATGGACCACATCCTGTTCAAACCCGCGCGCACGCAGCTCCCTGCCGCTGCCGCATTCCCATAAGTATTCTGCCAGCTTAGGCTGCGCGGCCCGAAAGGCTCCTTCGCATACCGCTGCCTCTGGTGATTTTTCTCCATCCAAATAAGAGAGGATGGCACCGGCCCCCAAATAATCCTCTACTGCTGGCCTGAGAGAATCTTCATGCTCCCCGGCATCAGCCCATTTTTCTCCGCACGGAATGATCGTGATTCCGGCGCCAAGCTGTTTTTGCAGTATATTAGCCGCAGCAGCAGCGGCTGATGCATTGAGCAGTGACCCTGCAAGGACGGCCGTCGCCTTAGCACCGATCCAGGTGCAATAGGCGCCATTCTGGGAAATCAGCACATATTTTTTCCCGGCATGCTCTTCACTGAAAGAAACAGGAGACAATGTCGGCTTCCCCAGCTTCGCCGCCTCCGCCCTCCCAAAGATATAGTCAGCTCCCAGACTTTCCGCATATTTCTGCCCATCCAGATGGGGAGAATACGGATATATTTCCGCACCAAAAGCCGCTGCTGAAACAACAGCCGATGAAAATAAAAGAACATCGACTATAATGACAATATCGCCCCGGGCAGCAGCCTCACGCGCGCCCCGCTTTCCCCATTCCACCCGGCACTGATAAGGTGATTGATCAAATAGCATAACGTCACCCTCTATTTATTTTAATAGGCACTATATGCTTTATTTTAATGAAGAGAGAAATAATATATAGACTTATAATTGGAAAAATTTTATAATGATGATTGAGTTCTGCGTGAAAAACCCCTTTCTTTTTTAGAGAGGGGTTTCTTGTTTCCAGCATACTCTTCCTTAATCAAAGCTAGCCGCATCAGGCCCTGCCCTCTCTTCGTCCCGGCTCACTACCACCGCCACATTCCCCTTCTTATGCCCGCCATCAACATACCGATGGGCATCAACTATTTCATCTAACCTATAGCTTCGGTCAATTTTCACCTTAAGCTTTCCCGCCGCCGCCATTTCTCCTAAATAGTCTAAGGCTTCAGGTGTTTCCGGCGCATTGCGGCTCAGCAGTATTTTCGTGCCGCCCTTCCATTTAGCCCACAGCATTTGCGCGCTGGGGAGCGGCTCTGTGACATTTATATAGGTGCCGCCTTTTTTCAGCCACTTCATGCAATCTTTAAAAGAACTTTTGTTCACTGCTTCGAATATCAGATCATAGGCACCGTCCGCCACTGGGAGGTTCCCTGAACGATAATCCAGGACCCTGCCGGCCCCAAGAGATTTTACCCATTCAAGATTTTGACCGCTGCAGACAGCATCAACCTCTGCTCCCAAATGTCTGGCAATCTGTACGGCATAGCTGCCGACACTGCCGGAAGCCCCGTACACCAATACCTTCTGGCCCTTCCGGACATTGGCTCTTTGCAGAAAATACAAAGCTGTCCGCGCGCCGATCGGAATGGCGGCGGCTTCTTCAAACGTGATGCTGGCAGGTTTGATTGACACAGGCCCGTCCTCCCGGAGGCAAATATATTCAGCATAAGTGCCGAAATTCTCCAGTGAAGCAGCAAAAACCAAATCGCCTGCCTTGAATTTCTTTACATTCCTCCCGACTGCCTCCACTTCCCCGGCAAGCTCCGCACCCAATATCGCTTTCTTCGGCTTCCGGATTCCAAGGGCAAGGCGCGCGGGCAGCACCACAGAGCGGGGCACTGTAAAGCTCCGCGCCCGGATATCTGCTGCGGTGACTGTTGTAGCCTTGATCTTGATCAGGATCTCATGTTCTTTTGGGACTGGCTTTTCCATTTCTTTCAGCTGAAGGACTTCTGGAGGACCGTACTTTTTATAAACAATTGCCTTCATATCTCCACCTCGTATTCATTTATCCATAATATATACGGACTTTCCCGCAAAAATAGTCCTTCCGCCCGGGGCTTCATCCCACTATTAATAGCCTAATTTTTAAAAATAGCTGTGAATATTTTTTTATATCATGCTAGCATCAAAGACAGTACAGGAAAGAGAGGAGAATGTAAGATGGACTTCAAAACTGAAATGGTGCCTGAATATCGAATTGCCTATGTACGCCAGACCGGCCCTTATGGACCTGCCAACCAGCATGTGATGGAGGAATTGAAAGAGTGGGCAAATGAAAAGAGCCTGCTGGACGAATCCGCCATTATACTCGGTATTTCCCATGATCATCCGCAGACAACACCAGCTGAATGCTGCCGGTATGACGCCTGCATTGTCATACCAGAAGATTTTCGGATGGACGCATCACTTGAAGAAGGTGAATTTCCTGGCGGAGAATACGCTGTATTCCAGGTCCAGCATACAGAAGAAGAGATACAGAAACTCTGGGCAGAAATCCTTCCATCCCTCCATAACCTCGGATTCCAGCTCGATAACAGGCCCGCTTTTGAAAGGTACACCGGTGCCATGCTATTGAATCATCAGTGCGAGGTTTGCCTTCCAGTCAAAGAGCTGTAGCTTGGGCACGAAAGGACGGGAATATCTCCCGTCCCGGTTCTTCTATGTAGGAATAGCAGCCCCCTGCTGTAGATACAGCCACTCAACCGCAGCCCGCAGATCTTCAGCAATGTACTCAATTTCAATTTCTTTTAGTTTGTCATTATGCTCGTTCAGTGTGGCCATCCCGGCTCCCGTTTTCACAAGGATCTTCATGCTTTTTGTCTTGGATGCCGCCGCCATATCGCTCCATCTGTCGCCGATGACCACGCAATTCTCCAGACTCACCTGATGTTTTTCCGCCGCGCTGAGGAGCATGCCTGCCGCTGGCTTCCGGCAGCGGCAGCCGTCATGATGGGCATGGGGACAAATATAAACATCATCAAAGCCGAAATCCTGCAGCTCGTCAAAAAATTCCTCAGCTGCCGCTTCCCCCCTGGCAATCCCAGGCTGGTTCGTGAAGGAAAATACTTTGATCCCGCTGCCCTTCAATTTCTTAATCAGCTCGCGGGAATAAGGAAATAATTCAAACTTTCCTGGATAATGCACGGTATCATCCCCGCCGATTGTTCCATCCCGGTCGAGGAATACTGCCTCTATCTTCACTTTCCAGCCCCTGCCTTCTCATACCGCGAATGGCTGTCTGTTACGCCTTTCAGCACAAACCCGAGTCCTTGATAATAAGCATTCAGCTTCTCATTGTCACCCACACAATCGAGTCTCAGCGGTGTGCCGCTGTACTTCCTGCAGATCCAATCGACTGCTTTTTTTCCAAGTCCATTCCCCATGCTATCAGGATGAACTGCAAGCCTGTGAAGATAAATAGCTCCGTCTGCTTCTCCGTCCCAAATATGCCGGTCCCAGCCTGATGGCCCCTCATAGAGGGTGAAGGTCGCCTTCACCTTGCCTTTATCGCACAGCACATAGGTTTCACGGTCGAGGATCGCCTGCTTGATTTCTCCATCCTCGCCGCCGCTGAGCAGAAAGCTCCATTGACTAAAATGTTGATCATGCAGCCATTGGGCTGCCCCTTTCAAAACCAAGAACACTTCCTCAGTATCTGCCGTTCCCGCTAATCTGATTTCCATTTTCACCAGCTCCTTTGATTTGCTTACTTACTTCGCTAGGCACCTTCCCTTTTCCTTTTTCAGGAAAGTGTTTTTCGACAGAAAAAGTTGGGAAAAAAATTTGTGATCGTGTGCCTGACAACACAGCGGTTTCTTCACTGCCCAGCTATAAAAGAGCGGATTTTCCAGGACCTGAATGAGGGGAATCCTTGTCAGGCTGAAAAATAAGCGGAGGAATTCCCCCTAATTTGAAAAAACTCTCAAAAGTGGCTCAAATAGAGGGAGAAATTCCGGCTATCAACTCAAAAAACAGGAAAATGGGCAGTTTCGCTCCTCTTAAGCGGAAATTTTCCGCTTATTTACACCGAACCGGGCCATGTTCAGCAGCGTAACGGGAAAATCTCCGCTTATTTTAAGGCTTGCCGGCCATTCAAATGAAGATGCGATACCCAAAAATATTTACGAAAAGAGAAAAGAGCCTCCCCGCCAAGGAAGGCTCCACTTATCATTCTTTTGTAAAATCGATCGTGCTCCTGACCGTGTCGATCGGACGGACAAGCTTTTCGATCTGCTCGCGCTTGTTTTCAAGGAATGGCGGCAATGACAGCTTTTCGCCCAGTGTTTCATATGGCTCGTCGCCCATGAAGCCTGGTCCGTCTGTGGCAAATTCGAACAGAATCTGCGGTGCCACCCGTGCATAAAGGGACTGGAAGAAGAAGCGGTCCACAAAGCCGGACGTCTGGAAACCGAATTGCGGAAGGCGCTCGGTCCATTCATCCAGTACAGCCCGGTCCTCCACACGGAACGCAGCGTGGTGGACGGTGCCGAAGCCCTGCATGGCCTGCGGCAGGACTGCATTATGCTCCACCACGACCTGGGCGCCGTTTCCGCCTTCTCCGACCTCAAACAGATGGAAGGCGCCCTCCTGTCCGATTTCCTTGAAAAGAAGGACTTTTTCCATCATCTCTTTGAAAAAATCGAAGTTTGCGATGCGGACAAAAATCGGCCCGAGACCGGTGATTGCATGCTCCAATGGAATCGGCCCCTTCTGCCAAGGCGTGCCGGAAGCGACACCGGTATTATGTTCATCAGAAATCAATTGATATTGCTGGTCATCAAAGTCTGCGAATGACAAAGTCTTTTTCCCAAATTGCTCTTTGATTCCTGTGTGCTTCACATCAAGGCGGTCAAAGCGCTCTACCCAGTAATTCAGTGCCGCGTCATTCGGCACCCGGAAGGATGTTTTGGAGATTTCGTTTGTGCCGTGCCTTCCTTTAGGAATCCCGGGAAAATCAAAGAATGTCATATCTGTGCCCGGGCTGCCTTTGTCGTCGGCAAAAAACAGATGGTAGGTCTGGATATCGTCCTGGTTGACGGTTTTCTTGACCAGGCGCATCCCAAGGACAAAAGTGAAAAACTCATAATTCTTTTCCGCGCTGCTTGTGATCGCAGTGACATGGTGTATGCCTTTTAAATGGTTCATGATGTTGGACCTCCGTAATTAAGACTTTTTTATCTATACCCGCTAAAGGGTTCAATTTATCTCGAATTCAAGATAATTTAATTATAAAACACTGCCCGCTCTGTATGCAAGGAATGTCTCTTCCTATAGAAAAAGCACCGGCTGCATGAGCCGGCGCAGGATTAACGCGGTCGTTCTGATGCCATGAACCCGAAGGAAATATGGTCCTGGACAGGGATCCAGGCGCCGATTCCCTGGGAGGTGACATTCTTGATGACGAGGAATCTTTTGCTTCCCTTCAGCATCAGGTATACCTCACCGTAAGTGACTTTTCCCTTCTCATTGACGGCAGGTGCATATCCGTATAAATAGCCAAGCCGTTTTGGCGGGATATTGTAGACCTGATCCTTTTTCGTCCCGGCCCCGATCACGGTTTCGAAAGCGAGCGGCAGCTTCGATTTTTCCATCGCCTTCAGGAGCATCATATTCTGGACATCCTGGGCTTTCGGAATTTTGGCTGTCAGTGCGCCCCTCACGACCTTCTGGGCTTCCTGGACATAGTGGATCTGATAAGGCGCTTTGCCGCCTCTGTTATCAAAATAATTCGTGTTGATTTTCTGGTATTCCCAGTTTGGCGCCGTTTCTGTGCTTTCGTAATTGAGCGGCCACTGCCCAAGATAGACGATGGCCCTGTAGCCGAATGCAAACGGCGTGCTATTGACAGAAGACTCATTCAGCATCCTGATCAGGTCCGGGTTTTCAATCTTGACCTTGGATGTATCAAGCAGCGACTGTGTCAGCTCGCTCGGCTGCAGTGTCGGCTGATCCTGCACCGGATTGGGATACGTATTTTCCTTTGTGATATTCAGGACTGAACTGGGAATCGGAATGCTCAGCTGCTGCTTTTGCTCGGTCTTGTCCTGCTTTTTCTCTGCTCCGGCATCGGGCAAAAAAGAAAGCATGGCAAGAAGAGTTATAATTAGAACAGATACATACTTTCTCATGATGTGGAACTCCTTTCAAATCCTTGTATCTGCTCTTAGTTTTTTCGGAGTTCCCCTGATTTATCCTAAGTGCCGGAAAATCTTTTTAGCAGCTGCTGGCAGTAAGGAAAGAATAATTGGATGAACGGACCGATCAGGACTGCGATAACGATGGTCCCTGCACCTACAGGCCCGTGGAAAACGATGGCCAAAAGCAGCGCCCCAGCTTCCCCGATCGTTTTCGCCATCATCAGACTCACCCCGAACCGCTCTTTGATGGCCATCATAAAATGGTCGATCGGATTGAGGGGAAACTCTGCCTGCAGGTAAAGAGCTGCACCCAATCCGATGAGTGCCAGGCCCATGATCAGCGCGGCGATTTGAAAATAGATAGTCAGTATGTACACACCGGAAAAGACCCGCAATATCCAAAAGTCGACCATAAAGCCGATCAGGCATACGGTCAATAGCGCCAGATAATCCGGCTTGGCTTTTAAAAGCCAGGCATTGACCATCATCAGGATGATGCCGATAATGATGACCCAGCTCCCGATCGTGAGCCCGGCTGTCCTGGCAAGGCCTGCATTCAGCGCATCCCAAGGACCCGCCCCCAGATTAGACAGGATGGCAATGCAGATGCCCAATGTCAGAATGACCAGGCCCGCCACATAAAAAATAACCCTCACAAGCAGTTTCATATTCACTCCCCCAACTGTTACACAATTGTAAAAATCTGAATATTTACATTTTTATAAAAATAATCTATACTTACCTTAACAACAGCAAAGGAGGGCTGAAGGAATCGCTTCTATCACAGCAAAAGGAGGCTAAACACTCATTATTATCCATTTGTTCATGAAGAGCTTGTCCAACAAGACATGAAAGCGGGTGATAGATGCAGGTAGAGTCAAGCGATGATTTCTGTCTTTTACAACATATTCGTCCAAAAGGATACTTATGATAGAAAAAGCACCGCCAATAGAAAGCACAAAAAAGGCTCTGCACAATGCAGAGCCTTCTCTTGCTGCCTTTATAACAGATAAAAACCGATACCCACAATAATATAGGCTGCGAGGAGCGTCGCCCCTTCAAACCAGTTCGTTTCCCCGTCATTGGAGATGACGACCATGAGAAGCACGGCGGTGACCATCGTGATCAGCTCCGGCAATGTAAAGACGAGCGGCATCGATGTTGGGAAAAACAGTGACGCAATCACCAGCACCGGTGCAACGAACATCGCTACCTGCAGGGTTGAGCCGATGGCAATTTCAACAGCAATGTCCATCTTGTTCTTGAACGCCATGATGATGGCGGAAGCATGCTCAGCCGCATTCCCGACAATCGCCACGATGACAACCCCGATAAAGAGCTCAGACCAGCCAAATGTCTCGCCGACCGCTTCAAAGGTGTGGACAAGGTTTTCCGATACATAGGCCACCGCTACAGTCGCAATGGCCAGTATCGCGATCGCCTTGCCTTTGCTCCATTCCGGCTCTTCTTCATGATGAGCTTGAGCTGCTGCCCCTTCTTCACCAGCCGGCTGGTAGACCCCGCGGTGAGTGACAAGCTTGAACAAAAGCGCAGCCAGGTATAAAGCAATCAGAATAACAGAAATCCCGATGCTGAACGTCATCCGCTCTCCTTCTCCCATTGTCATGGAAAATACTTCGGGAATGACGAACGCAACGACAACAGCAAACATCAGCAGGCCTGAATTATGCCTGGCATCATACACATTGAATTTCTGGCGCTTATATTTGACCCCGCCGATAAAAAAGCTGAGTCCCGCGACCAGCAGAAGATTCCCAAGCACTGACCCCGTGAGTGACGCCAGGACGACCTCAACAAGCCCTTCTCTCAGCGCAAAAATCGAAATGATCAGCTCGACCGCATTCCCGAAGGTTGCGTTCAATAGTCCGCCGATTCTTGGCCCGGCCACAATTGCCAGGCTTTCTGTCGCCCTGCCCATATAGCTTGCAAGGGCAATGATGGTTAAGCAATAGATAATAAAAAGTGCAACACTCGGCCAGCCCAGAAGCGTCCCGATGACAGATAATGGCACGCCTGCAAAGGTGAGCACCATAAAAATTTTATTGACCATTCTTTCCGATCCCCACCTTTCTATTTTTTGAAGCCGCGTAAAAACAACTCCTTATGTACAGGTTTTCCTGACCGGGGATAAATATCCCGGCGCGGCCCTTCACCATATATACCCGCTTTTACAAATTGCATTCCTGATGTTTTTTCGCTCGGATAATACAAGAGGAAAAATGACAGATTATAAAGGGAAGAAAATTGTAAGGAGTGAAATGACAATGGCAGACACAAAGCAGAAGGTGCTTGATATGTTCGAGAAATACAGCATCGGCACGCTGGCTTCCATCCGGAATGACAGGCCGTACAGCCGCTTTATGCTGTTTTTCCATGATGATTTGATTCTTTATGCCGCTACCGACAAAGACGCCCATAAAGTAGAAGACATCGAGAAAAATCCAAATGTCCATATTCTGCTGGGGGTGGAGCAGGGCGGATATGACGGGCCGTACTGTGAAATTGAAGCGAAAGCCTCATTCGAGGATTCCGGCGAACTGAAAAAGAAATTCTGGAGCGAAAAGCTGAAGGATTGGCTCTCCGGCCCTGACGATCCGGATTATCTGCTCCTGAAAATGGAGCCATCGCTGATCCGCTATTTTGAAAAAGCGGGCGCGGAGCCTGAGGAATTGTCACTATAGAAGAAAGGGGCGGACCCGTCTATGGATCCGCCCCCTGCTTTTCTTATGCTTCCACCAATGTGAATGTTTCTTCGATTTCAATGCTGTCCTTGACAGACTGAACCATGCTGCAGTTCTTGCGCGTCAGCTCCATGGCCTTTTGGATCTTCTCCTCTTTCAAGCCTTTTCCAGTGATCGTAAAATGGACTGAGATCTTCGATACCCGATTGGCTTCCTCTTCCACTCTCTCTGCCTCTGCATTGATTTTGATATCCTCGACATCGATCCTCTGCTTCTCCAGAATCTTGCGGAGCACGCCGCCGCTGCAGACCGCCACTGAGGATACAAGCAGCTGATACGGCCTGAAGCCGTACTCTTCATCACCGGCTACATCCAGCTTGCCATAGCTCGTTTCCGTGAAAAAGCCGACATCCTTCATTGTAAATTCCATCGTTTTCACTCCCTCTTTTCTGCTGTATGCAGTGATTATACTACTATTTCTGCCATAGCTATGAACAATACGCTCTTTTTTCCTTGCAAAGCCGATGGGGAGCCGTTACCATCAATTTGGAAAGAATTTTTTTAGAAACTGAGGCCAACAACATGAATAAAGAAAATATGCGTTTCTGGATTTTAATCAGCATTGTGGCAATCTCGGGTTTCAGCCAGGGCATGCTGCTTCCCCTGATTGCGATTATATTTGAAAATGACGGGCTGTCTTCAAGCATGAACGGCCTGAATGCGACCGGCCTTTATGTCGGCATCCTGCTCGTTTCTCCTTTTATGGAGCAGCCCCTCCGGAAGTACGGCTACAAGCCGGTCATCATTTTTGGCGGACTGCTCGTCATCGTCTCGCTCGTGCTGTTTCCATTATGGAAATCATTCTGGTTCTGGTTCGTGCTCAGGCTCCTGATCGGAATCGGCGACCATGCCCTCCACTTCGGGACACAGACTTGGATCACGAGCTTCTCGCCTGAACATAAGCGCGGCCGGAATATTTCCCTGTACGGACTGTTCTTCGGTGTCGGCTTTGCGGTCGGGCCGCTGATGGCGCCGCTCGTCAATGTGCATGAAACCCTGCCGTTCATCCTGTCATCTGTACTCTGCCTCGTGGCATGGGTATTCCTGTTCCTTTTGAAAAATGATTATCCGGAGCAGACAATTGAAGTCAATTCAATGAAAAATACAGTGAAGCGCTTCTCGTCTGCCTTTAAATATGCGTGGGTCGCCTTCCTGCCGCCGCTCGGCTACGGGTTCCTTGAGTCTTCCCTGAACGGCAGCTTTCCGGTCTACGGCCTGCGCATCGGGCTTGAGGTGAGCAGCGTTTCGGTCCTCTTGACCGCTTTTGCGATTGGCGGAATCGTCTTCCAGCTGCCGCTCGGGATTTTAAGTGATAAATGGGGCAGGCAAAGAATCCTGACGATCATCCTTCTGTCAGGTTCCATCTTCTTTTTCCTGGCGAGCTTCCTGGAAGGAGCTGTCTGGGCGCTGACGGCCACGCTTTTCCTTGCCGGAATGGCAGTCGGCTCCACTTTTTCACTCGGGATCAGCTATATGACCGACCTGATGCCAAAGGATCTGCTGCCGACCGGCAATCTGCTCTGCGGCATCGCCTTCAGCCTGGGGAGCCTGGCTGGCCCTTATCTGGGCGGGATCTTCATTCAATTTTTCAAGAATATCTCGTTCTTCAATATTATCAGCATCATGCTGCTCGTGATTTTCCTGGCTGTTCTGACAAACCGCGGAGCGGGGCAGAGGGACGAACAGCATTCGCTGAGCCAATGAGGTTTGCCTTTCGGCGGGCTGGGTAAAAAAGAAATATAGGCCATTTTTATTTTTTCCCCCTAACCCCCTTTCTAAATAAAAATGACTATGATATGATAACGATACTAATCTAGAAACCTATGCGAAAATGCTGTCCCCAAAAGAGGTAGAATCCTCCGGCGGGGGCAGCTTTCGTCGTTTTATAGGGGTATTGATGTTGATTATTCTTCTCAATGAGAAACCGATAACCCAGGAGGGAATTCCAATGACGACAGAAGCCAAAGCACTATTAGAACTGAAGCAAGAACAGGAAAGCCTGCTCCAAAAAATACTCCCTCACGCCGAGCTGATCGCCGCCATTCTGAGCGGGGTCCTTATCCTTGCCGGCTGGCTGCTTGCGCGGAATGATATGGGGGCCGCCTCCATCACCGCCTATCTGCTCGCCTTTGTGATCGGCGGCTTTGCGAAAGCCAAGGAAGGCATCGAAGAAACAATTGAAAACAAAGAATTGAATGTGGAAATGCTGATGATTTTCGCCGCCATCGGCTCGGCCATCATCGGCTACTGGACGGAAGGCGCCATCCTGATCTTCATTTTCGCCGTCAGCGGCGCACTGGAAACGTACACGATGAACAAAAGCAACAAAGAGATTTCATCGCTGATGGAGCTGCAGCCTGAGGAAGCCCTGCTTTTAACAGATGGCGGAGAACAGCGTGTGCATGTCTCCGAGCTGAGCATTGGGGACCATATCCTCGTGAAGCCGGGTGAGCGTGTCCCGTCTGATGGAAAAATCCTGAAGGGCACGACGACTTTGGATGAGGCTGCCATCACCGGGGAATCCATCCCCGTCAGCAAAGGCAATTCCGATGAAGTTTTCGCAGGAACGGTGAATCTGAACGGCTCTATTACAGTCGAGATCACAAAGCCTGCCAGCGACACCCTCTTCCAAAAGATCATCCAGCTTGTCCAGACCGCACAGAGCGAAAAGTCGCCATCACAGCTTTTTATTGAAAAATTTGAAGGCACTTATGTAAAAGTAGTGCTTGCTGCAGTGGCCGCGATGATGATCCTGCCCCATTACCTCCTGGGCTGGAGCTGGACGGAAACCTTTTACCGGGCGATGATCCTGCTTGTGGTCGCCAGTCCGTGCGCCCTTGTCGCAAGCATCATGCCGGCCACCTTATCGGCCATCTCAAACGGCGCGCGCCGCGGGATCCTGTTCAAAGGCGGGGTCCATCTGGAGAATCTCGGCCACCTGAAGGCGATTGCCTTTGATAAAACCGGCACCCTGACGAAGGGCCGTCCTGAAGTGACTGATTATCTGGTCTGCGAGGATATGGAGGAAGAAGAAATCCTCTTGGCGGCAGCATCGATTGAAAGTCACTCCAATCACCCGCTTGCAGGGGCCATCGTCAAATATGCGAAGAATGAGCTGAAGCAGCCGCTTGTGAGCCCGGAAAGCATTGAAGATATCTCCGGGTTTGGCGTCAAGGCGATGCTGCAGGATGAAGAATGGAAGATCGGCAAAGCTGATTTCATCGGCCGTGAAGAAGCGGAGAGGTTTGCTGATGGAGCAGCGCTTTCTCTGGCCGGAGAAGGCAAGACGATTGTTTTTATTAAAAAAGGTCCACGTATCGCCGGACTGCTTGCACTGAAGGATGTTGTCCGCGAGGAAACGAAGGCTGCGATCAGCACCCTGAACGCTCAGGGCATCTACACAGTGATGCTGACCGGCGACAGCGAAAAAACCGCCCAGGCGATTGCCGCGGAAAGCACCGTGGATGAATATATCGCCGAGTGCCTGCCGGCCAATAAAGTTGAGCATTTGAAGGACTTGAAAAACCGCTACGAAAATGTGGCCATGGTCGGCGACGGCATCAATGACGCCCCGGCCCTCGCCGCTGCCAATGTCGGGATTGCCATGGGCGAAGGAACAGACGTTGCGCTGGAAACAGCAGATGTAGTCCTGATGAAAAATGAGCTTCCGAAGATTGCTGAAGCCATCACCCTCTCTCAGCGGATGAACAAAATCATCAAGCAGAATGTGATTTTTTCCATCACGGTCATCATGCTTCTGATCGCGTCGAACTTCCTGCAGATCCTTGATTTGCCGTTCGGTGTCATTGGGCATGAAGGCAGCACCATTCTGGTCATTCTGAACAGCTTGAGATTGTTGAAGTCATAGAAAAAAACGCTCGGGGATGGTGCCCGGGCGTTTTTTCTATTGCTCCAGCACTTTCCGGTCATCCGCATCAGGCGGCTGCTCGATCCAATTCTTCTCGATCATCAGCTTGCCGAAGCTTCCATACACAAGCAGATCATCCAATATCGCTTTCTCGGCAAGCACGGCGATATCCGCCCTCATACAGGCAACCGCAGCTGCGCCGTAATACGAGATCGCCGCCGCAAAGAAAAAGCCGGAATGAAACAGCATCAGCTTTTCCGAAAAAGGAGCAGTCGTCGAGTTCGTGATCTCCGACTCGAATGGCCTTGGCGAATGGAGTCCTTCTTTTAAAAGCATAGAAGCAAAGCTTGCGATATGCTTGTTTTTATTATTGATGCATTTATCCAGGAACCTTTGCACATCACTATCCCGGGAAACCTGCTTGAACGCAATAAAGCTGCTTTTCGCGATATAGCTTTTCTGCAGATTGAAAAAGATATTGCCCGCCTCGATGGTATTGATTTTCCGCTTTTTCCCGAACACATCGGTGACATATTTAAAGTCCGGGACAAACACCGGTTTTTCGGGCGTTGCGTAAAGCGGCGGTTTTTCGAGCAGATTTTTCTCGGACAGAAGGTCGATCGCTTTGTTGTAGAGATCGTGCGTATCCTGATTGCACCGGCCATAAAAATCGCGGACGTCCTTCCGGATGGACACGCTTGAAGCCAGGCCATACGCCTGCATCCCGTGCATCGTCATTGTGTGCATGTATAAGAGGCAGTAGGCGTCTGTGAACAGTGCTGGTGCATCCATATTCACATCTTCCTTCGAAAACCCCTTGGGGATTGGGAACTTCTCTTTTTTGAAAAGCTCAGTGAGCGAATCGATATGCTGAAATGACAGATCGAGCGCGTATTGAAGAAAATCGTATATCTCCTTATCTTTTATGCCCTTCAGCATATATTTCGTAATGCAGACCGCCATCGTTTCGCGGATATAATGAGTCCATATATTTGATATTTCTGATGAAGTCAGCCTTTCCTGCTGCATGTAGAACACCTCCGGGACTTAGTTTTAGCTATTTTGGGGGAGATTAACCGGGGGTTGGGGTGTGGAGGTGGGATTTTGTGCGGTGTGAGGGTGTGGATATTTGGGTTATTAGCAACTTTTGGGTTTTATTAGCAAGTTTTCTGGTTTATTAGCAAATTTTTCCTTTTATTAGCAACTTTTCATTTTTATTAGCAACTTTCCCGTTTTATTAGCAACTCCCGCTCGACCATCGCCTCGGCAGCCTCACTAATCCTCCCGCCAAACCCAAAAAAGAACGCCCCCAAAGGGCGTCCTCACTATTAATGATAACCATTCGATTTATTAGCTGATCCCGATGTCTTATGCTTCGGGCTGTCTTTGCCTTTTTGCTTGGTTTTGCCTTTTCCCATGTGCTTCCCCTCCTGATGATGGTGGTGTGTTCCCCTTTTATAGTGTGAACATCACACCCTTTTTCTAAGAAGGCAATATCAGGGGGTGTATCCTAGCAATCCCCATTCTTCCGCTTGCTGACATAGGCGTTGACCTCGCCGCCAAGGATGATGATGACACCGGTCAGGTAGAACCAGACCATCAGGACGATGATGGCGCCGATGCTTCCGTAAGCGGCGGTGTAATTGGCAAAATTGCCAACATAATAAGAAAATGCGAGTGAAGCAAGTATCCAGCCGGCGGTGGCAAAAATGGCGCCGGGCAGCGCGCTGATGCATTTCATTTTCACATTGGGGGCAATCCAGTAGAGCACAAGAAAAACAATGAACAGGATGACGATACTGACAAGCCAGCGCAGGGCGTTCCAGGCTGAGAGGAATTCGGATGACAAATCAAAAGCGGAAAAGAGGAAAACGCCGATCTGCTTCCCGAATACCGGCAGCAGAAGGGCCACGACAAATACAAATATCATGGCGAACGTCAATAAAATCGCCATGCCGCGCGCCACGATCAGCGGACGGCTTTCTTTGACCTCATAAGCCAGATTGAAGGCTTTAACAATTGCATGAATTCCATTGGATGCCGACCAGATGGTCCCGATGATCCCAACAGACAGAAGCGTTCCGCTCCGGTCTGCGATCTGGTTAAGGTTCGACTCAATCAGCGCCATCGTATCGCCTGGCGCATAATCCCTGATGAAGCCGAGGATATCCACCTGGCTGACGGGCAGATAGGTGATGAGGGTGACGAGGAAGATGAGGAGCGGAAAAAGGGAGAGCAGAAAAAAATAGGCCAGCTGGGCTGCGAGGCCAAAGATATCGTCTTCGTGGATTTTTTTCCATACATACGGAATTCCCGGCCTCATTGCAGCCCCTCCTCTGCTCATTCTTCTTCTGTACTGATAGCTGAAGTCTTCTTTAATGGCTCATCCTCGGCTAAAGGAGCTTTCTTGCTTTCTTTTGAAAAAGCGGAGCGTGTTTCCTGGACAATATCCACCACCTGGGGAGTCACTTCCCTCAACTCCTCGACTTTTTCCGTGATAAACGCAACATCTTCCGTTACCTGTTCAATGGTCGTGCGGATCGAGCTGGCCGTCTGTTTGACCGACTCGGCTGCTTTTGAAGGATTTTTTATGTAATAGGCTGCATTTCCCGCTGTTTTGCGGCTTGTCTCCAGTACGGCCCGGCGTGTTTCTTTATCAAATAATGACAATGCACCGCCTGCAATCGCACCAAGCAGCATTCCCTGCAGTAATTTCGTTTTCCCCATGCTTATCCCTCTTTCCATTTTTACTTTATAAATGATGAATTATGCTTATTTCTTTCAGGAGCCTTTCGCAGCTTTCCTTCAGGAGGCTGTAAACTTCCTCGAAGTTGCCGGTATAATACGGGTCCGGCACGTCTTTATCCCTGCGGTCGCTGTAGTCGAGGAGCCTGACTACCTTGGCATCAGGATTGCCTTTTTTAAGGCTTAGAATATCTGCCTGGTTTTGGCTGTCCATCGCCACGATCCACTGGAATTCATCCAGGTCGGATGCTTTAATCTGCCGGGCGGCCAATCCTGCAGCATCCACCTTGTATTTCTCAAGGATTTTCCTGGTTCCTTCATGGGGCGGCTTGCCGATATGCCAGTCACCTGTCCCGGCAGAATCGACCTCAATCGCATGCTCAAGCCCTTCCTTTTTGACCTGGTCCCTGAACAGGGCTTCTGCCATCGGCGAGCGGCAGATATTGCCGAGGCACACAAACAAAACGCGAATCACAATCACATTCCCCCTTAGCTACATTTTCTTCTATTTCACTGCTTTCATGCAACTATAAGCAGGAAGGCCACTCTATAATTTGATTGACATTCCGCTCTTATCATGGAAAGATGAAGAGTAAAGAAGACAGGCAAATCCTGTTGATATCGTTATGAGAGGATGACTCCCCCATGAACCTATCGGAAAAATCTACGGAAAATGTAGAATATATGATTGAACAGATCAAGGAAAAGCTGAAGGTCCTGAACCTCGGTGCCATCAAGCCGTCCCATTTTGACGAGGAAATGTACACAGAACTCAAGGAAATCTACGATCTTGTCATGAAAAAAGATTCTTTCAGCCCCAACGAAATGCAGGCGCTCGTAGAAGAGCTCGGCAACTTGAGAAAAATGTAAGAAAAGCAGCAGGCCTATAGGGTCTGCTTTTGTTTTATTACCATCAAAGGAGGATTCCCATGCTCATCCATAAAGACCAAAACACAGCGATTTTTCAGAGCAGCCTGTTTAAGACCAATTCTGCCGTCATTCAAACAGAGGATCTGGTTCTCGTCATCGACCCATGCTGGCTTCCTCGTGAGATTGAAGAAATCCGCTCCTATGCATACCGCGCAGCCGGGAGCCTGCCGATTTTTGTCCTGTACACCCATTCCGACTATGATCATATTATCGGCCACGGTGCTTTCCCTGATGCAAGCATCATCGGCAGCAAAGCACTCAATGAAAAAGACGGCCAGGAGAAGGCAAAAATCCTGGATCAGATCCTCTCATTTGATGATTCCTATTATATCGACCGGGACTATGCACCTTCCTATCCGGGAGCTGACATCGTCATTTCACAGGACGGGCAGGCACTGGCTGTCGGCGGGACAGAGCTTAAATTTTTCCTGACGCCCGGCCATACTGACTGCGGGATTGCCTGCATCATCCCGTCCCTGGACCTGCTGATCGCAGGAGACTATCTCTGTGATACAGAATTCCCTTATGTTTATTTTTCCAGCACCGATTATCTGCTCACTTTGGAAAAATTCGCGGACAGCCTCGCAGACCACAGCTTCCGGCTCATGATGACCGGGCACGGACTGCCGGCCTACAGCAATGAGGAGATTTCATCCCGCATCCACTCCTCTGCCGGTTATCTTGCAAAACTGAAGGAATATGTGGCTGAAGGGAATGCAGCCGAAAGCTATGTACTGTTTGAGGAATATAAGTATCCCCGCATCATGAAAGACTTCCATGACGGCAATATTGAACTGATGAAAAAAGAATTCGGAAACTGATTGCCCGGCATATGCCGGGCTTTTTCTGTGGATAAGACATTTTCCAATAAAAATGACCCTGTGGATAAGTGTGATTTTTCAGAAAGATATACACTTTTGTGGATAGTTTGACTGTTTTATGGGGATAAGCCTCATAATAGTAACCTTCCATTCACTTTTCCATATTTATATACTACACTGCGCGCGCGTTCCAATATGGATCATTAAGAATGGAAAGGATGCACAATGACAGACACTCAAACACCATATCATTGCCCTTTTTGCAATCAAAGCTTTGACTCATTTTTCCCGTGGCCGGATTTTTACGACTTTCCCAGCCATATCTATGAAATGTGGAACAAAGAAACCGCCATCTGCCCTCATTGCCACTCCCTTGACCGTGAGCGGCTCTACAGGCTTTACATCGAAAGGGAAACAAATCTGCTGGAAAAAAAGCAGAAGCTGCTGCATATCGCCCCTGAAACGAATTTACGGCGATGGATCAGCAAAGTTTCAACAGTTGACTATCTGGCGGGGGATCTGATGCCCGCGGATGCAGAAACCATACAGATGGACATTCGGGCCATTCCTTATCCTGAGGGCAGCTTCGATGTGATTCTGTGCAGCCATGTGCTGGAGCATATACTTGAAGATCAAGCTGCCATGGACGAGATTTACCGGGTGCTGAAGCCCGGCGGCTGGAGCATTCTGCAGGTACCCATCAGCCTGAATCTGAAGAAAAGCCTTGAGAATCCCTTGATCACCTCTCCCGCTGATAAGCTGAGGTATTTTGGCCAGTGTGACCATGTCAGACTCTACAGCAAGGAAGATTTTACGGGCAGACTAGAAGCTGCAGGCTTTATAGTGGAACAGTATGATTTTGCTGAGCATCACGGCCTTGGGGAAGCAAGGAAGTATGGATTGTCGGCAGGCGATACCCTGTATATCGGAAGGAAAAAGGCCCTGTGAGCATTCACGGGGCCTCGCTTTTCAGAAAAAAAGACAGATCCGAAGACCTGCCTTTCTCCTATTCCTGATCTGTCAAAATCAATGTGCCTTCCTTCGTAACGGCAATCGTATGCTCATACTGTGCAGAGAATTTGCCGTCTGCCGTCCTCGCTGTCCAGCCATTATTGTCCATCTTCGTGTCATACACGCCGACATTGACCATCGGCTCGATGGTGAAGACCATGCCTTCCTTGATGCGCGGCCCTTTGCCGGCAAGGCCGAAATGCGGCACATCCGGCTTTTCATGGATCACATTGCCGATTCCATGGCCGATGAAGTTGCGGACAACAGAGAAGCCCTCACCCTCGACATACGTCTGGATGGCGTGGCCGATATCCCCGATCCGCTTGCCTGGCACAGCCTGCTCGATCCCTTTATAGAGGGCTTCCTTTGTGACCTCCAGCAGTTTGCGGTGCTTCTCGGAAAGATTGCCGACCGCATACGTCCAGGCAGAATCCGCGAGCGCGCCGTTATATCTCACAACCATATCAATCGTGACAATATCGCCGTCCTTCAATTCTTCCCTGCGCGGAAAACCGTGGCAGATTTCGTCATTGATGCTGGCGCAGGTCGCATATTTATAGCCTTTATAGCCTTTCTGCTCCGGAGTTGCACCATGCTCCTTGAGGAATCCCTCCACAAACTCATCGATTTCCCAAGTGGTCACACCCGGCTTGATTCTTTTCGCAATTTCTTTATGGCACGAGGCGAGAATTTCGCCCGCTTTTTTCATCGCTTCAATCTCACGCGCTGATTTCAATACAATCATCATTTTACCTGCCTTCCCCGCTCATTTATGTAAAACTGTATATGGTTCAGATAGCAAAAAAGTCCCTTTCTCTATCTTATCGCGACAAAGGAAGAATTTCAAAGGAATGGCGCCTGATGCCTTTTACCACTATATGTCTGGAGGGAGAGGTGTGCCACAAAACAGAAGTTGGCCATTCTCCATGGATTTAGGATGATTCACCCTGAAACTTGATTTTTTCACCCCGGATTGCGGTTTTTTCACCCCACTTTAAGCGGGATTCACCCCAAAAACACCGATAATTTTTCCTTCTTACAAAAATACCCAAAACCACGCACCACAAAAAAAGAGCGGGCCACGCTCAACCAAGCGCCCCCGCTCCTGCTCTTATTTATTTGAAAGTACATTCAATGACTCTTTAATGAACGCCGGGATATCATCCGGGTTACGGCTTGTGACCAGCTGGTTCTGGCATACGACAACTTCCTGATCCGTGAAGTTGACGCCGGCGTTTTCCATGTCTACGCGGATGGATTTGAACCCTGTCGCATCTCTTCCATCAAGCGTTTTTGCCGTGATGAGCAGCTGCGGTCCGTGGCAGATTGCCAATACAGGCTTCATGTCGTCCATGAAGGATTTTGCAAACTGGACAAAACGGTCATCTGCACGAAGCTGGTCAGGAGAAAATCCGCCCGGCAGGAATAGTGCATCAAAGTCGGAAGGATTTACATTGTCAATACTTTTATCGATCTCAACCGTTGCATTTCCCTGCTTGCCTTTGACAGATTTGCCTGCTTCCTTCTCGATTGTTGTAATCTCATGTCCCGCTTCCTTGAAAGCTTTCGCAGGATCAGTATACTCTACGTCTTCAAACATTTCGGTAATTAAGCATGCAATTTTAGTCAATTGTGTCATCTCCTTTAAATTTGATCACATTAATGAGATTTCCCTCCCTGGGCAGTGATAAAACCTTGTTTTACAGTACAACTTCTTCTTCCCTTGGGACAAAGCGGTGAAAGACGTTTTTCTTGTTGCTTTTATAGATCTCTTTTTCAGCAAGCGTATTGATGATCCGCCTGTTGCGGTCGACTGACAAGCCGAGATGGGTGGCAGCGGCCCCGTGGGAATGCTCAATATTTGTCAGAGTAAAGATCCTGTTTGTGCGCTTCTTTTTAAAAAGGATTTCATATGAGAGAGACACTTTGAATTCGCGCTCTGCCTCCCAGATAATATCGTCTCTATAGCGGCTGAGCAGCCAGTCAGGCAGATGCGGCCGGTATCCTGTCGCCAGGACCACCTTGTCCGAATCCAGCTTGAAACCTGTTTCCGACTGCTTTTGCTGGAGCTGCAGCTCGAAACCGGATGATGTGCGCTCCATCCCTTGAAGCTCGGCATGCGGCTGGATCCTCGCCTTGCTCGACTCACCGCCGATTGTCTGGTGATAAAGCTCTTTGTAGATAAGGTCCAGCAGCCCTGGCTCAATGCCATTGCGGAGGCCGTTCAATGTATCCAGTGACTGAATCCGTTCCTCGTATGGCAGGCTGTGAAAATAATTCACATATTCCGGCGAAAAAAACTCCTGGCCGAGCTTTGTGCTTTCCAGCTGCAGGAATCCGGCAGAGCGGGCCAGCCAGTTGAGCTGAAAATCATGCGTCTTCTGGCATTGCAGAAGATCATAAAAGATTTCCGCGGCACTCTGCCCTGAACCGATCACACTGATGGATCCGCCCTCAACAAGCTTGTCCTTGTAATGCAGATAGCGGCTGGAGTGGATGCAATCTTCCCCGAGGAAACCCTTCATATGGTCCGGGACCAATGGTTCATTCCCTGTACCCAGAATCAGATGATAGGCAAAATAGGTCTCTTCCTGCCCATTTTCCATATTCAGCACTGTCACCTCAAAAAAGCGCTCTCCATCCTCCTCCCTGTCCCGCACATCGGCCACTTCCATGCCGAATCTGCAATTGTCCAGGTTTGAAGCTGCCCATTGGCAGTAATGATTATATTCCTTCCTCGGAATCTCCAGCCGGTGAAAATAGGAAAACTGGGTCAGCCGGTCATGCTCATGCAGATAATTTAAATATGTGTATGGGCTTGTCGGATCAGCCAGGGTGACCAGATCATCCAGAAACGGCACCTGCATCTCCGAGCCTTCGATCAGCATGCCGGGATGCCAGGAGAATTCCGGTGTTTTGTCAAAAAAGAGCCCCGTCAGTCCAGGGACCTTCTTTAGCATCACCGCCAGGCTTAAATTATAGGGACCAATGCCGATGCCAATCAGATTATATATATTCATGCTATTACCCCTTCTCAAGGATTTTTCACAACAAAAAAAACTAACAGACTTTAATCTGTTAGTTTTTACCCATTTTCTTATTTTTTCAAGCCCGATCCAGCACATCCTGTCAGCCTGAAGGCATGTCCATCCGCCTGGCAAAATCGACAAATCGGAACTTGTCCGGCCGGTGGCGTGATTCAGTATATTGGAAAAGGGATGCATCATCAAAATAGATATAATTTTTCACGACGACGACGGAATGGTATCCTTCCAGGTCCAGCATCCTCCGGTCTTCGTCTGTCGGCTCCTCGACAGTGAATTCCTTTTTCGCAAAACTGATTTTCTGGTTCAGCGTGTTCTCGATATATTCAAATATTGAATTGCGGCAAATCTCTTCTGTCAGGCCGGGAACCAATTTTTCTACCAGGAAATCTTTATCAAGGATGATCCGCTCACCCTCGATTTTCCGCACACGGCATACCTTCCATATCTTTTCCTCTTCCTTGATATGCAGCTGCCTCATCAAATCATCATCCGGGAACGCAAGTGCAAACTCCGCGACATCGGTTTCCGCCTTCTGGCCCATCTTTCCTGCCAGCTCCTTAAAGCTGACCAGGCCGGAAATCGGGAACTGCAGCTTCTTGAGATCAAGCACAATCGAGCCCTTCCCCCGTATCTTCTGGATGAACCCGTTCTGCGCCAGCAGATTCAGCGCCTTCCGAATCGTTTCCCTCGATGTCTCAAACATCTCCGTCAATTCATTTTCAGACGGCAGAATGCTTCTTGCAGGATAATATCCATCCTGTATCTTTGATGCCAGTTCTTCGTATATGAGCAGATATTTATTCTTCATTATTAATCACCTAAGGTTATTTTACCGTTATAGAAGCGGTTTGAGAATGCCTAATCATGTTATCAGTTATATATTACCAAAATAATTGCCAGGATTTCCACATTAGGGATATGTTACTATATAAGTGGCAAATTTTATGAAAGTAAAAGACGCAAAGCTGCGGGCCTAAGGCTTTTGCTATGGCAGCCGGGCTGCTTGCTATTTTTTTAGCATGACACCTTGCCAGATTAATAGAAAGGTGAAGAAATCATTGAAAAAAATAGAAAATCACAAATTGAAAACAACTATTCAAGAACCAGGTGCCCCCCTGGTTGAAAATATACATATCTATGAAAGCTTATTCCTGAACACATCAGACCTGGCTTACATACTGGATAAAGAAGGCCAAATCCTTAAAGTAAATGAGGCGGCCGTTAAGGCCACAGGATTTAGTGCAGAAGAAATTCAAAAGAGGGGATTTTTTCCCTTTGTCTGCAAGGAAGACCTCCCCAAGGCAGAGACAAGCTTCCAGGCAGTATTGCAGGGTTCTACCCAAACACATATTTTCCGGATCAACCGCAGAGACGGCGGGCTGATTCTGTTAAACAGTGTCGCCATCCCGATTATCCAGGAAAACCAAACCATCGGGATCATTGGGATCTCAAAGGATATTACAGCCGAGGAAAACTTAAAGCAAAAGCTCAGCATAAGTGAACAGATGTACAGATCTCTTTTTGACAACCATCCGGATGCCGTATATTCACTGGATCTAAACGGAGATGTGACAGCCTTTAACGAATCCCTCGTCCGTTTGTTCGATTATGATCCCGACATGCATGGAATATCTTTCAGGCAATTTGTTGCCCCGGAATCTATGAGTCTTGTGCTGCGCATGTTTAAACTGGCCGCAAAAGGAAAACCGCAAAACTACAATATGACCGGCATCAACAGATCCGGGGAAAAGTTTGATGCAAATATCACAAATATTCCTATCATTACAGATAATCAGATAACCGGCGTATTCGGGATTGCCAAGGATATCACCGAACTGGCTGATAAGGAGCGCAAGCTGCAGAAAGCGGAGGAAAGGCTCAATCTCGCCCAGAAGACGGCTGACTTCGGATATTGGGACTACTATTTCAAGGAAGACTACGCCTACTGGTCTGAGCATATGTATGAAATGTTCGGAGTATCAAAAGATGAATTCATTCCTTCTTTTGATTATTATAAAGACTTTATCCACCCGGAGGACCTTGCACCGTTTCTGAAAAATCACCATGCATCCCTGGAGGAAAAGACCCCGGCAGATTTGGAATACCGGATCATCCGGAAGGACGGCCAAGTACGCCGGCTCCATCATCAGTCCACCTTGATCCTCGATGGTGACGGCAATCCTGAACGGGCGGTCGGCATTTCGCGCGATGTGACGGAACAGCGGGAAATAGAGGACAGACTGGCTGAGAACACAGAGCAATTTAAGAGCTTTTATAATAATTCAGATGTGGGTGTATGGTCGCTCGACCCCGCTGGCAAAAAGGTTCTGATCTGTTCTGATGCGATCCTTGCTATCTATGGGTATACCAAAAAAGAACTGTATAGAGATCCCCGTATATGGAATAGATCTATTCATCCGGATGATATGCGGGAAGTGATGAACAATCAGAATAAAATATCAGAAGGAAATATTATCAAGCAGCAATACAGAATCATCACGAGGGATGGAAAGCTCAAATGGGTAAGCGACCACCTGATCCCCATCTATGATGAAAATGGCCGGCTCATTCGCCTGGATGGTATTGTGGCTGATATCACAGCCCAAAAGCAGGCCGAGGCACAAATGGAATTCCTCGCCTATCATGATTATATGACAGGCCTGCCGAACAGGCGCCTGTTCGACCAGACCCTGAATGGCCTGTTCGAGGACAAAAATCCGGAAAAATTCGCAATCATGTATCTGGATCTTGACCGATTTAAGCATATCAATGACACCCTGGGCCATCCGATTGGCGATCAGGTACTGAAAGAGGCGGCGGAGAGGATAAAGGCCTCAATTCGGAAGGATGATTTTGCTTCCAGGATGGGCGGCGATGAATTTGCCATTATCGCGCCGAACGTTGAGAGCATTGAGGATGCAAGCAGGCTGGCAGCGGAAATTACAGGCACCATCCAGAAGCCCTACGAGATTGAAGGCTACGAATTATTCATTACGGCAAGCATCGGGATCAGCCTGTATCCCAATAATGGCAGCACGCCGGAGGAACTGGCGCGCAATGCCGATGCCGCCCTGTACCATGCCAAGCAGATGGGCAAAAGCAGCCATCAGGTGTACAACGCATCCATGAATATTGAATCATTCAAAAAGTACTGCCTGGAAAGAGATATGCGGAATGCTCTGAAGGATGACCAATTTTACGTGGAATTCCAGCCAAAGATCGAGCCAAGGACCCATAAGCTGGCAGGCGCCGAAGCGCTGCTGCGCTGGAACCATCCTGACTGGGGCATCGTATCCCCGATGGAATTCATCCCTGTTGCGGAAGAGTCAGGGCTGATCGTTGAAATCGGAGACTGGGTGATCGAAAATGTGATAGCCAAGATGGAGGAATGGCAGAAAGACGGCCTCTCCCTTGTGCCAATCTCCATCAATGTGTCAGGACAGCGCTTTTACAAAAATAATCTGGCCGAAATGATCGGGGACCTTTGCCAAAAGCATGGAATTTCCCCCACGCTGCTTGAATTGGAGCTGACTGAATCCAGCCTGATCCACTATTCGGACCAGGTCCTCCAGGAGCTTGAAAAGCTTGGGCAGCTAAAAATAAAACTGTCTCTCGATGACTTTGGAACAGGCTTTTCATCGCTAACGCACCTTAGGAAATTCAAGTTCAATACGCTAAAAATAGACAAATCTTTTACCAAAAATATCATCTCCAATCTGGAGGACGCCACCATTACCTCCAGCCTGATCGACATGGCCCATGGTCTGAATATGAAGGTAGTCGCTGAGGGAGTCGAGGAATTTGAACAGCTGGATTTTCTCAAAAAGAAGGGCTGCGATGAAATCCAGGGCTTTCTCTTTTCCCGGCCTGTTTCCGGCATAGTGTTCAGGGACTTTCTAAAAGAAGGGTATATTCTGCCGGACGGCGGTAAAGGCTTGGACAAGCTGAAAAAACAAAGGAAGTATTTCCGGATCGATCTTCCCCTCCCTCTCAGTGCTGACCTGACCATCCTCAAGCTGAAAGATAAACAGGTCGAGATGGGCAAAAATGAAGTGCTGATCGAAAATATCGGACCCGGCGGCGCCAGATTGTATACCAACATCAAACTGCCGATCAGACAGGATATTCTCTTTCAGATCCAAACAAAGATTCTTGGAGAAACACTCAGCCTTGATGGGCATATTGTCTGGAAAGAAGAAAAATCGGACCTTGTCACACAATATGGGCTGGAGTTCAGCATAGATGACAAGCGCCGGGAAGAGCTCACCCAGCTTCTGAATGAAATACAGGGACCTGCCGAAAAAGGCACAAGGATTCCCGGCTCCCGGCAAGTAGAGGCAGAATGCCCGGTTGATTATTTCGGCTAGAGTGCCTTATTGCCATCTGCACAGGAAAAGACGGAGCACCTGCCCCGTCTTTTTTCTATGCCCGTCCCAGCTCAACGAAATACCATCCGCCTTCTGTGATGATCGGCTTGAAGGTCTTTATTTCCATCCCGAGCTTGCCGGCTATTTTCATCATATCTTCTTCCGTCGGGGTGGCATACAGATTTTCAAATGCCGAGAAAAAGCTGTTGAAGACGCTTGAAAATTCCTCGCCCTTCTTGGAATGAAGAATCGGGGTAATGACAGTGATCGTCCCCTTATCCGACAGCCAGCCGCTCATCCGCTCAAACAAGCCTTCCCGTTCCTCAGGCTCAATATAATGAAGGAGATTATTGATCATGATCAAATCTGCCTTTTTCTCCGGTTCATATTCCTGCATATCCGCATGGACGATGCTGATATTCGGATTGTCAGCACAATTGCCGGCTGCAGATTCTGCAACATCTTCATTGATTTCAATACCGGTCATGGTAATGTCCGGATGTTTCTGGCTGATCCGTTTAAGATACCCTCCTTCGCCGCATCCTACATCCAGAATCGATTTTATATCATTATTCTTTATTACCTTGGACATCTTTGGCAGTGCGAGCTGCTCCAAGAGGGAGGAAGTCCGTGCCACGGTCGGTCCGTGCTCGTCATTGTCAAATGTGTTCCGCTCATTTTTCCGCAGCATATCCGGATAGGTCAGCAGTGTCGGGATATGGAGCTCCATCATTTCCTTCAGGATGACACCTGTCGAACGCGGATTCTTAGGCGATGAGGGGAGGCTGAATTTTGAGGCGGTCTTGATTTTTCCATCGCGCTTCTTCTTCAGATGCTTGACCGCCAGTCCCACCTCCACCCATCTGGTGAGGAGCTCCTCCTGGTAATCATGCGCCGCCGCCACCTCGCGGACCGTCTTCGGATCCTTGAACTGGGAGAACAAATCCAGCTCAAATCCCACATAAGCATGCCAGCTGTACAGGAAAGGCTGGTTTTTCTTCATCCAGTTCCTTGCTTTTAATAGTCTTATATATTCCGAGATCATAGCACGCCTCCTGCCAATTTCGTTTTCCAAGGATAGTCATCCTTTTCTTTGTAAAAATAACTTTCCTTCTCTGCAGGCGAGAGCTTCTTCTCGCGGGCAGGCAGCATCCCGATCTGAATGGCGCGGTCCAGCAGGCTTTCCTGCCAGAATCCGAGTCCTGAAATATTCAGCATCTGTTTGAACTGCAGCTTCTTGTCCCTTTCGATCTGCTTCAGCCCCTTCTGCCTGATCCCTGTCACAAGCTGATAAGGATAGGAATAGGCAAGTGCTGATAAATGGCTGAACTTGATCATTTTTTCCGCCCGGTGCTTGCGGACTTTCTCATAGCAGCTCAGCCATTTCGGGCTGAGATTCCCCGTCTCATACATCGTCACCAGCAGCTCGCCGAGCACATCGGCATCCTGGATCGCCATATTCATGCCCTCACCGGCCATCGGATGGACCGTATGCGCCGCATCGCCAAGGATGACATGGTTGCCGTCCACATATTTGTCTGCATAAAAGGCGGTCGGAATCATCAGCTGGATATCCTTCCAGCTCTTCAGCTTCGTCACATAACCGTCAAGCTCCGGGTACAGCTCGATGTACTTCCGATGGAAATGCTCGATCCCCTTCTCCTGAAACTCCTTATAAGTCCCTTCAGGTATGAGATACACCGAACGGACCTTGTTGTCCGGAAGCGGGAACAATCCGAGGAACTTATCCTTCGCCGTAATGATCTGCCCTTCTGTCAAACTGTCCGGCCGCGGGAAAGTCACCGTCAGGAAATGATGATTATAATCAATCTTCTTCGTCTCGCTCTCAATCTTCTTTCTCGTCAGCGAGTTGCGGCCCTCTGCCCCGACATAGAAATCCGCCTTCAGCGAAAACTGCTCCTTCCGCTTCCGCACCTCCACAATCAGCCGGTCTTCGCAATACCCTTTGCCAAGCCCGCCTTTAATATATTCAAAATTAGAATAGCTCATCGCATGCTTCAGGAGGATGCCCTTTAGCGTCTCATGCTCGATCATCAGCGCATAGTCGAACTCTCCGGGAAGCACCTGGTAATCCATCGCCAGCTCTTCTTCCTCTTCATCAATCTCGGAAAAATTGATCCTCGAAAACTTATGGCCGTTATACTCAATCTCACTCAGGATTTCCAGCTGCTCAAAAATCTGCAGACTCTTCGGCTGCAGCAGCTCTCCCTTATACACCGGCGACGGACCATCAAGCTTTTCAATCACCGTCACATGCACATCCGCCTGCGCCAGCTTCAGCCCCAGCGTCAGCCCGCCGATTCCGCCGCCCAATATCGCCACCTCTGTCTTAAGAACCATCCAGTCCACCACCTTTTTCTCATCTTATAGCCTGGAATTGGGATTTTGAAACCAGGGGGTGTGCTGGGGTTTTTGGAGTGGTGCCTGGTACCGGAGCTGCGGGGATGCAGAAACGGCGCTGTTTTGTGCGGGGTGGTGCCTGGCACCGGGATGCGGTGGAGAGCTCTGACGGCGGAGTTGCTAATAAAACCTGAAAGTTGCTAATATAAATGAAAAGTTGCTAATATACTGGAAAACTTGCTAATAAAAAGAAAAAGTTGCTAATATCCGCCCGGCAGCAGCTCCCTTCCAGCCAGCCTCACGCTCAACCGAGCCACCCCCGCCGCCCCAAGTCGCAAATAAAATCGAAAACTCGCAAATAAACCCAGCAAAGTCGCAAATATATCCCAAAACTCGCAAATAAATTCCGAAACTCGCAAATATCCTCCCAAACTCGCAAATAACCGCCCGCCGAACCACCAGCCAACCACCCCCACAGCACAAAAAAAGCGCCAAATCCCCAGATTCAGCGCCCCACTCCACTCAAACCTCCACTTCCGCCGCTTCCCCCACATGCATCAGCACATCAAAATGGTGGTGCCAGGCACCTTGGCAGCGTGAAAGCAGAATTGGCGCTGTTTTGCGGGGCGGGGTGCCTGGCACGGGGGACGGTGGAGCGGCCTGGCGGCGGAGTTGCTAATAAAACCCGAAAGTTGCTAATATAAATGAAAAGTTGCTAATATATGGCAAAAGTTGCTAATATACTGGAAAACTTGCTAATAAAACGAAAAAGTTGCTAATATCCACCCGGCAGCAGCTCCCTTCCAGCCAGCCGCACGCTCAACCGAGCCACCCCCGCCGTCCCAAGTCGCAAATATAATCGAAAACCCGCAAATATACCCAGCAAACTCGCAAATATATCCCAAAACTTGCAAATAAATTCCGAAACTCGCAAATATCCTCCCAAACTCGCAAATAACCTCCCGCCGAACCACCAGCAAACCACCCCCACAGCACAAAAAAAGCGCCAAATCCCAGATTCAGCGCCCCACTCCACTCAAACCTCCACTTCCGCTGCTTCCCCCACATGCATCAGTACATCAAAATGCTTCACCGGCAGCATTTCTTCATCCAGCACCTCAGTCAGCCCCCACGCATCATTCAAAAACACCTGCGCTACAATCTCTTTCCGCTCACCGCCGACAGCTGCATCCTTCAAAGCAATCACACTTTCATAGATTTTGCCCATCAGCACAGCTGCGCGCTTACAGTGGTACGTCTGCATATCACGTTCCCCTCCGCCCACAGCCGCAAGCAGCTCTTTCAACTTCACAAGCCCCTCATAAACAGGCGCCGCAAACTCCTGCTGCCGCTCATCCAGCCCCTCAAGCTCCGCCTCCATTTTCCCGACAAACAGCTCATCCACCCGGAACTTCTCTATCAATCTCAAAATCTCAAGTCCAAGAATATTCGCCGTTCCTTCCCAAACCGTCAGCACCTGCGCATCCCGCAATAGCCGCGGTGTGACAAAGTCTTCAATATAGCCGTTCCCGCCATGCATCTCAATCGATTCATGGGCAAAATGAATGGCCTGCTCAGCTGTTTCTTTCTTCAGCAGTGCGATCAAAAGCCGGTTCATCGCTTCCTCTTCGCGCGAAGCTTCGCCTGCCGCAACCCGGTCATACAGCGCAATCAGACTGAACACGGCACTCGTCTCAACCTCCTGCTTTGAAGCCAGCTTGGCAAGTGTCTCTTTTACCATCGGAAAGTCAGCAAGCCTGCTGCCAAAGGCGTTCCGCACAAAAGCGTATTGTTTCGCCTCCAAAAAAGCCCGCTGCATGATGCCGATGCTAGCCACGCTATTGCAGATCCGCGACAGATTAAGCGCCTCCATCATATAGTGGATTCCTTTATCCGCATCGCCTACCAGATGGGCCTCTGCCCCGTGGAACACCACTTCTCCTGACGGCACTGCACGTACCCCAAGTTTATCCTTCAGCCGCCTGATCTCAAGCCCGTTCAGCTCACCGGTCTCCTTCCGCCATGGGACAAGGAACAAACTCAAGCCTTTCGATCCAGAAGCCGCCCCCTCTCTCCTGGCCAACACCATCGCCACTCCGCACGCACCCGCGTTGGAGGCAAAATATTTTTCCCCATAAATCCGGTACTGGCCGTCCTCCAGCACGGCCTTCACCTCATTGGCGCCTACATCAGAGCCGCCCTGCCTCTCCGTCAGAAAGGTCGCACCTTCAAACAGCTCGGTCTCGCCCGTGCTGATCACATGAGGTAAATACTTCTCCTTCAGCTCTTCATCCGCATAATGATCGATCAGATAAGCGGTCGCCATCGTTAAAGTGACCGGGCAGTAAAAGCCAGGCTCCGTCTGTGACAGCAGATATCCCTGTGCATACGAATACACATAATTCCCCTTGCGCCCAAGCTCGGGAATTTCCTTATGGACATAGCCGACAATGCCGGCATTATAAGTCTGCTCCACCGTTTTCCTGTATCCCTCATTCAGCCAGACATGGGAAATATCATTGCCCATTTTGTCATACTTGATCAACCGCGGCTGGCCTTCCCTGTCGGTATGGACCGCCCGCTCGTCAATCTCCCTTGCACATAAGCCTCCAAAAGCCTCCAGCTCCTTTTCAGCCCATGCAAAAAATTCCTCATCCATATACTGCTTCAGCACAAATGCCAAATTCGGATCTTCCTGATAAAAATTCATAGGTGCCCCTCCTCAAACAGATTGCTTCTGCTCTCTCAATGACTGCTTCAAAATCTTGCCTGTCGCATTCCGCGGCAGCGCCTCTATTTCTTCATATAATTTAGGTATCTTATAATCAGCTATTTTTCCTGACAAAAATGCCTTTAACTCACTCTCATCCAGACTGCCCGGCTGCTTCAGCACAACATAGGCCTTTACTGTCTCGCCCCACTCCGGATGCGGCACGCCGACTACCGCTGTCTCGGCAATGGCAGGATGCGAAGCCAGCAGCTCCTCAATCTCTTTCGGAAAAATATTGACGCCGCCTGAAATGATCATATCCTTCTTCCGGTCGACGACCCAGATATAGCCGTCCTCGTCATACCTGGCCATATCGCCGGAATAGAGCCAGCCGTCCTTGATCGTTTCCGCTGTTTTTTCGGGATTCTTATAATACCCCTTCATGACGCCTTCGCCCTTCAGAAGGATTTCGCCAGCCTCGCCCGGCTCGACTGGATTGCCTTTTTCATCGGCAATCATCATCTCAGTTCCGAGCGCCGCTCTCTTCCCGATGCTCCCTGCCTTCTGCTCATGCTCGCCAGCCAGCAGCAGGGTCCCGCTCGGACCGGCCTCTGTCAGTCCATACACGCAATAAAGGCTGTCCGTTTTCAGCCGCTCCTTCACCAGCCTGACTTCCTTTTCCCCAAGCGGAGCCCCGCCGTATACCCAATACTCCATTGAAGACAAATCATGTTTTTCGATATCAGGCTGCTTGGCTGTGAAAAGATAGGCAACTGGTGCACCGAAGAAATGGGTCGCTTTTTCCGAAGAAACGAGCTTTAACAAAACTTCCGGTGTGAAAATGGGAGCCATGATATGGGCTGCCCCCACATAGGTGCCTGCAATCAGGAACAGATGGAGCGGTGCCGAGTGGCTCAGCGGCATCAAATGGAGCATACGGCTTTCCGGCTTCATCCTCATCTCGACCGCCATCATGATCGCTGCTGAAAGAATATTGCGGTGGGTGAACAGCACTCCCTTCGGACTTCCGGTTGTCCCTGATGTATAGAGGATTGCCGCCTCGTCATCCTCCATCAAAGGAATTCCCGCATCCATATCCCGGCCGCCCGTCACCAGCTCTTCAAAACTGGCCCAGCCAGCCGCTGCTGCACCTGTCTTCACACACTCGAGACCAGGCCTTTCATTCAGGGTTCCCGTCTGTTCAAGCAGCATTTCATGGGCAAACAAAGCTCTCGCTCCGCTATGTTCGAGGATATAACCCAATTCCGAGGCCGTCAGCCGGCTGTTCACAGGCACAATCAGCGCACCAATCCTAATCGCCTCGAAATACGTAACCACAAATTCCGGAACATTTGGCATGAAAAGCAGAATTCTATCTCCTTTCTCATAGCCCCTCGTCCTCAATGCATCTGCCAGCTTATTGACCCTGCTGTTCAGCTCTTTATAAGACAGCCTCTCCTCCCCGGAAATGACAGCCTCCCTGTTTGGATATTTCCTTCCGTTCCTCGCCAGCAATTCAGATACGTTCATATATGATCCCCCTTTTCGTTCAGCCTTTTTTCAAATTGGTCCAGCATCTTTTCCATTTCTTCTTTTAAAAAAAGCAGCTCCTCGATGCGGGCGTTCACCTCCTTTACTCTGTCCCTGCCATACTCGACCGTTCGCTCCAGCTGTTTCCGCCCTGAACGGTCCTGGTCAAAGAGCACGATCATTTCTTTTATTTCATCCAGCTTAAATCCGAAGCGCTTGCCCCGGAAAATCAGCTTCAGGCGGATATAATCCTTTTTGGCAAAAATTCTTCTTCCATTTTCATTTCTATTAGGGCATAATAAGCCAAGCTCTTCATAATATCTGATGGTCCTGGTGCTGACATCGAAAGCCTTTGCCAGCTCAGAAATGGTGTATTCCACACTATCACCTAAATTCTTTAACTATTCTGACACCAATATAACATTTACGTTAACGTAAAGTTCAAGTCTTCAGCGGATTCAGTTTCTATTAAGAAAAATTTGATTTTTTCGTCTGGACTCTTAGGAAAAGATATTACAATTGTGTTAAAATGAAATATAGTGATTGAACAAATCGTTCTTAATAAATAACTCTTCGATCAAATAACTTCTGGATAAAAGGTGTGTGGAACAATGATTGGCGAACGTGTAAAAAGACTGCGTCAGGAGAGAAAGATGTCATTATCAGAGCTCGCTGAACAGGCAGGCGTAGCAAAATCCTACCTAAGCTCCCTGGAAAGAAATCTTCAGACGAATCCTTCCATTCAATTTTTAGAAAAAATTTCTGCTGTTCTTCATGTTCCGGTTGATACACTGATCCTGGACCAGCCCAATAAAGAAGAATTGGATTCTGAATGGATGAACATCGTCAAAGAAGCAATGGATTCCGGCATCTCAAAGGACCAGTTCCGCGAATTCCTCGAATTCAATAAATGGAGGATCAATCAAAAAAAATAACTGCTCCGAGGCTGTTATACAAAAAAGGACAACCAGTCATCAAGCTTGACAGCCTCCGTAACCTCCAATGTCCCCGCAAAATAAAAAAGCATTTCTCCTGCAGAGAAACACTTAGCTTTCTATATTCTGTTGTTAGTTTTCAGCCGTTATCCGCTATCAGATCCACTGCCGGCTGGCCGGCAAGAAAGTTAAGTATATCTTCTTTTTTCAGGCCAATATTCTTTGCTTCAGCAATTAGTGCCACCCATTCCAAGTCCAATTCCTGCAAATTATTTTTCATAACCCTTCTCTTCCCCCTAAAATACATTTCGTATTCCAGGCAATCCAGCCGTCCTGGCGCCTCATCCGACTTTACTATCGATAAGCGCGGTAGACCTGTGACTTTGCGTCCCCATCTTTCAACAGGTTTGCCTTTTTCTGCTCACTCCTGCTTTTTTCATATCCTCTTAAGACTACTATAAAAGTTTTCCCAACATTTTCGTGTTGCTTTTTGTCAAATTCTTCAAATATTTTTAAGCTATTATTCGACAAAAAGAAGGTTAATTGGATAGTTTTAGAAATTTTCCGAAAGTTCATGAGACTTATGGCCCGGTGAATCTAAGGTTAACGTGTTAGAATTTTGCTCATTTAGTCGACAGCTTTTAGGTAGGCCTTATTTCCTCTATCTATTTAATGGCCCTTCCCTTATAGATCTCCATCTTCCTCTTAAAAGGCACAACCTTCACCGGAAGCTGCTCAAACGTAAACGCATCAAAAAAGGGAAACAGCGTCAGATCATTGCCGCACACCGGACAGAGCCATTCGCCTATTTCACTGCTGCTGTAGGATGGGCGGTGGCATTTAGGGCAGTTTTTTCGGTACATGGGGGGTCTCCTTCCAAAATAAGCTTCTGCTAAGTTAGAAATAGTATAGTTTATGCCTCTCCTGAAATAAATTTCCATATTTATTCATATTTTCGTCAAATAGAACGTTTTTCGTTCTTTATCTTGTATTTCCTCTCGTTTTCTCACTATTTTGTATTTTATAAATTACTTAATCGTTCGTTATAATGTATAAAATGCGTGTAAGGGGTAGATTATATGCTCGGAAAAAAATTAAAATCTCTGAGATTAAAAAATGGCTACTCACTTAATGCATTGGCAAAAAAGGCTGGCATTTCTAAGTCATATCTCAGCTATATTGAAAGAGACGTCCAGATGAATCCATCACTCCAGATCTTATCCAAGCTGTCAGGAGCATTGGAGGTGCGGCTTGATGAACTGATTGAGATCGAGGATCATGCCAAAGATCAAAATTCCGAGATTGCAGCAGATCCAGAGTGGATTGAAATTGTACACGAAGCAATAGAACAGGGCATTTCAAAAGAGGACTTCAGCTATTATCTTGATTTTCTTAAATATAATCGTGAACAGAAAAAAAGACAGTAAAAAACCGGCCCCCCACCCAGGGACCGGCTCTCCACCATTTTATTTCTGCAGCCCAACCGCAATCTTCGCTCCAACTTCGGCATTATGCTTAACTAGCGCGATGTTGGCTGTGAGGCTTGTTCCTTCTGTCAGTTCTTTTACTTTGCTTAGGAGGAAAGGTGTGACCAGCTTTCCGGCAATCTGATTGTCTTTCGCTTCTTGAAGCGCTGTTTCGATGACGTTGGTGATGAAGCTTTCTTCCAGGGCATCCCCTTCCGGTATCGGATTGGCGATGACGACTCCGCCGTTCAGGCCAAGCTCCCATTTTGTGCGGATCAGGCTGGCGGCATCTTCAGGCGCATCCACGCGGTGGTTGACGTCAAATGGGCTTGTCCGGGTGTAGAATGCCGGCAGCTTGTCTGTTTCATAGCCGACGACCGGGACGCCGTGTGTTTCCAGGTATTCAAGGGTCAGACCGATATCCAGTATGGATTTGGCGCCTGCACAGACGACTGCTACATTGGTCTGTGCGAGCTCCTGCAGGTCAGCAGAGATATCCATGGTTGTTTCCGCTTCACGGTGGACACCGCCGATGCCGCCTGTGACGAATACTTCAATGCCGGCAAGCTCTGCGCAGATCATGGTGGCTGCAACAGTAGTTGCGCCATTTTTGCCCTGGGCGATCAGATAAGGAAGGTCGCGGCGGCTGGCTTTTTCAATGTCCTTGCTTTGGGCGAGGAATTCGAGCTCGTCCTCAGAGATGCCGATTTTTATTTTTCCATTGATGATGGCGATGGTTGCAGGCACCGCCCCATTTTGGCGGATGATTTCTTCTACTTCTTTGGCTGTCACGATATTCTGCGGGTATGGCATGCCATGGGAAATGATTGTTGATTCCAATGCGACAACCGGTTTATTTGCTTTTCTTGCTTCCAATACTTCTTCTGAGAATTCAAGATAGTTTTCTAACATAGTATGAGTCTCCTTTTTTAGCTGAAATTTTGCTGAAATGTTTCCTGAAGTCTGACATTATTTAAAATCGGACTGACGGTTTCTTCTGATTGCAGTGTCAGCATGCTGCAGGCAATGCCGATTTTGCAGGCATTTTCTGTATTAAGCCCTTTCAGGTGGGCGTAAAGGATTCCGGCAACCAGCGAGTCGCCTGCCCCAGTCACATCCTGAACCTTGATCTTAGGCGGAAGCAGCACCCCTGCCTCGCCTTCCTTCGTGTAGAAAATCAGCCCTTTGTCTCCTCTTGTGATGACGACCTTCTCCACGCCTTTTTTCATGATCTTCTCGGCTGCTTTAAAGAAATCTCCATCACTATTAATCTTCATTCCTGACAGTGTCTCAGCTTCGTCATGATTGGCGATCAGCCATGTGACACCCATCAGATTTTCGGGCAGCTTCTTCACCTTTGGGGACGAGACCGGCGTGATGCAAAGCGGAACAGACTCTTCATAGCAGCGGGAAATCGTCTTTTTCAATACTTCTGCCGGAAAATTGGTATCGAGCAGGACAATCTCTGCCGAGGCAATATAGCCCCATCTTTTTTCGATAAATTCTGAATCTATGCTATCGTATAAGGCCATATCGGCAAAAGCGACTGTCATTTCGCCGTCATGGTCCAAGACTGCTGTATATGTTCCTGTTGCTGTATTAGGCAATGTCTGGGAAGGGGAAATGTCGACAAAATCCTTTGTATAGCCCAGCAGCCAGCTGCCCTCAGCATCATCGCCCACTGCCGTCATAAGACTTGCGTCGCAGCCAAGGCGCCCAAGGTTTTCGGCAATATTCCTGGCAACGCCCCCGCATGACTGGGAGCTGGCAGAAGGATTCGAGGTACCGCTTTCAATTTTGCCAATCGCCTGAATTTTCCGGTCAATATTAGCCCCGCCGATGCAGAGAACTTCTTTCTTGTTCGGCAGCATATAAGCCCTTCCCAGGATTTTGCCCTGCTTGGCAAGCGAGGATATATAGCCGGCTGCGGCCGAGCGTGATAACCCGGTCTTTTCTGCAATTTCATTCTGGGAAATGAACGGGTCCTCTTTTATCAAAGTTAAAATAGATTGTTCTTTTTCATTCACAGCGTGTCACCGCCTTCATAAACTTTTGTCTAAATTATAAACATTTGTTGGCGGGAAGATCAATGGTTTTTATGGAAAAATATAGGTCTGACTTATAGGTATGAAGTCAGACCGCCCAAGGGATTGCACAAAAAAAGACGGGGAAATTCCCCGCCTCTTTAAGCAGCATCATCTTTCTTTTTAATATCCTTCAAATAGTATTTCTCTGAGGTAAAGAACTCATTTTTGAGCTCTTTCACCTGCTTGCTCAGCAGAAGGACGGCTATGATGTTCGGAAACAATATGGCGGCCAGCGCGAGGTCAAGGAACTGCCAGATTGTTTGCGCGGCGCCGACCGACCCAAGCACGATCGCTCCGATATAAACAAACTTGATGGCCTGTCCTGCGAAATCGCCAAACAGGAATTCCGCCTGCTTCGACCCGTAGAAAATGACAACAATGATGGTTGAAACCACAAAGAATATGAGTGAAATGGTAACAATGAGGCTGCCTGTCTGTCCGAAATATTGAGAGAAGGCTGCTGTTGTCAGGGATGATGGATCATCCATGGCCCCTTCCCTCTGCCAGACGCCTGAAGACAGCACGACAAAAGCTGTCGCGGAGCAGACAATCAGTGTATCGACGACTATGCCGACAATCGCCCAGAAGCCCTGCCTGACAGGATGGTCCGTCTGTGCAGCCGCATGGGCGATCGGAGCCGTCCCAAGTCCTGCTTCATTGGAATATAATCCTCGTGCAAAGCCCCAGCGGATGACCTCGCCGATGGCTGCACCTGCGAAACCGCCCATTGCCGCTGCCGGCTGGAACGCGTAAGTGAAGATTAATTCCAATACCTCAGGAACCTTGCTGAAGTTCATAAAAAGGATCACTAGCGCTGTTCCCACATAAATCAATGCCATAAATGGAACCAGGATTTCGGTTACCTGCCCGATCCTCTTGATGCCGCCGAATACGATTAATGATACAACTGCTGCAACAGCAATTCCCGTCCACAGTCCGCTGATTTCAAAAGTTTCTGAAACCGCAGATGAAACGGCATTTCCCTGCACCATGATGCTCGGGATCAGCTCGATCATCAGGGCAAAGGCAAACCAGACGCCCAGCCACTTCATATTGAGCCCTTTTGTCATATAATACATCGGCCCGCCGACATATTCGCCGTCCTCATTTTTCTCACGGTACTTGACCGCCAGAACGCTTTCCGAAAATTTAATAGCCATGCCGATCAAAGCAATTACCCACATCCAGAAGACGGCTCCCGGTCCGCCGAACATGATGGCTGCCGGTACACCTACGATATTTGCTGCTCCGATTGTCGAAGACAGTGCAGATGTCAGTGCCTGAAGCGGAGTGACCGTCCCCTCCCCTTTCGGCTTTTTAAACACGCTGCCGAAGGTCTGCTTGAAAATATAAATTGGGTATCTGAATTGGAAGAATCCCAATAAAAAGGTTAAATATATGCCTGTTCCAGCCAGGATAATAATGATCGGCGGCCCCCACAGCCAAGCCGATATACTTCCCACAAGCTCTAAAAATGAGTCCAATTGAATTTCCCCCTAGTAGATAAATTGCACATTGCTGCTGTTTAACCCATTCCCTTCAAGCTACTCTTCAAACCTGTTTCTTAAAACGGACTGGACAAAAATGTCTTTTTACCTTATAGTTAGCTAGGCAACTAATTGAAACGGGTGATCGTTTATGAATAAAATGGATCCTTTTTTTCACAGCTTCAATCAATGCACTCGGCAGTTCTCCAAAGGCCTGAACGATGTGCTGACCCCCATGGGGCTTTATGCCGCACAATGGCCGATCATCTACAGGCTGAAAACAACAGGCACCAGCACACAGGTTGAGCTATCCACCTATCTCAGCGTTGAGGCCCCGACCATGACAAGAGCCCTTCTGCGTCTTGAAAAATCCGGCTGGATCAGCAGGGTGCAGGGGAAAGACAAACGGGAAAAAAAGATTCTGCTGACGGATGCGGCCCTCACTAAATATCCGGATTGGCTGGCCGCTGTAGAACAATACGAACAAAAAATGCTGGAGGATATATCTGAAGAAGAATTAATGGCTGCCATATCAGTCATGCAAAAAATGAAGCAAAATTCCGGACGTTGATCAGCCCCGCAAGATCTTCCGTTTTTCTTCTCACTACTTCACAGACTCTCAGTAAACAAGACATCAAGGAGGACAAACATGAAGAAACAACCCCTTTGGACAAAGGACTTTTTAGGCGTTTCCATTACTAGTTTTTTCTTATTTATTGGCTTTTATATATTGCTGACGACCCTTCCCATTTATATTCTTGATGATTTAAAAGGAAGCGAATCACAGGTCGGCCTCATCATCTCGGTATTCCTGATTGCCGCCGTCATTTCCCGGCCCTTTACCGGAAAATGGATCGATGAAATCGGCCGCAAGAAAATCCTGATGATCTCTATGGTTATTTTTACAGTGGCTTCTGCACTTTATTTTACGGCAGACAGCCTGCCCATGCTTTTGGCAGTCCGCTTCCTGCATGGCGCGGGCTTCGGGATGGCCACAACGGCCACTGGTGCCATTGTCGCTGATATCGTCCCGGCTGAAAGGCGCGGCGAAGGACTTGGCTATTATGCCATGTTCATGAATCTTGCCATGGTTATCGGGCCTTTTACCGGGCTGACCATCATTCAATATGCCGCATACAGCTGGATTTTTGTTTTATGTACGGTGCTTGCCGTTCTGGCTCTGGTGCTTTCATCTATCATCAGCATCCCGGAAAACAGCGGCGAAAAAACAAAGCAGCCATCATTCGCTTTTTCAAGCTTGTTTGAAAAAAATGCCGTTCCGGTTTCGATTGCAGCCGGCACGCTTGCGTTTGCCTATTCAGGCGTATTATCCTTCATTTCCGTATACGCCAAGGAGCTCGGACTCATGCAGGCGGCATCCTTTTTCTTTGTCATCTATGCAGCCTTCATCCTGATTTCACGCCCGTTCACTGGCCGCTGGTTTGACATGTACGGAGAAAACCGGGTCATCTATCCGGCAATCGTTTTATTTGCCGCCGGCCTTTTCCTGCTCAGCCTTGCAGACAACAGCTTCCTGTTCCTGCTTGCCGGCGCCGTGATCGGCCTGGGCTACGGCACCATCGTGCCAAGCATGCAGACCGTTGCCATCAAAAATGCCGATCCTTCGAAAAGAGGGCTGGCCACCTCCACCTTCTTTACGATGTTCGACTCCGGCATCGGCCTGGGCTCCTATGTACTCGGCATCGTCGCCGTCTACACAGGGTTTGCCAAGCTATACATGGTGCTCGTTCTTGTCTCGCTGATCGGCCTTGGGCTCTACTATATCCTTCATGGGAAAAAAACAGCAGCAGCCAAAGAAGAAATGCAGTCAGAAGTTAATATTTCTTTATAATATTGAACAGGACCCTCCGCTGGAGGGTCCTGTTTTTGTGTTTGCGGATGGAATTTGGGCGTATAGTTGCGGTTTTTGGGCTGATGGGCAGCTTTACACGTTCATTGGGCAGGTTCATTTTGCGGTTATTAGCAAGTTTTTCGTTTTATTAGCAAGTTTCCACTTTTATTAGCAACTTTTTCATTTTATTAGCAACTTTTCCAGTATATTAGCTACTTCCAGCTTTTATTAGCAACTCTGCAAAAACCGGCCCCTGGCTCTTATTTGCGGGTTTCGGAATTTATTTGCGAGTTTCCCATTTTATTTGCGCCTCTCCGACTTTATTTGCGAATTTCCCAATATACTTGCGACTCCGTGCTTTGCCAGCTGCTCCTCCCCCAGCACCTCAAAACACCCTACCCTTCCACACTCCGCACTCCCGCCTTCACTGTCACCAGATTCCCCATCCTGTAAAAGACGATACTGCCCAATGACAGCCCCGCGATCATCCAGAAGGCAATCTGCCCTCCGGTCTGGCCGAGCAGGAAGCCGCCGAGGATCGGGCCTGCGAAATGGCCGATTTTCCGGAATTGGCTGGCCCCAAAGTAGGTTCCTCTGTTCGTATCATCTGCCAGCTGGTCAATCATGATGCTGCTGGAAGGAAAGATCAGAATTTCTCCGATTGTAACGATGAGCATGGCCAGGATGCCAATGATCCAGCCGTTTGTAAAGCTGAAGCATACCAGTCCAAGCGATAGAAGGACAGAGCCGCACATCATCACCTGCAGCGGCTGGAATTTTTCAGCAAAAGAGCTGATCGGCAGCTGCAGGATCACCACCATCACAGCATTGATGGAAAGCAGGCTTGAGTATACAACTATGCCATTGGCCAGTTCGTTTTCCAGAAATTGCGGGAGGGTTGAGTCAATCTGGGCATAGCCGAAATTGATCAGAATGCTTCCCAGTATCAGGAAGAGCAGTGCTTTGTCCCGTCTGACCACACGGATCGACTCCTTGAAGGTCGCCCCCTTCTTGGCGGGATCTGCTGTTTTTTTAATCTTATATCTGACCAAAAATACTGCCAGAAATATTCCATACAGCAGATAGATCGTCCCGGTTATCACAAACGTGCTGTCTGCGGAAACAGCAGCCAGATAGGCGCCAAGCAGCGGGCCGGCAGATGCGCCGACATTGATGGCGGTATAGCGGAGCGAAAAGGCCTTCATCCGGTATTTCTTGTCTGTCAGGTCTGCTATAAGCGCCTGAGAGGTCGGCTCAAAAAAGGAGCTGCACAAGCCGTTTAAAGCATTCAATATGACAAATAAGGCCGGTGAATCAGCCAGGGCAAACCCGTAAAAAACGAGGCACCACATCATCAGGGCACTCAGCATGACGGGCTTTCGGCCAAATCTGTCCGAAAGATAGCCGCCTATAAAGCCGCCAATGGTCCCGGTCAGCGGACTGATCCCAATGGTCAGGCCGATCAAAAGCGGGTGGAGGTCCATTGTACTGGAAAGGTAAATGGCGAGGAAGGGCAGCGTCATAAAGGAAGCGCCTCTTGCCAGTACCGTCCCTCCCAGAAGGACCCATACCACTGGATGGAACTGCTTAGCATATAACTTCAGTCTGTTCATTTTCATAGCCTTCTTTTAGTAAATTTTGTGATTTCTAAATTTTATCAAAGCAAAAGCAGATACACTATATAAATTTATATAAAAAAACCGAACCCATCCGGCCCGGTCTATGTTCTCGGCAATATTAAAATTTCAACCCGTCTGTTTTTGTCCCGGCCTTCTTTTGTGTCATTGGAGGCGGCCGGCTGGAATTCGCCGAATCCTTTTGCACTGAAGGCCCGGGCGTCCAGGTCTTTGTTATGCAGCAGGATTTTCATGAAGTTTACGGCTCTCATGACGCTTAATTCCCAGTTGGATTCAAACTCGGAATTTTTGATCGGCATATTGTCTGTATGGCCGCTGATGATGATATTGCGCGGAGGGTCCATGACGAGCAATTCGCCGATTTCGTCCGCGATCGTCAATTCGCCTGACCTCACTTCAGCACTCCCGGAAGCGAAAAAGACGTTGTCCCGGATCGTTACAAGCAGTCCTTCATCTGTCAGAGAGGTCTCAAGCTTGTCTGTGAGGCCATTGTTTTGAATATAGGTTTTCACCTTTTCTTCGACTTCCTTGAGTTCCTGCTTGTCTGTGAGTTTCTGGATTTTGCCTTCTGCTTCCATATCGTTCTGGCCTTCTTCTAAAGTGCCGGCAGCAGAAGCCTTTTCTACTTCGTCTTTGTTTTCGGTATCGGCCTTGTCGGCTGACTGCATGGCGCCATCCGGCATCGGGCTCGGGAAGTCGAAGAAGCCGGTCCCGCCATTGAATGCATCATTGAAGGCCTTTGACAGGGCCTCGAATTTCCGGGCATCCACTGAGCTCATGGCAAACAGGACGATGAAAAGGGCAAGCAGGAGCGTCAGGATATCAGCATAGGGAATCAGCCAGGACTCGTCAACATGCTCCTCATGATGCTCCTTTTTCTTCCGCTTACTCATCTGCCTTCACTTCGCTTTCCTCGAGGAATTGCTTCCTTTCCCCAGAAGGCAGATAAGATGCCAGCTTTTGCTCGATGACGCGCGGTGCTTCTCCTTCCAGGATGGAGAGGACCCCCTCGATCATCATATATTTCAGCTTTGACTCCTGCTTTGATTTGCGCTTCAGTTTGTTGGCAAAAGGATGCCAAAGCACGTATCCAGTGAAAATCCCAAGCAGGGTTGCCACAAAGGCTGCACTGATGGCATGTCCGAGCGCGTCGGTGTTGCTCATATCCCCCAGGGCGGCAATCAGTCCGACAACCGCACCAAGCACACCAAGTGTCGGTGCATATGTACCGGCCTGTGTGAAAATGGCTGCTCCTGAAAGATGCCTTTCTTCCATTGACTCGATCTCTTCAGAGAGTACATCCCTGATATAATCGGCACTTTGACCATCCACTGCGAGCGAGAGGCCGTTTTTCAGGAAAGGGTCTTCAATCTCGTTTGTTTTGGCTTCCAGTGCAAGAAGGCCTTCCTTCCTCGCCAGCTGTGCCCACTCTGAAAACATTCTGATCAGTTCTGCCGGCACCATTTGTTTTCTTTCTTTGAATAATATACCGAAAAGCTTTGGCACCTTTTTCAGCTCATTCATTGGAAAAGCGATGGTAACTGCGGCTATAGTTCCAACGATGATAATCAGGATGGCAGCCGGGTTCACCAATGCTGAAGGATGCACCCCTTTCAGCACCATACCCACCCCTACGCCAATGATTGCCAGAATAACCCCAATTAATGATGATTTATCCATATACGTCACCTGTCTTAATAAAATGTCTATTTCTATTTATTTCGACAGGGACCCTCATTTATTTAGGACATTCCTAATATTAATCTGCAATTCTTTTACTTTTAAAATAAAATCGCCACAATAACCAGGTCCATATACCTGCTATTTGGCTGTTTCTCTTTCTTCATCATAGCCTTTGATATAAAAACCGTCCTCTTTATTCCATTCTGCATAATAAATATCTTCTGCTCTTTCGTACCCCAGCTTTTCAATTTCCGAGAGAAGCCAATCAGTGGTTTTCCCTGCAAAATTAAGATTTTCCTTTTCTATGGCTCCTTCATCGATCAGCAGAATGCTAATTTCCTTGGAAGGCGGCTTTATATCCATCATTTTAGCTGTCGGCGGCTCTATCTCAGCGGTTTTCATGACGCTGAGCGTTCCTCCTGTTTCCAGGATGGCATACTTCACATCACGAAGTGAAAACACCCCCTTGCCCCTGAGCATCGAGAGCAGCTGCTCCAGTTCCATATGGTTTTTATCCATCGCTTTAATATTAATATTGCCGTTCTCAATAAGGAGGGCAGGCTGCCCTTTAATGGGTGCCCGAAGATTATCCTTCCGCTGGACGAGAATTTCAATCGCATAGATGAGGACAGCCCAGACGGCGAAGGTGAACAGAATATGTAAAATAGAGACTTTGCTGTCGTACAAACCTTCCTCAAGAATCCCTCCAAGGACCAATGCATAAATAAAATCGAATGGAGTTGCCTGTGCCATCTCCTTTTTTCCCAGCACCCGCATGATAACCAGCAGGGATATCAGTCCCAGCAGGAGCTTGATTGCAATTGATAAATACACGGACCAACCCTCCCATTTTTATTCTATTCCAGTCAATTCCCAACTCTGAATTTCGGCAAAACATTCTAACCAAAAAGGGGAGAATTTCCTCATGCTATTCGTGCAGGGTGATTTTAAAAGAAAAAAAGCCCCTGACACAGGAGCTTTCAATCAACTAATTTATGATGAATTTTATCTTCATAGTTTTTAAATATCGAGGAGTTTGTGCTTGCCCGCCTTTTAGACATCATGCTGTTGAATTTCAGCAGCTTCTGGTTCAGCTGCTTCTGAAGATCTTTCTTTTCTGCAGGGTCCTCGCATTTTTTTATAAGATCCTCGATGGTGGCCATTTCCTGCTTCACAGCATTGTCTTCTTCTGTATAGCCTGCATTTTTCATCATTCTGTAAGCCATGCGCAAATCGTCAGGAACATGGGAGAGCTCATCATGCGGAAGCGGTTTTCCAAAGCCGGGAAGGTTTTCAAATTCGCCTTCTTTATAGCCTTTCTTGATCCGTTCTTCTGAAATGATTCCAAAAAAGTCCATCTGCGGCCTCCTTTCAATCCTTTCCTTTATTATAAATGCCTTTCTCTCTATTTGAAAGCTGATGGCATTATATCCCACTAGAGCAAAAGGTTTGAAATGTGCCATTTCAGGTTATTAAACGAACAAAAAAGAGAAAAGGAAGTGCACCTATGTTTACTGGGGGAATTGCTTTCACTTTAATATCCTGCGCCTTTTTTATGGCGATCGTTGCCTGGATTTCGTATGTGAAAACGAAAGGGGCAGTCAGCGATTCTACAGGATATTTCCTGGCAGGGAGGGGACTGACAGGGGGCTTCATCGCCGGATCGCTATTGCTGACAAACCTGTCGGCCGAGCAGCTGATCGGCCTGAATGGACAGGCCTACCGGACCAATTTGAGCAATATGGCCTGGGAAGTTACCGCTGCTTTTGCCATCATCTTCATGGCTGTTTATCTGCTGCCAAAGTATTTGGGCGGAAACTTCACGACACTGCCTGAATTTTTAAGCAAGCGCTTTGATGAAGGGGTGAGGCGCTACACCGTCATCCTGTTCATGCTTGGCTATATCCTTGTTACTATTCCATCCATGCTTTATTCGGGGGCATTGGCTGTGCTGCAGCTGTTTGATGTGCCGTCCCTGTTGGGCATTACATACCAATCTTCTGTTTGGCTCGTCATCTGGATCATCGGCATCATCGGAGCCATTTACGCCATCTTCGGCGGACTGAAGGCTGTTGCTGTTTCTGATACATTAAACGGGATCGGCCTTTTAATCATCGGTATTCTGATCCCGGTTCTTGGCTTTTTCGCCCTTGGTGACGGCAATTTCTTCAGCGGCCTGAAAACCATTGCCACTGAGCATCCTGAAAAATTGAACAGCATTGGGACAAAGGAAGATTCTGTTCCATTCGGCACCATTTTTACCGGGATGATTTTTGCCAATCTCTTCTACTGGGCTTCTAATCAATATGTCATCCAGCGTACATTAGGCGCGAAAAACCTGGCTGAAGGCCAAAAGGGTGTTATGATTTCAGGCTTTTATAAGCTGCTTGTCCCTGTTTTCATGATGATTCCCGGCGTTATCGCCTTTCATCTTTACGGCAATTCGCTGAAATCAGTCGACCTTGCCTACCCAACCCTGATTTCAGATGTGATGCCCGGCTATCTGTCCGGATTTTTCCTTGCGGTCCTGCTGGGAGCCGTGTTCAGCTCCTTCAATTCATTGCTGAACAGCGCCGCCACCCTTTTTGCACTGGATATCTACAAGCCAAGGATCAATCCTAATGTGAGTGATGAAAAGCTGATCAGCATCAGCAAATGGTTCGGAACCATTCTCGCCATTGTCTCTTTATTCATCTCTCCGATGCTGATGAACGCATCTGACGGCCTTTGGGACCTGATCAGAAGATTCACTGGATTTTTCAACATACCGATCATCGCCATCGTACTCGTCGGTATTTTCTCGAAATATATCCCGGCACTGGCACCGAAAGTGGTCATCATTTTCCATGTGATAGCTTATTATATGCTCGTATGGGGCACTGACCATCTGTTTGGCTATACGGTGCCGATCCACTTTATCCATATCTATGCCATCCTGTTTGCTGTCGAAATCCTGATGATGATCATTATCGGTAAAATAAAGCCGAGAGCCTCTGCCTATCATTTCCGTGCAGATGCCCAGGTGAATATGGTTCCCTGGAAGGGCGTCATTCCGGTTTCCATCATTCTTCTCTCGCTCGTCGCTTTTACGTATATCGTCTTTTCAAAAATCGGCCTTGCTTATGAAGCTGCTGTCGTTTCCCCAGCCTTCTGGCCAGCAACAGTTGCCATCTTGATCATTGCCGGCATCTTCATCTATCTGTCCATGAAATACTGGAACAGAAAATATGCTTCCTATCTGGAAGGCCAGAACACAGAAGGCGCCACACAGGTCAAAAGAACAGGTTCAGGCTTGAACCCGCTGATTGTGAATGCCAAGCAGAGTACGGTTAAAGACTAGGCAGCCTGCGTTCCGCAGTTCATATATCAAGCTGAAAGACCCGCTTTAAGGAAGGCGGGTCTTCTTTTTTTTGATACCACTGTTCCCTGCTGCATTCCTATACCAGCAGCTCCAATTTATATTTTCCCAATCATATTCGGGTCGCTCATCATCCCCTGCTGGCCCGGCATCCAGTTGGCAGGGGTGCCTTTGCCAGTCTGTTTTGCATATTGGAGGGCCTGAAGGATGCGGACATGCTCATGGAGATTGCGGCCGATATTGCCGGGATAAATCAGTTTTGCCTGGATGATCTGCTCCGGGTTCAAGAACACAGATGCCCGGAATGATGCGCCTGAATTTTCATCAAGCACGCGGTATGCCTTGCTGATGCTGTGGGTCCGGTCGCTCAGGAGCGGGAAGGTCACATGCTTCAGGGAAGGCGATGTTTCTTTGAACACTTTGTGGGAATAGACGCTGTCCGTGCTGATGGCAAGGACTTCCACATTCATGTTCTTTACATAAGGGTAAATAGCGGCGACCGCCGCCAATTCTGTCGGTCAGACAAAGGTGAAATCACTGGGGTAAAAAAACAGCAGCACCCACTGGCCCTGGAAATCCTGCAGGCTGACCTTCTGGATTCCCTGGTCAATCACAGCATCCGCTGTAAACAGCGGGGCTGGATCCCCTTTTGAAGCTGTAAAAGGCATGGGCTGTTTGGCCAAATCCTCCGCCTGGAACGCTTCCCGCATATGCACCGCTCCTTTCTAATTTGCTATATATCAATATAGATATGCACTTCCTGCAAAAGCTGAACAAGTTTTGCGCACATATCCGGCGGCCGGGGCGGGAAAGCTACGGAAAGAACCGATTTCCACCTATGAAAGGAGACGATCTGCTTATGTCACGCGGAGAGCATTTTGACCATAAACGAAAAGGGCATCCCGGAAAATTCCCTGAGGGGACGCTAGTGGAAAGGCACTCTAAAGACGCGATTGAGGATGAAGAATTCATCGTCGTCCAGGAAGCCTTCAAAAACCGGATCGAAGAAGAAGATTAAACATAAGGGGAGGCAGTCCTCCCCTTATTTCATTATTCCTTCCTTCAGCCAGGCCGCACAATTTTCAATATCCTTTGAGAATACCCTGTCTTTTGTAATGGATGGGACGATTTCCCTTGCTTTTTCGTAGATTTTTCTTGTTTTAGGGGCCATTTTTTCAACACCCCTGAACTCGGCTGCCTGCATCGCGCAGATCAGCTCGATCGCCAGCACCCGGGTCGCATTCTGGATGATCTGCCACGCATGGCGGGATCCAATCGTCCCCATGCTTACATGATCCTCCTGGTTGGCGGAGGACGGAATAGAATCAACGCTCGCCGGATGTGCCAGCGTCTTATTTTCCGAAACCAGAGATGCCGCACTGTATTGCATGATCATCGCACCTGACTGCAGGCCAGGCTCCGGACTTAAGAAAGCAGGCAGGTCACTGAGCTGCGGATTGACGAGCCGCTCGATTCTCCTTTCCGAAATATTGGCCAGCTCCGCAACAGCAATTTTCATAAAATCCATCGCAAACGCAATCGGCTGCCCATGAAAATTCCCGCCGGAAATGACCTTTTCCCCCTCATCAAAAATCAGCGGATTATCGGTCGCCGCATTCATTTCAATCTCCAATTTTTCTTTTACATAATCGAGCGCCTGCCAGCTTGCCCCATGAACCTGGGGGATGCACCGGAGAGAATAGGCATCCTGGACACGCAGCTCACCTTGAACGGTCGTCAGCCTGCTACCGGCCAGATAATCCCTCATACGAGCGGCTGTATCTATCTGCTGCTGGTAGCCGCGGGCCTGATGGATTCTTTCATCAAATGCGTCTGTGATGCCGTTCAGGCCCTCCATCGTCATAGCAGCGATCATTTCACTTTGAAAAGCCAGCTGCTCGGCTTCCAGATAGGCGACCGCCCCCATGCTCGTCATCGCCTGGGTGCCATTGATGAGGGCAAGCCCCTCCTTCGCCTCCAGATGGAACGGCGGGAGTCCGGCAGATTCGATGGCCTCTGATGAAGGCATCCTCTTTCCTTTATAAAAAACCTCCCCCTCACCGATCAGAGCAAGAGCAAGATGGGACAATGGTGCAAGATCCCCGCTCGCCCCAAGCGACCCTTGCTGCGGAATGACAGGATGGATTTCTTCATTTAAGAAAGCCAGCAGCCTTTCAACCAGCTCCGGCCTTACACCTGAAAATCCTTTCAAAAGCGCATTAGCCCTCAGCAGCAGCATCGCCCTTGAAACAGACTCCGGAAAAGGCTCCCCCACCCCGCATGCATGGGAACGGATCAGATTCAGCTGAAGCGCCTTTACATCCTTCTGGTTAATGAGCACATCGCTGAACTTCCCAAAGCCGGTATTGATGCCATAAATGACCCTTTCTTCTTCAACAATCTTCCGGACCGCCTCATGGCTTTCCTTCACCCGCTCCATGCTCCCGGCTGATGCTGCCGCATGCTCTTTATCAAAAACAATCACCTTTACCTGTTCCAATGTCAATGTGCTGCCTGTCAATTCAATCATGATCTTTCCCCCTCAGCATATTAGCGAAATAAAGAAGAGGCTGCCATCAAACCAGGGGTTTGACATGCAGCCTCTTTCGAAAATTATAAGTTGATGTGTTTTTTCTCTTCATTGCGCATCATCCATTATGATTTATTTATTCTATTCTTCATTGTATGAATAAAATTTTTATAGTGTCAACAGATTTTTACCATATTTTAACATATTAAATTGGCAGATGATTAGCATGGTAGCGGGGTGAAGTTTTTTGGCAGCGGACTGTTTTGTGGCTTTTCGGGTGGATGAATGATTGAGTTGGTAGATTATCCGCTCAATTGATTAAATTAATCGCTAATTCGGTAGATTAATGCTCTCAATCGGTAGAATCGTTAGCTAGTTCGGTAGATTCCGCTCTCATACCATTAAAATAGCCGCAATGGAAGCACCCCACTCATAAAAATACCGCGAACCCTGGCTGCTCCCGCTCTCCAACTGGTTAAAAACCACGAATTTGCAGCCGATTTCGCGGAGTTGGTAGATTATCCGCTCAATTGATTAAATTAATCGCTAGTTCGGTAGATTAATACTCTCAATCGGTAGAATCGTTAGCTAGTTCGGTAGATTCCGCTCTCATACCATTAAAATAGCCGCAATGGAAGCACCCCACTCATAAAAATACCGCGAGCCTTGGCAGCTCCCGCTCTCCAACTGGTTAAAAACCACGAATTTGCAGCCGATTTCGCTGAGTTGGTAGATTATCCGCTCAATTGGTTAAATTAATCGCTAATTCGGTAGATTAATGCTCTCAATCGGTAGATTAATTCGCTAGTTCGGTAGATTCCCCGCCTCCCAGAGCTCTCTCCCTTCATCCGCACACCTCATTAACCACATTACCGGATCATCCTCCGCCTCGAAATCTCCGCCCAATCAAAAAAACCGCTTCTCAGCGGTTTTTTCAGTCGATATCCTTCTTATTTTTCCCTTTTACAAAGATATAGGCCAGATAGGCGATATACATGGGTGCTGCAATATAGATCAGGTAGGGAAATTGGCCGTATGTCCCTTTGTAGATCAGATACAGAAGGCAGCCGAGAAAGATGGTGACGATGGTGCCGTATTTCGGAAGCGGGACTTCCTTCAGGCTTGGGATCCTGATTTTCGAGACCATTAGAAAGCATAATGCGGTAAAAATGACAGTCGTGACGATATTCGGGATTTTGTCCCCGAACAGCGTGAGGAGTGCCATGATGCCTCCTGCGGCTGTGATCGGGACGCCGACGAAATAATTCATGGACGATTTTGGGGAACTGATATTGAACCTGGCCAGCCTAAATGCTCCGAAGAGAGGGAAAAGGCCGGCGATGGCAAGGCCAAGAAGGTCGAATTGATAGAAATATGTATAATACACTAAAAAGGACGGCGCCACTCCAAAAGTGACGATGTCTGCGAGCGAGTCGAGCTCTTTTCCGAGCGCGCTGTCAGCCTTCAGCATCCGGGCAAGTCTGCCGTCCATGCTGTCGAGCATCATGCCGATCAGAATGAGGATCGCCGCATTTTTGAATTGGCCGTTCGCTGCAAATCCTATAGAGAGGAAACCGCAGTACAGGTTTCCTTGAGTGACCAGATTGGGGATAGATTTCGTAAATCGTAATCGCACAGGCTTCCATCACACTCCAGCAACATAATATGTACGCCGGTGCCAGGCACTAGTCTCATGCCTGGCACCCGCAGCCGTTACAGCCATTATACCACTTCAATGCGGCAGGGAAGAAAAAAACCGGGCAGAAAGTTTGTCTTTCCCTTTACCCGCAGTCCTGAACGGCTAACCTCAAGCCGTTTGCAACTGGTCTATAACTGGTATAGGTGCCTGTCACCTTCTCTGCCTTCTCTACCTTCTCTCCCCTCCCTCCATCATCTCGAAAAAGCCGGGAACTTCCTCAAGTTTGTTGTCGCGGAGCTTGCGGAGGACGGCTTCGCGCAGCTCCTGCTCGAGGTCCTCCCGGTTTTCCTTGCCTGTCTGGTATAAGGATTTTTTGATTTTAGGCTCGATGGCCTTCATGATTTCCTCTATTTCCTGCTGTGACAAATTCATGCTTTCACCCTTTGTCTTTTTCAATCTGTGCGATGCTTCGGGAAATGTCCTCCATTTTCATTTTCAGCTGTTCGAACCGGTTTTCATAGCGGTGCAGCAAATACATGGTAATGGCAATGGGGAATCCGAAATTGCCGATGATCTGCAAAAGATTCAGCTGTTCAAGCATTGTATTTCCTCCTTATGGTTTCAATCGCTTTATTTTTGGTCTTTGATACTGCCTGCGGGCTGATGCCGAGCAATCTGGCTGTTTCGGCATCAGGGAGGCTGCGGACAAATGCGTAAAAGAGAATTTCCTGCTGCCTTGGAGTCAGTTCTTTGATGATTCTGGCGAGCCGGGGATCGGCTGTGTAATCTTCCAGCCTTCCGGAGGGGATTTCCATGAAAGGCTGGAGCGCCGTCTCATCTTCGAGGAGCTGTGTCAGCGGTTCTGCGCCGCTCTCTGCTTCTGCTGCAGGCCGATCCAGGGTGAGCTGATACCTGGCGCGCAATTCCCGCGCCTTCATGTCAAACTTCCTTGACTCATAATAAATAGTCTTATTTAAATAAGAAACGAAGCGGATATGTCTGAAGTACCTTTTAAAGGCTGCTTCGAGCCGGGCTTTATTTTTCTCATGGGGATCATCCAGATAAGTCTCATACAGCTTTTGATGCTCTTCCTGCCTCAAAAATTCACGAACCACCAAACTTGGCTCCCTGCCTTCCATTTTGCCACCTCCATCTTTAGAACATATGTTCTGTTTTTGGGTTAAAAAAAGGAGAACAAGCTTGCCTGTTCTAATTTATAAAGTATAAAAATCAGGAAAAAAAACAACCTGTCCTGCATTATTTTAACATCGCTGCCCCTTTTTTATAAGGGTCTTTGGTGCCAGGCACTGATATTTACTGTATATCCTTTTTATCGGGTTCCCATTCCGTTTTGTCCATTACAATTTTTCCTGCGTTTCCGTTATACTTATAGAGGAAGCACAGATTTGAAAGGAGCTTTACATGAAATCACTCGTACTTGCGGAAAAACCGAGTGTAGCCCGGGAGATTGCCCGGGTGCTCGGCTGTACGCAGACACATAAATCTTATATAGAAGGAAATAAATACATTGTCACTTGGGCGCTCGGCCATCTGGTTGAACTGAAAATGCCTGAGAATTATGATACAAAATTCAAGCATTGGAACCTGGAAGACCTGCCGATCATCCCTGACCGGATGGGGCTTAAGGTCATGAAGCAGACGAGCCACCAGTTCCGGGCCATCGACACGCTTTCCAAGCGGAAGGACATCAATGAAATCATCATCGCGACTGATGCCGGACGTGAAGGTGAGCTGGTAGCCCGCTGGATTCTTGAGAAGATTTATTGGAAAAAGCAGGTCAAGCGCCTGTGGATCTCCTCTGTCACAGACCGTGCGATTAAAGAAGGCTTTCAAAGCCTGAAGCCCGGGGACCAGTTCCTCGCCCTTTACGATTCAGCGGTATGCCGCGCTGAAGCGGACTGGCTGATCGGATTGAATGTGACACGTGCCTTGACGACGAAATATAATGACCCGCTGTCTGCCGGGCGTGTGCAGACACCGACGCTTGCCCTGATCATGGAAAGGGAGAAAATGATCCAATCCTTCACCCCGAAGGAATACTGGACGATTTCCGCCCAGGTTGGGCCGTTTAAGGCAGACTGGGAAAAGAACGGCGAGAAAAGGACTTTTTCTAAAGAAACAGCCGAAGCCATCGTGGCAAAAACCGATTCAGCAAAGGCCGTGATCCAGTCCATCAGCCGCAAGGAAAAAAGCGAGCAGCAGCCGCTTCCTTATGATCTGACCGAGCTGCAGCGGGATGCCAATAAGCGCTTCGGTTTTTCGGCGAAAAAAACATCCAATGTCCTGCAGAGATTGTATGAGCAATACAAGCTCGTCACCTATCCAAGGACAGATTCCCGCTACCTGACAAAGGATATGGAAGCAACGATGCTGGACCGCCTCCATGGAATCGCCTCAGGCTACAGGGATGAAGTGAAGCCGCTACTGGCGAAAAAAGGGAAGGTCCTTGCCAAGCGCGTGTTCAACAATGAAAAGGTGACCGATCACCATGCCATCATCCCGACCGAGGAGCGCCTTCATCTGAGCGACCTGGACAGTGATGAGAAAAAGCTGTACGACATCATTGTCCGCCGCTTCCTGGCCCTTTTCCATGAGCCGTACAAATATGAAACCATTCAAGCTTCCTTTGATCTGAACGGCGAAATCTTTTCAACAAGAGAAACCGCCGTCATTGAAGAAGGCTTCCGGCAGGTGACAGGCAAGGGAGAAGAAAAGGAATTGAAGCTGAATCTCTCTTCCCTCTCAAAAGGCCAGACCCTGACGGTAAAATCAGTTTCTTCCGAGCAAAAACTGACTGAGCCGCCTGGTCGCTATACCGAGGCCGATATTTTATCCCAAATGGAGAAATACAGCCTCGGGACACCGGCAACAAGGGCAGAGATCATTGAACGCCTGCTTACGACCGAAGCAGTTGAACGCCAGAACGGCGGACGCCTCCACCCTACAGGGAAGGGCAAGCAGCTGATGGACCTTGTGAACGAGGACTTGAAATCACCTGAGCTCACAGCCAAATGGGAGCAGGAGCTTGAAGCGATCGCGCGCGGAAAAGCGAGCCCGAAGGAATTCCTGAAAAAGATCCGCCAGCAGACCCAGCAGCTGGTATCCGAAATCAAGACAAGCGATAAATCGTACAGAGCCCATAATCTGACCGGCTCAAAATGCCCGGAATGCGGCTCCTTCCTGAAAGAGCGCAATACGAAAGACGGCAAAGTGCTCGTCTGCTCTGACATGGAATGCAGCTACCGGAAGCGCAAGGATCCGAAGCTTTCCAACCGCCGCTGCCCGCAGTGCCATAAAAAAATGGAAATCCACAACGGCAAGGCCGGCACCTACTTCCAGTGCCGCCCGTGCAATGTTGTAGAGAAGGCGCAGGATAAAAAGAAAGCTGTCAACAAGCGGGAAGAACGCAAGCTTGTGCAGAAATACAGCAAAAACGAAGAATCCTTCGGAACCAGCCTCGGCGATCTGCTGAAAGCGGCCATGAAGGACGAAGATTGATAACAGGACCCCGGCCGGCAGCGGCTGGGGTCTTTTTATGGGCTGAAGGCTGAGACTGCAGGCACGTTCCCGACTCCCCTTGCTTCCCGGAACAGGCAGTTTTGGCGTCACATAAGAATTTATCATGCCCCTCCGAAGCTTTCGGAGGGGGGTTCCGAGAGATTTATAAATAAGCGGACAGGTTCCGAAAGAGGTTCCGAATGCCTCGGAAGGCTTTTGCCCGAAAGGCCATTCGTTCAGAGGGAGGCTGCGAAACTTTCGGAAGGCGCCATAGCACTAGAGAGTGCCTGGCACCTTCAAAAGACACTTTCCCTCTATTTATCCATTTGCCGTGCCTGACATACTCTTCGCACCATATGTTGCCTGATAAAACTTTGTTATCTCACCCTCTCTTCAAAAGAAAATTCAGCACTCATGCACCTGTCATTTTTTTCAAAAAGGTAGTATGATAGCGATATTGACCAGAGAAGTGAGGATTTCAGCATGAGAATCAGAGATTGGGATTTTAATCTGAAGGTGCGCCTGTTCGGCGAATCTTTGATGAATATTACGTTTTGGATGTTTTTTCCGTTTTTGACGATTTATTTTGCGGAGGCGTTCGGCAAGGATAAGGCCGGCCTTCTGCTTATTTTATCGCAGGTGTTTTCTGTATTGGCGAACCTGATGGGCGGCTATTGCGCCGACCGTTTCGGCAGGAAAACGATGATGGTGCTGTCGGCCTTCGGGCAGGGGATCTGCTTTATCCTGTTTGCAGTCGCCAGCTCCCCTGCCATCGAATCCTATTGGCTCGGCTTTATCTGCTTCACCTTTGTCGGAGTGTTCGGCGCCTTCTACTGGCCGGCAAGCCAGGCGATGGTGGCCGACGTGGTCGAGGAAAAGCACCGCAGCGATGTGTTTGCGATCTTTTATACTTCCATCAATATTGCGGTGGTTGTCGGGCCGATCCTTGGGGCGCTCTTTTATGTGCAGTACCGCTCACAGCTCCTCTTGATCGCGGGCATTGTCTGCATCCTGCTCGCATTGGTTCTGGCGAAATGGACGCGCGAAACGGTTCCGGAGAATACAGCTGTCGCAGGGGAAAATGATAAATGGTACAGCTTCCTTGGGGCCCAGGTGAAGGATTACGGCATCATTTTCAGGGACAGGACCTTCCTGCTTTTTATCATCGCAGGCGTCCTGGCCGCCCAGACATTCATGCAGCTGGACCTGCTGATCCCTGTTTATACGAAAGAGGCCGTCGACAACCAGTCCCTCTTCAGCATTGGAAGCTGGTCGTTCACTGTCCACGGCGAGCAGGCTTTTGGCGTCCTGCTCTCGGAAAATGGATTCCTGGTGGCATTGTTCACAGTCGCTGTCACTAGATATGTAGCCAAATTTAAAGAGCGGAATGTATTTGTCACCTCTTCCCTTTTCTACGCTGCCAGCATTATTATGTTCGGGCAGACGCAGTGGATCTGGGGCCTGATCATTGCCATGGCCATCTTTACTTTAGGAGAGCTGATGGCGGTCGGGCTTCAGCAGAGCTTTGTGTCGCGCATCGCCCCGGAGCATATGAGGGGCCAGTATTTTGCAGCAGCCAGCCTTCGTTTTACCGTCGGGAAGACCATCGCTCCCATATCGATTCCACTGACCGTCTGGATCGGCTATGACTGGACCTTTGCCATTCTCGCGGTGCTTGCAGTGATAAGCGCATTTCTTTATTGGCTCATGTTTGCCTTATATGAAAAGCAGGAAAAACACCCTGCCAGACAAAACTCGATTTAAGGCCGGCGATAAGCCGGCTTTTTCATTTTTAAAATAGCCTGATGGGAGGTATCCCGGTGCTCCCATTGCAGGTTCGTATTAGGGGGCCTTGCATTTTTCCCGTGAAAAAGGAATCAGGCCAAACTGTTTCTTTTTCACGCAGAAACCGATAAAATGTAGAAGAAGATTCTGAAAAAGGAGATACATAATATGAGCCAATTCCAGCAAAATCTCGAAAAATATGCCGAGCTGGCAGTCAAGGTCGGCGTCAATGTCCAGGAGGGCCAGACGCTTGTAATCAACGCAGCACTTGATGCAGCAGAGTTTGTACGCCTTGCCGTTAAAAAAGCCTATGAAACAGGAGCAGCCAATGTGGTGGTCAACTGGTCTGATGATACAGTGACACGCCTGAAGTATGATCTAGCGCCTGAGGAATCTTTTACAGAGTATCCTGAGTTCCGCGCCAAGGAAATGGAAGACCTCGCAGAGAAGGGCGCTGCGTTCATGTCAATCGTATCTGCAAGCCCTGACCTGCTCAAAGGGGTCAAATCCGAGCGGATCGCCAATTTCCAAAAAGCAGCCGGGAAAGCGCTGAGCAAATACCGCCGCTACGCACAGTCTGATAAGGTAAGCTGGACGGTCATCGCTGTCCCATCTGAAGGCTGGGCAGACAAAGTATTCGCAGACGATCCTAAGGAAAGCCGCGTGGAAAAACTTTGGGATGCGATTTTTAAAGCAACGCGCGCAGACCTTGAAGATCCTGTGCAGGCATGGAAGGATCATGACGCTTCCCTGCATGAAAAAGTCGATTACCTGAACAGCAAAGGCTTCAAAAAGCTGCATTATACAGCGCCAGGCACTGATTTGACCATCGAGCTTCCTGAGAAGCATCTGTGGGTCGGGGCAGGCAGCGTCAATGAAAAAGGCCATGAATTCATGGCTAATATGCCGACTGAGGAAGTCTTTACCGTTCCGCTTAAAACCGGTGTCAATGGGCATGTTTCCAGCACAAAGCCACTCAGCTATGGCGGCAATATCATTGATAACTTCACGATTACCTTTGAAAACGGGCGCATTGTGGATGTGAAGGCTGAAGAAGGCGAAGAGATCCTGAAGCAGCTTGTTGAGACAGATGAAGGCTCCCATTACCTTGGAGAAGTAGCCCTTGTGCCGTTCAACTCGCCGATCTCACAGTCCAACCTGCTTTTCTACAACACTTTGTTTGACGAAAATGCCTCTAATCACCTGGCAATCGGAAGCGCTTATGCATTCTGCATCGAGGGCGGCAAAAAAATGTCCTCTGAAGAGCTTGCTGAAAATGGCCTGAACGAAAGCCTTACACATGTCGACTTCATGATCGGCTCAGCCGAAATGGATATTGACGGCATCAAGGAAGACGGACAGTCAGAGCCCGTTTTCCGCAAAGGCGACTGGGCATTTTAATTGATATAACAAAAGGAAGCTGCGGGCCATTTAGGCCTGCAGCTTTTTGCTGTTAACGACGTTCAGATTGACAGGCCCCTCCAGCTGATCCACCCCAACAATCACGTTCTTGTATACCCTGACTGGTTCTGTTCATCCCTTAAAGCTTCCTAAGCTGAACAGACTTTATTTTTCCTGACTGGTCTGCATACACATCAATATTGTATTTTCCGGCAGCATAGATCGCCAGCACCTCTGTTCCTCTCCTGCTCTCCCTGAACGGCTCGCCGAACATTTTCTTGATATCTGCAAGCGTTGACTGCAGGCGGATTCCGGGAATTGAAACGACAGCTACCTCTTGTGTGGCTTCATCATAAAAATACGTTACTTCTGGATATTTCAGGTACGCATATTTGCCTTTTTTCCCTGCCTCGATAGAAGGGGGGCTCGCCTTTTTGACATCATTGATATTCGTGCCGATCGGATATTGGCTTCCGGTCAGTATGCCTTGTGAGGCTTTATCGATAATGCCCTTTTCAAGCTGAATGTTGTAGAACGGATGATAGTTTTCTTCGGCTGCACTCCAGATTTCAAACCATTTTTCCCCTTCGCCCAGACCGTCCTTCATGTCAGAATCATCGTAGACCGTCTCGCTGACCTGTTTGATTTCCAGCTTTTCCTTGTCGAATGCCCATGTTGAAAAAACCCATCCTTCATTGTCATCAATAGAATTGACTGTCTGGATGTATTCCTGTTTGATTGCTTTGATTTCAGGTCCGAGTATGGACCTGATTCCCTCACCGGACTGGACGATTTTCAGCTCTCCATTCTGGATGCTGTACAGCTCTGCCGAGAACCGGCTGTCCCCCTCAGGCTGGACGATGGCAAGCAGGGTCTTATCACCAAGCTTAAGCGGATACGCCCCTTTTACTTCTTCATTGAAAACAAGCGGCAGGGATGAAAGAATATCCTGCTTAAAGGCAGACTTTGCCCCTTTTTTGGCCATATAGACTGAATAATTCCCTTCATGCACCGTGTCCTGCTTATCTCCTAAAACGCCTGCTTGTTCAAGCTTGACGGTTGTTTCATTTTCCGCATAAATATAGACTTCATAAGCCAGGCCTTCATCGGCAGCTTCAATGCGGTAAAGGGACTTTTCCTTAAGCCATGAAGTATCCTTTTTATCCTTGCCTTCTGTCTGGATCGTCAGGATAGCAGAATCGTCTTTCTGTTTCTCTGTTTTGTGCGAAATTTCCTCTGCAAGTGATGTGTGGATCTGATTGCTGCACGCGGCGGTTAACATTGACAGCACCATTAGCATTGCATATATATATTTATTCATCTTATCTCCCACTCATTTTAGCTCGATTTTGATGCCGGCTGACGCTTTTTCCCTGTCATGGCCGGTCACATTTCTAAAGTTTAACAAAGACATTTGTATTCTACAAATCTGTTTTAACTGGTTTTTAAACAGTTTGTAATCTAATTGTAACATAAAACCGGAAACTTTTTTAACCCCTTCTTTTACAGGCAGGTATTTCCATCTTATTTCTTTTTAAAGACTATCTACACCATTCGTTAGGCCGGAAAATTTTATGGGGGCCGACCTTTATTTTTTCTGTCTTCTTGAATATTGCATTAGCCCCTCTTTTGTGGGACGATGTAGGTAATTATGGTGCCGGAGGAGAAGAAGATGATCCATTTGAACATTATAGTTTCCGGAAAGGTGCAGGGAGTGGGATTCCGCTTTTTTGCACAGAGAAAAGCTGTTCAATACGGCATCAATGGCTGGGTGCGCAACCTGGATGACGGTTCTGTGGAGATCCGGGCAATCGGAGACAAGAAACAGCTGGATTCTTTTATGAGGGATTTGAAGAGAGGCAACCCCTTCTCGGCGATCGATCAGATGCAAGTGGATGAACTGGATGGCCAGGGCGAGCTGTCTTCTTCCTTTAAGATAAAATATTAGTTCATACACAAAAAGACGGGACCAGCAAAAGCTGTCCCGTCTTTTTTCAGGCTGTCTGCCCCATATCTTTCTGTGCTGTTCCGGCCGTCAGCATGCTGATGAGCATGTAAGCGGCAAATGACAGGATGATCGGCATGATGACTGTGTTCATGCCAAAGGCATTCGGATAGTATGTATAAAAAAGGATATACGAGACTACCCCGGTGATCATGGAGGCAATGGCTCCATGCTTATTTCCCCTGCTCCAGTACAGGCCAAGGACGACCGGCCATATGAAGGCAGCCTCAAGCCCTCCAAAGGAAAACAGATTGAGCCAGATGATCAGATCCGGCGGACTGAGCGCCATCAGGCAGACCAGGATTCCGAGGACCGCTGTAACGCCGAGGCTCAGCTTCTTAACCGTCCCTTCACTTGCATCAGGCTTGATATAATTCAGATACACATCCTTCACGACAGCCGAGCTGACGAGGAGGAGCAGAGAATCGACAGTCGACATGATCGCTGCCATCGGGGCGGCCAATACTACCCCTGCCAGCCACGGTGGCAGGACCTCCATCGCAATGAGCGGCATTACCTTGTCCCCCACCTCAATACCAGGCAGGATCGGACGCGCGAACACGCCGATCAGATGCATGCCAAGCATGATGAAGCCGACCACAAAGGTCCCGATGATGATCGCCCTGTGCATGGCCTTGGAGTTTTTGTAGCTCATCGCCCTGACAGTCACCTGCGGCAGGCCGACCACCCCCACGCCGACAAGAATCCAAAAGGAAGAAACATAGAGCGGGGACAGTCCGCCATCAAAGCCATACGGCGAAACAAGCCCCGGATTTTCCGTCCTTAGATCTGTGATGATATTTCCAATCCCGCCGCCGGCAATAATGACCGCAATCAGAAGGATCAAGGTACCCGCAAACATGATGACCCCCTGGACCGCATCTGTCACAGCCACGGCCCTGAAGCCGCCGATGATGACATATACAAGGACTGATGCCGCAAAAATGAACAGGGCAGCCCCATATGAAAGGCCTGTCAGCGATTCGATCAGACGGGCGCCGCCGACCCACTGGGCCGCCATGGAAGCGAACAGGAAGATGATGATGCTCAGCGCTGAGAGCAGCACCACCCACTTGCTCTGATACCTTTCTTTCAAAAAGTCGATCAGTGTGACAGCATTATACTGCCTGGCGACAATCGCAAATTTTTTCCCGAGCACCATCAGCACAAAATAGCCTGTCACAAGCTGTGACATCGCAAGCAGCACCCAGCCGAGCCCCTGGGTGTAGGCGACACCGGGTCCGCCGATGAAGCTGCTGGCGCTGCCGTAAGTGGCAATCATCGTCATGGCGAGGATGAATCCGCCCAGCTCCCTTCCGCCGAGGAAGTATTCCTGCAGAAAAGAATCTGTCGAGCGGACATGCCTGCTCGCCCAAAAGCCTACCAGGAAAATCGCCACCAGGAACACAAGAAGCGGGATAATGACACCTATATTCATTCCGCCTTCCCCCCTTCTTCACTGTCATCGAAAGGGACTTCTTTAAACAGAAACTTCACGGCTGCCCAAACAAGGACAAACACAACCGCAAATCCCGCCACACAGCTATAGAAAAACCAGGCAGGCAGCCCCATGATATATGTATACTCTTCGACAGGACCTGAGCCCATCCCGTAAGCAAAGCCAAACCACCACAGAAAATTAAAAAGGACAAGACCGATACCGATCCAGGCTTCCCTCTTCGCCACCTTAAAACGGGGATCCTTCCCCCCGGCTTTATTATCCAAGTCCTTCCCTCCTTATCCCATTATCCTTCACAAAAAAATTAAGAATTATTTCCACCTTGATTGTAAACCAAAAACACCGAACCAGAAACAAAAACTTGGTTTCCGTGCCAGGCACCGCTGGTGGACACTTTTGCCCCATTTGTCTTTTTGCGGTGCCAGGTACCCTCCGTGGACACTTTGGCTATGTTTGTCTTTTCATGGTACCTGGCACCATCGGTGGACACTTTGGCCACATTGTCTTTTCATGGTACCTGGCACCATCATACAGCATCATCAAAAAACAGCCCCCTGCTAGAGGCTGTTTTCATGACGCAGATTCTGCTGTCAGCCTGCGAACTCGCCAGGCTGCTTTTTTTCTTTTCTGGCCATGCCCACCAGCAGGTAAACCAGGGGTGTATCAATCAGCGCGACAAGGAACTTAAAGGCATATTGTGTTCCGATCATCGCAAGGAGCGCCCCTGCAGGCATGGTGCCGTAAAAAGCGATCAGAATGAACACAGAGGTATCGATCAGCTGGCTTGAGACTGTGGACAGATTATTACGGATCCACAGTTTCCTGCTGCCATGCTTTTCCTTCAGCTTATGGAAGACATACACATCCAGGTTTTGGCTGACCAGATAAGAAATAAGGCTTGCAATGGTGATGCGGAAGCTTCCGCTTAAAATTGTTTCAAATTCAGCCTGCGCTCCAAAGAATGGCGCTGATGGCAGATGGATCGCCGCAAAAATGAAAACGGCTGACAGGAGCTGTGTTACGAATCCGGCGAGCACGGTCTTCCTGGCAGCTTCTTTTCCATAAACTTCACCGATGATATCAGTAATCGGATACGTAAAAACATAAACAATCACAGCCGCCGGCAGAACAGCCCAGGATCCCAGGCTGAACAGTTTGACGGCAAGAATATTGGATAATATGAGCAGGCCGGCAAATGCGGCATTCAAATATAATAGCAAAACGTCTGTCTCCTTTTAACGGTTGTCGATGGTTTCAGGGTAAAGATCGTGGTTCATCATCCTGTACTCTGCCATCTTTTCATATTTTGTGCCCGGCTTTCCGTAATTGGTATACGGATCGATGGAAATGCCGCCGCGCGGAGTGAATTTGCCCCATACCTCGATATAGCGCGGATCCATCAGCTCAATCAGATCATTCATGATGATGTTCATGCAGTCTTCATGAAAGTCGCCATGATTGCGGAAGCTGAACAGATACAGCTTCAGTGACTTGCTTTCAACCATTCTCTGATCAGGAATATAGCTGATATAGATGGTCGCAAAGTCCGGCTGGCCCGTTTTCGGGCACAGGCTTGTGAACTCCGGGCAGTTGAATTTTACGAAATAGTCACGGTTCGGGTGCTTATTATCAAAAGCCTCCAGGATGGACGGCGAGTATTCAAACAAATACTGTGTCCCCTGATTGCCAAGCAAAGTAACATCCTTCAATTCTTCATCTTTTCTTCCAGACATAGAAAAAAGCCTCCTCATATGGTACTGCGCATACAAGAGAGGCTCCTCGATATATAAAAATCAGCCCGAGAAAAATAAAAACCATATCCCCGCGGATATGGCTGATCAATTTTATCAGAACCATAGTTTTTTATAGAGGGTTTGTTGCTATGAACCTCTCCTGCATGATGCAGGAATGTCGTATATTTTTTTGTCCTCTGTAACTATAGTGAAAAAGCCGGATTCTGTCAATACCATGCGCGGGAAGCTTTTCTCTCCTTAACAACCGGCTCTTTTATAAGTATAATAACTTTTATCGCTATACACCTTGGACAAAAAAGAAAGGAATGACCTATATGCTGAAGGAATTCAAGAAATTTGCCATCAAAGGCAATGTGGTCGATCTGGCAGTCGGTGTGATCATCGGCGGAGCCTTTGGAAAAATCGTCACCTCGCTCGTCAATGATATTGTCATGCCATTTCTCGGACTGCTCACCGGAGGGGTTGATTTTTCCGAGCGGTCTGTAAAAATCGAGGACGCTACCATCAAATATGGTGCATTCATCCAATCTATCATTGATTTTGTCATCATCGCCTTTTCCATCTTCCTCTTTGTCAGGTTCATCAACAGGCTGAAGAGCAGGCATGAACAGGAAAAGCAGGTAGAAGAAGCACCGACCGTCGATGCGAAGGAAGAACTGCTGAAAGAAATCCGTGATCTATTAAAAGAAGAAAAAATGAATTGAAACCTTACCCGATTTTCTGCGTATAAAAGGTAATCAATTCATATGAGGTGAAACATATGTATGCACAAACTGCCAACACCGGCTATCTTCCATCTGTTTTAAGAGCCTTTGCCCTGTCACTGGCATTTGCCTTTCTCGGGACGATGGCTGGCGTCTATATCCCTCCGGCGCTGTTTCTGCCGCTCGTCATCCTTGAGCTGGCCATGCTGATCGGAGCGTTCTTCTTAAGAAAGAAAAAAGCAATTTCCTACACTTTTCTGTACAGCTTCACCTTTATTTCGGGGATTACAACCTACCCGATCATTGCGCATTATATTGCGACATCAGGTGCCAATACCGTCCTGATGGCCGTCGGAACAACAGCTGTTGTATTTGGCGGACTTGCTTTTTATGCAACCACAACCAAGCGTGACCTCTCATTTCTCGGCGGCATGCTGATGGCAGCCCTGCTGGCTCTGATCTGCATCTCCATTTTCCATATGATCTGGCCGTTAAGCTCCACAGCACTGCTCGCTTTTTCCTTTATCGGCGTGCTAGTCTTCAGCGGCTATGTCCTGTTCGACTTTAACCGCATGAAGCAGTACGGAGTAAGCGCTGAGGAAGTGCCGCTCATGGCGCTGAATCTTTATCTTGATTTTATCAATCTGTTTATCAATATTCTTAGGATCTTCGGCATTCTGGCCAGTGATGACTAAGAAAATAATGCGCCTTGATTCTGTAAATGAATCTGGCGCTTTTTTCCGGCAGAGAGTCCCGAAGTCCGGCAGATTCAGAAACTTTGGCATTTTCCTTCAAGCACATCACCCGATCCCCTTTTTTTGCCCATTCCCCCCTCTTCCGTTATGATAGAGCTAATTCTATTAAATTTGTTCTGAAAGAGGGATGGGTATGGATTACAAATTAGAGATCCCCGGTTCGCAGGATACGATCACTTTGGGTGAAGCAATCAGCGGACAGGATACGATGCTCGTTTTTGTCCGCCACCTTGGCTGACCAGTCTGCAGGGAATATCTCGCGCAGTTGCGTGAGCGCATAGCAGAAATTGAAGATAAAAGGTTTCACGTGAAAATTGTGGCGCCTTCCAAAGGGGCGTTCATTGAACAATTCCTGGAGCATTTCGGGCCGTTTCCGTTTCCGATTTACGGTAATCCGTCCCGGGCAGCGTATAAAGGAATGGGCCATCAGATGATGCCGAAGTGGAAGCTTCTTGCAAAGGCCGGGTTCGGATTTGTCACCGGACAGGTGAAAGGCTTTATCCCGGATGAAGAAAAACAGAAGCAATTTGTGATGAAATCGATGAAGACGCAGGATGTTTATATCCAGGGCGGAACTTGGCTATATTCATCACAGGGTGAGTTGCTGTGGAAGCATATTGATCCTTCACCGGAAAACCATGCCAGCATTGATGAAGTTTTGGCGGTCATTGACAGCCGGGGCTGAGAGCTGTAAAATGACGCGCCTCCACATTTGTAACGGGTTTTCTGATGAGGTACAAAACGTTAAATCGCAGACTAATCACACAGTAAATCACACAAATTCCACACACAAATCACAGTATATTCGCAGTCAAAAAAGGCTTAGAGTATTTCCAACTCTAAGCCTTTTTTGTAGTAACTTATTCCACTAAAGCACCCGTTTGTTTAAGTGCACTTATTCACAAATTCAGCTTTAATTTAGGAAGGTGCCTATTTCTAAATTAGGTTGTATATTTTTTCAAGTTAGATTCACCCTAAGAAAAAAGGGTGTGAAATCTTGAGAAGAATCAATACTTCAATTCTGATTTTAACATTACTTCTAACATCGATTCCCATTAATGCATTTGCTGTATCTCCTGACAAGCTGCCGGTAAAGGTCACGTCCGAGCAATGGAGCTTGGAGATAGGAAAACCAGATAGCCCTGTTTCAAATAATAACAAATCAAGAGATACTAATCTCTATAATCGTTACAGCATGGATTTAAAGAACATTGGTAATAAAAACATCAAGTTAATTAGGATTGAAGCCTTTAGAGATGATCCAAAGCTTAAATCAGATATAGAATTATTTACTATCGAAAGCGATAAACTTTTAACGCCCACTTTTCATCACAACAATTTTCCTTTATTAAATGGAGCTAAATTAAAAGTAATCGTTACTTGGACCGTAGACCAAAACGGAGATTCTGAACGGAAATATCAGGATCGTTTTATCTTTGATAATTAATCCATGTGAGAGGAGATAATCCTCTCTTTTTTATGTGATCTTTGGTGTCCAATGCCTCTGGAAGTTGTATTCTCTTGCACAAACCTGCCCCGTTTGTGGATTAACAAATGAACATTAATTTATTTCCCACTTTATGTCGATTTTCCCTTTCAAGTTATCACCTGTGACTATCAACATATATTCACCTGCTTTTTCTGCATTAAACTGGATTGTATTCCTATCAATACCTCTATATTCCTCAGACGTATCTTCTAGTTCTGTCACCCCTACATACTTACCATTATCATCTAAGATATGATATCCATATCCACCTCCATTTAGTGGCTCAAATGATATATAAAACGTTACTACCTCTCCCTTATTTAAAAATATTGGAATCTCATTTTTCCCATTAAAACGCTCAAACTCTGCGGAAAAATTTGAATTAGTTTTCTCTTCAGTCCAACCTTCTTTAATAGTAAAATCAAACAATCTTATACAGAGCATTAGAGGGAAAACTAAAAGAAAAATCCATACTAATTGTTTTCTTTTCTTTAATAGGGAGGAGCCAAAGATATAGATAAATGCACATAATGCACCAACACTTCCAGCAATTACTGAAAACAAATTAACATCCGTAATTAGAAAAAACACAAGAAATCCTGCTAAACAGTGCAACAGCACTCTCGTATGGTATTTGATCTCTATCCATTTAAATGTTACTAAATCAATTAGCAATGTCGTCATTAGTGCATATCCGCATATCAAACCCCAGATCTTAATATTCAATAAATTTTCGCTAAACTCATACAAATCAAATCCAGTTGCCATAATGATATACAAACACATAACAATTACTAATAAACCAAGGGCTGCTAGTTTATTCAGTATGTAATCCATTAGATTTTTATTAAACTTTGTTCCTAAAATCATAAATCCCCCTAAATGTTTTCTCCAGATGGTATACATTATATATTAGCGGATATTACAATATTTAACACGTTAGATATTAAGAATGATTCTCCAGACACTTAAAAATGAAGATTAGTATGCCTACTGGTTATAACTCCTCAATATTTTGAACCAGTTGTTCAAGGAAGTATAAACAGCAGTCTACAACAATCCTGCTCCTTTTATAGAATAACAAAAAGCCGCCAAATGTTAATGGCAGCTTCTATTAGACACAGGCACTTGTAGTTACACAAACTAAATATCACTTTGACATGGCTAATTACCAAGAAAAGAAGCGTTCCTTTTCGGTGATTATAACAATGAGGTCTTATTAGTCTGGAAAAATCGAATTAGCAATTGAAACCAACATTTCTGGTGGTACTTTATTGGCAATCCTCTTTGAAACACCGAGCATGTATTGCCAATGGTCCTTTTCAAAGACAAGCAATGTATGGTTCCTGTCAACAATGTAAACAGCTTCTTCTCCATTTTGAAGTCTGTATATTTTTTGATCACCTTTAGTCCTGAAGTCAATCTTATTCTTTAATGGTCTTATATCAATATTAAAGTGATTTTGACCCTGGTCTTCATTTATAAACTCTATTTCTAAGCCATCATTAATGCCGTATCGTTTGTCCTCATAAAACCTTCCGAAAATGTGGGTGAAAGGTATAGGCGGCAATCTTGTTGGCAGCTTTAAGTCTTCCTTGAAGTGCTCTTCAAACTCCCTTACTGCCTCCTCAACCGGCTTATACCCGAGCTGAGGGTATATTTCTTCTAAAGGTTGAGGTTTGTCTTCCTGGGCAGCATATGTAGGAGCAGTGTTCAATCCAAGGGTTAAGAAACTTAAAATACAAAGTAAATGAGATCTCATTTGCATCCCCCTTAATCAATTTAGGGATATCATGTCCAGGATTGCTGATTACATCCTTTTCAACATAAAATAATTGAAAGTCTTCATTTTTTACCGTTTGAGCTGCAATAAAGGTTAGATTTATTTACATGAAAATTTACTAAAACATACTTGCCCCTTTGGACTAATATGGAATCCCACAAAAAAAGCGTCAGTCCTGCTTAGACTAACGCTCTTGCTTATTTTGCTTTTAATGATTTTTTCATTGAACGTGCAATATCCACCATCTTCGCCTTTGGTATCCTTGAACTATGTATTTCAATATCAGTTCCTTTTTGCGACCATTGAAGTAATCCTCCAGTAATAATTTCTCCTTTACGGTCAACTTCACCGTCATTACCCCATTTAGTTAATCTGCCTAAATGTCCATTTATCGATATTGTTTTGGCATTAGGGATATACTCTTTTGTTTGTTTAGCTATACTCTTCTTTTGAGTAATGCTAACCAACATTTTTCCATCATTTCTATCCATATAATGCAGACTAAAGCTGGTGAAATCGGTCTTTGTTCCCCAAGGGTAAGTTTTGATTTCTAGTGTCCAATCGTCTGGTACATTTTCAGGTACAATGACATTAAAAGGAACGTGCTTTTTAACTTCGGAAATAGTCATACTGTTATGGTTATATTTGATTTCTTCTTTTAGTGGTACTTCAATGGCTTTAGTATGATTGGCAGCAGCAAGTACCATAAAGCAAAAAACGAGTAATATTCCTAGTTGTCTGTTCATATGAACACCTCGATGTAAGTCTGCCCTTACCAAGGTTTCTTTATTTATGACTTCTTATTAAGCTAACCTCCCTCAATAAAAGAAGCTAAAACGCCGATTTACTCATGTTTTCTTAGAATTTCATAGTTGTTTAC
>NZ_PKLA01000004.1:710544-711064 GCF_002858875.1 Bacillus sp. UMB0728 | reverse complement strand
TAGATCGAGGACTTAACCACATTTGATTGCTTTGTAATTCTTCTTCTGCATTATCTAGTTTTGAGGGAATAAAATTTAAAAATTCTCTTGCAAAATAATAAAAAGACGGTATAATAATACTTGTCTTGAAAAAATAGTCTGGTGGCGATAGCGAGAAGGTCACACCCGTTCCCATACCGAACACGGAAGTTAAGCTTCTCAGCGCCGATGGTAGTTGGAGGTTCTCCTCCTGTGAGAGTAGGACGCTGCCGGGCGAAAGTATTCTAATATACTATCATTCCGCAGTAGCTCAGTGGTAGAGCATTCGGCTGTTAACCGAACGGTCGTAGGTTCGAATCCTACCTGCGGAGCCAATTATGGAGAGCTGTCCGAGTGGCCGAAGGAGCACGATTGGAAATCGTGTAGGCGGTTTATAGCTGTCTCAAGGGTTCAAATCCCTTGCTCTCCGCCATTTAAATTATATAATGGCCCCTTGGTCAAGCGGTTAAGACACCGCCCTTTCACGGCGGTAACACGGGTT
>NZ_PKLA01000004.1:710229-710294 GCF_002858875.1 Bacillus sp. UMB0728 | reverse complement strand
TTCATTGAACAGCTCCTGCGGCAATCTGTGAGGAAGTTCGTAAGAACTGACGAACAAAGGACTTA
>NZ_PKLA01000004.1:699978-709992 GCF_002858875.1 Bacillus sp. UMB0728 | reverse complement strand
GCGGCGGACTGTAAATCCGCTCCCTCAGGGTTCGGCGGTTCGAATCCGTCCCCCTCCACCATTCATACAGGGGTATAGTTTAAAGGTAGAACAGAGGTCTCCAAAACCTCCAGTGTGGGTTCGATTCCTACTACCCCTGCCAATTTTATTATGGCGATTGTGGCGAAGTGGTTAACGCATCGGATTGTGGTTCCGACATTCGTGGGTTCGATTCCCATCAGTCGCCCCATTTTTTAATCACAATATTGCATTCTATGCATATCATATTATTGGGCTATAGCCAAGCGGTAAGGCAACGGACTTTGACTCCGTCATGCGTTGGTTCGAATCCAGCTAGCCCAGCCATTTGCGGAAGTAGTTCAGTGGTAGAACATCACCTTGCCAAGGTGGGGGTCGCGGGTTCGAATCCCGTCTTCCGCTCCAAACGTTCTGGCGGCATAGCCAAGAGGTAAGGCAGAGGTCTGCAAAACCTTTATCACCGGTTCGATTCCGGTTGCCGCCTCCATTCCAATTACAGGAAATGGAGAATGAACGATAAATTAAATGATATGCCGGTGTGGCGGAATTGGCAGACGCGCACGACTCAAAATCGTGTTCCTTCTGGAGTGCCGGTTCGACCCCGGCCACCGGTATCATTTTCTTTTTATACAGGGTTTCCTGTTTTTATTTTTGAAAAGGCATCGACAAATTTCAGCAATTTTCGATGCGGGTGTAGTTTAATGGTAAAACCTCAGCCTTCCAAGCTGATGTCGTGGGTTCGATTCCCATCACCCGCTCCATACATAATTTCATCAACGCAGTGTTTCGTTTCCAGAAAACGAAGCATTGCGTTTTTTCTTTGTCTTGATCCCGATAAGGCATGACCCGTGGGTTACGGTAAGATGTCAGCCAGTCTTTCTTCTCTATGAAGAAGTCAAAATTTTCCCCCTCTTTTGGTCAATTATGTTGCCCCTTTTTATTTGATAGCCTCCTATAATAAAAGAAAGCGATTACAAAAGGCGGTGAGAGTAAAATTGGATGCAAAAACAGAGTTGGCTCCCATAAAGGCGGACGCTGTAACAAAGAGAACAAGCAAAAGAAAAGCACGTCTTCGAAGTATATTAATTTATGCGGCTTTTACCGGACCGGCCATTATATTCTTTGTCCTTATTCAGGTGATACCATTCCTTATGGGTTTATATTATTCCTTTACCTCATGGAATGGTGTAAGCTCAGCTGTCGAATGGGTCGGGCTGCAAAACTATATCAAAATTTTCAAGGATGATCCGAACTTTTTCCAATCTTTCTTGTTTACAACCAAGTTCATGCTGGCCTCAGTGGTTATCAGCAATTTAATTGGATTTGGACTTGCCCTGCTACTTAACGCGGCCTTGAAGACACGGAATATTCTCAGAACCGTCTTCTTTATACCGAATGTAATTGGAGGACTGCTGCTTGGGTTCATCTGGCAGTTTATCTTTGTCAAAGCGTTTGCTTCCATCGGAAATTTGACTGGCCTGGCGTTTTTCAAGCTTGCCTGGCTGGGGGATGAGACTACAGCATTTTGGGGAATTGTCATTGTGTTTGCATGGCAGGTGAGCGGCTATATGATGGTGATTTATATCGCAGCCCTGCAGGGAGTGGACCATTCCCTTCTTGAGGCGGCAAGGATTGACGGGGCTTCAAACTGGACGCTTCTTACCCGCATCATTATACCGCTGATCATTCCGGCTTTCACTATTTGTTTCTTTTTGACTATATCAATGGCCTTTAAGATCTTTGATTTAAATCTTTCTCTTACAAATGGGGGACCGTTTAATTCAACACAGTCTGTAGCCATCAACATTTATCAGGAGGCTTTCCAAAATAACCGCTATGGTCTCGGGACGGCCAAATCGATTCTTTTCTTTCTGATTGTCGCCGTGTTTACATCGGTTCAGGTAATTATGACGAAAAGGAAGGAGGTTGAAGCCTGATGAATCGCAAGTATACAGGAAGGACGTTTCTGCTGGAGATAATCGGCATCATTCTTGGGCTGATTTTTCTGATCCCCTTCTATTTTGTGGCGGTTAATTCAGTCAAAAGCTTTGCTGAAATCTTATTGGATGCAGCTGCTTTTCCAAAGGAAGTGTTATTTGCTAATTATTCGAAGGTTTGGGAAATCATTAATTTTCCGAGGGCATTCTGGAATTCACTGATCATTACTGTGCTCAGCAATATTGGCCTGGTAATCATCAGTTCAATGGCTGCATGGAAAATGGTGAGGACTCCCGGGCGCTTCAGCAAGATTCTGTTTATCCTTTTTGTCTCAGCAATGGTCATTCCCTTTCAGACGGTTATGATCCCGCTTATGAAGCTCGGAGGCGCCCTGAATATGACGAACAGCATTCCCGGACTGATTATGATGTATTTCGGGTTTGGCGTTCCTCTTTCCCTGTTCCTTTACCATGGATTTGTCAAAACGGTTCCAAGGGAGATAGAAGAGTCGGCGCTGATTGATGGGTGCAGCCAGTTCGGGGTTTTTTGGAGGATCGTTTTCCCGCTTTTAAAGCCGATTACAGTGACGGTTGTCATCCTTAATACCTTATGGATTTGGAATGATTTCCTTCTTCCGCTCCTGGTGCTGCAGGATGCCGAGCTGAGAACAATCCCGCTCGCCACCAGCTCCTTCTTTGCCCAATATACAAAACAGTGGGATATGGGCCTGGCAGCGCTTGTACTTGGCATTACGCCGGTCATCATCTTCTTCCTGTTCCTGCAGAAGCATATTATTAAAGGCATAGCATCAGGCTCCATCAAATAGATATCAAATTTTAGCGGCGGCTAGAATGTGCCGCTAAAATGATATATAAATAGAATTCAAGGAGGTCAATGACAATGAAACGCTTATTGCTTATTTGCCTGTCCCTGCTTTTCACATTCGGGATTTTGGCCGGCTGTTCGTCAGGAAGCACTTCTGGAACTGATGATAAAGAGGGGACAAAGGATACCGGGGAAGAGACGGTTACTCTCAACCTGTTCCAATTTAAAGTTGAAATTGCCGACCAGCTTCAGGAGATGATCACTGAGTTCGAAGCCGAGCATCCCAATATCAAAGTAAAGCTGGAAACTGTTGGCGGCGGTGCCGATTACGGTGCTGCGCTGAAAGCGAAATTTGCTTCTGGTGAACAGCCGGATATTTTCAACAATGGCGGCTTTAAAGAACTGGAACTGTGGAAGGAGCATCTGGCCGACCTATCCAATGAGCCATGGGTTGAGCATCTTCTCCCGATCGGCAAAGTGCCGATGACAGATACAGACGGCAAGCTTTATGGCATGCCGGTCAACCTTGAAGGATACGGATTTGTCTATAATAAAGATTTGTTTGAGAAAGCGGGCATTAAGGAGCCTCCGGCCAATATTACAGAGCTCAAGGATGCTGCTGAGAAACTGAAGGACAGCGGCACTACACCTTTCTCAGCTGGATATGGGGAATGGTGGGTCATCGGGCAGCACTTGCTGAATATCCCTTTTGCCCAGCAGGAAGATCCTATTGCCTTTATTGAAGGACTTTATGATGGTACAGAGAAGTTTACAGATAATGAGCAATTCAAGCAGTTTAAAGAAGTGCTTGATACAGAAATCAATTTTGGAAATGATAATCCATTGACCACTGACTATAACACGCAGGTCACCCAATTTGCCGCAGGCCAGACTGCCATGCTGCAGCAGGGGAACTGGACTGAAAATATGATTTATGAGGTTAATCCTGATATGAATATGGGCTTTTTGCCGATTCCGATCTCAGATGACGAAAATGCTGACCGCCTCCCTGTTGGGGTCCCGAATAACTGGGTTCTGAATAAGAATTCCGAGCACCTGGATGAAGCTAAATTGTTCCTGGAATGGATGGTATCTTCTGATACAGGAAAACGCTATTTAACCGAGGAATTTGCTTTCATCCCTGCTTTTGACAATATTGAGGCATCAGGTCTTGGCGATCTTGGCCAGTCAATCCTTGAGTACTCCAAAGAAGAGAAAACAATTCCGTGGACATGGTTCAGATGGCCGGATGGAGCGAACAAGGAATTCGCCGCTAGCATCCAGGAATATGCTGCAGGTAAAATTGATTATGATACTCTGCTAGAGAGGTTCCAGAAAACCTGGGATAACTTAAAGTAAAGCAGAGATCACTGCCAGGATAAAAAGCATGTCTGCAACAGGGCATGCTTTTTATTTTCCATAAATGAAAAAATCTTCAGCATGTCTCACCCTGTCCCATATATACTTACATTATCAGGGCCTGGGGAGGACTATTTATGATTAAGAACAGTATCCGCAATAAACTGATCGTCCTGCTGCTGCTGATCACAATCATTCCTTTCGGCACATCGATTATCATTACCTACTTCCATACGAAGGAGTTTTTGAAAAATCAGGCTGTAGAGGAAAACAGCAAGCTTCTTTATCAGGGCAAAATCAACCTGGAGAGCTATATGAATGAGCTGAATGGATTGACATTGTCTCTGTACAATAATCCCGGCTTCTTAAATTTCCTGAGGTCTTCTAAAGATGAGGACAATTATTTAACAATCGGGATCATGAAAAATGTGGTCCAAACCATCCTTTATGCCGGGGATACCATTAACAGGGTCCAAATAGCCTTTGCAGACGAAGACAGGGTCATCTCCGCTTCCAGGAGGTCTACAGTCGTCTTCATGAAAGGAAGGAGCGCCAAAAGCGCAGAGGCCTTCAATAGAGCCAGGGACAGCTCCTCGCATATGTATATTGAACCGCTGATGGAACAGACGAATTCCCGGAATATCATGGCAGTGCATCGTGCGTTTACAAATATTCCATCAGACAATGTGCTGGCCTACATTACTCTTGAGATCGCTCCGGATGACATCGTGAATCTCAGCAGGAATCTTTATACTCCGGGAAGCGAGGAATTTTATATTGTATCTCAGGATGGCCTTCTCATTTATAGCTCTGACAAGGATGCTGCAAGCGGACAGGTGCCCGAAAAATGGGTGGATGCCATTGTGAGTTCAGGAAATAAGGCGGGGACACTTGAATGGAAGAAAGATGATTTCAGCGGCATGATGATTTACGAGCAGATGGAAGAAAGTGCGGGCGGCTGGTTCCTCGTGAAGCGGGTCCCGGATACAACTTTGTATGAAAGCGCTTTTAGCGTTGCGAAAATCAACATCCTTTTCGGCATTATCGGGTTAACGCTGGTTATCCTTGCCACCTTATTCGTTTCTTTTAGAATCACCTCCCCGATCCGGGTGCTGCTGAGGAGCATCAGCCAGGTAGAGCGGGGGGACATGAATGTTGAATATGATTCATTCGGGAAGGATGAAATCGGCATCCTTGGAATGAGGTTCAATGAGATGATCGAGAAAATAAACCATCTCATCAACAGGGAATATAAGCTGGAGATTGAGAATAAAACCAATCAGCTGAAGGTGCTCCAGTCGCAGATCAACCCGCATTTCCTGTACAATGCCCTCCAGTCGATCGGAACGGTTGCCTTGAAAAACAAAGTTCCCCAGATTTATACCCTGATTACCCATCTTTCAAAAATCATGAGGTACGGGATGGACATGGAGGAGGACCGGGTGCCGCTGATAAAAGAGATTAATTATACAAAGGCCTTCCTGCTCCTGCAGAAAGAGCGGTTTGGCGAAAAGTTTATCTACAGGATTGATGCAGGTGAAGAGGTCTCATCTGTCAAAGTTCCTAAAATGCTGCTGCAGCCGGTCATTGAGAATTATTTTAAGCATGGATTTACTCCGGGTGAAGGGACAGGCGAGCTGAATATCGAATGTTATAAAGACAGCGGATTTCTATGCATAGATATAAGTGATAATGGCGGAGGCGCAGATGATGGCAGGCTGGGGGATATATGGCGCTGTATTAAAGGCGGGCCGCTTGAGGCCAAAGGGGACAGCACGAGCATCGGGCTTAGGAATGTGTATGGACGGCTGATGCTTTATTACGGAGAAGAAGCAATCCTGCAGCTTGGAAATCGTGGAGGCAAAGGCTTTATCGTTTCCATGAAGCTTCCGCTGCACCCGGGGGGCGAAGTGGATGAAGGCAATCATCATCGATGATGAAAAGCATGTCAGGGAAGGGCTTCTTATGCTTGCAGAATGGGAAAAGCATGGAATCAGCTCCATCTTTGAGGCAGAGGACGGGGAAGAGGCTATCAGACTGATCGGCGAAGTGCAGCCTGATATTATTTTTACCGATATGAATATGCCGAGGTGTGACGGCATCAGCCTTTTGAAGTGGATCCATGGTTCCCAATGCCAGGTGAAAACGATCGTTGTCAGCGGCTATGATGACTACGAGTATATGAGGAACGCCATCTATTATAAAAGCTTTGATTATATCTTAAAGCCGATTGATCCGGAACTGCTGAATGAAACGCTCAAAAGGGCAGTCAATGACCTTGCAGCTTCACGTTTGACAGGGGAGGCCTTTAGAGAGCCCAGGGAAAGCAAAGCAGCCCAGAAAGAGAACAATAACATCAAGCAAATCGAAGAGTTTCTGGTGCAGAATTATCATCTTGATATCACACTGCAGGATATCGCTGACCGTTTTTATTTGAGCAGAGAGTATATATCCAGGAAATTCAAACAGGACTTCCACGCAACCATTACAGATTATTTGACCAATATCCGGATGGAAAAGGCAAAGGAGCTGCTTGGCAGCCCATCTTTGAAAATTTACGAGATAGCCTATCAGGTTGGATACCAGAATGAAAAATATTTCAGCAAGGTTTTTAAAAAGCTGACCGGCTATACACCGAATGAATATCGGAATCTGCCGCCGGGCAGCAGATAGGAGGAAGAACAATGGCAAAAGTGACGGTATGGAATGAAAATCAGCATGAGCAAAAAAACGCGGAAGTGAGGGCCGTTTATCCTGATGGGATACACGGAGCGATTGCCTCCTTTTTGGAAGGTGAGTCCTTTGAAGTAAGGACAGCGACGCTTGATGACGATGAATGCGGATTAACCCGGGAGGTTCTGGAAGATACAGATGTACTGATCTGGTGGGGGCATATCGCCCACGATGCGGTCCCGGATGAAATTGTTGACAGGGTGAAACAGCGGGTGCTGGACGGCATGGGGCTGATCGTCCTTCATTCAGGCCATTTTTCAAAAATATTTAAATCATTAATGGGAACTTCCTGTGATTTGAAATGGCGGGAAGCAGACGAAAAGGAACGGATCTGGGTCGTGGATCCGAGCCATCCGATTGCGGAAGGGCTGGGGGAGTATATCGAATTGGAGCGGGAGGAAATGTACGGTGAGCATTTTGATATCCCTGCTCCGGACCAGCTCGTGATGGTCAGCTGGTTCGAGGGCGGAGAAGTGTTCCGGAGCGGCTGCACCTATCAGCGCGGGAAAGGAAAAGTATTCTATTTCCGGCCTGGGCATGAAACCTATCCGACTTATTTTAACAAAGATGTTCAAAAGGTCATCATTAATGCTGTCAGGTGGGCAGAAGGATCCCGTCAGCCTGAGGTGAAGTATGGGAATGCCAAGCCGCTGGAGCATATAAAAGGGAAGAACGGGGAGGGGTAAGGATGGAACAGATTAAGATTGGGGTCATCGGGTGCGGCAGTATCGCCAAGCACAGGCATCTGCCGGAATATCACCTGAACGGCAGGGCTGAAATCATGGCTGTCTGTGATATTGTGGAGGAAAGGGCGATGGATATGGCTGCCCTGTATCATGCTGAAGCATATACCAGCTATGAGGATCTGCTGGAAAATCCGGAAATCGATGCAGTGAGCGTGTGCACACCGAATTATCTGCATGCCCCCATCTCCATAGCCGCCCTGAAGGCAGGTAAGCATGTTCTTTGTGAAAAGCCGATGGCTGTGTCGGTGAAGGAAGCGGAGAGCATGATAGAAGCGGCAAGGAAATATGGGAAAAAGCTTATGATCGGCCATAATCAGCGGTTTGTGCCTTCCCATCAGAAAGCCCGTGCGTTTATAGCGAGCGGGGAAGCGGGCAAGGTATACAGCTTCAGAACCGCTTTTGGGCATGGCGGACCAGAGGGCTGGAGTGCGGATGGGAAGGACAGCTGGTTTTTCCGGAAAAGCGAGGCGTTTATTGGGGCGATGGGAGACCTTGGAGTACATAAAGCCGACCTGATCCGCTATTTGCTGGGAGAGGAGATCACACAGGCCGGCGCTTTTGTGGAAGCAAGCTCAAAGGAAAACAGCGATGTGGACGATACAGCCGTCTGCATTTTAAAAACGGAAAGCGGTGTGATCGGAACCCTGGCAGCCAGCTGGTCCTACGTATCAAAAGAAGATAATTCAACTATCATCTATGCTGAGAATGCGATCCTCAGGCTTGAGGACGACCCTGTCAATTCCCTCGTCATCCAGTACAAGAACGGAGAAACACTGAAATATGAGCTTGGCGGCATTCAGACGAATGAAGAAGGAAAGCAGACGCAGTCCCATGTTATCAGTACATTCATTGACAGTATTGCGGAAGACAAAGAGCCTCCAGTGAGCGGGGAAGAGGGACTGAAATCCTTAAGGGTTGTCCTTGCTGCGCTGGAGTCGGGCCAGTCCGGGAAAATAGTGAGATTGCCTTAAGGGGGGATTGTATGGAAAAGCTGCGTGTTGGAATTATCGGAGCCGGCGGGATTGCGCAGAGCCGCCATATCCCCGCACTGCTGACATTATCAGAGCTGGCCTCTGTTGAAGCAATCTGTGATATCCATGAAGAGACTGCCAGGCTTACAGCAGAGAAATTCGGGGTGCCTCACGCCTTTGGGGATTATCAGGATATGCTGGAGATTGTGGACGCTGTTGTGATTTGCACACCCAACCGATATCATGCCGAAATCTCTGTGGCAGCATTGAAAGCAGGAAAGCATGTTCTCTGTGAAAAGCCCATGGCAATGACTGCAGAAGAATGCGAAGAAATGATTAAGGCCTCTAAGAAATCAGGCAAACAGCTGGCGATTGCCTATCATTATCGGTTTATGAAAGAAGCAAGGGCTGCTAAAAAGGTCATAGAGGAAAACGAAATCGGCCAGCCGATCGTTGCCCGGGCAAAGGCACTGAGAAGAAGGAAGGTTCCGGGCTGGGGCGTTTTTACCAATAAGGAGCTGCAGGGAGGAGGCGCCATGATTGACTATGGCTGCCATTTCCTTGATCTTGCTTTATGGCTGCTCGGCAGCCCGGAACCTGTTGAGGTAACGGGCACAGCCTACAATCAACTCAGCAGGATGGAAAACCAGGTGAATCTTTGGGGAGATTATGATCATCAAACCATTGAAGTCGAGGACCATGTGACAGCCTATATCCGCTTTGCGAATGGCGCCTCCCTCCTGTTCGAGACTTCCTGGATGGCCAATATCAAAAATGATGAAGAAAGCCTTGGCATTTCCGGGCTTACCGGAGGAATTGATGTATTTCCATTCCAGCTGAACCAGCTGAAAAATGGGATGCTCCTGAATAGTGAGGCAGAGTGGCTTCCCGGGGAGGAGGATCCCGGCATACCGCAGGCAAGGAATTTTCTCAATAGCTGTCTGGGAAAAGAACAGCTTATTGTTAAGCCGGAAGAGGCCCTGCGTGTATCGAAGATCATTGATGCCATCTATAAAAGCAGTGAAACAGGCAAAAGCATTGTCCTGGAATGAGGAGGATGCGGCATCATATTCTGGACATGACTGCCAGCTGATGGATGCCAAATGAGAAAAAAGCAGATGCATGTTAATGCCTCTGCTTTTTTCTTATCCAACAATACAGAATTCCCCTTCTCCTCCATGAACCTGCAAAAACATCCCCATAAGGGATTCCGCCAATCTGGCACAGCTGTCTTTTTCAAGAGATGGCCTGAAATAGATGATCTGTACAGCTTCAGTTGTTTCCTCTGTAACAGGCGCACGATTGGAGTCGACAAACGGGCTGCCGAATGGACCGTTATGATCTTCGGTGATAATGAGGTTCTCAAGTGAATTCGGCCTGCCGTTCAAGCCCGTATATTCTTCTCCTTCATGCCCCAGACGAAA